>NZ_BQYM01000004.1 GCF_026008515.1 Hoyosella levis
GACCCTGGGCTGGAGCAAGCCCTGTGACAAGCTGGCAGGACTGATCGCAGGTGTTGCGATGGCTCCCTGAAACCGCCTGCTCCAGCCTGTCGTTTCTTGCACACTCGCGGGGCAGGTCGGCTCCGGCTCCTAGTCGGTCAGCGCTACTGGGTGAAGAGCGGCATCGAGGCGCGGCGGGCGTAGATGCTGCCGTACCGGGCGTCGATGCGGGTCCAGGCGGCATGGTGGCGCACCCGGACGCGCTCGTCCTCGCCGGGCTCGCGGGGCACGAACCCCATCCCAGCGAGCGCGAACACGCTGCGCATGGTGACGGCCGCGGTAGCCTCCGCGCCGTCGGTGACAGTGATGACTTCCTGATCGAGCAGGGACACCGGCGGGCCTTGGTTGCTGCCATGCTCGCGAGCCACTGCTTGGCCCTGCTCGGCAAGGGCGATGATGCGGCTGGCAGGAATGTCGTCGATATGGGTGAATCCCTGGTGAGGCGGGACCGCGCCCTGCCAGGCGGAGTCGAGGCTGTAGCCGGGGTCCACGGTGAGTCCGTTCGCGCCGCGGAGGTTATGCAGGAGATGCTCGGCAGCCGCCACAAGATCAGCGGGAGTCGCACGACCAGGGATAGTGCGCGCGGCGAGCACATCGAAACCAGTACGGGACCAGATGGTGAAGTGCTTGGGCCCACGATTGGTGATGCGCACCACCGCAGCGTCGTCGAGGCGCAGGGCGCGGGTGAGGAAGGTGCCGAGATCGGCGGTCGCGGAGGGGCTGCCGATGAGGATCTGTCGCTGGCCAGTCATGGTTTGTGTGGTTAGCTCCGCACGTATCGTTGCAGGTAGTCGCGCTCTAGTTGCGTTAGGCGCCGCAAGCGCTGGGTGTCGATATCGAAGGCCGCGAGCTGGATCTCAGCGGTGACGGCCGGTGGGGCGTCCGTGCTGGCGTCGCGGGCCCGCACCGCATAGCCGATGGTCCAGTCCGCGCTGCGGAGTCGCGCAACCCACATCTCGACGGTGAGGGGCCCGTCGCTGTGGCGGAGCTGCCCTCGGTAGCGGACGTGCATGTCGACGACGACGGCTCCTGCCCCGAGAGCAGCGGTAGGCCGGTCGGGGGTGAGCAGCCAGGGTATGCGAGCTTCCTCAAGGAGGGTGACCATGCGGGCGTGATTGATGTGCTGGAAGACGTCCATGTCGGACCAGCGGACGGGCACGGAGGCCCGGTAGACGCTGCCCATAGCGGGGGTGCCTGTGTCACGTGGCTCTGGCGTGGCGTGGGGCTCCCCCGCGGATGTCACCTTCCGGCCTCCGATCTCAGGCTGCGTGAATAGACCATGCTGCGTATCTGCCGTGCCGCGACCGAGAGGGTAGCGAGATCGAGGGCGCCGGAGTTCGCGATCTGGGTGAGTGCCGACCGCGCCCGCTCGAGACGGGATGCGTTGGACAGTTCCCATTCGTCGATCTTCTCCTCGGCGCTCTCGTCCGGCTCCCCGTAGTCGAGGACGTCGAGGCAGAGCGCTCGGGTAGAACCATACAGGTCGTCGCGGAGGGCAAGGCGGGCGAGAGCGTGCCAGCGGTCGCCGCGGGCGAGCCTGGAGACGGCCCCGTGAAGGGTGTCGATGCCCAGGTGCGCGGTGAGGGTGTAGTACAGCTCGGCGACCTCGCCGAGTTCACGTTCCGCGAGGTCGGCGACCTCGACGATGTCGAGCAGGCAGTACTCGTGGAGAAGGGCGTAGACGCGGGTGGCGAGGTCCCGGGGAGCACCGATCCCGACGGCTTCGTCGACACGCACCTTGAGGAACTTGGCGTCATTGCCGTGCAGCCATTCGGGGACCTTGGGTCCGAGCTCGCGCACGCTGATGGCGAACCGGTTGATCTCGGCGCCCACGGCGATGGGCTGGGGACGGTTGGCGAGCAACCAGCGCGAGGCCCGGTCGAGCAACCGCCGCGTACCGAGCATGAGCTGGTCCGAGGCCTGGGTGGGCATGTCGGCCTGGCGGATCTCGTCCCAGAGCTCGCGGAGCCCGAAGATCTCGGTGACGGCAGCGAAGGCACGGATCGAGTCGGTGGTGGTAGCGCCGGCGTCTTCGAGGAGGCGGAAGGTATAGGTGATGCCGCCATTGTCGATCGCCTGGTTGGCGAGCATGGTGGTGACGATCTGCCGGCTCAGGGGGTGCTTGCGGATGGCCTGGTAGTGGTTGTCCCTCAGCGGCGTCGGGAAGTATTCGGGCAGCCGCGTGGCAAACACTTCATTGTCGGGAAGGTCGCTTTCCATCAGGTCGTCCTTGATGGCGAGCTTGACGTGAGCGAGGAGGGTCGAGAGCTCTGGCGAGGAGAGCCCCTCGTTGTTCTTCATCCGCTCGCTGATGGCCTCTTCGCTAGGCAGTGCCTCGATCTCGCGGTCGAGTCCGCGGTTGGCGGCGAGGTCGGCGATCTGCCGGGAATGCACGCTCAGCAGTTGCGCGGCGTTGGCACGGCTGGTGCCCATGAGCTCGTTCTGCATGCGGTTGTCGTGCAGCACGAGCTCGGCGACCTCCTCTGTCATGGAGGCAAGCAACTCGTTGCGGTCCTCGGGCTCGAGGGCTCCGGTACTGATCAATGATTCGAGAAGAATCTTGATATTGACCTCATGGTCGGAGCAGTCGACTCCGGCGGAGTTGTCGAGGGCATCGGAGTTGACCATGCCGCCGTGGCGAGAGAACTCGATGCGGCCCTTCTGGGTGAGCCCGAGGTTGCCGCCCTCGCCGACAGCCTTCACGCGCAGATCCGCTCCGTTGACGCGGATGTTGTCGTTGGCCTTGTCACCGACGTCGGCGTGCGTCTCCGCGGACGACTTGATATAGGTGCCGATGCCACCGTTCCAGAGCAGGTCGGCCGGCGCGAGGAGGATCGCCTTCATCAGTTCGGGAGGCGACATTGAGGACTGGTGCGCGGGCAGGCCAAGAGCGGCGCGCACCTGCTCGCTGACGGGGATGGACTTCACGCTACGTGGCCAGACCCCGCCGCCTTCGCTGATGAGGTCGGTGTTGTAGTCCTCCCAGGAGGACCGTGGCAGGTCGAACATGCGGCGCCTCTCCTCGTACGAGGTGGCGGCGTCGGGGGTCGGATCGATGAAGATATGCCGGTGGTCGAAGGCCGCGATGAGACGGATGTGCTCGCTGAGCAGCATGCCGTTGCCGAACACATCGCCGCTCATGTCGCCGATGCCCACGACAGTGAAATCCTGCGCTTGGGTGTCGACACCGATCTCGCGGAAGTGCCGCTTGACGGATTCCCAGGCGCCGCGGGCGGTGATGCCCATGACCTTGTGGTCATACCCAGCCGAGCCACCGGAGGCGAAGGCGTCGCCGAGCCAGAAGTTGTAGATGCCGGCTACCTCGTTGGCGATGTCAGAGAACGTGGCCGTGCCCTTGTCCGCGGCGACAACGAGGTACGAGTCGTCCTTGTCGCGGCGCACCACGTCGCTGGGCGAGAGGGTGGCTTCGGTGACCTGGTCGAGGTTGTCCGTGATGTCGAGGAGGCCGGAGATGAATAGCCGGTAGCAGCGGATGCCCTCAGCGCGGATGGCCTCACGGTCGGCAGTGGGGTCACCGGTGGGCACGGGTGGCTTCTTCACCACGAATCCGCCCTTGGCGCCGACGGGCACGATGACAGCATTCTTGACGGCCTGGGCCTTGGCGAGGCCGAGGACCTCGGTGCGGAAGTCCTCGCGACGATCGGACCAGCGCAGTCCACCGCGGGCGACCTCGCCGAAGCGCAGGTGCACGCCCTCGATGTGCGGGGCGTAGACAAAGATCTCGAAGCGCGGGCGGGGCTTGGGGATCTCGGGGACGTTGCGCGGGTCGAACTTGAAGGACAGGACCTCGCGGTAGCGGTGCTTGGGCACCATGGTGTCTATGTCGGG
This sequence comes from Hoyosella levis, assembly GCF_026008515.1. GTDB lineage: Bacteria > Actinomycetota > Actinomycetes > Mycobacteriales > Mycobacteriaceae > Lolliginicoccus > Lolliginicoccus levis. The sequence continues at coordinate 3,889 of NZ_BQYM01000004.1, forward strand.
CCGGGCACCCACGAAGTAGTTGGTGCGCAGGGTCGCCTGCATGAGGCGCAGGTAGGCGCGCAGGATGCGATCGGCGTCGAGGCTGACGACCTTGTCGAGCCGGGCGTTGACGTCCTTGCTGAGTTCTTCTGCCCGCGACTTGGAATGGTTGACCGGGTCGAACGTGGCCTCGAACAACTCGACGAGCACGGCCGCGGTGGGGGCGTTCTCGAGCAAGACCTCTTCGATGTGCGCCTGGCTGTACGGAAAGGTGATCTGCCGCAGGTACCGGGCGTAGGCGCGCAGCATCGAGGCTTGCCGCCAGTCGAGCCCCGCGCGCAGGATCAGTTCGTTGAACCGGTCGGCCTCGGCGAGGCCGTTCCAGATAGCGATGAACGCGTCGGTGAAGCGCTTCTCGAGGTCGCCGCCGACGTGGGGCTCGTTGATGGTGCCGACGGGCATCGTGGGCAGCGTCTGGGCAAGCTCCATCACGGATGCGCTCTGCCGCGTCTCGGGGTTGACGAGGAGGCTGAAGTCGTAGATCCAGCTGGGCTCGCCATCGATGCGGTCGAGGTGGTAGGGACGTTCGTCGAGAACCTCCACGCCCATGGACTGCAGCACGGGCAGGATGCGGCTGAGAGACACCCCGTCACCGGTGAGGTACAGGGAGAGCTGCCATCGGCCCGGCTCGGCATCGCGCTTGCGGTAGAGGGCGAGGTCGATGTCGCCCTCGCCGAGCGCGTCGATGCGGCGGAGGTCAGCGAGCGCCCGCGCCGGGGCGAAGTCTTCCTTGTAGGCCTGGGGGAACGCTCCCGCGAACCGGTTTGCCTGGGTGGTGGGGGCTGTGGGCTCGCGATGGGCGACTTCATCGGCGAGGTGATCCTCCCAGCTCCGGGTGGCCTCGCTGAGCGTCTGCTGGAGTCGCTCTCGAGCGGCCTCGGAGACATCGGGAGCAGTGCTGGCGCTCCACCCGTCGGGAATACGAATGGTGAAATGCACCTGGGCCACCACGGATTCGGTGACCCGGGCGGTGTAGTCGACGCTGGAACCGGTGAACTCGGCGCGAAGGATGTCCTGCATGGCGTGGCGTACACCGGTGCGGTAGCGGTCGCGGGGCATGTAGACGAGCGCGGAAACGAACCGGCCGTTGGGGTCCGCACGGAGGAACAGTCGTAGCTCGCGGCTCAGACCGATCGCGACGACCTCGGTGACCGTCCGGTGCAGCGTGTCTACGTCGACGGTGAAAAGCTCGGTTCGGGGGTAGGACTGGATGATCTCGAGCATCGACTGACCAGTGAAGGAGTCAAGGGAATGCCCGGCCTTGCGCAGCACCTCGTGCACGCGCGAGGCGAGCACGGGCACGTCGAGGACGTTCTCGTGGAGCCCGGTGACGGTGAAGATGCCGAGGAAGCGGTGCTCTCCGGTGATGGAGCCGTCCTCGCCGAAGATGCGCACGCACACGAAGAAGGGGTACACAACGCGCAGCGACATCGCAGGGGCCTGGCCCTGCGCGAACACCAGGATGCGCTGGGCCTCTGACTCATCGGAGTAGAGGCGGAAGCGGAGATCCGTCATCTCCGGCGAACGCAGTACACCAAGCCCGCTGCCGGGGACCATGGAGAGTTGCTGGCCGTCCGCCGAGCCGGTCTCGTATCGGCGGTAGCCAAGGACGCGGAAGTTGCCCGCCGCGAGCCACCGGAGCAACCCGGCGGACTCATTGGCCTCGGAACTGGGCGCGGGACCGATTCCGCGACCTGATTCAAGCTCGGTGGCAATGTCGGAGAGGGTGCTGCGCATCGTCGGGGTGTCAGATACCACCTGGCGGACGTCGCTCAGGAGCTCGCGGATGCGTTGCGCGATCTGGTCGAGGACTTGGCGTTGCGTCCCGGAAAGCTGCAGGTGCATCCAGGATTCAGCGATGGCGTCGTCGGGCTTGGTGAAGGTGGTGCGGTCAGTGAGGACCTCGAGGAGGTTGCCATCGTTGTCGCGCCGCACGATAAGCACGGGATGCACGATCTGCTCGACGCTGATACCCACTCCGCCGAGCAGCGCGGTGACGGATTCGACGAGGTAGGGCACATCGTCGGTGACGATCTGCAGCACTGACCGGGTTGATGCACCACCGTTGGGTTGGCCGTTGCTCTCGGCCCAGATAGCTACTGCTGGTGCGCCAGGGGCGCGGCGTGCGGCGAGGTCGCGGTGCTTGGCGAGCAGGTCGTACGCTCTTTGCTGGTGCGCGCCGGCGGTGTCACTGGGCTTGTGCCGAGCAGCATCCGCCGCAGTCGCGGGGATCGCGTCCTGGCGGTAATAGGTGCGGTAGAGCCGGGTGAGGTCGCCATCCGCGCTAGCATCCGGTTCCACTGGCTGTGTTCCTCTCTCCGGATCGGTATCGAGAGCAGTGTTCGCCGTGGCGTGTACGCGGGAATCACTCATTGCTTTTGCCTCCTGACGCAGCACCATCTGCCACGAGGCTATTAGGCGTGACCGAGTTATGGGCACACTTGCGCAAAGTTCACCGGGGGGTGAACATTTCGCGGCTAGGCGTCGTGGTACTTGGTCAGTGCTGCACGTTCGGTGTCGGCTAGAGGCCGGGAAGAGTTGGTCGTACCGTCGAAGGCGACGAGGACCGCGTCGACAGATCCGGCGCGATTGCCCTGGTTGTCGAACATTGTGTGGCGAATTGTGAACGAGCTGCGGCCGATCGCGAGGACAGCGAGCTCGACCGCGAGCGGCCCCGATTCGGTGAACAGAGGCCGCTCGAAGTCTGCTTCGAGGCGCCGGATGACGACGGCCCGGTCAGGGCCAAAGCCCTCCGAGAACTCCTCGCTGATGAAGCGGACGCGCGCTTCCTGTGCGTACTCGATGAACTTGGTGTTATTGACGTGACCAAGCATGTCGGAGTCGCCCCACCGGATCTCGACAGTGGTGGAGTAGGGCCCGTTCGCTTCTGCCATTTTTCTAGTCCCTCGTGAGCTTGCGGTGGGTGACGCGATGGGGGCGGGCCGCTTCGGGCCCCATGCGCTCGATCTTGTTCGCCTCGTATGCCTCGAAGTTGCCCTCGAACCAGAACCACTTGGCGTCGTTGGTGTCATCCCCTTCCCAGGCGAGGATGTGAGTGCAAGTGCGATCGAGGAACCAGCGATCATGGGAGATGACGACGGCGCAGCCGGGGAAATGCTCGAGCGCATTCTCCAGTGAGCTGAGCGTCTCGACGTCCAGGTCGTTGGTCGGCTCGTCGAGCAGGATCAAGTTGCCACCCTGCTTGAGAGTGAGCGCGAGATTGAGGCGGTTGCGCTCGCCACCGGACAGCACGCCGGCGGGCTTCTGCTGGTCGGGCCCCTTGAACCCGAACGCGCTGACGTAGGCGCGCGAGGGCATCTCGGTATTGCCGACGTGGATGAAGTCAAGCCCCTCGGAGACGATCTGCCATACGGTCTTCTTGGGGTCGATGCCGCCGCGGTGCTGGTCGACATAGCTCAGCTTGACCGTCTCACCGATCTTGACGACGCCTGAGTCGGCTTCCTCGAGACCGACGATCGTCTTGAACAAAGTGGTCTTGCCGACGCCGTTGGGCCCGATGACACCGACGATGCCGTTGCGCGGCAACGTGAAGGAGAGATCCTTGATGAGCATGCGGTCGCCGTAGCCCTTATCGAGGTTCTTCACCTCGACGACCACGCTGCCGAGCCGGGGACCGGCCGGGATCTGGATCTCCTCCATATCGAGCTTGCGTGACTTCTCGGCCTCGGCAGCCATCTCCTCGTAGCGCTGGAGCCTGGACTTGCTCTTGGCCTGGCGAGCCTTCGCTCCCGAGCGGACCCACGCCAGCTCGTCCTTGAGCCGCTTCTGCAGCTTCTGGTCCTTCTTGCCCTGAACCTCGAGCCGCTCTGCCTTCTTCTCCAGATAGGTGGAGTAGTTGCCCTCGTAGCCGTGCGCCTTGCCGCGCTCGAGCTCGAGGATCCACTCGGCGACGTGGTCGAGGAAGTACCGGTCGTGTGTCACGGCGAGGACTGCACCGGCGTAGCTCGCGAGATGCTGCTCGAGCCACAGCACGCTCTCGGCATCAAGGTGGTTGGTGGGCTCATCAAGGAGCAGCAGGTCGGGCTTGCTGAGCAGCAGCTTGCACAAGGCGACGCGGCGGCGCTCGCCGCCGGACAGCTGGGTGACGGGCTCCTCCGGAGGCGGGCAGCGTAGTGCATCCATGGCCTGCTCGAGCTGCGACTCGATATCCCACGCGTCGGCATGGTCGAGCTCTTCCTGGAGCTTGCCCATCTCCTCCATCAGCTCATCGGAGTAGTCGGTGGCCATGAGCTCAGCGATCTCGTTGAACCGATCGAGCTTGACCTTCAGCTCGCCGAGGCCCTCCTCGACGTTCTCCCGAACGGTCTTCTCCTCATTGAGCGGGGGCTCCTGCTGGAGGATCCCCACGGTCTTTCCTGGAGCGATGAAAGCGTCGCCGTTGCTGGGATGGTCGAGCCCCGCCATGATCTTGAGGACACTGGACTTGCCGGCACCGTTGGGGCCGACGACACCAATTTTTGCTCCGGGCAGGAACGCCAGGGTGACGTCATCCAGGATGACCTTTTCACCGTGCGCCTTCCGCACGCGCTGCATGGTGTAGATGAACTCAGCCACAGTTACCTCTCGACTTCGACTTATTTGCGTTTAAGGATGCGCGCGCAGCCGTCGGCATGCGGCAGACGTGATGCTGCCGGGTTCCGGCGGGCGAGCCGCATCGCGCGGTGGCCACCAGGGGTGGAAACCCTCGCGTTGAAGGTTAGCGCAGATAGCTCCCCGGCTCACACCGCGCGACTCTGGTGCTCGACCCTACGCCGCAGCCAACTCGCTGGCACTGTCCCGATCAGCAGAATCCTCCCCGGCGGCGCCCACCTGATCCTGCTCCGCGGACGGATCTGGAGCGGGGAAGCTGGTCTCGTCGCTTGCCTCCACTGCGTTTCCTGCCTCTGGCGCCTCGCCATCAGCAGTAGGCGCGTGGCGGGCGAGATCGATGCCGATGGCACGGGCGCGCATCTCCAGCGCAGAGCGCTCGACGCCTTCCTTGTCGGTATAGGTACTGGTGTAGAGGTCGCCTTGCACGATCACCGGGTCACCCTTCTCGACGGCCGCGGCCACGTTGGTGGCGGATCGGTTCCAGCAGTTGACACGCACGAACAGCTTGGTGCCGTCGCGCCATTCGTTGCTGGCCCGGTCGTAGACGCGTGAGGTGGAGACGACAGTGAATCCGGCGACCCGGTCACCGCGCGAGTTCACCGTGCGCGGCGCTACTGGGGTGATGACGGTTCCGATGACTGTGGTGCTGCATTCGTACATGGGTGCTCCCGGAGTGAGTTGCTGCCCGCTGGCGGTCAGCCGGCAGCACTAGCGTCGCGGGTTCGGCGTGGCTGATCCACTGCCATGGCGGATCTGTGGATAAGCAGGGCCGCTGTGGATAACTGGGGGTCGCGAGCTACTGGGAGGCAGAATGCATTTCCAGCGGTGACGGCGGATCGCCACAGCAACGACGGCTGCGGCCCGAGGCTGGGCGGATCAGCGCCGGACGGCGACGCTGCCCGCAGCAGCACGCCCCGCCGGGCAAGCCCAGCCGGTCTAGCGCTCCCGCTTGGCGAGCTCGGCCAGCATGGCGTTGTAGGCGGCGAGGTCGGCATCGTCGTCCTTGTCCGCCGCGCGATCGATGCGGCGCGCTACCCGGCGGTCGCTTGAGGACCATTGCACGAGAAGGGCGAGCATGACGATCACGATGGGGATCTCCCCGGTACCCCAGGCGATGCTTCCGCCAATGGCCTGGTCATCGAGCAGGTCAGGCACCCACGGCAGGGCGAGCTGCTGGTAGAACTCTTGCCCCATCACGGTATCCATGTTCATCAGCGCGATGCCAAAGAACGCGTGGAACGGCAGGGTCGCCCACAGCAGAGCCAGCTTGCTGAAGGGCTGCATGGGATGCGGGGAAGGGTCGACGCCAATGATGACCCAGTAGAAGAGGTAGCCGGTGAGGAGAAAATGCACGTTCATCAGCACATGCGCGGTGTGGCTGTCCACAGCCGCGCCGAAGATGCCGCCGAAGTACAGGATGTAGAAGCTGGAGACAAACAGGACCGCCGCGACGACCGGCTGCGTGAGCGCTCGAGAAACGGGGCTGTGCACGCCGGCGACGATCCATTCGCGCGGGCCGGGCACCCCTCCTCGTCCGGCAGGAGGCAAGGCGCGCAGCGCGAGCGTCACCGGGCCACCAAGCGCAAGGAGGATGGGCACGAGCATGGACAGGATCATGTGGGAACTCATGTGCACGCTGAACATCGCATGCGTGTACTTGCCCATGCCGGAGGAGGTAGCAAGCAACAGCGCAGCGCAGCCAGAGAGCCACGCGACGGAGCGGCCGAGCGGCCAGGCATCCCCGCGCGCGGAGAGTCGTCGCACACCCACGATATAGAGGGTGGCGAGAACGATGGCCGCGGTTCCGAAGATCAGGTCGAAGCGCCACTCGGTGAGGAACACCCACAGTGATGGCCCCTGCTCGAGCTGGTACCCGAGCGCGACCTCCTGGAAGGTGGGGATGCTGCTCGGCGGGGGCGGCGGCGTGCGACTGAGGCCGACTCCTAGTCCGAAAGTAGCGGCGAGCAGCAGTACCTCGATCGAGGCGAGACCGATGAAAGGGCGACGGGCTCGCGGATCGGTGGCGATGCGTTCGACGACGCGGCGGCGCTGCACGAGTCCGAAGGCTCCGAGGATGCTCAGCATGATCGCCTTGGCCACGACGAGCCAACCGTAGGTGGTGGCGAACAGGTCTTCGGGCGCGACGCGGACGAGCGCGTTGACGACCCCGGACACGCCCACCGCAACGAACGCGATGCCCGCGATCCAGGAATAGCGGCGCACCGCCACATCGAGATGCGCGCCCTTGAACCATGCATGGACGAGAAGCGCGAACAGGCCACCGAGCCACACAGCGGATCCGACGACGTGCCAGAAGAAACTGTTGGTGGCGATGTCATGGCTTCCGCCAGATGATGAGTGGCCCGTGACGACGAGCGGCATGAGGGCCAGCACCGAGCCCGCGAAGACCACCGGGGCCCAGCCCCAGCGCAGCACGATCCGGGCACCGAGCGCGACAGCCGACGCGATGACCCCTGTCCACGACCACGCGAGCGCGGCTTCCACGAGCGGAATGCTGGGCCACAGATTGCCGGGCTGCAACGCCACTCGCAGTGGTTGCCCCGTGGTATCGGACAGGACGAGCGGCACCAGGGCGAACGCGCACACGGCTTGCACCGTTGCAGCGCCGGAAGCAATACGCAGTGAGCGATATCCATCCACGTCGACCAGTCCGTTGGATTGCGGCGCCGCAAGGAATGCTGCATGCAGCGCGGCACCAACGGCCGCGACTCCAGCGACTATCGCGATCGCCTGCATCGCGGGCAGGCCGTAGCGGGTGACGACGCCTGGGTCGGGCAGACCGAGCTGGGCGAGCGCCTCTGTCGTGGAGAGGCCGGCGAGCGCGATCGCGACGAGGGCGGCGATCCCGAGGGCACCGACCGCCACCGTGACGAGACCAGCGCGCGGAGTTTCGGTTACCGGAGATTGCTGATCGTCATCGGCGCTCGGTGGCGACGCGGTGGATGGTGCGGAGGCCATGCCTCACAGGGTACGGCCGAGCGGCCCTGGTGCTGAAACGCGAGGAGCGAGATCTTCGTGACAACGAATCTCGAATATTTCTCCACATTGTGTAACGAATAGGACGAACCGTGTGATACCTCACAGTAGGACACTCGAACAACACACATCACACGTGTGCCTCCCGCACCAGAAAGACAACACATGGCATCCACTACGCCCTCCCCCGCCCGCGCTGCGGACCGCAAGCGCAAGATCCGCGCCATCCTCGCCGGCGGCGTCGTCCTCGGCGTCGGCGCCACCGTCACCCTCGCCGCCTGGAACGACTCGGTATTCGTCCAGGGCGACTTCGCGGTCGGCGACTTCAACATCCAGGGCGATGTGCATGACGGAGCAGGCTTCCTCGAGTACGACGACGAACTGGCACCGGGCATCCTCCAGCTGCCGCTGATCGCTGAGAACCTCGCTCCTGGCGATACCGTCCATGCGCCCGTCTCGCTGCGCGTCGATCCCACCCGCAATAGCTACGACGCTGATGTGGAGCTGCGCGGTGGCACCTGGGCCGCCAGCGTCCTCGCCGACGAGCTCCGCTACACCGTCTACACCGATGTCCCCGTGGCCAGTTGCCAGGGCGGCGACCTCTCGGCGGGCAACCCGCTCGTGGGGTCGGACGCCACCCCCGTCACCCTCGACACCGGCGCGGGCACCGTCCCCGGAAGCCCCGCTTTCACGCTGCTGCGTGACTCCACCGTCCTTGACCTGTGCTTCGCGGTCACCCTCCCCGATGGCGTCGACATGACCAGCGTGCCCCCCAACTCGACCGCCACGGTGCTGTGGGAGTTCTACTCCGAGCCCGTCAGCTGATCCATGGCATCACGCGATACCCTGCTGCGGCGCGGCCGCGTCCTCGCCGCAGCAGGCATCGTCCTTGGCACTGGGTCCGCGCTCACCCTGGCGTCGTGGAGCGATGCGACTTTCACCACGGGAACCTTTGGCGTCGGATCCTTCGGCATCGAGGCCAGCACCGACAGCGGTGCTACCTGGTACCAGGATGAGAACAACCTTGCGTTCACTGTTTCCGCCGCAGCGATCCGCCCGGGCGGCACGCGCTATGCGCCACTGAGCGTGCGCACCGAGGCCGGTTCGCTTGGCGCGCTCGCCACCCTCGGTGGGGCCTCCAGCGAAGGATCCGTTGGCTTGTTCAATGCCCTTCGCTACCGCGTCGTCGAGACATCAACCTGTGACGCGAGCGCCTTCAGCCCGGCCGCGGACTACGTGGTTGGCGACAACAGCACGCGCGCGACGCTCGGTACCGGATCCGCACCCGAAGCGATCACTCTCGCCGCAGCGACGGCAGCACCGGGGGCGGCGAGGCAGTACTGCTTCGAGCTGCACCTGCCGGACACGACACCCAACTGGACCAACCCCGCCCTGCCGGGCTCCACCGCGCGCGCCCGCTGGCCACTCACCGCCAGCTCCACCAGCTAGCCCCCAACAACCACCCCTGGGAACCACATCATGTCCTCACGCAGCGCCACCAGGCGCAGCATCCCCGCGCGCATCGGCCACTTCGTGCGCGAGTCCCTGCTCAATCTGCTCGCTGTCGCGGGACTGATCTGCATCGTCCTTGTCATTCTCGCCGTTGTCTTCAACATCTCCCTCATCATGTTCAAGACCGGCTCGATGAACCCCACTATCCCCCAGGGCTCCCTCGCCGTGGTCCGTGAGGTACCTGCCACCAGCGTCGAGGTCGGCGATATCGTCACCGTGGACCGTGGGCGCGGCAGGCTGCCGGTCACCCACCGCATCATTGGAATGGAACCCGGGCCGGACGGCACTACCCACCTGACCATGCAGGGCGATGCCAACCCCCAGCCCGACCCCGCTATATACCGCGTCAGCACAGTGCGGGAAATGGTCACCAGCTTCCCCGGCCTCGCCCACTTCGTAGTGCGGCTTTCCGACCCCCGCGTGATGGGCCTCATCACGATCCTCGCGGCGCTGCTCGTTGGCTGGGCATTCTGGCCCCGTCGCGAGCTCGACGACGATGCTGACGACGCCGCTGCGGAAGACGCCACACCGGCAGCCTCGACCACCACCGGGACCCGAGCATGAGGCCTCGCGTCCGCCTCGCGCTCGCCACCGTCGCCGTGCTCGCCCTCGCCTTCCCCGCCACGGCGCGCGTCATCACCCCAACCGATGCGGCGTTCACCGACCAGGTCGATGCCCTCGGCGAGCTCACGGCAGACGTGTGGCCAACCTCGGGATACGCCCGCGGCACTGCGGGGAACACCGTTTTCAGCGGCACGAGCGTCAATGGATCCACCTCGTTCCGGGACGAGGACCCGCCGGGACAGAGCACGGCGGGCGGAGGATTCAGCAACACCGGACTACTGTTCTCGCTGAACGGCAATGCCAGCACTTGTGCCGCCTACACCGTCGGCACAAGCGGGCCACACAGCAACTGCGCGACGCCGCCACCATCCGATACCGACGCGACGAGCACGCTCAACAGCTACAACTTCAGCCTCGCACTGGTCGGGCTCTCCATTGACAACATGATCCGCCTCTCTAGCCCCATCATCACCAGGACTACCTGCGCCCTCGACCCCGCCGGGAGCACTACCACGGCACCCGCCGGGACCGTGCAGCTCAGGCGTACCCTCGCCGGCTCCTACAACTCCTATCCGATGCCCGGCCCCGGCGCCCCCACGACATTCAACTTCAACTATCTCGGCGCGCTCGGCCTCGCGGTCGCCAACATCAGGGGCGAGGTAGAAACCACTACCCACCTCGATACGACCAATGGCGTGGCCGTCTCCGAGGCAAGGCTCTACGTCGAGGTCCGAGCGGTGCTCGGGCTTGCAGTCCTCGCCACCGTCGACACCGTCCTCGGCCGCTCCGAATGCTCCCTCGCCGGACCCGTGCCTGCCGCGATCGCGATGCGCAGCAAGCCTGCCGAGACCGATGCAGCGCTCGCTGAACCACAGGCGATCGAAGCGCAGGAGCTCGAGGAGGAGCTCCAGGATGAGCCGCTGGCGCCCGAGGACGAAGAAGCCGCCAGCACAGAGGTCGACAGCGAGGCCTCCCCCGACGTAGCCACTGGGGAGGACACCACCATCACCGAGACGAGCATCCCCACCACGACGAGCGTTCCGGCACCAACAACGACCACGGCGCCTACTAGCACTCCGCCTACCAGCGCTCCCCCTGCCGCGCCATCAGCTGAACCGACCACCACGATCGCTCCAGCTCCTACGGAACCAGCTACGAGTGCTCCCCCCGCGCAGGAATCCACCGCCCGGGAAACCACCTCAGGGGCCCCGGCACCGACCGTCGAACCGGCGCCCGGCCCAACGACTACGGCGACGACCACAACCGCAGAGCCCACCACCAGCGCATCCAGCGAGTGACTCTCCCGCAGCGCTGGCGCGAGGGGCGGCGACGCCCCGGGAGGCGGCACTGGCATCCGCTACACTGCCAACGCGCCCACAACGCACGCCCCCGTAGCTCAGGTGGATAGAGCAAGGGCCTTCTAATCCCTAGGTCGCAGGTTCGAGTCCTGCCGGGGGCGCTCAGCTCGCTAGGTTCCGCGGCTGATGCCCCGGCCTGTTGCCCGCGCAGCTTCATCCGGACGTGTGCGGTCTTGCACCCTTCGGAGCGCGGTGGAGGGTGCATTCGGTAACACTTCCGGGCAGCCAGCTCGACGCGAGCCCGTCCGCCCGGCGCCATCCCGTCCCACGCCCGAAGGCCCCCTCAGCGCCGTAGCGCCAGCGGAACGGTGACGAGCGCGAGGGCGGCGAGCACGATCAGCGCGGGAGGGAAGCCCTGCTGCGCGGCGACGTACCCGGTGGTGATCGCGCCAAGCCCGGTGCCTGCGTCGAACCCGATGTTCCAGGTGGTGCTGGCTGTGCTGTAGTGGCGGGGGCCGACGGCGGCGAACGAATCGATGAGAGTCAGGTTCTGCAGCCCGCCGTAGGCGATCCCGATGAGGGCAAGCCCGGCGATGAGCGCGAGGGCCCGCGTGCTGGCCGGAGTGGTGACGGCCCACGCGGCGAGCATCAGTCCGGCGACGGTGAGGGCGATCAGTGGCGCGCGGTACGGGCGGGTGCCGTGACGGTCGGCGAGGATGCCGAACCCCCACCGACTGACGGCGGCGATGCCGGTGAGCGCGAGCAGGCCGAGCAGCGCGGCGGTGGCGGAGGCGGTCATCTGCGGGGTGAAGGTGAGCAGCGCTCCGCCCGCGGCGGTGACGCCTAGGAGTATCAGCATGGGTGCGATGAGGTTCCGGAGGGTTGCCCCCAGGGCAGGGCGCGGGGCGGCGGTGGTGCTGGCCGCGGCGCGGGCGTCGATGGCGGCGTGGACCGCGCGGCCCAGGCGGAGGGCCGGGATCACCGCAAGGATGGGGCAGGCGCCGACGAGGAAGACGAGACCGTATCCGAGGTTCTGCGCGGCCCAGGGCGCGGCGGGCGTGAGCACGAACTGGGGCGCGGCAATGGCGAACCCGTAGGCGCCGATGGCGGCTCCGCGGCGCGCGGGATCGGCGAGCTCGGCGACGGCAGTGGCGCCGCAGACGGTGATGATGCCGAAGCCGATTCCGCGCAGGGCTGCTAGCGCAAGGATCGGTCCGAGGTCCTGAGAGAGCAGCTGCAGCAGGGAGGGCAGCCCGAGGAGCAGGACGCCGAGCATCAACGTGGGTGGCCAGCCGATTCGCCGGAGGGCGGTGGGCATGGCGAGCTGGGTGAGCACGGTGAACAGCATGAGCACGGCGTTGACAGCACCCGCGCCAGTGGTGCTGGCACCGTGCTCGACGACCCACAGGGGCACGGTGGGAAACAGGATGGCATGCCCGCCGAAAGCGAGCGCCGTCATCAGCAGCAGCGCAGCGAGCCCTGTGCTGTGCTTCCTGGTCTCCACAGGGGAAACGCTAGCGCAGGAGGTACCCGTTCCCGTCGCGGGAGCGGCTGACCATGAGGACGATGCCGTCGATGAACGCCCAGATGCCGAGGAAGAACCAGATGACGGCACCAATGAAGATCACGAGCGTGAGAAGCCCGATGAACCAGGTGACGAGCTGCAGGATGCCGATGGTGTTGGAGCCGATGTAGAACCGCCCGACGCCGAGCACGCCGAGGAATATCTGCAGTATTCCGGCGACGATCTTGGACTTGCTCGACAGTGGCTCGCCCGTCAGGGGATCGCGCCCGAACGGGGCGTAGGGGTCGCCCATCATGGGGCCCATCATCGGGCCCATCGACGGGTTGTGGGGCGCGCCGTATTGGCCCGGGTGCGGGTACTGGTGCGCGAAGCCGGGTGCGCCGTAGGGCGGCTGGCCGGAATCCGGCGACTGTCCGGAGTAGGGAGGCGGCATGGTCATGGTCGTGGTGGCCTTTCGTCGGTCTCATGGAGCTGTCGAGCGAATGCCGGGGATCGAGCGTGGGCACGACGTTGCACGGTATATCGGCCCGGGCACGACCTGTTGTTACTGTTCCGTGGCCGTCAGGCATGGACAGCGGCTGTCGAGCGGCTCACTGTTAGGAAATGGATGGAGCAATGGGCCGCGAGGACACCGCGGCACCAGCATTGCGGCGGGTTCTCGGCACGAAGCTGTTGCTGCTGTTCATCGTCGGCGACATCCTCGGGACCGGGATCTACGCGCTCACCGGCGAGGTCGCTGCCGAGGTGGGAGGGGCCGCGTGGCTGCCGTTCCTGGTCGCGTTCGGGGTAGCCACGATCACTGCTTTCTCCTACCTGGAGCTAGTGACGAAGTTCCCGCATGCAGGCGGGGCGGGCGTCTATGTGCACAAGGCATTCGGGGTGCATTTCGTGACGTTCGTCGTGGTTTTCGCGGTGATGGCCTCGGGCGTCACCTCGGCAGCGACGGCAGCGACCGCGTTTGCCGCGAACTTCTCGATCGCGCTGGGGCTCGAGGCGGGCCGATCGGGCGTGATGCTGGTTGCCCTGCTGTTCCTGTGCCTTCTCGCGGCGATCAACCTATGGGGCGTCGCGGAGTCCGTCCGCGCGAACGTCGTGCTCACGATGGTAGAGCTCTCGGGTCTGCTGCTGGTCATCCTGGTGGGGGTGTGGGCCATCGGGGCGGGCAATGCTGACTTCTCGCGGGTCGTGGTATTCGAGTCGCCCACGGGCAAGAACGTGTTCCTCGCGGTGACGGCGGCTACGTCGCTGGCTTTCTTCGCGATGGTGGGTTTCGAGGACTCGGTGAACATGGCGGAGGAGACCCGCGATCCAGTACGGATCTTCCCGCGCGTGATGTTCACTGGGCTGGCGCTGACGGGAACGATCTATGTGCTGGTGTCGCTCTGCGTGGTGGCGCTGGTTCCGGTTGGCGAGCTGGCGAGCAATCCAGCTCCGCTGGTGACGGTGGTGGAGCGGGGCGCGCCTGGGGTACCGATCAGCGAGCTGATGCCAATCATCTCGATGTTCGCGGTGGCGAACTCGGCGCTGATCAATATGATGATGGCGAGCCGCCTGCTCTATGGGATGGCCCGCCAGCGGGTGCTGCCGCGGCGCCTCGGCGTGGTGTGGGAATCACGACGCACCCCATGGCTTTCGATCCTGGTGACTACTGGGATCGCGATGGTCCTGCTCGTGCTCGTCACCTATGGCCCGGGCGAGGTGACAAAGAACCTGGGCGGCACCACGTCATTGCTGCTGCTCGGGGTCTTCACCGTCGTTAACCTGGCGGTGATCGTGCTGCGCCGCGAGGAATCCACGGCTGCGCATTTTCGCAGCCCGCGCTGGCTGCCCCACGTTGGCATAGCGACGTGCTTCTTCCTGGTGACCCCGCTCTCCGGGAGGCCTTCCTCGCAGTACGAGATCGCGGGATGGCTGTTGCTGCTCGGTGTGCTGGCATGGTTCGGCGCGCGTTCTGGCCGACGCGCTGCTACTCAGCGCTCCGGGAGGAGCAGCCGGTAGAAGCGAAAGAAGTCGTTGTCGATGGGCAGGATCTCGAGCCCGTCGAATCCTGCGGACCGCGCGTATTCCTCGAGCGTGGAAGGTCGCATGACGGTTCCGGTGCCCACGGAGGGTTGGTGCGACATGCCATCGGGCAGGCAGCACAGGATGCTGAATCCGTACATGAGCCGTTCAGTGTCGTCCCCGGGCGCGGTGAACTTCTCGGCGACCTTCTCGTCCATGACCATGACGGTGCCCCCGGGCCTGGCCATGCGGCGCATGGTGGCGAGCACGGAGACCGGATCGGGCATGTCGTGGATGCACTCGAACGCGCACACGAGGTCGTAGCTACCGTCCTGGCCCGCGGCGGCGGCATCGCCGGGAACGAAGCTGAGGTTCGGTGGGCTGCCGGAGGCCTGGGCATTGCTTCTGGCCTGGTCGATGGAGGCGTCGTCGATGTCGTATCCGTCGATGTGGCTCGCGGGGTAGCGGGTCGCCATGGCGATGCTCGACCAGCCCGTGCCGCAGCCCACGTCCGCCACGGCGCCGCCCGAGGACAGCGTCTCGTGGATCTCGCCGAGCGACGGGAGGTACTCGTTGATGAGCGGTCCGAGGTAGAGCGGCTTGTTCGCGGCACCTTGCCCTTCCCGGGCGTCATCGCCGAGCTGCTTCCAGCTCACTCCTCCGCCGTTCCGATAGGCGTGGACGAGCGCATCGAGGTGGCTCGCGGTGGCCGCGGCGAGGGAGGCGAATGGTGCCATGTAGGTGAGCTCGGTATCGCGGGCGAGGACAGCTGCGGCACCGTCGGTCAGCGTGTAGCGGCGCTCGTCCGGTCCGGCGCTCGGGTCATCCACGAGAAGGTAGCCGTTGACGGCTTGGTGCTCGAGCCATTCACGCGTGTAGCGCGGGTGCGTTTGGGTGATGCGCGCCAGGCCGGGGGCAGTCGTCGGGCCGTTGCCGTCGAGGGCGCGGTAGTAGCCGAGCTTGTCGCCGAGATAGATGGCTTGCGTCTCGAGGGACCCGAGGAGCGCGGCAAAGACCTTGTCCGCGACAGCTTCCGCGCTGTCCTCCGGGCCTGGTCGGGTTTCCCCGGCACCTGGTGCATCAACGACTGGCGACGCCACACATTGATCGTACTCCCGACTGCGAATGGAGGGAATGCCCTGGTAGTGGCCCGCTGACCAATCTGTCGCCCGCTGTGCTGCGAATACCCGATGAATCAAGTTCGAGCGTGGAGTCAGTGTGTTTTCACTGCGAGCGGGGAGGGAGCTGATGGTGCGTAGCGTGAACCAGCCAGTGGGCATGGCCCTGGGCGTTCTGCTCGTTGCTGTCGGCATCGTGGGCTTCACGGTGTCGGGGGGACACGCCGTGGCCGGACCGGATGGCGGTGAGCTGTTCGGGGTGCTGGGCGTGAATGTCTTGCACAACGTGCTTCACCTGCTGCTTGGCGCGCTGTTGATCGTTGGCGCCGCGGCGGGCGTGCAGGTGGCCCGGCGCACCAACACGGTCATCGGCGTGGGGTTTGCCGTCCTGGGGCTCGTGGGACCGATCGTGTCGGCGACGTCATGGAACGTGCTGGCTTTGAACGGTGCCGCGCATGTAGCCAATGTGCTGGTAGCGCTGCTCCTGATCGGGGTGGGGCTCCTGGCTGATAGCCCGGTGATCCGCACCCGGTCGCCGGGGCGCCCACTGCCACGGAAGCATGGGGTGGCCTGAATTTGTTAATGCTTCGCACCGAAGCCGTGGTGGATGGCGCATGCTGGAGACACCATAGGAAGGATGGCGTCCATGCCAGAACATGACAGGATCCGTGCCATCTCGCCGCAGCCGGATCCGCAGGTCGATACGCCCGAGGTGCTGCTCTCGCGCTCGGCGCTCGGTGACGAGGCCGCGTTCGCGCAGTTCTACGACGTCATCTCGCCGTCAGTGTTCGGCATGGTGTGCCGGGTAGTGCGGGATCGCGCTCAGTCCGAGGAAGTGACGCAGGACGTCATGGTCGAGCTGTGGCGCACGGCGTCGCGGTTCGATGCGGCCAAGGGCTCGGCGACCGGATGGGCGTTGACGCTGGCGCATCGACGGGCCATTGATCGGGTGCGGTCGGCGCAGGCCTCCACGGACCGGGATCATCGCTCGGCGATGTTGTCGGAGCGGCGCGAGTATGACGAGGTGAGCGAGGCCGTCGAGGCGAGCCTGGAGCGCCACCAGGTGCAACGTTGCCTGGGTTCGTTGACCGAGCTGCAGCGAGAGTCCGTGATGCTCGCGTTTTACCAGGGGTACACCTACCCCGAGGTCTCGTCGTTGCTAAAGGTGCCGCTGGGCACCGTGAAGACCCGGATGCGGGATGGTCTCATCCGGCTAAGGGATTGTCTGGGGGTTTCGAGATGAGGATCGATTTTCATTCTTTGACGGGGGCTTATGTTCTTGATGCGCTGCCCGTGTTCGAGCGGGAACGCTTCGAGGTGCACCTCAAGAGGTGCCCGATGTGCGCCCACGAGGTCGCCGAGCTGCACGAGGCCACGGCCCGCATCGCGGCTGCCTCGGCCATGGCGCCGCCACCGGAGCTGAAGGAGCGCGTGATGGCGGAGGTCGCGCAGACGAGGCAGCGCCCGCCAGAGGTCAAGCCGGATCGCTCGCACCGGTCGTGGATACCTGCGGCATCGGCTGTTCTTGCCGCGGCCAGCATGGTCGTGGCGATCGGCCTGGGCATCCAGCTCGGCCAGGTCAACCAGCAGTTGTCGGAGGAGACCCAGGCCCGGGAGTTCCTGGCGCAGCAGTACGAGCAGTTCGCTGGCCTAGTAACCGCCGATGATGCCCGAATTGCCGTTACCGAGATCGAGGGCGGCGGCACGGCGTCGGCCGTGTTCGCGATGAGTCACGACTCGGCGCTGTTCGTCACGCATGATCTTGCTCCGCTGCCGCCGGATCTTGCCTATCAGTTGTGGGTGATCCAGCCCGATGGCACCCATTCCCCGGGAGTGATGAACCCGGATCCAGGCAGCGACTCCGCGTCGATGCTCGCGCAGGGCATCGGGGACGAGGCGCAGCTCGCGCTGACAGTCGAGCCCGCGGGCGGGTCCCCCCAGGGGACCACGCCACCCATCATGGTTCTTCCCCTTGAATGACCGAGCGAAAGTAGGTAACTCCCATGGCACGAACTGGTGAGGCCACCTGGTGGAGGGGGGCTGTGGCGGGCGTGCTCGCTGTCGCCGCCGCCCTCGCGATGGGGCATCTGGTCGCCGGGCTCGTCCGCATCGAGTCCTCGCCGATCTTTGCGGTCGGTGATGCGGTCATCGATGTGACCCCGGCTGCTATGAAGGAATTCGCGATCCAGCAGTTCGGGGAGGACAACAAGAAGGTCCTGCTCGCGTCGATGGCGCTGACGCTTCTGGCGCTCGCCGCCGTCGCGGGAGCGCTATCCCGGCGGACCACAACGATCGGCCTGGTCCTCCTGGGCGGGCTGGGCGTGGTCGCGGTGCTCGCGACGGCCACGCGGCCCACGTTCGAGATCACTGACCTTATCGCCCCAGTGATGAGCGCGGCGGCGGGCATCGCGGTGTTCCTGCTGCTGCACCGAGCGGCCCAGCAAAGCGTCGCCCAGCAAAGCGCTCCCTCAAGTCAGGCCGGGCCAGCAACCGGTGCGACCTCCGGCGACGAGGGCGAGGCGCGCACGAAGGAGTTCACCTGGGAGATACCCGGCTTGGGCCGACGCACGTTCCTTGTCACTTCGACCGCGGTTGCCGTGGGCGCAGGAGCGGCGGCACTGGGCGGGCGCCTCGCCGGCCAGAGCATCGATGTGGAAGCGTCCCGGCGCTCGCTGGACCTCGTGCCGGACCAGCCAGCCCCACCGATTCCCGAGGGCGCGGACTTCGCGTCCGACGGAACGCCGACATTCCTGACCGACAACGCCGACTTCTACCGGGTGGACACGGCCCTGACCGTGCCGCGGCTGCGCGCCGAGAACTGGGAGATGCGGATCCACGGCCTCGTCGATGAGGAGATCACCCTGAGCTACCAGGACCTCCTGGAGATGCCGCTGGTGGAGCGCACGATCACCCTGGTGTGCGTGTCCAACGAGGTGGGCGGCCCCTACATCTCCACGTCGAACTTCATCGGCGTGGATCTCGCCGAGGTGCTGCGGCGGGCCGGGGTCGACCCCCGTGCGGACCAGATCGCCACCCGCAGCGACGACGGCTGGACCTGCGGCACCCCCACCGAGGTCGTCATGGCGGAGGGCAGCAATGCGATGATCGCGATTGGCATGAACGGCGAGCCACTGCCCGTCGAGCACGGCTTCCCGGTGCGCATGGTCGTTCCCGGCCTGTATGGCTACGTGTCGGCCACCAAGTGGCTGGTGGACATGGAGCTGACCACCTTCGCCGACTTCGATGCGTACTGGGTGCGCCGCAACTGGGCGGAGCGCGGGCCGGTGAAGACGATGTCGCGCATCGACCGGCCACGGTCGTTTGCCCGGGTACCGTCCGGGGGCTTCATCGCGGCGGGCATCTCCTGGGCGCCGCATATCGGAATCGACAAGGTCGAGGTGCAGGTCGACGACGGCCCGTGGCAGGAAGCTGAGCTGGGCGCTCCGGTGAATGTCGATACCTGGCGCATGTGGCGCATCGAGCTCGCGCTCGACCCTGGTTCGCATCGCATCACCTGCCGTGCGACCGACCGCAACGGCAACACCCAGACCAGCGAGCGCGTGCCCCCCATCCCGGATGGCGCGTCGGGCTGGCACTCGATCGCGTTCACCGCCGAGTAAAAAAATAAAAACTTTCTCGGCCAACCAATCCACCCCGACGGCAGCAGCGAATTACGGTAGAAGGCACCGGATAGAGTCCCCGGGGCCCCCGTCCGAACAAGGAGACTGACTCAATGCGTGTAACTTCTAAGATCGCTGCCCTTTCCGCAGCATCTGCCCTTGCCCTCACCCTTTCCGCTTGCGGCGGCGACGATGCCGAATCGACCATGGACGACGCGCAGAGCACCATGGGCGACACCATGTCCGAAGCCACTGACACCATGGGCGACATGATGGGCGGCGGCGACGGCGTCACCACTGTCGACGACACGTTCGGCTCCTCATGCGATGCCATCCCGCAGGACACTTCCGATGAGGGATCCCTCGACGGCATGGTCGACGACCCGGTAGCCACCGCCGCGAGCAACAACCCGCTGCTGAGCACCCTCGCAACGGCTGTCGGCGAGGCTGACCTCGTGGACACCCTGAACGACACGGAAGCCGCGTACACGGTGTTCGCGCCGTACAACCCGGCCTTCGAGGCACTCGGCCAGGAGACCCTTGACGCGGTGCTCGCCGACCAGGAGCAGCTCACCAACATCCTCACCTACCACGTGGTGGGCGAGCGCCTTGATCGTGACGGCATCCTCGACGCCGGCACCCTCGACACCGTCCAGGGCGGCACCCTTGAGGTCACCGGCTCCGGCGATGACATCCAGGTGAACGGCGCGACCGTGCTGTGCGGCAACATCCCCACCGCCAACGCCACTGTGTTCGTCATCGACACCGTCATGATGCCTGAGTGATCTGCTAGGCACTGATAAGAACCGCGAATGCCCCGGGATGACCCTCGGGGCATTCGCGTTTTCTGTGCTGTAGTGATTTTCTGGAAAGGTACGCGCAGCAGCTCGCCGCCGCCTACAATAGATGCGCAATTTGCTCGCGCGCACGATTGGTCCGCGAGATAATGCAAGCATGGGCTCCCCACCGCGCATCCAGGTCGTCCACGGCGATATCACCACGATTGCCGCGGATGCGATCGTCAATGCCGCGAACTCAACCCTCCTCGGCGGCGGTGGAGTAGACGGCGCGATCCACCGTGCCGGTGGCCCCCGCATCCTCGAGGAGTGCCGCCGACTGCGGGCGAGCACCCTGCCTGATGGCTTGCCGGCGGGACATGCTGTCGCCACCGTTGCCGGAGACCTGCCTGCCACGTGGGTCATCCACACCGTAGGCCCCGTGCATTCCCGCTCCGAGGACCGCTCCCCCGTCCTGCGCTCCGCCTACACCGCCAGCCTTGGCATCGCTGATGAGCTTGGCGCCACATCGGTCTCGTTTCCGCTCATCTCGAGCGGCGCCTATGGCTGGCCTCTCGCCGATGCCGCCCGCCAAGCAGTGGCGGCGATCCGATCGACCCAGACGGCCGCCACCGTCCTGCTCGTCGCTCATAGCGCGGATGTCGCCGCGCTGGTCCACCGCGCCCTCCGGTAGCGCCAGCACCCGATCGTGCAGTTTTGGCAGACTCCCCTGGCCTCGTTAGACTAGCCAAGCCTAATGTCCGCTTTGCGGTGAAGATCGGCTTCATGCCTCACGCTGGCGGGCAGTACCCGGAGCCACGCGGAGGACGGCCCATGCCCTCGACGACCATCGGCGCAACAACTGTCACCGATCACCGCGGAGTCCAGTTTGCCCGTGAGCTCCGCGCCTTCGGCGACTCCCCCGCCATCCTCGGGGCCGACGGGCCAGTCCTGTCGTATCGCGAGCTCGCCGACCGCGTCGATGCCGCCGCCGCCCAGCTCGGTACCCGGCAGCGACTCGTCCTGATCGCCATGACCCCCACCGTTGATGCGCTCGCCACCTACCTCGCGGCGCTCGGCCATGGGCACCCCGCGATCCTCGCTCCCGCCGGTGACCCCGCCATGATCGAGCGGCTGCGCTCCGCGTACTCCCCCGATGTCCTTTGCTCGCCGCGCCGCGAGCACTGGTCCATCACCCATCTCACCCGTTCACCGAACCACGAGCTCCATCCTGATCTCGCGCTCCTGCTCTCCACCTCGGGCTCGACGGGCTCGCCGAAGCTGGTGCGGCTCTCGGCCGCAGGGGTCACCGCCAACGCCGAGGCCATCGCCGACTATCTCGGCATCCGGCCCACCGACCGCGCTGTCGCCTCGCTGCCCCTGCACTACTGCTACGGGCTGTCCATCGTGAACTCCAACCTCGCGCGGGGCGCCGCCCTGGTGCTCACCGACCAATCCGTCGCTGAGCCCGGCTTCTGGCAGATGGTCCGGGCCGTGCGCGCCACCAGCCTGCATGGCGTTCCGCATACCTTCGACCTGCTCGACCGCGCCGGCTTCGACAGCACCGATGCGCCCGACCTGCGCTACATCACCCAAGCCGGTGGACGCCTGGCCCCAGAACGGGTGCGGCACTACGCCCGGATGGGCGCCGGGAATGGCTGGCGCTTCTTCGTCATGTACGGCCAGACCGAAGCGACGGCACGCATGGCCTACCTCCCGCCCGAGCTCGCCGAGCAGCACCCCGAGTGCGTGGGCATCCCCATCCCCGGCGGCAGGTTCCGCATCGACGCAGGGCCAGGGGAGGCATCCGGCGAGCTTGTCTACTCCGGACCCAACGTGATGATGGGCTACGCCGAATCACCCCGGGACCTGGCCCGCGGCCGCGACATCCATGAGCTGCGCACCGGCGACCTCGCCACCCGCACCGAGCAGGGCCTGATCCGCATCACCGGGCGAGCCAGCAGGTTCCTCAAGCTGTACGGCCTGCGCGTCGATCTCGATCACATCGAGCAGCAGCTCGCGGCGCCCGGGGCAGAGATCGCCTGCACCGGCGACGACACGACCCTCGTCGTGGCGTGCAGCGGAAGCACGAGTGCCGATGCCGCGCGCGAGCAACTGCGGTCGATCATCACGCTCCCCGGCTCCGCGATCGCCGTCCAGGAGTGGCAGCAGCTGCCGCGGCTCGCGAGCGGCAAGGTCGACTACCCCGCCCTGCGGGCAGCCTGCTCGGGCACGCCGGAGGGCGCGCCGGACGCCTCCTCTGTCGCGGATCTCTATCGTCGCGTGCTGCGCGTCGATAGCGTGCACGACGGCCAGTCCTTCGTCGATCTCGGTGGGGATTCGCTGAGCTACGTCAGCACATCGATCGGGCTCGAGCGCATCATCGGCACCCCGCCGCGCGGCTGGCCGACCATGAGCGTCACCGAGCTCGAGGCGCAGGCCAAGCGACCTAGCCGCTACCTCCAGATGGTCGAGACCAATGTGGTGCTGCGGGCGCTCGCCATCATCGCCATAGCTGGATCCCACATCGGGGCATTCTCGATCGTCGGCGGCGCGCACATCCTGCTGGTGATCGCGGGCTGGAGCTTCGCGCGGTTCGTGCTCGCCGATGCCGCCGAGTCCCCCGCGGGCCGCATCATGCGCAGCGCCACCCGCATCGCGATCCCCACCATGCTGTGGTTGCTGCTCGCCCGCGTGCCGTTCGCCGGGGATGTGGGCATCACCAACGTGCTGCTCATCAACAACATCACGCTGGTGTCCGAATCGTGGGGCTACTGGTTCGTCGAGGCGCTGGTGCAACTGCTGCTCCTGCTGGGGATCATCCTCGCCGTGCCGCCGGTGCGCGCGCTGGAGGCCCGCTTCCCGCTCGGCTTCCCCATTGTCCTGCTCGCCCTCGCGCTCGTGGCCCAGTTCCTGGTGCGGGACCCGGCCTCGAAGTTCCCCGAGCATGAGATGCACACCCTCGGCGTTGCCTGGTTCTTCCTGCTCGGATGGGTGGCATTCCGGGCCTCGCGCTGGTGGCACACCGCGCTGGTGCTCGCCGTCGCGGCGGCCATGCTGCCCGGCTACTTCGACTACCCCGGCCGCGAGATCATCGTGGCGCTGGGGATCCTCGCGGTCGTGCTGGTGCACCGGCTGCCGGTGCCGCGCATCCTGGTCCCGGCGCTCGGGCTGCTCGCGAGCGCGTCGCTCTACATCTACGTCACGCACTACGCGTTCTACCCCGAGCTGCTGCGCCACGGCGTTCCCGCCCTGGTCGTGCTGCTGATCTGCCTCGCGATCGGCGCGACCCTCTGGGTGCTGTCCGAGGTGCTACACCGCCGCGTCGGTCGCGCGATCGCCCTGCGGCGCAGGGATAGCGAGCAAGGCGAGCAGGCCCACGCCGAGCACCAGCATCAGGCCAATGATGCCCCCGCGCGCGCCGTCGAGAAGCCAGGCGAAAAGGCCGAACAACGCCGGTGACATGAACGACGCGGCCCGCCCGGTGGTGGCGTAGAGCCCATACATCTCGCCTTCCTTGCCCGGGGGCGTCAGCCGTCCGAGGAAGGTGCGCGACGCCGACTGGGCCGGGCCCACGAAGATGGTCAGGATCAGGCCGAGGAACCAGAATGCAACCGGACCGTCGGCGAGGAACAGGCCGATTCCGGCGGCGATCATCGCGGCCAGCGAGACCACGATCACGATCTTCGGGCCGATGGTGTCATCCAGCCGCCCGCCGATCAGCGCCCCGATGCCGGCGAGCACGTTGGCGGCCACGCCGAACAGGATCACATCCGCCTCATTGATGCCGTAGACGAGCACAGCGAGCACGGCGCCGAACGCGAACACCCCGGCAAGGCCGTCGCGGAAGATGGCGCTGACAATGAGGAACTTCACGGTGCGCGGATCCTCGCGCCACAGCACCCGCACGTCGTGGAACAGCTTGGCGTAGGCGGCCTTGATGCCCTTCCCCCGCCCGGCGCGCTCGGGCTCCGGAGGCAGCTCGGGGATCGAGAAAAACAGCGGCAGGGCGAACACCGCGAACCAGATCGCCGAGACGAGCACCGCCATGCGCACGTTGAAGCCACCGTCGGTGGTGAGCCCCAGGACGCCGCGGGTGTCGCCCTCGCCCGCTATGAAGCCGAAGTAGCACACCAGCAGCAGGATGATGCCGCCGAAGTAGCCCATGGCCCAGCCGAACCCCGATACCCGCCCGATGGTGCGTGGCGTGGATACCTGCCGCAGCATCGCGAAGTACGGCACGTTCGACAGCTCGAAGGCGATCGACCCGAGGGCAAGCAGGGCGAGCCCGAGCCACAGGTAGTGATAGTCGGCCTTGACGAAGGTCATCCCGAGCATCATCACGATCACGAACATGGTGAGCAGCGCCAGGGAGCGCTTGCGCCGGCCCGCGGCATCGGAGCGCTGTCCCATTACCGGGGCGAGCAGCGCCACGAACAGGCCCGAAACGGCCAGCGTCCACGCTAGCCAGGTCTCCGCGCCGACCGAGCCCGGCAGATCACGCCCTACCGCATCGGTGAGGTACACGGTGAAGACGAAGGTGACGATCACGGCATTGAAGGCCGCTGATCCCCAGTCCCAGAACGACCATGCCGCGATCTGGCGCCGACTGGTCGCGTTCGCGATGCGGCCCTCGGTCGGTGCGCCGGAGCTATCAGGGTGCATGGTCGAAGCCTAGGGGAAACCGGGCATGGCGGCAGGCGCAGCGAGGCACGACGCACCGACGGTCCCCCACTATTGCTATGAAACGAGTTGCATAGGTACTATCTGTGCATGTCGCTCGAGCACGCCATCCTCATCTCCCTCCAGGAACGCACCGGTTCCGGGTACGAGCTCGCGCGCCGATTCGACCGCTCCATCGGCTACTTCTGGTCCGCCAGCCACCAGCAGATCTACCGCACCCTCAAGCGCATGGCCGAGACCGAATGGGTGGTCGGCGAGCAGGTCCCCCAGACGGGGCGCCCCGACAAGACCATCTACCGGCCCAGCCAGTCCGGCCTCGATGCGCTGCGTGACTGGATCGCCGAACCCGTCGACAGCACCAACTTCCGCAGCATCCTCGCCGTCAAGCTCCGCGGCGCCGCCTACGGCGACTCCTCCGCCCTCGCGTTCGAGTTCAAGCGCCACCGCGCGCTCGCCGAGCAACGCCTCGCCACCTACCGCGACATCGAGGCTCGCGACCTCGCCAGGAGCGGTCACGCAAGCCCCGAGGAACTCACCGGGACCCCGTTGCACCAGTACCTCGTGCTGCGCGCGGGAATCATCGAGGCCGAGTCCTTCCTCTCCTGGTGCGATGAGGTGGTCGCCGCCCTGGATGCCACGCCCGCCGCGTCCACCTCGCCGCCAGGCCCCCAGCGCCTGACCCCCTAGCGCCAGACCAGCGCCTGACTTTCGTTCCCGCACGCCCCGCCAGGCACAGCCCGCCCGGCGGACACCACACAGAAAGTGATCCACAGATGGCACACCCCACGTATCCGCACCTCATGGAGCCCCTCGACCTCGGCTTCACCACGCTGAAGAACCGCGTCATCATGGGCTCGATGCACACGGGCCTCGAGGATCGCGCCAAGCACATCCCGGCCCTCGCCGAGTACTTCGCCGAGCGTGCCCGCGGTGGCGTCGCCCTGATCGTCACCGGTGGATACTCCCCCAACCTGCAAGGCAGCCTCTACCCCTTGGCGGGCAAGCTCACCACCAAGAAGGAAGCCAAGCAGCACCGCCGGATCACCGGGGCCGTCCACGAGGCAGGCGGCAAGATCGCGCTGCAGATCCTCCACGGCGGCCGCTACAGCTACCACCCGCTGAGCGGCTCCGCCTCCCGCATCAAGTCGCCGATCAACCCGTTCACGCCGATCGCGCTGCCCTCCATCGCGATCAAGAAGACCATCCGCGACTACGCCCGCTGCGCCAAGCTCGCCAAGCACGCTGGCTACGACGGCGTGGAGATCATGGGTGGCGAGGGCTACTTCATCAACCAGTTCCTCGCCAAGCGCACCAACAAGCGCACCGACGAGTGGGGCGGCTCCGCCGAGAACCGGCGACGCATCGCCGTGGAGATCTCGCAGGCCATCCGCGAGGCCGTGGGCACCGACTTCATCGTCATCTTCCGGCTCTCCATGGCAGACCTCGTCGAGGACGGCCAGACGTTCGACGAGATCATCGCGCTCGCCAAGGACCTCGAGAGCTCCGGCATCAACATCATCAACACCGACATCGGCTGGCACGAGGCCCGCGTCCCCACCATCGTTACTTCCGTGCCGCGCGGCGCGTTCGTCGAGGTCACCTCCAAGATCGAGAAGTACGTCGGCATCCCCGTGTGCGCATCGAACCGAATCAACATGCCCGAGATGGCCGAGGAGATCCTCGCCAACGGCGACGCCCAGCTCATCTCCATGGCACGCCCCATGCTCGCCGACCCCGACTGGGTGAACAAGGCCGCCGAGGAGCGCGAGGACGAGATCAACACCTGCATCGCCTGCAACCAGGCCTGCCTCGACCACGCCTTCGTCAACAAGAAGGTCTCCTGCCTGCTCAACCCGCGTGCCGGGCGCGAGACCGAGCTCGTGCTGCTGCCCACCAAGCGGGCCAAGAAGATCGCCGTCGTCGGAGCAGGCCCCGCTGGTCTTTCCGCGGCCGTCAACCTCGCCGACCGCGGCCATGACGTCGAGCTGTTCGAGGCCGACGCCGAGATCGGTGGCCAGTTCGCCATCGCCAAGGAGATCCCCGGCAAGGAGGAGTTCTCCGAGACCATCCGCTATTACAAGCGGCAGCTCGAGGTCAAGAAGGTGCAGGTCCACCTGAACCACCGCGTCACGGCGGCCGAGCTGACCGGCTTCGACGAGGTCATCCTCGCCACCGGCGTCACCCCTCGCGTCCCCGGCATCCCCGGCGTCGACCACCCCAAGGTCGTCACCTACGCCGAGGCCGTCAAGGCCCAGAAGCCCGTCGGCAAGAAGGTCGCCGTCATCGGCGCCGGCGGCATCGGAGTCGACGTCTCCGAGTTCCTCACCCACGACACCCACCCCGCCCTCGACCTCGAGGAGTGGAAGGAGGAATGGGGCATCGACTACACCGAGGACAACCCCGGCTACGTCACCAAGCGCAACCCCTCCCCCTCCCCGCGCGATGTCTACCTGCTGCAGCGCAAGGACAGCCGCATCGGCAAGGGACTCGGCAAGACCACTGGCTGGGTGCACCTCGCCGCCATCAAGGGCAAGAAGGTCAACCAGCTCACCGGCGTGAACTACGAGCGCATCGACGATGACGGCTTGCACATCTCCTTCGGCGAGGAGCGCAAGGACAAGAAGGTCCTCGACGTCGACACCGTCGTGCTGTGCGCCGGGCAGGAATCCGTCCGCGACCTCGAGGCCGAGCTTCGCAAGGCCGGCACGAGCCTGCACATCATCGGCGGCGCGGACGTGGCCGCCGAGATCGACGCCAAGCGCGCCATCAGGCAGGGCACCGAGCTCGCCGCCGCGCTCTGACGCAGAGGTCCTCTGGCTGGTCCTCTGGCTGGTCCTCTGGCTGGTCCTCTGGCGGCTCGGCTTTGGGAGCGGGCCCTGGCAGTGGAAACTTTTCCTCGCTGGTGACGGAAAATGTTCCACTCGCCAGGGTCTTGCGCTCTCGCGACGCGCGCTACCGATTCGTCCGCGCAGGGTCTTGCGCTCCCACCGATCGGGGCGAAACATGGGACGTGCAGTGGTCGCGGCGGCAAGGCCGACACCCACGGTCGCTACCGCGCGACGACCACGACGACTACTCAACGCGGATCACAAGACCGCATGAGGAGTTCAGCACCATGTACATGCAAGTATTCCAAGGCCACGTGGCCGACGAGCAACGCCTCCGCGACTGCCTCGACCAATGGACCCGCGACATCCGCCCCGGCGCGACTGGCTACCTCGGCGCCACCTGCGGATCCAGTGACGACGGCACCTTCGTCGCGATGGTCAGGTTCGACTCCGAGGAGTCGGCCCGCCGCAACAGCGAGCGCCCCGAGCAAGGCAAGTGGTGGTCCGAGGCCGAGAAATGCTTCGACGGCGAGGTCACCTTCATGGACTGTCCCGACGTCACCGAATGGCTCGGCGGCCCCTCCGGCAAGGCCGGCTTCGTACAGGTCATGGAAGGACACTCCCCTGACATCGACCGCATGCGCGCCATCCAGGCCGAGGAAAGCCAGCGCATGCACGAACTGCGACCCGAGGTCATCGGCGGAACGCTCGCACGATACGGCGATGACGGCTACATCGAGGCCGTCTATTTCACGAGCGAGGCCGAGGCACGCGAGCATGAGCGCCTCCAGATGCCCGCATCGTGGCAGGCCGCCATGGACGAGGAACGACGCCTCATGGGCGACGTGCGCTACCTCGACCTGCACCGTCCGCTCGCCATGAGCTAGGCGCTGGGTCTCGGGGCTCAGAGCTCGGGGCAGCCCGCCCCGCCCCCCGAGTGTGCGAAAAGCGACTGGTTTCGTGCCGTGAGCTGTCGTTTTTCGCACACTCGCCGCGTCGTACCGGGGTGTTCGCGGACCCCTAGTAAAGGGTGTTGCGCATCGTTTCAGGACTGTAGACCCGCTCGATCTCCGAGGCTTCTCCAGCGCTGGGCTGCACCTCGCTGACGATGCGCGCTGTCGATGGCAGCGCTTCGGGTGTCCACGTGTCGTGCTGCCATAGCCCCGAGCGGAGGAACGCGCGGGCGCAATGCAGGAAGATCGTGTCGATGTCGACGATGATCGCGAGGATGGGGCGATTGCCCTGCACGGTCAGGTCATCGAAGAAGGGGGCGTCGCGCACGAGGCGGGCGCGTCCATTGATGCGGAGTGTCTCGGTACGGCCGGGGATGATCGACAGGATCCCGATGTGCGGGTTCTCCAGGATGTTGAAGTAGCCGTCGCCCCGCCTGTTGCCGGGCCGCTCCGGGATGGCGATGGTGCGATCGTCGAGGACATGCACGAATCCGGGCGGGTCGCCCTTGGGGGAGGCATCGCAGTTGCCTTGCGCGTCGCTGGTGGAGATGACGCAGAATGGCGACAGCGCGAGCCATTGCCGATCGCGCTCGTGGAGCCGTGCGCGTTCCTTGGTGCCCGCGCGCGGATGCACGTCACCGAGGATTCCACGCAGCGTCTCGGGGTCGGTGATGGGGTGCTCATGGGTCATGGTCGCCTCCTCGGCAGTCCGCCTCGCCCCGCGAATCGTATCCTGCACCTCTCGGTCGCGCAGTGCTCGCCCCGAGCCCCGCTCGCCAGTGCGAAAACCGACAGGCCACAGGCGGCAAGCTGACGCGATTCGCACTCCCGCGCAGCGGCCCGACCAGCAACAGCACCAAGCCGTAGCACTCCCCGCGCGGGAGGGCTAGCGTGTGGTCATGCGCTCCACGTTGATTCATGCCCCCGGTGATGTACGGATCGAGAATGTCGCGGACCCATCGATAGCCGCGCCGACGGATGCGATCGTGCGGATCGTGCGCACGTGCGTGTGCGGCTCGGACCTGTGGGCCTATCGCGGCACGGAACCGGTCGATCAGCCACATCCGATCGGGCATGAGTTCATCGGTGTCGTCGAGGAGTCGGGGCCGGAGACGTCGATCAAGCCCGGCACGTTCGTGATCTCCCCGTTCACCGACAGCGACGGCACCTGCCAGCACTGCGCGAACGGAATCTTCACCTCCTGCGTGCAGGGTGGCTTCTGGGGAGGCCTGAACCGGGCGGGCGAGCAGCTCGGCGGGGCGCAGTCGGAGTACATCCGCGTCCCGTTCGCCGATGGCACGCTCGTGGCGCTTGACGATCACCCGGATGATGCGATGCTGCCGTCGCTGCTGACCTTGTCCGATGTGATGGGCACCGGTCATCACGCGGCGCTCATGGCAAACGTACGGCCAGGCGCGTCGGTGGTGGTCGTGGGCGACGGCGCGGTCGGGCTGTGCGGGGTGCTGGCGGCGAAGCGGCTCGGCGCGGAACGGATCATTGCGATGTCGCGGCACGAGTCCCGGCAGCAGCTCGCGCGGGAGTTCGGAGCGACCGATGTCGTGGCCGAGCGCGGCAAGGAAGGCGTCGCCCGCGTGAAGGACCTGCTGGGCGGCTCGGGGGCGGATTGCGCGCTCGAATGCGTCGGCACGAAGGCATCGATGGCGCAGGCGTTGTCGTCGCTGCGACCGGGTGGGAGCCTGGGCTTCGTCGGCGTGCCAGCGGGCGGCCCGGAGCTCCCGGTCGGCGCGATCTTCTCGAAGAACCTACGGGTCGCAGGAGGCGTTGCCCCGGTGCGGGACTATATCCGTGACCTGCTGCCCGATGTGACGTCCGGCATCATCGATCCGGGGCGGGTGTTTGATGCCGTGCGGCCACTCGATGATGTCGCTGGCGCGTATGCCGACATGGATGGCCGGACGGCGATCAAGGTGATGCTCGAGCCGTGATGCGTTCCGCGCGTAGCGGTCTCGTCACGAAATCCTGAGGCGCGGCCTCGCGCGCAGCCATGCCCGTAGGTTCGGGGACGAGTGTATCGCCGATGGAGGAGCTGCCATGCCTGCCCTGCCCCGTATTGCTCGTGCCGCATTTGTTGGCTCGACGGTGATGGCCACGTCGTTGGCGACGATCGGGGTGGCGTGCTCGTCGCCGTTCGATGCGCTGGGCTCGGGCAGCATGTCGCCGTCGATGGGCGAGGAGGACCTCGCGGAGACCCCGGCATTGACGGTCTCGACAGAGATCGATGGGCTGTCCGTGCCGTGGGATGTGGTGACGGCACCGGACGGGACGTTGCTGACGGGCGAGCGCGCGGGCAGGTTCGTTGCCCGGCTGCCGGGCGGCACGGTGCGCGAGGTGGCGGCGGACCTGTCGGACTTGTGGGCGCAGGGCGAGACGGGACTGATGGGCCTGGCGCTCGATGACGGCTTCGCGTCCAATCGCATCCTGTACGCCTGTCACGGATTCGATGACGGCGATACCCGCGATATCCGGGTCACCTCGTGGACTGTTGCGGAGGACTGGTCGGAACTCACGCCCACGGGCACCGTCATCGACGGGTTCCCCACCGTGACGGGCAGGCATGGCGGATGCCGCCTGCTGGTTGCTGAGGACGGCAGTCTCTACGTGGCGACCGGCGATGCGGCGGTGGGCACGAATCCGCAGGATCCCGATGTCCTCGGCGGCAAGGTGCTGCACGTGACGACGAGCGGGGATCCCGCAGCGGGCAACCCCGACCCCACGAGCCCGGTATTCACCCTGGGCCACCGCAATCCGCAGGGCCTGGCCCGGCACCCCGTCTCGGGCGAGATCTACAGCGTGGAGCATGGCCCGGATCGGGACGACGAGGTCAATCGCCTGGTCGCGGGCGGAAACTACGGCTGGCGGCCGGACCGGGCAGGCTTCTACGACGAATCAGTGCCGATGACTGATCCGGTGCGAGTGCCCGGCGCCATCGAGGCGGTGTGGAGCTCGGGAACTCCCCCGATCGCTCCCGGCGGGATGGCGTTCCTGCAAGGGTCCCAGTGGGGCGAGTGGGAAGGCGCTGCGGTGATCAGCGCGCTGCGCGGCCAGCAGCTGCGCTTCCTGAAGCTGTCTGATGATGGGCTTTCGGTGGTGGCGGAGGGCAAGCCGCCGGAGCTCGATGGCGCCGTGGGCCGCATCCGCAGCGTGCATTCCCAGCCGGATGGCTCGCTGCTGCTCACTACGTCGAACAGGTCGGGTGACCGCGTCCTGCGGGTGCGGCCCTCCTGATCCGGGAATGCCCCCACGGCACGCGGGTTCCTGGCATCGGGCGGCCGCTGCGCGCGCAGGCACAGTACGATCACCGGTATGGCTGTTCCACATCCCACCGCGAATAATTGTGCTGTCGTGACGGGGGCGTCATCCGGTATCGGGATGGCTCTCGCGGAGGACCTGGCATCGCGCGGCTACAACCTCGTTACTGTTGCTCGCCGGGTGGATGTGCTCGAGGGGCTCGCTGCGGGCATGCGCGAGAGGTACGGCGTGGAGGTCGACGTGCGCGGCGTGGACCTCGCGGACCGGGGCCAGCGGGGCAAGCTCGCGGAGGAGATCGCGGCGCGCGACGTCGCGGTCCTATGCCTGAACGCAGGCATCGCGACGTTTGGCCCCCTGGAGCGCCTGGACGCGGACTACGAGCGGTTCATCGTGGACCTCAACGCGGTGTCGGTGCATGACCTCGCGCTCGCGGCGCTGCCCGGGATGCTCGAGCGCGGAGGTGGCGGCATCCTGATGACCGGCTCGGCAGCGGGCAACATGCCCATCCCCAACAATGCGACGTACGCGGCATCGAAGGCGTTCGTGAACTCGTTCTCCGAGTCGCTGCGTGGCGAGCTGAAGCCACGAGGCATCCATGTGACGCTCCTGGCGCCCGGCCCGGTGCGGCTGGACGCGCCCGAGCCGGACGATGCCTCGCTGGTGGATCGGCTCGTACCGGATTTCTTGTGGATCGATGCGCGGTACACGGCGCGCTTGTCGATCGATGGCTTGTTCCGTAACAAGATGCGCGTCGTTCCTGGCGTGCTGAGCAAGGCAATGTCCGCAGCGGGCAACTACACGCCGCGCGGCGTCATGGCCCCTATCGTGGGTGGCATCTACAAGAAGCTCGGCGGAGAGTGAGAGGTTGATCCATGGTTTCGATGTCTGAAGCATTCGACCTGGTGAAGGGCCTGGTGCCGATCACCAAGGCCGGGATCGTCGCACCGATGCGGCCCGACAAGCTGGGCAAGGTCGCAGCAGCGTGGTTCCGGTTCGACTTCACCCCCGGTGGCCTGATCGCGTTCGCGGCGCACCGGGGTCCCGACCATCCAGCCGTCATCGACGACGCGGGCACGGTCACCTACAAGGAGCTCAACGACGCCGCCGACGCGCTGGCACGCAGCCTGCACGACGCTGGGGTCAAGGAGCGCGACCGGATCGGCATCCTGGCGCGCAATCACCGCGGCTTCCTGCAGGCGATCGGCGCGTCCGCACGGCTGGGCACTGACCTGGTGATGCTGAACACGGGTGCCTCCTCCGGGCAGCTCGAGGCCGTCATCACCGAGCAGAAGCTCGCCTGGTTGTTCCTCGACGAGGAGTTCGTCGAGCTGCTCGCCGAGGACTTCGACGACTCGCGGGTCGCGCTGTCCTGGGTCGACACGGACGATTCGGTGCTGCGCGAGGGGTGGACCACCCTGACCCGCCTGATCAACGACGCGCCCGCAGCGGGCAGCGCCGAGGGGAAGCTTCCGTCGCGGCCGCGCCGGGGCAAGACGATCGTGCTGACCTCGGGCACCACGGGCACGCCGAAGGGCGCGCGCCGGCCCGAGCCGCGCAGCTGGATGCCCGCGTCCGCGCTGCTGTCGAAGTTCCCGCTGACGAGCTGCGAGAAGTCGTTCATCGCCGCACCGATCTTCCACACCTGGGGCTTCGCCACGGTGCAGATCAACCTTGCGCTGCGCTCCACGCTGGTGATGCAGCGCAAGTTCGATCCGGCCGACACGATCCGGCTCGTCTCGGAGACAGGGGCGGCATCGTTGTTCCTGGTGCCGACGATGCTGCAGCGCATCATCGACCTGCCCGACGAGCAGCGCGACGTGGATCTCTCCGCGCTGCGGGTCGTCGCCGCGAGCGGCTCGGCCATCCCGACCGCGCTGGTCAAGCGCACCCTCGAGGAGCTCGGCCCAGTGCTGTACAACCTGTACGGCTCGACCGAGGTGAGCTGGGCGGCGATCGCCACGCCCGAGGAGTTGATGGAGCATCCCACCACCGCAGGCCGCGCACCGCTGGGCACCGTCGTGAAGATCCTCGACGATGACGGCAACGACGTTCCCGCCGATACCGTCGGAAACGTGTTCGTCGGCAACGGCATGATCTTCGAGGGCTACACCCGTGATGGCGCCGACCGGCAGGTCAGCGAGAAGCTGATGTCCACCGGCGATCTCGGCCACTTCAATGCCGATGGCCTGCTGTTCATCGACGGCCGTTCCGACGACATGATCGTCTCGGGCGGGGAGAACGTCTACCCGCGCGAGGTGGAGAACGTGCTCAGCGAGATGGACGGCGTGCTCGAGTGCGCGGTGGTCGGCGTGGACGATGAGAAGTTCGGCAAGCGCCTTGCCGCCTACCTGGTACGCAAGGACACCGAGGCAGGCAAGGCCCTCACCGTCGACAGCGTCAAGGCAGAGGTCAAGGACAGGCTCGCGAGGTTCAGCGTGCCCCGCGATGTCATGTTCCTCGAGGAGCTGCCCCGCAACGCCACCGGCAAGGTCGTTCCCCGGGAACTGCCCGATCCCACCGAGACGGCATCCGAGTAGCCCCCGACCGCAGCACTGCAGCTTTGCCGCAGGGCCAGGCCTCCCCCACCACCGGGAGCCTGGCCCTGTGCTTTGCTCCCGAACGACCGACCAGGGCCACCACCCCGAACCGCCATCCTCGGCCGGGTTTCCCACCATGCCCGCGTGACCTGGCATGCTGGGAGGCGTGAATGACGTGCAGGAACGACTCGTGTGGATTGATTGCGAGATGACCGGCCTCGAGCTCGGCGGCGACAAGCTGATCGAGATCGCTGCCCTGGTCACCGACAAGGACCTCAACGTCCTCGGGGAGGGGGTGGACATCGTCATCCATGCCGATGACGAGGCCCTCGACAACATGGTCCCCGTCGTGACCGAGATGCATCGCAATTCCGGGCTCACGGACGAGGTGCGGGCCTCCACGATCACCGTCGCCGAGGCCGAGAAGATGGTCCTCGACTACATCCGCGAGCACGTGCCCACCCCGCGCACCGCGCCGCTCGCCGGGAACACCATCGCCACCGATCGTGGGTTCATCGCCCGCGACATGCCCGAGCTCGACGCGCACCTGCACTACCGGATGATCGACGTCAGCTCCATCAAGGAACTGTGCCGTCGCTGGTATCCGCGCATCTACCGGGGCCAGCCGCAGAAGGGCCTCGCGCACCGCGCGCTCGCTGACATCAAGGAATCGATCCTCGAGCTCGACTACTACCGGCACACCGCGTTCGTCCCCCAGCCGGGGCCGTCGAGCAGCGAGGCCAACCGCATCGCCAAGGACCTCGCTGCGGGCAAAAAGGTTGATCGACCTGCCGATTCGGCAAACCAGCCCCCTACGCGATAGTATCGGGGAGCCGACAGCGCGGTGATTGCCGTGCACGTTTGGTAATGGTGGGCGTAGCTCAGCTGGTAGAGCACTGGGTTGTGATCCCAGATGTCGCGGGTTCGAGCCCCGTCGCTCACCCTCCACGAAGGCCCGGTACCTCTAGGTGCCGGGCCTTCGTCGTGCCTGCCAATGTCCCAGGTATTGTCATATGGGCGGCCCGCGCCGCTCCCGTGTGCTACCTCGACACGACCTGGAAGGCCACCTCATGCGACGCCTCGCCTCCCACTACCGCTCGCTCGGCGCGACGCCCGCTCGCGGCCTTGCCGTGCTGGCCGCCACCACTGTGCTGCTCGTCCCGGCATGCACTGATGACGCCACCCCTGGCATGCTCCCCGCCGATCGGACCTCCGCCACATCGGCGCCCGGTACCAGCACTAGGGCCGAGACCACGAGCGCCCCGGTGACCACCAGCAGCACCTCCGGCGAACCGGCCTCCAGCGATTCAGGCACCGACAACGGAACCTCTGGCGGCACGACTGCCTCGGCCGGGCAGAACGGCGAGGGAAGCATCGTCATCGTGTCCGAGACACTCGCCGGCACAAAGATCCCCGACGTCTCCTACGCGGTGGATCGCGTCGAGCCTTGCCCCGAGGGCGACGAGCAGCCCGAGGGGCGCGAGCTGCTAACCGTGCGCAGCAACAATGCGGGCACCGCCACCGTCACCGATCTCGACCCTGGCTGCTTCTCGGTCCGCTTCGCCTCCGTGCCCGCTAGCTACTACCCGCTCGAGGAAGGCCCCTTCCCCGGGTCCATCGAGAACGAGGGCGAGACCGGCCTGCTGCGCCTCGACTTCGCGCAAGGTCCCGCCCGCTCCGGCGAGGCCTCGGTCAACGGCACGCTGCGGCTCACCGACTCCGCGAGCGACGAGCCAATTGGCGGGCTCGGCCTCGTCCTCGCGCGATGCGGCTCGCAGATCCCGCTCGCCACCGGCACCGCAGCCGAGGACGGCACGCTCCAGCTCACCCTCGCGACCACCTGCTACCAGGTCGTGGGACTGCAAGGGAGCACCGCGCCCTGCTCGGTGGACGGGCCGATCGAGTTCACCCCGGACGTGGGCCGCCCGTTCTCCGTGGACGTGCCGATCACACGCTCGGAGGACCGGCCCGGCACCTGCGGATCGTAGCGGCCGCGCTAGGACGCCAATCCCCCGTCACGCCTCGGCGTTGCCGGCCTTCCACTGCGACCACGGGATGTTCCA
Organism: Hoyosella levis; assembly: GCF_026008515.1. GTDB lineage: Bacteria > Actinomycetota > Actinomycetes > Mycobacteriales > Mycobacteriaceae > Lolliginicoccus > Lolliginicoccus levis. The sequence continues at coordinate 40,284 of NZ_BQYM01000004.1, forward strand.
GTCACCGAGCCCGTCGAGCCCATTGAGGGTCCCGCCGACGGTATTGCGCACGACGGCGATGTCACCGGGCTTGGTGTTGTTGTAGAACCATTGCGCGTTGGCCGGGCTCACGTTCAGGCAGCCGTGGCTGACGTTGCGCCGGCCCTGGTCGGCGATGGACCACGGCGCCGAGTGCACGAAGATGCCGCTGTAGGACATGCGGGTGGCCCATTCGACATCGGTGCGGTAGCCGTCGGATGAGCTCACGGGCACCCCATAGGTGGAGGAGTCCATCACGATCTCGCGGTGTCGCTCCGCGATGATGTAGGTGCCGTTCGGAGTCGGCGCGGAGGCCTTGCCGAACGAGGTGGGCATCGTTCGGACCACGGTGCCGTTCACCGAGACCGTGATGGTCTTGGTGTAGTCGTCGGCCACGGCGATCACGGAATCACCGATGGTGAACTCGGCATGCTTGTCCGACTCGCCGTACAGGCCGTTGCCGAGGTCGTGGCCGTAGACATTGGCATCGACGGTGATGCGGGTGCCGGGTTCCCAGTAGTTCTCCGGGCGCCACCGCACCTCGCGATTGTTCACCCAGTAGAAGGCACCTTCCACGGGTGGATCCGTGGTCACGGTGATCAGTTCCTGCGCGCGTGCGCGATCCGGGATCGGCTCATCGAACTGCACCGCGACGGGCTGCCCGATGCCAACGACCGCGCCATCCCATGGCATGAGATACGGCATGGTCAGGTTGTTGGGCACAACTGTAGTGAAGGTGCTGTTCAGCTCGGACGCGCCGCCCGGGCCCGTCGCTATGGCCGCGAGCGTGTAGGTGCGCCCATAGCCGAGCACTTCCGTGGTGGTCCAGGACGTGCCATCGGGAGCGATCTCGGCCTCCACGGGCTCGCCCTCGGGATTGAGGAGCTCCACGGAGTCGAGGGATCCCTCGGACACGGCGAGGGTGACGGGATCGAGCGGGGCAACGCCTTCGGCGCCATCAGGCGCGGAGACGCTGATGGCCGGGAGCGGCGGCGGCTCGGGCGCGGTGCTCGAGCTCGTCGGGATCGTGCAGGCGGATATCAGGGACAGTGCTGCTGCCAGAGCGACCGCAGCCACGCTCGAACGCCAAGCTCGTTGTGGATCGTGTACTAGTGTCATGCGAACCTCACCTCCCGGTGCTCCGGGCCCATGCCGCCGGGCACGCGTACATCAGCCCATCATCAGGCAAGTATGCGGGACTGCTCATCTGTTTTCACCCCGGGGTGGCCCACGCAACAACACGTCACCAAATGCCCGGAGCGCTCCCCTGCAGAAGTGGACCGCGCGACCCCAGGCCCCACGCGCGCGCAGCGCTCCTCAGCCCTCGAAGTGGATCGAGCACACCCTCCCTACCAGCGGATTTCCGATCGAGCGGCAAACCTGTTAATGTCTTTCCCGCAACGAAAGCACGCGCCATTAGCTCAATTGGCAGAGCAGCTGACTCTTAATCAGCGGGTTCGGGGTTCGAGTCCCTGATGGCGCACTTCGAGATCCCCTCCCGGACGATATCCGGGAGGGGATCTTTCTTTTTCCGCTCCATGTCGATCCGCGCGGGCCCCGTTCGACGTCATAGTAGGAGGCACCACGGGGGTGCTCCTGGACGAGAGGGAAGACCGATGAAGTACATGCTGATCATGCGCGTGACCGACGCTGCCATCGAAGCCTCGAAGGATGTGCCGTTCGAGGAGATCATCAATGCGATGGGTGCCTACAACGAGTCGATGATGAAGGCAGGCGTGCTGCTCGCGGGCGAGGGCCTCGCGGGCCCCGAGGAAGGGTTCGTGGTGGATTTCTCGGCCGAGGAGCCGATCGTCACCGACGGGCCGTACGGGGAGACGCACGAGCTGTTCAACGGTTTCTGGATCATCCAGGTCTCCTCGAAGGAGGAGGCCGCGGAATGGGCGCGCCGCTGCCCCCTCGGCGCAGGGACCAAGCTCGAGGTCCGGCGCGTCAGCGATGAGAGCGACTTCGAGGATTACTCCGACAACGAGTACATCCAGAAGGAAGCGGGCTGGCGCGAGGAGCTCGGCACCAACTGACCGCGGGCGGCTAGCAGTCGGGGCCGTCGGCCGACCCGGGGCGGTCGACGATCCGGGAGTGGAAAGAAAACCTTGCTCAAGCGGGAAAACCTTCCACTCCCGGGCCGCCGCAGCCGAGGCCGCAGCCAGGGCCGCCGCAGCCGAGGCCAGCCCCCTACAGCCGCGGGTACTCGATCTTGGGACAGGTGTCCATGATGACGCCGAGCCCGGCATCCTTGGCGCGCCGGGCCGCGTCGTTGTCGATCACCCCGAGCTGCAGCCAGAGCGTGGTGATGCCGAGCCGCTGGGCATTGGCGATTGCCTCATCGACGATGGCGCCCACCCGCTGGGAGTTGACGAAGCAATCGACGACGTCGATGCGCTCCCCGTCGGGGATGTCCGAGAGGCTGGCGTAGCCGTCCTCGCCGAACACCTTCTCGGCGAGGGGGTGCACGGGCACGATGCGCTGCCCGAGTTTTTCCTTCATCCAGCGGGACACACCATGCGCGGTGCGCCCGGTATGCGTGGAGAGCCCCACGACCGCCCAGGTCGCGGGTGTCGTCAGGACCTGATGGATGAGCGCTGGGTCATTGGTGTGAGTCGTGGTGCCGGTCATGCTTCCATTGTGGCGCAGCGGGGCGGTCAACGGTCGGCGGAACCGGGGATCCTATCCGCGGAGCCGCTGCCCGGTCGCGGTGTCGAAGAACAGGACGGTGCCGGGCCGGGGCCGCACCCGCAGCGCCTCGCCCACGGTGACGCCGGTGCGGGCCTCGACCCGCACGACGATCTCGCCGGACACCGATTCCCACTCCCCCGGCTGCTCGGGGCGGCCGTGGACGAAGCCTTCGGAGCCGAGCTCCTCGTGGAGGGTGACCTGCAGGGCGAGGGATTGGTCCTCGGGCACCAGGGCGAGGTCCTCGGGCCGCACCCCGAGCGTGATAGCGCCTGGCGCCGATGCCGCCGCGAGCACGGCGCGTGGCACGGGCACGCGGATGCCCCCGGCAACGGCCCGCCCCTTCTCCACCCGGGCAGGGAGGAGGTTCATCGCGGGCGAGCCGATGAAGGAGGCAACGAAGGTGTTCGCCGGATCGTCGTAGAGGACGCGGGGCGTGTCCACCTGCTGGAGGATGCCGTGATCGAGGACGGCTACACGGTCACCCATGGTCATGGCCTCGACCTGGTCGTGGGTGACGTAGACGGTGGTGACGCCGAGCCGGCGCTGCAGTGCCGCGATCTGGGAGCGGGTGCTGACGCGCAGCTTGGCATCGAGGTTGGACAGCGGCTCGTCCATGCAGAACACCTTGGGGTGGCGGACGATGGCGCGACCCATGGCGACGCGCTGGCGCTGGCCGCCGGAGAGCTTGCCGGGCTTGCGGTCGAGCAAGCCCTGGAGGTCGAGCATGGCGGCGGCCTCGCGCACCTTGCTGTCCCGCTCGGCGCGCGGCACTCCGGCGTTGCGGAGCGCGAAACCCATGTTCTCCGCGACGGTCATGCTGGGGTAGAGCGCGTAGTTCTGGAAAACCATGGCGACATCGCGCTGGCGGGGCGGAAGGCCGGTGACGTCACGGTCACCGATGTGGACGCGGCCGGACTCGATGGGCTCGAGGCCGGCGAGCATGCGCAGGGTGGTGGATTTCCCGCAGCCGGAAGGCCCGACGAGGACAAGGAACTCGCCGTCGTCGATGGTGAGGTCGAGCGCGTCCACCGCGGCCGTGGTGCTGCCCGGGTAGCGGTGGGTGACACCGTCGAAGCGGATTCCGGCCATGGGCCTGGACCTCCATAAGCGGGATGCCCGGGGCGCGGAGAGGGGTGTGCCGCGCCCCGGGGCGAGGGGAATGGTCAGTTGGGGAGCTTGGGGGCGATCTGCCGGTCGATGATGCCCTGGAGCTGGTCCCGCACTCCGGGCAGCACATCGGCGGGGTTCTCGTTGCGCAGGCCGATGCGCTCGAGCCCGCCGTTGATGAACTGGTCTGAGCCGGGAACGAAGACGCGGGCGTTGTCCTGCGGGGAGGTCAGCGGCAGTTGCTCGACGGCCGTGCGCGCGTTCGGGTTGGCGTCGAGGTACTCGCGGAACTCCCCGATCTCCGAGGCGTTGGTGCGCACCGGCATGTAGCCGACGTTCTGGGAGAAGTAGCCGGTGTTCTCCGGGTTGGTGATGAACTCGATGAACCGCATGGCGTTGCGCTTGCGCTCGTCCGGGATCCCGGCGGGAATGGCGAGCCCGGCACCGCCGGTGGGGCAGGAGTCGCGGCCCTCGGTGCGGGGCAGGAAGGCGGTGCCGACCTCGAAGCTCGCGGCGGCCTGGATCTGGGCGAGGCTGCCGGTGGAGGCGAGGGTGGAGGCGCACAGCCCGGCACCGAAGTCGTTGGCGTTGTCGGGGGTGATGTTGGCCCAGCCGCCATCGTGGATGGTGCCGCGGAACCATTCGGCGGCCTCGATGGCTTGCTCGTCAGCGATGGTGACGGTCCATTCGTCGGAGTAGCGCCCGTCGAAGGTCCAGTTGACTCCCTGGTAGTACCAGGCAAGGTACTCGGCGCCATTGGCCCAGGAGTGGGCGGGCCGGTCGCCGGAGGCGGACACCAGCTCGGGGGCCCATTCGGCCATCTCGTTCCAGGTGCGGGGGCCACGGTCGGGCAGCCCTGCCTCCTGCCACGCGTCCCGGTTGTAGTAGAACAGCGGGGTGGAGCGGGCATAGGGAACCGCCCACCGGTTGCCATCGAAGGCGTAGTCGGCGAGCAGTGCCGGGACATAGCTGCCGGTGTCGACGTCGAGGTCGTCGAAGAGCCCGTCGAGCGGCTCGATGGTCTTGTTGAGCGCGTAGTTGAACCACCACACGTCCGAGAGCACCACCACATCGGGCAGGTCACCGCCGGCGAGGGAGGCGTTGAACTTCTGCGCCACCTCCTCGTAGTTGCGGCCCGAGGAGACGAGTTGCACGGTCAGCCCGGGGTTGGCGGCCTCGAAGCGACGGATCAGCTCGAGCTCGGTGTCGCGCGAGGTGCCGGGATGGTTGGACCAGAACTGGATGGTGCTCGGGTCGCTGCTGGACCTGCCGCTGCCCCCGCCAGCGCAGGCGCTGACGGCGAGGCTCGCGGCGGCGATCCCGGTGTAGCCGAGGAAGGCCCGCCTGTTGAGGGGATGGGATCCGGTCATGTGGTGTGCTCCTTCGACGGTGGGGTCAGCCCTTGACTGCGCCCGAGGTGAGGCCCTTGATCATCTGCTTCTGCAGGATGATGAAGACGATGAGGATGGGGATGGCCGCGAGGATGGTGCCCGCCATGACGGGCCCCCAGTTGGTCAGCCCCTCGTTGTTCTGGAGGAACATCAGGCCGACCGGGATCGGTGCCACACGATAGTCGTCGGCGATGAGGAACGGCCACAGGTACTCGTTCCATTCGTTAACGAGGGTGATGAGCGCGAACGCCACCATCGTGGGCCGGGAGGCCGGCAGGATCACCCGCCACAGCAGCATGGCGTGGCCCGCGCCGTCCATGCGGGCGGCCTCGATGATCTCCGCGGGGATGGACAGGAAGTGGTTGCGCATCAGGAACGTTCCGAACGCCACCCCGGCCAGCGGGATGATGATGCCCTGGAACGTATTGCGCCAGCCCATCTCGGCCACGAGCGCGTAGTTGGAGATGACGGTGATCTGGTTGGGCACCATCAATGCCGCGATGACCGTGACGAACACCAGCGTCTTGCCGGGGAAGCGCAGGAACACCAGCGCATACGCGGTGAGGATGCCGAGGGCGAACTTGAGCGTGCCGAGGACCGTGGTGATGAGCAAGGAGTTGCGCAGGAACGTCCAGAACGGGATGAGACTGGTCGCGTCGGTGTAGTTGTCGAGGTAAACGCTGCTGGGCCACCATGTCACGGGCTGGGTGTAGACCTCGCCGCCCGTCTTGAACGAGGTGAGCGCGATCCACAGCAGCGGCAGCACGATGATGGCGAGCGCGGCGATCATCGCGGTGTAGCCAGCGAGGCGGATCATGCGTCGCCGCCGGGCATGCGAACCGTAATCCTGGGGGACGAGCGCGAGCGTGGTCATCGGGCCTCCCCTCGGTCCATCATGCGCACCTGGATGACGGTGACGATCAGCAGCGCGAGGAAGAGCAGGGTCGCGACGGTGGCCCCGTAGCCGGCCCGGAAGTTCACGAACGTCTCCTGGTACACCTGGAAGACCATCGTCGTGGTGCCATTGCCCAGCGGCCCGCCCCTCGTCATCACATAAATGATGTCGAAGACCTGCAGCGTGGAGAGCAGCACGGTGATCGACAGGAAGTACGTGGTGGGCCGCAACTGGGGCATGAGCACACGCCGGAAGGTTGTCCAGGCGCTTGCCCCGTCGATCGCGGCGGCCTCGAGGAGATCCTGGCGCACCCCCTGCAGCGCCGCGAGGTAGATGACGAAGCTATAGCCCAGGTACTTCCAGATGAAGGTCACCGTGATCATCACCAGCGCCCAGCGCGGCTCCTGGTAGAAGTCGGGCGCCGGGATCGCGGGCAACCCGACCTGGCCGAGCAGCAGGTTGACGCGCCGGATCAGGTCCTGGACGAGCCCGAAGCTGGGGTCGAACACGAACTGGAACGCGATGCCGATCGCCGCCCCCGACACCACGAACGGAGCGAAGATCGCGCCACGCACGAGGTTGCGACCCTTGAGCTGCTGGTCGAGCAGCAGGGCGAGCGCGAGCCCGAGGACCATGCACCCGCCCACCGCGAGCACGGTGAAGAGCACGGTGTTCTGCACGATCGTCCACGAATCACCACGGGTGAACCACTCGCGGTAGTTGTCGAGCCCGACGAACTCCAGGTCCGGCGAGGCCAGGTTCCAGTCGAACAACGACAAGCGCAGGTTGTCGAGCAGCGGCCGGTAGGTGAACAGGGCGAGCAGCAGCAGGTTGGGCCCGGCGAGGGCGAGGAAGAGCAAGTAGTCGCGCCACGGCCGCCCCCGGATGCCGCGCTGGCCGGTCGCGGGCAGCACGCGTTCGGTCGTGGAGGTCACCCGGGTGATCGTGATCGACTCGCGCCAACAGCGGATGAATGCGGGTGAACACGTCCGTGACGGCATCGTGAAACCGATCGTGCGGTGAGGGCGAGCGATGAGTTTCCAGGCCCGGACGGGTCAATACTCGTGAGTGGAAGAACTCCGCAGTGTGTCCCTTGCCACAGTGACCCGGATGGAATAAAGTTCCACTTGTTCGAACGTTTGTTCGAGATCTGGTCGAGGCGGCCCCGCAGCGACCCGCGCACGCATCACCGAGAGGATCCATCATGAGCAGCAACTCCCCCGACGTCACCCCCTACCTGACCGTCAAGGGCGCCGACGCCGCGATCACCTTCTACAAGGAAGTGCTCGGCGCTACCGAGGAGCTCCGCCTGGCCATGCCCGACGGATCCGTGGGGCACGCGGAGCTGGCGATCGGCAACGGAAAGATCATGGTGGCCGACGAGAACCCGGACTGGGGCAACCTCGGCCCCATCGCGCTCGGCGGCTCTCCCGTGACGATCGCCCTGAGCGTCGAGGACGTCGATGCCGTCGTCGAGAAGGCGGTCGCACAGGGATCCACGTTGCAGATGCCCCTCCGCGATGAGTTCTACGGCGAGCGCGTCGGCGTGATCACCGACCCGTTCGGCCACGTCTGGCACATCTCCACGCACATCGAGGATGTCAGCGAGGAGGAGCTCCACAAGCGCATGGCCGCGATGTTCGAGAACGCCGAATAGCGCTCGCCTTCCACCACTGAGCAGCCTGCCTCCGAGCAGGCCCCTGAGCAGCCTGGGGTGCCGCGTCAACCCTCGCTCCGACCCCCAACCCGGAGCGGCGCGGCACCCCAGGCCCCCTTTTTCTTGGGCGTGGCAGGCTCGGCGCGCGCCCTGCCAGATGGCTCGAACAAGATCTGCTAGCTAATGTCTCGCTCGCGGTCCCGTGTCGCGGCGTGTCGCGTGACATTAGCTAGCAGATCTCGGGGGGAGGCGGATTCAGCGACCCCACTGCCAGCGAGGGTGGGCCGACCTGACTGCCAGCGCGAGCTAGCGGGCCACCGCGTGAGCGAGCGCGGATTCCGTGCGGCAACCCACGATCGCCGGAGCCTCGTGGATCAACGAGTCATCAGCGAGCGCCTCCACCATGAACAGGGCGAAGTCGATGCGCCTGGTGATGTTGCTGGCAAGAATGGGATCACCCACGTGACGGCTCCATGCTGGCAGCCCCTGGCTCTCGCCCTCCTCGAGGTCGCTGCCGCGCACCACTGTCCATAGCGTGCCGCTGGCGAAGATCCGGTCGCAGGCTTCCACCTGGTCGCGCACATCAACAAGCCTGGCGAGCCGCGCGAGGACGGTTACTGCCGCCACCATGGCCCGGAACTTGCGTGAGTACACATCCTTGCCATCGCGGGTGATGTGCCAGCCGCAGGAGAACACCAGGCGCGCGCCCGGCTCGGCGTGGTCGAGCACGGCTTGGGCGGTGCCGCTCGCGTAGTCGCGCACGCCCCACGGAACCAGCACGACAAGAACACCATCGCATCCGGCGACAGCCCGCTGGATCACGTCGCGGTCATCGGTGCGGCCCGGGATGACGGTGATGCGGCCAGCAAACTCGTCGAGCTTGCCCACGCTCTGCTCGCGGCATACCCCTACGACCTCGTAGCCCCGCTCAAGAGCGTGCCGGACCATGTACTTGCCGAGCTTCCCCGATGCACCGACGATGCATACCTTCTGGATCTTGCGTGACGACATTTCTGGCTCCCTCATCAAGTCCCAGCACCCTTTGCCTTACGTCGTAAGATACGCCTTATGGCGTAAGGTAGTCAATGGTTGAACGCTGCCATTCGAGAGGAGCACGATGCCCGAGACCCGACGGGCCACCCAGCGCCGAGCGCGCCCCGGGCTCACCCGCGACCAGATACTTGCCGCCGCCGTCCGCCTCGCCGACCACAACGGCACCACCGGCCTCACCATGCGGGCGCTGGCCAAGGATCTCGGCGTGGAAGCCATGTCCCTCTACCACCACGTCGCCAACAAGGACGCCCTGCTCGACGCAATGGTCGACCACGTGTTCAGCGAGATCAGCCTCCCCGAGCCGGAGGCCGAATGGCGCGCGGGCATGCTCCACCGCGCCCGGTCCGCCCGCACTACGCTCCGCGACCACCCCTGGGCCCTCGGCCTGATGGATTCCCGCTCCACGCCGGGCCCCGCCACGCTGCGCCACCATGACGCCGTGCTCGGCTGCCTCCGGCAAAACGGCTTCAGCATCGCGCTGGCCGCGCACGCGGTGGCCGTTCTCGACAGCTACATCTACGGGTTCGTCCTGCAGGAGACCGCGCTACCGTTCGCTAGCACCGAGGAGCTCGCCACCATCGCCGACGGCATCCTCGCCACTCCCGCCATCGCTGAGGAGTACCCGCACCTCACCGAGCTCATCACCGAGCACGCCCTGCGACCCGGCTACGCCTACAGCGACGAGTTCGACCGCGGGCTCGACCTCATCCTCGACGGCCTCGAGCGCGAGCAGCGCGCTAGCCAAGCTCGCGCAGCAGCCTCGCCAGCTCCGCGCGGTACGCCACGACCGTCCGCATCTTGATGTCCTCGTAGCCGCGCACCATGTCCGGCAGCTCAGCGATCGCCACCGCGCTGGCCAGGTTGCCGCCATCAAGGACGACAAGGACCTCCCGGATCGCGTCGATGTACTCGTCGATGAGCGCGCGCTCGGTGCGACGCACCTCCGTCTGCCCGAACGGATCGAGCCGGGTGCCGCGCACGCGCTTCATGGTGGCCAGCCCGCGGAAGGCTGGCGAGAACCACCCGCCCACGCCGATCTTGCGGTGCATCCCCAGGGCTCGCAGCATCGGCGGATGCAACTGGTTCACCACCGTCGCGCCCTCGCCGAACTCGGCCTCGATATCCGCGCGCACGTGCGGGTCGAGCGCGAGCCGGGCCACCTCGTACTCATCCTTGTAGGCCATGAGCTTGTGCAGCCCGCGCCCTACCGCTTCGGTCAGCGCGGTCGATCCCGCGTCCACGCGCGCCTCTGCCCGCCGGACCTCCGCGAGGAGGCCAACGAAACGACGCGCGTACTTGTCGTCCTGGTAGGCAATCAGCTCATCGATGCGCAGGTCGATCGCGTCCGACGGGCTGGGCAATCCGATCAGCGCGCCGAGCTCCCGGGCACGCCCGGAGATCTGATGCTCCACCCGCTCGGGCTGCATCAGGCGCGACAATGCTTCCGGGTCGGCCACCGCCTGCCTGCCGCGCCGCAATGCCTGGACATTGCGGTCCACCGCCACGCCGTTGAGCATGATCGCCTGCTCGATCGCGGACTCGCTCACCGGCAGCACCCCGGTTTGCAGGGCAGCGCCGACGAGGATCATGTTCGCGAGCTGCTCGTCGCCGAACAGCCGGTGCGCGAGATCAGCCGCATCGAGATAGTGCACCTCGCGGGCAACCTCGTCGATCGCGCCGTGGATGGCCTCATCGCGGGGGTAGTCCTCGCTCGTCGTCGTCACCATCTTGCCGGTGGGCACATGGTGCGTGGAGATCACCGCGACGGTACGGGCGGGGTCAGCGACCTTCAGGTTCGCGGGATCGGTGGCCACGAGCGCATCGCAGCCGAGGTAGAGATCGGCACGCCCCTCGCCCACCTTCGCGGAGATCTGTTCGGGCGCATCGGTCATGGTGATGTCGGAGACCACGGCACCGCCCTTCTGCGCGAGGCCCGTCTGGTCGAGGGTGCGCACGGCGTGCCCGTCGATGACAGCAGCGATGGCGAGGACTTGGCTGACGGTGACCACCCCGGTGCCACCAATGCCCATCAGGCGCATGTCGAACTCATCGCGGCCCGTCGCATAGCGCGGATGGGGAAGCTCATCGAGGCCGAGCGGCGGGAGGTCACGCTGCGACGCTCGACCTGGGGTGATCGTCATGAAGGACGGGCAGTCCCCCTTCAGGCACGAGTAGTCGAAGTTGCAGGATGACTGGTTGATGCGCGTCTTGCGCCCGAGCTCGGTGTCGACTGGCTGCACGGACAGGCAGTTGGACTTCTCGCCGCAATCACCGCAGCCCTCGCAGATGCGCTCGTTGATCATCACCTTCGTGGCCGGGGTGGGGAGCGTGCCCCTCTTGCGCTTGCGGCGCTTCTGCGCGGCGCATTCCTGGTCATGGATGAGCACCGTCACCCCTGGCACGGTGGAGAGCTCGCGCTCGACGTCGAGGAGCTCCTCGCGAGGCCGGACCTGGACGCCCCGAGGGAGGCGGCGGCGCTGGATGCGGGCGGGGTCCTCGCTGGTGATGACGATGCGGGCCACGCCCTCGTCGTGGAGGATGCGGGCCATCTGCTCCACCGGCATCTCCCCCACGGGCTGCTGCCCGCCGGTCATGGCGACGGCACTGTTCGCGAGCAGCTTGTAGGTGATGTTGACCTTGGCGGCGATGGCGGCCCGGATCGCGAGCGAACCGGAATGCAGGAAGGTGCCGTCGCCGATGTTCTGCACGAGGTGGCGCTCGGTGACGTAGGGGGACATGCCAATCCATTGCGCGCCCTCGCCGCCCATCTGGGTGGTGCCCATGACATTGCCGATCTGCTTCGGATCCATCAGCAGCACCATCGCGTGGCAACCGATGCCCCCGCCCACGAGTGTGCCGTCGTTGACGCGGGTCGAGGAGTTGTGCGGGCATCCGGAGCAGTAGTAGGGACTGCGCACCGCGAGCGGCACGGGGATGCGGTGGGGGCGGGACCGATGCTGCCAGGCCCGCACGCCAGCGATGTCCCGCGGCCCCAGTGCGCGCGCCAGGCCACGCGTGACGATGTCGATGTCGAGCTCGCCGATGGCGGGGAACAGGACACTGCCGTCGGCGGTGCGACGGCCCACGATGCGGGGCGCGGAGCGCCGCCCGTACAGCACGGAGCGGATGGCGGACTCGAGGAAGTCATGCTTCTCCTCGATCACGATGATCTCTTCGAGGCCGTCGGCGAACTGCTCGACGATGCGGGGCTCGAGCGGCCACAGCATGCCGATCTTGAGCAGCCGGATGCCGTGGCGGGCCAGCTCGTCCTCGCCGAGGCCCAGCGTCCGCAGCGCGCTGCGCAGGTCTAGGTAGGTCTTGCCCGCGGCGACGATGCCCACCGTGTCACCGGTGCCGCTGCGCACGATCTGGTTGAGGCCGTTGTTGCGCGCGTACTCGAGGGCGCGGGGCAGGCGGGTCTCGTGGAGGCTGCGCTCGAGCGCGGCGAGGCTCGCGCCGAGCACTCGACCGGTCGGCTGATGGGTGCTCGGGCCGGAGCCACCCAGGATCGGAAGGGACTGGTGCGGATGGACGCGCACCGTGCTGGCGCCATCGGCGACCGCGGTGACGATCTTCAAGGCCGCCCAGGTGCCGGTGAAGCGGGAAAGGTACTGGGCGTGCAGGCCCATCTCGAGCACTTCCTGGCTATCCGCCGGATACAGCACGGGGATGCGCAGGTCAGCGAGCTGCCGCTCGGTGGCGGAGGGAAGGGTCGAGGACTTGGCACCAGGATCATCGCCCACGATCGCCACCGCCCCACCGCGCGGGTCAGTGCCCATCATGTTGGCGTGGCGCAATGCGTCGGCGGCGCGATCAAGGCCGGGCGCCTTGCCGTACCAGATGCTCGTGATGCCATCGACGCCGTCGAGGGTGGCGGCCGAGCGGGCGAGCTGCGCGCCCATGCAGGCGGTGGCACCATGCTCCTCGTTCAGCCCGGGCTGCAGGCGCACGTCGAGCGGATCGAGCAAGGAGCGCTGCCGCATCAGCTCGAGGTCATAGCCCGCCAGGGGCGAGCCCTCGTAGCCGGAGACAAACGTGGCGGTGCGCGATCCCGCGCGGCGATCCTGGCGGGCCCTATCGAGCAGCATCCGCACGAGCCCCTGGATACCAGTGAGGAAGACGACGCCATCCTCGCGCTCGTAGCGCTCATCGAGATAGAAGCCATCCGGGCTGGACTGGCGACGCGTGCCGGGCTTGCCGGGGCTGGCTTGCTCGGGACTGGATTGCTCGTGGCGGGGGCGGTCGTGCTGCGGGATCGTCATGACGGGCACCTCCTGTGGTCGCCCCACCGGGGTGTGGTGGTGGCGGCGAGCAGACATCGGGTGTGATGCAGCTCATAGTTGTCCATGTGCTTACCATTCAGCGCCCAAACCACACCACTGCGCAACCCTGCAGCGATACATTGAGCCAATGGCCCAGCACTACCCCTTCAGGCAATGCCGCAGAGGGCCAGGTGCCTACTCCGCTCGCCTCCCAGGACGGCACTCATGAGCGCCACCTTTGACCAGCTCGATCTCACGATCCTGCGACTCCTCCTCGAGCAGCCACGCGCCGGGGTCCGCGAGTACGCCCGCCAGCTCGGCATCGCCCGCGGCACCGCCCAGGCCCGCATCGACAAGCTGCAACGCTCCGGCGTCATCGCCAGCTACGCACCGCGCATCTCCCCCACCGCGCTCGGCTTCGGCGGGCTCGCCTACATCCACATCCACCTCGCCCAGGGCCAGCTCGACACCACGAGCCGCCTGCTCGCCGCCATCCCCGAGATCATCGCCGCGGACTCCATCGCCGGCGAGGGCGACCTGATCTGTCATGTGGTGGCCAAGGACAACCATGAGCTCGAGCGCGTCATCCAGCGCATCATCGCCACCCCCGGCGTCGTGCGCACCCGGACCGAGATCGTGCTCAGCCGCCGCATCGAGAACCGCGTGATCCCGTTGATCGAATCTCTGGCCGCCGAGCTGGGTTGATGCTGGGAGGTGGCTTGGCCTGGCGGCGTGGGCTGGCGGCCGGTGGCCCGCTTGACGGCTTGGTCCCGTGGTCGACCCCTTGGCGAGTGGAAGCTTTTCCTCCCCTGAGCGGGAAAAGTTTCCACCAGCGGCGGGGGAACCAGCGGCGGGGGAACCAGCGGCGGGGGAACCAGCGGCGGGGGAGCCAGCAAGCCCCGCGACATCGCCGCCCAGATCCCCTAGCCCTGCTATGCAATCTGTCATAGTATCCAGAAGGGGCAGCGCGAACACCAGGGAGCAGTCAATGGCATCACCCACCGAGGCATCACCCACCAAGGCATCACCGACCAAGCACGAGCAGTGGCACAAGACCGCGTGCATCCTCTGCGAGAACAACTGCGGCATCACGGTGGCCCTCGATGGGCGCAGGCTCGCCAAGATCCGCGGCGACAAGGAGCATGTCGCCTCCGCGGGCTACACCTGCAACAAGGCCCTTCGCCTCGATCACTACCAGAACGGCGGCACCCGCCTCACGAGCCCCCTGCGCCGGGAAGCGGATGGATCGTTCACCGAGATCAGCTGGGACACCGCCATTCGCGAGATCGCCACCCGCCTCACGGCGATCCGGGATGAGCACAGCGGCAAGTCCATCTTCTACTACGGCGGCGGGGGCCAGGGCAATCACCTCGGCGGTGCCTACAGCGGGGCATTGCTGCGACTGCTCGGCGCGCGCTACCGCTCCACCGCCCTCGCGCAGGAGAAGACCGGCGAGGGATTCGTCGACGCGCACCTCACCGGCAGCCACACCACCGGCGAGTTCGAGCACGCCGAGGTGTCGCTATTCATCGGCAAGAACCCCTGGCAATCGCACGGCGTCCCCCGTGCCCGCACCGTGCTGCAGCAGATCGCCAAGGATCCCGCCCGCTCCATGATCGTGCTTGATCCCGTCCGCACCGAGACCGCCGACCTCGCCGACCATCACCTGCAGGTCCGCCCCGGCACCGATGCCTGGTGCCTGTCCGCGATCCTCGGCGTGCTCGTGCAGGAGGATCTCGTCGACCACCAGTTCCTTGCCGATCACACCAACGATGCCGAGCCCGTCCTCGCGGCACTGCGCGACATCGACGTTCCCGCTAGCGCCGCGTCGTGCGGCATCCCCGAGACGACCATCCGCGACGTGGCCCGGCTGATCGCGGGCGCCTCGAGCGTCGCCACCTACGAGGACCTCGGCGTGCAGCAGGGACCCAACAGCACGCTCATCTCCTACTTGAACAAGCTGACCTGGCTGCTGACGGGCAACTTTGGCAAGCCAGGCGCGATGCAGCCCCACTCCTGGATGGCTCCGCTGGCCAACTACAGCCTCACCGAGCGGCTCACGCCCGTCACTGGGGCGCGCATCCTCGGCGGCATGGTGCCGTGCAACGTCATCGCCGAGGAGATCCTCACCGACCATCCCGACCGCTTCCGCGCCATGATCATCGAATCGAGCAACCCCGCGCACTCCCTCGCGGACTCGAAGCGCTTCCGCGAGGCCATGGAAGCCCTCGAGCTCTCGGTCGTCATCGATATCGCGCTCACCGAGACGGGCCGCCACGCCGACTACGTGCTCCCCGCTGCCAGCCAGTTCGAGAAGTGGGAAGCCACCTTCTTCACCCTCGAGTTCCCCCGCAACACCTTCCAGTTGCGCGCGCCGCTGCTCGAGCCACTCCCCGGCACATTGCCCGAGCCCGAGATCTACGCCCGCCTCATCCGCGAGATCGGCGGTGTCTCCTCGAAGCAGCTAGCGGTGCTGCGGACGGCTGCCAAGCTCGGGCGCACCGCCTACAAGGTGGCGTTCGCGGCATTGATCGCGACGGACAAGAAGACCATTGGCATCGCCCCGTACCTGCTCTACGAGACGCTCGGCCCCACCCTGCCCGAGGGCGCCCGGGCCACCTCGGTGCTGTGGGCGCTCGCGCTGCGCATCGAGAAGCTCCACGGCAAGGCCATGCACCGCGCCGGGCATGCGAGCGCCAACGCCCTGTTCGACGCGATCCTCGCCAGCCGCTCCGGCGTCACCTTCACCCTCGATGAGCACGGTGACGCGTGGAACTACCTGCCGCACAAGGACCGCCGGATCCCGCTCGCCATCCCCGAGCTGCTCGACCACCTCGCGGGCCTCAGCACCACCCGCGCGGGCCACGCCTCGGACGAGTTCCCGATCATCCTCTCGGTGGGCGAGCGCCGATCCTTCACCGCGAACACGATCTTCCGCGACCCCACCTGGCGCCGCCGCGATACGCAGGGCTCGCTCCGCGTCAGCGCCGAGGATGCCGAGCGCATCGGGCTGGAGAACGGTGGGCACGCGCGCATCACCACGGCGCGGGGCAGCGCGCTCGCTTCGGTCGAGGTGAACGAGCGGATGCAGAGCGGGCATGCCTCCCTGCCCAACGGGTTCGGCCTCGATATCCCTGGCAACGATGGCGCGACGGAACGCGTGGGCGTCGCGCCCAATGACCTCACCGATCTGAAGTGGCGCGACTCCATCGCGGGCACGCCGTGGCACAAGCACGTGCCCGCGCGGATCGAGGCAGTAGCCTCGCCCGTTCCTGCGTAGCTCGCCCGGTGCCTCCTCGCTAGTGGAAACTTGTCACCCGCCAAGCGGGAAAAGTTTCCACTAGCCGGCCGGGCTGGTAGCGCTCCCCTACCGCCGCCCTGTCCGCACCACGGCGAACCCGGCGGTACCGAGCGCGAGGATCGCGACGACGAGCGCACTGATGGGCAGCACATTGCTCTCGTCCGCGGCCCCGGCTGCGGTGGTGTCGACGTCCGAGTCGCTGCTGCCGGGGTCCATCGAGACGGTCACGTAGGGGGCGGGCGAATCGAGGTCGCCCCACTGGTCCACGCTCTCGGGGATCTCGATCCAGCGGTTGGCGCCGTCCTCGCATTCCTGGATGACGGGCAGCCACAGCACGTCGGGCGCGTTGTCGGCGAGGGTGAGGCTGAGGCCAAACTCCTGGAACTGCTCATCAGGCAGGCTGTTCCCGCTGAAGACGATCTCGGATACGCGGTCAGTGATGGGGCCGTGCGCGCCCTCGATGGGCTCGGCGAGATCCTCGCGAATGACCTCGGCGTCCCATCCGGCGATCTGCTCGGCGCCGGCGTTCTCGACGCCTTCGGGGATCTGGACGCGCACAGCGGTGGTGGGCGATCCCTCGCAGCCGTGGCCGACGCGCAGCGCGGTCCGGAAGTAGCGCGAGGTTGCCTCATCGGGATTGGCGGTGACGTGGGCGAGTGCCGGGGTGGCGAGCATCGGGGTGAGGATGAGGCCGGCGAGCGCGGCGGCAACCTTGCGGGTGGTGCTGGTCATGGTGTCCTTTCGTGGATGCGGGCGGTGGTGGTGGCGGTCAGCAGCTCGAAGTCGCTGACGAGGACGCGCACCTCGATCTCCCAGTCGCCCGGGATCGCGAGGTCGCTGCCGTCGTAGTGGAACTCGGCAGTGCCTGCAGCGTGCTCGGTGGCGGGCCGCTCGATGTTCTCGATGCCCGATGCGGGATGGCTGAAGCGCAGGGTCACCGCGTCCAGCCCGGTCACCGGCTCGCCCTGGTCGTCGCGGAGCAGGAGCTCGATCCTGTTGCTCCCCACGACGGCAGGGGTGACGGAAATGGTGGCGTCGAGGCTGTCGCTGAGCTCGAGCGTCGCGGTGTACGGGCCAGCCGTGGGCCGCGGCGGTGAGGTAGCCACCAGCGCAGCGGTGAGGGCGAGCACGATCAGCAGGCCGAGTGCTTCGATCCGCAGGGTGCGAGCGAGTATGCGCGGTGCATCGCTGGAGCGCTGCTGGATGCGTGGGAGCAGGCGCCACCGGTTGTAGGCGGCCACCGCGATGACGAGGAGGACAACGGCGATCTTGGCGAGGAGGATCCAGCCGTACCGG
Source organism: Hoyosella levis (assembly GCF_026008515.1). Classification (GTDB taxonomy): domain Bacteria; phylum Actinomycetota; class Actinomycetes; order Mycobacteriales; family Mycobacteriaceae; genus Lolliginicoccus; species Lolliginicoccus levis. The sequence continues at coordinate 57,958 of NZ_BQYM01000004.1, forward strand.
GTATCGAGGCTGCTCCAGTCGCGGATCTCGGCCCAGGCCATCGCGGTGCCGGACAGCGCGAGCAGCGCCACCAGGATCGCGGCGATCGTGGAGAACCGGGCGACCGCGCGTGCCATGGCCTCGGCCGGCGGGTGGCCGCGGAAAAGGACGAGCAGTCCGATAAGGCCTCCGAGCCACACCGCGGCGGCAGCGACATGCACGAGATCCGAGGCTAGGACCAGGCTCCGCGGCTCGGCCGTCACGGAATGCCCGGCAACCACAAAAGCGGCAGTCGCGAGCGCGGCCCCGAGGACCGGGAGCATTCCGCGGGCCAGGCGGGCCAGCTGGGCCACGGCGAGGATGAGCGCGAGCCCGACGAGGCCGAGCAGGGCAGATGCGCCGAACGAGGAGCCGAGCACCGTGGACAGCGCGTTCCCGCTCAGCCCCGGGCCCGCGACGATGATCGCGTTCACCGGCAGCGACACGAGGATGGCGAGCAGCGCGGTCACCGCGGCGATCCGGGTCACGCGCACGAGCTCCCGGGACAGGTATTGCTGGTCGCGGGGCAGGATGAATCGTCCCAGCACAACGAGGCCCGCCGCGGCAAGGGCGCCGACGTAGATGATCCAGCGGAGGGCCAGCGCGAGACCGTCCCACAAGCTGCTGGCTTCATCCGCGAGATCAGCATCAAGCACCGCGGAGGTGTCAGCCGGGTCGCCGAGGGTGAAGGTGAACGATCCGCGGATCGGGTGGGAGTCGCCGGAGATGACGCGCCAGGCCACCGTGTACACGCCATCGGGCAGGCTGGGGCGCAGGGTCGCGCGTGCATGGTCGCGGCCGGGTTCCTGGCGGATCTCGCCGGTATCGACGCGCTCGGCATCGCGGTCGAGCACGCGGATCGAATCCTCGACCAGCGTGACGGGCTCGCTGAAGCGCAGGACCACCGCGCCCGGCTGCCGATCGACCTGGCTGCCGTCGCTCGGCGTTGTCTCGACAAGCGATGCGTGCGCGGAAGCCTCGGGCGGTGCAACGAGGAACGCGGGAGCAAGGATCGCGCCGATCAGCACGAGCACAAGCAACCACGAACGTGCCCGCGTGCTGCTCACCGCAGTCCCCACCACGCTCCCCCTCGTCCTGATGCGACCCAGCCTTTCCCCGTTAGTCGCAGCACGAGCCGCAATAGTTCCCGGAGATTGCCGCGCGCCCATCAGGCGTTCTTGCGTGAGGCTCCCGTTGATCGCTGCCCGGGCGCGTTGCTCATCGCGATGAGTTCGCTGCGGGCGCGCGCCACGCGGGACCGAATGGTGCCGACGGCGCACTCGCACACCGTGGCGGCCTCCTCATAGCTCATGCCAAAGACCTGGGTGAGCACGAATGCCTCGCGACGGTCCGGATCGAGCGCGGCGATGAGCACGGTCATCGCGATATGCCCGGCCGGGTCGCTCGCCAACCGCGGGGAGCTCTCGGTGCCGGTCTCGTGCCCGCGTCGACGGATGCGTCGTCGCAGCTCGTCATGGCAGGCGTGCCGGGCGATCGACAGCAGCCAGGTGAGCACGGTCGAGGCACCCCGGAACCGAGGCAGCGCGCGCATCATCCGCAGATAGGTGTCCTGCACGAGATCATCGGCGGAAGCCGTATCGACGAGGTGCGCGCAGAACCGCCACGCATCAGCCTGGGTGGCGCGGACCAGGTCATCGAGCGCTTTCGCGTCCCCATCGCGGGCAGCGAGCGCAAGGGGCAGCAGCGGATCGTGCACGCCGTCACGCTACCGGACGGTGCGCGCCATTGATCCTGCGGGAACTCATCGCGATGCCGGAGCGACTAATGGGACATGGTGGAGATTGACTGCTCCGAGGTGCGGGAGTCGCTGTCGGCCTTGCTCGACCGGGAGCACGCGCCCCTCGCATCCGATGTGGTGGAGACGCACCTTGCTGGGTGCGCGGAATGCCGGGCATGGCACAGCGCGGCGACGGACTTGCGCCGGCACAGTCGGCTCATGCCCATGCCGGTCGTGCCGGACAGGTCCGCGAGCCTCGTCGATGCTCTCCGTTCCGCTCCCCGCCACCAGCGACTGTGGGCATGGTGGCCACGCATCGCCCTGATAATCCTCGCCCTGCTGCAAATCGCCATTGTCATTGCCGCGATGTCGCACCATCACGGGCACGCCTCCCACGAGGTGACCGTGCTCAAGGTCGCGCTCGCGGCAGGCTTCCTCGCGGCGGCGATCCAGCCGTCCCGTGCCCGCGGCATGGTGACCCTGATGGGGGTGGCATCTCTCGGGCTGCTGGCATCCGCAGCGATCGGAGTAGCCGGTTCTACCACGACGCTCACCGGCGAGCTAGGCCACCTCACCGTGATCGTCGGCTGGGCCATGCTGATGGTGCTCGCGAGCCGCCAACCCCACGATGGGCCGATCCGGCCGCGCACCGCCCGCACGCCCCTGAGCTCGGCCACTACCCAGGCAGCGAACTGGACCGACCGGGCATCCGGCGCATCGCGCGAGTCAGCACGCGCCGCGTAGCGCGCGCGCCGTAGGGTTGGGGAATGAGGATCAGAGGTGCCGTGCTCGAGACGATCGGTGCGCCGCTCCCCTATGCGGACAGCACACCGATCACCGTCAGCGAACTCGATCTCGACCCGCCCGGCGAGGGAGAGATCCTCGTCGAGATCGAGGCAGCGAGCCTGTGCCACTCGGACCTCTCCGTCGTCAATGGCAGCCGCGTTCGGCCCGTGCCCATGCTGCTCGGCCACGAATCCGCCGGACGTATCCGTGAGCTCGGCCCCGGCGTCGATAACCTCGCCGTGGGCCAGCGGGTCATCATGACGTTCCTCCCCCGCTGCGGTTCCTGTCCCGGCTGCGCCACCGACGGCAAGCTCCCCTGCCAGCCCGGCACCGTCGCGAACAACGCGGGCACGCTGCTCGGCAACGCGATGCGGCTCCACCGTGACGGCGCGCCGGTCCACCACCATCTCGGCGTATCCGGGTTCGCCACCCACGCCGTGGTCAACCATCGCTCCGTCGTGCCCATCGATGACGACGTACCACCCGAGATCGCCGCGCTGCTCGGCTGCGCCGTCCTCACCGGCGGTGGTGCCGTCATCAACGCGGGCCGCCCCGGGCCCGGCGACACCGTCCTTGTCGTCGGCCTCGGAGGCGTCGGGCTCGCCGCCGTGCTCACCGCTGTCGCGCTCGGCCACCACGTCATCGGGGTCGATGCCCTCTCCGGCAAGCTCGACATTGCCCGCCAGCTCGGCGCCGAGGCCGCCTACACCCCGGACGACGCGATCGCGGAAGGAGTGCGAGCGCCCGTCGTGATCGAGGCCGCGGGACATCCACGGGCATTCGAGACAGCCATCGCCCTCACCGCCGCGGGGGGAACCACCGTCACGGTCGGCCTGCCCTCCCCCGACGCGCGATCCCAGATCACCCCGCTGCAGCTCACCGCGGAAGCACGCACCATCATCGGCAGCTACCTCGGCTCCGCCGTCCCCGCCCGCGACATCCCCCGCTACGTCGACATGTGGCGGGAAGGACGGCTACCGCTCGAGAAGCTCATCTCCGGCACGCTCCCCCTCGACCGCATCAACGATGCCATGGACCAGCTCCACACCGGCCAAGCGCTCCGACAGATCATCAAGGTTGCCTCGTGAACACTGACACCTACCCAGTGCTGTGGCCCGTCGAGACGCGCTGGGCCGACAACGACCACTACGGGCACGTCAACAACGTCACCTACTACGCCTACTTCGATACCGCCGTCAACGCCTGGCTGATGCGCGAGACTGGCTGCGACATCCGCACGATCGGCGCCATCGGCATCGTCGCCGAGACCTCCTGCACCTACGTGCGCGAGCTCTCCTTCCCCGACTCGCTGCGCGTCGGGCTCTCCGTCAGCAGGCTCGGCAATCGCAGCATCACCTACGCGCTCGCCATCTTCCGCGCCGACGGCGACAATCTCGAGCTTGCCGCCACCGGTCGATTCGTCCACGTCTACATCGACGCCGTGACCCGCGCGCCCGTCCCCATCCCGGACGTGGTGCGTGCCGCGGCCAAGAAGCTCGTAGTGACGGCCTGAGACGCCTGGGCCCACTGGCCTGGACCGCCGGATCGTGAAGATCCAGCCACGAGGGAGGTGGCTAGACCTTCACGATCGCGCACGTTTGCGGGACCCGGATCGGCCAGGCCCACCTTCGATCAGTCGAGGTCCAGGCTGACGGCAGTATCCAGGGCCACAGTGTTGAGCAAGGTAAGGCCCGCGGCGCTCGCCCGCACCTCGATATAGCCGGTCGACTGGGACGTCACGGGAATGGCGAGGCCAGTGACGTTGCAGGTCGCCGTCGTGCCGAGCGAGATGATGCCCGTCAATCCCGGCGTCGCGGTGCAGGTAGCGCCCGGAACAGCCGTCGGCGTTCCGCCCGGAGTCGACGCCAAGTACAACTGCGCCTCCACCGTGACCGTGGTGCCCACGAGCGAAATCGCAGCAGTCGTCACGAACTGGCCGGTGATCCCGGTCAGCGTCGCATCAGCCGGGAAGACCTGCGTCACACGCTGCCGAGCCGGGTCCGCGCTCGTCACGGAGGAATTCAGCTCCAGCAGTTGCCCGGATAGCGGAAGAATCGCAGTGGTCCCGGCCACGCCTCCGATGAGCGTGGTCAGGACTGCCGGTCCACCCGCGAGCAGCATGGTCCCCTCACCGGCGGGGCCTGTCTCGCCAGCAGGTCCCGTGGCACCCGTCTCGCCCGCAGGCCCCGTGGCACCCGTCTCGCCCGCAGGCCCCGTGGCACCCGTCTCGCCTGCCGGACCCGTGGCACCCGTCTCGCCTGCCGGGCCCGTCGGCCCCGCAGGGCCAGTGGGTCCTGCCGGGCCCGTGGGGCCAGTCTCGCCTGCCGGACCCGTCGGCCCCGCAGGGCCAGTGGGTCCTGCCGGACCCGTGGGGCCCTCCTCGCATTGCCCGCCCGTGGAGCCGACGCTTCCCAGCGAGCCCCCGGCCATGCATTCAGCGACGCTGATCGCCTGCACGCTCTTGCTCGCTGCCGGATGAGCCGTCGTGACAGTTGCTCCCGTCGCCTGGCCTGCGGCTATGGGAACGGCAGCCCCAAGGAAGGCATTGCCCGCGACCACGGACGCCGCGACCAGCAGCAAGCCCCGGTTCAAGTACTTCATGTATTGCTCCAGTCTTCGGTATCACGAACGATGGAGCCAGTTGAACGCGAGTGAACACTTCGAGCCTCGGGATCCGAGCGAGAACTGGAGCAAGCACCGCGACTGGCCTACGCAACTAATGCCAGGCCAGGCAGGCCGCGCGGACGATACCTCGAACATCGTGCAGAAGCTGTGACGTGGCCGTTGCGCTCCATACACCGGCTGTAGATTCAGAGTCGGCCTAGCCCTGACGCACCGCGCCCCCCAACTCCGGGATTGGGGAGGATTGGCAGAGCGTTGGCCCTCGCTACCGCTGCGGCGCGGGCTGCTTTTAGTGTCATATAGAAGTGATTGTGGCTGTTCTGGTCCAGGTTAAGGGGAAGGTCTACATGCCGGATCAGGTCAGCCTCGGCGAGCCACGGCTCCGGGCGCTCGAGCCACGACACGAACGCATGTTCCTCCATCCATGAAGACAACACTGACTCACCAGCGACGAACGTGCGTCTGCCGCCCGATCCCACCCGCCGCAGCTCGATGTCGAGTTCATCGGCGAGGAGGCAACCCAATGTCTTCCTCAGCGTTGAACCTTCTGCATTTCCTGCATAGTGGGTTCGGATTCTCGTTCTGAGGTTCTGCCTACTGGGCGGTTTCCCGTTCTGCGGTGGTGCGCTAGGACTTATTCCTGCGTAGAGAAGAGCGAGCGAGCCATTGCGGATGCATTCCGTCGTGTCAATCCCGCCTGGGATCTGGTTGAACCACCAAAGGTAGACGCCTGGGGCTGCAGGCACCGGAGACTGCTTTTGCAGCACGTCCTTTCGACCGTATTTCGCTGGGCGGATCAGATCCTCAGAATGCATGCAGGAATCATGCTATAGACCGGCCTGCCTAGGCCACTGTTCCAAGTGTCCGAGCTTGGCGAAGCGCCCTTGCCCACCTCTAGCCTTCCCTCACCGGCAACCCGGCATGGCCAAATGAGGCTTGGCGACGACGCCGCCCGGGTACGATGCGCCCACAAGCGCGTCGATGAGAGGGAGTGCGGGATGAGTGGATCCAATCACGACGTAGGCGCCCGGATGCACTTCGTCCGCGCCGGGGCGGGACGTCCACTGCTGCTCGTGCACGGACTCGGGTCAAGCGTGCGCAACTGGGACCCGGTGCTATCCACGCTGGCCGGCGAGCGCGACGTCTATGCCGTGGACCTGCCCGGGTTCGGGGACAGCCCGGCATTGTCCGGCGAGGTCACCATCGCGGCCCTCACCGATGCGGTCGAGGGATTCATCGCCAAGCGCGACCTGCACGACGTCGATATCGTGGGCAGCTCGATGGGCGCGCGCATGGTGCTGGAGATGGCGCGGCGCGGATACGCGGGCGCGGTGGTGGCTCTCGACCCTGGTGGTTTCTGGACCGATGGGGAGGTCCGGGTCTTCGGCGCCTCCATCAAGGCGTCGGTAGCCCTGGTTCGCCGCATCCAACCGCTGCTTCCCACGCTGACGCGCAGCAGCGTCGGGCGCACCGCGTTGCTGCTGCAGTTCTCGGCCAAGCCGTGGCGGCTGGAGCCGCGACTGGTTCTCAATGAGCTGCGCGGCTTCGCGGACTCCCCCAGCCTTGACGAGGCGCTGCATTCCCTGGTGCACGGCCCCAAGCAGGAGGGGCCGGCAGCGGGGACGCAGCACGGCGCGGTGACCATCGGGTGGGGGCGCAACGACCGCGTCACGCTTCCCCGGCAGGCGAAGCGGGCGCAAGATCTCTTTCCTGGCGCGGACCTGCACTGGTTCGACGACTGCGGCCACTTCCCGCACTGGGACCAGCCCGAGGAAGCAGCACGGCTGATCCTCGACGCCACCTGGGCTGCCCCGCCCGAAGGCCCGGAAAGCTAGGTTCGTCAGTCGGCGAGCTGCGGGATGATGCCACCGGCGAGGATCGTGTCTATCTGCCGCTGCGACATCCGGTGCCGCACTTCGATCTCTGTGTCCTTCGTCGTGTTGCGCATCGTGAAGCTCGACTTGGTCGCTAGCGACTCCCTGAGGTTGTCGATGTCGAGCTCATCGCCCTCGTCGATGCGGTCATAGTCGGCCGGGTCGCCGAACTCGAGGGGAACGACACCAAAGTTGGCGAGGTTCTGCCAATGGATGCGGGCAAACGACTTCGCGATCACGAGGCGCAGGCCGAGATACCGGGGAGCGATGGCAGCGTGCTCGCGCGAGGACCCCTGGCCGTAGTTCTCGCCGCCGAGGATGATGTGCGGGTCGGTGGCCCGGTCCTTGTATGTCTCGTCGACTCGGGCGAAGCTGAACTCCGCGAGCTTGGGGATGTTCGACCGGTAGGGCAGCGCTCGCGCGCCCGCGGGGGAAATGTCATCGGTCGAGATGTCATCGCCGACCTTGAGCAGTACCGGCGCCTCGAGCCGGTCCGGGAGCGGCTCGAAATCCGGCAAGGAACTGATGTTCGGCCCTCGGACCAGCTCGGTCCTCTCATCGTTGTCGGGCGGTGGAGTGAGCATGGCCCGGTTGACCGCGGATCGCTGCGGCAACTGGATGGCCGGATAGTCGACGTTGTTCTCGCTCGCCCAGTCGCGGGGATCGGTGATCCTGCCCGTCAGCGCTGAGGCCGCCGCGGTCTCCGGGCTGCACAGCCATACGGAATCCTCCTTGGTGCCCGATCGGCCCGGGAAGTTCCGCGGGAACGTGCGCAGCGAGTTGTGGCCGGTGGCGGGCGCTTGACCGATCCCGATGCAGCCCATGCAGCCGGACTGGTGGATCCGGGCGCCGGCCTTGATGAGGTCCGTCGTGGCGCCCATATCGGTGAGGTCGGCGAGGATCTGGCGGGAACTGGGGTTCACGTCGAAGCTGACCGCCGCATCGGTTTGCCGTCCCGCGACCATCGCCGCGGCGATGGCGAAGTCGCGAAGGCCTGGGTTCGCCGAAGAGCCGATCACGACCTGGCTGACCGGTTTCCCGGCGACCTCGCGCACCGGTACGACCTTGTCGGGCGCGGAGGGCATCGCGATCAGGGGCTCGATCGTCGAGAGATCAATGTGCTCGGTGACATCGTAGGTAGCTCCGGGATCCGCCCGCAGCTCCACGAAGTCGTCCTCCCGATCCTCGGCGCGGAGGAACTCGCGCACCGCCTCGTCGGCCGGGAACACGGAAGTGGTGGCGCCGAGCTCGGCGCCCATGTTGGCGATCACATGCCGATCCATCGCGGCGAGGGTCTCGAGGCCCGGTCCGTAGTACTCGATGATCCGCCCGACTCCGCCCTTGACGCTGTGCCTGCGCAGCATCTCCAGGATCACGTCCTTCGCCGAGCACCACGGGGGCAGCTCCCCCGTCAGCTCGACGCCCCAGATTTCCGGCATCCTCAGGTACAGGGGCCGCCCGGCGATGGCGAGGGCTACCTCGAGCCCGCCCACCCCGATGGCGAGCATCCCGAGCGACCCCGCCGCGGGGGTGTGCGAGTCCGAGCCCACCATGGTCTTGCCGGGCTTGCCGAACCGTTGCATGTGGGTGGGGTGGGAGACGCCGTTGCCGGCCTTGGAGTACCAGATCCCGAAGCGCTCGCACGCGCTGCGCAGGAACTCGTGGTCCTCGGCGTTGCGCTCGTCGGCCTGCAGCAGGTTGTGGTCCACATACTGCACGCTGACCTCGGCGTGGGTGCGGTCGAGGCCGAGGGCCTCGAGCTCCTGCATGACCAGTGTCCCGGTCGCGTCCTGGGTCAGTGTCTGGTCCACGCGCAGCGCGATCTCGGCGCCGGGCGTCAGATCACCTGATTCGAGATGGGACGCGATGAGCTTCGTCGCGAGATTCATCAGCACTCCTTGTTCGGATTCGATCTTCCGCCCGGCAGGCGCCACATGTGGCGTGCGCCACATCCGCTCCCCCCAGTGTGGTGCAAGGTCGCGATCAGTTCCACCCTTGCCGTGCGAACGCCGGGATTCGCGACGACGCTCTCCAGATAGGAGACGATCGCGAGGGGCCGTGAGCCGGTCACTCCACCGGCCGTGCGCCTGGAGCGCCACCTCGGCCCGCACGAGGCGGCAATCCGGTTCGGCCCGGGCAGGCGGGAATCATTCCGCCCTTCGGCGCGCCCCTCGAACATGGAAATCTAGCCACGCGTGGTGTGGCGGAATCTTCACGATCACATTCGTGGAATGAACTTTGCGAGGCCTTTTCGAGAACTGCTGGCACAAGCTTGACCGCAGCAGCGGAAGCAAAATCCACGCCGTCCCTCAATGCTGCATTGAGCATGCGGTCAATAACTGCACCAAGAAACCCTGGATCCGCGACCTTTGCATGGTGCGCAGCCGCGGATCCAGGTTCGTCGGTCCTGGCTCAGAAGAGACTGGGCAAAATGCCGATCCCCTGGCCTATCACGTCGGCCGTGCCCGTGATCGCGGTCTCGCCGAGGTCGAAGGCCGGGCCTGCCCAGCCGTATCCATAATAGGGATAGTAGTTGGGCGTGTAGACGCTGAGCAGGGGAAGCAATTCCATGCTGCCGATCGACAATGTGGACGAGAGGTCCTGGGCATTGGCCACGGACGGGGCACCAGAAATTACTATTGCGCTCGCCACAGCAGCGATAGCCGCTCGAGTCGGGTTCTTCATGCCATCTCCTTTGATCCAGCCCCACCCTGAGAAAAAGACTAGTGATGCACATCATATTTGTATGTCCTGTTTTTGCCTTACATAGGAACTGGGGGCTCTCCCGGCCACTCATCGCCCGCGCCGCTGCCCCAGCCCAACCGCTGCCCATTCGGCCGCCACCTCCGTCGCGCAGCCTCGGTCGAGCACCCCCTTCACGCGGCCACCGTCCTTCACACGGCCAGTGGAAACTATTCCCCCGTGGAGCGGGAAAAGTTTCCACTGGGAGCGACGGGCCGACGGAGCCGGACAGCCGAGGCGAGCCAGCTGAGCCGCGACCGCGCGTGGCGGGTGCGCAAACCCAGGGGATGCGGTTTAGTGGTGGGATGGCGTCGCTGCGGTCTCCGGATGTGGTCATTGTTGGTGCTGGGCTAGCTGGGCTGGTAGCCGCCCATGAGCTGGTGCGGGCGGGCAAGCGGGTGACCATCGTCGACCAGGAGAACCGGGGCAACCTGGGCGGGCAGGCATTCTGGTCGCTGGGTGGCTTGTTCCTGGTGGATTCGCCGGAGCAGCGGCGCATGCGCATCAAGGACTCGGTGGAGCTGGCGTGGCAGGACTGGCAGGGCTCGGCGGGCTTCGATCGGCCGGATGAGGATACGTGGGGCGAGCGATGGGCGCGCGCGTACGTGGAGTTCGCCGCGACAACGAAGCGCCAGTACTTGCATGATCTGGGCCTGCGGTTCACGCCCCTTGTGGGGTGGGCGGAGCGAGGCGGGGGTCTTGCTGGCGGGCATGGCAACTCGGTGCCGCGCTTCCATCTGGCGTGGGGCACGGGCCCGGCGGTGATGGGCATCTTCGCGGATCGTGTGCTCGATGCCGAGAAGCGGGGGCTGGTGGAGCTGCGGTTCCGGCATCGGGTCGATGAGCTGATCGTCGAGGAAGGCGCGGTGGTGGGGATTCGCGGTGCGGTGCTCGAGCCCTCGGACGCGGAGCGCGGGGTCGCCTCGTCGCGGACTGTGATCGATGACTTCGAGGTGCGCGCCCCGGCGGTGATCGTCGCGGCGGGCGGGATCGGCCACAATCATGAGCTGATCCGCCGCAACTGGCCCACCGAGCGGCTTGGACCATGCCCGGCGACGATGATCTCGGGCGTTCCCGCGCATGTGGACGGGCGCATGCTGGGCATCACGGAGGCCGCGGGCGGGCGGATCGTCAATCGGGATCGCATGTGGCACTACACCGAGGGCATCAACAACTGGGATCCGATCTGGCCGGATCATGCGATCCGCATCATCCCGGGGCCGTCGTCGATGTGGTTCGATGCGGCGGGCAACCGGCTGGCTGCTCCGAACTTCCCGGGCTTCGATACGAACGCGACCATGAAGGCGATCCTGGCCACGGGCCATGACTACTCGTGGTTCGTGCTGACCCAGACGATCATCGAGAAGGAGTTCGCGCTCTCGGGCTCGGAGCAGAACCCGGATATCACCGGCAAGGACCTGAAGCTGACGCTGTCGAGCCGCATCAGCAAGGGCGCGCCAGGCCCGGTGGAGGCGTTCAAGCAGCATGGGGCTGATTTCGTGGTCGCTGACTCGCTGCCTGAACTGGTGGCGGGGATGAACCGCATCGCGCGCGGCCCCGAGATCGAGCTGGCCCGCCTGGAGAAGCAGATCGTGGCGCGGGATCGCGAGGTTGCCAACAAGTTCTCGAAGGACGCGCAGGTCATGGCGATCCACAATGCGCGCCGGTACCTGGGCGACAAGCTGGCGCGCGCTGTTCCGCCGCATCGCATCCTGGACCCGGAGCATGGCCCATTGATCGCGGTGCGGTTGAACATCCTGACCCGCAAGACGCTCGGCGGGCTGCAGACCAATCTTGATTCGCAAGTGCTGCGTGGTGACGGCACGCCCATGCCGGGCCTGTACGCGGCGGGCGAGATCGCCGGTTTTGGTGGCGGTGGCGTGCACGGCTACAACGCGTTGGAAGGCACGTTCCTCGGTGGCTGCATCTTCTCGGGCCGGGCCGCTGGGCTCGCTCTCGGAAAGGAGCAGGCATGAGCACGACAAAGACGGCCCTCGTCACGGGCGCGTCCTCGGGGATCGGACTGGCCACGGCGGCGGCACTGGTGCAGCGCGGCTACCGGGTGATCGGCACGAGCCGCGATCCGAGCTCGATCCCGGAGTCGCTGCGGCTGCCGGGCGTGGAGTACCTGCGGCTCGATCTCGCCGACGAGGTTTCCCTCGCGGCACTCGCCGGGCAGGCCGGCGCGGTGGATGTGCTGGTCAACAATGCCGGGGAGAGCCAGTCTGGCCCGCTCGAGGAGCTGCCCCGCGAGGCCCTGGAGCGACTGTTCCAGGTGAACGTGATCGGAGCGGTGCGGCTCACCCAGTTGTTGCTGCCAGGGATGCGGGAGCGCCGCTTCGGCCGGGTAGTGATGGTCGGCTCGATGCTGGCGAGCTTCCCGCTGGCGTACCGGTCGTCGTATGTGGCGTCGAAGGCCGCGATCAAGGGGTTCGCGGAGGCGGCCCGGCTCGAGCTCGCCCCGTTCGGCGTGGGCATCACCACCGTGGAGCCTGGCTCGATCAACACGGGCATCAGTGAGCGGCGCACCAAGTATCTCCGCGAGGACTCCCCCTACAGCGAGGGCTTCACGACGGCGATCTCGACGCTCGACGCGAAGGAAGCGACGGGTATTACCGCCGATCAGGTTGCTGCCAGGATCATCGAGGCGATCGAGGCATCGTCGCCCGCGCCCTTCTATGCGGTGGGCTCGAACGCTCCGGTCGTGTTCGTGCTCAAGCGCCTCGCGCCGCGCCGGTTGGTGGAGAAGATCGTGGCACGCAAGTTCGGGCTTGCCTGAGCAGCTCGATCTCCAGCGCGCGATGCGGGAGCAGCCCCGCTGGTTCCCTGCGGCCGCTATGAGCCTCGCCACAGTGCCGGCTTGATCGGCCCGCTCCTCACGCGAGCGTCGGAGCAGCCCACTATTATCGGATGCGTACGACACCTGCGTGGCACCGCTGCGTGCCGTGGTTGATCCGAGGGAAGGGATGGTTCCGTGCGAGCTAGCTGGGATGGCTCTCCCTATCCGGATCCCGAGACGTTTCTCGCCCCGCTGGGCGAGCCCAATGACAGTGAACGTTCCCCGCGGCGTGCGCCGGTGATCGCTGCCAGCCTGCTTGCGGTGCTCGCTACTGGAATTGCTGTCCTCGCGCTGTGGCAACCCGCATCGCCCGCCGAGGACACGGCTGAGCGATCCGAGGTGGAGCTCGCTGTGGGCGTGCCCATGACCCGCCCCTCGTGTGGCAGTTCCGGTGCCATCGGAATCGTCGTGCTGGGCAATGCCGTCACGCCGGGCCAGTACGACGAGGAGATCCAGCGCCTGCTCGATGAGAATCCGGGGGCGCACTACCTGCGCACGGACCGGGCTTGCCCGTCGCTGCGGCAGTCCCTGGATGGGCACCCGATCTACGCGGTGTTCAAGTTCGCGGGCACGACCAAGGAGGCGATGTGCGAAGCGGTGCGCAACGCCGGCGATGGGGCCTACGGCCGCTGGCTGAGCACCACGCATGCCCCGGACGAGCTCGTCACCTGCTAATCCCGGGCGCGGAAAAGCCTACGGAACTCAACGGAAAGCGCTCGGGACCGGGCACCATGGTTGAGTCTCGTAGGCTTTTGCGGCGATGGCGCTGGCGCTCTACTGCCCCGTAGGACCGTCGCCCTCCTCGCTACCGTCGCCCTCCTCGCTGCCGTCGAGCCAGGCATCGGAGATGGTGAGGGTGATATTCCGCTGCTCGCCGGGCTCGTCGAGGTCGGTGAGGGCGTGCTTGATGGGCCCGAGCATGGTGCCGAAGCCGTAGCAGCCGAGCGGCAGCGTAGCGGTGGCGGTGCCGTCCTCGCCGGTGACAATGGTGTCGACCCGGCGGCTGAGGTTGTCGTCACTGGCGGTGGTGCACTGGTCGAACTCGCCGATGTTGACGGTGATGCCGGGCACGGGCGTGCCGTCCGCGGTGGCTGTGGTGACGGTGAAGGAGCCCGTGGCGGGTGGGTTGCCGCAGTTTCCGGGCTGCTCGCAGGGCTTCCACACTTCGATCGGGATGTCGGCGAATCCGGTGGCCGCGTCGAAGCTCACGGCCTTGCTCGTCATTGCCCAATCCGTGGATCCCTCGATCCCGGTCGCGGCATAGCAGGCGGGACCGAGCGCGAGCGGGATGCGACCGTTGTCGAACGAGGGGGGCGTGATGTAGCCGGGGCCGTCGGTTCCGCAGCGCAGGAGTCGCACTTGCAGGCCCGCGAGGGGCTCTCCCGTGTCGGCATCGAGAACGCGCAGGCTGCCGATTTGCCAGTCGTCGCCGAGGCCGGGTGGTCCGTCGAGGAACTGGAGCTCGCCGCTAGCGGTGGCGTTGGCCTCGCGGAGCTCGACCCAGTGCATGTCCAACGGCGCGGGATACGCGTTGTCAGGCACGTCATTGATGGCGTAGTGGAAGCAGCCGGGAGCGACTTCGAGCGTGGCGTATCCGGCAGCGTCGGTGACGCCCCGATAGGTGTCGACGATGGTCGAGTCGGGGGCCGAGACGCACGGCTCCATCCGCATCGCCTGCACCGTGACCCCAGCGATGGGCCTTCCGGCGAGAGTGCGGGCAGCGATGACGAGCGTGGACGTGGGGCCGGAGACGTCTGTCAGTTCGGGCTTGTCGGCGTCCGGCTTGGTGCCATCGGGCTTCGTTGCCGGGGCAGCGTCACCGGGAGTGTCGCCCGACGTGGCGCGGGCGGGGGCTGTCGCGAAGCCCGATGTCTCGCGCGTGCTGCTCCCCTCACCGTCATCCAGGCCTGGATCGTCGTCGTCGGCCGACGGGCTGCTGCTGGGCATCGTGCGCTGGTCGTACTGGTAGGACAGTGTGCCGGTATCGTTCGCGCACGCTGCCGCGGAGAGAGCGAGAACGAGCAATCCTGCTGCTGCGGCTCGGTGCTGGCGTCGCGCCACTGGAACTCCTCTGTGCTGGGGATCACGGTCGTACTCGTTACATCGCGCGGTCGACATCGAGGCGTTTCACAGTTTGCCCAGTTCACCGGGGATCGTTACCGGCCCGTTGCCGGTTGCCCACCATCGGGAGGGCACTTTGTTCGCTATGCCGCAGCGGGGATTTGCGAGGTGCATGGCCCCGTGCGGGCAGTCCTGCATGGCCCGCACTAGCAAGGAGAACTATGGTTATGCTTGCCTTACGCAGCCGAACCGGGGAGGGGCCATGTCCAAGCGGGGGAAGTACATCAAGCCAGCGCACCGCGAGATCCTGCGGGCCGAGGTGATCGCCTCCAAGCAGACGAGCACCGGGTTCGCTCGTGTCACGCTCGGGGGCGAGGATCTGCGCCGGTTCACGCGCATGGGCCAGGACCAATGGTTCCGGCTGTTCCTCCCCGCCCCCGACGGCACCCTCCGGCTGCCCACCCTGACGAGCAACCTCTGGTACGCCCAGTACATGCTCATCCCGCAGCAATCGCGGCCGCTGTGCCGCAACTACACGGTTCGAGCATTCCGGCCTGCCAGCAACGGAGCCACCGGGGCCGAGGGCCCCGAGCTCGACATCGACTTCGCGCTCCACCGTGACGCGGAAGGTCAGCTCGGCCCCGCAGCCCAGTGGGCGCTCGATGCCCGGCCCGGCGACCAGGCCACGATCCTCGACGAGGGCTACATCTTCGAGCCGCCCACCGGCTCGGAGTGGAACCTGCTCGTCGGCGATGAGACGGCCTTGCCCGGCATCATGGGCATCCTCGACTCCTACCGATCCTCCGCTCCCCCGCGCCTTGCCCCGCTGCGGGTGATCGTGGAGCTCGCGCAGGCCGATGACATCCCCGAGCTCCCCGACCTGCCTGGCATCGACGCGAGCTGGGCATGCCGCGACCAGGGCGAGTCCGCGCTCGACCTGCTCGCATCGACACCTCTGCCGCGCACCCCCGGCTACGCATGCCTCGCCGGCGGCCACCAGCTCGTCACCCGCGCCCGTCGCGACCTGGTGGCGCGCGGCATGCCCAAGCAGCAGATCGTGTTCACCGGCTACTGGCGGTAGCGGTCCTTGGCCCGGTGCAGCTCGCGCCTCACGCCTCGCCGGCGGCCCGGCCTCGCGGTAAAAGCACCGGAAACCGCCAAACGCGATAGAAGCCAACCCGGGATTCGGGCAGCTTCTATCGCGTTTGCGGCCAGCGGCCCCGCGAACCGAGACCACCACCCAACCGCCGCGGCCCGCCAACCCGGCCGCGAGATCACGCCATGGCGTCGAACTTCTCCAGGGACTTGCGCAGGTCACCCTTGAGCGCCTTGGACACGCCGAACCCGACCGGCCCAGCGACGAGCGGCCCGGAGAACTGGACATCGAGCTGCACGCGTGAGCCAGCCTTGGCCGGAGCGACCTCGAGGGCAAGGGTGATCTTGGTGCCACCGACGCCATGGCCGGACAGTGCCACGCGGCGGGGCTCGTCATACTCCTCGACGGTCCAGTCGATGCGGTTGCGCATGCCCTTTACCGATATCACCGACGTCGCGGTGGTGCCGGGGCCGAGCTGCTCGGGGAGCTCGCCGCGCCAGCCATCGTGCAGCAGCAGCCAATCGCCGTACCGGGAGAGGTCGGATGCCCGCTCCCAGGCTTCCTGCGGGGTGAAGTGCGTATCGAGGGCGACGCTGGTGCTAGCCATGCGGGACTGCCTTTCGGAAGTGGTTCCGGGCACCGTGGCGCGGCACGGCTCACCGGTAGGTCTGGTACCCGTTCCAGGCTAGGCGGCAAGCGGCCCGCGGGTCGCGATCGACGCGATCCTCCTGATCAAAGATCTTCGTGCGACGGGTGGAGGTGTCGTAGCGTGGCCAGTCCGGCCGGGGCGCGCCCGTATGCGCGAAATGTGTCCAGTGCTCGCGCATCCGCTGGCTCACCGCAGCGAGATCCCGGCGTCCCCCGACGGAGGTGAGCACTCTCGCGGCGCGGCTGTCGAGGGTGCCGAACACCGCGGGCAGATCGGTGGCGTGGGTGGCACCCATGCGCAGCAGGCGCAGCATGCGCGGCGCGAGGTCATAGCGATACATGAAGGTGGGTGCTGCGGCACTGTGCCCGGAAGCGGCCTCGATGGAGGGCTGCCAGAACATCGCGTCTCCACCGAGCTCGATGGCGGCCCGGCGCCCCGGATAGCCCCGGTAGGCATTGATGACGGCATCGCGGCGAGCTGGATCGGTGCGGGCGAACATGCGCTCGATCGATGGCACCGAGGTGGGGATGACCTCCGGGCCCCGCGCGAACAGCGCGCCCTCCCGGTCCGTCGTGCCGATCAGCAGCGGCACGGCTGACGCTCGTCCACTGGCCAGCACGTCGAGGGGGCGTTCGGGCAGGAGGTCATCGAGCACATGGCCAAATGCCATGGCTCCCGGCGACGCCCGCACCACACGGTGCTTGAGCTCATCGGCGGCGGCGACGAACTCCGCGGCGGAGATGCCCCGCAGCACCTCGGCGGCGTGGTCCTCGCAGACGCCGAGGATGTCGAGGAACTCGGCCGCGACAGCGCGTGCCCGCTGCGGCTCGTAGGCGGTGGCGATGGCGGGGCTCTGCGCGATGGCCCGGTGGAACAATCCCTGCGCGCGGGGCGAGGCGAGGAGCGCGGTGACGGCGATGCCGCCCGCGGATTCACCGAAGATGGTGACGTTGCCGGGGTCGCCGCCGAACGCGGTGATGTTGTCTCGCACCCATTCGAGCGCGGCGATCTGGTCGCGCAGGCCGAGGTTGGTATCGAATGCCTGCCGCGAGCTTGCGTAGCTGGAGAAGTCGAGGAAACCGAGCGCGCCGAGCCGGTAGTTGAACGAGACGAGGATGACGTTGCCGTCGCGGGCGAGCGTGCTGCCGTCGTAGATGTCGAGGGCGGCCGAGCCGCTGGTGTTGGAACCGCCGTAGATGTAGACCATCACGGGTAGCGGCTCCCTGCGGGCACCGGCGGGCGCGGTCACATTGATGTTGAGGCAGTCCTCGCTGAGCTCGACGTCGTCGCCCGGATCAGCGAGCTTGCGGGACACTTCCTGGGGCGGGATGGGACCGAACCGCGTCGCGTCGCGGATGCCGCTCCATGGCTCGGGTGGCTCGGGAGCACGGAAGCGCAGGTCGCCGATCGGTGCGGCCGCATACGGAATGCCCCGCCACAGCGTCACGCCGTCGACCATGGTGCCGCGCACGCGTCCACCGCCGAGGGTGGTCTCGACGGCGGTCCTGGACATGTCGAGCTGGCCGGTCACGCCCTCCACTGTGCTGATCCCGGGTGCGGGCTGTCCACGCCGGAGCAGGGTTCGAGACCAGAGAGATACCTGGCAGTGACCCAATCGTCGCCCAGGCTTGTTACGACTCACACCGCGACCTCGAGGGGGCATGGGTCACAGCATGCCGCAACGGGCGCCGGAGCGTGGTGCGGCTCCGGCGCCCGTTGCGGGGCTGGGCGGGATTCAGTGCGAGATGGCCTTCTCGGCACCTACGCCCGTGAGGGACCGGACCTCCATCTCGGCGTTCTTCGCGGCGTTGCCCTGGTCCGAGGAGAGGACGGAGCCGAGGTAGCCGAGGAGGAAAGCCAGCGGGATCGAGACGATGCCGGGGTTGGAGAGCGGGAACCAGGCGAAGTCCATCGACGGGATCATCGCGGTGGGCGAGCCCGACACTGCCGGGGAGAAGACGATCAGCACCAGCACGGATCCGAGTCCGCCGTAGATGCTCCACAGGGAACCGGTGGTGTTGAAGCGCTTCCAGAACAGCGAGTAGAGGATCGTCGGCAGGTTCGCCGAGGCGGCGACAGCAAAGGCCAGCGCCACGAGGAACGCGATGTTCTGGCCGTTGGCGAGGATGCCGAGCACGATGGCCAGCGCACCGATCACCACTGCCGTGATGCGGGAGACCCGCACCTGCTGCTTCTCGTCGACATCACCGTTCTTGATGACGTTTGCATAGATATCGTGGGCGAACGACGCCGAGGCGGTGATGGTGAGCCCCGCGACGACCGCGAGGATCGTGGCGAACGCGACGGCGGAGATGATGCCCAGCAGGATCGTGCCACCAAGCTCGTAGGCGAGCAGCGGCGCGGCGGAGTTCTGTCCACCGGCAGCCCCGAGGATGCGCTCGGGGCCGACGATCGCGGCGGCGCCATAGCCGAGGACGAGGGTGAACAGGTAGAACGCGCCGATGAGGGCGATGGCCCACACCACCGAGCGGCGGGCTTCCTTCGCGGTGGGCACGGTGTAGAACCGCATCAGCACGTGCGGCAGCCCAGCGGTGCCGAGCACGAGGGCGAGGGCGAGGGACAGCATGTTGAGCTTCGAGATCTCGCTGCCGCCGAACTGCGCCCCGGGGGCGAGCACGTCCCGGCCTCCCTCGACCGAGCTGTTGACGGTCTCCTGCGCGGAGCCGAGCAGCCCGGAGATGTTGAAGCCGAACTTCCACAGCACCAGGGCCGACATGATGCCCGCGCCGGTGATGAGCAGGATCGCCTTGATGATCTGCACCCAGGTGGTGCCCTTCATGCCGCCAACGAGCACGTAGACGATCATCAGCGCGCCGACGACCGCGATGATCAGTGACTGGGTGGCGCGATCATTGATGTCGAGCAGCAGCGCGACGAGGCCACCGGCACCGGCCATCTGGGCGAGCAGGTAGAACAGGGAAACGGTGAGGGTGGATGCGGCCGCGGCGGTGCGCACGGGCTTCTGCTTGAGCCGGAAGCTCAGCACATCCGCCATGGTGAACTTGCCGGTGTTGCGGAGCAGCTCGGCGACGAGCAGCAGCGCCACGAGCCAGGCGACGAGGAAGCCAACCGAATAGAGGAAGCCGTCATAGCCAAAGACCGCGATGGCTCCCGCGATGCCGAGGAACGAGGCGGCGGACAGGTAGTCACCGGCGATGGCGACTCCGTTCTGCGGGCCGGTGAATCCACGGCCACCGGTGTAGAAGTCAGAGGCGGTCTTGTTGGTGCGGCCCGCGCGAATGACGAAAGCCATCGTGGCGGCGACGAAGAGCGCGAAGATCGAGATATTGATCAGGGGGTTGCCGACTGCCGCGGTAGTGCCCTGGGCGAGGAGGTTCATGCTGCTGCTCCTTCCATCTCGTCACGGATGGCGGCGGCGCGCGGATCGAGCTCGCGGTTGGCGAACACGATGTACCAGGCGGTGATGCCGAACGTGGTGACGAACTGCGCGAGGCCGAGCAGGATGCCGATGTTGATGTTGCCGAGCACCGGGGTGCCCATGAAGCCGGTGGCGTAGATGCCGAGCAGCACGTAGAGCAGGTACCAGCCGATGAAGAACGCCGTCATGGGGAAGACGAAGCGGCGCAGCCTGCGGCGCAGTTCCTGGAACTCCGGGCTGGCCTGCATGCGCTCGAAGTCCTCGGGCGATGGGGTCCTCGGCTGCCCGGCATGCGGGGGCGGGGATGCGGGTGCGGCGGACGGTGCGGGGGGCACTGCGTCCACCGTCCCGGTGCGGGATGCGGGCGGGGTGGTCACTGCGGCTCTCCTCGACGTTGGGATGCGATATCCCGACGGTAATGAGATGCAGGTCACAAGAAATGGGTGTGGCGCGCATCACGGGTCGAGGGGTTGATCCGTGCGACGAGCGGCTTGGCAGCCACGACGAGCGGTCGGGCGCCGCGGGCCGTAGAGCCACGTGGGCGGCGCGCGGATCGCGGGTTGCCGGGATCGCCTTGCCCTCGCCCACCAAAGCGCGGACTATGGGGTAGAGCATATGGGTGATGGCGTCCCAGGCAACTACCTGCGCTAACCGCACCACTAAGCTGATCAACACTCTGCCGCGCGGCCCCACGCGGCACACGGACGCATCGCGGCAAAGGGAGGCCAACCAGTGGCACCGCAGAGCAACACACGGCAACGAATGCTCACCAGCGCGGTCGAGCTGCTGCAGGAGCGCGGCGCCGCCGGGGTCACCATCGACGCCATCCTCGCCCGCAGCCAGGCCCCCCGCGGATCCGTGTACTACCACTTCCCCGGTGGCCGGAACCAGATCATGACCGAGAGCCTCAGCATCGCCGGCGACACCATTACCGCCATCATCGACGACTCCGCCCGGAAGGGCCCCCTCGCTACGCTTCACACCGTCGGCAGGTTCTGGAACCGCATCCTCCGCGATAGCGACTTCGCTGCGGGCTGCCCCGTCGCCGCTGCCGCGGTTGGCGGCTCGCCCGACGACCAGCACCTCGCGCCCATCGTCGCCAATATCTTCACTACCTGGCACACCGCTCTCGCCGAGGCTCTCGAGGACAGCGGCGTGGAGCATGGCCGGGCCAACCGGCTCGCCAGCACCGCGATCGCCGCTATCGAGGGTGCCGTGATCCTCGCCCGCTCCGCTCGCTCCACCGACCCCGTGGATGACATCATCACCGAGCTCGAGGCCATGCTCGCCAGCGCCATGACGTAGCCCGCTGATCCTGAAGTTGCGATCCCTGGTCACCGCAAGCGAGGGGTGGCAATCACCCCCTAGCGCAGCGCGATTTTCTCACCGAGAATCAGGCAATTCTCTACCGCGAGCGAGGGATTCTTTTATCGTCAGTATGTAAATAACAATGTGTGGATTAATTGGGCTCGCGATAATTCAAACCAAGCCCCTGTGCATACGCTCTAGCGATTTCCATCCTGGACAAAAAGTCCGGCCCGCCCCCAGCGAGGACAGGCCGGACCAGCACTTCGATGCTCAGGAGGCGAAGCCGCCCTCCGCGCCGCCACCGCCGCCGAGGAAGGCGGAGAAGAAGTCGGTGACGAACGAGAACATGGTTTCCGCGCCGCCGCCGAGAAGAAGTTCAATGGACATGCGATTCCTCCATAGATTGTGGTACGTGAGCTTGCCTTCAGGCCTGCAGAACCTCTAATGATTAGAGCACACCGGAAAGCATGTTTCGAGAAATAGAATAATCAAACGCGTACATTTTAAATGATCCCAATCATCGGGCTCGCGCACCACTATTTGGGAATGGTCGCATCCTTGTCCCCCAGCGCGGCCAGGGCCACCACCTCACCCCCACCGCTCGGCGTCACGGTCGCGCACCATGCCGAACCGCTCGGGCACGTGCATGCGCGCGAGCACCGCAGCGACATCGTCGCGCACCGAGGCACGGGTGGCGAGACTGACCCCGACCATCACGGCGAAGGCCAGCGGGACTGTCCACGCTGCAGGATGCGCGAGGAGAACCGCTCCCCAGCCCGTGCCCGCGCCGCCGCGCGCCACCACGACGAGCACGGCCGCGAGGCTCGTGGTTCCCCCCGCGACGAGACCTGCCACAGCCCCGGCCACCGTCAGCCCGCGCCACCAGATGCCGAGGAGCAGCAGGGGCGCGAATGTCGAGGCTGCGACGGCGAAGACCATCCCGATGGATTGGGAGATGTCGAGGCGCGTTCCCGCGAGGGCGAGGCCCATCACCACGATCCCGGCCGCGAACGCACTGATCCGGAAATCCCGGACGGAGCCCCGGAGCACATCGGTGGAGATGACGCCCGCCGCGCACACGAGCAGCCCGGAGGCAGTGGAAAGGAACGCGGCGATCGCGCCCGCAGCCACGAGCGCGGCCAGCATTTGCCCGCCGATCCCGTCGAACACCGCGGTGGGCAGGAGCAGTACCGTGGCGTCGGTGGCGCCGGTGAGCAGCACCTGGGGCACATAGGTGCGGGAGAGCGCGCCGAGCAGCACGGGGAACAGGTAGAAGACCGAGAGCATGGCGATGACGATCAGGCTGGTCCAGCGGGCGAGGCTGCCGGTGCGGTTGGTGTAGAAGCGCACTAGCACATGGGGCAGCCCGAGCGTGCCGAGGAAGATCGCCAGGATCACCGAGTACACCTCGTACAGCGCGAGCCCGGCACCCTCGCCATCGCTAGCGCCCAGCCCGGAGCCGGGGCGCAGCCAGTCGTCCGCGCTGCCGGGGATCCCGGCGATCGTGGGCATCGCCTCGCCTGCCCGCAGGCGCAGTTCCGTGCCCTCGCCGAGCTCGTGGCGGCCAGCATCCAGCGCGACGGCGCCGTCGACCGCCACGCCGTCGACCTGGCCCGTCACGTCGAGCACGGTGGACGCCTCGATCTCTACGAGAACGCCGTCCGCGATGGTCACGGTGAGATCGCTCGGGGCGCGGGGCGGCATCGGCTCCCCCACCGGCTGCGGGGCGGCCAGGAAGTGCATGCCGATAGCCAGTGCCGGGATCGCGATGGCGGTGAGCTTCAGCCAGTACTGGAATGCCTGCACGAACGTGATCGACCGCATGCCCCCGGCGATCACGTTGGCCATCACGATTCCCGCCACCGCGACCACGCCCACCCATTCGGGCACGCCCAGCATGATGCGCAGCGCGAGCCCCGCCCCGTGGAACTGCGGCACCATGTACAGGCCCACGATCAGCACGACGAGAATCATCGCGAGCAGGCGCAGCCGCGCGGAGCCAAGCCGGAACTCCGCGAAGTCCGGCACGGTGTAGGCGCCGGAGCGTCGCAGTGGCGCGGCCACCAGCATCAGCAGGAACAGGTAGCCGGCGGTGAAGCCCACCGGATACCACAGGGCATCAGCACCGTGCTTGGCGATCAAGCCAGCCACGCCGAGGAACGATGCGGCCGAGAGGTACTCGCCAGAGATCGCCGCGGCATTCGTGCGTGGCCCCACGCTGCGCGCCGCCACCAGGAAGTCAGACGTCGTGCGCGCGAGCCGCACACCGAACGCGCCGATCACCACGGTGGCGAGGGCGGCGAGCAGCACGGCCGCGAGGACGAGCATCGTGCCGACGGAGCCGGTGGCGGGCATGGTCAGTCGTCGACCAGTTCGCTGAAGCGCTGCTCGTTGCGCTCGGCCTGCCTCAGGTACAGCCAGCCCACGCCCAGCAGCAACGGATAGACCGCCCCGGCAAGCAGCAGCCATGGCAGCAGCACGCCGCCCACAGTTACCGCGGCGAGGCCAGGCACCAGCACGAACGCGGCGGGCAGCACCAGCACGCACGCGAGCACGAGGGCGGCCATCCGCAGCGCGAGGCGTCGTTGCGTGGTCATCAGTCCGCGCACGAGCACATCCCCCACCGCCGTGCTCTCGGTGAGCTCGACGCGGGTTCGCACGGGTCGAGCACCGGCCCGGGCAGAGAGCACCACGCGCTCGCGCTGGGGCCGCGGCCGCGTCATCGGTCCTGCCAGGACTGCTTGTGACTGCGCACGAGCAGATCCTTGAGCGCGCGCGTGTGGCGACGGCTCACTGGCAGCTCCACGGGCCGGAGGTCGCGCTCGCCCCGCAACGCAACGACATACCCGCTGCCCACCGACCTCAACCCGGTGACCAGCCGCAGTGATACGAGGTAGGAGCGGTGCACCCGCACGAACCCGGCGGCGGCCCATCGCTCCTCCAGCGCGCTGATGGGGATGCGCACGAGGTGGGAGCCGCCGGTGGTGTGCAGGCGGGCGTAGTCGCCGTCGGCCTCGACCCAGCCGACCGAGGAACGTCGAACAAGGGTAGTGGTCCCGCCTAGCTCGACGGGGATGACCTCATCGGACGGCGTGGCCGCGCGCGGTGGAACGGCGGCATGCTGCGCCTGGCGGGCCCGTTGCTCCAGGATCCGGTCGATGGCCTGCACGAGCCGGGGCACACGGATCGGCTTCAGCAGGTAATCCACCGCACCGATGTCGAACGCGTCGACGGCGCGGTCCTCGTGCGCGGTCACGAAGACCACGAACGGGGGCTGCTTGAACTCGCTGATGATTCCCGCGAGCTCCACCCCGTCGAGCCCGGGCATGCGGATATCGCTGAACACGGCATCCACCCGCTCGGTCCGCAGCAGCCGCAGCGCGGTGGTGGCATCCCGGGCAGCGTGAACAGTGCCGATATGAGGCTGGGCACTGAGCAGGTAAACGATTTCATCGAGCGCGGGTGCCTCATCGTCCACGGCCAGCACGGTCAGCGGCGCCGCATCGGTGGTCGTCATGCGATCCATCATGCCCGCACCCCGGGACGGAATTTGGGAAGTCGCAGAATCACTTTGGTGCCCGCGCCCGGTGCTGTTTCCACGATGATCCCGTACTCGTCGCCGAACACTTGCCGCATGCGCTCATCGACATTGTTGAGGCCCACATGGATATCGGCGGGGTCATGGTCGAGCTCCCCCGACCGCAACCGCTGCGGATCCATGCCCGCGCCGTCGTCCTCGATCGTCAGCAGGCATTCCGGGCCCGCATCGGCAGCCGTGATGGTGACGGTGCCGCCACCTTCCTGCCCGGCGAGGCCATGCCGAACGGCGTTCTCCACGAGCGGCTGCAGCACCAGGAACGGGATCACGATGCCCAGCGTCTCGGGGGCGACGTGCAGGCGGGCGCGCAGGCGATCACCGAAGCGGGCCTGCTCGAGCGCGAGGTAGCGCTCCACGTTCTGCAGCTCCTCCGCCAGGGTGGTGAACTGCCCCGCCTTGCGGAACGAGTAGCGCGTGAAGTCCGCGAAATCGAGGATCAGCTCGCGCGCGCGATCGGGATTGGTGCGCACGAACGCGGCAATGGTGGTGAGCGCGTTGTAGATGAAGTGCGGGCTGATCTGGGCGCGCAGGGCCAGCATCTCGGCGTGGGCCAGCCGCTCGCGGGAGGCATCGAGCTCGGCGAGCGCGAGCTGGCTCTCCACATAGCGGCCCACCTCGGTCAGCGTGCGCAGGAGGCCAGGGGTGGGGCTGGCGCGCAGGACAGCGACGAGCACACCGATGCACGCGCGATCATCGCTGGCGCCATCGGAGAACAACGGCTGGCACACCACCGCGCGCGCAAGGCCGTCGCGAGGGTCCGCGAGGTGCTGCCGCCCCGTGCGGGCGCTAGCGGCAGCGGCGTCGAGCAGCGCTTGGCGGGAGATGCCAGCGGCGTCCCCGTCGAGCGCGAGCAACGTGCCGTGCGCATCACACAGCGCGACGGCCCGGGCATCGATGAGCTCCCGCAGATAGGGCGCGGCATCGGCGGCGCTCTTCTCCGTGAGCCCACCGGTGAGCGCGCGGGCCGCGGCCCCGGCGGTGGCCAGCGCGGCATGCACGGCACGCTCGGCCGGGGTGGTGAATCCAGCGCGGGATCGAAGCCAGGCGGCGATCGCCAGGACCGCGACAACGGCCAGCCCGACGGTGACGAGCACCGCCACGATGGAGGACATGCCTGCCAGTCTGCCGATCCGGTGCCGACTTGTGATGCAAACGGTGTCGTTCGTGTTGCTGTGAGTCCCGACGTTGACCAGACTCTAGTGCAATGCCCGGATCGACCGACGCAAGGAGCACCGCATGACGCAGTACCCGCCGCCCCCGCCCGGGAGCAACCCCTGGGGCAACGAGCCCCAGGACAACGATCCGCAGAACAACGATCCCCAGGGCAACGATCCCTACGGCAATGGCCCTCAGGGAACCGGCCCCCAGGGCGACAACCCCTACGGCGGCTACCCGCCACCACCGCCGATCGGAGGCGACAGCGGCGCCGGCTACCCGCCACCGCCCCCGATGGGCGGCCAGGGCTACGGCTACAACCCCCAGGGCGGCTACCCCGCGGGTGGAGCCGGAGGCTTCGATGTGATGGAGGCCGGTCGCTGGGCATGGAGCCGCTTCGCCGACAACGCCCCTGTATGGCTCGGCTTCGTCGCCATCCTCGCGGTACTGCAGATCGTTAACTTCGTCGCCGGGCTGGGCCAGGACCAGGGCTCCATCGGGGTCTCGCTACTCACCTTCCTCGTCGGTGTCGCGGGAACCGTGATCGGCTGGATGATGCTGCGAGGGGCCCTGCTCACGGCTGATGGCCGCAAGCCCGCCTTTGGCGAGTTCGCGCAGCTCAACAACATCCTCCACGTGGTGCTGGCCTCGATCCTCGTCAGCATCATGGTGGGGATCGGGCTCATCCTGCTGATCCTCCCTGGCCTGGTGATCGCCTTCCTCGCCATGTTCACGATCCACTCCGCGCTCGACAACAACATGGACGTAATCAGCGCGATCAAGAACTCGTTCTCGCTGGTGTCCTCGAACGTCGGCCAGGCGCTGCTGCTGGTCCTCGCGTTCATCGTGCTGGGCATCCTCACGCTGATCACCTGTGGACTCGGCGCCTTCGTCACGATCCCCCTGGGCACGATGATGTCGGCGTATGCCTTCCGTACGTTCTCGGGTCGCCAGCCGGTACAGTAATTCCTATCCGGGACCTCCATGCTGGCGCGGGATCTTGTCATCCCGCGCCAGCATTCTTTCCGCCACTACGGTGGTGGCAAGAGACCATGCTCGCCCTCACGGCCTGCGAGGCGACGCGTGTGCCCGCCCGCCTCAGCGGACGACCGAAGGAACAGGATCCATGACGAACGACTTCCCCGGTGACAGCCCGTCCTCGAGCGGGGAGGGCTTCCCGGCACCCGAGAACATCCCCCAGCCGGGCGCCACACCCACGCCGGGGGGCTACCCGCACCAGGGCGAGTACCCGCCACCGGGTGGCTACCGCGGCGAGGGCCTGCAACCGCCACCGGGCTCCTACCCGCCCGCTGACGATGCGCCGGTGCAGTACGGAGTGTCGTCGGGCCATCGGCATTTCCCGTCCCTCCGGCGCAGCGACGCCGAGACCCCGTTCCGGATCCGCCAGCTGCTGAAGCTCTCCTGGCGGCGCTTCGTCGCCAACGCCGGGGCCTGGCTCGGTTTTGTGGTGCTCGCCATCATCGTGACCGGCCTGGTGGCGTTCCCCCTGTCGCTGGTGTTCTACGCCCCGCTGGAGAGCACCACGGCCGGCCCGATCCTGGCGGTCTCCCTCGCTGCTGCGGGCACGGCGCTCTTCGTGCTGCTCGGCATCCTGGTGCAGGCCGCCATGGTCAACGGCGCGCTCGCGGAGAGCTCGGGGCAGCGGCCATCCCTGCGCGAGTTCGTGCGGATCCCGAACCTGGCGCAGGTCGTGCTCACCGCGATCCTGGTCACCGCGATGACGTTCCTCGGCACGCTGCTGTGCATCGTTCCTGGCCTGCTCGCGGCGTTCTTCAGCATGTTCGCCGTGCACTACGTGATCGACCGGGGCGAATCCGCAGTGGACGCGATCCGATCGAGCTGGCGGACCGTGGGCGCGAACGTCGGGCCACTGCTGATCCTCACCCTCGTCCTCTACGTCATCACCGTCGCCGGCGTGGTGACGATCATCGGCATGCTGGTGGTCGTGCCGTTCTCGATGATCGCCGTCGCGCAGGCCTACCGCACCGTCGCGCGCTGATACCGGGCTAGGCTCCCTACGCCGGGGCTGGGTCGCTGCCGCCCAGGCTGGGGCGCCCCCGGAAGTGTGCGGTTTTGCACCCTCCCAGTCGCGAAACAGGGTGCAAGACTGCACACTTCCGAGCCCACCGCGCTAGCCAACCGCGCGCTAGCCACACCCCCAGCCGGGCGCCCCGCCACCTCGAAGCAGCGGTTCGAGTGATTCGGTTTGCCGCATTCCGGTAAACATTCCAGACCAATTTCGATGATCATCACGCCGGCGCTTCACGTCGCGCCTAGAGTCGGCGCATGACCGATTCTCGCGAACCGCTCGTCGTGCTCGAGAGCGTCAACAAGCACTTCGGCGACCTGCACGTGCTGCAGGAAATCAACCTGACTGTCCGGCGCGGCGAGGTCGTTGTGGTCATCGGCCCATCCGGATCCGGGAAGTCCACGCTATGCCGTGCCATCAACCGGCTCGAGACGATCGACTCCGGCACCATCACCATTGATGGCAAGCAACTGCCCGAGGAGGGCAAGGAGCTCGCGCGCCTCCGCTCGGACGTGGGCATGGTGTTCCAGTCGTTCAACCTCTTCGCCCACAAGACCGTGCTCGACAATGTCACCCTCGGCCCCATCAAGGTCCGCAAGATCAACAAGGCCAAGGCCGTCGAGCGGGCCCGCGAGCTGCTCAAGCGGGTGGGCGTGGACGCGCAGGAGCGGAAGTTCCCCGCGCAGATGTCGGGCGGGCAGCAGCAGCGCGTCGCGATCGCCCGCTCGCTGGCGATGGACCCGAAGGTGATGCTGTTCGACGAGCCCACCTCCGCGCTCGATCCGGAGATGATCAACGAGGTCCTTGACGTCATGACAGCCCTCGCGAAGGAGGGCATGACGATGGTGGTGGTGACGCACGAGATGGGATTCGCGCGCCGCGCCGCCGATCGGGTGGTGTTCATGGCAGACGGGCAGATCGTGGAGGAGAACACTCCCGAGGAGTTCTTCACCAATCCACGCAGCGACCGCGCCAAGGACTTCCTGTCGAAGATCCTCGCCCACTGACTCCCGACCGCCCTGACCATCCAAAGCCCTGGCCCCGAAAGCCCTGTCAACGAGAAGCTGGGACATCGCCAATGAATCGTCGAATAGTCGCCGGCGCGGCGGCACTGATGATGATGCTCACCGCGTGCGGCAGCGTCAGCGGCACTGACATCGAATCCCGCGTGCCCGTGGCCGAGGATCCATCGTTCCCCGAGGGCACCACCATGGCCCGCATCGTCGAGGACGGCAAGTTCCGCGTGGGCATCAAGTTCGATCAGCCCGGGTTCGGGCTGCTGCGCCTCGAAGGTGGGTTCACCGGCTTCGATGTCGAGGTCGCCCAGTTCGTCGCTGCGGGCCTCGGGTTCGAGCCCGAGGAGATCGAGTACTACGAGGCGCCGTCGCAGCGCCGCGAGGAGCTCATCGAGTACAACAACGTCGATATGGTCGTCGCCACCTACACGATCAATGATCGACGGCGCGAGCGCATCAGCTTCGCTGGCCCCTACTACTTGGCGGGGCAGCAGCTCATGGTCGCCGCTGACGATCAACGCATCACGGGGCCCGAAGCATTCCGCGAGTACCCCGACGCGAAGGTCTGCTCGGTCACCGGTTCCACGCCCAGCCAGACCATCCAGGAGTACCTGGGAAGCAGGGATCAGCTCGTGCTGTTCGACGTGTACTCCAAGTGCGCCGACGCGCTGCGCACGGGGCAGGTCGATGCGGTCACTACCGACAACGTGATCCTGCTTGGCCTGGTCGCGAAGTCCGACGGTGAGTTCAGGATGGCTGGGCAGCAGTTCACCGATGAGCCGTATGGCATTGGCATCCCCAAGGGTGATGTCGCGTTCTGCGAGTTCATCAACGAGCAGGTCCGTCTCGCCTACGAGTCCGGCGCGTACACCGAGGCGTGGGAAGCCACTGCCGGTTCGGTAGAGGGCGCGCAGACCCCCGAGCTCCCGGAGCCAGACCCATGCACCTGACCTGCTACCGCCCTGAATCCCGCGCGACGATCGGAGGAACGATTCGATGAGCGCGATAACCGACAACCTCGACCTGTACTGGTCGGGCTTCCTCACCTCCGTGGGCATCTGCTTCTTCGGCCTCGTGGGATCCCTGCTGCTGGGCACCATCATCGCGACGTTCCGGGTCTCCCCCATCCCGATCCTGCAGTGGGTCGGCTCCGCGTACGTGACGATCGTCCGCAACACCCCCCTCACGCTGGTGCTGTTCTTCTTCGCGTTCGGCCTGCCCGAGATCGGCATCAATAGCTCGTTCTACCGGTTCGGGCTCGCTGCGCTGATCATCTACACCTCGGCGTTCGTGTGCGAGGCCATCCGCTCCGGCATCAACTCGGTGCACGCCGGGCAGGCCGAGGCGGCGCGCTCCATCGGCCTCGGTTTCAGCCAGTCCCTCTCGCTGATCGTGCTTCCCCAGGCGCTTCGCACCGTCGTGCCACCACTGGGCAGCGTGCTCATCGCGATGTTCAAGAACTCGGCGGTCCTCGGCGCGTTCGGTGTCGGCGGTGATCTCTGGAGCACCGGGCTGAACCTGTCGAGCGCCCAGGGCTACGCACCGCTGCCCGTGTTCGTCGGAGTGGCGATCGGCTACCTGTGCATCACCATCCCGGCAGGCATCGCCCTGCAGGTCATCGAGCGGAAGGCGGCGATCGCACGATGAGCACGCCCACCATCTCACCCGGCCAGCAGCGTCCCAGCGGCAAAGCGCCCGAGCGCAGCGCCACCGTCCTGTTCGATGCGCCCGGGCCCCGTGCCCGGCGACGTATCGCGATCTTCACCGTCATCGCGGTCATCGCGGTGCTCGGCATCGTCGGTCTAGCTCTGTTCCGGCTCGTCGATGGCGGGCAGTTCACGTGGGACAAATGGGCGCCGCTCCTCGACCCCACCCATGACAGCTTCGTGCATGTCTGGGCGCGGCTCGGGGACGGGTTCCTCCGCACGCTCCTCGCCGCGGCGCTAGCCATCGCACTGTCCCTGATCATCGGCGTGGCCATCGGCGTCGCCCGCCTCACCGCGGGCAAGTTCGCCAGGCCGCCCATCGTCGCGGCCATCGAGCTGCTGCGCGGTCTCCCCGTCATCCTCGCCATCTACCTCGTCTCCCGCATCGCCGACGAGATGCGCGTCGGGATCCCACTCCCAGGTGGCGCCGAGTTCCGGTTCGACCTCGATGTGCTCCCCGGCGGCGGCCTGCTGTGGGTGCTCGTCATCGGCCTCACCGCCTACAACTCGGTGATCATCGCCGAGATCGTGCGCAGCGGCGTGGTCTCGCTCCCCCGCGGGCAGAACGAGGCAGGGCTCGCGCTCGGCCTCACCCGCTGGCAGAGCCTCCGCATGATCCTGCTGCCGCAGGCATTCCGTGTCATGCTGCCCGCCCTGATCAGCCAGCTCGTCGTCGTGCTGAAGGACACCTCGCTGATCGCGGTGCTCGGTGGCTACATCGAGCTGCTCAAGATGAGCCGCCTCGTCATCGAGAACCTGTCCAACCCCATCCAGGTCTACATCGTGGTCGCCGCGATGTTCATCCTCACCAACTACGCGCTCACCAAGCTCGCGCAGTACGTGGAGAAGAAGGTCGCTGCCCGCACCAGCGGATAGGTGGCCGGTCGCTGCGATACTCAGCCCGGATCTGCGCTAGTGCCGCCCCCCGGATCTGCGAGCGAAAGTCAACAATACAAGGCGATCCCAGCCCGATCTGTTGACTCTCGTTCGCAGATTTCCCCAGGGTGGGCGCCTAGCTAGCTTCAGCAGGTGGAGTTCGCGGGCTGCCCGGCGAAGCGCTCGTCGAGCCAGTCGATCATCACGTCGGTCTGCCCTATGGAGAAATGGTCAGCGCCCTCGATGAGGCGTGCGTCGACGGTCATGCCCTCAGCGCAGGCCCGTTGCACGGCTTCCTCGGTCCACGTCGGCGGGATCACGGTGTCGCTGTCGCCGTAGAGGACGAGCAGCGGCTCGCTGGTGGGATCGAGGGGAAGGGCGTTGTCCTCGAGCCAGTCCCGGATGTCGGCTGCTGCCTCGTCGGTGAAGGGCCCCACCTCGTCGGGGGTGCTGCTGAGGATGGTCAGCGCGGACGCGAAGCCCGTCGTGCTGGTGCAGCCCTCGAGGGCGCCGAACCCGTCAGCGAGGGAGCCGCGCAGGTAGTCGTCGAAGTCGAGGCCGGGATCGGCGACGCGATAGCCATCGAGGACGTATGGGAGCAGGCCGAGCTGGAACGGGCCGAGGGTCCAGGGCCGCGGCCCGTCGGTGATGGGCGTGAGGTCAGCGGCGGGAGCGATGGCCACTCCGCCGATGAATTGCAGCCCGTCGCCATAATGCGGGGCCGCCTCGAGCGCGGACCAAGCGGCTTGCCCGCCCTGGGAGACCCCGATGCTGGCCCACTTGTCGCTGACGTCCTCGTTGCTCGCGCGGGCAGCGCGGACGGCGTCGATCATGTTGTAAGCGGCAGTGACGGGCTCGAGGTAGGGGTGATCGGGCCCATCCGGCGCGGCATTGCCGTCGAGGCCCTCGTAGTCGGTCGCGGCGACGGCATATCCGGCGTCGAGGTAGGCAGCGATGCGGTTGCCCTGGCCGAGCAGGCCCGGGTACTGGGAGGGGCCGCACTGGGCGGCGACACCGGTGGTGCCGTGCCCATAGGCGAGAACGGGCCAGCCACCCTCGGGCGGGGTGCCGACGGGCGTGAGGATAGCGGCGGTCACGGTGGTGCCGGTGCCATCGATGCCCGACGTGGAGCGGTAGGTGACGCGCTGGGCGTCCGCGGCATGCTGCGCGATCAGTGGATCGAGCCCATCGAGGGGCGTCGACTCGATGATCGAGCCGCGCTCGTCCTCATCCGTGGAGGCGATGGAGTAGGGACCGCGAGGTGGTTCGCTGGCGCTGAGCCCCACGCCCGGCTCGGCGGGTCCGGAGGTGGGCGCTGGGTCTTGACCGGGACTGGCGGTGCATCCGGCGAGGATGGTCGCGGCAAGGGCGGCGAGGGCGGCGCGGGACGAGAGGTGCTTCACCTAGCCCAGTGTGCAGGTTTTCGAGCCGCCTGGCATCAGGTGACGATGGTCGGCGACCCATTGGTAGACGCCGTCCTGCACCTGCCGGACGAGCGGGAGGTGGTAGACGCGCCGCGGAAGCCGGGTGCCGAGCGCTGCGGCGAGGCCAGCATTGATGGCTCCGGCGCCGCGGTGGCGGGTGCCATCGGGTTCGAGCGCCCAGGCTGCGGCGGCAGCATCGTCGGTGGTGACATCGAATTGCTCGACCGCGCCCGGCTCCTGGTAGGCAACAGCAGTGACGCGGTGGCGCCGGTCGATGCGAGCGAGCAGGTTGAGGCAGGAAACGCAGAAGCCGCAATCCCGGTCATACAGCACTTTCGTGGTGACCGGCATTGCGGCTCCTTAGCGTTCATCGCTGGCGCACGGGGCGCCAAGGCTCACGCGAGTGAATTACTCAGCGGGAACGATCTTCTTGGCCGAGTCCTGCACCTTGGTGACCTGGGCGTTGAACTTGCCCTTGGTCTTGGTGTCAACGAAGGTGGCAGCCTTGTCGACGGCCGAGTCGATCTGGCCCTTGCGGCTGGCGACAGCAGCCTTGGCCTTGCTGGCGTTCGCGTCGAAAGCAGCCTTGGCCTTGGTGCTGTTGGCCTCGAAAGCGGCCTTGGCCTTGGTGCTGTTGGCCTCGAAGGCAGCCTTCGCCTTGGTGCTGTTCGCCTCGACGGTTGCCTTTGCCTTGTTGGCGATGCCCTTGACCGAATCGATTGTGCTCATGTTGCTCCTAAAAAAACTGCGGCACCTTGAGAATCGTGCCTGCTGCGGTCGGGGGGTTGTCCCCGCTTGGCCTTTAGTGTCGCAGCAAGCTGGACAAAACTCCACTCGATGTGGCCAGTACCACCATTGGCGTGTCATGCGCCCTTCGCGCGACGACGCCCAAGCGGCGGATCTTGGGATGACCTGGCGATTAGTGAACCTGCGCCTCTGTCGGCGACCGGACCGATCGGGGCGTTCCGGGCGCCCTCCTGGGCGCCTCGGGCAGCCCGGAATCGCATGGGCGGGAATTGTTCTTCCTTTTTTTGCCCGGTGTAACCATGCGTTCACGAACCATTTGTTAATCAATCGTCAGTAACTTTTTAGAGCGGCCGCCCGGCGCGCACATTTTCCTGCGACAGCGCGTCTCGAATAGTTCGGGATGCGCTGCCCGCCAGCACACCCCCGGCTCCCGACCTGGGCGCGACTGCTCAACACTAGAATCAGAGAGCGTGAGACCCCAGTCAGAGCCTCCGCTCCGGCGCGAGCCGCGCGCTCCAGACTTCACCTTGACCATGGACGAGATCAGGTCAGTGACCGCCTTCGCATTGGCTTCGGCAGAGCAGGCGCTCCCCCAGTTCGAGGCGTGCCACCCCAACGACAGCAGGCCCCGCGACGCGCTCGCCGCCGCCTCCGCGTTCGTCCACGGAGATCGCCGCTCCCGCTCCCAGCGTGTGACGGCGACTGCTGCCCACCGAGCGGGACGCGAGGCGGCGTCGCCTCTACCGTTCCACGCCGCGATGGCCGCGGGAGACGCCGCCGCATCGGCGTACCTTCATCCGCTGGCCGATGCCGCCCAGGTCAATCACATCCTGCGCGCAACGGCGCACACCATCCGGGTGTTCGAACTGTTCCCCAGCGAGGACGGCATCGGCGACCCGATCACGCGCATGGTCGGCCTCGCGACCCCACTGCTGATCGACGTCTTGTGCCGCTACCCGAGGATCGAGGCCGGCGTGAACCGGGTCAGCGAGCTCGTGCACGAGCTCGACAACCGCCTGCGAGACCAGCCACGCACGGCACGGCAGCACGAGCGGGGGCCGGAGCCACGATGATCCTCCCCACGATCCGCGATCCCCGGATGGTGACGATCCGCCGAGGCGGCTCCCTCACCGACACCGACCACCAGTTGCTCGCGCTGTGGGCGGCGGAGTGCGCCGAGCATGTGCTCGACCATTTCGAGCACGAGCAACCCGACGATCCACGCCCTCGGGACGCGATCGCCGCCGCGAGAGCGTGGGCGCGAGGCGAGATGCCGATGATGGAAGCACGCGCAAGAGGCGGGCACGCGATGGGCGCCGCTCGCCAACTAGCTGGCGCGGCCCGATTCGCTGCCTACGCGGCCGGGCAAGCCGCATGCGTCGGACATGTCGCCGAGCACGATCTCGGCGCCGCGGCCTACGCGATCAAGGCCGCGCGCAGCGCGCGCCCCGGCAACCCCAGCGCAGGCCGGATCGAGCGCGATTGGCAGCGCGAACGGTTGACCGACCCGATCCGCGGCCTGGTTCTTGAAGACCAGATCCGGCGCAATAGCATCTGCTGGTCAGTCTTCTCCGACTGAGCTCCACGACGGACCGCCAAGTCCAGTTCGCTCAGGTCGCTGGCGCAGATCCCTGACGAGCCTAGGCGCATCGCAGCCACCAGCGATCCGTCGGCAACGGCTTCACCATATCCACCCGCTGCCCCGGCCGCGGCACCACCACCCGCGCCCCGGCAGCCTCCGACGCCGCCTGCAAGCGCACCATCGGCTCGACCCACGAATGGAACGCCAGATTGAACGTGCCCCAGTGCACGGGCAGCAGCACGCCCCCGCGCGGGCCCGCCGTCAGCTCGCCATGCACCCGCACAGCCTCCTCCGGATTCATGTGCACATCCGGCCACTGCTCCGCATACGCGCCCACCGGCAGCACCGTCAGGTCGAACGGGCCATGATCCGCACCGATGCGCGCGAACTCCGCCATATAGCCCGAGTCACCACCGAAGAACACCCGATGCCGCGCGCCCGCGAGCACGAACGACGACCACAACGTGGCATTGCGCGACAGCCCCCGCCCCGAGAAATGCCGCGCCGGAGTGCACGTCACCTCCACCGGGCTCGACTCCCCCACCGTCGTCGACTCATTCCAATCGAGCTCCGTGATCCGATGCGACGCCACGCCCCACGAGCGCAGATGCGCCCCCACGCCCAGTGGCACGATGAACCGGACCGGCTGCGCTGCCGCGATCGCCCGCACCGACCACTCATCGAGATGGTCATAATGATCATGCGAGATCAGCACCGCGTCCAGCTTCGGCAACTGTGCCACGCGCACCGGCATCGGATGGAAACGCCGCGGCCCCATCGAGTGCGACGGCGACACACGATCGCTCCACACCGGATCCGTCAAGAACCGATGCCGATCAATCTCCACCAGCGTTGTCGCATGGCCCATCCACGTCACCGCCAGGTCAGCCGCCACCGCGGGCGCGAGCGGCACCGAGACCGGGATCGTTCGCGACGGCGAGCCCTCCGAGCCCCGGCGCGCCATCGCCTTCACCAGGTCCACAACCTGCTCCCGCGAGAAAGCCGCCACCGGCTCCAGATTATGGAAGCGGCCATTCCGGTAGTGCGGCGAACCAGCGGCATAGGGCCGGATCCTCGCCCGCGAGGCACCAGTAGCCCGCGACACCCGCGCCGAAGCAACCGCCCCGGCCGCCGCGCTAGCAGTCAACGCTCCAGCGAGCGCAATGCGTCGAATCACCCTGCCACTCTATGACGATCCGCTCTCGCGCGCCCATTGGGAGCAGGGGCGGGTCGGGGGCGTGGTACCCCATCCGCGGTTGTGTGCGGTTTTGCACCCTGGATCGCGCGGTGGAGGGTGCATTCGGTAACACTTCCGGGGCGCCGGGACGGGGGCGAGAACCTCGACGAGCAGGTTGCGGGCTTGGGCTACTCCGTAGCCGGTAAAGCGGGCGCTGTAGGGTCCAGGACCGCTCCCGGATACTGGCACTGCGTCAAGCAGATTTCCTGGCAACTAAAGCATGGTCGATACGCGGCAAGTCTTGAAGGAAGAAGCTCACAAAGTCGGCGGATCCCACACGCCGAGCTCCTGAGCGACGCGAAGGCAGAGATGATCGTTGCCCGGCGCCGCAACGACCTGGACCCCGATCGGTAGCCCGTCGCTATTCATCCCCAGCGGTACTTGGGTCGCGGGGAGCCCGAGGAAGTTGAAGACAGTTGTGTTGGCGACACTCCATGGGCGGAGATAGGTGCCGAAGTGCTTCGGCGCGACCCGAGGAAATGGCGGGTACAGCACAACCCCGTCTCCCAATGTCTCAGCAATATGATCAGCTGCATGGTGCGCTGCGCTAATCAGCCGGCGCACGCTCTTTGTCCGCACCCATTTGACCGGTGCAGTCTCGGTCAGGTTGATCACGGCCAAGGGCGAGCTAGCGAGGTGGTGCACGAGTCGCCGCTTCCGCAACTCCGGTAGCCCCATGATCTCGGCCAACGTCGCCGCGAAATCCATCTCGCCCGCGACAGTGGCCGCGGCGTATCCCATCGCCCTGCGCATTCGTGGCAGCTCGATCTCAGAAACATGCGCTCCGGCCCGATCCATCTGCTCCGCGGCACGGAGGCGCGCCTGCTCGATCTCGGGGCTCGCCTTGTGCGCAGCAGAATTCACGGCAACGTACACATTGAGGCCGGTGATCGACACATCATCGGGATTGCCAAGCGGGACATCACTCATGCCCGCGTGCGATTCGTGGGGGCCCGAGATGGCTTTCAGCGCTGCATGAAGATCCTCGGCATGGTGAGCGATGGGTCCGAGCTGGAGCGCATCACGGATCCCGGCAGTCATCGGAAAATGTCCAGTGTTCGGTACCAGACCAGGGGTGGGAAGGTGCGCGAAAATGCCATTGAACATGGCAGGGATGCGGAGCGAGCCGCCTAGATCCGACCCCAGCCCGAATGCCGCGCCGCCTATCGACACGGCAACCCCGTCGCCGCCGGACGAGCCACCCGCAGTGCGCCGGGGATCGTAGGGATTGCGGGCGATGCCGTACAAGGGATTGTGCGTCTCCACCCAGAAGAGCGGCCCCGCGGAGTTGGTTCCCGCGAGGATGATGGCCCCCGCTTCCTTGATGCGCGCGACGATCGGTGCATCAGCTTCGGCGCGCAGCGTCCTCCTGTGGTGGAATCCACCCGCGTGAGGCATGCCTTCCACCGCGATCAGCTCTTTCACGGTCACCGGCACACCGAGCAACGGCGGCAGGTCGTCCGGTGAGCCCGAACTGATACGAGCGTCCGCGGCATCAGCCTCAGCGCGCGCGGAATCGAATCGAGGCTTGGCCAGCGCGCCGAGGCTCCGTCCGCGCTTCAACACGGCGATGTGGGCCTCCACCGCATCGCGGGCACTGATCTGCCCAGCCTTGATCGCGGCAGCCAGTGCTACGCCAGAGATTCGGGTGGGGTCCATCATGCTTATGAAGCTACGCATCCCCCTGCCGGAAGGCACGTTTTTCCCACTAGGTGTCGAGATCAGGCGTCATTCGGCACTCTCGGCAAGACGATCGAAGCCTGCCTCGGCCTTCAGCGCCTCCTCTGTCTGCCTGGTCAAGGTCCATGGACCGCGGGAGTTCCCCCGGCGCTGTCGGGCGACGCTCACATCCGTCATGATCTCCCCCTCAGGAATCCGAACACCACCCCAGCAGCGAGTATAAGAATCGAATGAGCCATTTTGCGCTTTCGACTCAGGTTGAACCTTCCAACGCCGTTACCGCATACTCGTTGAATGGGGGAAACAATCAACACCGTAGGGGCGCGCGCAAACTCCGGGGGATTAGACGGTTTTGCGGTCGGTGAGCGTGCCATTTCAATAAGAGCGATGGAACCGACGCGCTTGACACGGGAAGAGCGTGAGCACCGCTACAAGCGCTATCCGGATATCGCGCCAGGCTCGTACGAGCTTGTCACCAGCCTGCATGCGGTATGCGTGCCGCACGGGCAATCGTCATCGCGGAGCCATGAGTTCGTGGTCGAGTCCTATCCTCGGCCAAGCTTCGGGATCTGGGAGATCCCTTTCCGCACTGTTCTTCACCGAGCGGAGCAGCGGATGCGCGGGAAGGCTTGGCTCCATGCGGATTTCGCGATGTGCGATCGTTGTCTCCAGCGCTTGCATTTCTACTACTGGCGAGCCGTTGCGTTCGTCCTGCTGGGGATCGCGTCATTGTTCGCGTTCTGGATCGGCGCAGGCATGCCCGATACTCCGCGGATCTTCATGCTTCCCCTGTTCGCGGGGATCCTGCTTATCTGGGGCGGAATTATATCGCTGCGATCAGCGCGGGCGAAGAACCTGTTCGGGGCTAGGCTCCGCGTGGATGGTTCGGCGCTTGCCCTGGAGAAGCCCCACGCCGCCTTTGTCGCAGCTTTGCACTAGTCCCCAGTGCGCTCGATACCGCGCCGCAGGACGCCCTTCGGCACGCGCGGCAACCCCGTCCCGCTTGGAACCTCCGTCGAGCTGGGTCCCAACTGGCAGGTCAACGTTGTATCGGTCACCCCGGGTACGACGCCCCAGGTGCTCGTGCAGAACCAGTTCAACGAGCAGTTCCCGGGCGCCACGCGCGAGGCCAACCAGTGCTGGTCCGTGCCATCCGAGGCCGTGGCAGGCGGAGTGATCCTCATCGAGGAGAGCCTCAGCTTCGAGGACACCCGCGTGTTCTTCCAGGGCGGATAGCGGGGCCTGGCCGGGTTGACACCCGCCGGTTGTGTGCGGGCGCCACCCACCGGTTGTGTGCGGTTTTGCACCCTAGATCGCTTGGTGGAGGGGGCATTCGGTAACACTTCCGGGGCCTAGGTCCAGGGGCCGGGGTCCGGCGCCGAGGCCGAAGCACCCAGCCCAGAACCAAAACTGGCCCGCCCCCCAATCGGAGGCGGGCCAGCTCGCGCCGAAACTAGCGGCAGTAGACGGTGGGCAGCGCGTCGTAGACGACGGTGCGGGTGTTGCGAGAGATCTCGGCACCCGTGCTGGCGTTGCGAATGATGCGCGTGTCACTGGTGGTGAAGCCGGGCGCTCCAGTAGTGGGGATGCAGTCCGGGCCGGCGTTCAGGGTGATGGTTCCCGGCTGGGTGTAGTTCCAGCGGCCGCCATTGACCGATTCGACGTTGACGGTCTTGGTGCCCACGATGCGGACGGTGACGGAGTTGCCATTGGCCCACGACTCGATGCGCACGCTGTTGGGCGAGGTGTTGCGGAACTTCACGTCGAGCACGCCCTGCCAGACCGTGGCCTCGCGACCGGCCGGGTAGCGCGAGATGTAGTAGGAGTGCTCGTGATGCTCCACGTCCTGCATGCCCGCGAAGTACGAAGCATTGAACAAGGTGGTGGCGAACTGGGAGATGCCGCCGCCGATGGCCTTGCCCGGGCGACCGTTGGAGATCACGCCGGCTTCGATGTAGCCCTGCGCGGTTCCGCGCGGGCCGGTGTAGCCGTTGAGCGAGAAGACCGCGCCCGGTGCCACGACAGCACCGTTGACCTGCTCGGCGACGCGACGGATGTTCACGCCCGAATCGGCCGCGAAGCCACTGGTGGTGAACTCGCCGATCACCTGGTTGGTCTGCGGCGTGGCGAGGGGTGGCTGCGGCGCGGCGGGCGCGGGCGGCGCGGGAGGAGCCTGGGGCGCGGGCGGGAGGATGCCCTCGGAACCGTTGGGCGGCATCGGGATCTCGGGCAGCTCCACGACGGGCGCGGGGCCCGGCAGGTTCAACGAATCCCACAGATCACCCAGCGGATCAGCCGCGGCCGGGGCAGCCCCAGCAAGAACAAGCGCAACCCCAGCACCTGCTGCGGACAACTTTCCCAACAACCGCATTTCTACTCCTCAACCGAATCGCTTATTTCCTCAACATAGTGCATCCCCGACCAAAGCCGCATGTCGAGGTGCTGCAGCGGAGGGTTGGGCGCGGCGCGGAGGCGCACTGTGCCGAGCGCGCGGGGCGAAGGCGATTGGCTCGCAGGAGCACTCGGCCCCGCCGCCGTTGTCCGGCCCGCCCCGGTCTCGCCTGGGGAGTGGAAACTTCTCCCCCGTGCATCGGGAGAAGTTTCCACCAGCGCGGCGGCGGCGCGACCCGCACCACGCGATGACAACTTTTCTTGACATTCGGTGTCAAGTTATCTTTACTCAAGATGTGCCTCGCGAATCACACCCCACCGCCGTGCGGGACCATCGCGTCGCCGCAGGAATCACCCAGGCCGACCTGGCCCACGCATGCGGCACGAGCCGCCAGACGATCGTCTCGATCGAAGGCGGGCAGTACAGCCCCAGCGTATGGCTGGCCCTGCGGATCGCGAGGGCCCTGCACGCCGAGTTGGAAGCACTGTTCCCACTCCCCACCATCGAGGAAGCCCCATGAGCGACACACTCTTCATCCGCGCCATGCACGCCATCGGCGACTTCGAGAGCCCCTTCTACAGCGAGGAGCGCGACCGCGATGTGTGGAACGAGGCCTCGGCCGCGGGCTTCCAGCTCATGCTGTGGGCTGGCCTCATCGCTGCCCTCATCCTCCCCTGGATCGCGGGCAGCGCCGGGACCTGGTTCGCGATGGGCATCCTCGTCGTCGTGGGCGCGGTGTCCTGGTGCACCATGCTGTACGCGAGCGCCTTGCATGTCGACCCGATGGAACGCACCCGCCTCGGCGCCCGCGCAATCCTCGCTTTCACGCTGGTCATCGCCGCGATCATCAGCATCGCCTTCCAGCTACGCAGCACCTACGACAACTCCAGAGGCATGATCGGCGGCCTGGCCGATGGCTTCCTCATCGGCGCGGTCCTCGGCGCTATCGGCGGGGCCATCGCCCTCACGGTCGTGCGCAAGCGCAGCCGCGGCTAGAGCGCCTCGGCTCTACCGGTTGTGTGCGGTTCTGCACCCTGACGCGGCTTCGGAGGGGTGCAAAAGGCAACACTTCCGGCGCCAAACCCGGCGCCAATCCCCGCGACCCGGCGCCAAACCCCGCGACCCGGCGCCAAACCCCGCGCCAAAAACCGAGACCCCGAGCCCCCTAGTCGCCGGTGAAGTTGGGGCGGCGGCCTTCCTTGCGTGCCTGGCGAGCCTCGGCGACGTCGGAGCTGGTCCACGCGGCACGGTGGGCGGCCTGCTGCTCGGCGGTGGGCTCGCTCTGCGGCGTGTGGTTGAACACGAGCTTGAGGTGTCGGATGGTAAGCGGCGCGAGCTGGGCGAGCTCGGCGGCCCATTGCTGCGCGGCGGCGAGATCACCGTGGCGGTTGGCGAGTCCGCACTGGAGCGCCCGATCGAGGGGCAGCGGCTCGGCGCCCATGAGCATGGCGCGCGCGGTGGATCCGCCCGCGAGCTCGCTGAGCCGGTTGATGGTCCAGTTGTCCATGGCGAGGCCGAGCTTGGCGATGGGCACCATGAAGTAGGCATCCTCGGCGACCACACGGAGGTCTGCCACGACCGCGAGTTGCACGCCAGCGCCGATGGCAGGCCCGTTGACGGCTGCGATGACAGGAAGAGGGGTGTGCTGGAGGGCGTGCAGCATCGCGTAGAGGGAGCCGATGAAGTCGCGGTCATAGGCGGCGCTGCCGAGGTCCGCTCCAGCACAGAAGGCGGCGCCGCGCCCGGTGAGGACGATGGCTCGGGCTCCGGTCTCCTCGGCCTCGCGCACCATCTCGGTGATGCCGGTGCAGATGGTGGTGTTGAGCGCGTTGCGGCGGTCCTCGCGCTGCAGCTCAATGGTCACGACGTCCTGGTCACGACTGATCCCGAGCATTCCTACCTCGATCTGTTATGTTCGCGGGCCCTGTTCCTTGAACCCTACTGCGGTCGCCTGCCCGGGACACGACGCAGCCCCCGGTCCGAGTGGTGCCGGGGGCCGCGGGCGAGAACGAGGAAGCTAGGCCGCTAGTACCTGGGCCGCTAGTACCTGGGCCGCTAGAACCGGTCGGGGTCGGGACCGATGCGGCCGTCCGCGACGTCGAGGGCAGTGATGCGGTCGAGCTGCTCGTCGGTGAGCTCGAACCCGAAGATGTCGAAGTTCTCCTTGATGCGTCCGGGGGTGACGGACTTGGGAATAACGACGTTGCCGAGCTGGAGGTGCCAGCGCAGGATCACCTGCGCGACAGTGGCCCCGGTCTCGGTGGCGATCTCGGTGAGCACGGGGTCCTGGAGGATCTGCCCCTGCCCAAGGGGGCTCCATGCCTCGGTGGCGATGCCGTGGCGGGAGTGGAACTCGCGCAGCTCGGGCTGCGAGAACCGGGGGTGCAGCTCGATCTGGTTGATGACGGGCACTTCGCCGGTGGCCTCGATGAGCTGCTCGAGGTGGGGGACCTGGAAGTTGGAGACGCCGACGGACCGCACCTTGCCGTCAGCCTTGAGCTGCTGGAGCGCGGCGAACGTCTCGGTGTAGAGCCCCTCGGATGGCTTGGGCCAGTGAATGAGGTAGAGGTCGATGTGGTCGAGGCCAAGCCGGACGAGGCTGTCGTCGAAGGCACGGAGGGCACGGTCGCGGCCCTGGTCGTCGTTCCACAGCTTGGTGGTGACGTAGATCTGGTCGCGGGGGATGCCGGATTCGCGGATCGCCTGGCCGGTGCCGGCCTCGTTGTCGTAGATGCGGGCGGTATCGATGTGGCGGTAGCCGATGTCGAGCGCCGTCGTCACGGCCTCGTTGGCCTGGTTGTCGGGTACCTGCCAGACGCCGTAGCCGAGCTGGGGGATGGTGTTGCCATCATGGAGTCGCACGTTGGGAACAGTCACGGCACTGTCAACGCTCGCTGCCGGCTGGGGATTCCACCTCGGGCGCGATCGCCCGAAGGATCCTGTTTCGTCCGCTCGCGCTGGGGCATTGGCGGTAGCGTGGCGGGCATGGAACCGATGCCGGTCGGCCCAGGGAGCGTATTCCGATGCCTACTGTGACCACGTCCGCGCAACTATGCGACAACGTCCTCGACGCTGGATCGCTCGTG
Organism: Hoyosella levis; assembly: GCF_026008515.1. Lineage (GTDB taxonomy): Bacteria > Actinomycetota > Actinomycetes > Mycobacteriales > Mycobacteriaceae > Lolliginicoccus > Lolliginicoccus levis. Next base: position 101,640 of record NZ_BQYM01000004.1, read on the forward strand.
TCCTGGGATACCGAGCCTGTGCGGGTCGCCATGTCCGAGCAGTACCAGGCTGATCTGGACGCGGCGCGGGAGAAGTCCGGCCTCGATGAGTCCGTGGTGACGGGCGAGGGACGCATCCGTGGACGCCGTGTCGCGGTGATCGCGTGCGAGTTCGGGTTCCTCGCCGGCTCGGTGGGCGTGGCCGCGGCGGAGCGGATCGTCTCGGCCATCGAGCGGGCCACGGCGGAACGCTTGCCCCTGCTCGCCTCCCCCACCTCCGGCGGCACCCGCATGCAGGAAGGCACCGTCGCCTTCCTGCAGATGGTGAAGATCGCCGCGGCCATCAAGATCCACAAGGAAGCGCGCCTGCCCTATCTGGTGTACCTGCGGCATCCCACTACCGGCGGAGTGTTCGCGTCGTGGGGATCCCTCGGCCATGTGACGGTCGCCGAGCCGGGCGCGCTCGTGGGCTTCCTTGGCCCGCGCGTGTATGAATCGCTGCACGGGGCCAGCTTCCCCGAGGGCGTGCAGACCTCGGAGAACCTGTACCAGCGCGGCGTCATCGACGGCGTGGTGCCCGTGCGCTGGCTGCGCCCCATCCTCGATCGGGTGCTGCGCGTGGTCGGGGGCACTCCCAAGCTGCCGGACCGGTTCGAGCCAGCACCATTGGTCGATGAGCTGCCCGACATTCCCGCCTGGGAGTCGGTGCTCGCCTCCCGCAGCCCCATCCGGCCGGGCGCGCGCAGCGTCCTCCGGCACGGCGCCACCACCCTGACACCGTTGAGCGGCACGGGGCAGGGCGAATCGGATCGCTCCATGCTGCTGTACCTGGCACGCCTCTCCGGCACCCCCTGCGTGGTGCTGGCGCAGGACCGCGCCGTCTCCGCGGACAGCGATGCGTTCGGCCCGGCGGCGTTGCGGGAGGCGCGCCGCGGCATGAGGCTCGCCGAGGAGCTGCACCTGCCACTGGTCCTGATCATCGACACCATGGGTGCTGCCCTGTCCAAGGACGCCGAGGAGCGTGGTCTTGCCGGGGAGATCGCCCGCTGCCTCGCTGAGCTAGTCACGCTGCGCTGCCCCACCGTCTCCGTGCTGCTCGGCCAGGGAACCGGCGGCGGCGCGCTCGCCATGCTGCCCGCCGACCGGGTGCTCTGCGCGCTCAACGGCTGGCTCGCGCCACTTCCCCCGGAAGGAGCCAGCGCGATCGTGTACCGCAGCACCGGCCGCGCCGCGGACATCGCCGCGCAGCAAGGCATCCGCTCGCGGGACCTGCTGCACGCCGGAATCGTCGACGCGATCATCCCGGAGAACCCCGATGCCGCGCAGGAACCCATCCCGTTCAGCCAGCGCGTCGCCGCTGCCATCGCTCGCGAGATCCGCTCCCTCGCCCTGAAGCTACCGCAGCAGCGCCACGCCGCGCGCTTGCGCCGCTACCGCGAGTTCGGGCTCCCACCCCGCTGAGCCGGCCAAGCACGTGGCCAACGGCGATCAGCCACATCACGCGCACTGTAAGAATCGTGCGAAAACTGGCACTATGACGACATGCCCGAGTCCGCGCTGGTGCTGATCGTCGATGACGACGCCGAGATCCTCGCTTCCCTCGAACGTGGCCTGCGCTTGTCCGGGTTCAACACCACCACCGCCGAGGATGGCGAGGTGGCGCTGCGCCGCATCCGCGAGTACCAGCCCGACGCGGTGATCCTCGACGTGACCATGCCCCGGCTCGATGGGGTCAGTGTGGTCACCGCGCTGCGCGCCATGGGCAGCGACGTGCCGATCTGCGTGCTCAGTGCCCGCAGCTCCGTCGATGACCGGATCGCTGGGCTCGAGGCCGGCGCCGACGATTACCTCACCAAGCCGTTCGCGCTCGGCGAGCTCGTCGCGCGCGTGCGCGCCATGCTGCGGCGCCGCACCGACTCGCCTGCCGCGCCCCGAGAGACCCTCGCCGCTGGCCCCATCACCATTGATGTCACCGCCCGGCGGGCCACGAGCAATGATCGCGAGCTCGACCTCACCAAGCGGGAGTTCGAGCTGCTCACCACGCTCGTCCAGCACAAGGATGCGGTACTGTCGCGCAAGCAGCTGCTCGAGATCGTGTGGGGGTACGACTTCACCGCCGACACCAACGTCGTCGATGTGTTCGTTGGGTATCTCCGCAAGAAGCTCGAGACCGACGGCACGCCACGCATGCTGCACACCGTGCGCGGAATCGGATTCATCCTCCGCACCGAATGAGCAGATTCTCGACTACCACCGATCCCTAGGGCCCGCATCCATGACCAGGACCGCGCTGCAACGCTTCACCCGCCAGCTAGCGCGCTGGTTCGGAACCTCGCGGTTGCCCTCGCTCTCCCTCGCCACGCGTGTCGCGATCGCCTCGGCGCTCGGCGCCACCATCATCGTCGCCACCGTGGGGTCGTTCATGTGGTATCGCATCGGCTCCGACAAGCACGCCACCCTGGACCAGCAGCTCAGTGCCGTCACCTCGATCGCCGCGAGCCTTTCCGCGAACTCGCTCTTCGCCGCCCGGACCCAGCTCCCGGAGGGCTTCGAGGCGACCTATCACGCCGATCGAATCCTCATTGCTGCCCGCAGCGTCAAGATCCCCCGCCTGCCCGATGGCCTCACCACCCTCACCATCAAGGGCGAGCAGTACCGCATCCTGACCGTCACCCTGGTCGAGGAGCCGCGCGCCTTTCTCTCCGTGGCTGTCCCCACGCGCACCACCGTCGAGCAGATCAATGCAGAGCGACGCCTCACGGTCATCGTGTCCATGCTCGCCATCGCCGCCGCGGCCGCGCTCGGCTGGCTGTTCGCCGGGTTCGCGGTACGGCCTCTGCGCCAGCTCACCGAGCAGACCCGCCGCATCACCGCTGACGATCTGCGCCCCATCCCGATCATCACGGGCGCCATCGAGGCAGAGGAGCTCTCGCGGGCCATCTCCTCGATGCTTGCCCGCATCACCCGCGAGCAACGCCGCAAGAACCACGCTCTCGAGACTGCCCGCGACTTCTCCTCGGTCTCTGCCCACGAGCTCCGCACTCCGCTCACCGCGCTGCGCACCAATCTCGAGGTGCTCGACACCCTCGATCCCCCGCCGGAGGACCGGAGCGTCATCATCACCGAGACGTTGCAATCCATCACGCGGATCGAGCAGACCCTCAAGGCGCTCGAGCGCCTCGCTGCCGGCGATCTCGCCCGCCAGGACGACTACGAGGACGTCAACATCCCGGACCTGCTCGACCGCGTCGTCCACGAGTCGAGCCGCATGCACCCCACGGCCTCCATCGAGCTCGGCGACGTCGACAATGCCACCATGCGCGGCCTGCCTGCTGGCCTGCGCCTCTGCCTCGACAACGCCATCACCAACGCCATCAAGCATGGCCGCGCCACCATCGTGCAGCTCGCCACCAAGCCGCAGCGCAACCACTACTTCGACATCACGATCGACGACAACGGCTGCGGCATCCCCATGAAGGAGTGGGAGTCGGTCTTCCAGCGGTTCAGCCGCGGCTCCAACACCACGAGCTCTGGCTCCGGCCTCGGCCTGTCCCTCGTCGCCCAGCAGGCCGAGCTCCATGGTGGCCGGGCGTTCATCACCACCAGCCCGCTCGGTGGCACGCGGCTCACGTTGCGCATCCGCATCCCGCGGACTGATCGGCACTCGGCCGCGGTCGGCGTCCCGGCCAGCAGCAGCGACTCGGGCTCCAGCGAATAGTGGAACGCGAGCCACGCGTCACGTGGCCAGGTGTTCACGATCGGAAGGCTCGCTGCGCCTCAGTCGGCGTGCTTGACGTGCTCGTAGCGGGCGAGTGCCTCGCGGCGCTCCACGGCATGGTCCACGATGGGCGCGGGGTAGCCGTCCACCTGGATGCCTCGCTGGCCGACGGTGTGGACTTCCTTGCCCGCGATGCCGCGTAGCTCGGGCACCCAGCGGCGCACGTAGTCCCCCTGGGGGTCGTAGCGCTGCCCCTGCGTGATGGGGTTGAAGATGCGGAAGTAGGGCGCGGCGTCGGTGCCGGAGCCAGCGATCCATTGCCAGCCGTGCTGGTTGGCAGGGAGATCTCCATCGACGAGGTGGCGCATGAAGAACCGTGCGCCCCACCACCATGGCAGGTGGAGGTCCTTGACGAGGAACGAAGCAACGATCATGCGCACGCGGTTGTGCATCCAGCCCTCCTGGAGAAGCTGTCGCATTCCGGCGTCGACGATGGGGTAGCCCGTGCGCCCGGCCTTCCACGCGGCGAGCAGCTCCTGCGCCTCGGGGGTGTCGGTGCTGGTGGGCATGCGGTCGAAGTCGCGGTTGAGGTTCTGGCGGGCAGAGCGCGGCTCGCGGGCGAGCACGTCGGCGTAGAAGTCGCGCCACGCGAGCTGGCGCCGCAGCTCCCGCGCTCCGTCGCTGTCGTGGTCGCGCAGGTCGGCGAGCATGGTGCGGGGATGGATGGTTCCCCACTTGAGGTGGACGGACATGCGGGAGGTGTCGTCGAGGTCGGGGCGGTCGCGGTGCTCCTTGTACTCGTCGATGCCATTGGCGAGGTATTGCTGCCATTGCTCGTGGGCGGCGGGCTCGCCGACCGGGCAGACGGGCTTGATGTTGGCGGGCAGCTCCGCGCGCTCGATGCCGGTGAGGTCGGCGGGGTCGATCCAGGCGTTGGTGCTGGCGCTCGTGGCGGCGGGGGCGCGCCAGCCGTGGTCGAGCCACCGCTTGTAGAAGGGGGTGAACACGCGGTAGGCGGTGCCGTCGTCCTTGACGATGCGGCCGGGCGCGACGGCGAACGGGGAGCCGGTGCGCACGAGCGGGATGTGCTGCTCGACGGCCATATCGCGACGGGTTCCGTAGGGGCCGTGATCGGAGCTGATGTGGACCTGGGTCGCTTCGATGCGTCGCGCGAGGTCGGGGATGATGTCGACGGGGTTGCCGCGGACCACGAGGAGTCGCCCGCCGAGGGCTTCATCGAGGCTGTTGAGGCACGCGATGAGGGCGGTGCGGCGGCGCACGCCGGAGGGCTTGATGAGTGCCGGATCGAGCACGAACACGGCGAGCGCGTTGCGCGCGGAGTCGGCGGCGGCGAGCAGCGTGGGGAGGTCGTTGAGCCGCAGGTCGCGGCGGAACCACACGATTGTGTTCTCGGTCGCACTATTGGTCGCGATTGTCCTTTTCCTTTCGCTGCTGCCCATACTGGGATCCACACGGCACCGGCACCGATCGGCGGCCTTGCGCAATGCACGGGGCACATCCAGGACGGGCACTTCCAGGTGCCGCGCATCCAGCCAAGCCGCATCGCCGACGGGTACCTCCAGGACCACTGTGCCCAGTAGCACTGGGACACCGGTCACAGCTACCAATACTGCCCGCTCGCCGCGCCGAATACACAACGGACCGCCATCGGGCCGCTATCACGATTGCACCGCGCTGGCACCGCCCCGGACCACACAGCTTAGGGAGTTCTGCATGGCAAGCACACGGCCGAAGTCGACGATCCGACGTTACCGCTTTCCCGCGGCGCTGGCGATCACCGCGACCGCGCTCGCCGCTGGCGGTTCCGTGACGCTGGCTTCCACTCCCCCAGCGACCTCGGCCACGACGACACAGGTCGTGGACAGCGGCGGCCCGGACCTGACGCGCCTGGAGGATGCGTTGCGCGAGTTGCAGCGCGACAAGCTCGCAGCGACGTTCCTCGCCGCCGGCTCCGGCCAGGCACTGGAGGGATCGGAGCAGCTCAACGCTGGCGCTGGCGAGCTTGCCGCGGGCATCGGGCAGGCCCGCGCTGGCTCCGAGCAGCTCGCGGGCGGCGCCGGCGAGCTCGCGGCCGGAGCCGGGCAATTGAAGGAAGGAACGGGGCAGCTCCGCGTGGGCGTCAACGAGTTCCAGGGTGGCATCGACCAGCTCGGTGACGGCGCAACGCAGATCAGCGGCGGTGTGGACCAGCTCGTGGCCCAGCTGCTGCCACTGAAGTCCGCGGCGGCTCCGTTCGCCCCGGAGATCGCCGCCGCGCTGGTCCAGCTCGAGCAGCTCCGGGAAGGCGCCCGGCAGCTCGCGTTCCAGCTCGATGATCCGTCCAGTGATTTCCGGGTGGGCGCGGCACAGCTCGCCGATGGCGCGGGCCAGGTTGATTCGGGCGCGGGCCAGCTCGCCGCCGGTTCTGCCGAGCTGCGGGACGGAGCCGTGCAGCTGCGTGACGGCCTCGTCCAGCTCGATGACGGGTCGGGCCAGCTCACCGACGGATCCCAGCAGCTAGTCGCAGGATTGGGCCAGCTCGGCAGCACCGCGGAGCAGGTGAGCACCAGCGTGAACGGCGTGGTCAGCGTGACACCGCGCGCGAGCTTGTCGGCTGATCCGGTCGAGGTTGCCGTGGCCCAGCCGCTGGGCGAGGGGCGGGTGCTTGATGTGCCCACCATGGTGGCGCTGCTGGGGCTCGGTGCTGGCGGCATGCTGCTGCTGGTCGCGCTCGGGCTCGCGGGCTATCGGTGGCGGACAGCGCGCCAGGCCGCATAGCGCTCGGCGCTCGACGGGCGCGTATCGGCAAAAGCACGGGAAATCGTCAAACGCGAGAGAAGCTGACCTGGGTTTTCCGAGATTTCTCTCGCGTTTGCAATAGAGCAAGGCCCTGGCATCCCGAAGGTTTCGGGAGGCCAGGGCCTTGTTTGCTTTAAGCCGCGTCTACTGCACGGCGAGCAGGTCGATGACGAACACGAGGGTGCGTCCGGCAAGGCGGTGCCCCGATCCGCTCGGGCCGTAGGCCAGGGCGGGCGGGATGGTGAGCTGGCGGCGACCGCCGACCTTCATGCCGGGGATCCCCTCCTGCCAGCCCTTGATAAGACCACGCAGCGGGAAGCTGATGGACTCGCCACGGTTCCAGGAGGAGTCGAACTCCTCGCCGGTCTCGTAGTCAACGCCGACGTAGTGCACCTCGACGGTGGCGCCGGGCACTGCTTCCGCGCCGTCGCCTTCCACGAGGTCCTTAGTGACGAGCTCGGTGGGAGGGGGGCCTGGCTGGAACTCAACTTCTGGTTTTGTCATGGTTTATCGCGCCGAAACCTCTGTGTAGTCGCGTTCGGTGTATCCAGTGTAGATCTGGCGGGGACGCCCGATCTTGGTGGTGGGGTCCGCATGCATTTCGCGCCAGTGCGCGATCCAGCCGGGCAGCCGGCCGAGCGCGAACATGACGGTGAACATGCGCGTGGGGAACCCCATGGCCCGATAGATCAGACCGGTGTAGAAATCCACGTTCGGGTAGAGCTTGCGCTCGACGAAGTAGTCGTCAGTGAGGGCGGCTTCCTCGAGCTTCATGGCGATCTCGAGCAGCTCATCGCGAGCGCCGAGCTTGTCGAGGATGTCGTGCGCGGTCTTCTTGACGATGGCAGCGCGCGGGTCATAGTTCCGGTAGACGCGGTGCCCGAAGCCCATGAGCTTCACGCCCTCTTCCTTGTCCTTGACCTTGCGAATGAACTCGCTCACGTCGAGGTCCTGCGCCTTGATGTCGTCGAGCATCTCGAGCACGGCCTGGTTGGCGCCGCCGTGCAGCGGGCCCCACAGGGCGTTGATGCCGCCGGAGATCGAGGTGAACAGGTTCGCGTTCGAGGAGCCCACGAGCCGCACGGTGGACGTGGAGCAGTTCTGCTCATGGTCGGCATGCAGGATGAGCAGCATGTCGAGGGCCTTGACGACCTCGGGATCAGCCTCGTACGGCTCGGCGGGGAAGCCGAACGTCATGCGCAGGAAGTTCTCGACGAGGGTCATCGAGTTGTCCGGGTACAGGAAGGGCTGGCCCACGGACTTCTTGTAGGCGTAGGCCGCGATCGTCGGCAGCTTCGCGAGCAACCGGATCGTCGATACCTCGACCTGCTCGGGATCGTTCGGGTCGAGCGAGTCCTGGTAGTAGGCGGACAGCGCGTTCGCGGCGGACGACAGCACCGGCATGGGGTGCGCGTTGCGCGGGAAACCGTCGAAGAATCGCTTCAGGTCCTCGTGCAGCATGGTGTGCCGCTCGATGCGATAGGTGAAATCCGAGAGCTGGTCCGCGGTGGGAAGCTCGCCGTAGATCAACAGGTAGGAGACCTCGAGGAAGCTGGAGTTCTGCGCGAGCTGCTCGATCGGGTAGCCCCGGTAGCGCAGGATGCCCTTCTCGCCGTCGATGTAGGTGATCGCCGACGACGTGGACGCCGTATTGACGAATCCCCCATCGAGGGTGGTGTATCCCGTCTCGCTGAGCAGTTTGCCGAGGTTGAACCCGTCATTGCCCTCGGTCGCCCGAGTGATCGGCATCTCGTAGTCACCACCGGGGTAACTGAGTACCACTTTGTCTTCATTCTCAGCGGGCACGAGGGCTCCTTCTCAGACTCAACTGGTCAGTAGCGTATCGGCACATGCGCGACCACTCAACGCACAACCATATCCACGAACTTAGTCGAAACCCACCTCACCGGGCGAACCCGGGTAGCGGTGTGGTCATGGCTGCACGCGCAAAACCTGGCAGGACCCCTCACCAAGCTCGCAACGGATCCGATTATGCAATCTGTCCTGTCCACCCTGCCAGAACTCGACCATGAATGGGCGAATTCGATACCCGCCCCAGAACGGCGGCACCGGAAGCTCGTCCAGATCGTGGAACCTCTCCCGCACCTCCTCGGCCGCCGCGAGCAACTCGCCCCGCGACCCGAGGGGCCAGGACTGCCGCGACGCCCACGCCCCCACCTGAGAGCCGCGCGAGCGGGTGCGCCAGTAGGCCAGCGTCTCCTCCGATGAGATCTTCTCCACAGCTCCACGGAAGTGAACCTGCCTGGCCAGCGGGATCCACGGGAACGTCACCGAAGCCACCGGATGAGCCGAAAGATGCTGCGCCTTGGCGGATTCGTAGTTCGTGAAGAACACGATTCCGCGCTCATCGACGCCCTTGCACAGCACCGTCCGCGTCGCTGGCACGCCCGCTGCATCCACTGTGCCGAGCACCATTGCATTGGGTTCGGTGATGCGCCCGCCGTCCGATGCGACATACTCAGTAGCGTCAAGCAGCCACCGGGCGAACAGCGGCAACCAGCCGTCCTCGAGCCACGCCTCATCGAGATCAGCATGTTCGCCCGACATGCTCGGCACTGTTCTGTCCCCATAACTGACCCGCATGCGCGCGAGATCGAGAGAATCGGAAGGGTTACGCACCACACCCATACGCTACGCCCGAGCAGCGTTCCCGGAGCATGAGCCCCATTGTGCCCCTGCCCGGATCGCACCATCGCGGAACCCGCCCACCAGGCCCCGGTTCCATTGGGCGCGCGCCGCATACGACCCAGAACGACAACAGGAGCGTCATACATGGCAGTCGAACTTCCCGAAGGCTTCTCACCCGGGCTCGAAGGAGTCCTCGCCTTCACCACCGAGATCGCGGAGCCTGACAAGGACGGCGGCGCGCTGCGCTACCGGGGCGTGGATATCGAGGACCTCGTCAGCAACGACGTCACCTTTGGCGATGCCTGGGCCCTCCTCGTCGACGGCAAGTTCGGCGACGCCCTGCCACCCGCGGAGCCCTTCCCGATCCCCGTCCACACCGGCGACGTGCGCGTCGACGTGCAGGCCGGCCTGGCCATGCTCGCCCCCATCTGGGGATACCAGCCGCTGCTCGACATCGACGACGACACCGCCCGCGACAACCTCGCGCGCGCCTCCGTCATGGCACTGTCCTACGTCGCGCAGTCGGCCCGTGGCCTCCACCAGCCCGCCGTGCCGCAGAAGATCATTGACGAATGCCCCACCGTCACAGCACGATTCATGACGCGCTGGCAGGGCGAGCCGGACCCCGATCACATCCGCGCCATCGACGCCTACTGGGTCTCCGCCGCGGAGCACGGCCTCAATGCCTCCACCTTCACCGCCCGCGTCATCGCCTCCACCGGCGCTGACGTCGCTGCGAGCCTCTCCGGCGCCATCGGTGCCATGTCCGGGCCGCTGCACGGCGGAGCGCCCGCCCGCGTCCTCCCCATGATCGAGGAGGCCGAGCGCAACGGCGACCCCCGCGGCATGGTCAAGGGAATCCTCGACCGCAAGGAACGCCTCATGGGCTTCGGTCACCGCGTCTACCGCGCCGAGGATCCCCGCGCCCGCGTCCTGCGCGATACCTGCAAGAAGCTCAATGCGCCCCGCTTCGAGGCTGCCTCGGCGCTCGAGCAAGCCGCCCTCGCCGAGCTGCGCGAGCGCCGCCCGGATCGCGCCATCGAGACCAACGTCGAGTTCTGGGCCGCGGTCATCCTCGACTTCGCTGGCGTGCCACCGCACATGATGCCGGCCATGTTCACCTGTGCCCGCACCGCCGGCTGGTGCGCGCACATCATGGAGCAGAAGCGGCTCGGCAAGCTCGTCCGGCCCGCCGCGCTCTACACCGGGCCCGCTCCCCGCCTCGCTCGCGATGTGGAGGGCTGGGACACCATCCGTGGCGAGGGTGGCCAATCGCAGCAGGGCCTGCTGCGCCGCATCCTGCGCTAGGTGCCTAGCCTGGCGAGCACCTGCTGGTGGCTCTGGCCGAGATCGGCCGGAGCCGCCGGGCGGGATCGGCCAGGCCTGCTGCTCGTCTCCGCATGGGGCCGCTAGCCTCGCGCAGCATGAGGCCCGTACCACACCGATCGACTATCCTGGACGCGCGATACCGTCCAGAACGAAGCCTCCAGACCAAGTAAGGAATGCATCGACCGTGACTGGAACCACCGACATCACCATTCCCGGCGACCTCAAGCCCGCGGATGGCCGTTTCGGCTGCGGGCCCTCGAAGGTCCGCCCCGAGCAGCTCCAGTCGCTCGTCGACACTGGCGCGTCCGTGTTCGGCACCAGCCACCGGCAGCCTCCTGTCAAGAATGTGGTCGGCCGCGTCCGCGACGGGCTCGCCACCCTGTTCTCCCTCCCCGAGGGCTACGAGGTCATCCTCGGCAACGGCGGCACCACCGCGTTCTGGGATGCCGCTGCGTTCGGGCTCATCCGCGAGCGGTCGCTGCACCTCACCTATGGCGAGTTCAGCAACAAGTTCGCCTCGGTCTCCAAGAAGGCACCGCACCTCGGTGACCCCATCGTCATCAGCGCCGAGCCTGGCAGTGCCCCCGAGCCCACCTCCGATCCTTCGGTCGATCTCATCGGCTGGGCACAGAACGAGACCTCCACCGGAGTCGCCGTGCCCGTGACCCGCCCCGCGGGCTCCGAGAACGCGCTCATCGCCATCGACGCCACCTCCGGCGCTGGCGGGCTGCCCGTGGACATCGCCGATACCGACGTCTACTACTTCGCGCCGCAGAAGTGCTTCGCCGCCGACGGTGGCCTCTGGGTCGCCATCATGAGCCCCGCCGCGCTCGCCCGCGTCGAGGAGATCAAGGCCAGCGGCCGCTGGACACCGGACTTCCTGTCCCTGCCCATCGCCGTCGAGAACAGCCTCAAGAATCAGACCTACAACACGCCTGCGCTGGCCACCCTCCTGATGTTCGCCGACCAGATCGAGTGGATGAACAAGAACGGCGGGCTCGACTGGGCCGTGCGGCGCACCGCCGACTCGTCCTCGCGGCTCTACGCCTGGGCCGAGAAGACCTCGTACACCAAGCCCTTCGTCACCGACCCCGCGCACCGCTCGCAGGTCGTCGGCACCATCGACTTCAGCGATGACGTGGATGCCGCAGCCGTGGCGAAGGTGCTGCGCGCCAACGGCATCGTCGACACCGAGCCGTATCGCAAGCTCGGCCGCAACCAGCTGCGCATCGGCATGTTCCCGGCCATCGACCCCGAGGACATCACCAAGCTCACCGAGTGCATCGAGTACGTCGTCAGCAAGCTCGGCTAGCAGACGCCGCTCCGGAAGGGGCTGGATCGCAGGGCGCGTGATGCGCTGCGGTCCAGCCCCTTTCGTGCGAGTGCAGGCACGGGCTGTGGCAGCTTCCGCGCAGGCCCTGGCCGCTCGCGCTCCGGGACGGCAGGCCTGGCCGCTCGTGCTCCGGGAGTGGAAACTTTTCCTCCCCTGAGCGGGAAAAGTTTCCACTCCCGGCGGTGGCTAGCCCGGCCCGGTCCCAAGACGACCTGGCCTGCGCCCAAGGCCGCCCGGCCCCAAAGCCACCCGAGCCCAGGCCTCCACCGGTGTGGCTACAGCCGCTTACCACACGACGCGGCTTTTCCACGAAACCTCGCCCTGCACAACATCTCTCCGCGTGTCGCACCGGTGATTTTTGTCACGACACCATTACAGTGCAATAAAGAAGCTGAAGTTCGCTGAGCCGCACCGCGGCAAGGCAACGCAAAGGCACAGCGGCACAAGGAGGTCAGGGTGCGGGAACTCAAGGTCGTCGGTATCGAGCCGGGCGGCAACGCTATCGTTTGCGCCGACGTCAACACGGGAGCCAAGTTCAAGATTCCCGCCGATGATCGCCTTCGCGCCGCCGCCAACGGCGACGTGAGCCGCCTTGGCCAGGCCGAGATCGCGATGGAGGCAAAGCTGCGGCCGCGCGAGATCCAGGATCGCATCCGCGCCGGCGCGAGCGTGCAGGAGATCGTCGAGTCCTCGGGCATCCACAAGTCGCGGGTAGAGACGTTCGCGCATCCTGTGCTGCTCGAGCGGGCTCGTATCGCCAGCCTTGCCCAGGGCGCTTACCCGCTGCGGGAGGACGGCCCGGCCCAGCATCCGTTGTCGACCGTGGTGGCGATGGCCTTTGGCTCGCGCGGCCACAAGCTCGATGACGCCTCGTGGGATGCGTGGCGCAACGAGCAGGGGCGCTGGGTGGTCCAGCTGCGATGGATGGCGGGCCGTACCGAGAACAAGGCGCTGTGGCGCTTCAACGCTGGCGCTGATGGTGGCACCGCTGCCCCGCTCAACGATCTTGCTCGCGAGCTGATCCTGCCGGATGCGCCGCGCTCGCGGCCGTCGCTGAGCCCGGTCACGCCGATTGCTACCGCCAAGCCGCAGGTTGCCAAGCAGCAGTCGCCAAGGACCCAGGCCTCGCAGCAGGAGACCCCACAGCATCAGTCGGCCAAGGCATCCGAATCCACCACCTCGACAGAGACCGGCAGCCGGGGCCAGCAGGAACGCGCATCGACCGTTCAGTCCCAGCCCGCGGCCGAGCATGAATCCGAGCCGAAGCGGGATCGCAAGCCGCACAAGCCCGCGATGCCATCCTGGGAGGATGTGCTGCTCGGCGTCCGTGCTGGCGCCCAGTAATAGCTAGTCGCGCGAATGCCCCAGGGAAACCCCTGGGGCATTCGCCGTTTCGCTCGCATCCATCGAGCCCGGCGGTTCCGATCTCGACCTAGCCGCTGGCTCTCGCCGGGGTAGTGGAGACTTTTCCCGCTCAGCAGGGGAAAAGTTTCCACTAGCGGCGCAGCCACCAACCCAGCCCCCTCACCCGCCAAGGGCGATGCCAGCGAGAACGATCCAGGCGCCCACCGTGCCCGCTGCGAGCCCGAGAGCGGCCCAGCGCTGCACTGGCTCGGACCGGCGCTCCCACAGCACGGGGGCCGCGCCGACGGCGATGAGCGCGTTGAGCCCGAGCGCGACAACGGGATGAATGGCGAGCAGGCCCCACCCAATGATGCCAACGAGCAACCCGGTGGTGATGGCGACGAAGCCAGCGAACACGAGCCCGGTGCCCCATGGGGTCGGCGTGGTCATGCGGTCTCGGTCGCAGCGCGGGCATCCCGTTCGCGGCTACGCTCGTAGAACGCGATGGCGCCAGCGGTGGCGACGTTGAGGGAGTCCACGCCTGGAGTCATGGGGATGCATGCGCGGGTATCCGCGAGCTGCAGCGCGTGGTCGCTGAGGCCGGGGCCCTCGGCGCCGAGGAGGAACGCGATGCGCGGCGTGTCGATGACGGCAGAGAGCGGCACGGATGGCTGCTGGGGAGTGAGGCCAACGGTGTGGAACCCGTGGCGTCCGAGGGAGTGTGCGAGCGTGTCCCAGTCGTCGACGGTGGTGTGGGGCACGCGTAGGACGTGACCCATCGAGACGCGGATGGCCCGGCGGTAGAGCGGATCGGAGCAGCGCGGGCCCACGATGATCGCATCGACCTGGAGCGCGGCGGCGTGCCGGAAGATCGAGCCGAGGTTCTCGTGGTCGCCGATCCCCTCGAGGACGGCGATGGTGCGCGCCTCGCGGAGCACGTCGTCAAGATCGAGCGGACGTGGCTTGGGCGCGATGGCGAGGACTCCCCTATTGAGATGGAAGCCAACGACCTGGGCCATGGTCTCGGCACTGGCGCGGTAGTAGGGGGCCTCGATAGCGCTCAGTGCGCCGTGGAGCTCGTCGTAGCGTCGCGCCACACCAAGGAGGGCGGTGGGCGCGTAGCGGCTCTGGATCATGCGTTCGACGACGATGGTGCCCTCGCCAATGGCGAGGCCGCGCCCGCCGGGCCGATCCGGGCGACGGTCCGCGGTGGTGAGGTCCCGGAATTCGTCGACGCGGGGATCATCGGGGTCGGTGATGTCTACGGGTTGAGCCACTCCCCCATCTTGCCGGTTGCCGGCAGGCTCTCGCGAGGCCGGTGGTTCCGCTCGCCGAGGGGCTGTGCCAAGGTTAGAGGGGTGACGAGTGAGAATGCTTCCGAGGTCAAGGTCCGCACTGCCACCGAGGAGGACTGGCCGCACATCCTCAAGCTGGACAACTTCGCGTTCGGCGCGCATATCGCTGATCTGAAGACGGGGATCACGCGGGACCTGGCTCCGGATGAGAACGTGCTCGTGGCCACGATCGGCAGTGAGGTCGTGGGCGTGACGATGCACTACCAGCTGCAGATCACGGTCCCAGGCGGGGCCCTGGTGGATGCGCCAGGCGTGACGTGGGTGTCGGTGGCACCGACGCATCGGCGCAAGGGCATCCTGCGGTCGATGCTGACCGAGCAGCACAAGCGGTTCCGGGCGTCGGGCGCGCCGATTTCGATCCTGACGGCGTCGGAGGGCGGGATCTACGGCCGGTTCGGGTATGGGCCGATCACGGTGGAGTACACGCGCACGCTGGATCGGCGTTTCGCGCGCTTCCGGGATACAACGGCTGATCCGGGCGGGGTGCGGCTAGCCAGGGTCGAGGAGGCCCAGGAGGTTGTTCCGGCGATCTATGACCGCTGGCGGCGGACGTGCGCGGGCGCGGTGCGGCGGCCGGATGCGTTCTGGCGGGGCGTGTTCGCGGATCCGGAGTCGGACCGCGGTGGGGCTTCGGCATTGTTCTACATGGTGCATGCGGATGGGTTCGTCTCGTACCGGGTGCGCGATCATGCCAAGCGCATGACGGTGGAGGTGTCGGATCTTTTCGCGGTGACGCCGGAGGCCTACATCGCGTTGTGGCGGGCGTTGTGCGCACTGGATCTGATGGAGACCATCACGGTCTCGGAACCGCGCACATCATTGCTTCCCTACTTGCTTGTCAACCCCCGGCTGCCCGCGATCACGGGCTCGTTCGATCTGTTGTGGGCGCGGATCCTGGATATTCCGGCGGTGTTGTCGGCGCGGGCCTACTTCTCGGACCTGGACCTGCCGTTCGAGGTGGTGGACGATTTCCTCGATCAGGGCGGGGTCTATCGGTTGCGCGCGGCGGGCGGCGGCGAGACGGGCGAGTGCTATCGGGTGGACGAGGAGCCTCGCGTGCGGATCACGGCGGGCGATCTGGCGTCGATCTATTTCGGTGAGCATCGTGCCGATACGCTGGCGCAGGCCGGACGGGTGTGGGCGGCGGACGAGGAATCCCTTGATGTGTTCGATCGGGCTTTCGCCACGGCAGCCACCCCGCAGGGCGGCATGTTCTTCTGAGCCGACCACGCGCTTGACGTCCGTTGCCCCATCACGAGTTTCGTTGCGCGGCCAAGGGGTTATCCGACTCGCTGGCGGTGATCGTCGACGACACGCTAAGTTGGCGCTGTGGGTACACATCCCGAACCGCCTCCGCTGCCGCCGCGCCTTGCTGATCCGCGTCCCGTGATCATCGTCGGCCTGCTTAGCTGGATCCTCGCAACAATCGTTGTCGTGGCCTCGGGTGATTCCCTGTCGCACTACGTGCCGTTGTGCATCGCGGGCCTCGGCGTCGCTGCCTTCGGCGGCATCATCTTCCTGCTGCAGCGCCGCTCGGTCCGGCGGGGCGATCGCTCCGCGCAGAGTGGCCTGTGAAGCCTCGGCCCGGCTGGCAATCAGCGCGCTAGTTGCGCTCTAGCTGATGCTGGCGCGGTCTGGCTGGCATCATTACCGCATGCAGCATCAGGCACGCTAGCGCCCAGAGGATGCCGACGAGCCAGCCCGCTACGACATCGGTGGGCCAATGCACGCCCAGGTAGACGCGAGATAGCCCCACCAGCACGGGCAGCGCGGCAAGCAGGGGCCAGGCGCCGCGGGCCCGTACGACCGTCGCGGCGAGCACGATGGCGAGCATGCTACTCATCATGGCGTGGCCGGACGGGAACGCGGAGCTTGTAGCCTCGACGAGAGCCACCCCGGCACCGGGACGTTCCCGGCGCATGACGAACTTGAGGATCCACATCAGGATCCATCCGCTGACCAGCACGCACATGATGGTCGCCGCGTCGTGCGGTCGCCGCCGCGCCATTGACCAGGCCGCCGCTGCGCACCCGATGAGAAGGACAGCGATTCCACTGCCCAAGACGGTGATCGCGGTGAAGAAGTCGCTCCATCCTGGACTGCGCGCGCCGATGACCCATTCCAGCAGCGCAACGTCTAGCTCGATGACCATCGGGGCCTGCTAGGCGTCGACGTCAAGAATGCCGTCATCGTATGGCTGGTACAGGGGCGAGCCGGCACCCGTGGGCAGGGTGCTATCGGAATGCGCGCCGCAGCCAAACCTGGCATGCACGACGTGACCATCGGCGGAGTACTCGTTGCCGCACACCCCGAACGCATGACCGAGCGGGCCGGCGAGAGGCAGGTAGAAGCCACAGTCGTGGCATGCGCCCGGAGCCGATTTCGCCATGCGCGCTTCCGGGCCGAAATCGCTGGCAAGCCAGCGCTCCGCCGCCAGCGCTCGCCCCTCGACACTGAGCACCTGCTTGCGACTCAGCCCCAGTCCGGTGGCGATGTCCTCGACGTCGGGCACGTCGGCCTCGACGCTGCCGGGCACGAGGCGCTCATCGTGATCCTTGGGCGGGAGGATGTCACCGGGCGAGAGATCCCCGGCATCGATGCGGTCCTCCCACGGAACCCACTGGGGCGCTAGCAGCGCGCCATTGCCTGGCAGGAGGGCGAACTCGCTGACCGTGGCGGAATCGGCGCCGGGGCAGGAAGCCACCACGACGTTCCATTCCCAGCCGCGGTAGCCAGGCAGGTGCGCGGCGAAGCGATGGGAGGCGGCCCATTCCTCCTCGGCGACCAGGCCAAGGTGCTCCCCGACCGAAGCCGGGTCCGCGACCTCGCACACTGCCGCGCGCGCGAGATCAACTGCATGTGCCAGCACCGCAGGAACGTCCGCTGCGGCACGGGGGTCCGCGGCAGAGCTGTGCGGGCGCGACACGACGGATGCGTTCACGTCGTCCATCTTGCCTCATTCCGTTGCAAAATCTCGACTCCGTGCCGCAGCGATGTCAGGCAATCTTGATCACATGCATGCAATCCCTCGCCCCTCCCGCCCGCTCATCGCCGTGGCCCTGCTCGTCCCGCTGCTCGGCGCGGCGTGCGTGGAGCCCGGCCTGCCTGGTACTGGCTCGCAGGCTCCGTCCCCCGCCAGCCCCGAGCCCGTGACCCCGGGTCCCGAGGACGCGACATCGACTGTTGAGGTAGTGGAGCGCCATCCGCACGGGCGCGATTCGTTCACCCAGGGCCTCGAGCTCGCGGATGGCGTCCTCTACGAGTCGACCGGACTGGTGGGATCGTCCTGGATGGAGGCGCGGACCTTCCCGGGCGGCGAGGTACTGGCACGGGCGGATGTCACCGATCCCTTCTTCGGCGAGGGACTGACCGTCACCGAGGACATCGCCTGGCAAGTGACGTGGCAGGACGGCGTGGCGATCGCCCGCGATCCAGAGACGCTCGACGAGCAGTTCCGTACCACCTACGAGGGCGAGGGCTGGGGACTGTGCTCGTACGACGAGGATGCGGAGCGAGGTGATCACCTCGTGATGAGCGACGGCACCAGCACCCTGACGGTGCGGGACCCGGCGACGTTCGAGGCCCGCGAGACGATTCCCGTCACCCTCGACGGCGCGCCCGTCGAGCTGCTCAACGAGCTCGAGTGCACCCCCGACGGGATATACGCCAACGTGTGGACAACGAGCATGATCGTGCGCATCGATCCGCGCACCGGCGCCATCGAGGACGTGATCGATGCATCCGGGCTGCTCTCGCGCGAGGAGAGGCAGGGCGCCGACGTGCTCAATGGGATCGCCGCGATATCCGGCACGGACCGCTTCCTCATCACGGGCAAGCTATGGCCGGTCATGCTCGAGGCCCGGTTCGTGCCCCGCTAGCAAACCGTTCGGCACCCGCGGGGCGGCGCGCGCGGCACGGATGCGCGAGAATTGACCGGTGAACCATTCCGCGACGCCACCAGATGATGACGCCGAGGCACGGTTCGGGGAGCATCCGGGCTTCTACAACTATCCACCATCCGGCCTCGATGATCCCGGCCTCGATGATCCCGGCACCGGGCCTGCCGCGCTACCAGCCGCTACGGAATCGCCCACCGCTCCCGGAGCGCCTCGCCTGCCACGCAGGATCACGGTGACGCGCGTAGCGGCTATGCGGTCGCGGCAGCTGACGATGCAGGGCGTCGATGCGTTCCGCCGCGCCGCCACCGCCGACGGCGCCGACAAGTCCGGCCTGACTGCCCTGACCTATGCGACCATCGCGAACTTCGCCGCGGACGCTGCCCTCGCGGTCGCCCTGGCCAACACCTTGTTCTTCTCGGCGACCACGGGCGAGAGCCGCGGCATGGTGGCGCTCTACCTGCTCGTGACGATCGCGCCCTTCGCCGTGATCGCCCCCCTGATCGGACCGGCACTAGACCGGTTGCAGCGGGGCCGCCGGCTCGCGCTGGCACTATCCTTCGTGCTGCGCGGGGTACTCGTGCTCGTGCTGATCAGCAGCTACGACACCGCCACGGCGAGCTTCATCCCGTGGGTGCTGTACCCGGCAGCGCTAGGGATGCTGGTGCTGTCGAAATCCTTCGGCGTGCTCAAGGCCGCCGTCACGCCGCGCGTGCTGCCTCCCGGCATCGACCTGGTGCGGACCAACTCGCGCCTCACTGTCTTCGGGCTCGTGGTCGGCACGATCACGGTGGGCGCGCTGGCAGCCCTGGCGGAGATGACGTTCTCGGCGATCTCTGGCTGGCCCGGGGCACTGCTTCTGCTGCTGGTCATCGCGGCGGCCGGGGCATGGCTGAGCATTCGCATCCCGGCGTGGGTGGAGGTCACCGAGGGCGAGGTGCCCGCGTCGATCACATATCGGGAGCATCCACGGCCAGGCTCGTTGTCGTCGTGGCGGACGCGGATCACCGGCGGACGGCGGCAACCGCTCGGGCGCCTGGTCATCGTGGGCCTATGGGGCACGTGCACCATCCGCCTCGTCACTGGGTTCCTCACGCTGTTCGTGGCGTTCGTGGCGAAGTCGCGCACCGAGCATGAACCCGCGATGCAAGTAGCGATGCTCGCCGTCATCGGCGTCGCCGCGGGCCTGGGCAACTTCGGCGGCAACGCGGTCGGGGCGCGGATCAGGCTGGCCCGGCCCGCGACGGTCGTGGTCCGCTGCACCATCGTGGTCGCGGTGATGGTGGTGGCGGTGGCGGTGACCAACGCTTTCGCGGTGGTAGCCCTGCTCGCCGCGGTGCTCGCCGCCTCGAGCGCCCTCGCGAAGGTATCGCTGGACGCGCTCATCCAGGATGATGTGCCCGATGCGTCGCGGGCGTCCGCGTTCGGGCGCTCGGAGACCGCGCTGCAACTGAGCTGGGTGTTCGGCGGCGCGCTGGGCATCCTCATGCCCACGGAGCTGTGGATCGGGTTCAGCGTGGTGGGCGCGTGCGTGGCAGCCGGACTGGCACAGGCTATCCTGACGCAGCGGGGACGATCGCTGGTCCCGGGCCTGGGCGGGCACCGCCCCGAGCACACCGGCGACGAACCCGCGCAGCCCTGAACCGCAGCATTCCACGACACGCCTTGGGAGAGCTCCTCGATGTCACTTATTCCCCGCAAGTTCCTGATCATCGCCATTGCGGTGATGGTCGTGTCCACGCTGGCGGTGGCGACGATCGTGGGGCTGCAGGTCCGGTTCGGTCGCGATGACGTGCATCGCCCCCACCTCGCGGTGTTCGCGAGCGGCGAGACCCACGAGATCGGCCCCATCCAGTACTGCGACCCCGACGGCATCCGCGAGACCGTGAGCGAGTTCGCGGACATGCCGATGAATAGCGTCGAGCAGCAGAACGCGTTCAACGATGCCCTCGCGGAAGTGTGCGACGAGCCGCAGATGCCCACCATCATCGAGGCGGAACCGGGCGATACGGTGCAGATCTCCCTGCCCAAGGAAATGACCCGCAACTCGCTCCGCGTGCAAGCCCTCTACGAGCCCGCCGACTCCGAGGATGCCTTCTCCGACGAGACCTACGCCCCTGGCGATCGGCACTCGCTCTCCCTCCCCGTCACCGACGAGGAAGGCCGCACGCTCGGCGGCATCCAGCTCGACATGCCCACCGTGTTCGTCGACAACACCGGCGCGGAGCAGCTCGGCACCTTTGCCACCTGGATCGTGTTCGTCGACACCCCGCAGAATGCCGCGTCCGAGTAGCGCGTCCGGCACGCCGCGCAGGGGGCCGAGCGCGCGAGTAGCCCGCGGAACTGGAATGCTGGGGCACTGTGAACAGTTCTGAGGTATCGCCCGTCTATCGGGCAGTAATGCGGGTGTCCTCCCCGGTGGTCAAGCACTGGGGCAGGCTCGAGGTCATCGGAGGAGAGCTGCTCCCGGCCGAGGGTCCGGTGCTGCTCGTCGCCAACCATGACAGCTACTGGGACCCGGTAGCGTTCGGGACCGGCCTGATCGCGCATCGGCAGGTGCGCGCACTGGCCAAGTCGAGCCTGTGGAAGTACCGGCCGGTCGCCTGGGTCGTCGATCGCATGGGCCAGATCCCCATCGAGCGCGGCAAGGGCGACGCCACCGCGCTCAGCTCAGCGATCGCCGAGCTGAAGGGCGGCGCATGCATCGGGATCTTCCCCGAGGGCACCATCTCGCGGGGCGCCACGATGCGCGCGCGCAGTGGCGTTGGCCGGCTGGCACAAGCCGTTCCGGAGGCGAAGGTCGTGCTCGGAACGATCACCGGCAGCGTGGACATCGTGCGCTTCCCCAAGCGGCCCGCCATCCGCATCGAGCTCTTCGAGCCCGAGCAGGGGCAGATGCGGGCGGATGAATCCCCGTCCGAGTTCTCCGACCGGGTGATGGCGGATATCCGTCGCCGCGCGCCGTACGCGCTGCCCGGCCGGAAGCGGACGTCCGAGCGGTACCGCACGCGCATCGAGGCGGGACTGCCCCCGAAGGAAGGCCGCGGCTAGCTGGCCACGTGGCTGGCGCATCGCTCGGGATGCTCCGCCCGCGTCCCGGGCTCCGGACGCCCCAGGCTCGGACGCCCCACGCTCGGACGCCCCGGGCTCCCGGACGCCCCGGAACTGTGCGGTTTTGCACCCTCCGTCGGCGCTGGAAGGGTGCAAAAGGTAACACTTCGGGCGGTATCAGTGGGCTCCCCCAGGCTCAGCCTCGTCGGAGCACTGCCGACGACGCGTTCCGCGAATACAGGTCGGGCGCCAGCCACTATGCATGGCTGGCGCCCGAACTAGTGTTCCGCGCTTGTGTGCAGCTCCTCGGGAGCACTGGGCTCGCAGCGGGCGCACTGGGCCGCCGCGCGCAGAGCTACGCGTCGAGCTCCCGGGCAACGGCACGCATGACCTCAGCGAGGCGCTGCGCGGTCTTGCGCTCCGGATACCGTCCCTTGCCGAGGGTGGACTGCGCGGATGCCTCGAGCAGCTTGATCATGTCCTCGATCATGCCGTGGAGCTCCTCGGGCTCGCGCCGCTTGACCGGGGCTTCCTTCTTCGGGGCATTGCCACGAACAGAGGGGATCGGGTCGAGCACCTTGACGCTCAACGCCTGCGGGCCCCGTCGACCAACGGCCATGCCAAACTCGACGCGCTGTCCCGCTTTGAGCGTTTCCACGCCAGCAGGCAGCGCGGAGGCACGCACGTGCACGTCCTCGCCGTCGTCTTGGGAGAGGAAGCCGAAGCCCTTCTCCGCATCGAACCACTTCACCTTGCCGCTAGGCACTGTGTCACCCGCTCATCACTCGAATGCTTCATCGATGCTGGTCGCGAAATCACGCCAGCCGCGCAGCCCGCCGGTGGGCGGGGCGCGCCTGCAATGGTAGCGCTTCCGAGGTGGTTAGGGCATTTCCCGTGTTTCCGGCCCGCGCGCACCGATACGGCGGCTAGAGCCACTTGTTGTGCTTGAACACGGCGAAGAGGGTGAGCCCGGTCAGCAGCATCATCGAGATAGCCATGGGGTAGCCGAGGGTCCAGTGCAGCTCGGGCATGTGCTCGAAGTTCATGCCGTACACAGTGCCGACGAGAGTGGGCGCGAACAGGATCGCCGCCCACGATGAGATGCTCTTGACCTGCTCGTTCTGCGCGAGGCTCGCTGCTGTCATGTTTCGCATCTCCTCGTTCTGCTGTTGCGCGACGAGGGTGAAGTGCACGGTCAGCGCCGTCTGCAGGGTGGCGCGGAACTGGTCGACGTGGTCGGCGAGGCGCAAGGCGTGGTCAAGCACGTCGCGGAGGTAGCGCTGCAGCTCGACGTCCACCTGATATTTTCCGAACCCCCGCTGCAGCGCCTCGATGATGGTCGGGATGGGCCGGATGGCGCGCTGGAACTCGATGACGGTCTCCGAGAGCGCATAGATGCGCCGGGCCACCTGGGTATCGCCCGTGAAGATCTGGTCCTCGATCTCGTCGATGTCGTTCTCGAGCCCGCGGGCCACGGGCTCGTACTCGTCGACGATGCGGTCAAGGATGGCGTAGAGGATCGCCTCGGGGCCCATGCGCAGGAGTTCTGGCGCCTTCTCGAGGCGGGACCGGACCACGCCGACCTGGGAGGATTCGGCGTGGCGGATGGTGATGACAAAATCTGGGCCAACAAAGACATGCAGCTCGCCGAACTCGACGCGTTCCTCGGCGTCGATGTAGCGCGCCGGGCGCAGCACGGTGAACAGGACATTGTCGTAGCGCTCGATCTTGGGGCGCTGGTGCGCCGAGATGGCATCCTCGACCGCGAGGTGGTGCAGGCCGAACTCGGTGGCGAGGGAGTCGATGTCCTCCATGGTCGGGCGGTAGAGACCGATCCAGGCGATGCCGTCGTGCTCACGGATGAGCCCATAGGTCTGCGCGAGGGTGCCGGGCTCAGCGACCCGCACTCCGTCGACGTAGATCGCGTTGTCGATGATCGCCATCGATCCCCCTGCCTGCTTAGGTGTCCTTCGCTTTATATCCGACGGAGCGGCCCGGGGCACGGTGCTTGCCATAGGAGTTGTCGGTCGCGCCCGGTACCGTAGTGGGCGTGGGAAACGAGTATGGACGCTGGACGCGGACGCGAGAGCCGCAAGCACGGGCCGAGACGCTGGCGCTTCGAGCCGGCGTAGTGATGTTCGTGGTGGGCGCTCTCGCGCTGGTCGCGATCTTCGTGCTGCATGCCACCGGGGCAGCGCCAGTCCTTGCCCTCTACCTGGCGAGCCTGCTGTGCCCGGTCGGCTTCATCATGGCGGTACTGGTGCCCGTGCTCAGCACGGCCCGCGAACGCTCCAGGCGGCGGTAGCGCCCGCAGCTTTTCCCGCGTGGCTGGTTCTTCGAGGCTCGGGCACACTAGGAGGGGGAGGAAAAATGCTGCGTATCATTCTGAACATCATCTGGCTGGTCTTCGGCGGCTTGTGGCTGGCGTTGCTGTATCTGCTGGCCGGGATCATCTGCTGCGTGCTGATCATCACTATCCCGTTTGGCATCGCGTCGTTCCGCATCGCCCTCTATGCCTTGTGGCCGTTCGGCAGCACCACGGTTGATCGGCCGACGTCGGGGACGTTCACCCTCGTGGGCAACATCATCTGGCTGCTGGTGGCGGGCATCTGGATCGCTTTCGGGCATGTCATCACGGCGTTCGCGCAGGCCATCACGATCATTGGTATTCCGTTGGCGATCGCGAACCTGAAGATGATCCCGATCTCGCTTATGCCACTGGGCAAGCGCATCGTTCCGGTCGATCAGGCCAGCAACTACCGCAACGGGTATGGGTACGGCCCCGATCCCTTCCAGGGAGCGCAGCGCTACCCACGCTGAGCATCCCCCTCACGATGACTCGGAACACGCAGTGAGATTGCTGGAATACGGGCATAACCCCGCAAATGTACGCTGGTAGTCACTATGGCAACTGTCAGACTGGGAATCCCGATGCCAGCGAGCCCGTCCTCCATGCCGGGCGGCGCTGGCGCCATCGGAGCAGCGGGCGCGCCCACTTCCGGGGGCCTGCTGGACAAGCACGGCCGCACTGCCAAGGACCTACGCGTCTCCCTCACTGATCGCTGCAACCTGCGCTGCACCTACTGCATGCCCGCAGAAGGACTCGACTGGATGGACCGCGACGAGGCCCTGGAACTGGCCGAGCTGCAGCGCCTCCTGCGCATCGCGGTGACGATGCTCGGCATCGAGGAGATCCGCTTCACTGGCGGGGAACCCCTCCTCTACAGCAAGCTCGATGAGCTTGTTCGGTATACGGCCAGCCTCTCCCCCCGTCCCGAGATCTCGCTGACGACGAACGCGCTCGGCCTGGCCCGCAAGGCAGCAGCATTGAAGGCAGCGGGTCTCGACCGCGTCAACGTTTCCCTCGACACCATCGACCCTGGCCACTTCCACGCGATCACGCGCCGCGACCGCCTCGACGACGTGCTCACCGGGCTCGACGCTGCGCACCAGGCGGGGTTGCGGCCGGTGAAGGTCAACGCGGTCATCCAGCCCGGCATCAACGAGACCGATGCCGCCGAGCTCCTGCAGTTCTGCCTCGACCATGGCTACGAGCTGCGCTTCATCGAGCAGATGCCGCTCGATGCCGGACACGAGTGGCAGCGGGAGACCTTCATCACCGCCGATCGGATCCTGGAGCTGCTTTCCGCCCGGTTCGACCTCGCGCCCCACCCCGAGCATCGTGGCGCTGCCCCCGCGGAACGTTTCCTGGTCAACGGTGGCCCCGCCGCGGTCGGGATCATCGCCTCAGTGACCCGCCCCTTCTGCGGAGACTGTGATCGCACCCGCCTCACAGCGGATGGGCAGGTGCGCAATTGCTTGTTCTCCCACGGCGAGATGGATCTGCGCGCCCTGCTCCGTGGCCCCCGGGCGGTCACCAATGACGCCGATGGTGATCACGTGATCGCGCAGGCGTGGCGGGACGCGACCTGGGGCAAGCTGCCCGGGCATGCGATCAATGACCCTTCCTTCCTGCAGCCCGCACGCTCGATGAGCGCGATCGGTGGCTGAGATGACCGTGACCATGCGCTACTTCGCCGCAGCGGGCCGAGCCGCCGGGAAGGACGAGGAGCAGCTCGACATCGCTGGCGGAACCACGCTCGCCGGGCTAGTGGGAAGCTTGTCGGAACGAGGCCCCGAGCTGGCCCGGGTACTGGGCCGCTGCCAGTTCCTCATCGACGAGCAGGCCGTGTCGGACCAGACCGTTGTCCTCGTCCCGGGCTGCACCGTTGATGCGCTCCCCCCGTTTGCTGGCGGCTGATCGGCTTTCGCTGCCTCGATGCCGCGGCTCCGCTGACCGGCATTGCCTCGCGCGCGGCCTATCGGTGCGCGCGACCTGCACGTCCTCCCGGCTAGCCCGCGGACCGCACGAGGGCGCATTTCGCCCATTTTGCTATCTGTATGCAAATGGGATCTCAAATATTGAGATCTGAACCAGCGCCGCAAGTGTGACGCCGGTTACATCACGAACGTATAACAGGACGGCAACGAATCGTGACTTTTCCCGTTCCACCTGGACTTATGCACTGTTTTGACGTGTACGTGATTGAAAGTGGCATTTGAGAGCCACGTCACCAATACCTTTTGCGACCCCCACGACCCTCCGTAGCGTCACTGCCAGTCAAGCGGAACACCCCGCACGGCGCCCCACCTGCTAGCTACAGCGATCACCCGACGATCACCGCTAGCACGCACCACAGGGGCACCACGGGCCGCATGCCACAGACACCACCAAGGCACACCGACACGCACGCAGTAGCGCAACCGAGAGGAAACACCGTAACCATGAACGCACAGCCCACCAAGACCGCCCGCCGCAACTTCTCCAAGAAGGCTCTGCTCACCGGCGCAGCGATCTCCGCAGCTGGCGTCCTCTTCGCCGCTCCCGCCAACGCCGCCCCCGACTCCGATTGGGACCGCCTCGCACAGTGCGAGTCCGGCGGCAACTGGAACATCAACACGGGCAACGGCTACTACGGCGGCCTCCAGTTCTCCCAGGGCACCTGGGCCGGCTACGGCGGCACCGACTTCGCGCCCCGCGCCGACCTCGCCACCCGCCAGCAGCAGATCGCCGTTGCCGAGCGCACCCTCGCCGGCCAGGGCTGGGGCGCATGGCCCGCCTGCTCCAGCAAGCTCGGCCTCAACAGCGCGCCCACCCCGCGCGCCAACCCCGGCCAGCCCACCAACATCTCCGCTCCTGAGCAGGCCATCGACGCCAGCCCCGTGCGCGCCGAGCTCCTCCGCCTCATCGGCGATGCACGCGCCGCCGGCCTGCCCGTCGCTCCCGAGCTGCTCGACCTGGTCAACAGCCTCTGAGCCTCGCCACGAGTCTCCGCGGCTGAACCCGTGAAGCGCTGAACCATCCGAAAGGCCCGCCCCGCCAAGGGCGGGCCTTTCGCGTTGCGCGCCACCCTTCGGCGCTGTGGCTGCTCGCCCGCTCCCCCGCTCCCCCGCTCGAGGCTCGTTGGTCGCGGCTCTCTGGTTTGCCGGCTTGCCCCGGTTGTGTGCACTTTTGCACCCTCCACCGCGCTTGAGAGGGTGCAAAACCGCACACTTCCGAGGCCGGGGTTCGAGACTGGCGTGCCGAAGCCAGGGCACCGCGGCTAGCCACCCAATGCGAAGCTAGGCGCTGTTGACCCATTCGTCGGTGCCGTCGGTGAATACTTGGCGCTTCCAGACGGGAAGCTGCTCCTTGATCTGATCAACGAGCTCGGCGCACGTGGCGAAGGCCTCGGCGCGGTGGTCGGCGGCGACGGCGCAGACGAGGGCCGCGTCACCGATGGCGAGGGGGCCGATGCGGTGGCTGACGGCGATGGCGCGGACTCCGCGGGCGTTCTGGGCGATCTCGGCGACGACTCGCTCGACGATGCTGCCGGCGGTGGGGTGCGCGGTGTAGTCGAGGGCGGTGACGCCGCGCCCTCCGTCGTGGTCGCGGACGACTCCGGCGAAGGTGACGATGGCGCCGGCCGCGGGATGCTCGACGAGCCTCTCGTGCTCGGTGGTGTCGATGGGGTCGGTGGTGACGGCGGCTAGCCGCACCTCAGCACCCCCAGCTCCCCCGCCCGAGGCCGGGACACCCGAACCAGCCGAGGCCCGAGCCACCGAGGCCGGGACACCAGAACCCGCCGAGGCCGAGGCAGATTCCCCCGAGGCTCCCCCATCGTCGTCCGGCTCGGGCGCGCTTCGTCCGCTAGTCATGGTTGCCGTGTCCTTGGATCTGGTCGAGGGCGTGCTCGAGGATGGGATCGAGGATGGCGAGGCCGTCCTTGACGCCGCCGCGGGATCCGGGGAGGTTGACGATGAGCGTCTTGCCGGCGATTCCGGCGACACCTCGGGAGAGCATGGCGGTGGGGATGCGGGCGACGGCGCTCTGGCGCAGTGTCTCGGCGATGCCGGGTATCTGGTAATCGAGGAGCGCGGCAGTGTGCTGCGGGGTGGTGTCGGTGGGGCTGAGCCCGGTGCCGCCCGTGGTGAGGATGACGCCGCAGCCGCTCGAGAGGGCGTCGCGGAGCGCTTGGGCGACAGGCTCGCCATCGGCGACGACGGTGGGCTCGCTGACGGCGAATCCGCGGCCCTGGAGCCATTCGGCGATTAGGGGGCCGGTGCGGTCGGTGTAGGTACCAGCCGCGGCGCGGGTGGAGGCGACGATGACGGCGGCTTTCATGGTTGCTGCCAATCCCCGGACTTGCCGCCGTGCTTGCTGGTGACGCGGATGTTGTTCATCGTCGCACCTGGATCGACGGCCTTGACCATGTCGTGAAGGGTGAGCCCGGTGACAGCGACGGCGGTGAGGGCTTCCATCTCGGCGCCGGTCTTGCCGGTGGTGGTGATGCGCGCAGTGACGTCGACGGTGGTGTCGTTCAGCTCGAGGTCCACGGTGACGCCGGTCAGCGCGAGGGGGTGGCAGAGCGGGATGAGGTCGGGGGTGCGCTTGGCGGCCATGATGCCGGCGATGCGGGCGGTGGCCAGCGCGTCGCCCTTGGGCAGCCCGTCCTCGGCGAGGAGTGCGATGACCCCGGCGGTGGTGTGGAAGGTCCCCTGCGCGATGGCGGTGCGGGCGGTGACGTTCTTGTCACTGATGTCGACCATGCGCGCGGCGCCCCGATTGTCGACGTGGGTCAATCGGGGCTGCTGGTGCTGCGGTTCGCTTGTGTCGTCCACGGCTGGTGCTGCGGTCAGCGGTTCACCACGGTGTAGGGGTGGATATAGGGCAGCTTGTCGGCGGGCAGCGGGAAGCTGGTCTCGCCGAACGGTGAGAGCGCGCCCGCCATGTCGGAGGCGAGCTCGGTGACGGCATGCGCGCCGTCGGGGAGCGCGGGCCAGCCGGAGTCAACGTATTGGTTCTTCTTCTTGTCAGCCACGGTTCTATTTTGACAGGTCCGGCTCGGTCGCGCGCGGGCGCGGTCCCATTTAGGGGTGCGGAGTCTCTACGCTGGTACTCGATGACGCGAACAAGCTCGGACGATGCTGCATTCGATGCATGGCTGCTGGGGCGTGGCGAGGAGTGGCTCGTGACGCTGCTCTCGGTGCGCCCGGATGTAGCGGTGCCCCCTCCATTGAATGGGCGGGTGCTGTGCGAGCGGGTGCGGCTGCGGGCGTCGGTGCAGCGCGCGATGGACGAGGCGGACTATTTCACGCTGTCGGTAGTGGAGGCGTTCGTGGTGGCGGGGGCGGTGCGCTCGAGGGTGTCGCCGGATGCCGCGGCCGAGGTGCTGCGGAGCGCGGGCCTGGCGTTCGCGGAGGCTGATCTCGCGGAGCGGGTGAGGTGGCTGCGGCAGCGCGCACTGCTGTGGGGGGACGATCCTGGCGCTGGCGACGCGGATGCCGGGCAGCCGGTGCAGTTGCTGGTGGGCGTGGCCGAGTGCGTGCCGTGGCGCGCGGGCAGGCTGGCCTCGTTGCGCGATGTTGCTTCCGTCGATGCCGTGCCAGGGCTGGTGGCAGGCGTGGACGAGTCGCAGCGGTCGATCCTGGACACGTTGGCGCATGGCTCGCCGGTGGGTTCCACCCGGGATGCGGATCCCGGTGCGGATGCGGAGCGTCCAGTCCCGCGGCTGATCGATGCGGGGCTGCTCGTGCGGGTGGATGAGCGAACCGTGGAGCTGCCGCACCATGTGGGCCAGTGGTTGCGCGGCGATGCGATGGTGGATCCGCACGCGGTGGCCGAGCCCAGTGGTGGCGCGCGCCGGGCTCCGGGCCAGGAGCAGGTGGATGGTGCCGCGGCGGGCGAGGTGGCGGACCTGCTGCGCGAGTGCGATGCGCTAGTCGTCGCGCTGGGCGATTCGCCGATGCAAGGGTTGCGCGCGGGTGGCGTGGGCGTGCGGGAGCTTCGTCGGCTCGCCAAGCAGTCCGGAGTGGCGGAGGAGCGGTCTGCCCTGCTGCTGGAGGTGCTGGTGGAGGCCGGGCTGGTGGGGAGCCAGCCGGCGACGAGCGGCCTGGTGCTGGAGTGGGCGCCGACGGAGGCGTCGGATGCGTGGGGCCGGGCTGATATGGCGCACCGCTGGTCGGTGCTGGCGCGGGCGTGGTGGTTGATGCCGCGCAGGCCATGGCTGGTGGGCGAGCGCGATCGCGATGGCAAGCCAGTGGTGGTGCTCTCGGACGAGGTTGGGCAGGTTTCTGCTCCGGCGGATCGCCGGGTGATCGTGGAGGCGGTCGCGGCAGGCCGTGGTGCTGATGCGCTCGAGGTGCAGCGGTGGTTGCTGTGGCGGTGGCCGCGCTTGTCGCGCCGCTTTGGTGGCCTCGTGGTGCGCTCGGTGCTCGCGGAGGCGCGGCAGCTGGGAGTAGTCGCGAGCGGAGTGCTATCGGGGCTGGGCGTCTCTGCTCCAGGGCAGGTTCTGCTCGAGGAGGGCGACCTGACGGCGCTCGCGCGGGCGGTGGACGGGATCTTGCCGGAGCCGCTGGATCATGTGCTGGTGCAGGCGGACCTGACCGTGGTGGCGCCGGGGCCGTTGATGCCGGAGCTGCAGGAGCAGATGACGCTGGTCGCGGATGTCGAGTCGGCGGGCGCGGCGACGGTGTTCCGGGTGACCGAGCGCAGCGTTCTGCGGGCGCTGGACGCGGGCTGGTCGGCGGCGCAGGTGCATCAGTTGTTCGAGAGGCGATCCCGCACCCCGGTGCCGCAGGCGATGTCGTACCTGGTCGATGACATGGCGCGGCGGCATGGTCGGCTGCGGGTGGGCGTCGGTTCGGCTTTCGTGCGGTGCGAGGATTCCGCGTTGTTGTCAGAGATCCTGGCGTCGCCGGTGGCCGATGCGCTGGGCCTGCGGGCGCTGGCGCCGACGGTCGCGGTCTCGCAGGCGCCGTTGACGGAGGTGCTGGAGCGGTTGCGGACGGCGGGGTTCTCCCCCGCTGGCGAGGGTGTGGATGGGGCGATCGTCGATATGCGGCCGCGGGGGACGCGGGTGCCCCCGCATCGGATGCCACGGCGCGCGGCCGCGGGGATCCTGCACGCGCCACCGCGGGAGCAGCTCGAGCAGGTTGTGCGCAACGTGCGGGCGGCGGCAGCGGAGCCGGGCCGGGTGGGCGCGTCGATGTCAGAGACCCTGGCGATGCTGCAGCTGGCGCTGGCAAGCCGGTCGCGGGTGACGATCGGCTACGTGGATGCGCAGGGCGTGGCAGGGGTCCGGACGGTGGTGCCGGTGTCCGTCGCGGGCGGCCAGCTCGAGGCCGTGGACGCTTCGGCGGGGGTGGCGCGGCGGTTCCCGATGCATCGGATCAGTGCGGTGACGGTGCACGACGCCTGATTTTCTGCACAATGGAGGGTCTGTTGCCAAGAGCGTGAGGAGCGTGTGCGTGTCGGGTGGTCCGCTGATCGTGCAGTCTGACAAGACCCTGCTGCTGGAGATCGACCATGAGTCGTCGCCGGCAGCGAGGTCGGCCATCGCGCCATTCGCGGAGCTCGAGCGCGCGCCGGAGCATGTGCACACCTATCGGGTGACGCCGCTGGCGCTGTGGAACGCGCGGGCGGCCGGCCATGATGCCGAGCAGGTCGTGGATGCACTGGTGCGGTACTCCCGCTATCCGGTGCCGCAGGCGCTGCTCGTGGACATCGTGGACACGATGGGCCGCTATGGCCGGTTGCAGCTGGTGAAGCATCCGGTGCAGGGGCTGACGCTGGTGAGCCTGGACCGGGCGGTGCTCGCGGAGGTGATGCGGCACAAGAAGATCGCCCCGATGCTGGGGGCCCGCATCGACGACGACACGGTGGTGGTCCATCCCTCGGAGCGGGGCCGCTTGAAGCAGATGCTGCTGAAGGTGGGCTGGCCGGCGGAGGACTTCGCGGGCTATGTCGATGGCGAGGCGCATGAGATCGCGCTCGATACGAGCGGCGGCTGGCACCTGCGCGACTACCAGCAGATGGCGGCGGACTCGTTCTGGGATGGCGGCTCCGGCGTGGTGGTGCTGCCGTGCGGTTCCGGCAAGACGATCGTGGGGGCGGCGGCGATGGCGCGGGCCTCGGCGACGACGCTGATCCTGGTGACGAACACCGTGTCGGGCCGGCAGTGGAAGCGCGAGCTGCTGGCGCGGACGTCGCTGACCGAGGAGGAGATCGGCGAGTACTCGGGCGAGCGCAAGGAAGTCCGCCCGGTGACGATCGCCACGTATCAGGTGATCACGCGGCGCTCGAAGGGCGAGTACAAGCACCTGGAGCTCTTTGATTCGCGCGACTGGGGCCTGGTGATCTACGACGAGGTGCATCTGCTCCCCGCGCCGGTGTTCCGCATGACCGCGGACCTGCAATCGCGCCGCCGCCTGGGGTTGACGGCAACACTGGTGCGCGAGGACGGCCGCGAGGGCGATGTGTTCTCGCTGATCGGGCCCAAGCGGTATGACGCGCCGTGGAAGGACATCGAGGCGCAGGGCTGGATCGCGCCAGCGGATTGCGTGGAGGTGCGGGTGACGCTCACCGAGGCGGAGCGCATGTCGTACGCGGTGGCGGAGCCGGAGGAGCGGTACAAGCTGTGCTCGACGGCGCGCACGAAGATCCCGGTGGTCAAGTCGATCCTGGCGCGGCACGAGGGCGCGCAGACCCTGGTGATCGGCGCCTACCTGGACCAGCTGGAGGAGCTGGGCGAGCAGCTCGATGCCCCGGTGATCCAGGGCTCCACCCGCAACAAAGAGCGCGAGGAACTATTCGATGCGTTCCGGCGGGGCGAGGTCAGCACGCTGGTGGTGAGCAAGGTGGCGAACTTCTCGATCGATCTGCCGGAGGCCTCGGTGGCGGTGCAGGTCTCGGGGACGTTCGGTTCCCGGCAGGAGGAGGCGCAGCGGCTCGGTCGCCTGCTGCGGCCGAAGAAGGACGGGCACCAGGCGCACTTCTACTCGGTGGTCTCCCGCGACACCCTCGATACGGAGTACGCGGCGCACCGGCAGCGGTTCCTCGCCGAGCAGGGCTATGCGTACCGGATCGTCGATGCCGATGATCTGCTCGGTCCCGCCATCGGGGACGCTGCATCCGAGTAGGACCGGCCACCGACGTAGGCTGGTAGGCGTGCGAACCCTGGAATTCCTTGTTGATGTGCCCCACGCCCGACGTGTGAACGAGATGCTCGGCGACCTGCGCCGGGTGCAGTTCTCGGCGTTGATCGTGATCGCGCTGCTCATCGGTGGCGCGGTAGGCCTGTTCATGGTCGGTGAAGCCTGGGCTTTCGCGGTGGCGGGCGCGCTGCTCGTGGCGGCGGTCGGCATGGGCTACGCGGGCATCTATGCCCCGCGGCGGGCGTCGGACCTGCAAAAGCTCTATAGCGAGTACGAGCTCGTCCCGGCGATGGTGACCGCGGTGCGGCCGCGCGGGGTGACGCTGCTCGCGCTGGTCAACGTGACGCGGGACCGGTCGGGGCCGCCCGTGTGGGCGCTGGTGCCGCGACGGGTGCAGAACCTTCCCGGCCATGAGCGTCGCGAGGGCGAGCGGGTGGCATGCGTGGCAGTGACGTCGGGCGCCCCGGGCTCGAAGGTGTGGCAGCAAGTGCGCCCGATGCCGATCGCCTGGGGGGCGCGCGATACCGACGTGCTCGCGCGGGCAGTGCGGGCGATCCCCCATGTCGAGTGGGAAGTACTGCGCAAGAACATGGTTCGCACCGAGGAAGCGGAGAAGTCACGCACGTATCCCATCCTCAAGGACAAGGAACTGCCGCCGGAGCTGCGCTGAATGGCGCGCACGGCACACCACCCCCATATCCTTTTCGCATTCGCATATCCCTATGTCACCAAGGTGAATTGAGATACGCATCACATTACAATTTGTTCATAGGTCCGCGTTTCGCCCAACCCACCGGCCTGGCATCGCTTAGATTTCCCGTATTGGATGGCGCCCAGCAGTCCACCCTGCCCGGTTTGCCGGGTGCTGCTTCGGGAAACCCCAGGGAACCGGCCGCGTCCCACAGCTTGGGACATTGGTAAACCGTGGGTTAACTGAACGGGAAACCCGACGGTGACGTCCCTCACAAGACTGTTGGTGACGCCACAGTAAACGCTCAGAAAACTCACAGCATATCCGCGTACGAATCTGAGCGTGCCCAAAATGTGATAGCCGCGAGATCCGCGTCAATCGCGTTAACAACGCCAGGCGTAGGCTCCCGATCGCTCGTGCGGTGCGGTAGAAATTTCACCGAGCGCCAAACCGGCGCAGCACCATTCACGTAGCACGACCCGAACCAAGGAGCCTCACCATGGACGCACTTGCCCAGATCGCAGCCGACGCCGAGCTGTTCATCTCCGCTCTCTCCGCTGGCGGCGACTTCTTCTCCGGCCTCGGTGACTACAACGGCGGCACCGGCGACCTGCTCTCCGGCATCGCTGAGCTGCTCGGCGGAACCGATGGCGATGGCGTCCGCTACGGCGTCGTTGGCTCGATGGAGAGCTTCGGCAGCATTGGCGCCGAGGCTGACGCCACCGCCACCGCCGCCGCTGAGTGACTCTCGCTCCCTGAGTGATCCCCCACCCCCGAGCGTGCACCTGCGCCCGGGGGTGCGGTGTATCAGGAGCCGCCCGCGCAACCGCCAAAGGCCGTGGCAGCACCGGGAGAACACAGCACGGTCGCGGACGTGCACCAATCTCCAGTAACGCCCGGTATGCCCTGAAGCGATCGATTAATGTTCCCCGCGAACTACTTCTGTTCCGCATTCAACAAGGTGAGGTCTCATTCATGCGCCGAGCATCGTTCCGACGCAGGCTGGTCACCGCGGCCGCTGCGACTGCCCTGCTGGTCGCCCCCGTCGTGGGCACGAGCACCACTGCCGTTAGCCAGACGTCCGGCGCGTACGTGGTGTCCACCGAGATCACCGGCACGCAGAAGATGACGGTCAACGTCTTCTCCCCCTCGATGGACCGGGTCATCCCGATCGAGGTCCTGCGCCCCGCCGATACCTCCGTGCCGCGCCCCACCCTGTACCTGCTCAACGGTGCTGGTGGCGGCGAGGATTCCGCCACCTGGTCCGCGCGCACCAACGCGGACGAGTTCTTCGCCAACAAGGACGTCAACGTCATCACGCCCATCGGCGGCCGCCTGTCGTACTACACCGACTGGGAGCGTGACGATCCCACTCTCGGCCGCCACAAGTGGGAGACGTTCCTCACCGAGGAGCTTCCCCCCGTGATCGATAGCGCTCTCGGCACCAACGGCGTGAATGCTGTCGCGGGCATCTCGACCTCCGCGACCAGTGTGTTCAACCTGGCCATCGCCCGTCCGGGCCTGTTCAACGCGGTCGCTGCCTACAGTGGCTGCGCCCAGACGGCTGATCCGCTCGGCCAGCAGTACGTCCGCGCCGTCGTCGAGGGCCGCGGCAATGCCGACGCCACCAACATGTGGGGACCCTACGGCGGCCCCGGCTGGGTGGCGCATGATCCGGTCATCAACGCGGAGCAACTGCGCGGCACCACGATCTACGTCTCCAACGGCTCCGGCCTTGCTGGCGAGCACGACACCATCGAGGATTCCCGCGTCGGCGGCGATCAGGCGACCCTGACGAACCAGATCATCGTTGGCGGCGCCATCGAGCTCGCCACCATCCCCTGCACCGTCAATCTGCAGGCCCGGCTGGCCCAGCTGGACATCCCGGCTACTTTCAACTGGCGTCCCACCGGTACCCATTCGTGGGGCTACTGGGAGGACGACCTGCACGATTCGTGGCCCGTCATCGCCGAGGCCATCGGCGTCTCCTGAGCTGAATCGGCTCCCGAACGGACAACCCCGAAAGGATAACCATGGGTTCCATCGCTGACATCGCTGGCTTCTTCTACTCGCTCGCGGAGGTCTCCTACAGCATCGAGGGCCTCTTCGACGGGGCAGTGTTCATCGCAGACCTGATCAGCCAGTTCCAGGGCTGAGCCTGTAGCACGAGGGCCCCGGCAGTGGAATCATTCCACTGCCGGGGCCCTTTTGCTCATAACTCCGCGAGTGTGCGATCCACGACACGCTTTTGCGCTGGAGCTGTCGTTATTCGCACATTCGCGGGGCTGGCCGCGTGCCCCTCGCGGGGCTGATGCCGGGGCTAGAAGCGGATCTTGCCGCTCGCCACATCCTCTGGATACTCCGCGTAGTACTCGATGTAGCCACGCTCAGCGTCGGCGAGGACATACAGCGGGTCGTCCACCTGCTCGGGGTCGTAGCCGGCGTTGCGCAGCTCCACCTTCTGCGACTTGAACGTCGAGGTCTGCTCCACCTCGTCGATGAGCCGCACGAACAAGGGCACCGCGTACGAGGGCAACGTCTCGATCAGGTGGTTCGCGAACTTCTTCCCGTCGAACGATGCTCCGTCGTGCAACTGGATCGCCGCCATGCCCGCCTTGCCATCTGCACCGGGCACCTCCACCCCGTACACCACGGCCTGATCGACCTCGGACAGCGAGCCGAGCGCGCCCTCCACCTCGGTGGTGGCAACGTTCTCGCCCTTCCAGCGGAAGGTATCCCCGAGCCGGTCGGCGAACGCGATATGCCGGAAGCCCTGGTTGTAGACCAGATCGCCGGTGTTGAACCAGGAGTCGCCCTCCTTGAACGCGTCGCGCAGCACCTTCTTCTCGGTGGCCTTCGGATCGGTGTAGCCATCGAACGGGGCACGGCTGGTGATCTTCGTGATCAGCAGCCCCTTGCCGCCCTTCTTGACCTTGCGGAGCTTGCCATCAGCACCGCGGCGAGGCTCCTCGTTCTCCTCGTCATACTCGACGATCGAGAACGGCAGCGGGCAGATCCCGGCAGTGCGCTCCACGTTCAGGGCATTGACGAACGCGAGGTTGCACTCGCTCGCCCCATAGAACTCGGCGATGCGCTCGATGCCGAACCGCTCCTGGAACTCCTCCCAGATCTCCGGGCGCAGCCCATTGCCCACCACCACGCGCACGCGGTGATGGCGCTCGATGGGCTTGGGGTCCTGGTTCAGCAGGTACCGGCACAGCTCGCCGATGTAGCAGAACGAGGTGGCCTCCGACTGCACCACCTCGTCCCAGAACCGCGACACCGAGAACGACCGGCCGATCGCCAGCGTCGCGCCCGCCCCCAGCACCGACGACAACGACACCGTCAACGCATTGTTGTGATACAGCGGCAAGCACGAGTACAGCACGTCGTCGCCGTCGAGGCGCACGCCGAGGCCACCGAGACCTGCCATACTCTTCAACCAGCGCATGTTCGACATCGTGCTGGCCTTCGGCATGCCCGTCGTGCCCGAGGTGAAGATGTAGAACACCTTCTCCTTCGCGCGTAGCTGCACCGTAACCTCCGGGTCCGCGGTCGGCTCCCCCTCCGCGAGGTCATCAAGATCCGGGAAGCCCTCGAGCTTCGCGTCCTCATCGCGCAGGCCCAGCACCGTGCCCTTGACCTGGCCCTCCGGCAGTGAATCGAACGCCTCACGGGCGGACGAGCTCACCACGATCACGGTCGAGTCGAGCAGCTTCAGGCTGTGCTCCAGCACCTCGCCGCGCTGGTTGTAGTTCAGCATGCCCGCCACCGCGCCGAGCTTCGCAGCGGCCAGCGCCGCCAGCAGCGTCGAGGGACGGTTCGGCGCAAGAATGCCCACCACCGAGCCGCGCTTGACACCCTGGCTCGCGTACACCGCCGCGTACTGGTTCACCAGCGCGTTCGCGTCGCCATACGAGATGTCCTTGCCCTCGAACCGCAGGAAAGGCCGATCAGGATGCTTCCCCGCGGCATCCTGGAAGACCTTGCCGACCGAGTTGCGCGTGGTCGCCCGGATCGACAGCAGCCTCGCCGCATCGACGAGCATGCCGGGCGCATCCGGGATCAACGCGGGCAACGCCTTCGCGGCATCGAGCAGGCTAACGGGCTGGATCGGGGAACGAGTCGATTGCTCCATGTCCCTACCCTACGGCGCCACGCCTATGTCCTGGAAATAACACCCCGTTAGGTGCCTAACGTGCCTGATCACCCGCACGAAAGGGACATTCGGGGCGGCTCGGGATTGCTGACTGTGACGAGGATGACCCTTCATGGTGTGACCAAGCTCCTAACTCCGCTGGGAACCAATCCACCACCCTTATGGGCAGCGACATGCACCGAGGACAGCGGAGGAACCCCAGCACCATGAACACGCCCAGCGAGAAGTTCGAGACCATCCTCAGCATCGTGTTCATGGCCTACTCCGCTGTCATGCTCATGCTCTACGCCGTGCTGCTCGTGCAGGGCATCAACGCCTGGTGGCTCATCGCCTCCGTCGGCCTCTTCGGAATCATCATCATCGGATTCCTCGTCATGCCCAAGGTCAACGGCCGCCACCGCGGCGGGCTCGACGCCGAGGTCCGCCTCCACACCCGCAAGCTGCAAGCCTGCAAGACCGCTTCGGAGCGCTAGGGCCGCTCGCCCCGCCGCGCCCCTGCCCCCGGAAGTGTTACGACCACCCCTTGAACCCAGGCGCCCCGGCAGGGTGCAAAACCGCACACAACCGGTGGGATCTCGAACCGAGACTGTGATCCGCGCCGCATCCGCGAACCTCCGCGCGATCGCGTGCGTCATAGATTGGCGTGGATCCCTTCAAGCCCCGCCGCGCCGGGCTCACTCGCTGCGAGCTCCGCAAGTACCAGCGCGTCCTCGGTGGCGTGTACGTGGATCGAGGCGCGGAGCTGACCCCGCTGGTGAAGGCCCGGGCCGCGTGGGTGTGGGCGGATGGCGAGTGCGTGCTCTCGGGGATCTCCGCGGCCGCGGTGCTAGGCACCCGCTGGCTGCCCGATGCCCCTCCCGAGATCGTGTACCCACGCGTGGTGCGCGCGACTGGTTTGATCGCGCACCGCGACGAGCTGCGAGATAGTGACGTCACCACCGTCCGCGGAATGCGGACCACTACGCCTGCGCGCACAGCGTTCGATCTGGCCCGCCGCCAGCCGCTCGATGAGGCAGTCGCCCTCGTCGATGCGCTCTACCAGGCCACGAGGCTCACCCCCGCCCAGCTTGGCCGCTACGCCTCGGAACGAAGGGGCGCCTGGGGCATCAATGCACTTCGCGCCGTCCTCGACCTCGCCGATCCAGGAGCGGAATCACCGCAGGAGACCAAGCTGCGCCTGCTCATCGTGCGCGCGGGCCTGCCTCGGCCGCGGGCCCAGCATGTCATCCGCGACGAGCGCGGGCTTTTCATCGCTCGCGCGGACCTCGCCTGGCCCGAGTGGAAGGTCGCGGTGGAGTATGACGGCGCGCATCACTTCACCGATCCGCGGCAGGCACGCCGCGATGCGCACCGGGCCAATGGCTGCCTGCGCGCGGGGTGGCGGGTGATCCGTGTGCTGCCCGAGTCGTTGCGCGACGCCGATATCGTGCTCGCGCACATCCGCGAGGCCCTCGCTGCGGCCGGGTACCGGGGATAGCCCCTGCCCCCTCCCCCGGAAGTGTTACCTTTTGCACCCTCCCAAGCCGCTAGCAGGGTGCAAAACCGCACACAACCGCGGGCTAGCAAGCCGGGGCCAACCCACAAAAGCCAGCCCGGCCCCCGCGCGAACGGGAACCGGGCTGGCGAGAGAACCAGGAGAGCTAGCCGCGGGCCAGCACATCCTTGATGGAGGCGGGCGGGGCGAAGCGCTCGCCATAGTTGGCAGCGAGCTCCTCGGCGCGCGCGATGAAGGCATCGACGCCACCGGGGTAGCCCTTGATGAACTGGATGACGCCACCGCTCCAGGCGGGGAATCCGATGCCGAAGATGGAGCCGATGTTGGCGTCGGCGTGGGTGGTGAGGACGCCCTCGTCGAAGCACCGGATGGTGTCGATGGCCTCGGCGAACATCATGCGGTCGCCGAGCTCCTCGATGGAGACGCCCGCATCGGGGCTCGACTTGAACGTCTCGCGCAGCCCGGGCCACAGTCCGGCGCGCTTGCCGTCGCTGTAGTCGTAGAACCCGGCGCCGCCGGACTTGCCGGTGCGGTCGAACTCGGAGACCATGCGGTCGACGATGGCTCCGGCCTTGATGGCGGCGTCGTCGATCTTCTTGCCCTCGGCCTCGAGCGCCTCGCGGGTCTCCTTGAAGATCTTCTGCATGGTGAGGAAGTTCAGCTCATCACACAGCTGCAGTGGTGCCGCGGGGTATCCGGCCTGCAGGCCGGCCTGCTCGATGGTGGACGGCTCGACGCCTTCCTCGAGGGCGACGATGGCCTCGTTGAGGAAGGTGCTGATGACGCGGGAGGTGAAGAAGCCGCGGCTGTCGTTGACAACGATCGGCGTCTTCTTGATGGCGAGGACGTAGTCGAAGACGCGGGCGAGGGCCTCGGCGGAGGTCTTCTCCCCCTTGACGATCTCGACCAGGGGCATCTTGTCCACGGGCGAGAAGAAGTGGATGCCGATGAAGTCCTCTTGCCGCTTGACGCCGTGCGCGAGGCCGGTGATGGGCAGGGTGGAGGTGTTGGAGCCGAGCACGGCGTCGGGCTCGACGATGTCCTCGATCTCCTGGAACACCTTGTTCTTCAGGTCGGGGTTCTCGAAGACGGCCTCGATGACGAAGTCCACTCCGGCGAGGTCAGCGGCATCCGCGGTAGGCGTGATGCGGCCGAGCAGCTCCTTGGACTTCTCCTCGGTGGTCTTGCCGCGGGAGAGCGCCTTGGACTCGATGTTCTCGGAGTAGGCCTTGCCCTTCTCGGCTGCCTCGATGCTGATGTCCTTGAGCACGACCTCCATGCCCGCCTTGGCGGAGACGTAGGCGATGCCCGCGCCCATCATGCCGGCACCGAGCACGCCGACCTTCTTGACCTGGCGCTGGGCGATGCCCTCGGGCCGTGAAGCACCCTTGTTGATGGCCTGCAGGTCGAAGAAGAACGCCTGCGTCATGTTCTTGGCGACCTGCCCGGTGGCGAGCTGCACGAAGTAGCGGGACTCGATAGTCGACGCGTTGTCGAAGTCCACCTGCGAGCCCTCGACGGCAGCGGCCATGATGGCGCGCGGCGCGGGCATCGGAGCGCCCTTGGTCTGCTTGCGGAGGTTCGCGGGGAACGCCGGCAGCATCTGCGCGAGCTTGGGGCTCGACGGCGTGCCGCCGGGGATGCGGTAGCCCTTGACGTCCCACGGCTGCTGCGACTCGGGGTTGGCCTTGATCCATGCCTTCGCGGCGGGGATCAGTTCCTCGACCGAGCCCACGACCTCGTTGACGAGGCCGATCTCCTGGGCCTTGGCGGGCTTGAGCCGCTGGCCCTGCAGCAGCACCTGCATCAGCGCGACCTGCAGGCCGAGCATGCGGACGGTGCGGGTGACGCCACCGCCGCCGGGGAGCAGGCCGAGCTGCACCTCGGGGAGGCCGAGCTGCACGCCGCGCACATCAGCGACGACGCGGTAGTGGGTGGCCAGCGCGAGCTCGAGGCCACCGCCGAGGGCCGCGCCGTTGATGGCGGCGACGACGGGCTTGCCGAGGGTCTCGAGGGTGCGCATCGCGGCCTTGAGGGCCTGCACCTGGTCGAACATCTCCTGCGCCTGGGAGGGCTGCACGGTGATCAGGGAGTCGAGGTCGCCGCCGGCGAAGAAGGTCTTCTTCGCGGAGGCGAGGATGACGCCGCTGATGCTGTCCTTCTCCGCGACGACGCGGTCGACGGTCGCCTGGAACGACGAGCCGAATAGGTCGTTCATGGTGTTGGCGCCCTGGTTGGGGTCGTCCATGGTGAGCGTGACGATGCCGTCGCCGTCCTGCTCCCACGCGATCATGTTGTCAGTCACGATTGTTGCCTTTCGAGAAGTTTCGGAGGTGGTCAGACGCGCTCGATGATGGTGGCGACGCCCATGCCGCCGCCGATGCACAGGGTGACGAGAGCGCGGCGCGCGTTGCGGCGCTCGAGCTCGTCGACCATGGTGCCGAGGATCATGGCGCCGGTAGCGCCGAGCGGGTGGCCCATGGCGATGGCGCCGCCGTTGACGTTGAGCTTCTCGTCGGGGATGTTGAGGTCCCGCTGGAACTTCAGCACGACGGAGGCGAAGGCCTCGTTGAGCTCGAACAGGTCGATGTCATCGACGGTGAGCCCAGCGGTGGCGAGCGCCTTCTGCGCGGCCGGGGTGGGCCCGGTGAGCATGATGGTGGAGTCAGCACCGCTGGTGGCGGTGGAGACGACGCGGGCGCGGGGCGTGAGGCCGAGGTCCTGGCCAGCCTTCTCGGTGCCGAGCAGCACGATGGCGGCGCCATCGACGATGCCGGAGCTGTTGCCGCCATGGTGGACGTGGTTGATCTTCTCCACCTGGTGGAACTTCTGCAGCGCGACGGCGTCGAAGCCACCCATCTCGCCCATCGCGGCGAAGGACGGGTTGAGCTTGGCGAGGTTGTCGGTGGTGGTACCGGGCCGCATGTGCTCGTCGTGGTCCAGGATCATCAGGCCGTTCTGGTCCGTGACGGGCACGACGGACTTGGCGAAGTAGCCGCCGGTCCAGGCCTTGGCGGCGAGGTCCTGCGAGCGCACCGCGTAGGCGTCGACGTCATCGCGGGTGAAGCCCTCGATGGTGGCGATCAGGTCCGCGCTGATGCCCTGCGGCACGAAGTACGTGTCGAAGGAGGTGGCGGGGTCCATCGCCCAGGCGCCGCCGTCGGATGCCATGGGCACGCGCGACATGGATTCGACGCCACCCGCGATGACCATCTCGTCCCAGCCGGAGCGGACCTTCTGGGCCGCCATGTTGACGGCCTCGAGGCCGGAGGCGCAGAAGCGGTTGATCTGCACGCCACCGACGGTGTCGGGCATGCCCGCGAGGAGGGTGACGGTGCGGGCGATATCCGCGCCCTGGTCGCCCACGGGGGTGACGCAGCCGAGGATGAGGTCGGAGATGCGGTTCTCGTCCAGGTCGGGGAAGCGGCGGCGCAGCTCCTCGACGAGCCCGACGAGCAGCGAGACGGGCTTGACCCCGTGCAGCGAGCCGTTGGCCTTGCCGCGCCCGCGCGGGGTGCGGATCGCTTCGTAGATGAATGCCTCGTTAGTGGTCACGAGTGCTTTCCTTTCTTCAGTGGTTGATGCTGGTGGTGGCTACAGTGGCGGGATGCTCGTACCTCGTCTCGAACCGTTCCGCTCCACCGTATTCGCCGAGATGACCGAACTGGCGGTGCGGCACGGGGCGATCAACCTCGGCCAGGGCTTCCCGGACGAGGACGGGCCGAGCGCGATGCTCGAATCCGCGCGGGAGGCGATCGCGAGCGGAGCGAACCAGTACCCGCCGGGGGCTGGTCGCGCGGAGCTGCGTGAGGCCATCGCGGAGGACCGCGCGCGCCGGTATGGCACCGTCTACGATCCCGCGGACGAGGTGCTGGTGACGGTCGGTGCGACCGAGGGCATCACCGCGTCGATCATCGCGCTGGCGGACCGGGGCGATGAGGTGGTGCTGGTGGCGCCGTACTTCGACTCCTACCCAGCGGCGGTGGCGATGGCCGGGGCCCGGCAGCGCTGCGCGCGCCTCGTCGAGGACGGCGATCGCTTCGTCCTGGATGTGGATTCGCTGCGGGCCGCGATCACGCCCGCGACGCGGCTGCTGGTGATCAACTCGCCGCATAATCCGACCGGCAGCGTGCTCGACGAGACCGAGCTCGCGCAGATCGCGGATCTTGCCATCGAGCATGACCTCGTGGTGATCACCGATGAGGTGTACGAGCGGCTGGTGTTCGATGGCGCGGAGCACCGCCCGCTGGCCGCGCTGCCCGGGATGCGCGAGCGCACCCTGTGCGTCTCGAGCGCGGGCAAGACCTTCAACTGCACCGGCTGGAAGATCGGCTGGGTGTGCGGCCCGCGCGAGCTCGTCGCGGCGGTGCGGGCGGCGAAGCAGTTCATGACGTTCGTCTCGGGCGCGCCGTTGCAGCCCGCCGTGGCCACGGCGCTGCGCGGTGAGCAGCAGTGGGTGGAGGGACTGCGAGCAGGGCTGCAGGGCAAGCGCGATGCCCTCGCCGCAGCGCTCGCCGACGCGGGCTTCGGGGTGCGGGCGAGTGCTGGCACGTACTTCGTGATCGCCGATGCGCGCCCGCTCGGGCATGCTGACGCGCGCGCCCTGTGCCGGGCGATGCCGAGCAGCATCGGCGTGGCCGCGGTACCGGTCAGCGCGTTCGTTGACGCCGTCGACCAGCCGGGCTGGCGGCACCTCGTGCGCTTCGCGTTCTGCAAGCGGCACGAGGTGCTCGCCGAGGCCGGGCACCGGTTGGCCGGGGCGTCCCGGCTTCCCACCGATCATGAGGGCTGATCCCACGCTGCGCCTGGGCCGGATCAGAGGTTCAGCCCCCGGCCGATGATCTCCTTCATGATCTCGGTGGTGCCGCCGTAGATGGTCTGCACGCGCGAGTCGAGGTACGCCTTGGCGATGGGGTACTCGCGCATGTAGCCGTAGCCGCCGTGCAGCTGGAGGCAGCGATCGATCAGC
Organism: Hoyosella levis; assembly: GCF_026008515.1. Taxonomy (GTDB): domain Bacteria; phylum Actinomycetota; class Actinomycetes; order Mycobacteriales; family Mycobacteriaceae; genus Lolliginicoccus; species Lolliginicoccus levis. Next base: position 145,882 of record NZ_BQYM01000004.1, read on the forward strand.
TTGACCTGGTTGTCGGTGGACCACCACTTGATCATCGCGGCGTCCTGCACGGTGAGCTTCTTCTCGTTGAGCTGCTCGATGCACTTGTCGACGGCGAGGCGCACCATCTGGGTCTCGGTGGCGAGCTCGGCGAGCACGAACCGGGTGTTCTGGAACTTGCCGATGCCACGACCGAAGGCCTTGCGGTCCCGGCAGTAGTCGATGGTCATGTCGAGGCAGGCCTCCATGGCAGCTGCCGCGACGACGGCGATGGAGAGGCGCTCCTGCGGGAGGCCCTGCATGAGATAGATGAAGCCCATGCCTTCCTCGCCGAGGAGGTTGGCGGCGGGCACGCGCACGTTGTCGAAGTGCAGCTCGGCGGTGTCCTGGGCCTTCATGCCGATCTTGTCGAGGTTGCGGCCCCGCTCGAAGCCCTCCATGCCGCGCTCGACGACAAAGAGGCTGAACCCCTGCGCGCCCGCGTCCGGGTTGGTCTTGGCGACCACGATGACGAGATCGGCATTGATGCCATTGGTGATGAACGTCTTGGACCCGTTGAGGATCCAGTCGTCGCCATCCTTCTTCGCAGTGGTCTTGATACCCTGCAGGTCCGACCCGGTGCCGGGCTCGGTCATCGCGATGGCGGTAATGATCTCGCCGGAGACGAAGCCGGGCAGCCAGCGCTGCTTCTGCTCGTCGTTGCACAGCTCGGTCAGGTAGGGCTGCACCACGTCGTTGTGGAGGGTGAAGCCAATGCCGCTGAAGCCGCCGCGGGCGGTCTCCTCGGAGACGATGGCGTTGAAGCGGAAGTCAGGATCGCCGCCGCCACCGTACTGCTCGTCCACGGCGGTGCCGAGGAAGCCGAGCTTGCCTGCCTCCGCCCACACCTCGCGGGGCACGATCTCGTCCTTCTCCCACTGCTCATGGTGGGGAGCGACATGCTCCTTGAGGAATCCACGGTAGGAATCACGGAACATGATCTGCTCGGGGGTGTAGATGGTGCGTTCCACGCTGGGTGGCTCCTTCTTGAAGTAGACACGATCGTTGGTGTCACAGTACGCCCCACTTAAATGCTTGGCGATGACCAAACCGCCCCATGTCCATGACCGAAACGATCGCATAGGGTGGGAGGACCATGCCGCATCGCATCCCCACCGAATACGTCCGGCGCACCGTGCACGCCGCCGATACCCGCGGCATCGACCTCCGCCCTGCCCTCGATGCCGCACGCATACCCCTCGCTGCCCTCGACGCGAGCGGCCCCGCCATCAAGCCCGGCGAGGCATCCGCCTTCACCCAAGCCGTCTGGGCACTGACCAACGATGAGCTCGGCGGCCTCGGAGCCGCCCCCGTCCCCCGCGGCACCTTTCGCCTCGTCACGCTCGCGCTCATCCACTCCCCCGACCTCGGGCACGCGCTCGCCCGGATGATCTCCTCGCTGCCCGCGCTGCCCGCCATGACCCCCATCACGTTCAGCATCGACAACGCCACCGGAGCCATCACTCTCGACCTGCGCGGCCACCACCCCGACGAGGCCACCCAGCTGCTCATCGAGCTCGCGTTCCTGCTGATCCATCGCTTCGCTGCCTGGCTGATCGACCACCCCATCGCCCCGGCCCGCGTCGCGCTGCCCTACCCCGCGCGCGACGATTACGCGCCCACCTTCTACCGGGCGCTCTTCGGCGTGACACCCACGCTCGGCGCACCCACCGCGGCCATCGTGTTCGAGCCCCGCGCGCTCCACGCCCCCATCGTGCAGACCGAGCAATCCCTCCTCGAGTTCCTCCGCACCGCGCCCGCCAGGCTGTTCACCGAACCAGCCGGGAACACGCCCCGCACGACGCAGGTGCTCCGGATGCTGCAACGCTCGCCACTGCACGAGCTGCCCAGCAACGAGCAGATCGCTTCCAAGCTCGCGCTCAGCGAATCACACCTGCGCCGGCTCCTGCACCGCGAGGGCACCACCGCCAACCGCATCCGCGACGAGGTATTGCGCGAGGCCGCGCTCGCCCGGCTGCGCCGCGGCGACACGACCGATCAGATCGCCACCGCGCTCGGGTTCTCCGAGCCCAGCGCGTTCCGCCGCGCGTTCAGGAGATGGACCGGAGCCACGCCACGCGCCTTCCAGCCCGTGCTCGAGGAGGACGAATCCCCGTAGCGCACCTCGAGCAGGCCGCGCCACAATCCCCAGCCGAACGCCACATCATCAAGACGGCGCAGCACCACGAACCGGGCCATATCGATGCGGTCCGGCACATCTCGGCGCGCCAGCCAATCAGCCACGCCCTCCGCCATCATCACCGCCAGCACTACCCGGCGGGCCCGCGGGAACAGCACCACCGCCAGCATCGTCACAGGCCAGACGTTGCGCAGCATCAGGACCGCGCAGCGTTGCGCCATCCCGCTGAGGCCCAGCGCGCTCATCGACATCGCCGTCCACAACGGACGCTCATCCACCGGGATCGCCCGCGCCAGCCGGACGGTGTGCACCACGCTCACCACGGCGGACACCAGTGCCGCCCGCCGGGCGCCCGCCAGCAACAGGGTCAGGCCCAGCACGAACCACGAGCGCGCCACCGCAGCGATGCGCTCCGGGCTCGACTTCGTCACATATAGCCGCGCCGAGCCGTAGCCGGTGGCCGCCCGCATCTGCAGCCACGGCACCATCGACGAGGGGGCCGAAGCGCGCACTACCGCCACCGGATCGAACCGTGCCCGCCAGCCCGCGCGACCGAGCCGCACGCACAGGTCCGTCGCGTTGAAAGCCGGGAATGCTCCATCGAAGCCCCCCACCTTCACCGCCGCATCGCGCCGCACCACCAGGGCCGTCGTTGGCACGCTGTAGTCCCAGCGCCGGGTATTGAGGTCGCACTCGCGCCGCCCCGGGTCCATCGCCGGACGCATCGATTCATACTGCTCGATCCAGCGCTTGCGGCCCGGCAGCGGCAGCACTCGCGGCACCACCATCGCCACATCGGGGTCCGCGAAGTGCGCCAGGGTCGCCTCGATCCACAGCGCATCCGGTGCCACCCCCGGATCCAGGAATGCCACGTACGGCGTGCGCGCCGCGCGCAATCCGGTGTTCCGCGCCTCTGCCAGGCCGAACGCACGGTCATGCCGGATCACCGTGGCGCGCGCGCACTCGATAGGGACGTCCGTGCAGTCATCGACCACGATCACCGCTACCCCACCGAGGCTCGCGACTACCTCGCGCACCGCATCAGCATCGCCGCGCGCCGGGATCACCACCGTCAGATCGGCGCGCCCCGGTCCCTTCAGCGGGCGCGGATGCGCGAACTGCTCGTCGAGCAGCATGCGCGCCAGCTTCGAGGAAGCCTCGTCCACGACCTCGACAACCCCGTCGTCGAGGCAAGCTGCCTGCGCGATGGACAAGCGCAGCACCGTACCCCAGGGAGCGAGCAGCACGCACCCATCATCGACGATGCGCACCTTGCTATCGAGACGTACCGAGAAGCCAGTGGGAAGCATGCGTGCTGCCGCGCTCAGGATGCCCACCCCCAGTCCCAGTCTCGTGCCGTGCCTAGCCTGCCCATATTGGCTGGGCCAACCCTGCCCGCGCCTGTCCTGCCCGCGCCTCTCTGGGCTAGTCCTGCCTGGGCCGACGCACTGCAGCGCGAGACTGTTCTTGTGCCTAGCCCAATGCCCCCACTACGTCAACGGCGCTGACGAATGTCGTACACCACACCAGTGAGTGCTTCGGATTCTTCCCAAAGCCGACCAGCTACCGCAACATCACGCGAATGACGATTCGATCTCGCCAGCACAGGAGCCCCCCGCATGCCCCGGAAGCCACCCGGCCCCACGAAGCTGCCACCGGGAATCGACGGAGCCGTCGCGGCGTACAAGCTCGGCTGGGCGCCCGCGTAGGCACTCTGCGCCAGGACAAGATTGGTGATGCCCATCAGCTTGTCCTGCACCGACTGGGTGTGCGATTGCAGGTTCGTCGACGCATAGCCCGGATGCGCGGCCACCGACCGTACCGGCGAGCCAGCATCCGCGAGACGACGCTGCAGCTCATAGGTGAACAGCAGGTTGGCCAGCTTCGACTGCCCGTACGCGCGCCACCGCTGATAGTTCCGCTTCTCCCAGTTCAGGTCATCGAAATCGATGGAGCCGAGGGTGTGCGCCATGCTCGAGACCGTCACCACCCGATCGCGGATGCGGCCCAGCAGCAAGCCCGTCAGCGCGAAATGCCCCAGATGGTTCGTGCCGAACTGCATCTCGAAGCCATCCTTGGTGCGCGACTTCGGCACGGCCATCACGCCCGCGTTGTTGATCAGCACGTCGAACGTCGAGACGTCCTTCGCGAACTCGTAGATCGAGCTCAGGTCCGCGAGATCGAGCGCGCGCACTTCCAGGTCCGCATCAGGATGATCCTTGACGATGGCCTCCCGCGCCTGCTCGCCCTTCGCGGTATCGCGGCACGCCATCACCACCGAGGCGCCCTTCGCCGCGAGCTCGCGAGTAGTCACCGCGCCCAGTCCGCTATTGGCGCCCGTCACGATCACCGTGCGGCCCGCCTGGCCGCCCATCTCCGCCGAAGACCATCCACTCATTCCCCAAACACTACGATCTAGGGCCCCGAATCGCCAGACGCATACCGGGTGGCTTGGTGGGCTCGCTTGAAGGAAACCCCTGTCGGCGGCTGCCGACCATCTCGGCGGCGGCTGATCGTCCATTAGCCCGCTGGCCGACATCCTCGTCCTGGTGGAAACTTCTCCCCCCGCTCGCGGGAATAGTTTCCACTGGCCGGGCGCGAGCACCCACCGCCGCCGGGTGGCGGCCTCGCACGGGCAGGCGAAGGAGCCGCACGTCCCCGGGATACAAAAAATCCCCCAGGTTGAACCTGGGGGACTTAATGTGGCCAAGGCCGGGATCGAACCGGCGACCTTCCGCTTTTCAGGCGGACGCTCGTACCAACTGAGCTACCTGGCCGGATCAACGCCGTTCCCGGCGATGAAAACATGCCCATTACTGGACTTGCGACCCTGACGGGACTCGAACCCGCGACCTCCGCCGTGACAGGGCGGCGCGCTAACCAACTGCGCCACAGGGCCATGCATCGTTACTCTACTACGCCAAGACCTAGGAGAGCGTACCCCCTACGGGATTCGAACCCGCGTTACCGCCTTGAAAGGGCGGCGTCCTAGGCCTCTAGACGAAGGGGGCCTGCCAGTTTCCTGGCCGGCATCCCCAACAGGTTTCCGTTGGGAGCGGGACTAGCATAGGACAGAACTTGGAGAAAACACAAAACGCGTGGTCAGTTTTCGTTTCCGCTGGTAATCACACCCCCGCAACACCTTCGGATCCGCGCCCTGCCCTTCACTGGTGGATGCAGACGATCGCCTAGGCGGGCAAAGGCGGCGCGCAGCTCCGCGCGATGGGCGCATGATGGTTCGTGGAGCCAGGCGCGCCCCGCGCCATGGCCCTTGATACCCCATAGGGTATATCCTGGGCCAAGCACGATTCACTGGCGGCAGGACGGGAGCAAGCATGGCCACCACCATCACCGTTGCCATTCTCGGTATCGCCATCGGCATCCTCCTCGGCCTCCTCGGCGGGGGCGGCGCCATCCTTGCCGTGCCCGCCCTCGTCTACGTCGTCGGCATGCCCATCCACCAAGCGGTGCCGCTCTCCCTCATCGTCGTCGCGCTCGCCTCGGCAACCGGAGTCCTCCCTCGCCTCCGCGCAGTCAACTGGCGCCTGGCGGGCATCTTCGCCGCCACGGGTGTGCCCGCCGCACTGCTCGGCGGCTGGATCGGCCGCGCAATCCCCGAGGACGTGCTCCTTGCCGGATTCGCCGCCATCATGATCCTCGCCGCGTACCGCATGCTCCACAGCCCCGACCACACCGGAACCGCGTGCGCCGTCACCGAGGAAGGCGGCGGGCCACCCCACATCAACTGGAAGCGCTGCTCCTCCCGGTCCATCCCTGCCGGGCTCGCTGTCGGCGTGCTCACTGGCATGTTCGGGGTGGGCGGCGGATTCCTCATCGTCCCCGCGCTCGTCCTGCTCCTCGGCCTGCCCATGTCCATCGCGGTCGGGACATCACTGCTCATCATCATCGCCAACTCGCTCGCCGGGCTCGCCTCCCACCTCGGAACCGTTGAGCTCGACTGGACCATCACAGCCGTCTTCGCCGCCACCGCCATCGTTGGCTCGCTCGCCGCGCAACGCGTTGCCCACCGCATCAGTGCCCGCCAGCTCCAGCGCTGGTTCTCCTACCTCGTCCTCGTGCTCGCCGCCGTGATCCTCGGCGACGTCATCATCGGGCTATTCCGATAGCAACCCGGGCGCGGGATCCTCCCGGGGCTGCGCACCCTTGCGGAACTCCACGACCGCGTCCCCGTCCAGCACCACCGCTGCGTCCGCCCCACCGCGCAGCCTCGCCCCCAGTGCCACCGCATCGATCGGCGCATCGCTGGCTACCACCACGACGTTCCCTGGTCGACGTCCCTTCAGCGTGGCTTGATCACCGACGATCAGGACATGGCCGAAGCGGGCGAGCAGGGTCGCCACCTCCTCCCGCGCCTCGCGCAGCCCCCTCAGCGCCCCGCAATTGACCGCGTACGTCCCGCCCGGAGGGAGCACCCGACGCACCCCATCGAGGAAGCCCGTCGTCGTCAGCGCTCGCGGCGTCTCGTCGCCCGCGAAGACATCCCGCACGATCACATCCCTCGTGCCCGGCGAGAGCCCCTCCACCACCTCGCGGGCCTCCCCCACCCGGATCCGCAACCGTGGCGCCCGCGGCAGGTCCGACCACTCCCGCGCCAGCCGCGCGAGCTCCGCGTCGATCTCCACCACGAGCTGCCGCGCGCCCGGCAGCACCTCTGCCACATATCGCGGCAACGTGCACGCGCCCCCGCCGAGATGCAGCACCCGCAATCCCGCGCCGTCGCCCGGCCGCTGGCATTCGATAGCGGCCGCGATCCAGTGCATGTAGCCAAAGCCGAGGCGGCGGGGATCGCCCGGGGAGATGAACGAGCTTGGCGCCCCATTCACGTACAGCACCCAGCCGCCCTCGCCCTCCGCCACGAGCTCGCAGGTGCCCGAGTCGACGGGTAGCACACCAGTAGCCCACGGATCCTGGCCGGGCGCTGCGGGAACGCGGCTGGCCTGGCTGCGGGAATCCTGGCGGCGGGCTGCCTGGCTGGGGCCCTGGCTGCGGCGGGACTGGCGGCTCATCGGCCCATTGTTGCGCACTCGGCCGCGCTAGCCCCGATCGTGAAAGCCTGGCCACGCTGTACGTGGGTGGATCCTCACGATCGGAGCGGGCCGCGCACCTACACCGCCGCGTGCTCCGCGAGCCAGGCGTTGTAGCCACCCACGAGGTCGCTCGCTCCGCCGATCCCGCGGGCGCGCAGCAGGCTGGCGGCGACGCTGGAGCGCCACCCCCCGGCGCAGTGCACGACGATGGGCTTGCCCGCGGGCAGCTCACCGAGACGCGCGTCGAGCTGGGCGAGCGGGATGTGGACGGAGCCCTCGATGTAGCCGCCCTCGCGCTCGCCGGGATTGCGGATGTCCACGAGAGTCACCGCGTCGAGGCTCGTGGCGAGTTCCTCCACCGTGTAGCGGGGCGCGGGCGCCACACGTCCAGCGAGCGCGGCGGGGAAGCTGGTGCCGCTCACGGCGAGGTAGCCGATGACGTTGTCGTAGCCGATGCGGGAGAGGCGCATCGCCGCGTCCTGCTCCTCGCCCGGGTAGGTGATGACGATGATGTCGTCCTGCGGCCCGGCGACCATGCCGCCGGTCTCGGCGAAGCGGCCATCGAACCCGACGTTGACGGAGCCGCGGACGTGGCCGTCCGCGAAATCGTCGGGCGAGCGGGCGTCGAGGACCACTCCTCCGTTGTCGAGATGCTGGGCGACGTACGCGGCGGTGATCGCGGGGACGTGGCGGTCCTGGGCGAGCAGGGCGCGGTTGCGGCGGTTGAGCTCAGCGTCGGTGAGGAAGTAGCCGGGCACCGCGGGCTGGCCATCAGTGATGAGCGCGACGAAGGCGCCCTCGCTCATGGGCTGTACGGACAGATTGGTGCGGCGCTGCTCGCCAATGGTGGAGGTGAGCTCGGTGGAGAGGTTCTTCCCGCACGAGGAGCCCGCGCCGTGGGCAGGCATGACGATGACGTCATCGGGCAGGGTCAGCAGGACGTTGTGGATGGTGCTGTACATGGCACGGGCGAGGTCGGTGTTGCTGCCATCGCCGAGATTGGCGAGGTCGGGCCGACCGACGTCGCCGATGAACAGGGAGTCTCCGGTGAGCACGGCCGTGGGGCTGGCTTGCGCGGTCTCGCGGACAAGAAGGCTGATGGATTCCCAGGTGTGGCCGGGCGTCTCGAGGATCTCGATGCCGACGTCGCCGAGGCTGAGGCGCTCGCCGTGGTGGAGCCGCTTGATGGGGTACTCGGTGTCGGCGCGGTGGCCGAAGCCGATCCATGCGCCGGTGGCTTCGACGAGCTCGAGGTGGCCGGAGACGAAGTCCGCGTGGAAATGGGTGTTGATGATGCCGATGATGGTCAGCCCGTGGGCCTTGGCGTCGGTGAGGTACTCGGTGATGTCACGCCGGGGGTCGACGACGATAGCGTTGCCGGTCTTCTCGTCGCCGATCAGGTACGACGCGTGCGAGAGGCAGTCGATGTAGTACTGCTCCAGGATCATCCTGGCCTCCTCGTGGTGGGATTCGCTCGGGGATTCCTATCCGTAACCCCCTGGGGCATGCCATCAGCATAGCGCAATACCCCAGGGGGTATTCAAGAGGCGGGATGCCATGCACGCCGCGCACCACCCCGCCGGTGTGCTAAATAACCGCCGCGTTCGCTAGCATGGGTGCGTTCCCACGGAACATGCCCCTTTAGCTCAGTTGGTAGAGCTACGGACTTTTAATCCGCAGGTCCTCGGTTCGAGCCCGAGAGGGGGCACATCACTCCCCCGCCTGGCCATCCCGGGTGGGGCGGGCACCGCGCCGGAAGTGTTACCGAATGCACCCCCTAGCCCGCGAAACCGGGTGCGAAAGCGCGCACAACCGCAAAGCGATCGCCCCGCTCCCGCGGCTGGATCACTCGCTCGCCGAGACCGGATCCTGGTCCGGTCCCACCCCGCGCGGTTATCGTCGTACGTGATTGCCCGCTTCAAGGAAAGGTCCCTGCCATGGCCGCGCTCGACGATCTGCTCCGCCAGGTCCCCATCAGCCAGATCGCCCAGAAGCTCGGAGTGGATGATTCCACCGCGGAGGGCGTGGTGAAGCAGGCCCTGCCCACGCTGCTCGGCAGGCTCGACCGCAACGCGCAGGATTCGCAGGGCGCGGATTCCCTGGCCAGCGCGCTCGATGGCCGGGACACGACCCTGGCGGACCGCGAGATCAATCTCGACGAGGTCGATACGGACGATGGCGAGAAGATTGTCGACCGCATCCTCGGCGAGGACAAGGACACAGCGATCCGTGCGCTCGCTGATGGCGCTGACGGCACGGGCGGTGGCGATGAATCACTAGTGGCGAAGGTGCTGCCGATGATCGCGCCGATCGTGATGGCCTACCTGGCAAAGCAATACATGGGCAGCAAGGGTGGCCTCGGTGGAATGCTGGGCAGCGTGCTGAGCGGGCAGCAGTCGCAGGGCGGGCTCGGCGGCGTGCTGGGCGGCCTGCTCGGTGGGGGCAAGAACTAGCACGATGGTGGCATCCAAGACTTCTCCCGCCCCGTTGCGCATCGGGTCCCTCGAGCTCGGCAGCCCCGTGGTGCTCGCCCCGATGGCCGGTATCACCAATGTGGCGTTCCGCACGCTCTGCCGGGAGATCGAGACGGCGCGGGCAGGGTCCACGGCGGGGCTGTATGTATGCGAGATGGTCACGGCGCGCGCCCTGGTAGAGCGCAATGAGGCCACGATGCACATGACGACCTTCGGCCCGACCGAGACGCCACGCTCGCTGCAGCTCTACACGGTGGATCCGCGCTATACCTATGAGGCGGCGCGGATGATCGTCGAGGAGGACCTCGCTGATCACATCGACATGAACTTTGGCTGCCCCGTGCCGAAGGTGACGCGCAAGGGCGGTGGCGCGGCGTTGCCGTACAAGCGCAACCTGTTCGGCCAGATCGTGGCGGCCGCGGTACGGGCGACCGAGGGAACGTCGATCCCGGTGACGGTGAAGTTCCGCATTGGCATCGATGCCGACCACCACACGCATCTTGATGCGGGGCGCATCGCGGAGGGCGAGGGCGCGGCCGCGGTGGCTTTGCATGCCCGGACGGCGGCGCAGCGCTACTCGGGCGTGGCGGACTGGGACGAGATCGCTCGCCTCAAGCAGCACGTCACCACGATCCCGGTGCTTGGCAATGGCGACATCTTCGCGGCGGAGGATGCCGAACGGATGATGGCGGTCACGGGATGCGACGGCGTGGTGGTTGGCCGGGGCTGCCTGGGACGGCCGTGGCTGTTCGCGGAGCTGAGCGCCCGGCTGAATGGCAATCCGGTGCCCGAGCCACCGCGGCTGGGCGAAGTGGCGCAGATCATGCAGCGGCACGCCGAGCTGCTCGTGGACCATCATGGCGAGCATCGGGGCACGCGGGAGATGCGCAAGCACATCGCGTGGTACCTGCGGGGGTTCCCCGCTGGCTCGGACCTGCGGTCGGCGCTCTCGCTCGTGGAAAGCCTCGCCCAGTTGAAAACGCTGCTCAGTGAGCTTGACCCGGATGTCCCGTTCCCCGCTGCGGCGGAGGGCCCGCGGGGGCGGCAGGGATCACCGGGAAAGGTGATGCTGCCCGAGGGATGGCTGGAGGATCCCGATGATTGCGCGGTCCCGGAGGGGGCGGACATGATGCATTCCGGCGGCTAGCAATCCTGCAACACTCGCACCATTCGTCACGCTAGCCCCCAGGATTGGGGTATCGATACTGCCATGATGGCGCGTGCACTGGTGTGCATGCTTACTCTAGTAGGAACTACTTTGCCCGCGGACCGGCCCACCACGGCCGGGGCCGTGGCGCGCACCAGGACCCGAGGATGGATGAGTGAGCGATTCGCCTAGCAGCGGCACGCCCCGCGCGGCAGGACAGGTCGGCGTGGTCATGCCGCCTTCCCCCGTCGCGCACCGGCATCCCCGCATCCTCATCGCTGCGCGCGTCATGATCGCGCTCGTGTCGCTGAGCGCGCTCGTCCTCACCGGAACGGTGTGGAACTACATCCGCAGCACCAATAACAACCTCACCGTCATCGAAGCACTGGACATGGGCTCCGATGACGTGCGCGGCATGGATGACCAGGCCGGCGACGAGACGTTCCTCGTGGTGGGTGTCGATAGCCGCGCGGGCATCAACGCGCAGATCGGCGGCACCGGCTGGATGCACGAAGGTGCCCGATCGGACACGATCATGCTGGTCACCATCCCCGCTGACCGGCGGCGCGTCGTCGCTGTCTCCTTCCCGCGCGACCTGAACATCACCCGCCCCCGCTGCCAGCGCTTCGACAACGATTCCGCCACCTACTCCGAGAACTACGTCCCCCCGGAACCCAACGTCAAGCTCAACGACGCCTACTACACCGGCGGCCCGAAATGCCTGATCAAAGCAGTCCAGCAGATCTCGGGAATGAACATCAACCGCTTCGTCGGCATTGATTTCGCGGGCTTCCAGGACATGGTCGACACCATCGGCGGTGTCGAGGTATGCGCCACCCAGCCGATGTGGGACGACGAGCTCGGGCTCATCATCCCCGAGGCGGGACGCCAGGTCATCAACGGGCCAACCGCCCTCGACTACGTGCGCGCGCGCCACGTTCCCTCCGAGGGCACCAACGACTACGGCCGCATGCACCGGCAGCAGGTGCTGCTGTCCTCGCTGCTCCGCGAGGTCCTCTCCAGCCGCGTCCTGCTCGATCCCACCAAGCTCAACAGCTTCATCGATGCGTTCGTCAGCCACACGTTCGTCGAGAACGTCGACGCGGAATCACTACTGATGCTCGCCCGCTCCATGCAGGGTGTCGACGCGGGACAGGTCACGTTCCTCACAATTCCCACCGCGGGCCCGAACGAGCAGATGAACGAGATCCCCCGCGACCGCGACATCGATGCCATCTTCGACGCGATCATCTACGACTGGCCCTTGCCCGGCGAGGAGATTCCTGCGGCGAGCAGCGACGACAACACCAATGATGCGCCCCCCGGCTCGTCCAGCGACTCCCCTCCCGCCGCCGGGCAGGCCGAGCCACGCGATGCCGAAGCGGTAGACCCTAGCCAGGTGAGCGTGCAGGTCTCCAACGGTTCCCGAACCCTTGGCATCGCCGGGAGCGCAGCGAGCGCTCTCGCGGGGCATGGCTTCCAGATCTACAGCGTGGGCGACCACCCGCGCGTGCTCAACCAGACCGTGATCCGCTATGCGGAGGGCAACGAGGCCGAGGCCGCCACCATCGCGTCCTCCTTCCCCAGCGCGGTGCTGCAGGAACGTCGCGGCCTCGGCAGCATCGTCGAGATCATCCTGGGAACCGACTCCGATGCCTCGGTGGCAGCACCAGCCAGCCCTGGGACAAAGGTGTCGATCATGGAGGACGGCTCCGTGGTGCAGCATGTGCCGCTCCCCGAGGATCTGTCTGTCACCAACGCCGGCGACCTGTCCTGCACGTGAATTCACGCGTCGTTCAACACGCGCGAATGACGATTCCCGCTTGGCAACGTAGGCTAAGTCACCATGCGAGCTGCCTACACCGAGAAGATCGCCGACCTGTCGCTCTCTCTCGCCACGATGTGCCGACAGGCCGATGCGGCGATGGCATCGGCCACGCAGGCACTCCTGCAGGCCGATCTTGCGATCGCCGAGAAGGTCATCTCCGACCATGACGAGCTTGATGCGATGCGAGCCTCGTGCGAGGAGAAGGCCTTCGCGCTCCTTGCGCTCCAAGCGCCAGTGGCCGGGGACCTGCGCTCCGTAGTATCCGGCATCCAGGCCGTCAACGACCTCGACCGGATGGGCCGCCTCGCGCTCCACGTCGCGAAGATCACCCGGCGGCGCCACCCGAAGCAGGCACTCCCGGAAGAGGTCAAGGCCTACTTCGCCGAGATGGGCCGCGTGGCCGCGCACCTCGCCAAGGGAGCGGCGGAGGTGCTCGAGAACCACGATGCCGAGCAGGCCCTCCAGCTGCTCGACGAGGACGATGCCATGGACGACCTGCACCGTCATCTGTTCAGCGTGCTCATGGATCGCGAATGGAAGCACGGTGTGGCCGCCGCCGTCGATGTCACGCTGCTCGGGCGCTACTACGAGCGATTCGCTGACCACTCCGTCGAGGTTGCCCGCAAGGTCATCTACCTCGTGACGGGAAAGATCCCGGAGGACTCCGTCTAGCAGGTCTAGCCGAGGGTGTAGGCCACATCGGTGAAGACCCGCTCGAAGCCCAGCCGCTCGTACGTGCGCAAAGCCGCCTTGTTGTCCGACTCCACATAGAGGCTCACTGTGGCGAGCCCCTGCTCCTGCAGGTGGCGCATGCCTTCCAGGGTCAGGGCGCGCCCGATGCCACGACCGTGCGCCGCGGGATCCACCCCGACGATGTACACCTCGCCCATCCTCGGCTCATCGCCCTCTGCCGGGTGGATCTTCGTCCAGTGGAACCCCAGCAGCCTGTCGTGGTCGTCCGCGCCAAAGGCGAGCAGCAGGCCGTATGGGTCGAACCACGGCAGGCCGCGGCGCTCTTCCACATCGCCTACCGTCCAGCCGCCTTGCTCGGGATGCCACGCGAACGCCGCATTGTTGACCCGCACGATCTCCCTGTCCAGTGCGCCAGCATTCGTCGCGCTGTCGGCATAGGTGGTGATCCGTGCGCCCTCGAGCGGCGCTGGAGCGGGCAAGGGAGTGCTGCCCTCGCCAAGCGGACGGCGCATCTGCAACAGCTCCCGGGTCCGCGACAGTCCTCTGACCTTCGCCATGGCACGCGCCGCTGGCAGGTCGCCGTGGGACCACACCTGCGCGCCAGTTCCGGCGATCGCGCGAATGCCGGAGAGCAACATGCTGCCCGCGCCCCGCCGCCGCTCCCCCGGATGCACCGCGAGCTCGACGTTGGCCGTGCCGTTCTCCCAGCGCACTGTGGCGATCCCCACCAGGTTGCCCTCGTCGAGAACCCCGACGTTGTGCGACTCGATCTCCCCCGCGAGCGCCCGCAATCCCTGTTCGGAGACCGGGCTAGCCTGATCGTGATCCCGCGCGGCGCCGAGCAACGCGGCCACCTCGGCCTCGCGGTCGCTGTCGAGTGGCACGATCTCCATCGGCGGCACTACCTCACTGGTCCTGGTTCGTCGAATCGTCGTCCGTCACGCCGAGCTCGTCGTCGGCATCCCTGGCGGCCGGTTCCTGGGTTGCCTTGCTCGCCTTGGTCGGTCGCACGGCCTTGTAGCCCACGTTGCGCACGGTGCCGATCAGCGATTCATACTCGGCGCCGAGCTTGGCGCGCAGGCGCCGGACATGCACATCGACGGTGCGGGTGCCGCCGAAGAAGTCGTAGCCCCACACTTCCTGGAGCAGCTGCGCGCGCGTGAACACCCGGCCAGCGTTGATCACCAGGTACTTGAGGAGCTCGAACTCCTTGTAGGTGAGGTCGAGCGGCCTGCCCCGCAGCCGGGCGGTGTAGGTGCCCTCGTCGATGATCAGATCACCCAGGGTGACCAGTCCGGTCTCCTCCTCGGGCGCCTGCATCGTGGTGCGGCCCACCAGCAGCCGCAAGCGCGCATCCAGCTCCGCCGGGCCGGTACCGGGCAAGAGGATGTCCTGGATTCCCCAATCGGAGCTGACGGCGACCAGTCCGCCCTCGTTGAGCACCGCGATCACTGGTACCGAGGCCCCGGTGCTCGCGAGGATCCGGCACAGCCCCCGCGCCGAGGCAAGGTCGCTGCGCGCATCGACCAGCGCCACATCCGCGTTGCTCGTCTCCAGCAAGGAGGACACATCAGCCGCCGCGGGGCGGACCGTATGGGGCAGCAGAGCCAAGGACGGCAGGACCGCTTCCGGGTTTGGATCGGCCGTCAGCAAGAGCAGCTCCACGCCGTCCCCTTTCCTCATCTCCACTGGTAGCCAGCAGCCCGAGGTTGCCCGCCGCAAGGCATGAGCGTCGCTCGAACCCACACAGACTAACGCGTCAGTCTCACAGTACGGACGTTCTACCGCCCGGTGTCAGTAACAATAGGGGAGTGCGCAAGTTGATCCTAGGTGTCCTCGTCCTTCTCGCCGCTGCCATCATCGCCGAGCTCGGCACCGCAGCATATGCCGAGCACAGGATCTCCCGCGCGCTGCGCGATAGCGCTCAGCTCGACTCCGATCCGCAGGTGATCCTGCGGGGCTTCCCGGTGCTCCCCCAGATCATCACCGGCCAGTACGACAAGATCGACATCCAGGTCGAGCATGTGCCCACCGACTACGCCGGGCGTGTCTCACTGGAGGCAGCGCTGACCGGTGCGCGGATCACCCCGGACCGCTGGTACCAGCAGCGCATCACCGCACTCGCCGCCGAGGAGCTCACCGGACGGGTCGTCATGGGGCAGACCGAGCTCGGGCGGCAATTCGATCTCCCTGACCTGCGGCTCTCCTTCTTCCCCGTCACGTTCATCGACGCGTTCGATGCCGCCACCGAGGATGTCATCAACAGGTTCCGCCCCGTCATGCTCACCGCCACGCCACCCGAATCGATCGACGAGGAACCCGTCACCGTCGAAGCGCGCCTCCGCCTCGAGGGCAATGTGCTCACCATCGCGCCCCTGCGCTTCTACAACGGCCCCAACCGCGACCGCGATATCCCCATCCCCGAGGAATTGCGCGAGCAAGCCCTGCGTTCCTTCGAGATGACCATGACCATTCCCGAGGTGCCATTCAGCCAGGAACCCGCCTACGCCTACCCGCAGGGCGGCCGCATCGTCGTCGAGGCCATCACCGAGAACGTCAGGCTCGACCTCGACCACGACAGGGCCACGGACAGGGCAGGACAGCCATGACCGGGCTCATCATCCTCGGCAGCGCGACTGCCATCGCCACCGCCATCGGGCTGCTCTGGCAGCGCCGTCATGGCAGCGTCATCGCCGCCGCGCCCAGCACCCTCTCCCGCGCGCCGCACCACGAGGGCCTCGTCGAAGCCGGAGTGCTTCCCGGCCATGCCACCATCGTGCACTTCACCGCCGACTGGTGCGGCCCCTGCGCCGCTGTGCGCCGCGTGATCGAGGGCACGCTGCCCGAGTTCCCGGATGTCACCCACATCGAGCTCGACATCGACGCGCATCCGCGACTCAGCCGGGAGCTCGGCATTCTCTCGCTGCCCACCACGCTGCTCTACGACACCCATGGCCACCAGCGCTTTCGCATTCCCGGAGTGCCGACACGCGAAGCCCTCGCCGATGCACTCGTCTCAATAAGTGGACATGAAAGCTGACAAAACGAGAGAGCGCGGTATGGTGAGAACCGTGCAGACCAACCATGAGCTCATGCTCACCCGACGCCGCACGGTAGACCTGTGCCGCCTCGGTAGCTGTTGTTGTCTCTGTTCCTGAGCCGGAACAGCATGTGACGCGCGAGCGTCGCTGTTCCGCCACGCCCAGACGAATTCCCGTCCAGGCCCATAGTTGACCCCGTGCCACGCGCGGGAACCTCAACACCAGGAGCAGACCCCATGGCACTCACCCAGACCACACCCGGCATTGACGTGCGTGGTCCCCGCTTCGCCGCGTGGATCACTACCGCCGTCCTTGCCCTCGTTCTCGCCACCAACTGGTGGCCACTTCTCGCCGCCCAGGCCCTCATCTTCGGCATCGGCGCCACCCGCGGCCCCCGGTACTCCCCCTACGGGATGCTCTTCAGCCGCATCGTGGCGCCCCGCCTCGGCCCGGTTACCGAGCGCGAGCCCGCGGCACCGGTACAGTTCGCCCAGTTCGTTGGGCTCATCTTTGCCGCCGCCGGGCTCATTGCCTACCTCGCGGGCGCTCTGCTCGCCGCGCAGGTGCTCGTTGGCTTCGCGTTCGCCGCGGCATTCCTCAACGCTGCCTTCGGCATCTGCCTCGGCTGCCAGATCTACCCCCTCGCGGCTCGCCTCGCCCTCCCCGGGCGCGGCACCGCAGCGTAATCACACACGCACACCCCTCACGAAAGGAAACCCATGGCTCGCTCCGACGTCCTGGTCACAGCTGACTGGGCCGAGCAGAACCTGAACCAGCCCAAGATCGTCCTCGTTGAGGTCGACGAGGACACCTCGGCCTACGACGGCGGCCACATCGAGGGTGCCGTCAAGATCGACTGGAAGCAGGACCTGCAGGACCCCGTACGCCGCGACTTCGTCAACCAGGAGCAGTTCAACGCGCTGCTGTCGCAGAAGGGCATCGCCAACGACGACACCGTCGTCCTCTACGGCGGCAACAACAACTGGTTCGCTGCCTACGCCTACTGGTACTTCAAGCTCTACGGCCACCAGGACGTCAAGCTCCTCGACGGCGGCCGCAAGAAGTGGGAGCTCGACGGGCGCCCCCTCGTGACCGAGGTCCCCAACCGCGAGGCCACCGACTACAAGTCGCAGGCCCAGGATGTCACCATCCGCGCATTCCGCGACGAGGTCATCGACGCCATCGGTGGCAAGAACCTCATCGACGTGCGCTCGCCCGACGAGTTCTCCGGCAAGATCCTCGCGCCCGCGCACCTCCCGCAGGAGCAGTCGCAGCGCGCCGGCCACATCCCCACCGCCATCAACGTGCCGTGGAGCAAGGCCGCCAACGAGGACGGCACCTTCAAGAGCGACGACGAGCTGCGCGAGCTCTACAAGACCGAGGGCCTCGACGACGGCAAGGACATCATCGCCTACTGCCGCATCGGCGAGCGCTCCAGCCACACCTGGTTCGCGCTCCGCGAGCTCCTCGGCTACGACAATGTCAAGAACTACGACGGCAGCTGGACCGAGTACGGTTCTCTCGTCGGCGTACCGATCGAACTGGGAGCAGCAAAGTAATGTGCGGAGCACCTGTACAGGGCCACAACCTGCCCTCCGGCGTTGACGCCGAGAAGGAAACAGTCATCACCGGCAAGGTCGTCGGCCAGGACGGCACCGCGGTAGGCGGCGCCTACGTCCGCCTCCTCGACTCCACCGGCGAGTTCACCGCCGAGGTCGTCGCCTCCGGCAGCGGAGACTTCCGCTTCTTCGCCGCCCCCGGCAGCTGGACCGTCCGCGCCCTCTCCAACGCCGGCAACGGCCAGGCCACCGTGGCCCCCGAGAGCAACGGCGTCCACGAGGTAAACATCACCATCGGCGCATAGCAGCACCCGCGGTGGCCAGGGCGCCCCTCTGGCCACCGCGCTAGCCACCGGCGCAGCCATCCCAGGATGGCCATACCGGCACCAACGCTGGCCCGGACCGTCACGAACGGTCCGGGCCAGTGTGCTGTTTCGGAGGCTTGGCGGGTGGGGTGATGGTCGCGGGACCAAGGTTCTGGGTACTGGTTTCGCCGCCCTCAGTGGAGACTTTTCCTCCTCGGAGCGGGAGAAGTTTCCACCGGGGCAGC
The DNA here is from genome assembly GCF_026008515.1 of Hoyosella levis. Classification (GTDB taxonomy): domain Bacteria; phylum Actinomycetota; class Actinomycetes; order Mycobacteriales; family Mycobacteriaceae; genus Lolliginicoccus; species Lolliginicoccus levis. The sequence goes on from NZ_BQYM01000004.1 coordinate 164,380, forward strand.
TGCGGAGGACGGGCCGCGGGCATGCACGACCTAGCACCGCAGGCGTTCCGGCCGCCCCGTGTGGTTGGCCGCGAGGCGGGCGGATACAATCTCAGTCGTGGTGGTTTACTTCTTTGAGGCACTCCTGGTCCTGTCCAGCTTGATGATCACATGGTTCTCCGTGTACGTGGTGTATCGCCTCGTCACGGACGAGCAGAAGCAGTGAGTGGCGCGCACAATCCGAGCGATGGCGCTGCCGCTCCCGACCCAGCTGATCGTGACCCGGCTGGGCCGAGCGCCGCTGCGCAGGCAGACGGTTCCGGCATAGCGCCGGCGCCGGGTAGCGGCAACGCTGCGGTCGAGGCCGCGGCGGAGCGCGCCCGGGAGACGGCTGCGCGCAATGTGCCGTCGCTTGGTGGCTTGCCCCTGCCCGCGGATACCGCGAACCTGCGCGAGGGCGAGAACCTCAACGATGCATTGCTGGCGCTCATCCCACTAGTGGGTGTGTGGCGAGGCACTGGCGAGGGCAACCATCCCAAGTCAGGTGATTATCGCTTCGGCCAGGAGATCATCGTTTCCCACAACGGCGGCGAGTACCTGGCTTGGGATTCGCGCACGTGGGTGATCGATGACGAGCAGAACTTTGTTGGCCCGGATCTGCGCGAGTCCGGTTTCTGGCGAGTGGCCGACCACGATGGCGAGGAAGTCATCGAGCTGCTGCTGACCCACGCCTCCGGTGTCGTGGAGCTGTACTACGGCGAGGCGTTGTCGCAGTCGTCATGGGAGCTTGCCACCGATGTGGTCATTCGTTCGCAGTCGGCTGCCTTGATGGGCGGCGCGAAGCGCCTGTACGGGATCGTCGAGGGTGGCGATCTGGCATACGTGGAGGAGCGCATCAACCCCGATGGCGAGCTAGTGCCGCGATTGTCGGCCCGCTTGCAGCGGTTCATCGGCTAGGAGCGCGACCCACCACCTCGCCGCGACCCACCACCCAGTCGCTGAGCAATCTCCGCGGCCCTGCCTGATGACGACGACCCCGGCGACGAGCAGCTAGCCGCGCCCGATGTAAGGCATGGCCGTCGCCATGAGCGTCATGAACTGCACGTTCGCGCTCAAGGGCAGGTCTGCCATGTGCCGGACGGCCTCGGCGACGTGGCGAGCATCAAAGGTGGGTTCCTGCTTGATGGAGCCATCAGCCTGCCGGGCTCCAGCCGCGAAACCGTGGGTCATATCGGTCGCGGCATTGCCAATGTCGATCTGCCCGCACGCGATGTTGAAGGGGCGGCCATCCAGCGAGATCGATTTCGTGAGCCCCGTGATGGCGTGCTTGGTGGTCGTATAGGCGGCGGTGCCGGGGCGCGGGACGTGGGCGGAGATCGAGCCATTGTTGATGATGCGTCCACCGTCGGGCTGCTGCTTCATGGCGCGCATGGCTTCCGCCGCGCACAGGTAGTAGCCAGTGACGTTAGTGGTGAGCGTGGCTGTCCAGTCCTCGACCGCAATCTCGTCGAGGTTGCCGACGGGCCCAAACGTTCCCGCGTTGTTGACGAGCACGTCCACCCTCCCCCACGCTTCGATGACCCCGGCGAACAGGGAACGAACGGACTCGGGGTCAGTCACGTCGGCGGGAATGGCGAGCGCGTTGGGATGGCCCCCTCCGGCCTCGTCGAGCGAGGCGGCATGGCGTCCGGCGAGCGCGACGCGGTATCCGTGGTCGAGCATTTCGCGAGCGATAGCGCGACCCAGTCCGCTGCCGGCCCCGGTGACGACCGCTACTGCAGGGGTTGCTGCGGCCGGAACAGCGTCCGGGGCCGCGTCGGTCGTTGCCACGGTGGACTCCTTTAGGATCAACGTCGATGAGTGCGCATTCCTATACTGTCAACTGCTCGATCCTGCTGACGCATCTGCCCCTGCTCGAGCGCCCTGCCGCAGCGCGGCGGTCGGGCTTCGAGGCAGTGGAGTTCTGGTGGCCGTTTGATTCACCGTGCCCGCCCGATCGGGAGGTGGATGCCTTCGTGAGCGCCGTGCGCGATGCGGGAGTGCGATTGTCGACATTGAACTTCGCAGCGGGCGATCTCGCGGCGGGCGAGCGGGGGCTGCTCTCGGATCCGCGCCACAGCCGGGAGTTCCTGGACAATGTTGATGTTGTCGTGGGCATTGGCGAGCAGTTGGGCGCGACGGGGTTCAACGCCCTGCCGGGCAATCGCCGGGAGGGGCTCTCCTCGATCGAGCAGGACGAGCTAGCGGTGGAGAATTTGGGCCTCGCGGCCCGCTCCGCCGAGCGGATCGGCGCGACAGTGCTGGTGGAACCGCTGAGTGGCGCGCCACGCTACCCGATCCACACGCCCGGCGATGCGGTGGTGCTGATCGACCAAGTGGATTCTGCCTGGGGGATCCGGCCGGGATTGCTGGCGGACCTCTACCACTGGGCTGCCAATGGGGTAGAGATCCCCGCGGCGATCGACAAGCACCGGGCGGATATCCGGCATGTGCAGATCGCCGACGCACCTGGCCGGGGCGCGCCGGGGACGGGATCGGTGCCGTTGCGCGAGCACCTGGAGGACCTGCGAGCAGGCGGCTACGACGGCTGGGTGTCGCTCGAATACCGTCCTGGTGACGCGATCGGCGACGGTGATGAGTTCGCCTGGATGAGTGAGTGGTCATGAGCACGCGATGCCCGTGCGGCAGCGGCGAGGATCTCGACGGGTGCTGCGGCGCTCTGCTGAGCGGAGAACGAAAGGCCGGAACCGCAGAGGCGTTGATGCGCTCGCGGTACACCGCGTTCGTGCTGGGCGATGTGGCATACCTGCAGCGGACATGGCATCCCACGACGAGGCCGCGGCGCCTCGAGCTCGATCCCGGACAGGAATGGCTAGGACTGAGCATCGTCGGCACCGAGCGGGGCAGCTTGCTGGATTCGACCGGCGTCGTGGAGTTCGTCGCGGAATATCGCGCTGGCGGCCGGCGCCATTCCCTCCATGAGCGGAGCCGGTTCACCCGCGAGAAGGGGCAGTGGTTGTACGTGGATGGGACTTTCCCTGGCGAGGAGTAGGTCATGCAGGCCGGTGGAGCCGCCGCGCCCGCCGGCAAACGCGATAGAAACCGCCAAACGCGATAGAAGCTGAACAGGGGTTTCCCACAGCTTCTATCGCGTTTGCAGTCGTGGCGCGGAAGGTTACTCGCGGCCCCAGTCGTCCACGACGCCATCGTCGGGATAGCTCCCGAGGAACCCTTCGAGGTCGCCAGAGTCAGTCGCGGCGATCAGTTGCTGGACTGCTGCGGGCAGCTCGCTGGTCATCCTTCCTCCGTCAAGATCTAGCGGGTGGTGTATCCGCCGTTGGCGAAGATCGTCTGGCCGGTGATCCAGTGGCCACCGTCGACGAGGAACTCGACGATGGGAGCAATGTCCTCGATGCGCGTCAGGCGATTGCCCATGGCCTGCGACTTATGGAAGACGACGCGCTCGGGCGTCTCCTGCCCGTAGAAGAAGGGCGTGTCCATGGGCCCCGGGGCGACATTGTTCACGGAGATGCCCCGACCGGCGAACTCCTTCGCGGCGGCGCGGGCGAAGTGCTCTACGGGTGACTTCCCTCCGGCGTAGGTGGAGTACCCGTCCGTGAACGCCGCGAGGAGGGCAGTCAGGATGGTGACAACGCTGCCGTCGTCATTGAGGCGGCGACCAGCTTCCTTGATGAAGAAGTAGGCGGACTTCGCGTTGATGTCGAACATCGCGTCGTAGTCGTCCTCGCTGGTCTCGACGATGGGCTTGCGCAGTACCTTGCCCACCGTGTTGATCGCGATGTCGACGCTGCCGAAGGCGCTTTCCGCGGCGTCGAAGAGTTCCGCGATGCTCTCGGGCCGGGTCAGGTCCGCCTGGAACTTGAATGCCTTGACGCCCGCGTCCTGTGCTGCGGCCACGGTCTTGTCAGCATCAGCCTCGGTGCTGTCGCTGTTGTAATGGACCGCCACGTTCACGCCTCGCTGCGCCAGTGCCGTGCTGATCAGTCCGCCGAGGTTCTTCGCTCCGGCCGCGATGACCGCCGACTTGCCTTCCAATGTGTTCATGCCACTGCTCCCGCTTGATTGGCTGATTGCACACTCCACGCTAGGAGCGTCGGCCACAAATGAGAAACAGAATGTTGAGGTAGATTGACAAGCCATGGTTGTTAATCTTCCGCCACTGGACCTGCGCCGCCTGCAACAGTTCCTCGCCGTCGCGGACGCGGCAGGATTCACCCGCGCGGCCCAGGAGCTCCACCTGAGCCAGCAGGCCCTGAGCAGTTCCATCGCCCGGCTCGAAGCAGACCTGGGCGTCGCGCTCTTCGATCGCACAACTCGCCACGTCCAGCTCACGAAGGCTGGCCGGGCACTCTACGACGGCGCGGGAGTCCTGCTCGCGGCCGCCGATCACCTAGTGCGGCAGACCCGCGACGCGCCCGCCGAATCGCTGCAGCCCTTCGTCATCGGGCACACGCCGGCCGTCACGCCTGCTGAAGTCCATGGCCTTCTCGAGCCGGTGCTCGCCGCGCTGCCCGACCTGCCGATCACCGTGATCCAGATGTACCCGGGATCCTTCCACCAGGCGCTTCTCGAAGGCCGGATCGACGCAGCTCTGCGACGGGGCGTCGCCGTCCCCCAGGACCTGGCCGCCGCCACCATCGCCTACACCCCGGCGCGGATCGCCGTCCGGGCAAGCCATCGCCTCGCCGCCTGCCGATCAGTTGCCGTGAGCGATCTGCGCGGCGAGCGCATCATTGTCTGGAGCCCGCCTGGAGCCTCCTTCTACACCGATTTCATCCTCAGCACGTGTCGTCGGGCCGGGTTCGAGCCGATGATCACGGTCAACCGGGTACAAGGCACGCCACCGGCCTCGGCTGTCCTGGACAACGAGGGCGTCGCATTCGTCACGGACCCCCCTGGCCCCGTGATGGACCACCAAGCGGTCGTCATCGAGCTAGCGGACCCACCCCTGGTTCCCGTCCAGATGCTGTGGCTGCCGAACACGGTGTCGGCAGCGAGGGATCTGCTGGTCACGCAATCGCAGGGGCGGTGACCCCGCTGGCGCGGCTGTGCCGGCGACCCCGGCGCCCCGGAGGGTCCAACCGTCACCCCCGAATCTGCGAGCGAAAATCAACAGATATCCGGTTCTTGGGCCTGATTTGTTGACTTTCGCTCGCAGATTCCCGCCGCAGCGGCAGATTTCCACTGCGGGACCTCCCCGCGCAACAGCCCCCGGGACCGTGCGCACTCACAAGGAGAGGCGCGGTGCCAGCTGGACGTGCTGGCGGTCCCGGGGGCTGGGTTGCTGCTGGGGATTCGCTCGCCGCTCGCGCGACAGGGCGGACCCTGGCGCGGCTGCTAGCGGGCAGCCACCTCACGTGTCCTATAGCCAATCAGCTGGACCACCTCCTCTCTCGTGTACCTACTTGTTTACTCCCGGCCCCGTGGCGGCGGCAAGTGTTTTTTTCAGGCAGCAGCAGGCAGCGCAGGCTGAAACCCGCGCTTCCCGCAGCGCCGCCACCTGCTCGTTACGCAGCCAAGCACTTGAACTCATGAGTTAACGCTGAATTCGATTTCGTTTCACCTGTTGACACATGCGGGAACTATGTCAAAATCAAGGTGTGATGTGTTGCACACCGACGTGCGCACGGAGAGGACACCATGAGCGTCACCCATCCCACCCCCGCCGACCTGGGCATAACCTGGCGGGATCGCAAGCGCTACTTGTTCATCATCAGCGGGCTGATGCCACTGCTCATCTTTGTCGCGTGGGGCCTGGTCGAGCTGACCGGCTGGGAGCTCTTCTGGTTCATCGGCCCCATCGTGTTCCACGTCCTGATGCCGCTGGCCGACACCTTCGTGCGCAAGGATCCAGAGAATCCCCCGCCGGAGCTGGTGGGGTGGCTGGAGAATGATCGCTACTACCGGGCGATCATCTACACGATGATCCCGCTGCAGTACGTGGTGACGTTCCTGGCCGCATGGATCGTCACGCAGCAGGACATCTCGTGGATTGGCTACCTCGGCCTGAGCTGGTCGGTGGGCTACCTCACCGCGCTGGCGATCAACGCTGCCCATGAGCTCGGCCACAAGAAGGAAACCGTGAACCGCTGGATCGCCCGGATCGCCCTCGCGCCGTGCTGCTACGGGCACTTCTACGTCGAGCACAACCGGGGCCATCACGTTCGCGTCGCCACGCCCGAGGATCCCGCCTCGTCGCGGCTCGGGGAGTCGTTCTGGACGTTCCTGCCCCGCACAGCCTTCGGTGGCATCCGCTCCGCCTGGAACCTGGAGGCTACCCGGCTGCGCCGCCGCGGCGATCGGGTGCTGAGCGTGCACAACGACGTGCTCAACGCCTGGGCGATGAGCGTCGTGCTGTGGGGAGCCATGATCGCGCTTTTCGGGCCTGCCCTCATCCCTTTCATCGTGATCTCGGCAGGGGTAAGCATCTTGCTATTCGAGTCGGTGAACTATCTCGAGCACTACGGACTGCTGCGGCAGAAGACCGAATCAGGCCGGTACGAGCGCTGCGCTCCGCGCCACAGCTGGAACTCCTGCGCCATGCCGAGCAACCTGATGCTCCTGCAGCTGCAACGCCACTCGGACCATCACGCGAATCCCACTCGCGAATACCAGGCACTGCAGCACATGGAGGACGCACCACAGCTACCGAGCGGCTACGGCACCATGATCACGCTCGCGGTGATCCCCCCGCTGTGGCGCCGCGTCATGGACAAGCGCGTGTTCGATTTCTACGGGAACGATCCGTCCCTGATGAACATCCATCCGCCGAAGCGGGAGCAGGTCCTCGCGCGCATCGCGAAGCATCAGGCGAAGGCACGCGCTACCGGCCCGGGCACCACCACCGGTGCGTAGCAGACCGCCCGTGTAGAACAGAGGGGTGCCGAACACTCCCGATGATGCGCCCCGCCCCTACCCGGAGCAGGCGCGCGAGCTCCTGGTCGATGTGGTGCTCGACTCCGCTGATCGACTGATCCGCGCCGGTGGCTGGGCACGGACCCGGATGGAAGCGATCGCGCAGGCATCGGGGGTGAGCAAGCCGACGCTGTACCGGGTGTTCGGCACCCGCGAGCAGCTTGCGAGCGCATACCTGGACCGGGAGGTCGATCGGCTCACCGGAGTCATCCGCGGGGCGCTGCCAGCGCCCGCCCACCGCGCGGATGATCCGGTGGGCACGGTCCGCGGGATGCTGGTGCTGGTGCTCGAGGCGTTGTCGGACAATCCGATAGTGAACGCGATCCTGACCGAGGACTCCTCGGCCGCGAGCCTGTTGCCCCTGCTGACCGTGCATGGGGACCGGCTTCTCGAGCGAGCTGCGGCGCGCATGGTGGAGCTGTCCTCGGAGTGGTTTCCCGAGATCGAGGAAACGGACCGGCGCGTGCTCGCGGATACGATCATTCGCCTGCTGCTCAGCTACAGCGTGCTGCCCGGGCGCAGCATCGAGGACACCGCGGACACCATCATTGCCCTGGTGCGCCCGTTCCTCGAATCGGCCCTGGGGCGCTAGCCGCTCGTTGCTAGGGGCGCTGGACCCGACGGGCCGGCAGAAGCACGGGAAACCGTCAAGCGCGATAGAAGCTGGCCTGGGTTTTCCGCGGCTTCTATCGCGTTTGCCGCGAGCCCAGCCGCGGCGCGCCCGGCAGAAGCCGCCAGCTAGCAGCCCAGCCGCACCCACTCATCCGGCTCGACGGTCGGCTCAAGATGGCTGGCAACGACGACGGTACGGCGCGCGTCGATCAGACCGTTCTCGCGGTCGAGCAGCGCGTCGAGCAGTCGGAGCGCGCTCGCGGCGTCGAGATGCTCAGTGGGCTCGTCGAGAAGCAGGATCGAGGCGGGCGAGAGCATTGCGCGGGCGAGCAGGAGTCGGCGACGCTGGCCGCCGGAGAGGGCGTCCTCGCCGCCGTCGAGGATGGTGCCGAAGCCGTCCGGAAGAGTAGCGAGCCACTCCCCCAGCCCTACGGCTTCGCAGGCCTCGAGCAGGTCCGCGTCGGTGGCGTCACCGCGCGCGAGGAGGAGATTGTCGCGCACGGTGGTGGCAAAGATGTGCGCGTCCTCGGCGAGGAAGAGGCTTCGCTCGCGCAATGCAGCCCCACCAGGCTCCACGCTCCCATCAATAGGCGGGATGAGCCCGGCGAGGGTGAGCAGGAGCGTGGTTTTCCCCGTGCCGCTGGGCCCGGTGACGAGGACGCGGCTGCCTTCCGGCCAGGTGGCGTCCAGAGGCGGTGCGAGCGAACTCGTCCAGCCATGCTCGAGGCCGCGCAGCTCGAGGCCGGCGGCCGGGGCACCAGGAGCCACCGGAGCGACATCACCCGACCTGGCGTCATCGAGGAGCCCGAGCAGCCGGTGGGAGGCGTTGCGGGCGCGCAGCGCATGGATCGCGGCATCAGGAAGGGGCCCGGTGGCCTCGAAGGCGGCGAGCGGCAGCAGCACAAGGATGCCGAGCGAGGTCAGCGCGAGGGAGCCGTTGCCGTACAGCTCGAGGCCGATGAGCAGCGAGCCGATGACGCTCGCCCCGATGGCCAGGGGCGTGGTGGCGCTCGCGAGGGCGGTGGTGGTGGCAGCCCGGTCGATGCTCCTGTCGGTGTGGCGCAACGAACGGGCGGCGCGGTCGAGCGTGGGGCGGAGCTGACCGGTGACGCGCAGCTCGGCGGCGTGGTCGAGGACTGTCATGGTGGCGTCGCGGTGCTCGCCGCGATGCTGATCAGCGTCATGCTCGCGGATGGTCGCGGCCCGCGCGGCAAGGGCGGGGGCCACTGCTCCGGAAAGGAGCAGCGCGATCGCGAGGATGAACGCGGCCAGCGGCGAGATCAGGACAAGTCCACCGACCGCGATGAGGGCGATCAGCAGGGCCACCGCGACGGGGATGAGAACACGGACCACCGTCTCGCCGAGAGTGTCGATGTCCTCGCCGGTGCGGGCGAGGAGCTGTCCGCGGCGGGCAGCGAGGGCTGTGCGGGGGTTGCCGGTGGCGAGGCGCCGGTAGAGAGTGGTGCGGGCGGCGACGGTGCCGCGCAGGGCGATGTCGTGGGTGGCGAGGCGGTCGAGGTAGCGGAAGACGCCCCGGCTGATGCCGAGGGCGCGGACGGCGACGACGGCGACGGTGAGGTCGAGCACCGGGGGCATGGCGAAGGCGCGCATGATCAGCCAGGCGGACACGGCGGCGAGGGCGAGGGCGGAGCCGAGGGTGACGGTGGCGGCGAGGATTGCGAGCACGGTGCGGTCGCGGGGGACGTCGAGGAGGGCAACGCCGCGCCGGAGGTCTTTCCAGGTGGGTCGTGCGCGTGACGCTGGATACATAGGTGTCCTATTTTTCCCGGCCGCAACATTCGCGTGCCATCGTTTCCCTCCATGACCACTCTTGCGACGCGCGGCGCCGGTGATCCCGCTGCCGCCTCCACCTCGTTCTTCGGGCATCCCCGGGGCCTGGCCACGGTGTTCACCATCGAGCTGTGGGAACGGTTCTCGTTCTACGGCATGCAGGCCATCCTGCTGTACTACTTGTACTACAGCGTCACCGACGGCGGGCTGGCCATCAGTTTCGCCGCCGCCACCTCCATCGTCGGTGCCTACGGCGGTTTCGTGTACCTGTCGACGATCCTCGGCGCGTGGACCGCGGACCGCATGCTCGGTGCCGAGCGCACCCTGTTCCTCAGCGCCGTGCTCATCATGGCTGGGCACATCTCCCTGGCGGTGCTGCCGGGCCTCGCGGGCCTCGCGGTCGGCCTGGTGCTCGTCGCGGTGGGCAGCGGCGGCCTCAAGGCCAACGCCTCGGTGATCGTGGGCGAGCTGTACGCGCGCACCGATCCGCGCCGCGATGCCGGGTTCTCGATCTTCTACCTGGGCGTGAACCTCGGCGCGCTCGTCGGGCCGCTGCTCACCGGGTTCACCCAGTCCACGTGGGGCTTTCATGCGGGATTCTCCGTCGCCGCGATCGGCATGGCCATCGGCCTTGCCGTGTACTGGCGCACGCGGGACTGGCTGCCATTGAGCGCGGCGACCGTGTGCGATCCCGCTCCGGCGGGCAGCGGTCCGCGCATAGTGGCCGCTGTGCTCGGCGCGGCGGCGCTCGTGGCCCTTGCTGGGTTCACTGGCATTCTGACCCTGGAGAACCTGTCCACCGCGGTGGTCACAGTAGTGGCCGTCACCGCGGTGGCGTACTTCGTGGTGATCCTGCGCAGCCCGAAGGTCACCGGCGAGGAGCGTAGCCGGGTGCGCGCGTTCATGCCGTTGTTCCTCGCCAACGTCGCCTTCTGGGCGTTGTTCCAGCAGCAATTCACGGTGGTGGCGACGTTCGCTGACAAGCGCCTGGACCGGGAGGTGCTCGGGTGGACGTTCCCGGCGGCGTGGGTGCAGTCGATCAATCCGGTGTTCATCGTGCTGCTCGCAGGCGTGTTCGCATACGCGTGGACACGGCTGGGCGAGCGGGGCCCGTCCTCGCCGTGGAAGCTGGGAGCGGGAACCATCCTGATGGGAGTGGCGTTCCTGCTCTTCCTGCCGCTCGCGGGAGGCGGACCGGGCAGCGCGCCACTGCTGGCGCTGATCGGGATCCTGCTCGTGTTCACCATCGCGGAACTGCTCCTCTCCCCCGTCGGGCTGTCGTTGACGACACGGCTAGCGCCGTCGCGCTTCCGGTCGCAGATGATGGCGCTGTACTTCCTGTCGGTGGCGATGGGATCGGCGCTGGCGGGAACGCTGGCCCGGTTCTACGACCCCGCGCGCGAGGCCCCCTACTTCCTGTCATTGGGCCTAGTGTCGATCGCGGTCGGGCTGGTGACGCTGGCACTGGTGCCGTGGATCCGCCGCGCCTCCGTGGGCGTGCTCTGACCAGCAGCAGCACTGGTCGCGCGCACCTCGATGACGTGGTCGGCGGCGGCGAGCACATCAGGATCGTGGGCGATGAGGATCACGGTCGCTCCGTCCTGGTGGGCGCGCCGCCGGACCGCGTCGAGGACACGCCGCGCGGCGCGCGAGTCCAGGTGGGCGGTGGGCTCATCGAGCAGCAGCACCTCGGCCTGCCGCGCCAGTGCCCGGGCGAGAGCGAGCCGCTGCCGCTGCCCCACCGAGAGCCCCGTGCCTCCACTGCCGAGGAGCGTGCCGAGGCCGTCGGGCAGATCGGCGAGCACCTCGCCGAACCCGGCTTCCTCGATGCCGCGCGCTAGCGCGTCCGGCGGCAGTGGGCCGGCGAGCTCGAGATTGTCGCGGACGGTCCCGGGCACGAGCACCGGTCGCTGCGGCACCCACGCGACGTGCGACCACCAGTGGTCGGGGTCGAGGCGGGAGACCGCGGTGCCGTTGATCTGAACCGTGCCCTCGCCTGGCCGCGCGAGCCCGAGGATGGCATGGAGCGCCGTTGTCTTGCCGGAACCGTTCGGGCCAGTGAGCGCTGTGACCAGGCCGGGCTCGAGCACCGCGTCGAGGCCATCGGGCGCGTTTCCGTCCCGTGCCCGCATCGACAACCCGCGGGCGGTGATAGTGAACGGCGCTGCGACCATCTGGCGCGCCTCTAGGCTTGCCTGGCGCTCGTGATCAATGGTCTCTGGGTCAAGAAGCCTGAGGGAGCGCTGGGCGGCCTCGGCCCCGTCCTCGGCGGCATGGAACTGGGTGCCCACCATGCGCAGCGGCAAGTATGCCTCGGCGGCGAGGATCAGCGCGACGAGCGCATCGTCGAGCTGCATGTTCCCGAAGACGAGCCGGAGCCCGACGCTGACGGCCACGAGGGCGACGCACAGCGTGGCGAGCGCCTCCAGCACCATCGAGGACAGGAACGCGATGCGCAGCGATCCCATCGCCGCCACGCGATGGTTCTCGCCGAGTTCCTCCACCCGCTCGGCCTGCCCGGCCTCGCGGCGGTGCGCGCGCAGCGTCGGCAGGCCCGCGATGAGATCGAGCACCTGTGCCTGCAGCGCGGTCATGGCGCGCAGCTTGTTGCGTGCGCGGTTCCTGGTGAGCAGGCCGATGAGGATCATGAACAGCGGCACGAGTGGCAGGGTGGCCGCGATGATGAGGGCCGCGGGCAGGTCGTGCAGCGCGATGGTGACGAGCACCGCCGGGGGCACGAGCACCGCGAGCACCAGGGTCGGCAGGTAGCCCGAGAGGTAGGGCAGGAGCCCGTCGAGGCCGCGGGTGACCAGCAGCGCCGCCTCGTCGCGGGCTTCGGCACGCCGCCGTGGCGGTAGCTCCGCCACGGCCTCGAGCACATCGGACTTGAGTCCGGAGACCACTGCGGCGGCGTTGCGCTGGGCGTGGCGGGCCTGCGCCCAGGACGCTGCGGCCCGTATCGCGGCGATCACCGCGAGCGCCACGAGCTCGGTGGTCCATGCATCGATGGCGCGCAGCGCGGGGTAGGCGGCGGCCCCGGCGAGGATCCGCGCGAGCAGGATCGCGGTGGCCAGGATCGTCGCGGTGGTGATCGCGCCGGTGATGACGGTGAGCACCAGGTAGGGGCGCACCGGCCGGGAGAGCCGCCACAGGCGCGGATCGAAGGGCTTCACGCCGGCCCGCTCATCGCCAGGCCTTCAGCCCGATCGACTCGGGGATCTGCTCGACGCTGATGCGCTGGCGGAACACCCAGTACGTCCAGCCCTGGTAGATCATCACCACCGGCGCGAGGAACGCTGCCGCCCAGGTCATCACGGTCAGGGTGTAGGAGGAAGATGCGGCCGATTCGACGGTGAGGCTGAACGCCGGGTCGATCGTCGAGGGCATGACGTTGGGGAACAGCGCCGCGAAGAGCATCCCGGTCGCCGACAGCACCGCGAGGAACGTCGCGATGAACGCCCAGCCCTCGCGCTCGCGGGCCGTCAGCACCACCGCCGCGACGAGCCCGGCCGCAGCGAGCACCACGAAAACCAGCGACAGCGAGGAGCCGTAGGCGAGCTGCGTCCACACCGCGAAGCCCCCGGCGACAACGAGGGTTGCCGGGGCGAGGCGGGCCGCGATGCGCACCGCATCGGCCCGGACCTCGCCCCCGGTCTTCAGGGAGACGAACACGGCTCCATGCAGCAGGAACAGCATGGTGGTGGCAAGCCCACCGAGCAGCGCGTACGGGGTGAGGATGGCCTCCCACACCCCGACGACCTGCTTGTCGTCGTTGATGGGCGTCCCGGCGAGGATCGTCGCGAATGCCACGCCCCACAGCACCGCCGGGATCCACGAGCCGATGATGATCCCGGCGTCGCAGCGGGCGCGCCAGCGATCGTCGTCGATCTTGCCGCGGAACTCGATGGCCACCGCGCGGAAGATCAGCGCGAGCAGGATCAGCAGCAGCGGCAGGTAGAAGCCGGAGAACAGCGTCGCGTACCAGTCGGGGAACGCGGCGAACATGGCACCGCCGGCAGTGATGAGCCACACCTCGTTGCCGTCCCACACGGGCCCGATCGTGTTGAGCACGGTGCGGCGGCGCTTGTCGGCGTTCATGCGGCTGTTGCGGCCGAGGACCGGCATGAGCATGCCGACGCCGAAGTCGAACCCCTCGAGCACGAAGTATCCGACGAACAGGAAGGCGATGAGGATGAACCAGAGCGTGGTGAGTTCCATCGTGGCGATCCGTCCTAGTAGGCGAACGACAGCGGCTTCACGCCGTCGTCCTCGTCGTGGTCGTCATCGTGGTGGGGGTGGCGGTCATGCTCGAGCGGTCCTTCCACGACATAGCGCCGCATCAGGGTGAACCAGACGAGCGCGAGCGCCCCGTAGACGGCGGTGAACGTGAGCAGCGAGAGCAGGACGAGCGCCGGGGGGTGCCCGGAGACGGCCTGGTCGACGGTGAGGCGGATCTGGTCGACACCGTTGAGGTTGGGCGCGACCACCCACGGCTGGCGGCCCATCTCGGTGAACACCCAGCCCGCGCTGTTGGCGAGGAACGGGGTGGGGATGGCGATCAGGGAGAGCTTGGCGTACCAGTCCTGGTCGGGGACGCGCCCGCGCCGGGTGACCCACAGCCCGGCCAGCGCGAGGATGGCTGATCCGGCAGCGAGGCCGATCATCATGCGGAACGACCAATAGGTGACGAACAGGTTGGGTCGGTAGTTGCCGGGGCCGAAGCGTTCCTCGTACTCGGCCTGCAGCTCGGTGACACCGGGCAGCTCGGCACCGAAGTCGTTCGTGGCGAGGAACGAGGTGAGCGCGGGAATGGTGATCCAGTGGCTGACGCTCTCGCAGTTGTTGTGGTCGCCCACGGTGAGGATGGAGAACGCGGCGGGCTGCTCCGTGTGGCACAGTGCCTCCGCGGAGGCCATCTTCATGGGCTGCTGCTCGAACATCAGCTTGGCCTGGATATCACCGGTGATGCCGAGGGCCACACCGGAGGCGATCATGACCACGAGGGCGACGCGGGTGATCGGGCGCCACATGACGCGGGCTTCCTCGCGCAGCTCCGCGGCCACCTCGGGGCTGGCGTCGCGGGCCTGCTTCATGCGGCGCACCATCCACCAGCCACCGATTCCGGCGACGAACGTCCCGGCGGTGAGGAACGAGCCCGCGATGGTGTGCGGGAACGCGGCGAGAGCGGTGCTGTTGGTGAGCAGCGCCCAGATGCTCGTCAGCTCGGCCCGGCCGTTCTCGGGGTTTATCGTGGCGCCCACTGGGTGCTGCATGAACGAGTTCGCGACGATGATGAAGTAGGCGGACATGTTCACGCCGATGGCCACGAGCCAGATCGTCGCGAGGTGCACGAGCCTGTGGAGCCGTCCCCAGCCGAAGATCCACAGGCCGAGGAATGTCGATTCGATGAAGAACGCGGCGAGGCCCTCCAGTGCCAGTGGCGCCCCGAAGACGTCGCCGATGAAGCGGGAGTACTCGGACCAGTTCATGCCGAACTGGAACTCCTGCACGATGCCAGTGACGACACCGAGGGCGAAGTTGATGAGGAAGAGCTTGCCGAAGAACTTGGTGAGCCGGTACCAGTGGTCCTTCTTGGTGATGACCCACATCGTCTGCATGAAGGCCACGAGCGGGGCAAGGCCGATGGTCAGGGGCACGAAGATGAAGTGGTAGACCGTCGTGATGCCGAACTGCCATCGCGAGATGTCCACGGTGTCGAGGAAGTCGAGGCCAAACACGAGCTTCTCCAAACCGGGGCGGCGCTGCCCCACCGAGCGGCTGTTGCGCTGACGATACGACGCCGCTGGATCGTGCGGCGGGAAAAACGAGGCCAGCAACCACCACGGTACTACTACTCGCCGTAGTATGAACTACTTCAAGTAGTAGACCTTGGTCACAGCCATCCCGCCCGCTAGTCCCGCTCCACCGCGCGATCCACCAAGCGCGCCACATCCCCGGCCAACGGGGGCTCGGGCAGGCGGAGCCCATTGACGCTCGTGATCCGCGCGCTCAGCGTCACGCTCGACATCATCCATGCGCCATCCGCGTTCAGCAGGTCCACCACGGTGATCGGTTCGTAGGCGGTGCCAAAGCCATGTTCCCCCGCCTCATCGAACACTGCTTGCTGCGTCGTGCTCGGCAGGATTCCCAGCGAGGCAGGCGGCGTCACCAACGTCGTGCCCCGCAGCAGCACCACCGCTGCGCTCGGGCCCTCGAGGATGTAGCCATCCGAGCTGACGAAGATCGCATCCTCCGCGCCGTTCTCCACGGCGTAGCGGATCGCCGCCATGTTCACCGCGTACGAGAGCGTCTTCGCGCCAAGCAGCAACCACGGCGCATGGTCCTGGAGATCGCTGGCATAGCCCCGCTCCAGGGTCAGCACGCCCACTCCCCCGGCACGCGCCTTGAGCATCCGCTGGCTCAGCGGACTGATCAGCACATAGCCCGTTGTGGCACTGCCCGCGTGCTCCCGGCCCCGCGAGTACACCAGGCGCAGCGCTCCCTCCCGCCGGTCCCCCCACGCCTGCACCGCCATGCTGATCGCATCCTGCCAATCACCCGCAGCGACCACCGGTAGCCCGAGCGCCCGCGAGGACCGCGCGATCCGCGCGAGGTGCGCGTCCAGGTTGCACACCCTGCCATGCCGCACGAGCAGCGTCTCGAACACACCATCACCGCGCAGGGCAGCGAGATCATCCGCATGGAGGAACGGCTCGCCCGCGTCACGCAATTCGCAATCGAGAGTCACCAGAACCTGCTCAGCCATAGCTATGAAGCGTATTGGCCGCGCGGGCCGTAGGATCGATGACGTGGCCGTAAACGATGCAACAGATCCACAGCGCCCACCGACCCATGCAGCGACCCCGGATTATACAAGTCCGTTACTGGCCTTGCCTGGCGCGATTCGCCACCCCGATGACTCCCCGGACCACGGCGTGGCCTGGCATTATGGGGATCCCCTCACCGAGCAGCGGCCAGCCCGTGATGGCCTCGCGGTCGTTGACCGATCGCACCGGGGCGTGATCACTATCACCGGTCCCGATCGGCTCACCTGGCTCCACTCGCTCGCCAGCCAGGACTTCACCCACCTCGCCGATGGGGAGACCACCGAATCCCTCCTGCTCGACGTCAACGGACGCATCGAGCACCACTTCATCGCCACCGACCTCGATGGCACGCTATGGCTCGATACCGAGGCCGAGCGCACCGCCGACCTGCTGGGCCATCTCACGAAGATGGTGTTCTGGTCGAAGGTCGAGGTCCGCGAGGCCGATATGGGCGTGCTCACCCTCCTCGGGCCAGGTGTCACCAGCGTTGACGCCATAACGGCGCCGGACCGCGCCGCGGCACTGCCGGGAGGGGGAATCGCCCGTCCGCTCCCCTGGCCGGTCGAGGGGCAGCGCTGGGACCTGATCGTCCCCCGGGAATCATTGCGATCCTGGTGGTCCACGCTCACCACCGCCGGCGCCCGGCCCGCGGGCACCTGGACGTTCGAGGCGCTGCGGGTTCCCGCCATGCGCCCGCGCGTGGGCGTCGATACCGACGAGCGAACCATTCCGCACGAGGCCCGCTGGATCGGCAGCACCGCCGAGCATGGCGCCGTGCATCTCTACAAGGGCTGCTATCGCGGCCAGGAGACCGTCTCGCGCGTGCACAACCTCGGCCGCCCGCCACGCCACCTCGTGCTGCTGCACCTCGATGGCTCGGCCGACGAGCGTCCCGCGACCGGCGATCCCGTGCTCGCGGATGGTCGTACTGTCGGCCGCATCGGCACCGTCGTGGATCACCACGAGGACGGGGTGCTCGCGCTCGCGCTGCTCAAGCGCTCGATTGCGCTCGAGGCCGCGCTGCATGCGGGCAAGGACACGATCGCCGCCTCCATCGACCCTGATACGTTTCCCTCCTACGAGGCGGTCCAGCCCGGCCGGGCCGCGGTGGACCGGCTGCGCGGCCGATGAGCAGCAGCACGCGGTTCGTGCCACTCGTTGATGTGGTGCGCTCCGGCTTCACTGAATGCACGCACTACGGAGCGCTCGTCGTGCTCGGCCCGGACGGGGAGGTTCTCCTCGAGCACGGCGACGCCCGATCCCCCATGTTCCCCCGGTCCACCAACAAGCCCCTGCAATCCGTGGGGCTGCTCCGGGCCGGTTACCAGCCCGCCTCGCGCGAGGAGCTGGCTCTTGCCACCGCCTCGCATTGGGCGGAGCCCCAGCACCTCGCGATCATCGAGCACATGCTCGGTACGGCTGGCCTGCACGAGGAGCAGCTGGGATGCCCGCCCGACCTGCCCTTGGACGAGCAGGCGCGCGCGAAGATGCTCGTGAACGGCCTCGGTCCGCGGCGGCTCTGCATGAACTGCTCCGGCAAGCACGCGGCGATGCTCACGACCTGCCAGCGCAACGACTGGCCGCTCGACACCTACCTGCAGGCTGATCATCCCTTGCAGCGAGCCATCATCAGCACGGTCCGCGAGCTCAGCGGCGCCGAGGAGACCCCGCTTGGCATCGATGGCTGCGGCCTGCCGATCATCCCCGTGCCCCTCGCCGGGCTCGCGCTGGCCTTCGCCCGCCTCGTCGGCGCTCCAGGGGGCAGCCACGAGAACGCGGTGGCCGCCGCGGTGCGCGAGCATCCGATGCTCATCTCGGGCACTGGCGCCCCCGACGCGATCATCATGGGGGCGGTGCCCGGAATGATGTGCAAGTCCGGCGCCGACGGCGTCTTCGCTGGCGCTCTCCCCGATGGTCGTGCGTTCGCGTTCAAGATCTCCGACGGTCACGACCGGGCCCGCCTGCCCCTCGTCCGGGCCGTGCTCGAGCTCCTCGAGGTCCCGGAAGCCGCGGATTTGCCCGACGCCCCCGTCCTTGGCGGAGGTCACACCGTCGGCGAAGTGCGCGCCCGGGTTTCGCCTGTAGCGCGCTGAACTGGTAGTTTCACTCCCTGCCGCTAGGTCGCGCACGCGTACCGCAGGATTGTTGACGACGTCGTTGCGGCATAAATACGCATCTAGCGGTAGAGTGTGAGCCAGGAAGAATCATCAGACACGAACGGGGTCGCCAAATCCCCAGGCCACCCCGACATCGCGCGAGGGGGTCAGCCATGGGCCGCGGCCGGGCAAAGGCGAAGCAGACCAAGGTTGCACGGGCATTGAAGTACAGCTCTCCGAACACCGACTTCGAGCAGCTCCAGAAGGAGCTGTCCGGGTCGTCGTCGCAAGGACATCGCGACGGCCGGAACGCTGATGATCCATACGAGCCGGATTACTCGCGCTGGGTCGACGACGATTATCAGAGCTGGGGCCGCTGAGCAGCCACGCTTCCCGCATTTGAGAATATCGTTAAAAGGTGGGGCACTCGAGAGTGCCCCACCTTTTCATGTCACAGCAGCGGGCGGTTGGCGGCGGGCGCGTGCAGTTGCTGCTACGGCTCGGCCCGGCGGTCTTCCCTCGCCGGGCATCGCCAGGGGTTCTTCTCTCGCCCGAATCTGACACCCTTCACGCGCAGCCGCCACGGTTGGCCCCCAGCGGCCACGGTTATTTCCGTGGCAGGCCCGCGCAAAGGTGGCCGCTAGCGACCATGTGTGGCAGCTGTGCCTGGCGACCGCAGGTGGCCAAGCCCCGCTACTAGAACCGCGGGTGGTTGCCCACCAGGGCGGCGCGGATGCTGTTGCCGTTCTCGGTGTCGTTGGCGCGGCGCACGGAGCCGATGGGCCAGCAGTCGATGTGGCGCGCGGTGAGCACCGCGAGCGCCCGGTCGACGTCCTCGGGGGCGACGATGGCGACCATGCCGACCCCCATGTTGAACGTGCGTGCCATCTCGCTGGGATCGACCTTGCCGCGCTGCTCGATGAGCCGGAACACCGCGCCGGGGCTCCAGGTGCCGCGATCGAGGTCGACGACAAGGCCCGCCGGGATGACGCGGGACAGGTTCTCGGCGAGGCCGCCACCGGTGACGTGGCAGAAGGTGCGCACGTCGGTCTCGGCGGCGAGCGCGAGGCAGTCCTTGGCATAGATGCGGGTGGGCTCGAGGAGCTCCTCGCCCAGGGTACGGCCGAACTCCTCGACGTGAGCCTCGAGCGACATGCGGGTGATGTCGAGGAGCACCTTGCGGGCCAGCGAGTAGCCGTTGGAGTGCAGTCCGGACGAGGCCATGGCGATCGCGACATCGCCGGGGCGCACCTTGTCAGGGGTGAGCACGGCGTCCGCCTCGACCACGCCAACGCCGGTGGCGGAGAGGTCGTAGTCGGAGTCGCCCATCATTCCGGGGTGCTCGGCGGTTTCCCCACCGAGCAACGCGCATCCGGCCTGCACGCAGCCCTCGGCGATGCCGGAGACGATCGCGGCGACCTTCTCGGGGATGACCTTGCCGACGGCGATGTAATCCTGCAGGAACAGGGGCTCGGCTCCGCATACGACGAGGTCATCGACCACCATCGCGACGAGGTCGAGACCCACGGTGTCGTGCTTGTCCATCGCTTGCGCGATCGCGAGCTTGGTGCCCACGCCATCGGTGGACGAGGCCAGCAGTGGTTCCTTGTAGTTGGTGCGCAGCGCGAATAGCCCCGCGAAGCCACCGAGGCCACCCACGACCTCGGGCCGGGTTGCCTTCCGCGCGAGCGGCTTGAAAAGTTCCACTGCCCGCTCGCCAGCATCGATGTCTACGCCGGCCGCGGCGTACGATGCTCCGGAATCGTGGGTGTTGTCGTCGATCATGGGGTCCGTTAGCTCCGCCCGTGGGATTGTCACACGTTACGGGGCTACGCTACCGGACTTGAGGCCCCGGTTACACCTCGCTGCCTGCAGGGGCCTGCGGGATGGGACCGGAGCCGCCCAGGGCCGGCATGCTAGCGGAGCCGCGCGGGCATCAGGAGATCTCGCTGTAGTCGACCCCGGTGAGCTCAACGGATCGCTCCCACAGCGCCTCGGCGAGCACTGTGTCGGCGGCCTGTGCACTGCGTGGACAACGCCGCACGGGGCCGCGCACGCCACCAAAATCAGCCGGGCCGAGGTAGTCATCGTTGCGCACATCAGGCATGGCCGCGGCGTAGAGGGTGCTGTAGGCACCTTCCTCTGCTGACTTGGCCGTTAGTGCGACGATCTGTCGCACCATGCGGCGCAGCCCGAGGGTGGGCACGATGGGTTCGAACAGATCTGTGGCGGCGGCTCCGGGATGCGCCGCGATCGACCGGGCATCGGTCCCCGCTATGTCGAAGCGGCTGGCCAGAGAGCGCGTGAATAGCAGGTTCGCGAGCTTCGACTGCGTGTAGGCGTTGATGCGGAAGTACTTGCGGCGGCCGTAGTCGAGGTCATCGACGTCGAGCTTGGCCTGCTGGTGCATCAGCGAGGAGAGGGTGACGACACGTGCTTCGGGCGATTCGAGCAGCAGCGGGAGCAGGCGCCCGGTGAGTGCGAACGGGCCGAGGTGATTGATGCCGATCTGCGATTCGAAGCCGTCCTTCGTGGTGCGGTAGGGCACTGCCATCACGCCTGCGTTGTTGACGAGGACGTCTACCGAGCTGGTGTGCTCGGCGATCTCCTCGCTGCACGCGCGCACCGATTCGAGATCGGCGAGGTCAAGTTGGACGAGGACTGGCTTGGCCGCGGTGGCGGCGGCGCTGATGTCGTCGAGCGCTGCCCGGGCACGATCGAGGTTCCGGCAAGCAATGATGACGCTGGCTCCCGCGCTAGCAAGGGCGCTGGAGGTTTCCTTCCCGAGCCCGCCATCACCGCCGGTGATGACGATGGTCCGGCCCGTGAGGTCGGGCAGGTCGGCCGGGGTGAACTCCGGCACGGCCAGGGGCTCGAGGCTATCTCCGGATCGGGGTGCCTGTGTCTGGTTTGCAGCCATCGTTTCTTCTCCCTGTGATCTGCCCCACATCTTGATCTTAGCGAGGAAGGGGGCACCTATGCCAGGGTGAGTTGCCGACCACGAGCCAGCCCGTTGGGCGTGACCGCTGGGCTGAAGAGGCGCGAGGGGCGCGTGTCTACTGGACGCCCAGCGAGGGAGTTGCTGGCGAGGCGGGCCCAGCGCTGGTGGCATCGCCCTCGGTGGAGTCGAACATCGCTTCGAGCACGTTCTTGCCGATGCGGCTCTCGTGCGGCAGCTCGATGGGATAGACACCGTCGAAGCAGGCGCGGCACATGCGGGACGCGGGCTGCTCGGTCGCCGCGGTCATCTCGTCGACAGAGATGTAGCCCAGCGAGTCCGCGCCGATGGACGAGCGCACGGCCTCGAGCATCTCCTCCGTGGAATCAGCGCCGTTGGCGATGAGCTCCGCGGGCGATGCGAAGTCGATGCCGTAGAAGCACGGCCACTTCACCGGCGGCGACGCGATGCGCACGTGGATCTCGAGAGCACCGGCCTCGCGGAGCATCCGCACGAGCGCGCGCTGCGTGTTGCCCCGCACGATGGAATCGTCGACCACCACGAGGCGCTTGCCACGGATCATGTCGCGCAGCGGGTTGAGCTTGAGGCGGATGCCGAGCTGGCGGATCGTCTGGGACGGCTGGATGAAGGTGCGGCCAACGTAGGCGTTCTTCATCAGCCCCTGGCCGTACGGGATACCGGAGCCCTGCGCGTAGCCGACGGCGGCCGGGGTGCCGGACTCGGGAACGGGGATCACCAGGTCCGCCACGGCGGGGTGCTCCTTGGCGAGCCGGCGCCCGATCTCCACGCGGGTGGCATGCACGGAGCGGCCCGAGATGGTGCTATCGGGACGAGCGAGGTAGACGAACTCGAACACGCAGCCCTTGGGCTCGGGCTTCGCGAAGCGCATCGATCGCACGCCGTCAGCATCGATGGCGAGCAGCTCGCCCGGCTCGATCTCGCGCACGTAGGAGGCACCGACGATGTCGAGCGCGGCGGTCTCGCTGGCCACGACCCAGCCGCGGTCCAGGCGGCCCAGGCAGAGCGGGCGCACGCCATGCGGATCACGCGCGGCATACAGCGTGTTCTCATCCATGAAGGTCAGGCAGAACGCACCCTTCAGCTGCGGGAAGAGCTCCTTGGCGGCCTGCTCGATAGTGGTGTCGGCGGCGGCGTGGGCGAGCAGCGCGCCGACGATGTCGGAGTCAGAGGTCGCGGCCTTGCGGCGGCGCCCGCCGAGCAGGCCTGCCTCGCGCGCCTTCGCGGCGAGCTCCGCGGTGTTCACGAGGTTGCCGTTGTGGCCGAGGGCGATGCCCGTGCCGGCCGAGGTGGTGCGGAAGATCGGCTGCGCGTTCTCCCACGTCGTCGCGCCCGTGGTGGAGTACCGGCAGTGCCCGATAGCGACGTGCCCGCGCATGGCGATCAGCGTCTGCTCATCGAACACCTGGCTCACGAGGCCGAGATCCTTGAAAACCAGCACCTGGCGGCCGTCCCCAACAGCGATGCCCGCTGCCTCCTGGCCGCGGTGCTGCAGGGCGTACAGGCCGTAGTAGGTGAGCTTGGCGACATCCTCGCCCGGGGCCCAGACTCCAAAGACCCCGCATTCCTCGCGTGGCTCTTGTTCCTCCACGTCGAGCGCGGGCTGGTAAACGTCCGCATCAGGGTTCGTGGCGGTGTCGAGGCTAGGGTGGGTCGTCACAGCGCAGTGCTCCCTTGGCGAGGGGTCGGAACGATTCGAGTCTACGGTCCGCGGCCGTGCTCGCGCGAACTTCTCACAGGGGCACGATCGGCATCCATCGGGTGATCTCGGTGGCGCGGGAGCCCGAGGCATCCCCTTGCCCGGCCGCGCACAACTGCTCCAGCGACGCCAGTCCGGTCGCCAGCAGCAGCCAGGAACGAGGGGTGAGCTCGACGACGTTGGGTGGCGTGCCCCGGGTGTGACGCGGGCCCTCGATGCATTGGATCGCCACGTGGGGCGGTACGCGCACCTCCACGCTGTGCCCGGGCGCGCTCTGCTCGAGGGCGTGCGCGCATGCCCGCGCCGCGGCCGCTACCAGCGGCTTTGGCGGAGCCTCGGTGTGGTCGGGGTCGCGCAGCCAGTCGGCGACCGCGAGCACCGCCGCACGCACGTCCTCGGGCCGCGCGGGGGTGCTTCGTCCTCGTGCCATGTTCCTGCCCCTTGGGATCGCGTCCTGCTTGGCATCCACCATATGGGAGACAAGCGCGCCTCCGGCGTTCACGGCGTAGTGGACCACCGCGGGCGCGGCGACACTGCTGGTGGCAGATGTCAATGAGGTGAACACCACACCTCCGAGCATGGTCGCCAGCACCGTCGATCCCACGGAGTGCCCCGCGGAGCGCGCTGGCGCGATATGCCATGCGCCGAAGGTGGCGGCACTAGCGAGCCGGGCCGGCCACCGCCCGTGCCGGGCCAGCGGCAGCGCGTCCCTCCAGAGGACGTCGAGCGCGGACCGGAACAGCAGTTCCTCGGCGAGCACGGTACCGATCGGGATGTGGAACAACGTCCATGCGGCGAGCGGTCCCATCGGTGGGGCGGGCCGCCCGGCCATTCGGCGGCGCGCCGCCAAGGCCCCAGCTGCTGCGGCGCAGGCAAGCGAGGGCATCAGGGCGACGCGGGCCCCGGCGGCCAATCCGGCACGGGCGTGGCCGGGATGCAGGCCCAGCGCCTTCCATCCGGTGCCGCTGCCCGCGCCATGCGCGATCGCCACGGCCGTCATCCCCACAGCGGCGTGCGCGACGGTGCGGCCAGTCCAGGACCAATCGGTACGCGGGACGATCACATTGTTCCAGGCCAGTGCGGCACCGCTGGCGGACAGAGCAAGCACCATCCGTTTCACCCGACTGGTCCCTCCTCGCCGATCGGGCTCTGGCGGGGCAGCACGTACCGCGACAAGGTGTCCATGATCCTGTGCGCCTCCTCGGTTTCCGCGCTGGTCCAGTCGTCGGGCCGGGCGATCGCGAGCCAGCCGTCGAGGATGAGGTCGCCGTAGAGATGCCCATGCCCGTAGGGGATCCGTCCCGCGTTGACGAGATCGGAAGCGACCTGCCAGAAGGTGACGATGGGCCGCCATTGCATCGCTGGGGACACATCGTGCCCGCGGGGCTCGCGCAGCCAGTCGGGCCGCTGGAAGAGCAGGTCGGGCGAC
The DNA here is from genome assembly GCF_026008515.1 of Hoyosella levis. Classification (GTDB taxonomy): domain Bacteria; phylum Actinomycetota; class Actinomycetes; order Mycobacteriales; family Mycobacteriaceae; genus Lolliginicoccus; species Lolliginicoccus levis. The sequence continues at coordinate 188,726 of NZ_BQYM01000004.1, forward strand.
CACCACACCACGGGGTCGGTGGGGTGCTGGAGGTAGAGCACGCGGGGCTCGAGCCACGGGGCGGCCTCGAGCTCGTCCGCGGTGGGCAGGTCCTCCGGCTTGTTGGCGAAGCGTACGATCAAGCCCCCCGCGTAGGTGGGCCGGATCTCGGGGGAACCAGGATCACGGCGCTCGGTGACGGCCTGCCAGAGCCGGTTGGCGTTGACCGGGCCGACCCAGAGCGCCCCGGATGCTTTCTCCCGGAGGTCGGCGAGCCCGGTGAACGCTGCCTCGGACCCGTAGGAGCCGAGGCTCTCCCCGTAGACATGCAGCTCGGGCCGGTCCTCGGGGTCGCGGCGGGACCATTCAGCGTGGACGGCATCGAAGAGCTTCTTGCCCGCTTCCTGAGCGATCTCGCGGTCGACGAGGAACGAGATCGCACTGGGCAGGTACGAGTACTGGATAGTGGCGAAGGCGGTGTCGCCGCGGTGGATGAGCTCGAGCGACTGGGCGGCCACCGGATTGATCCAGCCCGTACCGGTGGTGGTGGCGACGACGAGCACTTCCCTCTCGAACGCGCCAGTGCGCTCGAGCTCGTCGAGGGCAAGGTCGATGCGCTCGTCGATGCTGGGCGCGGAGTCGTTGCCCACGTACACGCGGATGGGCTCCTCGGCAGGCTCGCCGGTGGCCCGCTCGAGCTCGGCGGCCCGCAGCCCGCGCGAGACGAAGCGGCGCCCTTGCAGGCCGAGAGTCTCCCAGTCGGCGAGCGACGCCGGGCTGCCGGAGCGCTCCGGCTCGATCGGCTGGACAACGGTGTCCTCGATCTCAGCGTTCTGCACGGAGAACACCGAGTTGGCGGCGATGACCATGCCGCGGATGAGCACACCATCGACGAGAGTAATGATCAGCGCCGAGACGAGGATGATTCCCAGTGCATCGACGACCGGCCTGGGCAGGCGCAGGAGCTTGCGCAGGGCGTGGCCGACGAGCCGCACGAGAACGCGGACCAGGCGGACCACGAGGATGATGCCCAGCGCGATTGCGACCGCGGAGAGGCCGGCGCGAAGGTGGGAGGTGCCCGAGGGCGGATCCATGCCGATGAGCTCGCGGATCTGGCGCTGCCACTCGGCGGACGCGATCACAGCGGTGACCATCAGGAACAGCGTCACCGCGGTGGTGATCCCCCGGAGCGCCCACCTCCCCCGGCGTGGCAGCGGGGGCAGCTCGAGCAGTGGCTGCACCACTGATCGCGCGAACCAGGCGACGATCACTCCAGTGCCGTATCCAGCGGCCAGGCTGATGCCGGATACCAGGCCCTGGTAGGTCCATTCCCGGGGCAGCAGGGATGGAGTCATCGACCAGGCGAAGAACATCCCGGCGAACGCAAGACCCACGAGGTCGAGGCGCAGCAGCAGCCAGGCCCGGCGCACCGGCTCGGGCGTCCGTCGCGCGATCTCGTCAAGGAGCTCGGCGGGCGCGCGGGGAGGAGATGCGCTGGTCACGCATCACCTCCCCGTCGCGGTCCGCTCGCCCGGGCCGTGGTGGGCCCGGGAAATGACTCAGGCTGGCACCGGCTCAGGCAGTGGTGTGCCCGAACAGCCGGGGCAGGGTGCCGCCACGATGCTCGGCGAGCTCGCTGAGCGTGAACGCGCCCACGCCCTGCAGCTCGACCTCGTCCGAGCCGTTGACGACGACACCGATGCGCTGCCACGGCATGCCGCGCATGGTGCACATCGAGGTGAAGCGGGGCTCCTCGGTGCGGGGCACGGCCACGAGGACGCGTCCCGTCGATTCGGAGAACAGCTGCACGAACGGGTCCGCGTCCTCGGCGAGCACGATGCGGCAGCCTGTCTCGGAGGCGAGCGCCATCTCGATGACGGCCTGCGCGAGACCGCCCTCGGACAGATCGTGCGCTCCGTTGATGAGGCCGTCGCGGCTCGACGCGACCATGATGTCGCCGAGCAGCCGCTCATGCTCGAGGTCGACCTGGGGCGGCACTCCCCCGAGGTGATCGTGCGCGACCTGTGCCCATACGGAGCCGTCGAGCTCGTCGCGGGTCTCGCCGAGCAGGATGAGCGATTCACCGTCGTCGATGCCAAACGATTGCGGCGTGCGGCGGTGCACATCGTCGATCGTGCCGAGCACGCCCACCACGGGCGTGGGCAGGATGGCCTGGCTGCCGGTCTGGTTGTAGAAGCTGACGTTGCCACCGGTGACGGGGATGCCGAGGGTGGCGCAGCCGTCCGCGAGGCCGCGCACGGCCTGCTGGAACTGCCACATCACGGCCGGGTCCTCGGGCGAGCCGAAGTTCAGGCAGTTCGTCACGGCCTTCGGCGTCGCACCGGTGGCCGCGACATTGCGGTACGCCTCGGCGAGCGCGAGCTGCGCGCCCCGGTACGGGTCGAGCCTGGTGTAGTGGCCGTTGCAGTCGGTGGCCAGGGCGATGCCCCGGCCGGTCTCCTCGTCGATGCGGATCACTCCTGCATCGGCATGCTCGGCGAGCACGGTGTTGCCCCGCACGTAGCGGTCGTACTGCTCGGTGATCCAGGCGCGGCTGCACAGCTGCGGCGAGGAGATCATCGCGATGATCGTCTCGCGCAGCTCCTCGGGAGTGGCGGGGCGCGCCAGTCCCGCGGTGGGGCTGGCGACCAGCGCGTCCTGGTCGGCGGGGCGGGCCAGCGGGCGCTCGTACACCGGGCCCTCGTCGGCAAGGCTCTTGGGCGGCGCATCAACCACGGTCTCGCCATGCCAGGTGATGACGAGGTGCTCGCCGTCGGTGACCTCGCCGATATCGGTGGCGATGACATCCCACTTGCGGCACACGTCCATGAAGGCATCGACGTTGTCCGGGGTGACCACGGCGCACATGCGCTCCTGCGATTCCGAGGACAGCACCTCGGCGGCGGTCATGTTCGCGGCCCGCAGCGGCACCTTGTCGAGCTCGATGTGCATGCCGCCATCGCCGGCCGCGGCGAGCTCGGAGGTCGCGCAGCTCAGGCCGGCGCCACCGAGATCCTGGATGCCCACCACGAGGCCCTTGTGGTAGAGCTCGAGGGTGCACTCGATGAGGACCTTCTCGGTGAACGGGTCGCCCACCTGCACCGAGGGCAGCTTCTTGCGGCCGCCGCCGGACTCGTCGCCATCAAAGGTCTCCGAGGCCAGCACGGACACACCACCGATGCCGTCGAGGCCCGTGCGGGCGCCGTACAGGATGATCTTGTTGCCCGCTCCCGACGCGAACGCCAGGTGCAGGTCCTCCACGCGCATCACGCCCGCGCACAAGGCATTGACCAGCGGGTTGCCCTGGTAGGACGCGTCGAAGACGGTCTCGCCGCCGATGTTGGGCAGGCCGAGGGAGTTTCCGTATCCCCCCACTCCGCGCACCACGCCGTCGACGACGCGCCGCGTGTCCGGATGGTCCACCGCGCCGAAGCGGAGCTGATCCATCACTGCGATCGGTCGCGCGCCCATCGCCAGGATGTCGCGCACGATGCCGCCCACACCGGTGGCCGCGCCCTGGTAGGGCTCGACGTAGGAGGGGTGGTTGTGGCTCTCCACCTTGAACGTGACGGCCCAGCCGTCACCGATATCGACCACGCCGGCGTTCTCGCCGATGCCGGCGAGCATCGATTCCTTCATCTCCTCGGTGGTGGTCTCCCCGAAGTAGCGCAGGTGCACCTTGGAGGACTTGTAGGAGCAGTGCTCGCTCCACATCACCGAGTACATCGCGAGCTCGGCATCAGTGGGGCGACGGCCGAGGATCTCGCGGATCCGCGTGTACTCATCGTCCTTGAGCCCCAGCTCCCGGTATGGCTGGGGGATGTCCGGGGTCGCCCCGGCGCGAGAGACCGTATCGATACGGGCCTGCTGCGGCTCGGCGGTGACGGAATCGGAGGCAGACTGTGCTGGTGACGACACGGAGGCTGGGGTCCTTTCGACGCGGTGGCCCGCCGTCGCGGAGTCTGGCGGCGTGCCACCGAGGAGTCTACCGTGATCACCGCGGCACGCCGGAATCGCGTGATGAGCTGGAATCCCGGAGCGGAACAGGGCCCAGTGCACGCGCCGCGCGTGTCAGGATGTGGACATGCGCGGCGATCCCGACATGGCCCCGGCCCGCACGCCCGTTGCCCTGATCGCGGCGACCGGCCTGTCCTGCGGCACGGTCATCCATGCGTTGCGCCATCCGGCCCCGTCGGGAGGGCCCCTGCTGCCCTACCAGTGGACCGCCGTCATGCTCGCCCTGGTGCTGCTCGCGGCGATCGTGATCACCGCGCTAGCGATGCTGTTCGTGTGGCGGCACCCGCCAGGGCGTCCGCCACCGCTGCCTGCCGCGCCGATGCGGCGATTCGCCCGCTCCCCGGGGCGCGCTCCCGCCGCCCGGCGCGTCGCGGCGTGGTTCGCGCTCGCCGCGGTGCTGGCCACGGGGGCGCTCCTGTTCCTGCGCCAGCCGTCCGCCACCATCCGGATCGCACCGCCCGGGACCACCGAACCCACTGCGCCTCCCCCGGACGAGGCTCCTGGCGCGGGGGGCCAATTGCCTGATGCCGCGACCGAGCCAGGACTAGGGGTGTGGCTCCTCGTCGGCATGGCTGTGCTGCTCGCGCTGCTCGTAGTAGGCATGGGGCTGGTCCTGCGCCTGCCACGCGGCAACGTCATCATCGAGCCCGCGACGACGCAACCTTCCCCGATCGATCGCGGTTCTTCCTTGCGCGCCGCGACGGAGCAAGGGCTCGTCGCGATCGGCCAGTCCACCGACAACCCGCGCGCGGCGATCATCGCCTGCTACGCCGCGATGGAACAAGCACTGCGCGACGCGCAGGATGCGTCGCCACGCGAGTCCGACACCCCCCGCGAGGTCATCCAGCGTGCCTCGCGGCGCGGCTACCTGAGCGAGGAGCCCGCCACGGTGCTCGTCGACCTGTTCACCGAGGCCCGCTTCAGCCAGCACCCCATGACCCGCGAGGACCAGCAGTCCGCCGCCGCAGCATTGTCGAGCATGCTCGCCGACCTGAGGAGGACATTATCCGCGCCCTCGTCCTGACCGGGATCGCCTCGGTCGCCGCGGCCCAGCTTCTCGCCGCCCTGCTGGGCCGCCACGACCTGCTGCTCTCGGTGCCATCCCTGATCGTGGCTTGCCTCTTCCTGGCCCTGCTCTACCACATCCTCATGCTGGACACCGACGCCCCGGAGGCCAGCGCCGAGGTCGATGCACAGGCCGCCGCGCGCGGCCTGCTCGACCGCTGGCTCGCCCGGGCCCGGTTCACCGCCGAATGGGCCGACGGCACCGAGCAGGAATGGAACCTGCACCTGCGCCCCATGCTCGCCCGCGAGTTCGAGGAATCGTTCCACCTCCACGCACAGCGTGATCCCGACACCTACACCAGCACCGGGCTCGCGCTGTTCGGCAGCACGCTCTGGCCCTGGGTAGACCCGCGCGAGGTAGCGCCCGCCCGGCAAGCAGCAGCCCGGCCCAGCCCGGGACGCGCCGCCCTCACCGAGATCCTCTCCCGATTGGAACGCAGTTGAGCCCCCACGATTCCAGCGCCGCCACCACCACCGCGCGCGCCAACGCCGTGCTCGCCGAGATGGAGAAGATCGTCGTCGGCAAGCGCGAGGCCCTGACCCTCATCCTCATCACTGTGCTCGCCGGCGGGCACGCCCTCATCGAGGACCTGCCCGGGCTGGGCAAGACGCTCATCGCGCGGTCGTTCGCCGCCACGTTCGGCCTGCGCTTCACCCGCGTGCAGTTCACGCCCGACCTGCTGCCCTCCGATCTGCTCGGCTCCACCATCTACGACATGCGCTCCGGCGTGTTCGAGTTCCGCGAGGGGCCTGCCTTCACCAACGTGCTGCTCGCCGACGAGATCAACCGCACCCCGCCCAAGACGCAGTCCGCGCTGCTCGAGGCCATGGCCGAGGGGCAGATCACCGTCGATGGCATCACCCACGAGCTGCCCGTCCCGTTCATCGTGCTCGCTACCGACAATCCCATCGAGTACGAGGGCACCTATCCGCTGCCCGAGGCGCAGCTCGATCGCTTCGCGGTGCGGCTGAGCGTCGGATACCTCGGGGAGGAGGACGAGCGGTCGATGCTGCAGCGCCGGCTCGACCGGGGCTCCAAGCCCGCGACCGCCCAGGCCATCCTCGATGCCGGCGACCTGCTCGATATGCGCGAGACCCTCGAGAACGTCACGGTCCACCCCGATGTGCTGCGCTACGTCGTCTCCTTCGCGCGCGCCACCCGCTCCCACCCGAAGATCGAGGTGGGCGCGAGCCCGCGCGCTGAGCTCGACCTCGTGCAGCTCGCGCGCGGCCGGGCCGTGCTCGCCGGGCGCGACTACGTGATCCCCGAGGACATCAAGGCCCTGGCAGTACCCGCGGTGGCGCACCGCATCACCCTGCGGCCGGAGATGTGGGTGCGCCGGATCCGGGGCGAGCAGATCGTCGAGGAGATCCTCGCGCGGCTGCCCGTGCCCCGTGTCAGCGGTCGATCGCCGGAGCAGTGATGCACGCCCTCCGCTGGCAGCCCTCGACGCTGCTCCTCGCGATCGCCGGATGCGGCGCGCTCGCGCTGTCGGCGGCGCTGCTGTCGGGCGCCTGGGCCCTGGCACTGTTCGCGGCGCCCTTCCTCGGGGCGCTCCTTGCCACGCCGTCCCGCGCGGGCCCCATCGCTCGCGCGGTGACCGCGCCGCCCGAGGGCGCTCCCCACCGCCTGTTCGAGGACGAGACCGTGACGCTCGAGCATGCGATCAGCCTCGACGGGGCCGGATCGCTCCATGTCCAGCCGCTCCCCCTCCCCGGCCTCGATGTCGAGCCGACCGCGGAGCCCCAGCAGGTCACCGCGACCGCTTCCCGGTGGGGCAACTATCCGATCGGCCTCTCCTGCCTGGTGATCGCGCCTCACGGGTTGTGGGCGGCCGAGTGCGCCGTGCCCATCGGCAGGCTGCATGTGTATCCGCTCGCCCCGCCGCAGCCGGTCGCCCTGCCGAGGGTCCCCCTGCCGGATCGCATCGGCACGCATCTGACGCGCCGCCGGGGCTCGGGCATCGAGTTCGCCGATACGCGCGCGCACCAGCCCGGCGATCCGTTGCACGCGATCAACTGGAAGGCCAGCGCCCGCGCGGGCAGGCTGTACATCAACGAGCGCTTCACCGACCGCGCCGCGGATATCGTCGCGCTGATCGACACCTATCCGCATGCGCCCGGCCCGGCCAGCGCGAGCCTCGACAGGTCCGTGCGCGGGGCTACCCAGATCACCGGATCAGCGTTGCAGCGCGGCGACCGGGCCGGGGTCACCACGCTGGGCTCCCGCGCCCACTGGATCACCGCCGAGCAGGGCCGCACGCAGTTCTATCGCATCATCGATGTCGTGATCGGCGCGGGCTCGGATGCTCTCGCCGTGCCTGGCACCCTCGCGCCGCTTGATGCGCTGCCGCCTGGCGCGATTGCGATCGCGTTCTCGCCCCTGCTCGAGTCACAGTTCTCGCTGGCGATGATGGAGCTGCGCCGCCGCGGCCACCCCGTGGTGCTCGTCGATGTGCTGGCGGGCACGCTGCCGTTCGAGGAGCCCGTCGAGCCGCTCACCGAGCAACTGTGGCGGCTCGAGCGGCGCAAGCTTGCCCGTGACCTCGAGTCGGTGGGTGTTCAAGTGGTGGCCTGGAACGCGAGCGACAATGACGGCGCTGACCTGCAGCAGGCATTCCGGTTGCTGCATCGAACGACGCGGGACAGCGGCCAGGGCAGGCGACGATGATCCGTAGCGCCCTGATCGTCGCCGTGCCAGGCTGGGTGGCGATCGCTGCCACGGGGTTGCTGGCGCTCCACGACGCGACAGCAGCCGGAGCCACCCGGTCGGCGCTGGGCATCGGCGTGGCGCTCGCAGGTGTCGTCTCCGCCCTGGTGGCGAGCCATCCGCGCTGGGGCGGGGCGAGCGCGCTCACGACGGTAGGGGTCGCGATAGTCCTGCTCGCGCTGTCCGGGACCGCTCCGCCGCTGGCGGGCACCGGCCTGATCGTCCTCGGCTCGTGGGCGGCGCTGCTGCATGTGATCGCCGGATGGTGCGCGCGCCATGGCATCGCAGCCGGTCCCCTGCTGCGCCAGCTCGCACCTCCCGCCGCCGCGGTGACCGTGCTGGCCACCGCCGGCACCGTGGTGCCACTGCTCTCCCCGTGGATGGTCGTGCTCGCTGCCCCGGCCGCGATCGCGGCCATGGGCATCGCGGCAATGCGAGCGACACGGTTCCCGGGAGCCGGGAGGGCTAGCGCGCCGGGGCGATGATCGCGTTCCAGTCCGGCAGGTGTGGGTCCGGCCGCGCGGCGGTGCGCGCTGGCGCCGGGGCCTGCAACCAGCTGGGGAGCCCGAACAACCAGGTCGCTCGGGCTGCCAGCAGCGATCGGTGCAGCGCTAGGGCACCCACGACGCCCGCGACAGCGATGGCGATGGGTCCCACTGCCTGCACCGTGCCAACGGACGGCACGAGGCCGTTTTCCAGCGCGAGGTAGGCGATCGTTCCCAGCGCGATCTCATGCATCAAGTAGATGGGGAGCGTCACTGTTCCGAGGTAGGCCAGTGCCCGCATCGCAGGCTCCCAGGTGATGCTCGCCGCGGCAAGAATGCCCACCGCGAGGCCCAGCAGCGTCAGCAGGATGCTGCCGAGCGCGGTGTCCGCGAGCCCGCCTTGCAGCGACAGGTAGTACATCCCTGCGTATGCGAGCGCCAGCACACCGACCAGGCCGAGCGAGGCATGCCGGGCCAGCGCGGTCAGGAGGTCGCGCCCACGCACGCCGATGAGGAAGAACAGGAAATAGGCGGCCATGTTCTGCCAGGTCCACGGCAGGATGTCCTGCGCGTAGGCGAGCCAGGAGACCAGGAACGCGATTCCAACCTGCACACGGACATCAAGGTCATTCAGGAGCTTCGCCACGGCGAAGTAGATCGCGAGCGCGTAAACGAACCACAATCCATTGTGCGGAACGAGGATGCCGGTAAGCAGCCGCCAGGGGTGCTCCTCCTCATGCGTCAGGCTGGCGCCCGGAATGAAGGTGAAGTACGCGAACCGGAGCACCACCCAGAGGCCATACAGATAGAGCATGAGGAAAATGCGACGGCGCCATACGTCGTTCCATGACCGTGCCAGGATCCCGGCCGCGAAGAACCCCGATGCCAGAAAGAACAACGGCATGCGGATGGGCTCCAGCAATGCATTGAAGGCGACCCACCAGTCGGAGCCGTAGCCGCGCGTGATGGCGAAATTCGTGGAGTGGAACACAACGACCAGCAGGATGCACATGCCCTTGGCGACATCCACCCACACCACGCGGGGAGCTTGCTTGGTGATCGCAGTGGTCACAACGCTCCTCCTGCCTGGTTCCGGGATATCCCCTCAACGGTACGCGCACGGGGCCAACAGGCGGCACCCATTTGTGACCCCACTCACGTGCCAGATCTGTCACAATTCTGTACCGTCGCTATCACTGAACCAGCCGAGCAATTCTTTTACTTACTCTTTGGAGATTCTTTTGACCCAGATTAGCCAGCGCGCGACAAAAGGAAAAAATGAGCGCAAGAGCATTTCTCTAGCGTCCTCCCTTATCCTCCTGGGAATCATCACGACGATCATCGCGATCGGGGTGGTGATGTACCGCGCGGCAACAGGGGACCTCATCGATCTCGCGGTGTTCCAGGCCGCGGGGCAGGCATTCGTGGACGGGACGCCCCTCTATAGCAACGACTTCCAGCGTCCGCACGGCCTGCGCTTCATCTACGCGCCGTTCGCTGCGATGCTCTTCGCCCCAATGGCACTGGTCGACCTGCCGCTGCTGAGACTTGCCTGGACCATCGTCAACGTCATCCTGGTATGGGCGATCCTGTGGATGCTGCTCCGGCATGCCTGGCCGGCCCTGCGCTCGACGGCCGCGCGGACAGCGATCGTCGCCACGGCACTGCTGGGAGTGGCTCTTTTCCTCGAGCCGACCGTTTCCACGAGGTACTTCGGACAGATCAACCTCGTGCTCATCACGATGGTGGTCGCGGATCTCACCGGAACCATCCCCCGGCGCTTCCGCGGCATAGCTACCGGCATCGCTGCCGCGATCAAGGTCACCCCGGCCGCGTTCGGACTGGTGTTCCTGCTGCGCAAGGATCTCGGTTCCGTCGCCCGCGCCATCGCCACGGGCCTCGCGACCATCGCGATCGGCTTCCTCGTGCGGCCCGAATCCTCGATGTGGTACTGGACGTACGAGTTCTTCCGCACCGACCGCGCCGGCGGGCACTCCTACGGCCCCAACCAGGCGTTGACCGGAGTGCTGGCCCGGATCGGGCTCGAGGGCACCGCCAAGGATGCCCTGTGGGTCGCGGGAGCCCTGCTGATCGTCGCTACGGCGACGTGGTGCGCGTGGCGGTTCACGCGCCGTGGGGATCACATCGTGGCGCTCGGCCTGGTCGCGCTCGCGTCGCTGGCGGCGGCGCCGTTCGCGGTCACCCACCACTGGGTGTATGCGCTCGTGCTGCTGCCGATCGCGGTCGCGCCCGCATACCGGTCATGGCGCCCGCTGATCTGCACCGCGATCGTGGTGTTCATCGTCGCGCCGCACCGCTACGCCATCGACGAGCCCAGCGGGATCGCTGCGAACGCCTACAACTTCGTCGTCGGCAATGGCCAGTTCTGGATGGCGATGGCCCTGCTCATCGGCGCGGTGATCGTGGCGCGACGCCCTGCCTGGGCACGCGCAGACGAGACCGGCACAGGTGCCGCCGGAGCAAGCAGCGAGCAGCAGAGGGTCGCGGGGCCACCAGCCACCCTCGTGGAGGTCAGGCCGTGAGCACGCCGTCAAGGACGGAAAGGAACATGCCCAGCCCGTCATCGCTCGGCCCGGTCAGCGGCTCGGTGGCATGCTCGGGATGGGGCATCAGGCCCACGACCCGGCCATTCGCCGAGGCCACGCCCGCGATGCCGCGCTGCGACCCGTTCGGGTTGGCGCCCGCGTAGCGGAACACCACGCGGCCATCGCCCTCGAGCTCATCAAGGGTTGCCTCCGAGGCCTGGTAGCGGCCCTCGCCCGACTTCAGCGGGACGAGGATCTCCGCGCCCGCCTCGTAGCGTGACGTCCAAGCTGTCGCGCTCGACTCCACGCGAAGCCACTCGTCGCGGCAGATGAAGTGCAGGCCCTCGTTGCGGGTCAGCGCGCCCGGCAGCAAGCCGGCCTCGCACAGCACCTGGAAGCCATTGCAGATGCCCAGCACGGGCATGCCACGGCGGGCAGCCGCGACGACCTCGCCCATGACGGGCGCGAAACGCGCGATCGCCCCGCACCGCAGGTAGTCGCCGTAGGAGAAGCCGCCTGGCACGATGACCGCATCCACGCCCTTCAGGTCGGCGTCGGCATGCCACAGCGCGACATCCTCGCCGCCCGCGAGCCGGACCGCCCGCGCCGCGTCAACATCGTCGAGCGTGCCGGGGAACGAGATCACCCCAATGCGCGCGCTCACGCCTCGACCTCGACCCGGGCAACTTCCCAATCCTCGATCACGGTGTTCGCCAGCAGCGACTCCGCGATCCGCGCCACCGTCTCATCGTCCACGGTGTCCGCGACCTCGAGCTCGAACCGCTTGCCCTGGCGCACCGAGAGCACGCCATCGAACCCCAGGCGCGGCAACGCGCGCTCGATCGCCTGCCCCTGCGGATCCAAGATCTCAGCCTTCGGCATGACACTGACTACTACACGAGCCACCCGGCACTCCTCGCCACCTCGATACCACTGCAAGCACTGCACCACGCGCGGAGCGCGGCCAGCCCTAAGCGTACCGGTTCCCGGGAGCAGTTTTTCCCCACGATCGCCGCCCCGGCCCCGATACTGGGACACATGCGGTTGACCCATTTCGGACATTCCTGCCTGTTCGCCGAGATCGCGGGCACCCGCGTGCTCCTCGATCCCGGAACGTTCTCGCACGGCTTCGAAGGCATCACCGGCCTCGACGCCATTCTCATCACCCACCAGCACCCCGACCACATCGACACCGCGCGCCTGCCCGATCTGCTCGCCCACAACCCCACCGCCCGGCTCATCGCCGACCCCTCCACCGCCAGCAGCCTCGGCGATGGGTGGCAGGCCGCGCTCCCCGGGCAGCAGCTCACCATCGGAAGCCTCCAGGCCACCGTCGGGGGCGGTCGGCACGCCGTCATCCATCCTGACCTCCCCGTCATCGACAACGTCGCGTACCTGCTCGGCACCGCGGAGCGCCCGGGCCAGCTCCTGCATCCTGGCGATTCCCTGTACGTGCCGCCGCAACCGGTAGAGGCGCTCGCCCTGCCCGCCGCGGCTCCGTGGATGCGCATCGCCGAGGCCATCGACTACCTGCGCGCCGTGCAGCCTGGCACCGCGATACCGGTTCACCAGGGGATCCTGTCCGACGACGGCCTGGGCGTCTACTACTCCCGGCTCGCCGAGATGGCCCGGCCCGGGACGCGGTTCCGCGCGCTCGAGGGCGAGGTCGAGACCAGCATCGAGCGCGACGGCTGACCGCCGCAGCGGTGGCGGCAGCGAGGCAGCGAGGCAGCGGGGTGGCGGGGCAGCGGGGCAGCGGGGCAGCGGGGCAGCGGGGCAGCGGGGCAAAAGCACCTGGAATCGCCAAACGCGATAGAAGCCGCCCTAGTTTCAGGGCAGTTTCTATCGCGTTTGCAGCGACTGGCGACATGCGGCGGGCGACGGGCGGCAAGCAATGCGCCCGCTCCCACGCGCCCCTACAGGTCCGCGATGGCCTCCAGAGGCTTGGTGCGCGCCGCCCTGCTAGCAGGCCAGAGCGCTGCCAGCACACCGACGATGGCGGATCCGACGAGCATGAGCACCACCTGCCCCCACGGCACGGCGAGGATGCGCAGCCCCTCATCGCGGAGGGTCTCGACGAACGCCCAGCCGAAGAGGATGCCAAGGACAACACCAAGCACCGCGCCGAATACCGCGATGAGGGCGGACTCGATGTAGATGGTGCGCCGCACCTGCTTGCGGTGCATGCCCACGGCACGCAGCATGCCGATCTCGCGACGACGCTCCACCACCGACAACGCCAGTGTGTTGATGATGCCGAGGACGGCGATGACCACGGCGAGCGCGAGGAGCGCGTACAGCAGCGACAGGATGAGATTGATCTGCTGGGCCTGCGAGTTCTTGAACTCATCGCGGTCCATGACCTGCACCACCACGAATGGCTCGACCGCTTGCTCGATGCTCTCGCGCAGCCCGGCCGGGTCGGTACCGTCCTCGGCGATGACCATGACGAAGATGGTGGTCTGCACGAATGCGGGGATCAGCGCGTCCATCGCTTCGTCGGAGAGCACCATCGACGCGGTGAGGCTGTTGCGCTCGAAGATGCCAATGACCTCGGCATCGACGGTGCCATCGCGAGCAGGGCGCTCGATGCTGGCCGTGTCGCCGATCGCCAGCCCGAATCGTTCCGCGGTCGCCTCGTCGAGCATGACGCTGCGCCCCTCGAGGTCGCTGCTGCCGTCGATCATGGGGACCTCGATGACGCCATTCACACCGCCGTCGAGGTTGGTCCCGGTGACGCTCTGCCCGTCGATGAAACCGGTGGCGATCTTCAGCGCCGCGGCCTTCTCGACGCCACGCACCCGCTCGACAGCGGGCGCGACCACGCCCGGCACACCGGTCATCTGCGGCCCGCTGAGCACGTAGTCAGCCTGCACACCCTGGTCGATGAGATCGTCGATGCTGGCCTTCGCCGAGTTGCCGAGCACGCCGATGACGGTGACAAGGGTGAGGCCGAGGGTGAGCGCGAACGCGGTGGCGGCAGTGCGCCGCGGGTTGCGGATCGCGTTGGTGCGCGCGAGCTTGCCCGTCGCCCCGAACGGCTTGCTGAGCACCCCAAGGGCACCGATAGCGGGCTTGGAGAGGCCGGGGGTAGCCAGCAGCACAGCGAGGATCAGCAGGCCAGCGCCGATGCCGACCCGGATCGCGCCAGGCTGGCCGGTGTACTCGGTGCCCCAGATCAGCAGCGCGAGCGCGGGCACTCCGATCACCGCGCCGATGAGGGTGCGCGATCGGGTGGACTCGCTCGCCGAGGAGTTCTCCTCCCGCATGGCCGCGACCGGCGGGATGCGGGAGGCGCGCCGCGCGGGCGCATAGGCACTGACAATGGTGACGAGGATGCCGACCGCGAGCGCGACGATCACCGTGCGTGGCTCGAGGGCGAGCGCGCCACCGGGCAGCCCGAAGCCGGTGGCGTCGAGAACAATGCGCAGACCGTAGGCGATGCCGACGCCTGCGGCGAGGCCGAGGATGCTGCCGATGGTGCCGACCACGAGCGCCTCGAAGATGACCGACCGGCTGATCTGCTTGCGGCTCGCACCGATCGCTCGTAGAAGCGCCATCTCGCGGAGGCGCTGGGCAACAATCATCGCGAAGGTGTTGTAGATGATGAATGTGCCGACGACCAGCGCGATGGCACCGAACGCGAGCAGGAAGTAGTTGATGAACGAGAGGTTCTGCTCGAGCTCGTTCTGCTGGCTATCGCGCGCCTCGCTGCCGGAAAGGACATCGAACCCGTCGGGAACGAGCGCGGCGACCTGATCGCGCAGATCGTCCTGCGAGACCCCTTCGGCGGCGGCGAGGTCGAGACGAGTGACATGGTCGCCGTCGGAGAACAGGTCGAGGGCTTGCTGCTCGACGAACTGCACCCCGATGAACCCGCCCACATCGACGGGCAGGTCGTAGGTACCGGTGACGGTGACGGTGATGGTTCCGCTGTTGGGAACGAGGACGTCCACCTCGTCGCCGACCTCGAGCCCAGCGCTCTCCATCCCGGAGGAGTTGATAATGACCTCGCCCTCGCGCGAGGGGGGCTCGCCGGCCACCATCTCGATAGGCTGCCCGATCGCGGTCTCCGGCGGGAAGTAGGGCTGGCCCATGCTGGGCGCCCCGCCGGTCTGCACGGCAGAGCCATCCTTGATGAGGATGACTTGCCCGCCGGCGTACTTGATGGAGTCCCGCACGTCCGGCAGGGTCGCGATCTGATCGGCGAGGTCGAGCGGCACGCCCAGCGAGGCCTGGTTCTCGGGAACCACTCGCACGTCGACGCCCTGCGAGTCACCGGTGAAGATCTGGTCGAAGGTCTTCTTCAAGGTGTCGGTGAACACGAACGAGCCGGTCACGAACGCGGTGCCGAGAACCACGGCGAGCACGGTGAGGAACAACCGCAGCTTGTGGGCGGCGAGGTTGCGCAGCGACACCTTGCGCATGGGCGCGCGCGACGGCGCGGCAGTCACCGGCATCAGATCTTCTCCAGGTTCTTCATCATGTCGATGATGGAGTCCGCGGTGGGCTCGTAGAGCTCATCGACGATGTTGCCGTCGGAGAGGAACACGACCCGGTCGGCGTAGCTCGCGGCGCGCGGATCGTGGGTGACGATCATGACGGTCTGCCCGAACTCGTTGACCGAGGCCCGCAGGATCTCGAGGACCTCCGTGCCGGAGCGGGAATCTAGGTTGCCGGTCGGCTCATCGCCAAAGATGATCTCGGGACGGCCCACGAGCGCGCGGGCGCACGCGACGCGCTGCTGCTGCCCGCCGGAGAGCTCGCTCGGCCGATGATCGAGCCGATCACCGAGACCGAGCCGGGACACGACGGTATCGAGCCATTCGTTGTCCGCTGCCCGGCCCGCGATATCGAGCGGCAAGGTGATGTTCTCCAGTGCCGTCAGTGTCGGTACCAGGTTGAACGCCTGGAAGACGAAGCCGATGCGATCGCGCCGCAACTGCGTCATCTGCCGGTCGTTGAGCTCGGTGAGCTCGGTGCCGCCGATGTTCACCGACCCGGAGGTGGCGGTGTCGAGCCCGGCGAGGCAATGCATGAGGGTGGACTTGCCGGATCCGGAAGGGCCCATGATCGCGGTGAACTGGGCCCGGGCGAACTCGACATCGACCCCGTCCAGCGCGCGTACCTGGGTGTCTCCACTGCCGTAGATCTTCATGAGGCTGCTTGCGCTGGCGGCGATGTCATCGCGGCCTGGATTCGTCTCGACCATGCGCCCCATCATTCCAACCGGAACGCCCCCGCGCCATCCGAACATGCCCCCGGATAAAACGTGTCCGGGCTCGGGGGAAACCCTGAGTGCTATGCGGCGTCCGCGATGGCCCGCCGGTACGGCCAGCGATACGTGGTAGGCGTGGCGCCGTGGTGCAGGCTCAGATCGATCGCATCGAGGAATGCCTGCCGCGGCCCGGTGCGCTGCAAGTGCTTGGCCTTGATCGCGAGGCGCACCACCCCACCACGTCGCGCGACGCGCTCGGAGGTCATCACCAGCGAGCGGCACCACCACGGCTCCGAGAGGAACCCCTCCCCCACCCCGAGCACGCGTGCCCGGGTCACCAGGTTGTGCTCGAGGTCGCGGATCGCGGTGAGATCGGCGCACATGCGGAACCCGGCGCGCGGCAGCATCATCAGCGCGCCCTCGGAGACGATCCAGCGAGGCGGGGCGAACAGCCTGGTGCGCAGGCCCGTCTCCTCCATCACGCGATCAGCCGCGATCAGGCGGAGCATCGCCTCGTGCGCGGGCAGGGTCGCGAACTCGGCGCGGCGCTTCTTCGTCGCGGCTTGGTCGTAGCCATGCATGACGATCGAGGCGCCACGCTCCTGCTGTCCGCGCAGCCATCCCTGTGTCGCTGGGTCATTGAGCAGCCGGTACTTGCCCTTCATGCGGGGCGCGACGAGCAGCGATGCCGGCACGTTCCGTCGCTCGAGCTCCTCGAGGAAGCTCGCCGCGAGATCCACGGTGGTATCGCGGATGCCGGACACCGAGACCAACAGTTCTGCGCTCATAGTCCCACGGTCACATCACCGGATGTACGAGCACTGGCCCTGAGGTGTCCGGAATGCGAACGTTTCGCGCCCGTGTCGCGCTGGCCCGCCCGGCACGGTGAACACAAGGCTCAGCGCAGCAGCGATTCGATCGCCCCGGTCACAGCGGGATCGTCGGGCGTGGTGCCTGGCCGGAACCGCTTGACCACGGAGCCGCTCGTATCAACGAGGAACTTCTCGAAGTTCCACTGGATGTCCCCGGCCTCGCCGTCCTCATCGGCGGAGGCAGCGAGCACCGCGTACAACGGATGCCGCTGCGCGCCATTCACATCGGCCTTCTCCAGCATCGGGAACGTCACCCCATAGGTGGTGGAGCAGAACGTGGCGATCTCCTCCGCCGTACCCGGCTCCTGCCCGCCGAACTGATTGCACGGCACCCCCACCACGGTCAGCCCGCTGTCGCGGTAGCGCCCGGCGACCTCTTCGAGCTGCCGGTACTGCGGCGTGAGCCCGCAGCGGGACGCCACGTTCACCACCAGGTACGGGCCAGCGCCAAGATCCGCGAGAGTGGTCGGCTCCCCATCGAGGGTTCGCAAGGGCATGGAGGCAACTGTTGTCGACATGCCACCAACGTACCGACGCAGCGCTTGCAGGTCACGGATTCATCCAGGACCAGCGACCATTGCGTTGCGGGATTACCAGAGCATTACTGGGCCGCGCGAGCACCGTGTGAGACTTGCCGCATGAGAGCTAGCTGGGGAATCCTTGCCGCTACAAGCCTGCTGGCAGCGCTCGCTGCTGGTTGCATTTCCGCCCAGCCCAGCGAAGCCCTGTCCGTGCGCGCGCCCGAGTCACTGCGGAGCGTCCTCGACCAGGTAGCCGCGCAGTTCGAGGAGGCGAACCCGGGCATCACCGTCACCATCCGGTACGAGGGCCCTCCGCGTTCCCGCGAGCAAGCCGTCCGCTCGCTGGATCACGCCAGCTCCGCCGATGCGGAATACGATGTGCTGATCACCGAGGACGCGTCGCTCATGTGGCAGGCGGTGGACCAGGGCCTCATCACTGGGGATCCCGTCATGTTCGCCCGCAACGCCTACGTCGTGGCTCTTCCCAGAGGTACCAGTTCCACCTTCGACGATGTGGTCTCCAGCGCGATGGCCGTCTCCACCTGCTCGGACGAGCTCCCCTGCGGCCACGCCGCCCACGAAGTCGCGCGCCGGGCTGGTCTCGCCATCGACGACGACCTCCAGGAGCAGACCACCACCGAGGTCCTCGATCGGGTCCGCGACGGCACCGCCGAAGCGGGGCTCGTCCTTGCCACCGCGACGCACGGCACAACCGAGGACATCACGGTCCTCGACCTGCCTTTTCCGGCGACAACCACTAATCTCGCCGCGCCGCTCGCTGAATCCCCGGACCTTGCTGCCGCGCAGCGGTTCGTCGAGCACCTCCGCACCGACGAGGCCCGCGACCTCCTCGACCACTCAGGGCTCGCCGTCGGCTAGCGCGCCCGTCCGCTAGGCGTCCGCTAGCCCGACCTGGTCGAGGACCCAGGCGAACTCGAAGGCCACTTCCTTCCACTTCTCGTAGCGGCCGCTCACGCCGCCGTGCCCGGCACTCATCTCGGTCTTGAGCAGCACATCGCTGGCACCGGCCTCGCGGAGCCGCGCCACCCACTTGGCGGGCTCGACGTAGAGCACGCGCGTGTCATTGATGCTGGTGATCGCGAGGATAGGCGGGTAGTCCTGCTCGGTGACGTTCTCGTATGGCGAGTAGGACTTCATGTACTCGTAGACGGCCTTCTCCGCGAGCGGGTTGCCCCACTCATCCCATTCGATGACGGTCAGGGGCAGCGACGGATCGAGGATCGAGGTAAGGGGATCGACGAACGGCACGTTGGCGAGGATGCCATCGAAAAGCTCGGGCGCCATGTTGGCCACCGCGCCCATGAGCAGCCCGCCGGCACTGCCACCATCGGCGATGATGCTGCTGGCCTGCCGGTTGTCGCGCAGGTGCCGGGCGCAAGCGACGAAATCGGTGAACGTGTTCTTCTTGGTGAGGGTCTTGCCGGTGTCATACCAATGCCGGCCCATCTCGCCACCACCGCGGACGTGGGCGACAACAAACGCCATGCCGCGGTCAAGGAGGGAAAGCCGCGACACCGAGAACGAGGGATCGGTGCAGGATTCGTAGGAACCGTAGCCGTAGAGCAGCGTCGGGGCAGGGCTATCAAGGTCGGCGCGCTGGATGATCGACAGAGGAATGCGGGTGCCATCCTCGGCAGTCGCCCACTCACGGCGCTGCACGTACTGGCCGCGATCGTATCCACCGAGCACGGGCTGCTCCTTGCGCAGCAGCAGCTCGCCGGTGGCGAGCTCGTAGTCGAACACCCGAACGGGCGTGATGAACGAGGTGAACCCGAGCCGCAGGTAGGGAGCCGACCATTCGGGATTGGTGCCAGCTCCAGCGGTGTAGAGCTCCTCGCCGAAGTCGATCTCCTGCAGTTCTCCGTAGCCGTCCGCGGCGAGCGGCCACAGCGCGAGCCGGGCAATGGCTCCGCGCCGGTAGCCGACCACGAGATGATCGCGGAAGGACTCGACGTCCTCGATCCGCACGTCCTCGCGGTGCGGGATGAGGATCCGCTGCGCGGTGGGGTCGGCAACGGGTGCATCGGCGAGCTCGAAGTTCTCGGCACCGTCGTTGTGGAGGATGAGGAAGCGGTCCTCCCCCGCGACGACCACATGATCGATGCCGTACTCGACGCCCTCGCGTCGCGGCAGCACCACGGTGAACTCGCCGGTGGGGTCGTCGGCCGCGAGCACGCGCGCTTCGCTAGTGATCTTGGAGCCCACCTCGATGACGAGGTACTGCCGACTGCGCGTGATGCCGATGCCGGTCCAGTAGCGCTCATCAGGCTCGTGGAATACCACGACATCGTCACTGCTCGGAGTGCCGAGCTGATGGCGCCAGACAGTGTCGGGCCGCCATGAGTCATCGACGGTCAGGTAGAACAGGTACGTCCCGCTGGGCTCCCACAGCGCCCCGGGGAACGTATTGGGGATCTCATCACCGAGCAGCTCGCCGGTGCGCAGGTCCTTCACGCGCAGCGTGTAGCGCTCGTCCCCGGCGGTATCCACCCCGTACGCAAGCAGGTTGCCGTCCTCGGTGATGGCAAAGCTGCCGAGGCTGAAGAACTCATGCCCCTCGGCTTCCTTGTTCGCATCGAGCAAGACCTGCTCGCCCGGCATGTCCGCTCCCGCCTCGACCGCGGGCGGGGTCCAGTCAGTGTCGTCGGCGACGGGGCAGCGGCAGCTCAGGCCATACTGCTGGCCCTCGACCGTGCGGCTGTAGTACCACCAGGGGCCACGGCGCACCGGTACCGACATGTCGGTCTCCTGGGTGCGGTTCTTGATCTCGGTGAAGATCTTCTCCCGCAGCCCCGCGAGGTGCGCGGTGCGCCCCTCGGTGTACGCATTCTCAGCCTCGAGGTATCCGATCACCTCGGGATCGGACTTGTCGCGCAGCCACTCATAGTTGTCGACCACCACATCGCCGTGGTGCTCGCGGTGATGCGGTACCTGCTTGGCGCGGGGCGGGACGGGAACCGTCATGCCTTCGTCCACGCCGACTCGCCCAGCCAATCGTCGAAGGACATGCCCGAGATGCGCTCGTATGCCTCGATGTATCGCTTGCGGGTCGCGTCGACCACATCATCGGGCAGTGGCGGGGGCGGGTTGTCGGAGTCACGGTCCCAGCCCGAATCCGGGCCGGTCAACCAGTTGCGCACGAACTGCTTGTCGAAGCTCGGCTGCACCTTGCCCGGCTCGTAGTCCTCCACCGTCCAGAAGCGCGACGAATCCGGCGTGAGCACCTCATCGGCGAGGATGAGGTTGTTGCCCGAGTCCACCCCGAACTCGAACTTCGTGTCCGCCAGGATCAAGCCGCGGGCCTCTGTCAGCGTCGAGGCACGAAGGTAGATGTCGAGCGTCTCCGTGCGCAGCGTGTACGCCATGTCCGAGCCGAGCTTCTCCACGACGGCATCGAAGGTGATGTTCTCGTCGTGCTCGCCGATCGCGGCCTTCGTCGCGGGGGTAAAGACGGCCTCCTCCAGCTTGGATGCCTCGCCCAGCCCCTCGGGCAACGTCACTCCGCACACGGACCCGGTGGCCTGGTAGTCCCTCAGCGCCGAGCCGGAGAGGTATCCGCGGGCCACGCACTCGAACGGGATCATCTTCAGCTTCTTGACGATCAACGCCCGGCCCAGCACCTCCTCCGGGATGCGCGCATCGTCGGCGGCGGCCGCAAGATGGTTCGGCACGCCCAGCTCGTTGAAGAAGAACACGCTCATCGCCGTGAGCACGCGCCCCTTGTCCGGGATCGGGGTCTCGAGCACGTGGTCATAGGCGGAGATCCGGTCGGACACCACCATGAGCAGGCTCTCGCCGTCGATGTCGTACAGGTCGCGCACCTTGCCGGACGCGATGTGGGTGTAATCAGCCAATGTAGGACGCACGGCGTACACCCTAGTGCTTCCTGCCGACAAACTGGGAGCCAATCTCCGCGAACCGCTCATTTGCTGGGCAAACTCACCCCCTGCCGCCCTGCTGATCGGCCGCGAGGGGAGGCTATTCGGGCAGTGCGCTGCGGATCTGGCCGGCCTGGGCGTCGAGGCTCATGCGATGCGGCCACTGGAAGCTGCCACGCAGGCCGAACCCGTCGCCGGGGGTCCGGGGCAGCACATGCAGGTGCACGTGGAACACTTCCTGGCCCGCGGCGACACCATCAGCGAGGAACAAGTTGATGCCCGCGGGCTTGAGGGGACTGCGGCGCAGCGCGGCCGCGAGGCGCTGGGCCGTCGCGAGCAGTGGCCCCGCAAGACCCGGATCCAGCTCGGCAAGATCGGTGGCGTGCTGCTTCGGGATCACCAGCAGGTGCCCGGGAGTCATGGGACGGATGTCCATGAACGCGAGGACGTGCTCGTCCTCGTGCACCACGCTGGCCTCGGCCCGTCCGGCAATGATGTCGCAGAAGATGCACGCCACGAGGACTCCTAGAGGATGGGCGCGGGCTGGTAGGCAGCGGCGTCCGGGTATTGCTCCACCAGTGCGGATACCTGCGCCACCACCCCGGCGACCTGGTCCTCGGCCGCACCGATGAATGCCTTCTTGTCGGCGAGCGCCTCCTCGAGCCCCGCGTGGTCGAGCGGGATGCGCGAATCCGCGGCAAGCCGATCCAGCAAGTCCTGCCCGGCACCCTGCTCGCGCATCGCGAGAGCGACGGCCACCGCATGCTCCTTGATGGCCTCGTGGGCGGTCTCGCGGCCCACGCCCGCGCGCACCGCGGCCATCAGCACCTTCGTCGTCGCGAGGAAGGGCAGGTAGCGGTCGAGCTCGCGCTCCACCACCGCCGGGTAGGCGCCGAACTCGTCGAGCACGGTGAGGAAGGTCTCGAACATGCCGTCGATGGCGAAGAACGCATCGGGCAGGGCCACGCGCCGCACCACGGAGCAGAAGACATCGCCCTCGTTCCACTGGGCACCGGCGAGCTCCGCGGCCATGGAGCCATAGCCGCGCAGGATGACCTGCAGGCCGTTCACGCGCTCGCACGAACGGGTGTTCATCTTGTGCGGCATCGCCGAGGAGCCGACCTGGCCCGGCTGGAATCCCTCGGTCACGAGCTCATGCCCGGCCATCAGGCGGATCGTATGCGCGAAGGAGGAGGGTCCGGCACCGAGCTGCACGAGCGCGGAGAGCACCTCGTGGTCCAGGGAGCGGGGATACACCTGGCCAACGCTGGTGAGGACCTCGCCGAAGCCGAGATGGCCAGCGATGGATGCCTCGAGCGCCGCGAGCTTGCTGGCATCGCCGCCGAGGAGGTCGAGCATGTCCTGCGCGGTGCCCATCGGGCCCTTGATGCCACGTAGCGGGTAACGGTCGATGAGCTCGCGGACGCGGGCAAGCGCCACGAGCACTTCCTCGGCGGCGGAGGCGAACCGCTTGCCGAGGGTGGTGGCCTGCGCGGCGACATTGTGGCTGCGACCCGCCATGACCAGACCGGAGTACTGGGTGGCTCGCTCGGCGAGGCGCGCGGCGACCGCGACACCGCGATCGTGGACGAGCTGGAGGGCACGCCGCACCTGGAGCTGCTCGACGTTCTCGGTGAGATCACGGCTCGTCATGCCCTTGTGGATGTGCTCGTGCCCGGCGAGCGCGCTGAACTCCTCGATGCGGGCCTTCACATCATGGCGGGTGACCCGCTCCCGCTGCGCGATGGAGGCCAGATCGACCTGATCAACGACGGCCTCGTAGGCCTCGATGACGCCTGCGGGCACGTCGATGCCAAGCTGCTGCTGGGCGCGCAGCACCGCGATCCACAGCTGCCGCTCGAGCACGATCTTGTTCTCCGGCGACCACACGTGGGTCATTCCCGCGCTCGCGTAGCGGGTAGCCAGGACATTGGGCACGGGGCGCTTGGGATCCTCGGTGGTCACAGCCCACGAGTGTAGTGGCAGGCGCCGAATGCGCGAATTCCTGCTGGCCTGGGATCGCGGGGTGGTCCGCCGATCGTGAAGATCAGGCCACGCCGGACGTGGCTCGAACTTCACGATCGCGACGGGGCCAGCGGCGCCAGAGCGTCGAGGACCGGCTCGAGAGACCGCGCGACCACCAGCTCGGCATCAAGAGCACCACTGATCAGCGCCTCGAGCACGATCCCATCGAGCAGGGCGCGCAGCGTGCGCAGCGAATCCACGGTAGCTACCCGCCCCGCGCGGTCCAGCACGTCCGCGAGGATCGCTGCCTCGGCATCCTGGTATCGCTGGGCATGAGGGCGCAGCGCCGGTCGCCGCACCACTGCCACCATCCGCTCGACGCGGGCGGGGATGCGCCGTGATCCCGCGGGACCGCCAGCAACGATCATGGCGAGATGCCCGGCGAGCTCGCGGGCCTGGCGTGGCACGGGCGCATCGCTAGCTGCGCTGCGTCCGAGCTGATCGAGCTCCCGCTGCCCGCTATGGTCGAGCGCAGCGAGCAGCACCTCATCGCGCGTGGCGAAGTAGTAGGTGGTCGAGGCGAGCGGGAGGCCTGCCCGCCGCGCCACTGCCCGGTGCGTCACCGCGTCAAGCCCTAGCTCCTCGAGCTGGTTGGCCGCAGCCTCGATCAATGCCTGCTTGCGCCGCTCGCCCTTGGGCGTCGAAGCCGGGTTCGTCGAGCCTGGGTTCGTCGAGCCTGGGTTCGTCGGGGCAGGGTTCGACGGGGCGGGGGTCACCGACGAATCGTCACAGCTGGCGCACGACGCTGTCAGCCGAACACGTATCAGTTGGCTAACTGCCTCGCCGCAACCCGGATCAACGCTCGAGGTGGGGCAGCGCGCGCTGGAGACGTTCGAGGGCCTCGTGCATGTCGGCGGTGGAGCCCGCGAAGCACAGGCGGATGTGGGTGTGGCCGTGGGCGGTATCGAAATCGATGCCGGGCGCCACGGCTACACCGGTGGCGGCCAGCAGCCGCGAGCTCCAGGTGATCGTGTCGCCGGTGAGGTGGCTGATGTCGGCGTAGAGGTAGAACGCGCCGTCCGCGGGGGCGAGACGCGTGATGCCCAGGTCGTGCAGCCCCTCGAGGAGGATGTCGCGATTGATGCGGTAGCGCTGCACGTGGCCGTCGAGCTCGGCGAGCGATTCGTCGGTGAACGCGGCGATGGCGGCATGCTGGGAGATCGCGGGCGGACAGACCGTGAGGTTGCTCGCGAGCCGGTTGGTGGCGTCGCGGTACTGCGGGGGCAGCAGCATCCAGCCGAGGCGCCAGCCGGTCATCGAGTAGTACTTGGAGACCGATCCGATGACGGCGGCCTCGCGGGAGAGGTTCCACGCGCAGGTCTCGGAGTGATTGCCGTAGCTGATGCCGTGGTAGATCTCGTCCGAGACGAGCAGGGTGCCGTTGCGCTCGCACCACGCGGCGATCGCGGCGAGCTCGGCGCGATCAATGATGGTTCCCGTGGGGTTCGCGGGGCTAGCGATGATGAGTCCCGCCGGGGGCTCGGGAAGCGCCTCGAGCTGGGCGACCGTGGGCTGGAAGCGGGTGCTGGGCCCGCAGTCGAGCTCGTGGACGTGGCAGCCGAGGGCCTGGAGCACATTGCGGTAGGCGGGGTACCCGGGCCGCGCCATGACGATGGTGTCACCGACGTCGAAGGCCGCGAGGAAAAGGATCGTGAACGCACCAGAGGATCCTGTGGTGATGACGACATCGTCCGGATCGACGGTGACGCCGTAGCGACGCTGGTAGTGCCCGGCGATGGTTTCCTTCAGCGGCCGGATGCCGGTGGACTCGGTGTAGCCGAGGACGTGCTGGTCGAGCGCTGTACGAGCAGCATCGAGGACAGGCCGGGGCGCGGGCGTCGAGGGCTGGCCCGCGGCGAGCGCGATGACGTCACCGTGGGTGTGCTGCCGCTCGGCCGCGGCCTTCCACACGTCCATGACGTAGAACGGCGCGATGCCCGACCGCTGGGAGATGCGCGCCCTGGTCATGGTTGCTGCCGATCAATGGCCGACGGTCTCACAAGGAGATGCGCCCCTCGGCGGCGGCCTTGCCGATATCGGTGCGGTGATGCCCGCCGCGGAGTGTGATGTGGCCGATCTTGTCGTAGGCATCGGCGCGGGCAGCATCGAGATCGGTGCCGTGGCCGACAACACTGAGCACGCGGCCACCAGCAGAGACGAGGTTGCCGTCGGAGTTGCGAGCAGTGCCGGCATGGAGGACGCCGTCGATACCGGCGCCGGTGATGACATCGCCCGTGCGCGGCGGGCCAGGATAGTTCTCGGCGGCGAGCACCACGGTGACCGTGCTGCCTTGCTTCCAGCGCAGCGGCGGCAGCTCGGCAAGGGTGCCGGTGGCGACAGCGTTGAGCACGCTGCCGAGCGGGCTGTCGAGCAGGTCGAGCACCACCTGGGTCTCGGGGTCGCCGAAGCGGCAGTTGAACTCCACCACTGCGGGGCCGTCCTTGCCGATCGCGAGCCCGGCGTAGAGAAGCCCGCTGAACGGGCATCCGCGCTGCACCATCTGCCGTGCGACTGGCTCCACGACGTCACGCACGATCTGCTCGACCATGCCCTCGGGCAGCCAGGGCAACGGAGCGTAGGCACCCATGCCGCCGGTGTTGGGGCCCGAATCATCGTCGCCGACGCGCTTGTGGTCCTGCGCGGGCAGCAGCGGCACCACTGTCTCGCCGTCGACGAGGCAGAACAGCGATACCTCGGGCCCATCAAGGAAGGACTCGAGCAGCACCGGGTGGCCCTTCTCGAGCAGCTCGGCAGCGTGGGATCGTGCCTCTGCACGGTCGGCGCTCACCACCACGCCCTTGCCGCCGGCGAGGCGATCATCCTTGACCACCCAGGTGGGGCCGAACCGGTCCATCGCCGGATCGAGCGCCGCAGGGGTATCCACGATCTCGGCATGCGCGGTGCGCACCCCGGCCTCGGCCATGATGTCCTTCGCGAAAGCCTTCGAGCCCTCGATCTGCGCCGCGGCGGCGGAGGGCCCGAAGCAGGGCACACCGACCTTGCGGACGGCATCGGCGACACCAAGGACCAACGGAACCTCGGGGCCAATGACCACCAGGTCAGGCTGCCAGTCACGGACGAGCGCCACCACGTCATCCGTGGAGGCTGCATCCACATCGCGTTGCTCCGCGATGTCAGCTGTTCCGGCATTGCCGGGAGCGCACATCAGCGCCGTCACCGACGGATCGCGCTGCAACGCCAGCAGCAATGCATGTTCACGGGCACCAGAACCGATAACGAGGACTCGCACGGTGAACCAGCCTACGTGCTCGCACCGGGATCGCCGGCACCGGGACTTGGCCGACCTGCCCTCGGCCACCAAACGCGGGGAATTCCGGCGCGGATGGTGGCGCGGGGCTCGCTGATCCTCCATGCTCGTGGCATGGCATCCGTCTTCAGCAAGATCATCGCCGGGGAGCTGCCCGGTAGGTTCATCTGGGAGGACAACGACGTGGTGGCGTTCCTCTCCATCGCGCCCGTCGCCCCTGGCCACACCCTGGTGGTGCCCCGCGCGGAGATCGACCAGTGGCAGGACGTCGACCCCAGCCTGTTCGCGCGCTGCAGCGGGATCGCGCAGCACATCGGCCAGGGCGTGCGCAAGGCATGGGACGCTCCCCGTGCCGGATTGCTCATCGCCGGCATCGAGGTGCCACACCTGCACCTGCATGTCTTCCCCGCCTGGAGCATCGAGGGCTTCGACATCTCTGGCGCGCGGGCGGCCGACGACGCCGAGCTCGACGCGGCCGCGGTTCGCCTGCGGGCAGCGTTGCGCGAGCTCGGACACGGCGACCACGTGCCCGCGGAACCCTCCTCGGCATAGTCCCACCGGGGCGCGCGGTCGAGCGGCTCAGTCGGGCGGCTTGCCCCGTGAGTGTGCGAAGAACGACAGCTCCCGTGCTCGAACCTGTCGTTTTTCGCACACTCGCCGCCGGAGCGAGCCGCCGGGGCGGCTGCTACTCGCCGCCGGGGCAAGCCGCCACCGCGGCCACCATGATGTTGGACACAGCGAGAGCGACGTAACAGCGCCGCGAGCGGGCGAAACCTACGATTCGACAATGAGCTTGTTCACGCTTGTCACCGCTCCCGCCCGCACCGGCGCCACCGTTGCGGGGGCGGTCATCGGGATCGCCACCGATACTGCGGCCACCGTCGTCGACGAGACCAGCACCATGCTGCGCCTCATCGACCCGCGCGGCCCGCTCGCGCTGCTGCAGAAGGTCTCGGACAGCGCAGGTGATGAGCGCGCCCTCGGCCGTGTCCTCGATGCCAACGGACCCGTCGAGCGGCTGATGGCCAAGGATGGCGTGCTTGACCAGCTCGCCGAGCCAGGCGGCTTGATCGACCGGCTGCTGGAGAAGGACGGGCCCGTCGAGCGACTCCTCGCGAAGGACGGACTCGTGGAGAAGCTCATCGACAAGGATGGCCTGATCGACCGGCTGCTAGAGAAGGACGGCGCGCTCGATCGTTTGCTCCAGCCCGATGGCCCGCTCGAGAACCTCCTGAAGAAGGACGGGCTGCTCGACAACCTGTTGTCGGAGAACAGCTCGATGGAGCGCATGCTCAAGCAAGGTGGCACGCTGGATCAGCTCATCTCCCTGTCGGACAGCCTCGACCGGCTAGGGCCGAGCCTCGACCTCCTCGCCAATAGCGTGGGCGCGCTGCAGGACGCCGCTGGTGTGGTGAACGGAGCGGTGGGCCCAGTGGGCGAGCTCGTCTCGATGCTCCCCGGGCGCCGGCGAAAGCCCCGCGCGGTGGACCTGGCCGCGAGCCTTGCCGAGAACCCGGCGTAGCTGCTCCCGTGATCCACGCGCATGAATCCGACGTAGCGTGCGGGACAACGGCATAGGATCACCTCCAGGCTTTCATTTTCATCGCTCCTGGAGGAATCATGCGCCGCACCCGCGCCGTCGTCATCGCCCTCGCTGCCGGCTCGGCACTGCTCGCTGCGCCTGCCATCGCCAGCGCCGCGCCCATCGTGGAGACCACCAGCGTCAATGAGACGACGCTGGAGATCAGCTACACCAACACCAGCTCCTCGCCGGCGACCTGCGGCGGTTTGCTGCACTTCTTCGGCTCGCCGCTCTCCTGGTTCGGCCTGCCCCCGGCGGTGATCGTGCCCCCGAACGGCACCGCCACCCAGCAAGTGCCGTACGTCATCGGCGGCATCCACACCGTGTCATGGTGGTGCGACGTGCCGGGCGAGGAGCTGCACACCGGACGGGTGGGGCCCGTCGCGGTCGGTGGGCTCGCCGATGTGCTCGTCGACGGGTTCAACCAGATGGCCGGCAGCTAGGGGCTGGTCTCCGGGCTGCCAGCCGCAGCCCGGCAGCCCGACTGCCGCCTCGGCAGCCCGGCAGCCCGACCGCCGCCTCGGCATCCGCAAACGCGATAGAAACCTTGGAGAATCCAGGTCGGTTTCTATCGCGTTTGCCAGTTTCCGGTGCTTTTGCCACCTCGCGGGCACCACGCCCCGCCGACGCGCACCACACCCCCGCCCCAGCGGGCTCAGTCCGCGAGATGCGTGCGGAAGAAATCGAACACGCGCCGCCACGCATCCTCGGCCGCGTCGTGGCCATACGCGAAGCCGGTGACCTTGAGCAGCGGTGTGGCGGGGCCGAAGTCGAGATTGTTGACGAAGCTATGACCCACGCCTGGATAGGTGCGGGAATCCAGCTCGACACCGTGCTCGTCGCAAGCCTTGCGCAGGCGCTTCTCTCCCCCGATGAGCACGGGGTCGCGCTTGCCGAAGCTCGCCACCAGCGGGCATGCGCCTTGCACTGCTTCCGCGAGATTGCGCGGCACCACGCCATAGAAGGGTGCGCTCGCCCCGAAGCCCTTGGGTGCCATCACGATGGCGAATCCCCCGCCCATGCAGAACCCGACGATGCCGACCGTGCTGGTGCAGTCGTCGCGGCCGAGGAGGTAGTCGCGGGCCGCGAGGAGATCGTCAACGGTGCGGCCTTCCTGCGCCCACAGGTCCTTGAGCACGCGGGTGACGCAGCGGGCCTTGCCTCCCCGCGAGTACAGGTCCGGCGCGAGCACCACGTAGCCCTGGTTGGCGATGCGCTGGCAGATCTGCTTCGTGTCGTCGATCAGGCCGATCGCATCGTGCACCACCACCACTCCCGGTAGTGGTCGCGACACTGCTCCGTCCTCTGGATGGAAGAGCCAGGCGGTCAGTGGTCCTGAGGGGGTGCCAAGTTGCTGCTCGTTCACCGTGCGCTCCTTGCTGCCTGAGTGTTCGTGCCCTAAAAGTAACGGAGCGTGCTCCAGGTACATCATCGCCCTCGCGTACGGTAATCACGACCCTGGCCGAAGACGATCCCCTGGTCCTCGGCGGCATGCAGCCAGCGAGGGCACCGCATCCTGAGGAGGCACCGTGGCAAGCGACGCCCCGCCGCAGGCCGAGACCCTGACCGGGCTGATGGCCCGGCGGCGCGATGCGCGCGATGCCGACGACCACGCGACGGTCACCACGACCTCGCGGACACTCTGGCAACGCTGGGTCGCGGCCGGGGATACCGAGCAATTGCTCGCCGACGCGCGGGCCGAGCGCGCCCATGCCCGCAGACTGAACCTGGCGGAGTACCGGGCGATCTGCGATTCGGCGATCGGCCTCGCCCACCTGCGTCGCGGCGAGCTCGACGATGCCGAGGCAGCATTCCACGAGGCTGCCCGGCAGCTCACCCGCAGTGGCAGCAGTGGCGAGCTCGCGGTGGCCAACCATCACCTCGGCGAGACCTGCATCAAGCTCGGCCGCATCGACGATGCGCGCCGTCACCTCCAAGCCGCGGCCGGGGTGTTCCGCGAGCACAACGCCTCCGTGTGGCTGGCCAAGTCCCACGTCAAGCTCGCCGAGACGTACGCGCTGCACGACAGCCAGGCCCGCCATCACTTCAAGGCCGCGCTCGCCGCGCTCATGCAAGCGAAGAAGGCCCCCGAGGCCGGGCATTGCGCCATGCGGCTCGCGGAAGCGCACGCCGCGGCATCCGACACCAAGACCGCGATGACCCTCTACCAGGAGGCCGCCACGGTGCTCGAGCATGTCGAGCGGCACGCGCTCCAGGCCGAGGCGCTCGCCCGGCTCGCCACCCTCCAGGCGGTCAGCAACAAGATCCGCGAGGCCGAGTTCAACTATGACAAGGCGCGCACCGCCAGCATCGCGGCCCGCACCAATCCCCTCACCGCCGCGTGCGACATCGCCATCGCGCTGCTGTGGGACGAGCAGGCACGCAAGTCATACCGGCGCGAGGCGATCCTATTCCACACCGTCAACCTGATGCTGCCCGCCACGATCGTGCTCACCGCCATCCACGGCAACAATGACCAGCGGGCCGAGACGTGGCGCCCCCTGCTCGCCCAGTTGCTCGGATGGAGCGTCACCGCGCTCCCCGGCAGGGAGCATGCCCAGCTGCGCAGCGCGATCACCGATTATGCCCGCCACCACAACGCTATGACCATCGACGATGAGCCGGAGCCGATCAGCAAGGGCCGCAAGCCGCACACCCCGACGCTGCTCCCGCTGCTGCCACACATCATGGACGGCATCGACAAGCTCGGCACGTTCCTGCCCGCGCCGAGCCACCTCACCGCGGCGGCGACGGGGGCGCATGGTCCGCTCGCCCCGTTCCTCGAATCAGCGCGGCACCGGTTCCCCCGGCAGGAGGCATAGCGGGGTCAAAGAACGCGGATCAAGCGACCAAATATGCAGCAAGGCCAGGCACTAGTGCCTGGCCTTGCTCTCAGAGAGCTGGCGAGGGGACTTGAACCCCTAACCGCCCGATTACAAGTCGGGTGCGCTACCAATTGCGCCACGCCAGCGTTGGATCCCGCGGATCCGGGGATCATAGTAGCGGCTTGGGATGGTCGTTGCCGAATCTCCGTCGGCGCTTGCGCGGCGCTCGGTGGTTTGTGCGCGATTGCCCGTGCCAATGTTGGTCGGCGGTACTAGCGTTGGGGCATGAGCACGTCGGATATGGCTACGGTCCTTGCATGGCACGAGGCGTTGAACGGTCGCGATCTGGAGACCCTGGTGGATCTGTCGAGCGATGATGTGGACATCGCGGCGGTGGATCATGCGAGCCAGGGAATCGCGGCGCTGCGCGAGTGGGCTAGTGCGTTGACGGTGACGCTCTCTCCGGGGCGAATCTTCGCGCACGATGGCGTGGTCGTGGTGGAGGAGCATATCGCCGGCAGCGCTCCTGGCGATGAGGCGGAGGCGGCCTCGGCGTTCCGCGTGGTGGATGACCAGGTCACGTCGATGTTCCGCCATGGGACGGTCGAGGAAGCGCTGGCCGCTACGGGGCTGCGCGAATCCGATCTCGTGGATGGCGGCTAGCCGAGGGGCCGCAGCGCTCCTCGTGCAGCACGCTATCCGCCTCCCGCACCAGTAACCCCCGCGTCCGAGATCGGGCCGCGGGGGTCGCTCGTTCACGAAGGGTGCTTCTCACCTGGCGATCACGCTCGCCTGGCGAGGATGCCCGGAGCTATTCGTCGTCGTCCTCGGTGGCGTCCGCGGCCATGGCGTCGCGAAGGCTCTTGGGCCGGAGGTCGGTCCAGTTCTGCTCTACATACTCGAGGCAGGCGGCCCGGCTGTCCTCGCCGAAGACGACCTTCCATCCCGCGGGCACGTCAGCGAACGATGGCCACAGCGAGTGCTGCTCCTCGTCGTTGATCAGCACGTAGAAACGGCCGTTCTCGTCGTCAAAAGGATTGGTGCTCATCTGTCCTCACTCTGCTTCCAGCGTCGCGCCCCGCGGGGGGCAGTCCGGTGTCCCGTCCCTGCTGCTCGACCAGCCAATACCGTACTAGGCACGGTTTGGTCTCGTCCATTCGTCGCGCCGGGCGTGATCGCGGGTCCGGTGATGTTCCGGGCGATGGTTCCGACTGTTGTGTTGCTTGTGGCAGCTTATCGGTTGTGGTGCGAGTTCGTGCTCGCATGTGGGCTTCCGCGGGGCGATTATTCTCACTCGCCGCGCCACGCTGCCGGGACCGTTGACCGAGCGGGCTGCCTCACGCGAGGTCGTCGTCGTTGATGCTGTCCTTGTCGCGGCCTTCCCAGGCGTTCCATAGCTCGGCGTAGCGGCCTCCCCTCTTGAGGAGCTCGCGGTGTGGTCCTTGCTCGATGATGCGTCCATGCTCGAGGACGATGACCCGGTCGGCGCGGGCGGCCTGGGTGAGCCGGTGGGCGACGATGAGGGTGGTGCGCCCATGAGTGGCCTCGTAGGCGTAGTGCTCGAGCTCGCGGGCTCCGGCGCTGCCTGCTTCCGCGGTGGCCTCGTCGAGGACGGCAACGGGCGGGTTCGCGAGGACGAGCCTGGCGAGGGCGATCTGCTGGGCCTGTGCCGCGGTGAGCTGGTACCCGCCCTCGCCGACCATCGTCGCGATGCCCTCGGGCAGGTTGTGCACCCACGCGTGGGCGCCGACGGTGCGGAGAGCGGCCTGGAGGTCCTCGTCCCCGGCGAAGGGGTTCGCGAGGCGGAGGTCCTCGAACAGCGGTCCGGAGAAGACGTGCACCTCCTGGCTGATGGTCGCTACCTGCTTGCGGAGATCACGGGAGCCAAGCTCGGCGAGGTCTACTCCGCCGATCCGGGCGGTGCCGGAGCTGGGCCGGATGACGCCAGCCGCGATGGCGGCGACGGTGGTCTTGCCCGCGCCGGTGGAGCCGACGAGGGCCACCCGCTCCCCCGCCTCGATGGTGAGGGTGACGTCGCGCAGGACGATGGCGGTGCCGTCGTAGGAGTGCGTGATGTCCTCGAGCTCGAGGGTGGCGCTCGTGGGCTGCTCGTGCCGTCCCCGCTCGCGCACGACCTCGCTGTTGATCAGCCCGACGAGCCTGCGCATGCCCTCGCCCGCGGCCTGGATGTCGTTGAAGGAGAAGAGGATGTCCTGCATGGGCGCGAAGAGCCGGTAGAACAGCAAGGCCGCTATCGTGGCCTCCCCGACGGTGATCTGCTGGCCCTCCTGGATGAGCATGAAGCTGATCGCGAGGACGGTGGCGAGCCCGATGTACTGGACGACCTTGCCGGCCGAGACGAGGCGGGACAGCGACTGGTAGCCGGCGAGGATCTGTTCCTTCGCCCGGCTGGACGCCTCGGAGATCTGGGTGGTCTGCTCGTGCTCGAGCCCGTACGCGCGAACGGTGGGAACGCCCTGCATTCCGGCGATGAGCGCCTGGGCGCGCTGGGAGGTCGCCTGGCGCTCCTGCGTGATCGCGCGGCGGGTCCCCGGCAGGTGCAGGCGCAGCACGATGAGGCCGAGGGGGATGGAGATGGCCGCGCCGAGCCCGAGCCGGTAGTCGATGGTGGCGATCGCCGCGATGCTGAGCACCACGAGGGTGAGGGTGGACATCATGCTCGCCAGCGAGCTGCGGACGAAGCGAGCGATCGCGGCAACGTCATCGTTGATGCGAGTGAGCAGGTCCCCCTTGCCCGCGTTCTCGAGAACGGGGAGAGGCAGCAGGAGCGCATGCTCGAGGGCTCGCTCGCGGAGGTTCGCGAGAATGGTCTCGCCGGTCTTGCCGACGAGGAAGGTGGCGGCGCCGGTGAGCAGTCCAGCCACGATCGCGGCGAGGAGGATCTGCACGATGACCGATGTGATGCGCGAGGTGGGGGCACCGGCAAGGACGTCGTCGACGAGGCGCCCGAGCACGTACACGGGCACGATGATGGCGATGGCGCCAATGATCGAGAACAGGACCGCGAACGAGACCTGCCACGGTTCGCGGGCCAGCATGGAGCGGAGCCACACCGCGGCCTGCCGGGATGTGGCGATGGGCAGGCCCGAGCGCGAGGGCGTTCGGCTCGACATCATCGCAGCACCGCCTTGCGATAGTCCTCGCTCGATCCGACGAGGCGCTCATGGGTGCTCGTCGCTTCGATCTGCCCGTCGCGAATGACGATGACCTCATCGCAGCGCGCCAGCAAGGTGGGGCTGGAGGTCACGAGGATGGTGGTGTGGGCGCGCGGCGTGGAACGGTGCCGGAACTCGACGAGGCCATCGATGATGGTGTTCTCGGTGACGGCATCCACCGCGGTGGTGGGGTCGTGCAGGACCAGCCCGGACGGGGCAGCGACGAGGGCGCGGGCGAGCGCGATGCGTTGCCGCTGGCCGCCGGAGAGGCTCTGCCCGCGATCGGTGACGGCATGGTCGAGGCCGTCGTCGTGCAGCGAGACGACATCATCCGCGGCGGAGGCGACGAGCGCCCGGTCGACGTGGTCCCCGGTCGCGTCCGGGCGGCCCGCGGTGACATTGGAGCCGATGGTGCCGGTGAAAAGGTCTGTGCTGTGCGGCTCGACGATGAGCGCGCCGCGCGCCTGCTCGGCATCGATGTCCTGCAGCTTGATGTCCCCCACCAGCACGTCTCCGCTGTAGTCACGGCGGGGCACCTGGCCGGAGAGAATCTCGACCAGCGCCTCGGCGTCGTGCGGATCGTAGGCGACGATCCCGATGAGGACCCCCGCGCGCGCTTCGAGGGTCAGTCCGCGCAGGGACCTGTAGGTGACATCGCGCAGCGTGATGTCCCGACGTCCTGGGGGCAGCTCGGCGCGACGCTCCTCGAGGAGGTGCTCGGCACCAAGGATCGCCGAGACGTTGCGGGCGGAGGCCCTGGCCGTGGCCAGCGCGCGGGGCAGCGCGGAGAGCGTGCCGAGCGGACCAGGCAGGAACTGTGACAGCCCGACGACAGCGATCAGCTCGCCGACGGTGATGGTTCCCGCGAGGGCGAGGTATCCGCCGTATCCCGCGACAAGCACCGCGAGCACGCCGTTGGCGGTGAGCGATGCCCCGGTGAAGAGCCCATTGACCCGTGTGTAGCGGGTGGCGGCGCGCAGGGCGATGCGGCTCTGCGTGCGGTACCGGTGTGCGGCCATCTCCTCGCCCCCGATGCCCCGCAATGGCCGGAGGCCGCTGACGAGGTCCGTGGCGAGCGCGGATGCCCACCCCGCGGCGGTCTGCTGCTCGGCGGCGTGCCGGGTGAGCGCTGGCGCGGCACGGTTGAGGGCACCGAGGATCAGCGGGGTGGCGATGACCACGGCACCGCCGAGCGCTGGGTTGATCACGAGCAGCGCGGCGACCGCGACGAGGGCGGCAACGAGGGCCGCGACGGCTCTGGCCACCACGCCGAGGATGCCCGCGGCCCGATCCGCGGATTGCGTGCTGATCGTGAGGAGCTGGCCGATCCGTGGGCGCCGACGCATCCCGCGCGGGTCAAGGATGCGGGAGACGATCTCGATGCGCAGGCTATGCGCCTCGGTCTCGATGACCCGGCGCAGCAGGCGTTGCGCGAGCCGCCAGGAGACCACGATCACGATGAAGAGGCCGACGAGCAGCGCACCGTACTCGAGCATCGAATCCGTTTCGGCAGTGCCTACCACGCGGTCGATGAGCAGCCCGATCGCGATGGGGACAAGCGTCTCGGCGAGCTGGTAGATGCTGAGCAGGACAACGGCCAGCGGAAAGAGGAAGCGATTACGGCGGAACACCCGCGGCAGGATCTCACGGCCGCGCGCCACGGGGGGCCGTGATCGTGGTGGTGAATCCTCCATGTCGCCTCCCTGCTGGGGCCATCCTCCGCCGACACTAGCCGACGCGCGGCGCTGCTGGTTGGCTGTTGGATGCCCGAATTTCGCATCGGATCGGCAGTTCGGTCATGCTGTAGGTCACGCACGCTCGCTCGTGCCGCTCGTGCTGGGCGCTGCCCATGGCGGCGGCCCGCCGGTGACGAGCGACGACAACGCTGACGGTGACAGTACTGGAGGACAAGCATGGCTGCACGGGCCGAGAACCATGTCATCACTGATGACGAGATCGAGCCGCTCGCTGACGAGACGGCCCGGCAGGCGCAGCGTGTTGTCGCGGCGCATGCCAAGGACGCCGATGAGTGCCGCATGTTCCTCTCCATGCTGGGAATAGGTCCGGTCGCTCGCGCGGAGTGATCGCTGAGCGGTTATCGTCGATACGGTTGCCGCTGCCCGGTAGCCAGGTTGGGCCCGACGAGCCAGCGAGGTGTTCGTGATGTCCTCTGGAGCTTCCTCCAGCAGCAAGACCGGTGCGGGAGCGGTGCCTGTTCCCGATACGCCGGAACCGGGCGCGCAGCTAGTCGTGGTGGCCAATCGTCTTCCGGTGGATCTCGAGCAGTTGCCCGATGGGTCCCACAAGTGGAAGCGCAGCCCCGGCGGACTGGTGACGGCCCTGGAGCCAGTGCTGCGACGCAACAAGGGCGCCTGGGTGGGCTGGCCCGGAGTGGCGGACGCGGATGTCGAGCCCATTGTCGAGGAGGGCTTGTCGCTGTTTCCGGTGCGCTTGTCCGAGCGCGAGGTGGCGGACTACTACGAGGGCTTCTCCAATGCAACGCTGTGGCCGCTCTATCACGATGTGGTGGTCAAGCCGGTCTACGACCGCACCTGGTGGAACACCTACGTAGAGGTCAATCGGCGGTTCGCCGAGGCCACCGCCGAGGTGGCCCGCGAGGGCGCGACGGTGTGGATCCAGGACTACCAGCTGCAGCTGGTGCCAAAGATGCTGCGGATGCTGCGCCCGGACCTGACGATCGGCTTCTTCCTGCACATCCCGTTCCCGCCGGTGGAGATCTTCATGCAGCTGCCGTGGCGCGCGGAGATCATCGAGGGCCTGCTCGGCGCGGACCTGGTGGGCTTCCACCT
Source organism: Hoyosella levis (assembly GCF_026008515.1). GTDB lineage: Bacteria > Actinomycetota > Actinomycetes > Mycobacteriales > Mycobacteriaceae > Lolliginicoccus > Lolliginicoccus levis. The sequence continues at coordinate 225,724 of NZ_BQYM01000004.1, forward strand.
GCCGGGGGGCGCGCAGAACTTCCTTTACCTGGCTAACCGGCTGGCCGGGCACTCGACGAGCCGCGGCACCGTGGGGGTGCGCAGCAAGTTCGGCGAGGTCTCGGTGGGATTCCGCACGGTGCGCGTGGGGGCGTTCCCCATCTCGATCGCCTCGGCGGAGATCGATGAGCTCGCCCGCTCGAAGTCCGTGCGGGCGCGGGCGAAGCAGATCCGCGCCGAGCTCGGCAATCCGCGGCGCATCATGCTCGGGGTGGATCGCCTCGACTACACCAAGGGCATCAATATCCGGCTGCTCGCGCTGCAGGAACTGCTCGCGGAGGGGCGGCTCGAGCCATCCGAGACCGTCTTCGTCCAGCTCGCCACTCCCTCGCGCGAGCGGGTGGATCACTACATGCAGATGCGCGACGAGATCGAGCGCAACGTGAGCCGCATCAACGGCGACTATGGCGAGGTGGGGCGCCCGGTGGTGCATTACATCCATCGCCCGATCCCCCGGCAGGAGCTGATCGCGTTCTTCGCGGCCGCCGATGTGATGCTCGTGACTCCGGTCCGGGACGGCATGAACCTGGTGGCCAAGGAATACGTGGCGAGCCGCAGCGACCTCGGCGGGGCGCTGCTGCTGAGCGAGTTCACCGGCGCCGCGATGGAGCTGCGCCAGGCGTACCTGGTGAACCCGCACGATCTCGATGGGGTGAAGGACTCGCTGCTCGAGGCTCTTGACCAGGCGCCGGCGGAGGGCAAGCGCCGCATGAAGGCGATGCGCAGGCAGGTCCTCGCGCATGATGTCGATCGCTGGGCGCGATCCTTCCTCGATGCCCTGGCGCTGGGAAAGGGGACCCAGCCATGAGCGTTCAGGATCTGCCGGTCGAGCTGCGCCGGGCGCTGGTACAGGCCGCCCGCACGCCCCGGCTGCTGGTGGCATGCGACTACGACGGCACGATGGCCCCGATCGTGGCCGACCCCGATCAGGCACACCCGAACTCGGCGTCGGTCCGGGCCCTGCGGTCGATGGCGACGCTGCCGTCGACTATTGCCGCGGTCATCTCGGGCCGGGCCCTGCGCGATCTCGCCACGCTCTCGCGGCTTCCCGCCGAGGTGCATCTGGTGGGCAGCCACGGCTCCGAGTTCGAGGTCGGTTTTGTCCATGAGATCGATGCGGAGGCCAAGGCGCTGCTCCGCGACCTGCAGGCCGAGCTGGAGTCGATCGCCGAGCGTCATCCTGGCGTGACGGTGGAGTCGAAACCGGCGAGCATCGCGCTGCACGTCCGTCGCGCTGACAGCGCCGACACCGGGGGGCGTGCCCTGGATGCGGTGCGCGCGGGCGCGGCGACCTGGGAGGGGGTGCAGGTCACCGAGGGCAAGGCAGTGATCGAGCTCGCGGTCATCTCCACCGACAAGGGCCAAGCCCTCGATATCCTGCGCCATCAGGAGGGCGCCTCCGCGGCGGTGTTCTTCGGCGATGACGTGACCGACGAGAAGGTGTTCCGGCGCCTGCATGGCCCCGATGTGGGCGTGAAGGTCGGCGATGGCGAGACCCTGGCCGCGCATCGCATCGAGTCGACCAACGAGGTGGCGGCAGCGCTGGCGTTCCTGATGGAGGAGCGGCGCACCTGGCTGCACGGTGATAGCGCGACGCCGATCGAGCGGCTGACGATGATGGCGAGCCCGCGGGCGGTCGCGTTGCTCACGCCGAGCGCGACGCTGAGCTGGTTGTGCCATCCGGAGCCGGATTCGGCGGCGGTGTTCGCGCACCTGCTCGGCGGGGTTGGCTCGGGGCACTTCACGATCGGCCCGGAGCGGGAATCGCTGCCGCTGAGCCAGCAGTACATCGATGGCACCATGACGGTGGAGACGCGCTGGTCGAGCCTGCTCGTGACGGACTACCTACCGCATGACGCACCGGCCGGGCGCACGGATGTGACGCGGGTGATCAGTGGCGATGCGGCGGCGCGGGTGACGTTCGCGCCCCGGCCGGAGTTCGGGCAGGTCCCAGTGCGCATCATCGCCGAGCCCGAGGGGCTGCGCGTGGAGGGCACGAACGATCCGATCGTGCTGCGCTCCCCCGGTGTCGCGTGGTCCGTCGAGAGCGATGGCGTGCAGGAGTCCGCGACCGCAGTGGTGCGGCCGAACGGGGCCGATGTGGTGCTGGAGCTGCGATGCGGCACGTGGGACCTGGGCCCGCACGCGCTGCCCGAGGCCGATCGGCGGCGGGTTGCCGGGGCCTACTGGTCGGACTGGGCGGATACGCTGCACCTGCCACCGCTGAAGCAGGACCTGATGAAGCGCTCCGCGCTGACGCTGCGCGGCCTGGTGCATTCCGACACGGGTGCCATCCTCGCCGCCGCGACAACGTCGCTGCCCGAGGAGATCGGCGGGGTGCGCAACTGGGACTACCGGTACTGCTGGCTGCGCGATGCGGCGATGACCGCGTCCGCGCTGGTGGCGGTCGGTTCAGTGGGCGAGGCGGAAGCGTACCTGGAATGGGTGCACCGGGTGCTCGATACTGTTCCCGGGCCCGAGCGGCTGCATCCGCTCTATACATTGCATGGTGGCGCGCTGCCTCCCGAGTCGGTGATCGATTCCCTGCCTGGGTACGCGGGCTCGCGCCCGGTGCGGCTATCCAACGCGGCGAACAACCAGGTGCAGCTCGATGTCTTCGGGCCGATCGTGGAGCTCATCCACGATCTCGCGATCGTCCGGCACGAGGCCGGGCATGACGAGCCACTGTCAGGCCGGGACTGGCACCTGGTGACGGCGATGGTCTCGGCGGTGTCGCGGCGCTGGGCGGAGCCGGATCATGGGATCTGGGAGATCCGTGGCGCGCCCCGGCATCACGTGTACTCGAAGGTGATGTGCTGGATCACCGTGGATCGGGCGCTGCGCATGGCGGAGCGGTTCGGCCATGAGGTCCCGCCGGGCTGGGCAACGTTGCGGGACGTCATCTCCGCGCAGGTGCGCGAGCGGGGCTGGAACGAGCACATCAGCTCGTATACCGCGGCCTACGGCGGCAATGATCTTGACGCCGCCACACTGCACATCGGCCTTTCCGGGCTCATCGACCCGTCGAGCGAGCGCTTCGCCGCGACCGTCGTGGCGACCGAGGCCGAGCTGCGCAGCGGGGCGACGGTGTACCGCTACCACCACGACGACGGGTTGCCTGGCGGCGAGGGTGGCTTCCACTTGTGCGCGGCCTGGCTGGTGGAGGCGTACCTGCTGACGGGGCAACGAGCCCAGGCCGAGGCACTGTTCGCTCAGCTCGTGGCGGCGGCCGGGCCGACCGGCCTGCTCAGCGAGGAATACGATCCGGTGGCCGAGCGAGCATTGGGGAACCATCCGCAGGCGTACAGCCATATCGGGTTGCTGCGCTGCGCGGCCCTGCTGTCCCAGTAGGCGTCGCTCGATCAGCGCTGCCGTGGCGCGGCAATGGTGGAGCCACGGTGGATGGTGGTGGGCAGCAGTTCCTCGCGGCTGTCGTGGCTGGTGGCGAGGGCCATGAGGATCTCACCGGCCCGCTGGCCCTTCTCCTCCGACGGCTGGACGACGGTGGTGAGGTCGGCCTGCATGGCATCGGCGGTGCCGTCGAACCCGGTGACGCTCAGGTCGTCGGGGATGCCGATACCGTGCTCGGCAGCCCACGTCATCGCGCCGAGAGCAAGCACGTCAGTGGTGCAGAGCAACGCGGTGATTCCGGGGTCCTGCTCGAATGCTGCCCGGGCGGCGCGCGCCCCCGCCTCCCGGGTGTGGCTGGCGGTCTCGATGATCGTCAGGGCCACCTCGTGCGGCTGCTGCGCGGCAGCGTCGGCGATGGCCTGGATGCGGTCGCGCTGGACGCTGTACCGGGAGGCCAGGGCTGCGTCGAGCGTGGTAATGCCGTCACGCCTGTTCTCGCCGAGGCGCATCGCGAGCACGCCGATGCGGCGATGCCCGAGGCCTAGCACGATTCCGGCTAGCCCGAGCATGGCGGCGTGGTCGTCGATGCCGATGCGGACGGTGCCCTCTATCCCGGCCGGCTGGTCGCAGACGACAAGGGGGAGGTGGCGTTCCATCGCGGCGTCGAGATAGGGATCGTCCTCGGCGACCGAGTAGGCGACGAAGCCGTCGACACTGGCCTTGTTGACGACATCCGCGGCGGCACCGGGCTCGTGCTCGGGGGCCGCGGGCACGATGAGCAGGGCCCGCCCCGCGGCGTCGCAGGCATTGGCGAGTCCCGCGACGAAGTCCACGGCGGCGGGGTCGCGGAACGAGTAGCTCAGCGGCTGGTCGAGCAGCAGCCCGATGGTGTCGGCACGGCGGGTCCGCAGGGAGCGCGCGACAGGGTCGGGGCCGGAGTAGCCAAGCTCCTTGGCAGCGTTGAGCACGCGCTCGCGCAGCTCGGGGGAGAGCTGGTCAGGGCGGTTATAGGCGTTGGACACGGTGGTGCGCGATACCTTGAGCTCCGCGGCGAGGGAAGCGAGCGTGACCCGTCGTCGTGGCCGGGGGGTTCGGGACATAGTGGTGGACGTTATCGGGGTTGCGCGGGGCATTGCATGGATTCGAGTTTTCGTACTGGCCCCGTCACCCGTAGACTGACATGGAAACCATAACCATTTCGGATAACAAGGGGGAACCGTGCGCGCCCACACCCGCATCGGTGCTGCCACTGCCTCGCTCGCGCTAGCCTCGCTCGGCCTCGCCGCGTGCGGAGCGTCGGCCGATGAACCGTCCACCACCGGGACCACCATCGTCACCAGCACCGCCACCTGGGCCAGCATCGCGGAGCTCATCGGCGGCGAGGACTTCACCATCGACGCCCTCGTCAGCGATCCCGCCATGGACCCCCACCACTACGAGACCTCCCCCCGCGATATCGCCACCATCCAGGACGCCGACCTCGTCCTGCACAACGGCGGCGGCTATGACCAGTTCATCGCCGATGCGCTCGAGTCCACGAGCCCCGCTCCCCGCAGCATCAATGCCTACGACATCCACCTCGAGCATGACCACGAGGCCGACCCGGGGCATACTGGTGACCACGATGGACACGATCAAGGCGCGACGCCTGATGATGCGGATCACGACGATCACGATGCGCACGACGAGGGTGACCACGAAGCTGGGGATAGTCATGGCGAAGACAGCCACGACGCTCCCGAGGGTGCGCACGGCCACGACGACGGCCACGAGCACGGCCCGGTCAACGAGCACATCTGGTTCGACCTCCACACCATGAGCGCTGTCGCTGACCGCCTCGCCGGGGAGCTCAGCGAGATGAACCCGGCCGGCGCCGAGGCATACCAGGCCAACGCCGCCGCGTTCACTGAGCAGATCGGAATCATCGAGGACCGCGCGGCCAGCATCCGCGCCGCGCACGAGGGCACCGAGGTCGCGCAGACCGAGCCGCTCACCGAATACCTGCTCGACGAGCTCGGGCTGGTCGATATCGCGCCGCGCGAGTTCGTGCTCGCCGTCGAGAACGGCACCGACCCGGCCGCCCGCGTCACCGCTGCCTTCAGCGATCTACTCGATGACCAGGAGGCCGCGGTGCTGATGTACAACGCGACCCGGGAGTCCCCCACCACCCGCATCATGCGTGATCGCGCCGAGGCCAGCGGCACCCCCATCGTTGCCGTCACCGAGGCCGTGCCCGCGGGCATGAGCTACCTTGAGTGGATGGATTCGATCCTCGATGCCGTCGTGGAAGCACTGGACCAGGAATGACCGATCACCAGCTCGATGACGTCATCGAGCTCAGGGCGGCCCAGCTGCGCTACGGCAACCGCACCATCTGGGAGCACCTCGACCTGACGGTGCGGCCCGGCGAGTTCGTCGCCGTCCTCGGCCCCAATGGCTCCGGCAAGACGTCGCTGCTGAAGGTACTGCTCGGCGTGCAGCCGCTCAGCTCGGGCACAGCCCATGCGTTCGGCGCGAACGTCCGCGTCGGCGACCCCCGCATCGGCTACATCCCGCAGCAGAAGACGCTCGACCGCGGGCTCGGCCTGCGCGGCCGCGATCTCGTTGGCCTCGGCTACGACGGCCACCGGTGGGGCCTGCCCCTCCCTGGCCGGAAGCGGCGGGAGAAGGCCGAGCGCGTCGAGGAGGCCATCGCCGCGGTCGGCGCGGCCGACTACGCGGACATGCCCGTCGGCCAGCTCTCCGGCGGCGAGCAGCAACGCCTGCGCGTGGCGCAAGCGCTCGTCTCCGACCCCGGCGTGCTGCTCTGCGATGAGCCCCTGCTCAGCCTCGACCTCGCCAGCCAGCGCCGCGTCGCCGAGCTCATCGACGCGCGCCGCCACCTCGCCGATACCGCCGTGCTATTCGTGACCCACGAGATCAATCCCGTCCTCCCCATGGTCGATACGGTCGTGTACTTCGTCGAGGGCCGGTTCCGCGTCGGTCCGCCAGAGCAGGTCATGACCTCGGAGGTCCTCTCGGACCTCTACCGCACCGAGGTCGAGGTCATCTCCGTGCGCGATCGCCTCGTCGTGATCGGCACCGGCGACACGATCGACGTGCTCGGGCGCGCGGGCCACGAGCACCACGCGGAGCAATGATGTCCACCTTCCTCGCCCAGCTCGTCGATTTCTCGACCACCGCAGATCTTCTCTCCCGCTCGTTCGTCCAGCACGCGCTGCTCGCCAGCGCGATCCTCGCCGTGCTCGCCGGGCTCATCGGGCCTCTGATCATCACCCGCCAGATGTCCTTCGCCGTCCACGGCACCAGCGAGCTCTCCGTGATGGGCGCGGCCGGAGGCCTGCTGCTCGGCATCTCCGTCGGCTACGGCGCCATCATCGGCTCGCTCTCCGCGGCGCTGCTCTTTGGCATCCTCGGGCTCCGCTCCCGCGAGCGCGATGCCATCATCGGGGTGATCCTGTCCTTCGGTCTCGGGCTCGCCGTGCTGTTCCTGTGGCTGAACCCCGACCGCACCGTGAACCAGTTCGCCCTCCTCGTCGGCCAGGTCGTCACCGTCAATAGCATCGGGCTGCGGCTGCTGCTCGCCACCGCCGCGATCGTGCTCATCCTCCTCGCCGTCGTCTACCGGCCGCTGCTGTTCGCCAGCATGGATCCCGAGGTCGCTGCCGCGCGCGGGGTCCCCGTCCAGGCGCTCTCGATCGTCTTCGCGATCCTCGTGGGACTCACCGTCTCCATCGGCGTGCAGATCGTCGGCGCCCTGCTCGTGCTCGCCCTGCTCGTCACCCCCGCGGCCGCCGCGAGCCGGGTGACCGCGAGCCCGGCCATCCTGACCCTGCTCACCCTCGTGTTCGCGCTCACCGCCGCCGTCGGCGGACTGGTTCTGTCGCTCGCGCCCGGGGTGCCCGTGTCCGTGTTCGTCACCAGCATCGCGTTCCTCATCTACGTGGTGTGCCGGATGATCGGATCTCGCACCGCAGCCGCGCCCTGATCCCCGCGCGATGTGGCACGGTAGAGGCATGCCCGCGATCGACCTCAATTGCGACCTCGGCGAGAGCTACGGCACCTGGACCCTCGGTGACGACTCGGCCATGCTCGGCGTGGTCACGAGCGCCAATGTCGCATGCGGCTTCCACGCCGGCGACGCCCGCACCCTCCTCGACACGTGCGCCGCCGCAGCGGCCAGCGGCGTCATCATCGGCGCCCAGGTCAGCTACCCCGACCTCGCCGGGTTCGGCCGCCGGTTCATCGACATCGCGCCCCCCGACCTCGAGGCCGACGTGCTCTACCAGCTCGGCGCGCTCGATGGCCTCGCTCGCGCATCCGGCAGCCGCGTTCGATACGTCAAGCCGCACGGCGCGCTCTACAACGCGGTCGTCCACCATGAGGACCAGGCGCGTGCCGTCATCGCCGCGGTCACCCGCTACGATCCCAGCCTTCCCGTGCTGTGCCTGCCAGGGTCCGCGCTGCACGAGCACGCGCGCGATGCCGGGCTGCGCGCCGTCACCGAGGCCTTCGCCGACCGCGCCTACCACGACGACGGCACGCTCGTCTCGCGCCGGGAGGAGGGCTCCGTGCTCCACGAGCCCGCCGCCATCGCTGACCGCGCCCTCCAGCTGGTCCACGACGGCACGATCACCAGCATCAATGGCAAGCCCGTAGCCATCAGCGCGGAATCGCTCTGCGTGCATGGCGATACCCAGGGAGCCGTCGGCATCGCCCAGACAGTGCGCGAAGCGCTCACAGGCCAGGGCATCGACGTGCGACCCTTCTGCTGAGCCCATGGCGACCCCGCGGATCCTCGAGATGGGCCAGGACGCGCTCCTGATCGAGCTCGCCGATCTCGCCACCGTGCACGCCGCCTACGCGAGCCTGCTCCAGGCCCAGCTTCCTGGCGTGGCCGATCTCGTGCCCGCCGCCACGACCCTGCTCGTGCGGGCGAGGCCCGGCGCTCCGCTACCCCGCGCGGAGATCAGCGCGCTGCTCACCGACCTCTCCCCCGCCGCGCACGACCCCAGCGAGCCCACCACGGTCACCATCGAGGTCCGCTACGACGGCCCCGACCTTTCCGACGTCGCCGAGCACACCGGCCTCGACCGTGACCAGATCATCGCCGCCCATACCCGGCAGCCCTGGCTCGTGGCGTTCGGCGGGTTCGCGCCCGGGTTCGCCTACCTCTCCCGCGATGACAACCCGCTCGCCGTGCCGCGCCGCGAATCCCCCCGCACCCGGGTGCCCGCCGGCAGCGTGGGCCTCGCCGGGCAGTTCAGTGGCATCTACCCGCGCTCCTCCCCCGGCGGCTGGAACCTCATCGGCACGACCGACGCGATCCTGTGGGACCCTGAGCGCGATCCGCCCGCGCTGCTGCGCCCCGGAATGCGCGTGCGCTTCGAGCAGGCCGAGCCATGACGGCGGCGCTCGAGGTCACCGCCACAGGCCCGCTCGCGCTGCTGCAGGACGAGGGCCGCCCCGGCTACTCAGCCCAGGGCGTCACCTGGTCGGGCGCCGCGGACCTCGGCGCCTACCGGGCCGCGAACAGGCTCGTGGGCAACCAGCCCGGCATGGCGTGCATCGAGATCACCCTCGGCGGCTTCGAGGCCCGGGCGCTGCGCACCGTGTGCTGCGCGATCACCGGCGCGGCGGCAGGATCCCGCATCAACGGCAGGGCGCACGCCGCGCACCACCTGCTGTGGCTCGAGCCCGGCGATCACCTGGAGGTGGAGGCACCGGAATCAGGCTGCCGCTCCTACCTCGCGGCGCGGGGCGGGTTCCGCGGTGCCCGCGTGCTCGGCAGCCGCAGCACCGACACCCTCTCGGGCCTCGGGCCTCCCCCGCTCGCGGCCGGGGACCTGCTGGAGCTCGGCGATGGCAGCGCTTCCTGGCCGGCGGCGACACTGCTGCCGCCCTTGATCGTCCCGCCTCGCGCGGGGCCCGTGCACCTGCCGGTACTGCGTGGCCCGCGCGACGACTGGTTCACCCCGGAAGCATGGGCAGTGCTGTGCGGCAGCATGTTCGAGGTGACCGCGGAGGCAAGCCGGGCGGGGGTCCGGCTGGAGTGTCCGGAGCCCCTTGAGCGGGCCCGGGAGAACGAGCTGCCCAGCGAGGGCATGATGCCCGGTGCCATCCAGGTGCCGCCTTCGGGGCAACCGGTGGTATTCCTGCGGGATCATCCCGTCACCGGCGGCTATCCCGTGATCGGCGTGGTTCTCGATGTTGATGCGGTGGGCCAGCTCCGCCCCGGCGACCAGGTGCGGTTCAATGCCGTGGCAAGCGGGCAGCGTGGGCCCGGCAGCTCAGCCAACGAGGTCGGCGAGGATGCTCCGTAGCGATTCGTCATCGCGAGCCCACGCCTGCACGGTGCTGCCGTCGCGCAGCCGGAGCCCGATCCCGTTGCGGCGCCGCGGCACCGTCGGGAGCTCGCCCAGCGCGCGCGCCGACCACCAGTCGGGCTCCTCATGGCCTACCGCGGCAGGCAGCACTTCCGCGATGGTGCCGATCTCGATGACCTCGGTGCCTTGCCGCAGGATCCGCTCGTCGCAATACACGCTGACGTGGGCGCGGGCGGCAGCGATCTGCCACGCGAAGACGAGCGCCACCAGCACCACGGCGATGGCCCAGCCCAGCCAGTGCACGGGCCCCGGCATGAACGCCTCGATGACGATGCCGGTCACGCATCCGATCGGCACGATGAGCAGGGTCCGCCAGCGCGCGCCCTGCTCCTCGAATGGCAGCGCGAGCCCGGTCATTCCACGAACCAGGGCTGGGCCGTGGGCCGGTACACGAGAAAGCAGGCGGCGGCGAGGGGCACGATCACCAGCAGGGCAAACATCCCGGCGAGGGGGAACGTGGCGGCCTCGTACAGGATGATCATGATGGAGAACGCGACAAGGGCCCGGCGGAACCGTGGTTCGCCCTTGCGGACCCGTCCGGCAACGTAGGCGATGAATATCCCGGCGGCGAGCGCGATGCCACCGAACATCCGGAGGAGGTCGCGCAGCCTGCCTGGTTCCTGCAGGTCGGGCTGCTCGCTGCGCAGTGTCTCGATGTCGACGAACAACCAGGCGAGGCCCATCAGCACGAGCACGGCGGACGCGGCGAACCATAGCCAGTAGGCGGCCGTGACGACCGTGGGCCGGACGGGCTGATCACCCATTGATGTCCTCCCCCAGGAAGTAGCGGGTGGACTCGGCCCGGTGCATCGCGATGAGCGCGCCTACCCCGAACACTGCCTGCACGAGGCTGATCCCCGAATCGATGAACACGAGGACGCCCTCGCCGCGTGCGGCGAAGAACACCGGGATGGCGAGGAGGACGAAGACGATGGCGAGCGCGGACAGGCCGACGCGGCCCCATTGCTTGCCGCGCAGCATCGCGCGCGCCGCGAAAAGGATGACGCCTAGCAGCAACAGCAGGACGAGCCCCAGCATGCCGATAGCGACCCAGGAGAAGATCCGGGCCTGCTCGAGGGTGAGCTCGAGGTCCGCTGACTGCTGCTCCGACTGCTCGAGGATCCGCTCGGCGAGGGTGTCGATGTCCTGCCCCATGCGGGCCAGGCGGAAGGGGATGGCAAGCGCGCCGAGCAGGATGATGATGAGCCACACCTGGTAGGCGGTGACGACATCGTGCGGGGGGACGCGCCGCTTCCCGCCACGCTTGCCGGTGTGCCCGCCCGCGGGTGCCGGGCGCTGCGCGTGCCGGGGCGGCGGCTGCCAGGGGTCGCGGCTCGGCGGGCCGGGTGGCGGCGAGGGATCGTGGGTCATGACCGCAGCATCCTCGCGGCCTCGGTGGCCCAGTAGGTGAGGATGATCCCGGCGCCGGCGCGGTGAATGCTGAGCAACGATTCAAGGATGGCGCGGTCCTTGTCGATCCAGCCGCGCTCGGCGGCGGCGCTGATCATCGAGTACTCGCCAGATACCTGGTACGCGGCGACGGGAACCGTCGACGCGGCAGCGACGTCGCGAATGATGTCGAGGTACATCATCGCGGGCTTGACCATCACCATGTCAGCGCCTTCGGCGAGATCGAGGGTGACCTCTCGAAGTGATTCGCGCGCGTTCGCGGGGTCCTGCTGGTAGCTCGCCCGAGTGCCCTTGAGGGAGGAACCTACGGCCTCGCGGAACGGGCCATACAGCGCTGATGCGTATTTCGCCGAGTAGGCGAGGATCGCTACGTCCTGGTGACCCGCGTCGTCGAGCGCGCCACGGATGCGCCCAACCTGCCCGTCCATCATTCCGCTGGGCGAGACGATGTGCGCCCCGGCGCTGGCCTGGGCGACGGCGAGGCGTGCGTAATGCTCGAGCGTGGCGTCGTTGTCCACGCGTCCTTGCTCGTCGAGGACCCCGCAGTGGCCGTGGTCGGTGAACTCGTCGAGGCAGGTGTCGGCCATCAGGACCGTGCTGTCGCCGAGGTCGGTACGCAGCTGGCCCAAGGATCGGTTGAGGATGCCGCTGGGGTCGCATCCCGCGCTGCCATCGGCGTCCTTGTCCGTGGGCTCGGGCACCCCGAAGAGCATGAGCCCGCCCACTCCCGCCTCGGTGGCCTCCGCGGCAGCGCGGCGCGCGGTCTCGAGGGTGTGCTGCACCACGCCGGGCATGGACGCGATGGGGCGCGGCTCGGTCAGTCCGTCAGCGACGAACATCGGCAGCACCAGCTGGCGCGGGTCCACGTCATGCTCGGCAACGAGCCGGCGCAGGGCAGGGGTGGTCCGCAGTCGCCGCGGACGGTCCGTAGGAAACATGAGCCTTTCCTCGGCATCGAGGGTCGCAGGACGGGGGGCCGCCCGATCGTCAGCAGCCTACCTCAGCGGCGCGCGCGGGACCTCTTGCGCGGCGGCGGCAGCAGCCCCTCGGCCCGCAAGTAGGACGCGTGGGCAGCGAGCGCATCGACGAGCGCGCCTACCTGCGCGGTCTCCGGCTGAACATCCACGCGCAGGCCGAACTCGATCGCGGTCTCCGCGGTCTTCGGCCCGATGCAGGCCACGATGGTGCGCTGATGGGGCTTTCCGGCGATGCCGACGAGGTTGCGAACGGTGGAGGAAGACGTGAACAGAACCGCGTCGAAGCCACCGGTCTTGATCATCTCGCGGATCTCGGCGGACGGCGGGGCGGCACGGACAGTGCGGTAAGCGGTGACATCGTCGATCTCCCAGCCGCGCTCGCGAAGACCCTCGGCCAGCGTCTCGGTGGCGATGTCAGCGCGCGGGAGCAGCACCCGATCGACGGGATCGAGGACGTCGTCGTAGGGCGGGAAGTCCGCGAGCAGCCCGAGGCTGGACTGCTCCCCCGAGGGAACGAGCTCGGGGGTGATGCCGAAGGCCCGCACCTTCTCGGCGGTGGCCTCGCCCACGCAGGCGATCTTTACTCCAGAGAATGCCCGGGCGTCGAGACCGAACTCCTCGAACTTCTCCCACACGGCCTTGACCGCGTTGGTCGAGGTGAAGACGACCCACTGGTACCGGCCGTCGACGAGGCCCTTGACGGCGCGCTCCATCTGCGCGGGGCTGCGCGGGGGCTCCACCGAGATCGTGGGCACCTCGATGGGGATCGCGCCGAAGTCGACGAGCCGCTCGCTCATCTCCCCCGCCTGGTGCTTGGTGCGCGGCACCAGGACGGTCCAGCCATACAGGTCGCGGGTCTCCCACCAGGACATCTTGCCGCGGGCAGCAACAACCTTGCCGACGGTGACGATCAAGGCTCCCTGCAGGTCTGCCCCGGCCGTGTTGAGGGTTGCGAGGGTGGCCTCGACGGTGCGCTGCTTGCAGGTGGTACCGCTGATGGTGATGGCCGCGGGGGTCTGGGGCGCGAGGCCATGCTCGACGAGCGCGCTGGCGACCTCCGCGAGATGGCTGGAGGTGGCGTGGAGCACCAGCGGGCCGGGGGCGGCGGCGAGCGCGGACCAATCGACATTGCAACGCACGTCGGCCACGGTGTGCCCGGCGCCCAGCGGCATGCCCGCATATGCGGGAACGACACAGCCCGGGGCGAGCCCCGGCACGACCTCGAACTGCACCTGGGTCCTGGCCACCGCAGTGATCTCGGCGAGCACCGAATCAGTGGTCATCGGATCGCCGGCGACGAGCCGCACCACATCGTGGCCCTTGCGGGCCTCGGCGACGAGCGTGCGCGCGACTTCCGCGGGCTCCCCGAGAGCAGGCTTGACGTCGAGCGATGGGGAGTCGTCGGTGCCGGTGCACAAGCACTCCCCGACGAGGCCGACTACGGCCTCGCTGACGTCAGCATCGACAAAAGCGACCGCCGTCGACTCGAGGACCTGCTTCGCGCGCAGGGTCAGCAGAGCCGGATCCCCTGGCCCGGATCCGACAAAGAGGATCCGGCCAGGTGTGCTCTTGCGTGCTCGGCTCATCGGCGAAACTCCAGTCAGGTCGCAATGGTGTGTCACGGGGCTGGCTGCGGGGATCACTGCCCGGGCGGATCAGGATCCGCCTCCCGCGTGGCAGGCATGATGTCCCGTGCGCCTAAGTCAAGCAGTTCGCGGGCAAGTTCTTGGCCGGTTTGCACGGCTTGGTGCAAAGCGCCAGTTCGCGAGGAACGGATCACCTCGGAACCGTCGAGCGCCACCACGCAGGCACGCAGGAAGAGCTCGAGGTGGACGGTGCCGTCATCGTCGAGTGATTCCGCGATCACGGCGAGCGCGCCGACGGGCGCGGTGCAGCCCGCCTCGAGCTCGGCAAGCACCGCGCGCTCCGCAGCGACCACGGCACGGGCCTCCGGGTCATCCTGCGCGGCGACCGCGGCGATGATGTCGGTATCGCTGCTCCGGCATTCCACGGCGAGCGCGCCCTGCGCGGGCGCGGGCAGCATCTGCACCGGGTCCAGGGACTCGGAGACCTCGTCGAGGCGATCGACCCGGGCGATGCCAGCACGGGCCAGCACGACGGCGTCGAGCTCGCCCGAGGTGACGCGGCCAATACGGGTGTCGATGTTGCCGCGCAGCGGAACGATCTCGAGACCCAGGCCCAGGGCGCGCAGCTGGGATGCCCGCCGAGGGGCGGACGTGCCCACCCGGGAGCCGTGCGGCAGCTCGCCCAGCACTAGGTTGTCCCGCGCCACCAGGGCATCGCGGGGATCCTCGCGCGGCGGCACCGCAGCGATGACGAACCGGGGGTCAACCGCGGTGGGCAGGTCCTTGTAGGAGTGGACGGCGACATCTACCTCGCCGGAAGCGAGCGCGTCGCGGACGGCGGCGGTGAACACGCCGACACCGATCTTCTCCACGGGTTCCGCGGAGGCGTCCCCGGCGGTGCGGACGACCACGAGCTCCGCAGGGTGGCCGCCAGCGATCAGGGCATCACGGACGGTGCCCGCCTGGGTGAGGGCGAGAACGCTGCCCCTTGTACCGATGCGGAGCGGCCGATGCGATTCACTCATCGTCGTGGCCCCGTACCGCCTGCTCGAAGCCTGCCGCGGGAACCTCATGCGTCATGGCGGTGACCGCGGCCGTGGTGGCTGGCGTCAGCTCGAACAGCTCCCGCAGCGCCTCGGCGTAGTTGCCCCCATCGGGCGAGGACGCGAGCTGCTTGACCCGGACGGTGGGCGCGTGGAGCAGCTTGTCGACAACGCGGCGCACGGTGTTGGCGATCTCGTCGCGGTGCGCATCGTCGAGGGCGGGGATCTTCGAGTCCAGGCGCATCAGCTCGGCCTCCACCACCTCGGCCGCGCGGCGGCGCAGCGCGGTCACCGTGGGCGTGACCTGCGCGAGCCGCTGGTTGCCCAGGTAGGCGGCGAGCTCATCGGCCACGATGGAGTGCGCGGCCTCCGCGTCCCCGACCGCTGCCCCGGCGCCGGGATCGCGCCGCAGCGTCTCCATATCGAGCAGGTGGACCCGGGGAAGGCCAGCGATCGCGGGCTCGACATCACGCGGCAGCCCGAGGTCGCAGATGACGAGGTCGTGGTCCATGCGGCGGGCCATCGCCTGGTGGGCATCGCCGAGCTCGACTACCGAGCCCACCGCTCCCGTGCAGGTAACAAGCACATCGGCCGAAGCAATGGCATCAATGAGCCCGGAGAGGTCGGAGGCAGTGGCTTCCACGCCATTCTCGCGGGCGGTCGCGGCAAGGTTCGCGGCCTTGTCGAGCGTGCGGTTGACGATCTGGAGGCGAGCGATGCCAGCGCGGGAGAGGTGCGCGACAGCCAGTCCAGCCATGGCACCGGCGCCGATGACGGCGGCACTGCGTCCAGCGAGGCTGCCCTGTAGCTTCTGGGCGCGGTCGAGCGCGACGGAGACCACGGACGCGCCCGCGGAATCAATGCCCGTCTCGGTATGGACGCGCTTGCCCACGCGCAGGGCGTGCTGCGCGAGCTCATGCACTACCCGCCCAGCGGCCTGGTGCTCGTCGGATTCCGCGTAGGCGGTGCGGACCTGCCCGAGGATCTGCTGCTCGCCAACGACGATGGAATCAAGCCCGCTTGCCACGGTGAACAGGTGCTCCACGGCCGCTTCGCTGTAGTGCACGTAGGCGTGGCGCGAGAGGACATTGATATCCAGGCCGGAATGCTCGGATAGCAACCTCGTGATGTCATTGAGCCCGCCGTGGAAGGCGTCGACCACGGCGTAGATCTCCACGCGGTTGCAGGTGGAGATGACCATCGCCTCGGAGACGTGCGGCGAGAGCATAATGGCGTCGAGCATCTTGGGGCGATCAGCCTCGGCGAACGCGACCCGCTCGAGGATCGGCACCGGAGCACTGTGATGGGACACACCAAGGAGCAGAATACTCACAGCAGCATCACCGGCCCGCGTTCCGTGGACGAGGCCCTGCGGGCCACACACTGGTGCCGTCGAGTGGTGGGAACGATAGCGATGTTCCCTCTCCCTGGTGGCGCGCACGCTGCCAGGGGGTGATCTGTTCCCTCACGTCGAAGGCTCCTTGCCAGCCAGTGGATATGCTGTTAACCACAGTAAACCCGTCGCACTGTTTGTCTAACGGTAACGGTTGATGATCGCCGTTTCCAAGTCACCGAAGTGCCCTGACCAGCCCCAACTGATTAAGGGCACCCTCACATCGCCAGGTCGGCGCGCAGTCGGTCCACATCCACCCCGCCGTAACTGTGTTCCACGCCATTCACGAGCACCACCGGCACGCGATCCCCGAACTCCTCGCGCAGTTCCGGATCCCGCGCCGCGGCCTCATCGATATCGACTTCCTCGAACGCCATGCCGAGCGGCGCGAGCATCTCGGCGAGAACAGACCTCGCCGCCGCGCACGCCGAGCACCCCGCCCGGCCGAGCAACAACACCGCCGCCCGCTCCCCCGCCACTCCCTCTGCCCCGGAATCATCAATGCCCACACCCCGAGCATAGGCGCGCGGCCCAAGCCCCGTCCGCCACGCAGGCATTGGCGTGTGTGGCAACGTGGAGACGTCTAGTGTGTTGGACAGAGGCTGCGAATCGGGAGGTTGGGACGTGCCGGACCGTACAGGGTTCTTCAGCACTGGCTCGGATTGGATGCGGAGCCGTTGGGAGGCGCACCGGCCATTCGGCATGAGCATCGCCGAGAAGCGCCTCAACATCGCGGGCGAGGCCAGCGCGGAGATGGCCCACGCGCTCTACGAGGCAGCCCAGGATGCCCGCGACCGCGCGGTCCCCCGCGACCTCACTGCAGCTGCGTTCTTCGACGTCGACAACACGATGGTCGCCGGCGCTTCCTCGATCCACTTCATCCGCGGGCTCGCTGCCCGTGACTACATCTCGGTGCGCGATATGGCCGGCGCCGGCTGGACCCAGCTGAAGTTCCGGATCACCGGCAAGGAGAACAGCCGGGACGTGGCAAGCGGCAAGGAGAAGGCCCTGTCCTTCATCGCGGGCCGCTCGACCGCCGAGTTCACCCAGCTCGGCGAGGAGATCTATGACGAGCTGATCGCTGACAAGATCTGGCCCGGCACCCGCGCGCTCGCGCAGATGCACCTCGACGCCGGGCAGCAGGTCTGGCTGGTCACCGCCACACCCGTGGAGCTCGCCCAGGTGATCGCCAAGAGGCTCGGCCTGACCGGGGCGCTCGGCACCGTGCTCGAGAGCAAGGACGGCAAGTTCACCGGCCGTCTCGTCGGAGACCTGCTGCACGGCCGCGGCAAGGCGCACGCGATCCGTGGCCTCGCTGCGCGCGAGGGGCTGAACCTGCGCCGCTGCACGGCCTACTCGGATAGCTTCAACGACCTGCCCATGCTCACTGCGGTGGGCACCGCCGTCGCGATCAACCCGGACTCGGACCTGCGCGTGGTGGCCCGGGACCGGAGCTGGGAGATCCGCGACTTCCGAACGGGCCGCAAGGCAGCGAAGGTCGGGATCCCGACCGCGCTCGCGCTCGGCGCGCTCGGCGGCACGGTCGCCGCGATCGCGAGCCGCCGCGCCGAGCCCTGACGCTGGGCTCTGGCCCTGGGCAGCCACTGGCCGAGGCCGTTGACAGCGCTGTAGAGCTATCCGAGGAAGATGTTTCGCCGGTTGGCGAGCACCCGGTAGAGGGTCTGCTGGATGGTCTCGCGCACCTGGTCGGTGAGGTCGAAGACGACCATCGGATCCTCGGCGGCAGCGGCGTCATACTCCGAGGTGTCGATGGGCTCGCCGAACACGATGTGCCACTTGGTGGGCAGCGGGATCATGCCGACCGGGCCAAGCAGCGGGAAAAGCGGAGTGATCGGGAAATAAGGCAGGCCAAGAAGCCGCGCGAGCGCCTTGAAGTCGCCGATCTTCGGGTAGATCTCCTCGGAGCCCACGATGGAGCACGGGATGATCGGCGCGCCCGTCCGCAGCGCGGCGGACACGAACCCGCCACGCCCGAACCGCTGCAGCTTGTAGCGATCGGAGTACGGCTTGCCGACGCCCTTGAACCCCTCGGGGAACACCGCGGTGAGCTCGCCGTTGCGCAGCAGCCGCTCAGCGTCGGGGTTGCAGGCAAGCGTGTGCCCCGCCTTGCGCGCGACCGTGGAGACCCCTGGCATATCGAACACCAGATCGGCGGCGAGCATCCGCATGGGGCGATGGCCAGGGGTGCGATCGTGCACCGCTACCGAGGTCATCAGCCCGTCGATGGGCACCACGCCGGCGTGGTTGGCGACGATGAGCGCGGCGCCCCGCTCGGGGAGGTTGTGAATGCCGGTGACATCGACCCGGAACCACTTGTCGTACATGGGGCGAAGCAGCGGCAGCAGGACGTTGTCGTTGAGATGCTCGTCGTAGCCGAACTCATCGATCTCGTAGTCGCCGGTGATGCGTCGGCGCAGGAACGCGGCGGTATCCGAGACCTGCATCGCGATCTTGTTCCGGACACCACCGAGCGGGATCGGGATCGGCAGGGCGAAGTGGCCGGTATCCGCGGCCTCCCCGCCGGGCTCGCCCGGGGAGCGCTGGTCCTCGAACTCTTCCGCGGTGAGGTCGGCGCCGGTCGTCTCGTCCTGCCCTGCCGACGTGTCGCCGTCCCCGGACGGCACCGGGGGGTGATGCTGGATGAGGTCATTGTCGGAGACGTCCTGCGTCGCGGCAGACCCGGCGGATCGGCGCTGGAACGCGTCACCGTGGAGTGGAATCACCTTGGCCATGCCTGTGCTCTCCCTTTGCGTCATGCCCACCGCGCTGCCGCGGCGACAACCTTCGATTCAAGCCGGCGGACGGACTCCGGATCGATGATCCGGGACGATTTCCGGCTGCGGAGGAAATCGTCGAATGCCTGCATTGTGGTCCATCGTGGATGGAACCCGAGCTTCTCGCGCATCCGCATGGTGTCGAGCCCGCAGCCGAATACCAGGTAGTCCCGCTGGTCGCCCGCATAGTCATGCATGCCTAGCCGCTTCTGGAGACCGGAGACGAGGGGGAACATCGGGGGCACGAGCGGCGCCTGCACGCCCCCGGCGCGCCGGATGGCCTGCGACAGGGCGATGACGCCGTCCGCGGCGATGTTGTAGGTGCCCTGGGCACCAGCGACCGTGGCGCGCTCGAACGAAGCGAGCGCATCCTCCTCGTGGATCATCTGCAGGCGCGGATCGCGCCCGAGGATCGTGGGCACGATCGGCTGCAGCAGGTAGCTGGTCAGATCGGTCTCGAGCCTGGGGCCGATGATCGGCGCGAGCCGGAGGATCGTCGTGGCGATATCGGGGCGGCGGCGCCCGAGCGACCGGGTATAGCCCTCGACGTCGAGGCAGTCCCGCGCGAACCCGCCCTTGGGCGGCTTGCGGGCGCTCATCTCCTCGGTGAACATCGCCGGATCCTTGGCGCTCGAGCCATAGATGGACCAGGAGGACTTGAGGATCACGCGCTGCACGTGGTCGGACTTCTGGCAGGCGGCGAGCAGTTGCATCGCGCCAATGACGTTCATCTCCTTGGTCGCTGCGCGGCCACCGCTACTGGCGGGGTGCGAGGACATGGACAGATGAACGACGGTATCGACCTCGGCGTTGCGCACGACCTTGGCGATCAGCGGGTTGCGGATGTCCGCCCGGACGAAATCGGCGCGACCCATCCGGCGGCGCATGTCCTTGGATGGCGGTACCGCATCGACCGCGATGACCCGCTCGATGTCAGGGTTCTGCGCGAGCCGCGCGGTGAGGAATCCGCCAAGGAACCTGCTGGCGCCGGTGACCAGGACGACACGCGGTGCATCGGATGGCTTGGTCCCGGCGCTGTCGCGACCGGGCTCGCTGCTCCCGACGGCATCCGTGGGGGACCCATCGTCACGGTTCTCCGTCACGACCTGCTGCTCCTCCACTTTCGTGCTCACCATTCCTACCCTAGTGCGCGATCGAGGATGCCAACAATGCTGCTGCGGGACCGCGACCGCATCATGTCCGGATCGATGCGGAAAAAACCCGTGCCCGCCACGTCATGATCGTGGCGGGCACGTTGGGCATCGATCAGCTTGCGGAGATAATAGACCGTCTCGAGGGAAACGGTCTAGCCCCCGCTACTTGCCAAGTTTTCTGCGCTGCACCCGGGTGCGACGAAGAAGCTTCCGGTGCTTCTTCTTCGACATGCGCTTGCGCCGCTTCTTGATCACTGAGCCCATATGGGTGCCCCTTAAGTTCTGCTTGACAAATTCTCTGGACAGGCCTTGGCACGCATCACGCCACCTGCCGACCAGGACGCGGGCGGGAAGCCGGATAAGCACCAGCTGCACAACACCCGGCATTGATCGCACGACGGCCGACGCGCCGAAGGACCATATTACCGGTGATCCACCGCGACCTGGTAACCGAGCGGGTCCTGGGGCGATTCCCCGCCCGCCGGACCGATCAGCTCACGTCGAAGTATGCGGTCTGCAAGTAGTCGTGGACGGTCTTGGCGTGGACCCGGAAGGACCGCCCTACCCGCACAGCTGGCAGCTCGCCGCTATGCACGAGCCGGTACACCGTCATCTTGGAGACACGCATGAGCGTGGCGACCTCGGCAACGGTGAGGAACTGCGTCGAGCCAAACATCGATTGGGTCACGTTCTCGTCACGCCCTTGTCCCGCGGCCCCCGCGGGTGGCAAATCTGTGGTCATACTGGTTTCACCTCCGGCACGCTGCGCGCCACCGGCTTCCCCTCCGGCAGTGTTGACACGCGCGTGTCCCCCCGAGCTTACCGGGACACGTGTGTCTGATGCGACGTGTGGGCCCAAATAGGGCACAAATCGGACCCGCAGCATCCTGCCCCGCTGCCAGCCAGGCCTCAGTTGCGGTCCCCGAGCTGCTCCGAGCGTGCGCGCGCGGCCCCGAGCGCTTGCAGCACCGCGCCCCGGAACCCCTGCCGCTCGAGCTCCGCGAGCGCGGCGGCCGTCGTGCCGCCGGGAGAAGTCACCGCGTAGCGCAGGTCCGAGGCCACCGACAGCGGCAACGAGCCGGTGTTCTTCTCCTCCGCGACCAGCATTTCCCCCGCTCCCACCATCGTCTGCACCACGAGCTCGAGCGCGGCGGCCCGCGGCAGGCCCATCGTCACCGCCGAATCGACCATTGCCTCGACCATGAGGAAGAAGTACGCGGGGCCGGATCCTGATACCGCGGTGACGGCATCCATCGACGACTCCGGCATCACCTGGACCCGGCCGACCGACTCGAGCATCGCCGCCACGGCCGACAAGTGCTCCTCGGTGGCGTAGCGACCACCCGCGACCACGCACATGCCCTTGTTGACCAGCATCGGCGTGTTGGGCATCACCCGCACCACGGCTGTTCCGGCGGGGAGCTGCGATTCGAACCATTCCGTCGTCAGCCCGGCCGCGAGCGAAACGACGAGCTTGTCCGTCTCGCTGACCTCGATCACCTCCACGAGATCGGCGAGAACCGCCGCGGCGTCGCCAGGCTTGACGGCGATCACCAGCGTCTCGGCCGACTCGCCCGCGTCGCGCACGGACATCGAGCGCACGCCATACCGTCGGCTGAGCTCATTCGCCCGCTCTTTCGACTTCTCGGACACCACGACATCGCGAGGCTCGGTCCCCGACGCCAGGGACCCCGCGAGGAAAGCCTCACCGATCCGGCCACCGCCCAGTACTGCAATGCTCGTCATAGCGAGTAGCGTGCCACGATCAGCCGACCGATGCGAGCACCCCGGTCATCGGTTCCCCGAGGGCTGTTCCTGCACGGCTGGCTCGGCCGCCGGGTCGAGGTGCTTGCGCGCGAACTGCAATGCCTCGGTGAGCAGCAGCGACCGCTCCGGAACGGTGCGCGCGTGCTTCGTCGAGATCTCCAGGATCACCTGACCGGCAAAGCGCTGCGCGGCGAGCTGCTGGCACAGCTCCGCGCACGGCTGGTTGCCATGCCCCGGCAGCAGGTGCTCATCGATGGAGGCTCCCCGGCCGTCCGCGAGGTGGATATGCGCCAGCCGCTCCCCCATGCGGCCCGCGAGGGCCATCGCGTCGGTTCCGGCTGTAGCTGTGTGCGAGAGATCGAGCGTGTAGTGGAGATGCTCGATGTCCGTGGGATCGAAGGACGGCGCGAACGCCGTGAGCCCCCGGCCCGGGCCGCCGCGGTCACGCATGCGGGCAGCGGAGCGCTCCTTGCGGCCGAACAAGCGGTCCGCGCGCATCGGGAACATGTTCTCGACCGCGAGGTTCACCCCCGTGGTGCGCTCCAGGTTCCAGGTCTGCTCGGCGAAGCCCTCGGCGTAGCGACGCTGCCAGCGGAACGGCGGGTGCACCACGACGGTCTCCGCACCGAGATCCGAGGCGAGCTGCGCGGAGCGGTCCAGCTTGGCCACCGGATCAGTGCCCCACACGCGCTGGGAGATCAGCAAGCACGGCGCGTGCACCGACAGGATCGGGACGCTGTACTTGCGGGAGAGCGAGGCCAGGGCGGACATATCCTGGCTGGAGGCCTCCATCCACACCATCACCTCGACACCGTCATAGCCGGTCTCGGCCGCGTAGCGGAACCCCGCCTCGGTGTTCTGCGGATACACCGAGGCAGTGGACAGACCGACCCGGACCTTGTGCCGACTACTCACAGTTCTCACTCGCCTTTCGCTCCATGGCCGAGATCGGTGTCGAGCTTGCGCAGGATGAGCCCCTCCCGCAGCGCCCACGGACAGATGTCCACGCTCTCCACCCCGAGTGCTCGCATGCTGGCCTCGGCGACCAGCGCGCCCGCGACGATCTGCGATGCCCGGTCCGAGCTCACGCCCTCGAGCTCCGCCCGGTCCGAGGCGGTCATGCGGGAGATGAACGCGATGATCTGCCGCAGGCCCGTCGCGGTGAGGGTACGCCGCACCCGTGGTCCGGCCGAGGAGGGCGCGGCACCGGTGAGCCGGGCCAGCGACCGGAAGGTCTTCGACGTCGCGACCGCGAGGTCAGCCTTGCCCGACTCCTTGACCTGCTTGGCGGCATCAGCGAGCTCGGCGTCGAGCCAGTCCCGCAGGACAGAGATCCGGCGCCGGTCCGGCGGGTCCTCCGGCATCCACTCCCGCGTCAGCCTGCCAGCTCCGAGCTGCAGCGAGAGCGCCACGTCCGGGTCCTCATCGATGCCGCTGCAGATCTCCAGGGAACCGCCACCGATATCGAGGTTGAGGATCCGGCCAGCGCTCCAGCCGTACCAGCGGCGAACCGCGAGGAAAGTCAGTCGCGCCTCGTCCTCGCCGGGCAGCACCTCCAGCGTCACGCCGGTCTCCTCGAGCACGCGCGCGAGCACGGCATCGGAGTTGCCCGCGTCGCGCACCGCCGAGGTGGCGAACGCCATCATCTCCTCGCAGCCCGAGGATCGCGCGATCCCGGAGAACTCAGCGATCGTCTCCACCAGGCTGTCCGCGCACTTCCTCGTCAGATCGCCGTTCTTGTCGATCTGCTCGGCGAGGCGCAGGGCAGCCTTGGTGGAGCTCATCGGGGTTGGGTGACCACCCCGGTGTGCATCCACCATCAGCAGATGAACCGTGTTGCTTCCGACATCGAGGACCCCTAGGCGCACATCCTCCACGTTAGACCGCTACCGTCGAGCCTTGTGCACCAGCCCAACACTTCGGCCCACGACGCCGCGCCCATCCTGCCCGCCGAGGAGGTCGAGCCCGATTTCCCGCGCGAATGGATCGAGCTCACTGATCCCGGCGATCCCGAGCATGTCATCGCCGCGGACCTCACCTGGCTGTTGTCGCGCTGGACGTGCGTCTTCGGCACCCCGAGCTGCCAGGGGATCATCGAGGGACGCGGCAATGATGGCTGCTGCAGCCACGGCGCGTTCCTCGCCGACGACGAGGACCGGGACCGCGTGGCCGCCGCGGCGAGCCGACTGACCGAGAACGATTGGGAACTGATGGCCGAGGCGCACCATCCAGCCTCCGGCGAGCTCGACATCTACGAGCTCGATGAGCTCGACGGGGAGGAGGCGCTGCGCACCCGTCGGCATGATGGCGCCTGCATCTTCCTCAATAGGCCAGGATTCCGCGGTGGCGTGGGCTGCGCGCTGCACCACATGGCGGTGCGCACCGGCGAGGAACTCGTGGCCGTCAAGCCGGACGTGTGCTGGCAGCTTCCCATCCGGCGCACGCAGGAGTGGGTGGAGCGGCCCGATGGAGAGCAGATCCTGCGCACCACGATCACCGAGTACGACCGGCGTGGCTGGGGCCCCGGCGGAGCTGACCTGACCTGGTGGTGCACCTCATCGCCTGATGCCCATATCGGCACCGAGGCCGTCTGGCGATCCATGTCCGCCGAGCTGCGGGCACTCATCGGTAATGAGGCGTACGACGCCCTCGCGGTGATGTGCCGCCGCCGGGAGGGCCTCGGGCTGATCGCCGTGCATCCCGCCACCGCCCGCGCCGAGGCGGCAGGGGGCAGCTGAGCGACGGCGCTGGCCGCGCGGCGCGCTAGGGCTCGAGCTTGTAGCCGAGGCCGCGCACGGTGACGAGGTGGCGCGGCTTCGCGGGATCCTGCTCGATCTTCGACCGCAACCGCTTGACGTGCACATCGAGCGTCTTCGTATCGCCGACGTAGTCGGCGCCCCAGACCCGATCGATGAGCTGGCCACGGGTGAGCACCCGGCCACTATTGCGGAGCAAGTACTCGAGGAGGTCGAACTCCTTGAGCGGCAGTGTGATGGTGTCGCCGCTGACCTGCACGATGTGCCGCTCGACGTCCATGCGCACCGGCCCGGCCTCGAGCACGGTGTCGGATGCCAGCTCGGCCTCTGGCTCAGCGCCACGGCGCAGGACCGCGCGGATGCGGGCGATCAGCTCGCGCGACGAGTAGGGCTTGGTGACGTAGTCGTCGGCGCCGATCTCGAGGCCCACGACCTTGTCGATCTCGCTATCGCGCGCGGTCACCATGATCACCGGCACCGCCGAGCGCGACCTCAGCTGCTTGCACACCTCGGTGCCGCTCATGCCGGGCAGCATGATGTCGAGCAGGACGATGTCCGCCCCGTCATCATCGAAGGTGTCCAGCGCGGCAGGACCGTCCGTGGCGATCGTGACCTCGAACCCTTCCTTCCGGAGCAGGAACGCGAGCGGATCGGCCAGCGATTCCTCGTCCTCCACGATCAGCACTCTTGTCACCGGCGTGTTTCCTCTCTGAGATCCACTGGGGCTTTCCCAGCAGCAAGCGGTTCGGTTTCCTCATCGGACTCGACGTAGGCAGGCAGCACCAGGGTGAAGGTCGATCCGGTTCCGGGACGGCTCCACATGCGGATCGAGCCGTTGTGATTGGCCGCGACATGCTTGACGATAGCGAGCCCGAGCCCGGTGCCCCCGGTCGCCCGCGAGCGGGCCTTGTCCACCCGGAAAAATCGCTCGAACACCCGCTCGTGGTATTCCGGCGCTATGCCGATCCCCCGGTCGGTCACGCTGATCTCGACATTGCCGTCGCGCATGTTCCGGCTGATCGTCACCGGCGTATTGGACGGCGAGTACGAGATGGCATTGGACAGCAGGTTCGACAGTGCTGTCACCAGCAGGGTGCGATCGCCGAGGACCTCGAGCCCGCTCGGGAAGTCGGTGGTGATGGTGATGTCGGCCGCCTCCGCGGACACCGCGGCCCGCTCCAGGGCTTCCTTGACGATCTCGTCGACATCCACGACCTCGAGATCCGGGAGCTTCTCGGCGCCCTGCAATCGCGAGAGCGCGATCAGTTCGCTGACCATGCTGCCGAGCCGGTTGGACTCGTGCAGCATGCGTTCGCCGAAATGATGCACCGATTCGGGATCGTCAGCGGACTCGAGCAGCGCCTCGGCGAGGAGGCTGATCGCTCCCACCGGTGTCTTGAGCTCGTGGCTGACGTTGGCGACGAAGTCACGCCGGGTGGCCTCCATGCGGACCTGCTCGGAGTCGTCCTCCGCGTAGACCACCGCGATGCGCGGCTCGGCAGCATGAAGCAGGTGGGCCCGGCCGCGCACCGCCACGGCACGGCGCGCGAGGGGCCGGGCCTTGGCGGACATATCAAAATCGACGCTGTCCCCGGTAGCGATGACCTGCTGCACCGCGGCCCAGGCGCGATCATCAAGCAAATGGTTGCGCACCACCCCGAGCTCCTCAACCCGCACGTTGGACAGCACCACGCGCTGCTGGGAATCAACCACGGCGATCCCGATCGGCGAGGAGGAGACCACGAGGTCGAGGACCTGGGAGACCGTGAGCGTCTCGGGCTCGTGCGGGTTCGCGGCGGCGCGGCGCTGCAGCCGGGCGTTGACCAGTGATCCGGCAATTCCACCAATGCCCGCGGCGCAGAGCGCGAGCAGCACAGCCTGGAGGATCGTCACGTTTCGAATGGTACGGAGGAATGAACAAACACCCTAATATCGTGGAGCCATTTCAACGCACGTCACAATCGACGCGGTCGAAATTCCTTTCCTGTTCACGCTCGCGCAATGTTGCTCGCGCCCGGGGGCGGTGTGGTGCCGTGAGTGCCAGCGGCGCCACACCGCCCTGGACCCCTGGAACTACTTGCCTTGGGCTGCTACCGCCGCGGCGCCCGCGGCAGCGGCCTCGGGATCGAGGTAGGTGCCGCCCGCGTTGGCCGGCGAGAGGTCATCGCCATCGAACCGGTACACCAGCGGGATGCCGGTGGGGATGTTCAGCTGGGCGATCTCGGTGTCGGAGACGCCATCAAGGTGCTTGACCAGGGCCCGCAGCGAGTTGCCGTGCGCCGCTACCAGCACAGTCTTGCCCGCCCGCAGCTCGGCCGCGATGGTGGACTCCCAGTACGGCACGAGCCGCGTCACCACATGCTGGAGGCACTCGGTGAGCGGGGCATCGTCGAGCTCCGCGTACCGCGGATCCTGGTCCTGGCTGTACTCGCTGCCCACCTCGATGGGCGGGGGCGGCGTGTCGTAGCTGCGCCGCCACTCCATGAACTGGTCCTCGCCATACTCGGCCTTCACCTGGGCCTTGTTCTTGCCCTGCAGGGCGCCATAGTGGCGCTCGTTGAGCCGCCAGTCCCGGTGCACCGGGATCCAGTGCCGGTCCGCGGCATCGAGCGCGACGTTCGCCGTAGTGATCGCGCGCCGCAGCAACGAGGTATAGAGGACATCCGGGAGCACGCCATGCTCGACAAGGAGCTCGCCGGCCCGCTTGGCCTCGCCCATCCCCTTCTCGGTGAGGTGGACGTCCACCCAGCCGGTGAACAGGTTCAGCGCGTTCCATTCGCTCTCGCCGTGGCGCAGCAGCACGAGGGTTCCGATACTCATTCCCTCATCCTTGCACGGCGCTCCGGCCCGGGTCGCGGGGTCATGGAACTTCGCGGCACGCGAACCGCTCGCGACCACTCCCCCGCGACCGCCGGGCTGCCTGGCTCACTAGCTGGCGGCGGACTCCCGCGCGCGCAGGTCCTTGCGGAGGATCTTCCCCGCGGCCGACTTCGGCACGGCGTCGATGAACTCCACCGCGCGCACCTTCTTGTACGGGGAGACCTTCTCCGCGACGAACTCCATCACGGCATCAGCGGTGAGCTCCGCGCCCTCCTGCGCCACGACATACGCCTTCGGCACTTCCTCGCCCTCCGCATCGATCACACCGATCACGGCGGCATCGGCGATCTGCGGATGGCTGAGCAGCAGCGCCTCGAGCTCGGCGGGCGGCACCTGGTAGCCCTTGTACTTGATGAGCTCCTTGAGCCGATCGACGATCGTGACGACGCCGTCCGCGCTCACCGTCGCCATATCACCGGTGCGCATGAAGCCATCGTCCATGATGGTCTCCGCGGTGGCCTCGTCGTTGCCGAGATAGCCCTTCATGATGTTGGGCCCCTTGCACCACAGTTCGCCGGGCTCGCTCGTGCCTTCCGCGGGAACCGGGATCTCGTCCCCGCTCTCCGGGTCAACGAGCTTGCACTCCATGTTCGGAACCGTGAAGCCCACCGAGTCCAGTGGCACGTCATCACGGTCGAGCGGGATCAGATGACTCACCGGGCTCATCTCGCTCATCCCGTAGCCCTGGCGGACGATGCAGCCCAGCCGCTTGGCCACGGCATGACCCAGGTTCGCATCCAGCGGCGCCGCTCCCGAGAAGACCAGCTCCACGCTCGACAGGTCCACGTCGTCCACTGCGGGATGCTTGGCGAGCGCCACGGCGATCGGCGGAGCGATGAAGATCTGGGTGCACTTGTTCTCCGAGGTGATCCGCAGGAACTCAGCGAGATCGAACCGAGGCATCGTCACCAGCGTGGAGCGATTGCGCAGCGCGAGGTTCAGCAGCACCGTCATGCCATAGATGTGGAAGAACGGCAGTACCGCAAGGCTGCGCTGCGGCCCCTCGCCGAGCAGCCCGCTCGCCTGCGACACGTTTGCCACGAGGTTGCGGTGGGTCAGCATCACGCCCTTCGGGCGGCCCGTAGTGCCCGAGGAGTACGGCAGCACCGCGAGATGCTCGGCCGGATCGATCTCCACCCGCGGCGCCGGGGCGAGCTCGCCAAGCAGATCGCGCAGCGACGCGAAGCCCTCGGCGCCATCGAGCACCACGACGCGCGACGCATCGAGCCCCGCCTGCTCCGCGCCCGCGCGCGCCTGCTCGAGCAGCGGCGAGACCGTGAACAGGAATACCGCGCCCGAGTCGTTGAGCTGCTTGGCGATGTCGTCACCGGTGTAGAGGGCATTGATCGTCGTCGCGGTGGCGCCAGCGCGCAGGATGCCATGGAACACCGCACCGAACGCGGGCACGTTGGGCGAGTGCAGGGCCACGACATCGCCGGGCTTCACGCCTCGGGCCGCGAGCGCACCCGCCACGCCATTGATGTGGGCGATCAGCTGGCCATACGTGGTGACCTGGCCGGATGGCCCGTCGATGAACGCGGGGATCTCGAGCTCCGCGTCCGTGATGCTGCCGAACAAGAAATCGTAGATTCCGGTATCGGGGATCTCGACGTCAGGGAAGGGACTGCGGAAGCTCATGATGCTCCTGTCGCTAGACGGTGATCGGCATCACGGTATCACCGGGCGCCTTGCGGCAGGAGCGCTACGCGCCTTGCCGGGCACGCCTCAGGATGACGCCCGATGCTCGCCCGCTGATCCCACCGTGGAGGCCGGGGCAGCCGCTTCGCCCGGGAGTGGCTCGACATCCTCGTCCCTGATCAGGTGCTCGAATGCCTTCAGGTTGGCCAGCGACTCCCCGCGCGAGACGCGCCAGCGCCATTCGCGCCGGATCGCGGTGATGAACCCCATCTCGAGAAGCACATTGAAGTCACCGTCAGCGGCCTCGAGCACCTGGCCGAGGAGCCGGTCGATCTCCTCGGGGGTGACAGCATGGTGCGCCATGCGACCGACGAGATAGATGTCGCCAGAGCGGTCCACGGTGTAGGCGACGCCGTACAGCCGCCGGTTGCGCTGCAGCAGGTACTGGTGCACCGCCGGCTCGTTCTCGTCCGGGTGGCGGCATACGAACGCCTCGATGCGCACGCCGTGCACCGAGGGCGTGAGCAGGCAGGCCGTCTTGAGCTTCTTGGTGCCCGGCAGCTCCACGACGAAGTGCGCTTCCCCGCGCCGCTCCACCGGAAGGTCGCGCTCCCGCAGGGTGTCCTCGATGACCTGCGTCGATCGTGCGATCTGATCAGACATGTGGTGGCCTCTCCTTGTGCGATCGGTACCGCGCCCCACCTACCAGAGTGCCACGGGTCACCGATGACGCAACGCTGCGGGCCGCTAGCCGCCACCGATCACGATGCGACCGCGGTTCCGCTTGCTGCGCAGCACGCGCTCGGCCGGGGCGCCCGCCCGCCGCGGAGACACCCCCGGGCCGCCGTGCTCGCGCAAGGCGCGCGCATAGCAATCGATGAGCGCATCGGCCGTGTGCGACCAGGAGAATCCCGCCGCGTGGCGCGGTGCCGCGGCCGCGAGGCGCGCGCGCAATCCATCATCAGCGAGCAACCGCGATAGCGCGGCCGACCACTCCGCCACGCCATGCCCGGGCACCAGCGCCCCGGTCACACCGTCCGCGACGGCCACCCCGAGCCCGCCCACATCCGCAGCGATCACGGGCGTCCCGCAGGCCTGCGCCTCCAGCGCAACCAGCCCGAACGACTCCGAGTAGCTGGGCACCGCCACCACGTCCGCGGCCCGGTACACCTCCGCGAGGTCGGCGGGAGGCTGCGGCGGAAGGAACGTCACGCGGTCCTCGATGCCAAGCTCGCGCGCCAGGGCCACGAGGTCATAGCCATGCTGGCCGCTGCCCGATGCGCCACCGACGATCAGCACCCGCACCGGCATGGTCGGCGCGCCAGCCAGCACGGCCGCGGCCGCCCGCAGCATCACATCAGGAGCCTTGAGCGGCTGGATCCGCCCCACGAACGCCACGACCTTCTCGCCCCGGTCGATGCCAAGCCGATCACGGGCAGCACCAGCGGGGCCGGGCGTGTAGCGGACGAGGTCAGCACCGGGCGCCGCGATATCGATCTTGCCGGGCCGCGCGCCGTAGTACCGCTGCAGCTGCCGCGACTCCTCGATCGTATTGACCACCAGCCGGTCGGAGACGTCAACGAGCTGCTGCTCCCCGGCCTGCCGGGCCAGCGGCTCGGGCGCGTCCCCCTCGGCCAGCGACGCGTTCTTCACCGCCGCCAGGGTGTGCGCGGTATGCACCAGGGGCACTCGCCACCTGTCCCGCGCCAGCCAGCCGACCTGGCCCGAGAGCCAGTAGTGCGAATGGATCAGGTCGAAGTGGCCGGGCTCGTTGGCTGCTTCCTCGCGGAGCACCGCAGCGGTGAACGGGCACATCTGGCTAGGCAGGTCTGACTTGCCGAGGCCCTCGAACGGTCCCGCCACCACATTGCGGACCGTCACCCCGGGCGAGGCCTCCACCAGGTGCGGGTCCGACGACGAGGTGGCGCGGGTGAAGATATCGACGGCGATGCCGCGACGCGCGAGCTCCTTGGACGTCTCCAGCACATACACGTTCATCCCGCCGGCATCGCCGGTGCCGGGCTGCGCCAGCGGCGAGGTATGCACCGAGATCACCGCGATGCGTCGCGGAAGCGTCCCGCTGGCGGCTTCCCGCGATAATCGCTCGCCGCCATCGAGGCCTGCCCGTCGAGAATCCACTCGATCAATCCTGCCCTAAGTCCGTCGTGCATGGAAAAACTGCGCCCGCCCCCTAGCAGGAACCCGCGAACGCCTCGATTTCTTCCACGAACCGATCCGGGGCCTCCAGGAACGGCGCGTGCCCAGCGCCCTCCCACCAGCTATGGCTGGCGCGCGGCACGAGATCGCATCCATGCCGCGCGGCCCCAATATCCACGACCTCGTCCGCGGTGCCATGCAGGAACAGAACCGGGACGCCGAGCCCGCGGAGCGTTGCATCATGATCGACGTCGCGGCGGAACAGCGCGCCCCGCACGCTCGGCGGGGTGCACAGGCTCGCGCCGACGAGGGCCTGCTCCACCGCGCCCCTTGCATCGCAGCCAGGTGGGATCAGCGCCGGGCCGAAATCGAGGAAAGCCTGGGCCGCCACGCCCGGATCCTCCGACAGCGCGCCGGGGATGACACGCTTCATGGCCGGGCCGGTCGCCGCGCCGGGCCGGCCCCTGCCCAGGCTCGTGATCGCGGCCACCAGCACGACCCCTGCTACCCGCCGCGTGCCGCGCTCGGCGAGATAGTCGCAGAGCACCAGGCCGCCATAGGACCAGCCCACCAGGATCGCGCCCGTCGCCTCCTCGCGCGCCAGCACCGCTTCCACGTCATCGGCCCACGCCTGTGGTTCCGAGTAGCCCGTCCCCGGCTCGTCCGAGCAACCATGCCCCCGGAGGTCCATCGCGATCACCCGGTGGTGCTCGGCGAGCTTGCCCAGCGCTTCGGGCCCCCAGCACGCCCCCGACTGCGCCCAGCCGTGCACCAGCAGGATCGGCGGCGCCGCTGCTTCCGTGCCCGGGCCGTGCACGCGATAGGCGATGCGAGTGCCGTCACTGCTCGTGGCCTGATCGATGCGTGCCATGGTGACGACGGTAGCGCGCAACACCAGCACCACTATCATCAGCGGCATGACCATTCCTGCCGATGCACGCGTAGCAGTAGTGACCGGTGCCAGCTCGGGCATCGGCGAGGCCACCGCCCGGGAGCTCGCCCGCCAGGGCTTCCACGTCGTCATCGGTGCCCGCCGCACCGACCGGCTCGCTGCCGTCGCTGAGGAGATCGGCGGCACCGCGCTGCCTCTCGACGTCACCGACGACGCATCCGTCACTGCATTCGCGAGCGAGCTCCCGCGCGCCGATGTGCTGGTCAACAATGCGGGCGGCGCCAAGGGACTCGAATCCGTCCTCGATGCCTACCTCGATAAGTGGCGGTGGATGTGGGAGACCAACGTGCTCGGCACGCTGCGCATGACACGCGCCCTGATGCCCGCGCTCCTCGCCTCCGGCAACGGGCTGATCGTCACCGTCACCTCCATCGCCGCGCTCGAGATCTACCCCGGCGGCTCCGGATACACGTCCGCCAAGCACGCGCAGGGCGTCCTGCACCGCACGCTGCGCGATGAGCTGCTCGGCCAGCCCATCCGGCTCACCGAGATCGCCCCCGGCGCCGTCGAGACCGAGTTCTCGCTCGTCCGCTTCGATGGGGACGACGCCAAGGCCGCCAAGGTCTACGAGGGGTTCCAGCCGCTCCTCGCCGAGGACGTCGCCGAGGTCATCGGCTTCGTCGCCACCCGGCCCGCGCATGTCAACCTCGACCTGGTCACCGTCAAGCCCCGCGCGCAGGCCGGGCCGGGCAAGTTCGCGCGGGAAGGCTAGGCGCCTGTGCGCGGCGGTGCACCACGAGGCCGTTCGCCGGGCGCCCTCCCCAGAATCTGCTGGTGATTGTCACGCGACACGCCGTGACATGCCAGGCCGGGCGTGACATTAGCTAGCAGCTGGAGGAGTCGCTGTCACCGGGAGCTCGGTCGGCGAGCCCGAGCAGGAGCGGGCCCGAAAACTGGGCCCCGACTAGCCTCCTAGATCGTGGTGCCCACGCACACCGGCTCGGGATGCAGCCGAACGCCGAACGCATCCTCGACCCCGCGCTGCACTTCGCGCGCCAGAGTGGTGAGGTCCGCAGCGGTGGCGGCCCCCCGGTTGGTCAGCGCGAGGGTGTGCTTGGTCGAGAGGCGCGCGGGGGCATCGGCGCTCGGGTGGCCGCGGGTGAAGCCAGCCTTCTCGATGAGCCATCCCGCGGAGAGCTTCACGTAGCCATCATCAGCCGGGAAATGTGGCATGTCGATGTCGTCGCCGAGGCGGGCGCGCGCGGCAGCGAGCACACCGCCGAGGGCCGAGGCAGGGATGATCGGGTTGGTGAAGAACGAGCCGGCGCTCCACGTGTCGTGGTCGTTGCTGTCGAGCACCATGCCCTTTCCTCGGCGCAGCCCGAGGACTGCCTCGCGCACCTGCGCGGGCGGCAGCCGGTCGCCCTCGCCCGCTCCGAGGGTGCGCGCGAGCTCGCCATAGCGGATGGGCGCGCTGAGGCCGTCATCGAGCAGCTCGAGCTCCACGGAGAGCACCACGGCGGTGTCGGTGTTCTTGAGGATGCTGTGCCGGTAGGACAGGTGCAGCTCCGCGGGCTCGGCCCAGCGCACGCTGCCGGTGGCGCGGTCGAGAAGCTCCACGCGCCGCAGCACGGAGGCGATCTCGACGCCGTATGCCCCGACATTCTGCACGGGCGTTGCCCCAGTGGATCCCGGTATGCCGGAAAGGCATTCGATGCCGCCGAGCCCCGCGGCGACGGCAGCGGTCACGACGGTGTCCCAGTTGGCGCCCGCCTCGGCGTGCACGATGTTGCCATCGATCCAGTGGCGCGTGCTCGCGACCCGGACGACCACGACCTCGGCGCCCTCGTCGGCGATGAGAAGGTTGGAGCCGCCAGCGAGGATGAGCAGCGGGACCTGCTCCTGGTCGAGCCGTCGCACCACCCCGGCAAGGGATTCGGTGGTGGGGCAACTGACTACGGCCGTGGCGGGGCCGCCGACGCGGAACGTGGTGTACGCCGAGAGCGGCGTATCGACGGTCACTTCGGCACCAAATTCCTCGCCAAGTCGCGCCACGAGGCCCAATGAGTGGATTGGAGACACAAGAGAACGGTAACGTGCCGAGCATGGCTCGCCGCACGGAGTACGCAAAAGAACTGCCCTGCACCGCGGAACAGGTGTACGAGGCACTGTCGTCACGCCAGTACTGGGACGATCGGATCGCCGAGATCGGCGGCACGAATTCCAGCCTGGTCGGCTTCGAGGCATCCGATTCGGGCGTCGAGGTGGAGTACCAGCAGTTCATCGCGCGCAGCAAGCTGCCCTCGATCGCGCAGACGGTGATCAAGAACGACATGATCATCATCCGCAAGGAGTCCTGGGAGCGGACCGGGGGTTCGGTGTCCGGCACGTTCCACGGCGAGATGAAGGGCGGACCGGGCAGCGTCTCCGGGCCTCGCTCGGTCCGGGCCAATGGCAACGGTTGCGTCGTCGAGTCCACGATCGAGGCGCGGGTGAGCTTCCCGATCGTCGGCGGCAAGCTGGAGAAGCTCCTGCTGCCGAGCGTCGAGAACCTCCTCGATGGCGAGGACGACTACACGGCGAAGTGGATCGCCAAGAACCTGGGCTAGCCCCACCAGCTCCGGCCCCCGGATCCTGACGGACACCGGGGGCCTTCTCATGCGGCCAGAGCTGAAACTTACCCAATCCACAGTCGCTGGCAAGGCAACCCCCAAGTTGCTCCGGCAGAATGAAACTCGATGAACACTGCAACCAACTCCCCCAAGCCGCGCAAGCGCCGTGCCCGAGGCACCGCGCTGATCGTGGTTCTCGTCCTGTTCGTGGGTGTCGCCGCTGTTGCCGTGGGCAGCGAGATCTACCTCCGCAACAAGGTCTCGCGATGCATGGCCGGATCGATGGCCCTGTCGATCGGCTCCGATGTCGACGTGGAGCTCAGCCGCAAGCCGATGCTGTGGCAGATGCTTGACGGCAAGACTCCCTACATGGAGATCACGACCACCGAGGGCAGTGTCGGCGATGCCGAGGGCATGTCGATGAACCTGCGGCTCGAGGATGTCGAGTCGCTCGACGAGGGCGAGATCGCCAACACGGTGCAGCGCAGCAGCGCCGACATCACCTGGACCGCGCAGGGCATCCTGGCGACGCTCCAGAAGCAGGGCATCCTCGCCGTGGTGACGTCGGTGAACCCCGATGAGCAGAACCAGGCGCTCGATATCCAGGTCGTGGGCGCGGTGCTCGGAGTGACGGTGCAGCCGCGCGTCGTGGACGAGGCGATCAACCTGGAGGTCACCAAGGCCAACATCTTTGGCATCGACATCCCCTCGGAGCTCCCCCAGGCCATCATCAGCACGATTGGCGCCGAGCTGAGCGACTTCCCGCTCGGCATGACCTCGCGGGAGCTCACGGTCACCGAGGAAGGCATCGATCTGCGCCTCGAGGGTGGCTATGCCGAGATCGAGCGCGCAGATGCCAGCCAGACGGAGGTGCCGGCCGAGCTGGAGGAAGCCTGCTCCCTGATGTGAGCCGCTCCCGTGCTAGCCGGGAAAGCCATCGAGCACGGCGCGGCTCGCGGAGAGGCCTAGCCGGGTCGCGCCAGCATCGATCATGGCTCGCGCATCCTCCGCGGTCCTGATGCCGCCGCTGGCCTTGATGCCGAGCGTGCCACCCACCGCGCGCGCCATGAGCTCTACCGCGTGGACGCTGGCGCCCCCCGCGGGATGGAACCCGGTGGAGGTCTTCACGAAATCAGCACCGGCGGTCCGGGCTGCCAGGCAAGCGGCGGTGATGGCCTCATCGGTGAGCGCGGCGGTCTCGAGGATGACCTTGAGCACGGTATCGGGCCCGCAACCCTCGCGCACGGCGAGGATGTCCTGCAGCACCGCGTCGTTGTTCCCGGACAGGGCAGCACCGATATCGATGACCATGTCGATCTCGTCGGCGCCCTGGTCGACGGCGAGCCGGGCCTCCGCTGCCTTGATCAGCGGGTGGTGCTTGCCCGAGGGGAACCCCACGACCGTGGCGATCACCAGGCCGTCGCTGTCTACTGGCAGCATCGACGGTGACACGCAGACGGCGAGCACCCCGAGCTCGTGCGCCTCGTCGATGAGCGCGATGACATCGCTCGGGGAAGCGTCAGGCTTGAGCAGCGTGTGATCGATCATCTGGGCCACCTGGCCCCGGGTCAGGATGTCGTGTGCGTCCATGCCTGCGAGCTTGCCATAACCGGTGCGGCGCAGGGCGGCACGGCAGGGCGCAGCGAGCCGCATCGACCCTCGTGGTACTGCTAGTTTGGGCGGTGTGACTTCGAACAACGCCATGGCTGGCCGGCGCTTCACCCTGTCCCTCGGCTGCCCCGATGCCTTGGGCATCGTCGCGCGGCTCTCCGGCTTCCTCGCAGGAGCAGGGGCCTGGATCGTCGAGGCCGCCTACCATGCTGACCCCGACACCGGGTGGTTCTTCACCCGCCAGACGGTCACCGCCGAGTCGATCCGCATGGATCTCGATGAGTTCCGCGCGCGCTTCGCCGAGATCGCCGCGACGTTCGGCACGGAGGCCGAGTGGTCGATCCATGACTCGACCGAGCGCAAGAGGATCGTGCTGCTCGTCAGCAAGGAGGGGCATTGCCTGCACGATCTGCTGGGGCGCGCGGCCACGGGAGAGCTGCCGGCGGAGGTGTGCGCGGTGATCGGCAATCATCGGGATCTCGAGCCTGTGGCCCGCGCTCATGGGATTCCGTTCCAGCACGTTCCGTTCCCGGCTGATGCCGCGGGCAAGACTGCGGCGTTCGAGACGATGCGGGACCTCGTGGATGCCCACTCCCCCGATGCGGTGGTGCTGGCACGCTTCATGCAGGTGCTGCCGGCCGAGCTGTGCGAGCACTGGTGGCATCGGGCCATCAACATCCACCACAGCTTCCTGCCGTCATTCATGGGCGCGCGGCCGTACCACCAGGCCCATGAGCGGGGCGTGAAGATCATTGGCGCCACCTGCCACTACGTGACGGCCGAGCTGGATGCGGGGCCGATCATCGAGCAGGATGTGGTGCGCATCGACCACTCGTACACGATTGCCGACATGGTGCGGCAGGGACGCGACATCGAGAAGAGCGTCCTGGCGCGAGGCCTGCGCTGGCATCTCGAGGGCCGTGTGCAGGTCCACGGCCGCAAGACCGTGATCTTCAGCTAGCCGTTCCGCACGGGGCGAGCGCGCGCCTTGGGCCAGCTCAGCCGACGTTCCAGAGCCGCTGGGGCACGCCCGCGAGCCGCCGGATCTCGGCGTTGATCGGCTCCGGGGCCTCGACGCTGCTCATGTGGCCAACATCGGGAAGCTCGATGAAGCCGGCGAGGTTGCCACTGCTGTCGAGCTTGTCACGAAGCCGGTACGAGTGGACCGGTGGGGTGAGCCGATCCGCGGTGCCAACGACCACAGTGGTGGGAACGGCAAGATTGTCGAGCGCCGCGGCGATATCGAGCTTGCCCAGCACGACGCCCCAGCGCCCGCGCACCCGAGGCGCGCACTCGCGCACCATGCGCAGGCAGAACTCGCGCTGCTCCGCGGTGGCAGCGGTGCCCATGGTGGCGTAGTGCAGGGCGGACGAGGGAAGGAACCGGGTCGGCAGGGGTGCGGCGATCGCGGCACCGAGCAGCAGGGGCCGCATCGGGAGCGGGCGGAGCAGGGGCGGCAGCACAGCCTCATCGTGGGTGAGCCGGTCCGAGGCGGTGCTCAGCAGCATGGCCGCGGAGGCTCGCTCGGGAACCTCGTGGGGACGCTTGCCCGCCCATGCCATGAGGGTCATTCCGCCCATGCTGTGGCCGACGACGACAGCACGCTCGGCTGGTGCGAGGACGCTATCGAGGACTGACGAGAAGTCGTCGGCGAGAACGTCGGGGCTGAGCGGGAACCGGCCCATCTCGCTCTTGCCGTGACCGCGCTGATCATAGGTGATCACGCGGAACTCCCTGGCCAGCGCCTCGATCTGGGGCATCCAGTAGGTGGAGCTGCAGGTCCAGCCATGGGAGAGCACGATCGGCTGGCTGCCTGGCCGTCCGGTGATCTGGACGTGGAGCCGGGTCCCGTCGTGCGCGGTGATCATGCGGCTGGTCGAGGGGATCATCGGGACGATGTGGTCGCCCTGGTCCGCGGCGGCCTGCATGGCGGCGGCGTCCATCGCTATCCCTGTGGTGCGCTCGGCGATCTGGTGCGCGCTGGATCGGAAGGCCCCCAGGGAGCCGACGAGACTGCTGACAACCGGCAGTTTCACGTGTTCCACCTCATCGTGTTCCGCAGCACAGTCGTTGTGCTGGGGCCCGCACCGTTGCGGGCCTTAGCGGCAATGCCTTCGCAGTCTAGAACAGATTTCAAGCAGTAGCGCAGGTTTATTGACATATCAGGCAAAAGTGTTAAAAGTGTGACCTGCGGCACACTTTCCTGCTAGTGGGCGAAGGGATCCTCGCCCGCGTCGCCATCCTCATTGAGGGCGGTCGCCGCGCGACTGATCGTTCGACTGATCTCCACCTCCATGACCTCGGAGAAGAGGATGTCGACCACCTTGTTCGCGAGTGGCCGGAGCTTGCGCGCGACCTCGGCGAGCTCCGCGATGCGCTGCTCGTCAAGCTCGCTGCCACCAGCCTCGGTCATCTCGGGCAGGAATGTCTCGGTGATCGTGCCCACGAAGAGCTGGGCCACATCCTGGAGGTCATCACGCACGCGTTGCCCGTTCTCAACAATCGTCTCGAGCGGAACTCCCGCGTCCATGAGGGTCTGGGCGATCTCCAGCAGGCGCGGGCTGCGCACCGCGAGCGCATCACCGGCGCCCGAGATGGCACCCAGATCCTTGCCGCGCTCCAGCAAGGCCGGTGGCGCGTGGTCACCGAATACCTTGCGCAGCTCCCCCAGGGTCACCTTGGCCTTGGAACGAAAGAAGCCCAGCGGCCCGCGGAGGTCATCAGACTCAAGGATCTCGTCGACGCTGATGCCGTGCTGGGATGCGAGCAGCAGCTCACTGATAGTGGCGAACGTATAGCCACGCTCGAGCATCCGTGTGATCAAGCGCAATCGGGACAAGTGCGATTCGTTGTACCAGCCGGTGCGCCCCTCCTTGCGGGGCGGCGGCAGGAGCCCACGATCCTGGTACACGCGCACATTGCGGACGTTGATTCCGGCCGCTCGCGCCAGATCGTCGATCCGGTACTCTTTCATCTCCCGCTTCCGATTACCCCGCCTCCCCGGAGATTCCGCTTGGGAAGGTCGCCGGGGGCTCCAGTTCGCAGGCGAGTATACCGATCCGGACGAATCGCGCCGCGGGCTTGCGAGCACCGGGATATCACGATCCGACACCGGTTCCCGCTGGCCATAGCGAGGGCCGCGCGGGCGATGGAGCAAAGTTGGTGGCGCGGGACTCCGTTGTCCGCACCCAGGGGAAGGACACTAACTGCTCGAGAGTGAGCTCACTTCCGGGATAGCCCCTTCCTCAGGGGCGGAATACCTCGCTGCGAGCATCATCGTCGACGCTCGAGGCATACTGCGTAGTCACGCCGTTGAGACTGGTGTGCACATTACCATTGTGACAATGAGCATTGTCAATATTGCTCAGCCGGGCGCGTCGCGGCGACCACTACCAGCGCGGACCGCCCTGGATCTCATCGACCTTGGGCCGCACATCAGCCAGATAGACACCAATGGCGATGACCCCGATCAGCCCGAGCAAGCTATAGGCCGAGAACACGAAGATCACCAGGACCGACACTGCCAGGATCGCCAGCCAGGTCGGCTTGGTGAGCTTGTCGGTCGCCGTATAGGCGTCAGGGCGCTGCCGGGCCGCATGCACCAACGCAAACACCCCGCCGCCGATCGCGAGCGCGGTCAGGATCATCACCAGGAAACCTTCCACCCCACCAGTCTAGGGTGGCTCGCCCAACGCGCAAGCCAGCGCCGGCCCTCACCGCCCGCGCGACGCACAGCGCCCCCGGGGCGGTCTCCCTCCCCGGGGGCGCATGTGCGCTACCGCTCCCCTACTCGGCGGGCGCGGCCTTGCTCTCGGCAGTGCTAGCCCGAGGCTTGCGTGCCCGTGGGGTCGCCGCAGTGGTGCCGGCGGGCTTGGACGTGGCACGACGCCTACGGGGCGCTGGCTTGGGCGCAGCTGCCGCATCGCCGTCAGCCGACCCTGCGGCCTCTGCTACCTTCTCCTCGGCCTCGGCAACCTTCTGCTCCGCATCCGCGACAGCATCCTCCACCTTGGCCACGACGTTCTCAGCGGCGACCTCTGCGGACTCACGCGCCGCAGCAGCCTCGTCCGCCACGACGTCGGGCACGGCCGCGAGGGTTTCCTTCGTCTCGTCCGCGAGAACCCCGGCGCTGGAAGCCGTCTGGGAGGTCACGTCCGAGGCCTTCGCGCCGAACCGATTGACCAGGGCGCGAACCTCGGTGGCACGCCGCGAGACGACGCTGACGGCCTCAGCCACGCGCTCCTGCTCGCGGAGCCGCTCCACCCGCGACTCGCCACGCTGCGCGAGCGTCCCGTAGGCCGTGCGCGCCGACTGCAGGTAGGTGTCGGCCTGCTTGCGCAGGTCCGTGGAGCCCACCCGGCCGCGGAGGCCCGCGAGCTCGGTCGGTACCTGCTCCTGCAGCGCGACGACCCGGCCGCGCGCGCGGTCGATGCGAGCCTGGACGTCACTGGCCCTGCTGCTAGCGGCACGGCGCGCGTCCTTGACGATTCCGCCCAGCGATTCCGCGGCGATATCTCCCGCGCCGACCGCTGCGAACAACGGCGTCTTAACAGTAGTAATGGACTTGGTCATGTTTGAAGCTCCCCACGAATGTCGGCATCATGCGGGCCCTGGAAATGCACGCCTCGGCGAGGCGCGGGGCCCTAGTTATTCGTCGGCCTGGTTCTCGTGGCAGAACGAGGTATAGATCTCGAGAAGAACCTGCTTCTGGCGCTCATTGATGACGGGATCGGCAAGAATCGCGTCGCGCACTGGGCTGGATTCACGCTGTTCCAGAATTCCGGCACGCACATATAGCGCCTCGGCAGAAACCCTCAGGCCTTTCGCGATCTGGCCGAGAACCTCAGCGGACGGCTTGCGTAGCCCACGCTCGATCTGGCTGAGATACGGATTGCTCACCCCGGCCCGTTCAGCGAGCTGCCGCAGGGATACCTGTGCCATCTCGCGCTGGGCCCTGATGAAACCGCCAATGTCCTGTGCCGCGTTGCTCACTGCGCGTACAGCTGCAGGGGCATTGGACTGACGTGATGGATCCGCACCTTGCTCCTCATCGGACGTACCACCGACGCCCTTGTCGGCATGATCGGAATCCTCGGAGGATGCACCTTCGACGATGCCTTGATCCGCCGCCGCGCCGGTGCCACTGCCTGCCCCGTGATCGTCTGCGATCCCGTTGCGCGGCGCACCACCATTATCGACGGATGGGCTGCTCGCCTGAGCCATGGATTCTCCTCCACTCCGGCTACGTGCGTGAGCGTACTCACGCGTGCTAACTCCTGCAAGCACTCAGCGTAATGGCGATTCATGGCCCGCGTGTGAGTTTTCACATAACAGATATGAGCGTGTCGATCAACCAAAGATCACGTGCGTGATGCTATGGATCGTGAACCCTGCGAGCGCGCCGACCACCGTTCCGTTGATGCGGATGAACTGCAGATCCCGGCCCACCTGCAACTCGATCTTGGTGCT
Organism: Hoyosella levis; assembly: GCF_026008515.1. Lineage (GTDB taxonomy): Bacteria > Actinomycetota > Actinomycetes > Mycobacteriales > Mycobacteriaceae > Lolliginicoccus > Lolliginicoccus levis. Next base: position 267,640 of record NZ_BQYM01000004.1, read on the forward strand.
TGCCTCGTCGGCATCCCATTTCGCGACCGTGTCGCTGATCAGACCGGTGATCTCATGCGCATAGTTGTCGATCACATACCCCGCGCCCTCGGTCATCCATCGATCCAGCTTGTCGCGCAGCGCGGCATCCTCCTTGAGCCGCTCGCCGAAATCGAGGATCCAGTCGCGGATCTTCACGCGCAGCGTGCTCCCGGGATCATCCACTGATTCGAGGATCATCTTCTTCACCAGCGCCCAGGCCGCGCTCGCCAGGCCCGTCACCTCGCGCCGGTTCATCAGCTCGTCCTTGATGCGCTCGGCCTTCGCGATCGTGGCCTCGTCGTTCTGCAGATCGTCGGCGAACTCGAACAGGAACTTGTTGATCGCCTGCCGCACCTCATGCTCCGGATCGGCCCGGACCTTCCACGCGAACTCCACGAGCTCACGGTGGATCTTCTCCCCGACAAGGAGGTCCACGACCTTCGGGGTCCAGGTCGGCGAGTCCTTCGTGACGACCCGGTCGATCGTCTCCTGGGAGCCGAGCGCCCACTGGTACGCGCGGTCGCACAGGAGCTCGATCACTGGCAGCTGGCGGTTCTCCTCGAGCAGCTCCTCGAGGATCTTGCCCAGTGGCGGTCCCCACTTCGCATCGGCGAGCTTGCGCACCAGCGTCTGATCGATGACCTGCTGCACGTCGTCATCACGCAGTACCACGACGAGCGCGCGAAGCAAGGTCGCCGCTTCCTTCGACAATCGCTCGGCATGCACGGGATCGGAGAGCCACTCGCCCGCGCGACGGGGCAGGCCCGCGGACTGGAGCCGCTGCGTGACGACATCGCGGGAGAGGAAGTTGGATCCTACGAAGCTCCCCAGGCTCTCGCCCAGCTGGTCCTTCTTCTTCTTGATCAGCGCGGTGTGAGGGATCGGCAGGCCCATGGGGCGCTTGAACAGCGCGGTCACCGCGAACCAGTCCGCGAGGCCGCCGACCACCCCGGCCTCGGCAGCGGCACGGGCGAAGCCCACCCATTCGGCGGTGTCGTCCATCGACTCGAGCCATCGGCAGTACAGATAGATCGTCGCGGCGATGAGGAGGAACCCCAGCGCGAAGGTCTTCATCCTGCGCAGATCGCGTCGCTTGGCATCATCATCGAGGTCCATTAGCTGCACGTAGCCCATTCTGTCGCAGGGCGGCGGCGCGCGTGCAGTGGACCCTTCAATTCTGGTGGCGACAGCACGTGCCTGCCGCGCGGCGGTGGCGCGCTCAGCGGGGCCGAGCCCCTTCCTGGTGGAAACTTTTCCCGCTTGGTGGCGGAGAAGTTTCCACTGGCGCGGGGGCCGACCGGGCGCGTGGTGGCCGGAAGGTCACGGCCGGGCGCGTGGTGGCCCGCCGCGCAAGGGGCAAAAGCACCGGAAACTGTCAAACGCGATAGAAACCAAGCCGAGATTTCGGCAGTTTCTATCGCGTTTGCGGCCGGGGCGGCGCCGGGGCGAGGCGCCAGTCAAGAGCGCCCACCGCCCACCAGCGCCGAGAGCCCGACCGTCGCCTAGCCAGCGTGCTGGGCAGCCTCCGCGCTGGCCGCGCGGCGCCGGATGCGGCGGGCTGCGGCGACGAGGTTGCGCAGCGAGGGCTCGAGCTGCCAGTGGTGCCGGGTCTTGAGGCCACCGTCGGGATTGGCCCATAGTCGCTCGGGCTCGATGGCTCGCACCGCGCGGGTGAGCAGCTCGTCGATCTCATCGATGTCGGGGATCCGCGCGGACCGGCTCTCGTACACGCCGGGCCCGACGCCACGAGTGAGGCCCGCTCCCTCGAGCGCATCGAGCACCCAGTAGAGGCTGCGCGTGGCGGAAACGATGTAGGTGACATCAGCATCGAGGTGCTCGATGGCCTCCACCACAGCGGAAACCCCGGACAGGCCGATGTGGGTGTGGATCTGCGTCTCGGGCTTGACCCCCGCGGTGGCGAGCTTGAAAGCGCCCACGGCCCATTCGAGGTATTCCTCGCGGCCCTCGGGGCGACGCGGCAGCAAGGTACGGATGGCAGGCTCGTCCACCTGGAGGATGGTGATGCCTGCTGCTTCGAGGTCGATGGTCTCGTCGCGCACGGCCAGCGCGATCTGATTGACGGTCTCCTTCAGCGGCTGGTCCTCGCGGACGAAGGAGAATGCCAGCATCGTGACGGGCCCGGTGAGGATGGCCTTGACGGGCTTGTCGGTGAGCGACTGCGCGTAGCCGATCCATTCGAGGGTCATCGGGCGTGGCCGGGAGACGTCGCCGTAGAGGATGGGTGGTCGCACGCAGCGCGAGCCGTATACCTGCACCCAGCCATTGCGGGTGACGGCGAAGCCCTCGAGGAGCTCCGCGAAGTACTGGATCATGTCGTTGCGCTCGATCTCGCCGTGCACGAGCACGTCGAGGCCGATGTCCTCCTGCAGGGCGATCGCGTCCGCGATCTCGGCCTTGATGATCTCGACGTATTCCTCGTAGCTGAGGCGGTCCTGGCCGAGCTCGTACCGGGCCTGCTTGACCTTGCCCGATTGCGGGTAGGAGCCAAGGGTGGTGGTGGGCACGAGCGGCAGCGGCAGCGACGCCTGCTGGGCATCCTTGCGCTCGGCCCAAGGGGCGCGGTCATGGTCCTCCGGCTTGACCGCGGCCACGCGGGCCCGCACGGCCTCATCCGGGTTGATGGGGGCAAGCTCCCCTGCTTCCGACCATTTCTCGGGCTCGCCGTCCTTGAGGGCACGAGCAAGGGCGACGACCTCGCCGACCTTCTGCTTCGCGAACACGACGCGGTCCGCGACGGCGTCGGGCAGGTCGAACTCGGAGAGCACGTCCACGGGCACGTGCAGCAGGGTGCAGGAGGTAGAGACGACGATGTCGGGGATGACGGCTTGCAGCTCGCGCAGGTAGGCGAGGGTGGCGGGCTTGTCGGTCTTCCACACGTTGCGACCGCTGACCACGCCCGCGTAGATGCGCTTGCGGCGCAGGCCTGGGACCGCTGCGAGCTCCTCGGGGGCCCGGCGGCCGGCGATGAGGTCGAGCCCGATCGCCTCGACCTTGGAGGCAGCGAGGATGTCGAGCGCGGGGCCGAGATCACCATACTGGCCCGTGACGAGCAATCGAGGCCTGAGCCCGGCGAAACCGAGCACCTCGTACGCGCGGCGGAAGAGCTCCAGCTCAGCGTCGGTCCGCTCGAGGGTGAAGTAGGGCTCGTCGAGCTGCACGCAGGTGGTACCTGCCTTGACGAGCTGCTCGCACAGGTCGACGTAGGCGCGCAGCAGGGGCTCGAGCATGTCGAGCGGGGCGAAGTCCTCGGGCGCGCCGGCGGCAGCCTTGCTCATGAGCAGCAGCGTGACGGGTCCCATGACGACAGGCCGCAGCTCGATTCCCGAGGCGTTGCCACGCTTGATCTCGTCGATGATGTTGGTGGCATCAACGGAGAACTCCATGCCCGGCTCGATCTCCGGCTGGCGGTAGTAATAGTTGCTACTGATGAACTTGACCAGCTCGAGGGGCGGCTTGTCGGGCAGGCCCCGAGCCATCGTGAAGTACAGGTCGAGCGGGTTGAGCTGTTCCTTCAGCGCGGCGAACCGGCTTGGGACCATGCCAAACAGGAACGCGGTGTCGAGCACGTGATCGTAGTAGGAGAAAGTGTTCCCCGGCACTTGGGACAAGCCGGTGGCGGCGAGCTCGCTCCAGGTTTGCTCCTGCAGTTCCCGGCCGATGGCCACGAGCTCGTCCTGCGTGATGCCGCCGTGCCAGTAGGAGTCGAGGGCGCGCTTGAGCTCGCGGCGCGGCCCGATGCGTGGATAGCCCAGGATGCTCGAGCGGTAGTCACTCATATGAGGGGAACTGGTCATTCCTGCCTAAACCTTTCCTGCGCCGCTGACCGGCCCCCCGAGGAAGGAGTGCGTGGCCGGTCACTCTGTGCTCGGTGCAACCCTACTGCGAAACCGCGCTGGAGAGACAGGAAGGGGTGCGGACTTTCGCGAGGAAAGCGCCGCACCCCTTGGCCTGGTCCTGAATTACTTGGCGGACGGTCGCCCTGAAGCCGGGTACTGGTAGAAACCGTGCCCGGTCTTCTTGCCCACTCGTCCCGCTTCCACCATGCGCAGCAGCAGTGGCGGCGGCGAGTAGAGGGGCTCCTTGAACTCCTCGTACATCGAGTCGGCGATCGCCTTGATCGTGTCGAGTCCCACGAGGTCGCTCAGCGCGAGCGGCCCCATCGGGTGCGCGAGACCGAGGACGATGGCCTTGTCGATGTCCTCCACGGTCGCGAACCCGGACTCCACCATGCGAATGGCGGAGAGCAAGTACGGGACGAGGAGGGCGTTGACCACGAAGCCGGAGCGGTCAGCAGATCGAACGACCTGCTTGCCGAGGACGTCGCGGGCGAAGGAATCCGCCCGCTCGGACACCTCGGTGCTCGTCATCAATGTGGTGACCAGCTCGACCAGGGGCAGCACGGGCACCGGGTTGAAGAAGTGCATTCCGACAACGCGCTCGGAGTGCTTGGTGGCCATGCCGAGCTTCATGATCGGGATGGACGAGGTGTTCGAGGCGAGGACGGCCCTCGGGTCGGTGACGATCCGGTCGAGCTCCGCGAAGATCGCGGTCTTGACCTTCTCGTCCTCGAGCACTGCCTCCACGACAAGCTGACGATCCGCGAAGTCACCGAGATCGGAGGTGAAGCGAAGCCGCCAGGCGGCCTGCTCGCGCTCGCGCTCGGTGATCTTCCCGCTGCTCACGCCACGGTCAAGCGATCGGAGGATCCGCGCCCGGCCCGCAGCAGCGAGTTCCCGGGTCTGCTCGAACACCAGCACGTCGACGTGTGCGCGGGCGCACACCTCTGCGATACCAGCACCCATCTGCCCGGCGCCGATAACACCTACACGCGAGATCTTGTCTCCGGCGCCTGCCTTGGAGGCGGGAGTGTCAGCTTGGCCGGGCATCAGTGGAACTGGCCTTCTTCGGTCGAGCCCTTCAGCGCCGCGGTGGAGGTGTTCGGGTCGACCGTGGTGGCGATCTGGTCGAAGTAGCCGGCGCCGACCTCACGCTGGTGCCTGGTGGCGGTGTAGCCACGCGACTCGGACGCGAACTCGCGCTCCTGCAGGTCGACGTAGGCGGTCATGCCCTCGCGGGCGTAGCCGTAGGCCAGGTCGAACATGGAGTAGTTGAGCGCGTGGAAGCCCGCGAGGGTGATGAACTGGAACTTGAAGCCCATGGCTCCGAGCTCGCGCTGGAACTTCGCGATGGTCGCGTCGTCGAGGTGCTTGCGCCAGTTGAAGGAGGGCGAGCAGTTGTACGACAGCAGCTGGTCGGGGAAGTCAGCCTTGACAGCCTCGGCGAACTTCTTGGCGACCTCGAGGTCCGGAACGCCGGTCTCCATCCAGATCATGTCGGCGTAGGGAGCGTATGCCTTCGCGCGGGCGATGCAGGGCTCGATGCCGTTCTTGACGTTGTAGAAGCCCTCGGCGGTGCGCTCGCCGGTGATGAACGGCTTGTCGCGCTCGTCCACATCGGAGGTGATGAGGGTGGCGGCCTCGGCATCGGTGCGCGCGATGACCAGGGTGGACGCGTTCGAGACATCAGCCGCGAGACGTGCCGAGGTCAGGGTGCGGATGTGCTGCTGGGTGGGGATGAGCACCTTGCCACCGAGGTGGCCGCACTTCTTCTCCGAGGCGAGCTGGTCCTCCCAGTGGGAGCCAGCGGCGCCGGCGGCGATCATGGCCTTCTGCAGCTCGTAGACGTTGAGCGCGCCACCGAAGCCGGCCTCGCCGTCGGCAACGATCGGCACGAGCCAGTTGTCGATGGAGGTGTCGCCCTCGACGCGGGAGATCTCGTCGGCACGGAGCAGCGCGTTGTTGATGCGGCGCACCACGGCGGGGACCGAGTTGGCCGGGTAGAGGCTCTGGTCCGGGTAGGTGTGGCCGGAGAGGTTCGCATCACCGGCGACCTGCCAGCCGGAGAGGTAGATGGCCTTGAGGCCAGCGCGGACCTGCTGCACGGCCATGTTGCCGGTGAGGGCGCCGAGCGCGTTGATGTAGCCGTCGCCGTTCACGCCCTCCCAGAGGATCTCGGCGCCGCGGCGAGCGAGGGTGGGGTCCTCGACGACCGAGCCCTGCAGCTCCGCGACCTGCTCGGCGGTGTACTCGCGGGTGATCCCCTTCCAGCGCGGGTTGGTGTCCCAGTCCTGCTGAATCTCAGCAGCGGTACGTGGCTTACCGACGTTAGACATCGACGCTCCAGTTTCTCTGTGTCTGTAGTCCTGGCGATGACCGAGCGGCCAAGCCGCTCCGTGAATTCCCTGTTACGGGGCCTCACGCCGCTCCGTGCTTCGCAGCGGTGCATCCCATCGGATCTGTTACCTCTCTGACAATGCCACACATTAAAGTCGCAGGTCTACCACTTGCAAGTGCCAATCTTGGCTAGCTTTTCCAAGCGTTCTGCAAATCTTGCGAAGATAGGGCTGGCCAGTCAGGAAAAAAACCGTACGAGCGTTACGTTAGCGCAGGTGAGCGATCTGCCCCGCTGCGCCCCGGCCAGCGCCAGCACCGACCGAGCCTCCAGCGGGCTGTGAGAGCATTCACACCTGCCAGGCGGACCGCCCTCGCACCCTGGGCCCCTCCTGTCTAGCCTGGAAGCGTGGCGAAGACATTCGTGGGAGCCCGGTTGCGACAACTGCGGGCCGAGCGCGGCCTCACGCAGGTCGAGCTCGCCAAGACGCTGGGCATCTCCCCCAGCTATCTCAACCAGATCGAGCATGACGTCCGCCCGCTCACCGTGCCCGTGCTGCTGCGCATCACCGAGATGTTCGGGGTCGACGCCACGTTCTTCGCGTCCCAGGACACCACTCGCCTCATGGCCGAGGTCCGCGAGGTCCTCCTCGACGGGGAGGTCGGCGTGGATGCCGATGCCCAGGAGGTCGCCAGCCTCGTCCAGTCCCACCCGCTCATCGCCCGGTCCCTGGTGAACCTCCACCGCCGCTACCGCAACACCACCTCCCAGCTCGCCGCCGCCACCGCCGACCGGTTCAACGACGGCAGCGGGTCCGCCACGATCAGCATGCCGCACGAGGAGGTGCGCGACTTCTTCTACTCGTGGCAGAACTACTTCCACGAGCTCGATACCGCCGCCGAGCAACTCACCACCCGCATGCGCATGCACCATGCCGACGTGCGGCGCGAGATCGCCCGCCGCCTCGAGACCACCCATGACGTGCAGATACGCAAGCGCATCGACCTCGGCGACTCCGTCCTGCACCGGTTCGACCCCAAGACCAGGGTGCTCGAGATCTCCACGCACCTCTCCTCCGGCCAGCAGGTGTTCAAGTTCGCCACCGAGCTCGCCTACCTCGAGCGCGGCGACCTGCTCGACGAGCTGGTCGAGCAAGGGAACTTCCGCTCCGAGGCCGCCCAGCGCCTCGCGCGCATCAGCCTCGCCAAGTACTTCGCCGCGGCCACGATCCTGCCCTACAAGCAGTTCCACGAGGTCGCCGAGGACTTCCGGTACGACATCGAGCGGCTCTCCGCGTTCTACGCGGTCAGCTTCGAGTCGATCTGCCACCGGCTGTCCACCCTCCAGCGTCCCAACCTGCGCGGAGTGCCCTTCTCGTTCGTGCGCGTGGACCGGGCCGGCAACATGTCCAAGCGGCAGTCCGCCACCGGGTTCCACTTCTCCTCCACGGGCGGAACGTGCCCGCTGTGGAACGTCTACGAGACCTTCGCCTATCCCGGCAAGATCATGCGGCAGATCGCGGAGATGCCCGACAAGCGCCGATACCTGTGGATCGCCCGCACCGTGGAGCGGCGCGCGGCCCGCTACGGGCAACCCGGCAAGACCTTCGCGATCGGGCTCGGCTGCGAGCTTCGCCACGCGGGCCGCACCGTCTACTCGGATGGCCTCGATATCGGCAGCGGCGGCATTGCCACTCCCATCGGCGTGGGATGCCGGATCTGCGAGCGGGAACGCTGCCCGCAGCGGGCCTTCCCCACCATCGGCAAGGACGTCGATCTCGACGAGCACCACAGCATGATCGCGCCCTACGTGATCCAGGGCTCGGGGCAGCCCGGCCCGACCGAGCGCATCCCCGATGAGGAGTTCGCGCCCCATCTGTGACGAGCAGCGGGCGCGCCGTGTCCTGATAGAGCATTGATCGCGATCACATCTTTATCCTCCAGCCATCCCGCCAGCGGCCGCCCCGCCTATGGTGGACCCGACCAGTCCCGGCCATTCGCGTGGTGCCGGGCTCACGCTCAACGCTAGGGGAACCCCATGCTCGCCACTTTCATCGGCATGCTCGCTGATTTCGGCCAGTTCATCCAGGACAATGGCGGTCGCGGTGATTTCGCGAACCTCGACGTCGTCCTCGGCGCCTTCGAGGAGCAGGTCTCGATGTTCGGCTCCTGATCCAGCTTCTCAAGGCGGCGGTCCCCTTCCCGGGGGCCGCCGCTTTGTCGCTGCGCCAGCCTCTTTCGCTGCTCGCCCCGCCGCAGAGGCCGGGGGCGCCGCGAATGCCAGGTTTTACCCCTGTGTAACCGGGATTCATGTCGCCGTGACGAGCAGACACGTTGCCGAAACAGCCACTCCCTAGCGTTCCCTTCACCGGATCGGTGCGGCACTCGCTACGCCGCGCTCACCCCGCCCCAGTGACTCGGAACGAAAGGTGCGTTGAATGAGGCTTACCAAGCGCGGGGTCGCCGCCCCCACCGCTATCGTGGCGGCCGGACTCCTGCTCACGGCATGCGGAAGCCGTGCCGGGGACGACACGACCTTCGCCGCGGTTGAATCCTGCGTCGATGCTTCCGGCGACACCATCAAGGTGGGCTCGCTCAACTCGTTGACCGGCACCATGGCCATCAGCGAGGTCACCGTCCGCGATTCCATCGCGCTCGCGGTCGACCAGATCAACGCCGATGGCGGCGTCATGGGCAAGCAGATCGAGGTCGTGGGCGAGGACGGCGCCTCCGATCCCGCGAAGTTCCGGGAGAAGGCCGAGAAGCTCGTTCGCGATGATTGCGTCGCCGCCGTGTTCGGTGGCTGGACCTCCGCGAGCCGCAAGGCCATGCTGCCGGTCTTCGAGTCCAACAACGCGCTCCTGTACTACCCCGTGCAGTACGAGGGCCTCGAATCATCGCCGAACATCTTCTACAGCGGCGCGACCACCAACCAGCAGATCGTCCCCGCCCTCGGCTACCTGAAGGAACAGGGCATCACGTCGATCTATCTCGTGGGCAGCGACTACGTCTTCCCGCGCACCGCCAACGACATCATCAAGGCCTACGCCGCCGCCAACGGCATCGAGGTCCTCGGCGAGGACTACGTGCCGCTCAGCGGCTCCGCGGACTTCTCCACCATCCTCAACAAGGTGCGCTCGGCCCAGCCCGACGCCATCTTCAACACCCTCAACGGCGATGCCAACGTCGCGTTCTTCAACGAGTACGCCAACGTGGGCCTCGAGGCCGCCAGCACCCCGGTGATGTCGGTGTCCATCGCCGAGGAAGAGGTCGCGAGCATCGGTGTCAACAACATCGAGGGCCAGCTGACCGCCTGGAACTACTACCAGACCGTCGACACCCCCGAGAATGCCGCGTTCGTCGCCGCCTACAAGGATCGCTACGGGCAGTCGAAGCCCACCTCCGACCCCATGGAGGCCGCCTACACCTCGGTGTTCCTGTGGCGCGCCAGCGTCGAGGAAGCAGGATCGTTCGACGTCGACGCGGTCCGTGACTCCGCCGGTGGCGTGTCCTTCGATGCGCCCGAGGGCACCGTCGTGATCGACGGCGAGAACAACCACCTCACCAAGACCTCCCGCATCGGCGTCATCAACGCGGAAGGCCTCATCGACACCGTCTGGGAATCCGATGGCCCCATCGATCCCGATCCCTACCTGACCTCATACGACTGGGCCGAAGGGCTCGGCGGCAACTAGCCCCGCCTCGCGGGCCCGCGCCCATCACGGCGCGGGCCCGCTCCCGTGCCACCCCACCCCTCACAGGAAGGACTGGGAAACGCGATGGACATCGTGACCAGCCAGCTCTTCACCGGCCTCAGCATGGGATCGATCCTGCTGCTCATCGCCCTGGGCCTCTCGCTCACGTTCGGGCAGATGGGCGTGATCAACATGGCCCACGGCGAGTTCATCATGGCCGGCTCCTACACGGCCTTCGTCGTGCAGCAAGTGTTCTCGAGCGCCGGGGCATCACTGCTGGTGTCCCTCGCGCTCGGCTTCATCGTCGGCGGCATCCTCGGCGTCATCCTGGAGATGACGCTGCTCCAGCGGATGTATCACCGACCGCTCGACACGCTCCTCGTCACGTTCGGCGTCGGGCTCATCCTCCAGCAGGTCGCCCGGGACATCTTCGGCGCGCCCGCCGTCAACGTCGTCACCCCGGACTTCCTCCGCGGCGGCGTCGAGATGCTCGGCACCGTCATCCCCAAGACGCGCATCTTCATCCTGCTGCTCGCGATCGTCTGCGTCATCGCCCTCGCCGCCGCGCTCAAGTACACGCCGATGGGGCGCAGGGTGCGCGCGGTCGTCCAGAACCGCGACCTCGCCGAGGTCAGTGGCATCTCCAGCCGACGCACCGACATCACCACGTTCTTCATCGGCTCCGGCCTCGCGGGCGTCGCGGGCGTGGCGCTCACGCTCATCAGCTCGACGAGCCCCACCATCGGGCAGTCCTACATCGTGGATGCGTTCCTTGTCGTGATCGCCGGCGGGCTCGGCCAGATCCGGGGCGCGGTGATCGCCGCGTTCGCGCTCGGCCTGCTGCACTCGGTGTTCGAGTACTCCACCACCGCGAGCATCGCCAAGGTCCTGGTGTTCTTCGTGATCGTCATCTTCCTGCAGGTCCGCCCACAGGGCCTGATCAGCGTGAAGACAAGGAGCCTCGCGTGACCCAGACAATCAGCCCGCCCCGCGAGCAAGCACCCCCGCCCGCTCCGGCCCGGCCGCTCCTCTCGCGCTACACAACCCTCCTCGGCTTCGGCGTGGGCGCGCTCGTGCTGCTCGTCGTCGCCCCGGCGATGCTCAGCGAGTTCCGGCTCGGCCTGCTGGCCAAGTTCCTCACCTTCGCCATGGTCGCCGTCGGCATCGGCCTCGCCTGGGGCCGCGGCGGAATGCTCACCCTGGGCCAGGGCGTGTTCTTCGGGCTCGGCGCCTACATGATGGCCATGCACATGAAGCTCGCGGACGCCGCGATCGAGGGTGGTCCCGGCGCCCTTCCCGACTTCATGCAGCTCAGTGGCCAGCGCGAGCTCCCCGGCTTCTGGCTCCCGTTCACCAGCCCCCTGGTGACCCTGCTCGCGATCGTGCTCGTTCCGGCCAGCCTCGCGCTGCTGCTCGGACTCGGCATCTTCAAGCGACGTGTCAAGGGCGCCTACTTCGCCATCCTCAGCCAGGCATTGGCCGCGGCCTTCGCTATCCTGCTCATCAGCCAGCAGAACACCCTCGGTGGATCCAACGGCATCAGCTACTTCCGCACCTGGTTCGGCTTCAACCTGCGCGACCCAGCGAATCAGCAGATGCTGTACTTCATCGCGGCCGGAACGCTGCTCGTCATCATGGCGATTACCTGGCAGGTCATGCGCAGCCGCTACGGCGAGCTCCTCGTCGCTGTCCGTGACCAGGAGGAACGGGTCCGCTTCCTCGGCTACGATCCCGCCAACATCAAGCTCGTGGCCTACGTCATCGCCGCCCTGTGGGCCTCCATCGCCGGGGCACTGTTCGTACCGATCGTCGGCATCATCACCCCGCAGGACGTGGGCGTGCTCGCCTCGATCGCGTTCATCATCGGCGTGGCCATCGGTGGCCGCACCACCCTTCTCGGCCCGGTGCTCGGCGCGATCGCCATCGCCTGGGCGCAGACCACCCTTTCCGAGCAGTTCCCGTCCGCCTGGACCTACGCGCAGGGCGCGCTGTTCGTCCTTGTCGTGGGCTTCCTGCCCGGCGGCATCGCCTCGCTCGTCGTGTGGCGGCGACGCCGCAAGCAAGCGGACCAGCCGAAGGAGGCCAGCGCATGATCACCCCCGCCCCAGCCACCGGCGGAAAGGCCGGCATGAGCTCGGAGTACCTCGAGGTGCGCGGGCTCACCGTCGACTTCGATGGCTTCAAGGCCGTCCAGGGCGTCGACCTCACGCTCATGCAGGGCGACCTGCGCTTCCTCATCGGCCCCAATGGCGCGGGCAAGACCACCCTCGTCGACGCCATCACCGGCCTTGTCCCCACCACGGGTTCCGTGGAGAAATCCGGGGTCGAGCTGATCGGTAGGCCAGCCCACAAGATCGCTCGCCTCGGCGTGGGACGCACCTTCCAGACCGCGAGCGTGTTCGAGGAGCTCACCGTCCTGCAGAACCTAGACATCGCTGCAGGCGCCAAGCGCTCCCCCTGGTCCAGGCTGCGCGCCCGCACCACCATCGACCCCCGCATCGAGGAAGCCCTCGAGACCACCGGGCTCGGCGCGCTGCGCGACACCCCCTCCGGAATCCTCGCCCATGGGCAGAAGCAGTGGCTCGAGATAGGCATGCTGCTCGTCCAGGACGCCACCGTGCTCCTGCTCGACGAGCCCGTCGCCGGGATGAGCCACGATGAGCGCCAGCAGACCGGCGAGCTGCTCCAGCGGATCGGAGGCGAGCGCACCGTCGTGGTCGTCGAGCACGATATGGACTTCATGCGCCAGTTCGCTACCTCCGTCACCGTGCTCCACGGCGGCCAGGTCCTCAGCGAGGGCAGCGTCGCCGAGGTACAGGCCGACCCCCGCGTGCAAGCCGTCTATCTCGGCACCGCCGCCTCCGCGGAAGGAAACCGCCATGCTTGAGCTGCTTGACGTCCACACCGGCTACGGCCGCTCGACCGTCGTCCACGGCGCCTCCATCACCGTTCCCCCGGACGGAGTGGTCGCGATCATGGGCCACAACGGCGCCGGCAAGACCACGCTCCTGCGCGCGGCCGTCGGGCTGTGCAAGGCGACCAAGGGAACAGTCCTGCTCGACGGGGAGGATGTGACCAGCATGCGCCCCAGTGGCCGTGTCGCCCGCGGCCTCGCCTACGTGCCCCAGGGGCAGCAATCCTTCGGGCAGCTCACCACCATGGAGAACCTGCAGCTCGTCGCCGATGGACGGGCACGTGGCAAGGAGCTGATCGACGAGTCGCTCGACATGTTCCCGGCGCTGACGACCCTCCTCCCCCGCAAGGCTGGCCTGCTCTCCGGCGGCCAGCGCCAGCAGCTCGCCATCGCGCGCGCCCTGATCACCGAGCCACGAATGCTCATCCTCGACGAGCCCACCGAGGGGATCCAGCCCTCGGTCGTGCAAGAGATCGAGGAGAAGATCCTCGCCCTCACCCAGCGCGGGAACCTCGGAGTGCTGCTCGTCGAGCAGCACATCGGCTTCGCCCTTCGGGCCGCGCAGCACTACTACGTGATCGAGGCCGGGCACATCACCGCCACCGGCGACGGCGGCACCAGCGCCGCGGGCGAGGTCCGCGCGGCCATGGCGATCTAGCCCCGCCGGCGATCTCGCTGCACGGGCACGGCAGATCTCCCGAGGAACCCTTGCCGGACACGTATCGTGAACGGCATGGGCAAGTGGGAGAACAACCTCAAGGGCCAGCGGATCCTGATCACCGGAGGCGCGCGCGGCCTGGGCGCGGCACTCGCGCGCGCCCTCACCACGCACGGGGCGAGCGTCGCGCTGCTCGGCATCGAGCCGGATCTCCTCGAGAAGGTCGCGATCGACTGCGCGGCACCGTGGCGGAAATGCGATGTCACGGACGCCGAAGCCGTGGAGACGGCCATCGCTGAACTAGTCAACGAGCTGGGCGGGCTCGATGCTGTCATCGCCAATGCCGGCGTTGCCGCGCAGCTCCCGCTCATCGGTGGCAATCCGGACGTCTTCCTGCACACCCTCGATGTCAACGTGATCGGCGTGTACAACACGATCCGCGCCGCCGGCCCGCACCTCTGCCACGAGCATGGCTACGCGCTGCTCGTCTCGTCGCTCGCTGCGGCCATCCACTTGCCGCTGCTCGGTGCCTACAGTGCCTCCAAGGCTGCCGTGGAGGCGCTTGGCGACGCGCTGCGGGCCGAGCTGCGGCCCCACGGTGGCGCCGTCGGCGTCGCCTACTTCGGCGAGCTCGATACGGACATGACCGCACGCGGATTTGGCACTCGTGCGGCCGCGGAGCTCGTCAAGAACATGCCCATGCTCAAGGTGGCGCGGGTCGAGCCAGCGATCCGAGCGCTCGAGCGTGGCATCGCCAAGCGGTCCCGCATCATCGTTTCCCCGCGCTACGTAGGCCCGATCATGCATTCGCGCGCGGTCACGCAGCGCATCATGGAGATCGCGATGCGCCGCAACGCCGCCGCCGCGCTCGAGATCGCCCGCGCCGAGAATGCTCCGCTCACCACGGTCCAGCCCGAGCGCCCACGCCAGAACCGCACCGGAGGAGCAGCCTCGTGACCACTCCCCGCATCCCGCCCGGAGGGCTCGCCGAGCTCGGCCCCGTCAACTGGTTGTTCACCAGGCTCGCGCGCCGAGCGATGCGGGTCGACGATGTCCACCTGTTCAGCACGCTCGGCCACGCGCGCGGGCTATTCAGGGCCTGGTTGATGTTCTCCGCCCGCCTCATGCCTTTCGGATCGCTGCCGCGATACGAGGTGGAGATGCTGATCCTGCGCATCGCCCACCTGCGCGGCTGCGCCTATGAGCTCGATCATCACGAGCGCCTCGGTCGCCGCGCCGGGCTCAGCCCCGCCCTGATCGCCAGGGTGCAGCAAGGTCCTGCCGCGCCTGGTTGGTCGACCCGGCACCATGCGCTGCTCGTCGCGGTGGATCAGCTCGTGGGCACCAAGGACATCGACGACGACGCCTGGCACTCCCTCACTCGCTTCCTCGACGAGCGCGAGCTCATCGAGATCGTCATGCTCGTCGGGCAGTACGATTCGCTGGCCACCACGATCCGTGCGCTGCGCATCCCCCGGGACACGCGCCCCGCCGATCGCAGGCAGGCCAAGGTCGGCTAGCGCCGGGGAGGATCGCGCAGACTGCCACTTGTGTGCGGTTTTGTACCCCAGGGCGGGCTTGGAAGGGTGCAGAAGGTAACACTTCCGAGGCGCTGGGCTTCCGGGGCCACGAGCATCCGAGGCCAGAAAGCTGCCCACGCGAAGCGGGAGGAGCCGCCAGCAGTGGCAGCCCCTCCCGCGACAGCGTGGGTCGACAGCGTGGGTCAGAAGTTGATCATGTGCCCGGCGAGGCCATGGATGGCTTCCTGCAGGGCCTCGCTCAGCGTGGGGTGGGTGTGCACGTTGCGAGCGAGCTCGTTGACGGTGAGGTCCCACTTCTGGGCGAGCGTCAGCTCGGGCAGCAGCTCGGACACATCGGGGCCGATGAGGTGGCCGCCGAGCAGCTCCCCGTACTTGGTGTCCGCGATGAGCTTGACGAACCCAGTGGAGTCGCCGAGGCCGTGCGCCTTGCCGTTGGCCATGAACGGGAACGTGGCCACCTTGATCTCGTGGCCCTCGTCCTTGGCCTGCTGCTCCGTGAGGCCGAACGAGGCGACCTGTGGCTGGCAGAACGTGGCACGCGGCATCATGCGGTAGTCGCCGAGCTCAAGGGTCTCCGCGCCAGCGATGGTCTCGGCAGCGACGATGCCCTGTGCCTCCGCGACGTGGGCGAGCTGCAGCTTGGCGGTGACGTCACCGATCGCATAGATGTGCGGGACGCTGGTGCGCATGCGGGCGTCGATGTCGATGGCACCGCGCTCGGTCACCGAAACACCAGTGTTATCGAGGCCGTATCCCTCGATGATCGGGGCGAAACCGATGGCTACCATCACCTTGTCGACGGTGACGGTCTCGACCTTCTCGGACTTGTTGTCCTTGATCTTCACCGTGACCTTCGAGCCATCATCGTCGAGGCTCTGCACCGCGGCGCCGGTCCTCATGGTCACGCCGAGCTTCTTGTAGGCCTTCTCGATCTCCTTGGACACGTCCGGGTCCTCGTTGGGCAGCGCCCGGTCGAGGAACTCGACGATCGTGACGTCCACGCCAAAGTTGGCCAGCACGTAGCCGAACTCCATGCCGATCGCGCCAGCACCAATGATGAGCATCGAGCCCGGCAGATCACGCGTCAGGATCTGCTTCTCGTAGGTCACCACGTTCTCGCTCAGCTCGGTGCCAGGCAGCATCCGGGTGCTTGCACCCGTCGAGATGATGGCGTTGTCGAAGGTCAGCTTCTCGCTGCCGCCCTTGCTGAGCTCGACCTCGAGGGTGCGGTCATCGGCGAAGGAGCCGCGCCCCTCGTACTCGGTGATCTTGTTCTTCTTCATCAGGAAGTGCACGCCCTTGACACGACCCTCGGCCACCTTGCGGCTCCGGTCGAAGGCGGCGCCGTAGCCCATCGAGGGGTTGCCCTCGATGCCAAACAGCTTCGCTTCCTTCGCGAGGAGGTGCGCGAGCTCCGCATTGCGCAGCAACGCCTTGGAGGGGATGCAGCCCACGTTCAGGCACACTCCGCCCCAGTACTTCTCCTCCACGATCGCAGTCTTGAGACCTAGCTGGGCGCAGCGGATCGCCGCGACATATCCACCAGGTCCAGCTCCGAGAACAACAACGTCGTAATGTGCAGCCACGGTGTACGAGCCTAGTCCTGTGCTCGCGGTCTGTCCTCCGTTGGGGCCGAATCCCCGGAATCCGGCGCTCCCCGGTACCCCGCGGCGCATACTGGCGAAACCGGGAACGACCAGTACTCAACGACGAGGAGCTGGGCCAATGACCGATCTTGCCCAAAACCCGACCGCGGCGGAGCACGATGCTGGAGACCCCGCCCCCAGCACCACGGAATGGTCGGCCACGCGCATCGCGGCCGCCATTGCTGACGGCAGCATCGCTGCCCGGTCTGTGCTTGACCAGCACATCACTGTGCTCGACCGGAACCGCTCGCTCAACGCGATCGCCGCCGACCGCTACGGCCAGGCCCGGCTCGAGGCCGACCGGATAGACGCGAGCGCCGTGACCCGCCCGGCTCCCCTGCTCGGCGTGCCCTTCACGGTGAAGGAGTTCATCGCCGTCGAGGGCATGCCGAACACCGCGGGCTTCCCCCATCGCCGGCACCACCGGGCGCGGCGTGATGCCCCCGCGGTCGCCCGGCTCCGCGCGGCCGGAGCGATCCCCCTCGGCGTCACTAATTCCGCTGGCCCCATCTTCTGGATGGAGACCTACAACCCCCTGTACGGACGCGTCAGCAACCCCTACGACCCCACCCGCACCGCCGGGGGTTCCTCCGGCGGCGATGGTGCGGCGGTGGGCTGTGGCGGCTCCCCGCTCTCCGTTGGTTCGGACCTCGGCGGCTCGCTGCGCATACCCGCGTTCTTCAACGGCGTGTTCGCCCACCTGCCATCGGTGGGGCTCGTGCCCAACACCGGCCATTTCCCCATGGCGCACGGCGAGGCCCGCCGGAACCTCTTCCTCGGACCAATGGCCCGGCGTGCCACGGACCTCCATGCCGCGCTTTCCGTGATGGCCGGCCCCGATGGGGATGATCCGCATTCACGGCTGATGCCGCTGCGCGATCCCGCTCAAGCCGGCCTCGCGGGCATGCCTGTCATCCTCGCGATCGACTCCACCATCACGAAGCCTGGGATCGAGCTCGAGACCGCCCGCTACCTCGCTGCCAATGTCCTCGAAGCGCGTGGCGCGATCGTGACCGAGACGTCGCTGCCCACGCTCCGGTGGGCGCTCGCGCAGGCCTTCGCCTCGTTCAGCTCCACCCTTGATATCGCCGGCACGGTCGCCGATATCCTCGGTCGAGGCCATGATGGGGCATTGCCAGCCTTGCTCAATGCTCCGGTGGCGATCCTCCGGCTCGCTGAAGTAGCCCCCGTGCGCCGCGCGAGGACGCTCGCCGTCCGCAAGCTCGTCGGCGCCGCGGAGAAGGCCGCCGAGCAGATCACCGAGCTGCTCGGTGAGGGCGCGATGCTGTATCCCCCGTTCCCCCGCCCCGCGCCGAAGCACTTCACCACCTATGGGCAGCCCTGGCTCGCGTCCAACACCCTGGTCTTCAACATGCTGGGATTCCCGGTCACGCAGGTACCCACGGGCCTGGGCAGCACCGGGCTACCACTGGGCCTGCAAGTGGCCGCCGCGCCCGGCAATGATCACGTCACCATCCGCATCGCGCAGGCGCTCGAGAGCGGCCTCGGCGGCTGGCGGCCACCTCGGATCCCGTGACGCGCCCCGCCCGCACGGGCATCGTGCCGCCCGTTCACGCACACTGGAGGCCATGGATGACCCCTACTTGTGGCTCGAGGACATCGACGGCAACACAGTCCTGGACTGGGTGAGGAAGCACAACGACGCGACGCTCGCGGCCTACCGCGGTGAACGGCTCGACACTCTCGAGGCATCGATCCGCGCTGCGCTCGACACCGACGACCGCATCCCGTACGTGCGGAGGCGCGGTGAGCACCTGTACAACTTCTGGCGCGATGCCCGCAATCCCCGCGGCATCTGGCGGCGCACCACTCTCGAGGAGTACCGGCAGCCCGAGCCGCGGTGGGAGATCCTCATCGACGTGGACGCGCTCGCCGAGGCCGAGGACGAGAACTGGGTGTGGGCGGGAGCCTCCGTGCTGCGGCCCAGCTTCGACCGCGCGCTCGTGGCACTTTCCCGCGGCGGTGCCGATGCCTCGGTGATCCGCGAGTTCGATCTCGTCGAGCTCCGGTTCATCCCCACCGGCTTCCGCTTGGACGAAGCGAAGTCAGACATCAGCTGGATCGACCGCGACACGATCCTGGTGGGCACCGATACCGGGCCTGGCTCGCTCACCGACTCCGGATACCCCCGCATCGCACGGCAATGGCGACGCGGCACTCCGCTCGCCGAGTCCGCGATCCTCTTCGAGGGCGAGCCCGGCGATGTCGCGGTCAGTGCGTCGCACGACCCCACGGCGGGCCACGAGCGCACCGTGATCGAGCGGGCCATCGATTTCTATCGCTCCGAGCACCATGTGGCCGCCCCCGACGGACTGCGCAAGCTCGACGTCCCCGAGGATGCCCAGGTCTCCCTGCACAAGGACTGGCTGCTCATCCGCACGCGATCCCCCTGGCGGACCGCTGGCAGCGAGCACCCGGAGGGAACGCTCCTGCGCGCATCCATCGCTGCCTACCTCGACGGGGACACCCGCGTCGAGGTCGTGTTCGAGCCCGATCCCGCCACGACCCTGCTGCAATGGTCGTGGACCGATAGCTACCTCGTGGTGGTCACGCTGCGGGATGTGCGCACCGAGATCAGTGTCGTCGATCCCACGACGTGGGCATGGCGCTCGATCGACGGCCTGCCGGAGCTCGGTAGCACGCAGATCACCGCGACCGATGCCGATAGCGATGAGATCTTCCTGAACTCGAGCGGCTACACCACTCCGGCGACGCTCTGGCATGGCTCCGTCGCGAGCAGCGCGGTGGACCTTGCCCCGATCAAGCAATCCCCGTCGTTGTTCGACGCCACCGGGATCACCACGACCCAGCACTTCGCCACCTCCGACGACGGCACCCGCATCCCTTACTTCGAGATCCAGTCCTCCGCCGGCCCCGGACCTACCCTGCTCTATGGCTATGGCGGGTTCGAGAACTCCCTCGTCCCTGCCTACAGTCCGGGGGCAGGGCTGGGATGGCTCGAGCAGGGCGGTACCTTCGTGGTCGCGAACATCCGCGGCGGCGGCGAGTACGGCCCGCGCTGGCATACCCAGGCGCTCCGGGAGAATCGCGAGCTCGCCTACCAGGACTTCGCCGCAGTGGCCCGGGACCTCGTCGAGCGAGGCGTCACCACTCCCGGGCAGCTCGCCGCGCAGGGCGGCAGCAACGGCGGACTCCTCATGGGCGTGATGCTCACCCGCTATCCGGAGCTCTTCGGTGCCATCGTCTGCCAGGTGCCCCTGCTGGACATGCAGCGGTACCACCTGCTGCTCGCGGGCGCCTCCTGGGTGGCCGAGTACGGCAACCCGGATGATCCAGCGGACTGGGCCTTCCTCAGCAAGTACTCCCCCTACCACCATGTTGATCCTCAGCGGGACTATCCCCCGGTCCTCATCATGACGTCGACCCGGGATGATCGCGTCCATCCCGGACATGCGCGAAAGATGACGGCCCTTCTCGAGGAGACCGGCCATGAGGTGAAGTACTTCGAGAACATCGAGGGCGGGCATAGTGGCGCGGCGGACAACGCCCAGCTCGCGTTCAAGACGGCACTGGCGTACCAGTTCCTGCACGCGACAATCGGATCGGCGAGGTAGCCCGCGGAGGAGCAGTGCCCGGCCAGCCTTGAGCGTTGGCCGGGCGGTGTCGCATCGACGGACGTGCTACCGGATCGTGTCGATCCACTGGGCGATGCGCTCGACGGTGGGTGCTGGCTCGCGGATCCAACCGTTGTGCCCCTGCGGCCTCGCGTTGTACCAGTGCTCCATGCGGGAGGACCGGAGCTTGTTCACGAGGTTGTTCACCGACGTCGATGGAGCGATATCGTCGCGAGCCACAGTGATGGCGAGGACATCAAGCTCCGCCTCCTCGAGCGCTTGCTCGTAGTCGATATCAGCATTGGCAGGTGAGATCCGGCCCGTGCGCGCGAAGCGGGACCAGTCCTTGATCAGTACGCGGGACTGACGTCCGAATCCTGCGACGTTGACGCGGTCCCCCGGCCAGTAGCCGGCGATCCCGGCGGTCAGCGACATCATGTGGCCACCAACGAGCGGGCCGAGCGCTTTCATCCCGGGGAAGCCCTTGTAGTAGGGGGATCCAGCTCCGACGAGGACGATCCCCCCAATCGCATGCGGGGCGCGGGCACCGACGAGGCAACTGACTTGTCCGCCGAGGGAATGGCCTAGCAGGAAAGGCGTCGCTTCAGGCGCATGCTCGTGCAGGACCTCGAGCGCGCTGGGGACGTCGACGGTGACGAGATCGTGGTAGCCGTACTCGCTGTCGGAGGAGGGGCTGGGATCGCTGGCGCCCTGGCCGCGCAGTTCGGTGATCGCTGCGGGGAAGCCATGCCTATTGAGCTCCTCGGCCAGCGGATCGTAGTAGCCGGCGGGAAGACCGAGCCCGGGGACGATGAGAAAGCTCGTTCCCGTGACAGGCGTTCCCTCGGCGAATACACGGACCGGGGTGACGGTGCTGTCGGGCATCTGTATGGGAACAGTGATCATGGCTAACCTCCAGCGTCGTTGGTGACCACTGTAGGCGGTGGGCCCGCCCGCCCGGGCGCGCGGGGCGGGCGGCCCCGGCCGGGCGCCGCGGCGGCCGGGGGTGGATACGGAAACAGCAGGAGGGGCGGGGGGCCCTTGGGCTCCCCGCCCCTCCTGCGTGTTCACATGTGTTTGCCCGGCGGTGTCCTACTCTCCCGCACCCTGTCGGGTGCAGTACCATCGGC
>NZ_BQYM01000005.1 GCF_026008515.1 Hoyosella levis
GGACCTCCCACGGAATCTTCCTCGCCATCAGCATGCCCCTTCAGCCAGGGGTGTTGCGATGGCTCCCTGAATCCGCCGCACGGGAGCGGTCGTTTTTCGCACACTCGTGGGGCTCAGGGGAGGTGCGGGACTCATGGGGCACGAGTCGGGCGCCACCCGTCAGCCGCCAGGCCCGACGATCAGGAGCTGAATGCCTTCCTCGGTGAGGCCATCGAGCACATCGCTGGTGATGGCGCTGGTGATGGCCCGCACGCCGCGGATCGGAGTGACGAACCGGACCGCCATCTCCAGGCAGTCGGCGCCGATCCGGCAGTACACCGTGGGCTCGGTGCTGGTGTCCTCGAGCAGGAATCGTCCCCTCATCCGAAGCAGCGAGCGCTGCACGTCACCGGGATCGGTCACCGCGTGCCGGGACGCGGCCTCGCGGAGCACCCTGGCTACCGTTTCGCGATCGGCATCGTGGGGGAGCGGGATGCTGATCTCCTCCCACAGGTACGGGAACTCGCGGGTGTAGTTGAACACGGGCTGGTCGAAGATCGCGCTGTTGGCCACGGTGACGACCCGGCCGGTGTATTGGCGGGAGTGCACCCAGGATTCCCCGGTGGATCCGCGCGCGGTCGGCGGCTTTCCCATCTCCATGACGGTGGTGCGGAGGAACCCGAGCCGCACGACGTCGCCGCGGACACCGCCCATCGTGATGCGATCGCCCACGGAGAACGTCGCTCCGCGCAGGATCACGAAGTATGCCGCGAGCGAGGTGATCACCTTCTGCAGCGCGAACGCCAGCCCAGCGGTGATGAGCCCGATCATCACGCCGAGATCCGTTCCCGGGGTGGCCCAGATCGAGACCAGGCCGATAGCCAGGATGATGGTCGTGATCAGCAGGATCGTTTGCCGCTTCCAGAAGCGACCGCGCCTGCTCGCTCCGGGCAGGACGCGATCACCGAGCGCGATCACGATGCGACGGACGAGCAGCACGACCCCGATGAGGAGAATGCTGAACGCGAGCTTCACCAGGGTGGTGCTGTTCACCCCGACGAGGGTCACGCCGAAGATCTCGATGGACTCGCGCGAGAATTCCACACCCACGCCGCCACCCTAGCGCGTGCCGCCATGCGCCCGGCGAGTGTGCGAAGAACGACAGCCTTGAGCACGGGAGCGGTCGCTTTTCGCACACTCGCGGCCGGGCGTCCCCAGCAGCAGCCCCTTCCGGTTGTGCGGTCAGCGGTGCTATGGAACGATCCTTGCCAGGGGGCTGTACGCGATAACGCAGCTTGAAATTCGGCAGCATGCACGTGCGCGGGGATTCCAGCGCCGGGGAGGAGCGTTCGTGGGTGGTCTGCTGGATGCTGCGCTGGGCTTCCCCGCGGTCGTCTTCACCTTCGCGCTGCTCGTGGTCCTTGCCTACTGGGTGCTCGTCCTGGTTGGCGGCGCGGCGCTGGACCTGCTCGATGGCGATGCGGATGTCGATGTGAGCCCCGAAGACACGGGGATCCTCAAGTCCTTGGGCCTCGAAGGCGTGCCGCTGACGATCCTGCTGTCGCTGTTCGTGCTGGCGGCGTGGTTCGCGAGCATCGTCGGCGTCGTCGTCCTGGAATCAACGGGCCTCGGTGGCCTGGTTGGCGGTCTAGCGCTGCTCGGGATCCTGGTGGCCGCCGCGCTGATCGGCCTGGTGGCGGCCCGGCTGGGCGCGGCACCGCTGCGACGCATCTTCCATCACGCGGCAGCACCGAGCCGCTCGGATTTCGTCGGCAAGCTATGCGTGGTGCGCACGAGCACCGTGGCACCGGACTTCGGGCAGGCCGAGATCACGTCCAAGGACGGCTCGACGGCGCTGATCCAGGTGCGCCAGACCCCCGAGCACGCGGCGGACAGCGAGCTGCGCTCCGGCAGCACTGCCTTGATCTACGACTACGACGGCGAGGGCGAGTTCTTCTGGGTATGCCCGGTGGACCCTTCGCTGGGCCACTACACCTGACGCTAGGTCTTCCAGATTGTCGCGACGCCCGGACGGGGGTCGCCGAGAGATGAAATGAGGGCAGTCCGTGGATGTGATCGCCACCAGCCTGGGCGTGGTTATCGCCATAGTTCTCGTCATCCTGCTCGCGGTGGCATTCATGGTCACCCGCCTCTACAAGAAGGTGCCGCAGGGCAGCGCCCTCATCATCTCGAAGCTGCGCACCGTGGAGGTGACCTTCACTGGCGCGGTGGTGCTGCCGATCCTGCACAAGGCCGAGACGATGGACATCTCGGTCAAGACGATCGAGATCGAGCGGGTCGGTCATGATGGCCTGATCTGCCGCGACAATATCCGCGCTGACATCCGCATCACCTTCTTCGTGCGGGTCAACAAGACCGCCGAGGACGTCATCAAGGTCGCGCAGGCCATCGGGACCGAGCGGGCCAGCGACCAGACGACGATGCAGACCCTGTTCAACGCGAAGTTCTCCGAGGGGCTCAAGACCGTCGGCAAGCATCTCGACTTCGTTGACCTCTACACCAAGCGTGACGAGTTCCGCGACCAGATCATCCGCGTCATCGGTACCGACCTCAACGGCTACAGCCTCGAGGACGCGGCGATCGACTACCTCGAGCAGACGCCGATGTCGCAGCTCGACTCGAAGAACATCCTCGATGCCCAGGGCATCCGCAAGATCACCGAGCTCACCGCCATCGAGAACATCGGCACCAACGACTATCGGCGCAACGAGGAGAAGGAGATCAAGCGCCAGGACGTCGAGGCGCGCGAGGCCATCCTCGAGCTCGAGCGGCAGCAAGCCGATGCCGAGGCCAAGCAGAAGCGCGAGGTCGACACCGTGCGGATGCGCGAGGTCGCCGAGACGCAGCGCGTGCAGGCCGAGGAGCGGCTCAAGTCGGAGACCGCCCGTATCCGCACCGACGAGACCGTGGGCGTGCAGGAGCAGAACCAGCAGCGCGAGATCGCCGTGGCGGAGAAGAACCGCGAGCGCGTCATCGCTGTCGAGTCGGAGCGCATCGAGAAGGACCGCCTCCTCGAGGTCATCAACCGGGAGCGCGAGACCGAGCTGCAGCGCATCGCCAAGGACCGCGAGGTGGAGACGGAGAGGCGCAGCGTCTCCGAGGCCGTCCGCGAGCGTGTGGCCGTCGACAAGACCGTGGCCGAGCAGGAGGAGAGCATCAACCGCCTCCGCGCCGTCGAGGCCGCGGAGCGTGATCGCCAGGCCATCATCATCCGTGCCGAGGCCGAGGCGCAGCAGGACCTCGTCAAGGACATCAAGGCTGCCGAGGCAGCGGAGGTCTCCGCCAAGCACAAGGCGAAGGAACGCCTCACCCTCGCGGAAGCCGCCCAGCAGTCCGCGGAGCTCGAAGCGCGCGCCAAGATCCGGCTCGCCGAGGGAACCCAGGCAGAATCCGCCGCGACCGGCCTCGCCGACGTGCAGGTCCGCGAGCGCGCCGCGGAGGTCATCGAGAAGGAAGGGCGCGCACAGGCGCAGGTTGATCGCGAGAAGGCCCTTGCTGCGGCGGAAGGCATGCGCGAGAAGATGCGCGCGGAGTCCGAGGGCCTCACCGAGAAGGCAGACGCCATGTCGAAGCTCGACGCCGCCACCCGCGAGCACGAGGAATACCGGCTGCGGCTCGAGATGGAGAAGGATATCCGTCTCGCCAGCATCGACGTGCAGCGCCAGGTCGCGGAGCAGCAGGCCGCCGTGCTCGTGGCGGGTCTCAAGGAGGCCGATATCAGCATCGTCGGCGGCGAGAGCGTCTTCTTCGACCGGCTCCTCGGCTCCATCGCGATGGGCAAGAGCGTCGATGGCTTCGTCGAGCACTCCGATGTTGCCCGCACGCTCGGTGGCGATTGGCTCGATGGCTCCCAGAGCTTCAGTGACGATCTCGCCAAGGCGCTCGCTGGCGCCGGGACCGAGGACGTCAAGAACCTGACGGTCTCGGCGCTGCTGCTGCGGCTCATCAAGGAAGGTGGACCGCACAAGGGGCAGTTCGAGCAGCTGCTCTCCGGTGCCCGCAAGCTCGGCATCGCTGACGCCGCCCTCGCGCCCAAGCAGCCATGACCCCGCCGCAGGGCCCAGCTGGCGCCGCCGACGAGGCAGCGGGCCGGGACGCGCTCGACGCCGGAACCTATGAGGTCCTGCGCGCCCGGCTCGTTGAGCATTCCGGCGAGCTCGCGGGCCGGGCCAGGCAGCTCAATGCCCGCCGCGTGGAAACGTTCGGTGGCACCGAGATCGCCCTGCTCGGCAGCGAGCGCATCCGCACCGAGAACAATTGCGTGCCCCGCGACATCGTTGCCGTGCCGCTCAAGGGCGACCTGCACGGCGGGATCATGCTGTTCGGCTACAACGTGTTCATCGGGCTCAAGTCCGAGACCGCGGTATCCGACGTCTTCGCCCTGCACCGCTTCGCCCGCGATGGCGAGACGTTCACCTTCGCCGATGCCAGCGGCGAGCTGCCGGGCCTGCTCGACGATCCTGCCTTCCTGCGGCACTTCTCGGAGCTGTACCGCTACTACCGCGAGACGCGGCTGCTGCAACTGCGCCGCACTGAAACCAAGCTGCTCGCGGTCTTCCAGACCGGTGCCCGCACCGATGACATCAAGGTGCTGCGCTGGCGCATCAACGCCGATGGCAGCCTCGCCTACCAGGACAACCGGGGCGAGCGCGACCATGAGTTCCCGCCCCAGCATG
Organism: Hoyosella levis; assembly: GCF_026008515.1. Classification (GTDB taxonomy): domain Bacteria; phylum Actinomycetota; class Actinomycetes; order Mycobacteriales; family Mycobacteriaceae; genus Lolliginicoccus; species Lolliginicoccus levis. The sequence continues at coordinate 4,677 of NZ_BQYM01000005.1, forward strand.
ACTTCGAATGGGTCGAGACCACCCGCGCCGACCACGTGCTCGGCCGGCACCCCCACATCTCCATCCTCGACACGGTGTTCGTCGAGACCGTCGGCGGCCACCTGACTATCAAGGTCGAGGACAACACCGAGACCGGCGAGGGCATCTACGAGGAGCCCGTCGACGAGCCGCTGCAGAGCCTCGCCGACGCGGACGTCCACTACGCCCAGGTGGGGCCGCTCATCCTGCTCAAGATCAAGCCGTACAACGAACGAACCTGGCGCTACCTGGTGTTCAATACCCGCACCCACGACATCGCCCGGCTCGATGGCATCGGCCAGGCCTGCCGAAGGCTGCCCGAGGACCACGGCATCATCTTCCCCGGCGGCTTCTATCTCGCCACCGGCGTGGCCCGCACCTTCGACACCGACACCACCGATCTCGAGTACGAGCGCCTCATCCGCTCGAGCAACGGCGAGGACGTCGTCTTTGTCTTCCACGCCCGCAGCGAGGGCAGGACACTGCTGCTGCCCTACAACGTGATCCGCAAGGAAATCGCCACGCCCTTGCCGTGCCACGGCTATTCGCTGTTCAACGACGGCACCCTCGTCGTGTTCCGCGCGGGTTCCGACGAGCCCACCCGCGTGCACCCCATGCAGGTATGGAGCACGCCCTTCCAGTCCGACGAGTACGCCGCCGCCCAGCCCGTCGGCAATGGGCCTCTTGAGCGCATCGGCAACGCAGAACTCGTGCGCGGCATCTCCGATGCCTTGTCGCTGGCCCGCATGGTCACCGAGATGGCGCCCGCCACCGCCGTGTTCGAGGCGATCATCGCGGAGTGCGGGCGCGCTACCGACCGCTACCACTGGCTCGGCGACCCTGAGCTTGGCTCCCTCGGCGAGCCGATCGGGCAGGTCCGCGCCACTGCTGAGCGCGTGCTCGACGAGTTCGAGAAGGTCACCGCCCTCACGGCGCAGGCCAACCGGTCCGTCGAGGAATCCGCCACCCGCATCGCCAGCCTCATCCGCATGAGCCGCGGCAGCGCCCCCCGCACCGCCGACGCCTGGGTGACCCTGCTGTCAGACCTGCGCCGCGAGCAGGGCCACCTCGTCACGCTGCGCGACATGCGGCATGTGGACACCTCGCGGCTCGATCAGCTCGATGAGGACCTGCGCGAGGCCCTCGACGAATCCGGCCAGCGCGCTGTCGACTTCTTCAGCCGCGACGATGCCTTCGACACTTTCCACCGCGAGATCAACGAGCTCATCGAGCAGGCCGGCGCTCTCGCCTCCGTCGCCGAGGCACGCCCCGTCACCGAACGGCTCGCCACCCAATCCGATGGGCTGCAGGTGGTCACGCGTATCGTCTCCTCCCTCGACGTCGGTGATGCCGTGGTGCGCACCCGCATCCTCGAGAGCATCAGCGAGGTGCTCGCCGCGGTGAACCGCGCGCGTGCCACCGTCGAGGCCCGCCGCAAGCAGCTCCTCGACCGGGAGGGCCGTGCCGAGTTCGCCGCCGAGTTCGGGCTCCTCGGCCAGGCCATCACCGGTGCCCTCGCCGCCGCCACCACCCCCGACACCTGTGATGAGCAGCTGGGCCGGCTCATGCTGCAGCTCGAGAACCTCGAATCACGGTTCAGCGAGTTCGATGACTTCCTCGACGAGCTCTCCCGCAAGCGCGAGGACGTCTACGAGGCATTCTCGTCGCGCAAGCAGACCCTCCTCGACGAGCGTTCCCGCCGCGCCGACCGCCTCGTTGATTCCGCGCAGCGCATCCTCGGCTCCGTCACCAAGCGTGTCGCCGGGATGGACAGCGTCGACGACATCAACACCTACTTCGCCTCCGACCCGATGGTCGCCAAGCTGCGCGCCCTCGGTGCGGAATTGCGCGAGCTCGGAGACACGGTGCGCGCCGAGGAGATCGATGGGCGCATCAAGGCAGCGCGGCAGGAAGCTGGACGGTCGCTGCTCGACCGGCAGGACCTCTACGGCGCCGGCGGGGACACCATTCGGCTCGGGCGCCACCAGTTCGCCATCAACACCCAGGCCACCGACTTGACTCTCGTGCCGCACACCATGGACGGCGAAACGCGCATGGCCTTCGCCATCACCGCGACCGACTACCGCGACGATGTCACCGACCCTGGTTTCGCCCGCACCCGGCCCTACTGGGACCAGCTACTCGTCTCCGAGACCACTGAGGTCTACCGGGGCGAGTACCTCGCGGCATCGCTGCTGCTCGCCGCCGAATCCAACGGCACCCTCGACGAGCTCCACGAGGACCCCGTCACTGACAAGCAGCTCGACCAGCACGTTCGCCGGGCCGCGGAGGCACGCTACGACGAGGGCTACGAGCGTGGCGTCCACGACCATGACGCAACCCGCATCCTCGCCGAGCTGCTGCGCCTGCACGCCGGAGCCGGACTGCTCCGCTACCCCGCGGCCGCACGAGCCGCCGCGCATTTGTTCTGGGCCCACCTCGGCGATGTCCGCGACGATGCACAAGCAGCCCAGCAGGCCTGGACCGTGCGCGCCGCATCGCTGGCCCGCGCCCGCGCCGCCTTCGGCTCGACGCCCGCGCTCGCCTCGCTCACCGACGAGCTCGCCACCGCGATCGCCGGGTTCCACACCACGCTCGGCCTGCCGCTCGGTGAGGGGAACGACCCACAGCTCGCCACCCTTGCCGGCGAGTACCTCATGGAGGAGCTCGCCCACGGCAAGCCGCGCTTCGTCTCCAGCGCAGGCGCCCGCGCCCTGCTCGACCGCTTCCACCGCGCGCTCGGCGGCGCGGTCGCCAAGTCCCGCCAGGACTATGACACCGATCTCCGCGCCCTCGAGCACGATGCCACCGCGCGGCATCAACTGGTGCGGGCATGGCTCGCCGCCTACCTCGCCACCAGCGACGACACCGAGCACACCGCTGACCTCGCCGAGGCCATCGCGATGGAGACCACCGGCACCCGCCTTGAGCGGTACGAGTCGTCCGCAGAGCTTGCCGCTACCGCCACGCCCATGCTCGGCTCGCACCCCCGCATCCGCGAACGTGCCCTCGACCTGCGGCTTGATGAGGTGCTCGCCCGCATCCGCGACCACCAGGCCCGCAGGGTCCCCGGATTCCGCGACTTCCAGCAGCAACGCAACCAGCTCATCGCCGCCGAGCGGCACCGGCTGCGCCTCGATGAGTACAAGCCCACAGTCATGAGCGGATTCGTGCGCAACCGGCTCCTCGACGACGCCTACCTGCCCCTGATCGGGGACAACCTCGCCAAGCAGCTTGGCACCACCGGCGACGACCGCCGCACCGACCAATCCGGGCTGCTCCTGCTCATCTCGCCCCCCGGATACGGCAAGACGACCCTCATGGAATACGTCGCCAACCGGCTGGGGCTCGTGTTCGTCAAGGTCAACGGCCCCGCCCTCGGCCATCACGTCACCTCCGTCGACCCGGCCGAGGCGCCGAACGCCACCGCCCGCCAGGAAGTCGAGAAGATCAACTTCGCCCTCGAGATGGGCAACAACGTGCTGCTCTATCTCGACGACATCCAGCACACCAACCCCGAGCTGCTGCAGAAGTTCATCTCCCTCTGCGACGCGCAGCGGCGCATGGAGGGAATCTGGAACGGCCGCACCCGCACCTACGACATGCGTGGCAAGCGTTTCGCCGTCTGCATGGCCGGCAACCCCTACACCGAGCAGGGCAAGCGCTTCCGCATCCCCGACATGCTCGCCAACCGCGCCGACGTGTGGAACCTCGGCGACGTGCTCTCCGGCAAGGAACACCTCTTCGGGCTCTCCTACATCGAGAACGCGCTGACCTCCAACCCCGTCCTCGCTCCGATCGCCGCCCGCGAGCGCACCGACCTCGACCTGCTCGTCCGGCTCGCCAGCGACGACACCACTGCCCGGCCCGACCAGCTCCACCACCCCTACTCGGCGGCCGAGCTCGACGATGTGCTGTCCGTCCTCCGCAAGATGTTGCACGTGCAGCGCACCCTGCTCGCCGTCAACAAGGCCTACATCGCCTCCGCCGCCACCGCCGACAGCAATCGCACCGAACCGCCCTTCCAGCTGCAGGGCTCCTACCGCAACATGACCAAGCTCGCCGGGCGCATCGCCCCCGTCATGAACACCGAGGAGCTCGAGAACGTGATCGACGACCACTACCTTGGCGAGGCCCAGACCCTCACCTCCGGTGCCGAGGCCAACCTCCTCAAGCTCGCCGAGCTGCGCGGACGGCTGACCCCAGAGCAGCAGCAACGCTGGAACGACGTTAAGGCTGGCTACCTGCGTGCCCAGGCGCTCGGCGGAGCGGAGGACGACCCCATGACCCGGGCGGTCGGAGCTGTAGGGCTGCTTGCTGATCGAGTCGGCGGCATCGAAGCGGCCCTGCGCGAGAGCTAGCGCGCACTTCGTTTGGGGCGCAGTGGGTTCGGCGCGGTGTCAAGGTGTTTGTTAGTTACTGCAACAAACGTGTTTCAGATCACTAACCATCGGGGGCCGCTCCCGATTTCTGGCACCGCAGCGTGATGCAGTGGGCTTCGACACCCACGCAACCCATCTCGAGTGGAGCCCCGCATGAACCGCCGCACCAGAAAACCTGCCCTCATCGCCGCGAGCATGATTGCCGGCAACGCGTTCCTCGCGCTCGGTGTGGCCGCCCTCCACAGCGGAAACGATGTCACCATCGAGAACACCGTCAGCTCCGCCTCGCTCGTGGACTGCGGCACCTCCAGTGGCTCTGCGGGCTCGACTACCGGATCCGTAGGCTCTCTTGCTCTCGGATCGGCTGGCTCATCGGGATCCTCCAGCACCGAATGCCCGCTCGGTCCGACGGGTCCCACAGGTCCGACGGGACCAGCTGGGCCGGAAGGACCGCAGGGCGAGCAGGGCCCGGCAGGTCCACAGGGCGATACCGGGCCGACGGGGCCGCAGGGCGAGACAGGGCCAGCAGGTCCGACGGGCGAGGCAGGCCCGCAGGGTCTGCAGGGTGACACGGGCCCGACGGGCGCGGAGGGCCCGCAGGGTCCGGCTGGGCCCACCGGTGCGGATGGCGCGCAGGGTGATACCGGTCCGACCGGTGCCGACGGCGCGCAGGGCGACACTGGTCCGACTGGTCCGACGGGCGCGGAGGGGCCGCAGGGCGTGCAGGGTGATACCGGTCCGACCGGTGCCGACGGCGTGCAGGGCGTGCAGGGCGAGACCGGGCCAACTGGTCCGACGGGCGAGGCAGGGCCCCAGGGCGTGCAGGGCGATACTGGTCCGACGGGCGCGGATGGCGCGACAGGTCCGACCGGTGCCGACGGCGCGCAGGGCGACACTGGTCCGACTGGTCCGACGGGCGAGGCAGGGCCGCAGGGCGTGCAGGGCGATACCGGTCCGACGGGCGCGGATGGCGCGACAGGTCCGACTGGTGCCGAGGGGCCGCAGGGCGTGCAGGGCGATACCGGCCCGACCGGTGCCGACGGCGCGCAGGGCGACACTGGTCCGACTGGTCCGACGGGCGCGGAGGGGCCGCAGGGCGTGCAGGGTGATACCGGTCCGACCGGTGCCGACGGCGTGCAGGGCGTGCAGGGCGAGACCGGGCCAACTGGTCCGACGGGCGAGGCAGGGCCCCAGGGCGTGCAGGGCGATACCGGCCCGACCGGTGCCGACGGCGCGCAGGGCGACACTGGTCCGACCGGTCCGACAGGCCCGGCCTCGGATGTCATCATCACGGCGGAGGCATCCCAGTTCGTTGGGGTTAGTTTGTTTGGCCTCTACACCACCCCGGCATGCCCGGCAGGCTATGAGGCGATCAACGGCATGATCCGTGTGACCTTGGGAGGATTGCCGGTATCCGTCAGTATCAGCGAGACCAATCAGGCTGATGGCGACCCAAGTCGGTGGCAGTTCCGAACCAGCGTTGCTGCGCTCAGCACGGTCTACACCTCGACGGTCTGCTTCTCACCGTCTGCGTGATCGGTCAGCGGCAGGGGCGAGGGAAGGTTCTTCTCGTGCCCCTGCTGTCCCATCTCAGTAGTAGGTAGCGTCCGGTCGACCTCGGGCGAGTGTGACACGAAGGGAAACGGTAGTGAATCGCCCCACGATTTGCCTCTGCATGATCGTCAAGGATGAGGCGAAAGTCATTGAGCGCTGCCTCGCGTCGGTGAAGCCGCTCATTGATTTCTGGGTGATCTCGGATACAGGCTCCGCTGATGGCACGCAGGGCATCATCCGAGAGTTTCTCGCTGATATTCCAGGGGAGCTGCATGAGGACGAGTGGGTTGATTTTGGGCACAATCGTTCCCTGAACTTGCGGCATGCGCGCGGCAAGGCCGATTTTCTGCTACTTATCGATGCCGACATCGTGGTGCGGATCGAGGGCCCGTTGCCGGAGCTTCGGGCGGATAGCTTCATGGTCCAGCACGCGGGTGAATTGCTGTATCGAAACCGCAGGCTGGTGCGCGGCGATATCGACTGGCGCTATGTGGGTGCGACGCATGAGTACATCACGGCCGACCGTGCGGTCAGCTCCGCGAACCTGGACGCGTGGGTGGTGGAGCATTTCGCGGATGGTGGTTCCCGGGCGGACAAGTTCGAGCGGGATGCGCGTTTGCTTCAGCAGGATATTGATCGTGATCCCGGGAATGCACGTGCAGTGTTCTATCTCGCGCAGACGATGCGGGACATGGGAAACACGCAGCGGGCTATCGAACTGTATTCGCGGCGAGCGTCGATGGGCGGCTGGGCCGAGGAAGTCTGCTACTCGTTGCTGCAGGTCGGTGTGCTCGAGTCCGATCGTGGCAATTGGGGCGCGGGCATGGATGCGCTCACGCGCGCGTGGGAAGCCCGGCCGCAGCGCTTGGAGGCCTGCTACGAGCTCGCGTCACGACTGCGAGCCAAAGGGAATCACCAGGCTGCCCACGCGTTCGCGGTTGCTGGCCTGGGACGACCGATTCCCGACGACGTGCTTTTCATGAGCCCCTGGATCTATCGCTGGGGGTTGCTGTTCGAGTTCTCGATCACCTCGTATTGGGTGGGGGATCGTGCGGCCTCGCTGCGCGCGTGCGACGAGCTCCTGGCCATGGACGATCTGCCTGCACGCTTCCGGGATCAGACGCTGCGAAATCGTGAGTTCTCCGCGCCGCAAGCCGCGCCGCCAGCGGATGTCCCCACTCCGCGCTCGTCGGTGCTTCGTGCCAGGATGGAGTGATGCCCCATGGTGACAGTGGGTCGATCAATGAGTTGTTCGACGCCCTTGCTGGCCAGCCGCCCGTGGTCGTCGGACTCATCCTGTGCGGGTTGCTGATCATCCAGACGACCTTCCTCGTCGGCTTGCTGCTGCCGGGTGATCTGTCGTTGGTGCTCGCCGGCATGACGGTGTCCGGCCCGGCCGAGTGGGGGATCGTGGTCGCGGGCGGTGTGGTGGGCTGCTTCATCGGTGCTTCCGGCTCGTACGTGCTGGGCTCGCGGTGGGGGCCGGGGATCCGTCGCTCCCGGCTAGGCCGTGCGGTGGGGGAGAAGCGGTGGAACCGTGCCGAGAGCTACCTGCAAGGCGACGGTGGTGGTCCCACGATCATGGTGGCGGTATTCATCCCCGTGGTGTTCGCGCTGACGCCGTTCACCGCCGGCGCGCTGCGGGTGCCCTACTTGATGATGATTCGTTGGTGGTGCCTGGGCAGCCTGGGCTGGGTGGCGATCTACGTGACGCTGGGCGCGGTCGCGGGGGAGCTGGCGCGCCGCTATCCGGGCATGTCCGTGCTGGTCATAAGTGGCACCGTAGTGCTGATCGTGGTCCTGGCGGGAACGGTCCGGCACAAGGCTCACCAATCGGCCACTCCGCGGTAGGCCGTGCGGTCAGCTATTCCCGGCATGACGTGGCGTGCTTCGACCGGAACGTAGAGGGTGATCGGAGCTCCTGGGGGGAATGGCTGGGCGAGATCGACCTCCGCCCACACGCTGGCTTCTCCTGCGGCGGGATCGATCCGCAGGCGTTGCCGAGCGCCCATCACACGGGCCTCTGCGACCGTTCCCGTGATGGTTCCTGCTGTGGCTTCGCTGTCGATGCGCGCGGACTCGTGCCGGAACACCAGTGTCGCTTGTCCTGGGTCCAGGACCGTGTTGACGACGTACTCACCGAGGACGCTGCGGTGCACCATGCTGTCGCCAAGCCGGTGCAGCGTCCCGGGGATCTCATTGAGCCCGCCCATCATGCGGTGCACGGCAAGAGTGGTCGGCCGGGTATAGATCTCGCGTGGCTCGGCTACCTGCGCGAACCGGGCCTCGAGCAGCACGGCGACGCGATCGGATAGCACGGCCGCCTCCTCCTGGTCGTGGGTCACCAGCACGATCGTGGGCCTGAGCTCGGCCCGCACCTTACGCAGCAGGTCATGCATCTCGCTGCGCAGCGTGGGGTCGAGCGCGCTGAACGGCTCATCGAGCAGCAGCACCCGAGGCGTGGCCGCGAGCGCACGCGCGAGGGCCACCCGTTGCGCCTGCCCGCCGGAGAGCGCGCCCGCTCGCCGGTGAGCAAGCATCCCGAGCTGCACCACCTGCAGGTATTCGCGGGCATGGTCGCGCGCTGCCCTCCGGCCCTTCCCGGCTGCGCGAGCGGCGAAGGCGACGTTGTCGAGCACATCGAGGTGCGGGAACAACAACGGCTGCTGGAACATCATCGAGACGCCGCGCTGCTCGGCCGGGACCGCGCTCATGTCCTGGCCCCCGATGCGGATCCCGCCCGTTGTCGCGACATCGAGGCCAGCGATGATCCGCAGGATCGTGGACTTGCCCACCCCGGAGGGGCCGAGCACCGTGACGCATTCCCCGGCTTCCACATCGAGGGAGACATCATCAAGCACCAGGTGCTCGTCAAAGGACTTGCACAGGTGGTCGAGGCGCAGTGCCACGCTCATGATCGGCGTCCTCTCAGGGCTAGCAGGGCAACGAGCAGCAGCAACGGCGGCAGCACCGCGCCGACTGACAGCGCGGCGGTAATGGGCTGGTTTCCGGTGCCCGATGCAAAGGAACCCACAAGCACCGGCACCGTCACCAAGCGGCCGCCCCCGATGAGCAGCGTCACGATGTAGTCCGTCCACCCGACAAGGAACGCCAGGAACGCCGCTGTCGCCACGGGTGCGGCCAGCAAGGGTGCTTGCACATGGCACACCACGAACCAGCGTGATGCGCCCAGCACGCGGGCCTCCTCCTCGAAACGCACATCGTAGGCGCCGAAGCCCACCCGCATCACATACGTCGTGTAAGGGATCGCCAGAACCGTCAGGATCAGCACCACGCCGGCGAACGCGGGAACCCCGAGCCGAAGGAACAGCACATCCAGGCCCATCGCCACCGCGAACGGTGGAAAGGCCAGGGGCGCAAGCAACAGCGCCGCGGCCACCCCGCGCCCTGGTACTCGATGCAGCGCCAGCGCCCGCCCCGCCAGGATTCCGGCAGGCGTCGCTAGCAGCGCCACGCATGCCCCGAGCACGGTGGATGCCACGAAGGCTCGGCCCGCCCCCGCTTCCACCGCGGTGCGTGCCCCGCGCAGCCCCCATTCCTGCGGCAAGATCGCCGGGAACGCCCACTGGTTTGCCACCGCCCACAGCACCAGCGGCACCAGGGGAAGCGCGAACCACACCACCAGCAGCCAGCGTCCCGGCCTCCATATCCGGGGGCGGGCGCGCGTCACTACCGCCATAGCGACGACCTCCGCGCCAGCACCAGCGCGATCGCCAGCACCGTCACCGACATGATGCTCGACACTAGGGCCGCGGCCGCCGCATCCGGCCTCGATGCCAGGTCGATCGAGGAGAAGACCCGCACCGCCAGCACCGGCAGGGGTTCGGGATACGGCCTGCCCAGCAGCAGCGGAACCTCCACCGAGCCAAACGAATACACAAAGGTGATCATCGCTGCAGCAGCGAGGGCGGGGGCAGCGAGGGGAAGCGTGACAAGCCGGAACCGCGTGGCCCGCCCCGCGCCCAGGGTGGCCGCGAGATCGGAATAGCCCTCGATGCGGGTCGCGAGCGTGCCCGCCACCACGATCGCCACGAACGCGGATTCCTTCCAGGCGAACTCCAGGATCACCGCGATCCACCACGGCCCACCGACGAGCTGCGGCCACTGCGCGCCCTCGATTCCCAGAAGGCGGGCAAGCAAGCCGGAATCCGCGACGAGCAGGCCGATCGCGGCAGCGCCGATCAGGTGCGGCACGGGCACGGTGAGAGCAGCGAGCACCGCGACCACCCGGCCCCGCGAGGCAATGGCGACTCCTGCGGCAAGCCCCACGACTACCGCGATGAGGGTGGAGGCCGCCGCGATCCACACCGACACCAGCGATGCGCGGGCAAGATCATCGGCTTGCCCGGTGAACGCGTCAGCAGTCAGCGTTGGCGCGCCTACCAGGGGCATCAGGCCCAGGGCTTGCAACGCCGCCGTGCCCAGCCCGGCCCCGAGCACGAGCGCCACCGGCACGCATGCGGGCACCAGGAGCAGCACCGGGCGCATGCGCGGCTACTGCCCGGCGAGCACGGACCGCCGCCAGCCCTCATCGAGCGCAGGCACCCACGCCGTCTCCAGCTCGGGCCGCGCGTTGCGGGACAGCTCTTCGTACGGCGGCACGATCGGCGACGAAGGCAGCGCCTCGAACGCCTCTTGGTCAGCCGCGCTCAGCCGGTCGAGATCGAGCACCGTGAACTGCCCCCACACCTCCGGCTTGGCCTTGCTCAGCTGCTGCTCCGGGGAGAGAGCCACGTTCGCCACCACGCGAGCACCAGCACTGTTGCCCGAGGTCGAGGGGATCGCCAGGAAGCTCGCGTTGCCCACGGTGCCCTCATCCAGGGTGAGCACCCGGGTCGTCTCCGGATACGTGCCGTTGGCCACGAGCTCGGTCAGCGTCGCGGGGCCGTAGGTCATGGTCATGTCGACCTGCCCGTCGGCGAAGAGCTGATTGAGCTCCTCGACGTCCTGCGGATAGGTGCGGCCCTCCCGCCACAGCGCGGGAGCGAGATCGTTCAGTTCCTCGAACAACGCGGGGGCATGCTCGTCGTAGGCTTCCTCGCTGTGCTGCAGCGGCACATCCTTGGACACGCGGGTGAGGACTTCCCGGATGAACACCGAGCCGGTGAAGTCGGGGGGCGCGGGGTATGTGAACCGACCGGGGTTTTCGCGCGCCCAGTCGAGCACCCCCTCGAGCGTCGTCGGTGGCTCGGCGATGCGTGCCTCGTCGTAGACCAAGGTGAACTGGGCCTTGTGCCAGGGGGCCTCGCAGCCATCGACTGGCGTGCCGAAATCAGACAGCAGCAGCGGATCATCCGGATCGGTGTACTGCATGCTGGGCAGGTCGGAGGTCCAGTCGCACAGCCACGCCCCGGCCTGCTTGCCGGTGGCGAAGTTATCGCCGTTGACCCAGACGAGGTCGATGTCGCCATCCGTGATGCCGGCCTGCCGCTCGGCGAGGACCCGGTTCACCGCGTCCCCCGTGTCGGAGACCGGTACGCGCCGCAAGGTCACCCCCTGCTCGGCCACCGCCGGAGCGAGGATCTCGTCGACATAGCGGTTGCCCTGCTCATCGCCGCCCCACATCCACAGCGACACCGTCTGCCCCTGCGCGGCTTCGACGATCTCGTCCCAGCTCCCCTCGGTGGGAGTCGGTGCCTCCGAGGAGGGAGCAGAACAAGCAGACAGCATCACCGCGCCCGCGGTCGCTGTTGCCGCGAGCATCCATCCGGCCCGGCGCTGCCTCGTCCTCATCCTTGCTCCTGCCGTCCTTGATCCGTCATCGCTCCTGCCCTCCCGGCCCATCGATTGTGGCGGGAACTACAGCGCAGCGGGAACACTATGGGTAGTTCGGAGCATTCCCGTTACAGGACTGCCCACCCGAGAGGATCATCGTGAACGACCCAGCCCGGCGCACCACGCTCATCAAGCTCGGGATGCTTGCGGTGCTGCTCGCCGTCGCTACGATCATCGCCCTCACCGTGGACGTGCCGGGGCCCGAGGAGATTCGTGACCGGGTCGCGGCGGCCGGGCTGATCGGTGTGGTGGTCTTCGTGCTCGCTTACGCCGGGCTCAGCCTGACCCCGGCCCCGGCAAGCGTGTTCAGCATCGCGAGCGGCGTTCTCTTCGGCTTCGCCGGCGGTGCCGTCGTCGTGTTTGTCGCCGCCATGATCGCCGCCACCGCCGCCTACGCGATCAGCCACTACCTCGGCGCGGATGCAGTTGCCCGCTTTGGAGGTGATCGCACCGCGCGGGCAGTGGCTTTCCTGCGCGAGCGTGGACTCGTCTCCGTGCTGCTTGCCCGGCTCATCCCGCTGTTCCCGTTCTGGCTGGTCAACTACGCGGGCGGGCTCAGCGGCATCACTTTCCGCCACTACACGCTCGGCACCGCCATCGGCATCATTCCGGGCGTGCTCAGCTACGTCGCGCTCGGCGCATACGGCACCGACCCGCTCTCCTGGCCGTTCCTCGCCGCCATCGCCGCGTTCCTCGTGCTCACGATCGCCGGTAGCTACTCCGCTCGTCGCATGCGCGGCAGCAAGCCCGTGCTAGCGAAGGAGGCCGGCCATGCTTGACGCCCCGCTGCGCGCCCGGCTCGACGCGCCCCTGGCCTGGGCCGCGAAGGCACTGGACCGGTCGTGGATCAGCCCCGACCGGATCACCACGGCGGGACTGCTGCTCGGTCTCGGCAGCGCCGCCACCGCCGCGTTGCAGCTGTGGGCGCTCGCGCTGCTGCTGTGGCTGCTATCCCGGCTCGCTGACGGGCTCGACGGGCCGCTCGCTCGGCTGCGCGCCCAGAGATCCGGCTCGGAAAGCGGCGCGGGCGGGTACTACGACATCACCGCCGACTTCGTTGTCTACGGCACCACTGTTGTCGGCGTCGCCCTCGGCGCATCCGCGGCCTACGACGTCTCGCTCTGGCCATTCCTGCTCGTGCTGCTCGCCTACTACCTCAACGGGGCCGCGTTCCTCGCGTTCTCCTCCATCGCCGAGCGCCACCATCGCACCCTCGACGACGGGCGGTCGCTGTCGTTCCTCGGCGGGCTCGCCGAAGGCACCGAGACCATCATCGTCCACAGCCTCTGGCTGATCCTGCCCATGCTCGCCTGGCACATCGCCATCGGCTGGGCGGTGGTCGTCGGCATCACCGCGGCGTGGCGCATCCACGCGGGGTACCGGGCGCTGCGGTAGCTGTTGCCGCTGGGAGTTTGCCGGCTGCTGGTGTTTGGCCGCCAGTGGAAACTTATCCTCCCTGGCGCGGGAAAAGTTTCCACCAGCGCGGGGGCAGCGCGGGGACAGCGCGGGGCCAGCGAGGCCACGGATCCACCGCCCAGCCTCTAGGCTCGGAGGCATGCTGAGCCGCCCGTACCGCGAATGCGTCGTCGCCGATCGATTCGTGCTCGTCCTCGATAACCGGGTCCTCGAGGTATTCGACCGGGGCGGTGTATCCCGCCGCTGGCATGTGCTGCACCTCGGCGTGACCGCGCGGCGAACCCGCGCCGGACTGGAGATCGTGGTGGGCGCCCGCGCTACCGAAGGAGGGCTCGAGCCCGCGAGCAAGCCCGTCATCCTCGACGTGCCAGAGGAAGAATCGGCGCGCGTCGAAGAGTTCTTCGACGAGGTCAAGCGCGCCCGCGAGTAGACCGATCTCACAATCTCCCGGAGCCGCCATTGTGGGAACCTGGATAGGCAGGATGGGGGTCCTGCACCAAGCGAAGGGGGAGGCTGCTCATGGGCGGGAACGAGAGCCGCGATAGGCAACAATCATCCGGCCCGGACAATGGCAGGGCTCCGCAGGACCACATTCCCTGGATGCGCCCTGGCCAGCGAGGCGCCGACTGGCAACCTGCCGGACCTGCGTCGGCCTCGGGGCCGGTACCGGGGTCCGGAGCGGGCCCAACCGGGAACCCGGGCATGCCTCCTCCGGTGGGCCCGCCCCAGGTCATGCCAGCCATGCCTCACCCCTCGCGCCAGGGCCATGGATTGCCGCGCAAGAAATCCCTGCTTAGCCTCGTGATCCTGCTCGTCGTCGTCATGCTCGGCCTGCTCGGCGGATTTATCGGATTCCTGTACTGGCTGTTCGAGGTGCGCGGCGCGAGCCCGCTGCCTGATCCCGAGCCTGTGCCTGTTGCGCCTAGCGAATCGCTGGACGAGCCCATTGCGCAGGATGATCCACTGCCCTTCTCCGATGCTCCCGCGCCGGAACGGGGCATCGCCGCGCCTCCGGCTGGCGTGCAGCCCTGCTCGTCCTCGCCCCGTCCGGGCGACCGCTGGAGCAACTCAGGCATCACGGGCACGAGCACCACATGCGAGTTCGCCGAGGCGGTCCGCGTTGAGCTGAACACCATGGATATCGCCGATGACGAAGTCGTCTGGACCGTGGTCGCCGACAGCCCGGTTACTGGCCAGTCCTACTCCCTGACCTGCCTCTACTACCCCGCAGGCGCGGAATCGGTGGGGTGCGTCGGTGGCGATGGGGCAATTGTCAACGCCTGGTAGCGCTTTGCGGTGGCCGCTGGTTGGCCGCGCGGAGTGGAAACTTTTCCTCTGTGAGTGGTGAAAGGTTTCCACTGGCGGGCGGGTGTTGGGGGCGGTGGGAACGGCGCGGCGCTGGTCTAGCAGCGGGCGCGCCGGGCTGGCATATGGATAGAGAATGTTCCTTATTGTCCATGCAATCTGGACGACCCCGTCTAGAGGTAGTCCGCCAAGGGTGGATGATGCTCGGCGCTTACTTTGTGCTGCTCGAGTTCCTCGTCGCTAACTGCCCGTGGGCATGGGCCCCAGATGAACTCAGCGGCGTCTACCATTGCGTCGAGGTAGATTTCCTGCTGCCGGAGAATGAGGTCCCTGACTGATTCGTCGTATCGTCTGATTACCGCACCCACTGGTTTGGGTCCGAATGTCAAACCCGCCCACGGTGCTGAAAGCGTCCTGTACTCCGTTGCGATCGCGGCCAACACATGGCGGTGCATCACATGCTTATCCATGAGAAGCATGTCCCTAGAGCGCATGGCCCTGGGATCGGCGTGCTCGGAGTTGTCAGGGTCTATGCCGACGAGGTCGCAGTACAGGCGGTAGCGCTTTTCGTGGAAGGTGGCGAGATGTGGGGGCAGCCCGCGCGTTCCCTTGTAGTGGGCGTAGGCGTGCATGAATGGCCGCCAGTCGGGCCGGCTTTGGGTAGGCGTCATGGAAGCATTGAAGACTAGGGGTCTGACATGTAGACGCTAGGCCGATGAGCGACCTTCAATGCAGCACTTGCGCAGCTTCGCTTCCGCCTGAGCGGCTGGCACATGATGGACTCATGCTTGACTGCGGTCAATCGTCCCAGGGTTTCTTCCCCGCGGCGCAGGGCAGTAATTCCGTACGATCCAGGTCACCATCGCGATCTGGAGTTCGTCGCGGGTGATCCCGGAGCCTCCTCGAGGACGCTCTTGTCGCGCGGACGAAGAAGTTCTCGATGGCGGCATTGTTGCCCGGAGGACCCGACGCGACCCATCGAGCCGACCATGGCGTGACAGCGCAGGGCGCGCACGTGCGGCCGTCGGTGCAGGCAGATGAGCCGCGCTGTGTACGTGACTCTAGCCTTCCGCTCGGTTTACCCTGCGCCCCGATTCGAAGCGCCAGATCGCGTGATCGAGGTGGATGACATTCCAGCCTCTTTGCGCTGCAACCGCGGCGACAAGCGACGCCGCACGTTTAGACGCGAGGTCACTCACATCGACTTCCAGCTCTCGCGCGACGTAACGCACGACCATTCGGTCGGCTTTGACTCCGGGGATGTTTGCCAGCATTTGCGCGTAGTCCCAGGTTAAGCCAGTGCGTTGGCCGGGGGCGGCGAGCCACGCGGCTTTTGGCGAGCTGTTCCCCGCGGCCGCGGCGTCCCTCAGATCAGCGGTGCTGTTGATGTTGAGGGCGAGAAGTGCGCGTGCAGCAGTTTCGATCGCGTCGGACTTCAGGGCTGCTGCTGCCTGTGTGGAGACCGGCTTGCGGTTGCCGATCTTGTCCGCCCACGAACGACTGCCACCCAATTCATCAAAGGTTGCGAGCAGCTCGGTCAGCCCGTCGGTGTAAGCGTCACCGCCTTGGTCGCCGCGATAGGCGCGGTACCGCTTGATGACGTTGACCACCGAGTTGTAGTGGCTGCCGGTCGAATAGATTGAATCAATCATGCAGAGCGCGAGCGAATCCGGATAGCCATCGGGTTTGAACCAGAGGACAGGATCGCCGAGGTCACGGTCGCACGCGGTGATCAGGCGCGCAAGCGCGGCAACATCATCGATCATCATCTGCTCCTTGAAGTAGCTAGGTTTCGGGGCGGCGCCGGGCAACGTCGTCGGCGATGCGCGCTTGATATTGCCCGATGGCACTGACATGTTTGCCCGTAACGGGAAGCCACGGTGGGGACGCCCGTCGTGCCGCTGCGCAACTCCGTTGCTGTTTGATGCTCACCGGAGCGTGGTTGCTAGCGGATGGGTCTACCAATGAGCGTTTGAGCCGGTGGTGACCGAGACAGTAGAAAAATCCGCCTGACGCCATGCGGTCAGATTGTTCGCGAAGATTCGACATTCTGTGTGAAACACCTAACTTGTAGCATTATCAGAGGTGCCACCCCAAAGTGTGTCGATGTGACGCATAGGTGCGGTGGATCGAGGCCGCGGCCCGCGGGCGTGTGCAGGCAGCGAACGCGGTGCTTAGCCCGGAACCTCGCATCGCGAGGGTTCCGAGGTCGTTCGGAATCTGCAGCCGTGGGCTGCAGCGAGCTGGCCGAGAGCAGTCCGATGCGTGGACGACAGTCGAGTACAACCACGAGTGCCACCAGCCCCCTCCCCGGCAGCTAGTCTGGTGCAACAGGAAACTAGCGCCCCTACCGCGCGATCCTCAGCCAGGTCCGCCGCAGCGAGGACAGCGCACCCATCGCGCGCTGGGCGCCGGGGGACGCGAGCTGCTCGCGGGTGTCAGCGATCGCGGCGTTCCAGATTCCGTCGTTGTAGGTCGGGTACGGGTGCATCGTGGCGGCGAGATCGCGTGCGCGCAGGCCGAGCCGCACCGCGAGCGTCACTTCGCCAATGGTCTCGCCCGCCCGTGGGCTGACCACGGTGCCACCGATGATCCGCGCCTTGTGATCAAGGATCAGCCGGGAGAACCCATCGGTGGAGTGCTCGGTGATCGCCCGGTCGAGGTGGTCATGGCTGATCGTGCGGGCTGTCAACCGGCTCGCGGACGATGGATCGCTCACGCCCACCGATGCCACCTCGGGGTCGGTATAGGTGACCCGCGGGACCACTGTGGTGCCAGCCTTGCGGCGAAGCCCGAGCACCGCGTTGCTCGCGGCGATGCTGCCGAACGAGCCAGCGGCATGGGTGAACTGGGGGAGCGGCGTCACGTCCCCCGCGGCCCAGATGCGCGGATTGGTGGTGCGCAGCGTGGGCGAGACGATGACCTGGCCTCGATCGTTGGTGCGGACGCCGATCTGATCGAGCCCGAGTCCGGAGGTGCGCGCCGCGCGGCCCACGCTCACCAGTACCCGGTCGAAATCGACCACCGTGCCATCGGACAAGCGTGCCCGCGAGTCCGCGAAGCTCTCCACTGATGCGCCCGTGACCACTTTCACGCCATCATCCTCGAGCGAGCGCGCCACGATACGTGACGCGTCCTCGGGCTCGCCCATCAGGATGCGGGGCGCGGCCTCGACGATCGTGACGGTGGAGCCGAGCCGCGCGAACGCCTGCCCGAGCTCGCAACCAATGCTTCCCCCACCGATCACGAGGAGGCGGCGAGGCAGGTCCTCGATGTCCCAGATGGTCTCGCTGGTCAATGGCGCATGATCCGCTAGTCCCGGGATCGGGGGCAGCACGGGGGAAGCGCCGGTGGCGATGACCGCCTGCCGGAACCGAATGGGGTCGCCATCGACCACGACGGTGTTGTCAGTGGAGAACACTGCGTGGCCGGATCGCACCTCGATGCCCTCGGACTCCAGCGCCTCCGGCGTATCGATCGGCTCGATCGTGGAGATCGCCGAGCGCACATGCCGCATCACCGCCGCGAAGTCCACAACTGGCTCGTCGAAATGCACCCCAAGGCTCGCGGCATGACGCGCGGCCGCCACATGATGCGCTGCGGCCAGCAGGGACTTCGACGGCACGCACCCTGTCCACAAGCAGTCGCCGCCCGTGCGGCCAGACTCGATCAGCATTGCGCTGGCGCCGAGCTTGACTGCCGTCTTCGCGGCCACCATTCCTGCCGCTCCGCCGCCGACGACCACGAGGTCACGAATGTCGCTGTCACTGCTCACGGGGCCTCCCGGCGGGTCATCGATCATTTCCTTCACTCGGACCTGGGCAGGACCGGGCAATGGCCAAGCGGGCAGGCAAGGCAGAGTAGGAAGCAGCAGCCAGCCCCCACCACAGCCTGGCAGCACTACGCCAACGTGCCAGCTCACCCCAAGACCTAGGGAGCCCCGTGCCGCCCACGTTCCCATCCAAGTACACCGTATCCGCCCGCTTCTACGACGTGATCTCCGCCGAATGGCCGATCTACGGCGCGGGCCGCGCGGCAGCGATACCCCTGCTCCACCTCGAGGCAGGCGCCCGGGTCCTCGACGTCGGGTGCGGAACCGGGCTGAATTTTTCCTGGCTGCAGCGCCGCATCGGCCCCAGCGGGCGCATCGTGGGCGTCGACGCGAGCACGCACATGGTCGAGCAGGCACGGCGAAAGGCGCGTTCGCGGGGCTGGTCGAACGTGCAAGTCCTTGCGGGGGACGCCACCACGGTGCCCGCCGCGCGATTGCGCGAACCGATCGATGGTGCTGGCTACGACGCCGCTATCGCCACCTACGCGCTATCCCTCATGGACGACTGGCCGGCAGCGCTCGCCACAATGGCCGCCGCTTGCCGGCCTGGCGCGCGCCTCGCGATCGTCGATATGCAGCCACCGCAGGGCCGCGCCGCGCTGTGGTCACCGCTCGCCAAACTGGCCTGCCGCGCGGGCGGATCCGACATCCACGCCCGCCCCTGGACCATGCTCGACCACTACTGCGACGACATCACGGCTCGAAGCGTGCGCGGTGGACATATCCAGGTAAGGGTAGGGACCGTGCGTTAGCCGGTGCGGTGGCTGTGGGGCGAGGTCTACCGCTGGGAGTGGAAACTTCTCCCGGTCGAGGCGGGAAAAGTCTCCACTAGAGAACGATGGCCGAGCCGGGATCCGGCGCGACTACGCGTGGTCGCGCGTGCCCTTGCGCTCGCGCCCATAGGCCGGCAGCTCCAGCTGGCTCGCCGCTGCCGCATCCACGACGAACGTCGCGCGCGGGTGCCATTGCAGGATCGATGCCGGGCACCGGGCGGCCAGCGGGCCCTCCACGGCGGCGGCGACCGCGGGGGACTTGTGCGCGCCGGTCGCGATGAGCACGATCTCGCGAGCCTCGCTGATCGTGCCGAGGCCCTGGGTGAGCGCTAGCTGGGGCACGTCATCGATGTGATGGAAGAACCGGCTGTTGTCCTCCCGGGTCTGCTCGGCGAGCGCCACCACCCGGGTCCGGCTCGACAGCGACGACGGGGGCTCGTTGAACGCGATGTGCCCATTCGTGCCGATGCCGAGGATCTGCAGGTCAATGCCACCATGCGTGGTGATCACGTGGTCATAGCGATCAGCCTCAGCGATGAGATCGGCGGCATCACCGCGCGGTCCCTCGATGCGACTATCAGGAATGCCTGCCGCTTCGGTGAAGTCGCGGCGGATCACCTGGTGATAGGACTCCGCGTGCCCACGCGGCAGGCCCACGTATTCATCGAGCAGGAACACCCTCGCGTGGCCGAAGGAGAGCTCGCCACGCTGTGCCCGCTGGGCGAGCTCCTGGTAGGCGGGAACCGGCGAGGATCCCGTCGCGACACCCAGGTTGACCGCTCGGTGCCGCAGCGCGCGGGCAACGATATCGGCAGCAGCCTTGGCGGCCCCGGCGGGATCGGCCGCGATGACGACATCCACTCGTCGGAGCCTCCTTCCGGCATGCTGGGGCGCGGTCCGGCCTTCGCGGCGGCCCGCTGGTTCCCATGCTGCCCCATCCGTGGTGGCCAGGCGACCAAAACGCGATCATGATGGTGTGCCGCTCGTGGGCCTAGCGTGCGCGGGCCGCCGTTGTCGGTGAGCGCCCTGTCCGGCAAAAGCACCGGATAATGTCAAACGCGGTAGAAATCGGCCCGGGTTTTCCGCGGCTTCTATCGCGTTTGCGGGCGCGGTCGGCTCAGCCTGCGACGGTTCGTGCTGCTTGATACGTTGGCATCGAAATCACGCGTACAAGGCGCTGAACGAGTGGCGGGGGACGGGGGACCGCGATGAGACAGGAAGTCTCGCGCAGGTATGGCTTTCCGATGGGACTGGCGAGGGGGATCGTTGGTCTGGGCGTGACCCTGGGCGGGCTCTACCTCGTGGCAAGCCTCGCCGGGCCGCTGCTCGTGGATCTGTGGTCCGCGCCCCAAGGCCCAGGGGTGTGCACGCCGGATGTAGCGATTCAATCGGCGGAGTTCGACTATCCAGGCCCGACTGGCTTGATGCCCGGCGCTTCGGCGGTGGTCCGTGGGGGCGCCGAGGTGTGCCTGGGGGATCCCAGCACCGCGCAGACCATCGCGAGCTACGTCCAATGGTGGACACCTGCGCTGTGGATCTACGGGGCTTTCGTGATCGCGGCGATCCTCCTGCGCGTCATCGACAGGCACGGGGCTTTCTCGCCGCGTCCGCTGGCGATCGCGCGCATCCTGGGCTATTACCTCTTCCTCGGCGCAATAGTGGTGCATGTCGTCCGAGCCCTGGTGCACTGGACGATGCTTGACGGCGTGACCACCACATGGGCTGATCCGTGGTCGTCGCTGATGAACGTGCAGAACATCCCGTGGGCTGGCTTGGCGGTAGGTGCTGTGCTGCTCCTTGCCGCCAGCATGGGACGGGTCGAGCGCTCGCGGGTGGCAGTGGAGAGCTAGTGCTCGTGCACATGGGCTTCGCGGACCTGAAACCGACCAATCCGGACATCGTATGATCTGGTTGGTTCTTGATCGGCAACAATTTCAATCGCCACCTGTTCGCACTCTGGCCGCGCAGCATTGAAATCCGAGCGCGCGAGGAAAGCGATCATCAACCCCAATGCGGCGAGGGCAGGCCACACGAAGGTTTCGTAGGCTTTGGCGGATCAACATCGTTGCGTCGTGGAGGCATGCGACCAGGGCAGGAGAACGCGCTGTGGGCGAGCCGAAGAGAGAGTACTGATGAACTACCAGGTGATGCGCTGTTTTTCCTGTGCCGGGCTTGCCGCCCAGCTGATTCTCGTCGTGGGCTGCACATCGAGCGCGGGCCTTCCAGCACCCGCTGACCAGATCGAGTCGCTTCCCGAGGATGCGGTCGCCGCGGTGACTGTCAGTCCCGTAGACATCAAGGCAAAGCCCGGCGATAGCGATGCACGGACCATTCTCTTCAATGCCGAGGGGACGCGGCTCGGGAGCATCGTGGGGCCCGGGATCTATTCCAACCGTGTGCTCGGCCTCGGTGATGGTTTGGTCACCGCGACCGCAGAGGCGCTCATCAATCTCACGCCAGAGGGCCGGACCGATGTGCCGATCGGTGAGCACACGATCCGCGCCGGCACCTCTGCGAGCGACGAGTCCGCCGCGATCCTATGGTTTGACGCTGGGCGAATCGATGGGGCCAGTGCCGACTCGTTCGCCGAGATCGATAGTGGTGGGATCGTGGTTGGCTCGGTCCCCGGGTATGTGACCACGATCGCTCATTGCGGCGAGCACCACTACGCCATCTCCCGGGACCTGCTCAGCCTTGGGGGCGATCAGGACTGGCACCACCTCTACCGCAGCCAACGCGGCGGCGAGCCGGAGCGCATCGCGTCCTGGGAGCAGGAGTCCGGTTATCGCTCGGCCTACCCGTCGATGGTCTGCGCGCCCGATGGCAGTGCGCTTCACGCTATCTATGCCTCCCCTGAGTCCCGTCTCGACCAGACTGGCTCACCCGGGTTGTCGCTGGTGCGGATCAGCACTGCGGATGGCGCGAGGACGGTGATGGACCTGGACATTGGGGGCTTCGACGAGTCGGTAATGCGCGGGACGATGGCACTGGTGGACAGTGTGCTGTACTGGATCACTGCGGCGGGCGAGGTTCTCTCGGTGCCCGTCGGCACCCAGGCTACGGGTGCCGTGGCCAGGGCGTCACTGGTCGCCGAACTGCCTGGGGGGACGGATTCGCTCAGTGCGATCCGGGGCACCACGATCGCCCATATCGATGACAGCCTGGCAGCGAGCTACAGCGAGTTCGACTTGTTGACCGGGGAGCGTGATCTCGGTCCTATCCCGTTGCCCTGGCTTGACGAGCTGATCGACGCGCACACGAAAAACAGAAGCAATGTGCTCGGAATGACCGGCGTCCTGAGCCTGCGTGACTAGTGCGAGGAGACGAGCTCCCACCTCTCGGCGCGGCACAGAAAAGCCAGGCCGGGCGCGGTGAGTAGCTTCTGGACACCGGCGGGCAGTCCCGCGATGGCGAGCGCTACCTCCTCGTCGTGGAGTTGTTGCAGCGCTTATCGCTCGGGTCGGTGGAGGTCTCCCCACCACCATGTATCGGTACTGGGGTCGTGGCGCAGCCTTAGGCTCACCGTGCCGAGGGGCTCGCCGATGTCGAAGTCAGCAATCTCTCGTCCGATATCGCTGGCGCTGTCTCCGTAGACCTGAGGGTGTCCGTTGTCGTCGCAGCGTCGCAGTCCAAGCGTCCTGGAGTAGGTGCCGAAACGGTAGATGACGCAGAATCCGTCATCGCCATCCAGGTATGCGTCGATGACGCCGATGCACCATGCTTCGGTCACCAGGCTGTCCAGGAGATGTTCAAGGCATGCCAGGAGTGCTTGCTGTGCCCAGCTCGTCGAGAGCTCTCGCATCTCGCCAATGAGTTCGCGATGACGTGCCGTGGTGCGGAACCGTTGGTGCGAGTACATCTGGGACGGTAGCTGCACTTGTGAGAAATAGTCCTCGGTCACCATGTCTTGCCTGTGTCGTCGCAGCTGTCAGATATCGCGTCATGAGTTTCAGCGGACCGCCCATAGTCCGTCGGCGCGATCGTGAACAGGTAGTCCCAGATCTGCTGATCATCCTCGGTGGAGGCGGCTAGGACGTCAGCGGAGCCGTCCGTTGCGATAATGAATCCATAGTCTGTGCCGAACCACTCCTCCGAGGGCCCTCCTATTTCGGCAGCTCGGCGGTGCCTTCCTGGACGCCTCCACGAAGTCGTCACGCCGACACCCGCAACAACCCGATGGGGCATCCGTCCTGGGTAAAGTACTTCGCGACAGCGATTTCCGATTGATTTGCTGAATTCATTCGTAGCAGGATCGAGGAATTCCCATGTGCAGGTGCTTTGGTCAACGAGCACATCAAGGGCTGCCGACCAATCGCCTGCGAACGTGATTTGCACGATCGAATCGAGCAACCGCATGATCTCGTTCGGCGTCTCAGGAGCGCACAACATTATCACCGGCTCGAAAATCGCCCGGCCAGGAAGTTTTCGAGCGATGGCGATGCGGCTATCCCGGTTGCGTCGCCACAGCGGCTCAATCTCGCAGTGCTCTCCAGCCTGGGCCGAGTGCTCGGCGGCCAGCCATGGCGGCACCCAGCAATGGTTGCAGGCCATGCACATCCATTGGTCCTCAGATTTGCGCTGCGTGCGGAAGGCAGCACAACGTGGGCACTGGGGCTCCGAAGCTGTGATTGCCCCGGTGTCGCGATCGGTCGCATCGGTGCAGTTGGCGCAGATCAGGACAACAGAGTCGGTCTTGTCCGCAGGCAGTGAACCGATACCGGGATCGTTGCAATCTACGCGCTGCAGGCACGATATGCAGATGGGATTCGCCGCGCGGCGGCGGTCTCGCAGTACAGGGTGGCGAGCACGTAATTGATCTGGCGAGCCGTGCCGTCGGATGGGAGCGCGATGCCCCGAAACTCGTCGGGGTGGAGAAGTCCTGGGCCGGTCTGGAGGCACGGTCGGGAGTGGTGCAAGAAGGTCATCCGCAATGACAATTCCTGCGCTTCGCCGCAGTTCCCTGATGCGTTCGACAAGGTGCGGGTGCTCGGCCCAGAACGGTGGGGCCTGCTGGAGGCCAAGCGGGACATCAAGCGCGAAACCGGACTCCAGGTCGATCTGTCCGATTTTGGGGTAGGGCCCTCGGTCCGGTGGAATGCGCATCATTGTTTTGTGTGTTCCTCTCTGCGGGGTTGCAGTTATGATCGCACGAGGCACTGACAAAAATCGGTTGCTGCTCAGCGGATTGAAGGGAGCGACAGTTGGCGAATCCACCAGGGGTTGTCTGTTTTGAGGGCGAGTGGGAAAACCTCGAGAGCCCAGTGACCATTAGGCCGAGCCTCGAACTCTTGAAGAGCCTCGGGAAAATTCGCTTCGTGCACCGCGATGCGACGACGGAGGACGAGCTACGACACAATCTTGATCGCTGGCTTAGCAGTCGCAAGCAGGGTTACGAGTTCTGCTACCTCGCTTACCATGGTTCGCCGGGCGAGCTTGACCTTGTGAACGCTGACCGGGCGGATGAGGACATGGAGGGGCTGACCCTGGAGGGCCTGGCCGACATGCTTGGCACGCGGGCGGAGGGAAAAATTCTTCACTTCGGCTCCTGCAAGGTCCTGTCGATCCCGGATGAACAGCTGATTGATTTCTGTCGCCGTACTAAGGTCCGAGCGATCAGCGGGTATACGAGCGAGATTGATTGGGTCGAGAGCGCAGCTTTCGAGATCATCGCCATCGAAACGCTATGCACCGCGACCCAGCTCAAGCCCGCGTACAAGAGGCTTTATCGGGATCATCCCGTGCTGGCCAAGCGGCTCGGCTTCAGAATGGCCACCGCGAAGTGGGTCGACGATCACTGACTCTCGTCTAGTGGCGCGCCTGGAACACCGCCCGTCGCCAAAAGCACGGGAAGCCGTCAAACGCGATAGAAGCTGACCTGGCATCTCCGCGGCTTCTATCGCGTTTGCATCCGCGCTGGCCACCTCGCTGGCATCGGAGCCGCCCGGCGCGCCCGCCGCATCCCACCGCGCCCGCCTAAGCCCACAAGCCAGCGTGCATCTCCCATACCAGCACCTCAGCACCAGCCTCTCCAGCCGAAAAACTGCCGCCCGCACCGGTGAGCCGCACTGAGTCTCCGGCCCGCAGCTCGAGCTCGCCGCCGAGGGCATCGCCGCCGGCACCGCCCGCCACCGCCCCGCCCCGAAACGTGACAGTTCCGCGCGCGACGTGCAGGTGAACCCACGGGGCCGAGGGCAGTTCGAGCGAAGTGCCCGCACCAGGCCGCGCGGCGTGCAGGGCGGCATGGGTGTTGCCGAGGGTGATGGCGGCAGTGTCGTGGTGCTTGGCCATGCCGGAGGCGAGGACGACCCAGGTACCCGCATCGAGCTCGCGGGCGACGTCGGCCTGCGCGTAGTCCGGGGCGCCACCGGTTCTGGTAGGTGTCACCGTCATCTGCAGGAACCGGACGTTGGCACCGGGCGAGGCAGTGGCACCCTGCGAGGCAGTGGCACCGGGGTCGGGATCGTTGCGCTCGGAGTGCTCGACGCCGGCGCCCGCGCTGAGCCGCTGCACCTGCCCCGGGCGGATGATGCCGACGTTGCCGCGGGTGTCGCGGTGCACGAGGCTTCCCTCAAGCACCCAGGTGATGATCTCGCTGTCGCGGTGGGAGTGCATGTCGAAGCCGGTGCCGGGGGCGAGGGTCTCGTCGTTGTGGATGAGCAGGCAGCCGTGATGGGTGTTGGCGGGGTCGTAGTGCGGGCCGAAGGAGAAGCTGTACCAGGCGTCGGACCAGTCAGTGCTGGTGTGGAAGCGCTCCTCGGCGCGAACGATGCGTGCCGCGGGCGAGGGCCGCGGCATGGATGGCCGGGGCGATGATGGGGTCATGTCAGCTATTCCGTTCGCGTTCATTCTCCGGGGCGCGCCCGCTGCGCCACCACCGCTCTGCCCGGTCGGGTGCCTACAATCGAGCCCGTGGAGCATTCGGAGTCGTCGTTCAATGGCGTGCAGGGAACACAGATTGTCTACCAGGTATGGAAGCCTGATGCCGATCCCGCCGCCGTGATGGTCATCGCGCACGGTCTCGGCGAGCATGCCCGCCGCTACGCGGATGTTGCTGCGGATCTCACCGCTCGCGGGATCGCGGTGTATGCCCTCGATCATCGGGGCCACGGCCGATCTGCCGGCCGCCGGATGGCGCTGCGTGACTGGCAGGACTTCCTCGACGACCTCGGCACGATGCTCGACATCGCCCGTGATGCGGTGCCGGACGTGCCGCTGATCCTCCTTGGCCACAGCATGGGCGGCGCGATCGCGCTGACCTACGCCCTCGATCGTCCCCGCGATCTCGACGCGCTGGTGCTGTCCGCGCCCGCCGTGACCCTCGCTACCGGAACTCCCAAGGTCGTGATCGCGGTCGGCAAGGTGCTCGGGCGGTTCCTGCCGTGGGTCCCGGTGGAGAAGATCGATCCCGCGTCTGTCTCCCGCGATCCGGGTGTCGTGGAGCGCTACAAGGCGGATCCGCTGGTGCATCACGGGATGATCCCGGCCGGCATTGCCCGGCACCTGGTGCTGACGATGGAATCGCTGCCCGCGCGCATCCCGGCGCTGCGCGTCCCGACGGTCGTCCTGCATGGCAGCGCCGACCAGCTCGCGGATGTCAACGGCAGCCGCATGATCCCTGAGCTGGTGACCCGCACTGAATGCACCTTGCATGTGTATGACGGGCTCTACCACGAGGTGTTCAACGAGCCAGAGCGCCAGCAAGTCCTCGGGGACCTCCTGGACTGGCTTTCTCCGCGGCTCGCCGGGGCGACAACGAAGTAGTCGCCTACGCCTTCGGGCGCTCCCTCAGCAGGGCCTGCACCTCGTCGCTGTGCGCGAACGGGCCGAACAGCCGTCCGACGATGCTGTCGAGCATGCCGTTGGAGGCGGTGAGCTCGAGGATCGGGGGAGCGAAGCGCATTGCTTCCTCGATCATGTCCGCGCGGTGCACGCCCACCTCGTCGAGCAGTTCCGCGAGGGTGGAGGCGGAGTACTTCTCGAAGAAGTAGGCCACGCCCTCGCTGACGATGTTCCGGAAATGGGTGGTCTGGCGGAAATCGCGCCAGAACTCGAACCCCAGGATGAGGAAGTCCTCGATGTCATCGGGGTTGACCGCGGCGATCACGGATCCCACGGGATCGCTCGAGTGCTCGTCCCACAGCTCGAGGATCGCCTCGACGAGGGGCTCGTTGTCGGTCAGCGCGCCGTCCACATGCTGGCGGGCGATCAGTCGCTGGGCGGTCCGCTCGGCGAGCTCCCGGATGGCGATCTCCAGGGAGTGGCCCGCCCGTGGCGCGATCCTCGAGCTGATCCGCTCGGTGATGTCCAGCAGCATTCCCAGTCCTGGCAGCGCCCGGGCCGAGTCGTGCTGCCGCTGCAGCTTCCCTGCCGCGGAGCGGTAGAGGAAGAACGCCACCCAGCGGGCCGTCACAGGGCTCCCGACGATCTCCTCGAGGAGCCGGCGGAACGCGGGCAGGCTCGTGACCTTCTCGGCGAGCCCCGCGAAATGCTCGTCATCGACGACATCGCTGATGGGGGCATCGCTCACGACGAGGGTGCGGGCGTGCACGCGCCGCGCGATCTCTCCGGACAGCTCCGGGATCGCGCCCCCGATGCGCCACTCGGACGCATATTTCAGCGCCACTCCGGTCACCTGCTCGGCGGTCATCACCTCGCCAAGAGTCAGCCTCGTGGCAGCGACGAGCGCGTGGTCGACCTCCTGCTGCACGAGCTCGGCGAAGCGATCTCCGGTCAGTTGCTCGGTGACATACCGCGAGAAAGCATCGATGAGCAGATCGGAGCTGGATGAGGTCGGGGTCGCATCGGGGGTAGTCACGCACCCAAGGATAGGGTGCCCCCGCACCTGGTGCTTGCCTGGGATTCGGGTAAGAATCACGCTGCCGACTACGCATCGTTGAATCGGACAGGCACAATCGGGTCTGTGTGCCCCGCAGCCCCAGCCCCAGCGCGCCGCCGCTACCGCGCGGTGGTGGCGCTGGCGCTCGCGGGCATTCTGGGCGCGGTCATGCTCACCGCCTGCGACGCAGAGCATGCCGGGGATCCCTCCCCGCTGCCGGTGATCAGGGATTTCACCACTGCCCTTGCCGCCGCGGACCTTGGCGCCGCCGCGAGCCTCACCACAACACCTTTCCAGGCCGAGGATGGCCTGGCTGCGATCTTCGGGGCACTCTCGGAGGATGGTGCTCAATTCGCCGTGCAGGGCCTCTCCGTGGACCGCGACGAGGCGAGCTTCACCCTGGGCGCGGCGTGGGATCTCGGCGACAGCGCCTACGGCCCGCGCCGGTGGGTGTTCTCCACGACCGGCGTCGCGTCGCGGACCAGCGAGGGCTGGCGGATCCAGTGGCGCCCCGACGTCATCATCCCCGGGATGACCGACCAGCACACGGTGCGCCTGCGGCCCGAGCCCCCGCCGCCCACCGAGGTGCTTGATCGGGATGGGGTCCCGCTTCTCGAGCAATCCGTCGTCCATGTGGTCACTGTGGATCCTGTCGAGGCGTCGAGCAGCGGGGCGCTGGCCGAGGAGCTCGCTGCGTTGCTCTCGCCGGTCGATCCGCGCATCACCCCCGCGACGCTGCTGCTCGCGATCAACGCGGGGCAGGGCCAGGAGGCGCCTGTCGTCGAGCTGCGCGACGACGACTACCAGCCCATCGCTGACCGGCTCGCTAGCATCGACGGTGTCTCGGTGCAGCAGCGGCGCGGCATCCTCACCGCGCGCGATGATCTTGCTTCCCCACTGTTCGCGCAGCTCCGCGCGGAGTGGCAGCATCGCCAGGATGTCTCCGCGGGCTGGAGCGTAGAGCTCGTCGACCGCAATGGGGCAGTGACGGTGCTCGAGCAGGCGCCCGGGATCCCGCTGCCCGACATCAGCACCGAGATGGATCTCGGCGTGCAGCTCGCCGCCCAGCATGCTGTCGCATCCGTCACCGATAGCCCTGCGGTGATCGTCGCGCTGCAATCCAGCACGGGCGCGGTCCTGTCCGTCGCGCAGAACCCCGCTGCCGACGCCATTGGCCCCATCGCGCTCGCTGGCCTCTACGAGCCGGGCTCTGTATTCGAGATGGTCACGGCGATCACCGCGCTCGAGAATCGACAGATCACCAACAACTCGACGGTTTCCTGCCCGCCCGATGGCCTCTACGGCGATCGGTATGTCGCCAACCCTGGCCTGCTCGACCTCGCCGATGTGACATTCGCCGAGGCATTCGCGCGGTCATGTGCCACCACCATCGCGGGTCTCGCGACCGGTATGGCCGACGGCGACCTGCATGAGACTGCTGCGCGCCTCGGCCTCGGGCGGGCCTTCTCGATCCCCGGCATGACCACGGTGACCGGCACCATCCCGACGACAGGCTCTACCACTGATCGCGTAGCCACGGCGCTCGGGGGCGGCGGCACCACGGTCTCGCCTTTCAGCATGGCCCTGATGGCCGCGACGATCGCGCGCGGCACCACCCCCTCCCCGACGCTCCTGAAGGGCCGCCCCGCGACCGTTGAGCAGCCGGTGGGAACGAACACCTATCCAGTGCTGCGTGATGCGCAACGCCTCATGCGCGGGGTCGTGGAGACCGGTGCTGCGTCGAGCCTCGCGAGCTTCCGCGGCCTGATTGGCGCGACCGGCGCGGCCACGGATGATTCGGGCGAGCGTGTCAACGACTGGTTCATCGGCGTGGATGGCAACCTGGCGTTCGCGGTCCTCGTCACCGATCCGGCCACGAGCGGTGCGGTTGCTGTCGCGGGCCGGTTCCTGGAGCCCCTCGTCGACAAGGCCGCCGCGAGCACGGACGAGGCAGTAGCCGGCGCACAAGCCCCAGGCAGGGATGTGCCAGGCACAGGATCGTCCAGTGCTGAAGCGTCGAGCGCCGGGGGCAAGAACTAGAGCGTCTCCGATGCTGCGGGGCGGGGCGCTCGCCCACCGCGCAACCGGATGAAGATCCTGGCGATCAGGCGCCAGCCGAGCAGTAGCGCTGCGGTGATGATCGCCGCGGTCAGCACGAATGGCCATGGGATCGCGGTCGCGGTGAGCAACCGCAGGATCACGCCGCCGACCATGGTCCACGCCCACACGGCGACGCCCGCGGGGAAGAGCTTGGTCACATCGGCGGACTCCAGCGCGCGCAGCACCGTGAACCAGCCCGCCGCGAGGCCGAGGAGGAATGGCCAGGCCGTCTCCAGGACGCCACCGGGCGTTACCACCTCGCCATGGGTGATTCGACCGGCCGTGGCGAAGGCAATGATCGCGACAGCATCAACGATGATGGCGGCAGCAATAACGCGAGGAGAATGCACGAGGCAAGACTAGCGGTTGCGGCCGATCGGAGACCAGCGCGCCGCCTAGCGTGGCACGGCGAGCCGGGTGGGGGTGGGGCGTCCACGCAGTGTCACCGCGGAGGCTGGCTGCCAGCGCGCGGCCTCCGCGGCATCGGCCTGTCGCACGACCTTGTAGGCCGCGAGTACCCGGCCATTCCAGGATTTCGCGAGATCGGTCAGGCGGGCGGCCTCGTTCACCGGATCACCGATAACGGTGTACTCGAGGCGATTGCGGGCGCCGACGTTTCCTGCCACTGCCTTTCCGACGGAGACGCCGATCCCGAAGTTCAGCTTCGTCGTCGCGGGAATCCGGGAACGCAGCTCGCGGGCAGCGCTGAGCGCGGCACCGGCATGGTTGGCGCGCGCGACCGGTGCTCCGAACACCGCGAGAACGGCGTCGCCGGTGAACTTGTTGACCATGCCGCCGTGGACGTGCACCGTATCGACCACGACCTCGAAGAACTCGTTGAGCATGGCAGTGACCCGATGCGGCGGCCACGTCTCGATCAGCCGCGTCGAGCCGACCAGATCGACGAACATCACCGAGACATCGCGCAGCTCGCCGCCGAGCGAGCCGCCGCGCTGGAGGACCTCCTGGACGACATCCTCGCCGACCCGTGCCCCGAACAACTCGGAGATGCGCTGCCGCTCGGCGAGCCCCCGCACCATCTGGTTGAAGCCGTATTGCAGGCGACCGATCTCCGAGCCGTCATAGATGGGCACCGAGATGTCATAGTGGCCGGCCTGCACCTCGGTCATCGCGGAGCTCACCTGCTTGATGGGGTCAGCGATGGACCGTGCGACCACAGCCATGCCGAAGAAGCCCACCACGATCGTGAGGATCCCCAGGATCACCACGGCCGACGCGGTCTGCTCGGTGTCTGGCAGGAACGAGGAGAAGAACCGGAATGACACCACGAGCGCGATCCATACCAGGGGGATCGCAGCGGTCACGAGCCACATCATCATCAGGCGCAGAGCGACCGTCGTCGCGGACCGCGAGTCCACGCTGCGCCCGCTCATGGCGTCGGCGATGGTGCGGCGCAGGATCCTCTCCGCGACGAAGTAGCTGATCGCGCAGCAGATGATGCCGTTGGAGACAAAAGTGGAGAACACCATCGCGACCAGCTGCGGGCTGCCCGCGCGGGTAATACTGATACTGAACATGATGCCGATCGCGAACCAGAGGATGCCGATCAATCCGGTCTGGCGGGCCGGGGCGCTGACGATCAGCTCGTACTGGCGCGCCGAGGGTATGCCGCCGTGCTTCATCCAGAAGAAGATCGGCCGACCATGCCACAGCGATATGGCGCAGGCTACCGCGACCGCCAGGGGGATGGAGGTGACGAGCAGCATCGTGTTCGATGCCCGGATATCCGGGGTCACCGCCGCATTCGCCGGCTGCGGGACGATGTAGCGCAGCAACGCGAAGCTCACGATGATGCCGACGACGTTGGTGGCCGTCAAAGCCGTGACGTACGCGATGGTGACGGGCTTGAGCACCTGGTTGAGGATGTCGACGAACTGCTGGGTGACAGGCCTGAGCCCAGTCTTGGCAGTGCTCATCCGGGCACCTCCTCGGCAGCGACGGGCTCGGCGACCCGTTCGTCGCCAATGGTCACGAACGACCAGTTCGGTGCCTGGCGCGGCGCGGCGAGCAGGGTGACCGCGCTCGCGACGACCCGGCCTGGCCGCTTCTTCGCCAGGTCACTGAGCGCGGAGGCAGCGATGACCGGGCCGCCCAGGATGGTGTACTCGAACCGGTTGGTCGCGCCAATGTTGCCGGCCAGTGCGGTCCCGGTGGCAACGCCGATCCCGAAGTCCAGGGCGATGCGGCCGCGCAGCGACTGATGCAGGGCCAGGGCGCAGGCGAGCGCCTCGTGCTCGGGGTCGCTGAGCGCGATGGGCGCGCCGAAGACGGCGATCGCGGCATCGCCCTCGAACTTGGTGACAAAGCCATCATGGTCGGTGACCTCGTCGACGACATGCTCGAAGAACTCGTTCAGCGCGCCCACCACCTCTTCGGGGGAATGCGTGGTCGCCATCGTGGTGGAGCCCACGAGGTCGATGACGAGCGCTGTCACTGTCACCAGCGAGCCGCTCCTGTTATTGCCCTGCTCGATAGCGGACCGCGCGATCTCCTCGCCGACGTGCTTGACGAACAATTCGGACAGCCGCCTGCGCTCGGACAATCCGAGCACCATGCGGTTGAACCCGGTTTGCAGCTCGCCGATCTCCGAGCCGTCGTACACATTGACCCGGATGGCGAGGTCGCCGGCCTCCACCCGGGACATGCCGTTGCTCACTTGCCGGAGCGGGTCGGAGATCGAGCGGGAGACGGCCACGATCCCGATCATGCCGATCGCCATCGCGATGGCCACCTGCACGAGCACAGCAAGATTGAGGCCGGGATTGACGGGGCCCTCTTGGTCCACGATCTGCGACAGGGAGACCAGCACGATCCCGAAGGTCGGTACCGCGGTGGTCAGGCCCCAGATCAGCAGCACGCGCGCGCCGACGCCGGGGGCATGGATCTGCTCGGGAGTCTCCACTGACATCGCGATGGCCGTCAGGGGACGCAGGATGCGCTCGCCGAGCACATAGTTGAGCGCCGTGGAGACCGCGCCCGACATCGAAAGAGTGATGGTGATCAGGATGAGCAACTGGGTCGAGCCAATGCTCATGTTGATCAGCACGAAGCCAAGCACCGCGATGCCCCAGGTGAAGGCCTCGACAACGACCTGCCGGGTGGTCTGGCGCAGCGCGGCCCGGGCCTCGTGCGGGCGGGGGAGGCCACCACGCGCTAGCCACTCAAGGTTTGTCCAGCTCAGACGCAGGTGCAGCAGCGGCGCGCTGATCGCGACGATGCTGCCGCCGATCACTGACCATGCGACGTTGCGCTCCCAGACCCCCATCGGGTCCGGCAGCGAGGGGATAGGGATCACCGTGCCGATCAGGACCAGCGCGGTCATGGCCGCGATGAGCGAGACCATTAGCACGCTCAGGATGTAGGTCAGCACGATGGGATGCGCGAGCTGCCGGAGGACATCAAGTCGGTTCATGGGCGCGAAGGGCTCCTCACCGGCTCACGCCCCTTCGCGATCGGGCCGTGGCCGAGCGGCGCTCTCGGGCGCCTCGCTCGCGCTTTCGATGCCTGCCGGCGCCGAGGCATGCTTGACGCTCGCCGCCGGGCCATGGTCGGCCTGGTCGGAGCGGAACATCAGGAGGAACACGATCCATCCCGCGATGTTCAGCAGCACCAGCGTGACCAGCCGGTACACGAATACCGCCGCGAGCGCCTGCGAGGCGGGCAGCCCGGCGGAAACCGTGAGAGCCACGACGAGCGTCGCGTCGACGGTGCCGATGCCACCGGGGGCGAGCGGCACCGATGCGACCGCCTTTGCCGCGGTGAACGCGATGATCACGCCCGCGATGCGGGGATCCGCCCCCACTGCCAGGCACGCGAACCACAGGCATGCCACATCGGTGCTGCGATGCACGATGGACCACCAGAACGTGCGCGCGGCGTCCCACGGGCCCAGTCGCACGGCCTCGATCTGGTCGAGCACCGCGCGCACTTGATCGATATCCTGCCGCGGAGGCCGGTGACGTACCCGGTTCACCAGCCTCATGGCCCACCGGCCCGCGGACTCGAGGCGGCGCGGGTTGCGCTGCGCGAACCGCAGCGCGAGCACTAGGAGGAGCAGGCCGAGCAAGGACATGCTCAGCGTCAATGGGCTGATGCTGTTGCCCACCGCGATCGCACCGATCGCCCCGACCACCGCGAGCGTGGCGGTGGCGATCACTCCGGCCATGGCAAGCTGCCAGGTCGCTACCACGTGCGTGGCGCCCCAGCGCCGCGTCTGCCGGTACGTGAAGGCAGCGGAGAAGACCTGGCCGGCGGGCAGCGTCAGGGTCATCGACGTCGATGCATAGAGCACCGCCTCGGAGCGTCGCTGCGATACCGCCACACCGCCGGCGTGCAGCAGCACGCGCTGGACGCCACCGAACCCCGTCATCGACAAGGCCGTGGCCGCGATGCACGCGAGGAACCAGCCGATGTGCAGCTCGCGGATCGCCTGCACCGAGTCAGAGAAGGTCGGCCAGAGCACTACCCCCTGGGCGATGAGCAGTCCGGCGAGGACCAGGGCCATGACGATCCGCCACCGCCGGAAGCGCCCGCCCTTGCTCCGCGCGACAACGCCCACGCCAGGTGCCGTGGCCCCATCGGGTTGCTGCGCGGACGATGTCACGTCGCCAGAGTATCGACTCGCGTGTGGCCACGTGGCGTTGGTGGCGGTTTGTTATAGCGATTCAGCGCTGAAGGGAATCGCATTGCTGGCCTGCGTGGCACTGCGGAGACGTGGCCAGGCCAGCTGGGTCAGCTTGGTGCGCCCGCGCAGCGCCACGAGCTCCCCCAG
Organism: Hoyosella levis; assembly: GCF_026008515.1. Taxonomy (GTDB): domain Bacteria; phylum Actinomycetota; class Actinomycetes; order Mycobacteriales; family Mycobacteriaceae; genus Lolliginicoccus; species Lolliginicoccus levis. The sequence continues at coordinate 39,481 of NZ_BQYM01000005.1, forward strand.
CTCCCAGTGCTCCTGCTCCTCCTCGCTGGCGAAGTACACGGTGTGGCTGGAGGCCAGCACGCTGCCAGGGCGCTTCTTCGCGAGCTCGGTCAGCCGGGCGGCCTCGTTCACCGGATCACCGATCACGGTGTACTCGAAGCGCTCCACCGAGCCGATGTTGCCTGCCACCACCGTGCCCGAGGACACACCGATCCCGATTCGCACATCGGGCAGGGCCTCGAGCTCGGCGCGCAGCTCGCGCGCCGCCGATAGTGCCGCCGTGGGAGCGTCCGCCCGATAGAGGGGCGCGCCGAATACCGCGAGCGCCTCATCGCCGACGAACTTGTTGACAAAGCCTCCGTGCCGCTTGATCACGCCGATCACGATGTTGAAGAACTGGTTCAGCATCGCCACCACTTCAGCGGGCTGCATCGTCGCCACGATGCGCGTGGAGCCGACCATGTCCACGAACAGCACCGCCACGAACCGTGTCTCGCCGCCCAGCTCTGTGCCGAACTTCAATGCCTGCCGCGCGACATCCTCGCCCACGTGCTGGCCGAACAGCTGCCGCAGCACGCGCCGCTCGGTGGAATCGGCCATCATGCGGTTGAAGCCGACTTGCAGCAGCCCCACTTCGCTGCCGTCATACACCTCGACCTGCACGTCGTCGCCACGGTGAGCCTCGCTGACAGAGCGCGTGAGCTCCCGCAGCGGGATGGAGACCTGGCCAGAGAGCAGCGCCGTGGTGATCATCGCCGCGACCATCATCACGATCGCCACGAACAGCACCGACCACGCGAACGAGCGTGGTGCATACATGTGCGGGGTGGCGAGCTGGGTGATGCACAGAGCCGCGATGGCCACGCCGGGCATCAATGTCCCGGTGATCCAGCCAAGCGTCATGCGCAGCCGGACGCTCGGAACCATGCGGCGGTCCGGCACGCCCATCGAGAGAGCACGCGCGGCGATCGGGCGGATCAACTGCTCCCCGATCAAGTAGGACAAGCCAAACACCACGATCCCGGCGAGCAGGATGGTGCCCGCTGCCGCGCCGGCGAGCTCGGGTAGCTCCAGCATCACGAGCACGACGAACAAGATCATGCCGACCACCCACAGCACCAGGTGGACCAGTGCCTGGATGAGCGGACCGCGCATCGCGATGATCTGCTCGCGCCTAGTGGGCGGGCCGCCGCGCACGTACCAGCGAAGGATGGTGCGCAGGATCATGATGGCGGTACCGAGGATCACCACCCCGCACAGGGCGAGATAGGCGGAAAGTACCAGCTGGCTCACCTCGCCCTGCACGATGAGACCAGGCCCGGGCGAGGTGGGCAGCCCGTAGCGGATGAACGCGAGCACGAAGATCGCGCCCAGGAAGTTGAAGCCGAGCATGAAAAGCACAAACAGCACCCAGCGAATGCTGAGCGTCCGCGACAGCGAACCCGGAATGAGCTTCACCGCTCTTACGGTACTGCCCGCGCGGGAACGCCGGCATCGGTTGCGCCGCGATCACCTGGTGAGAGAATACTGAGAGGCCAGGGGCAGGGAGCCTGGGCCAGGCAGAAAGGGCGTGGCCAGCGTGGACGAGAAAGACCTGCGAGTATCCGATGCCGAGCGCGAGCACATCGGGCAGCTCCTCCAGCGCGCGGTCGGCCAGGGATACATCTCGATCGCCGAGTTCGGCGAGCGCATGGACCAGGCCATGCTGGCACGCACGCGCGGCGAGCTCAATGCAGTTGTTGTCGATCTTCCAGGAATGCGCCTGCACGAGGATGCGCGCGATCCGATGCCAGGCCTGCCAGCGGCGCAGCCCGTGCCTGGCCGGCACGCGGTGCCGTCGCCTGACGGCATGCTGCTGCGGGAACGCTTTGGCACGCTCACGAGGAAGGGGAGCTGGACCGTCCCTGGCAGGATCGAGCTGCGCACGCTCTGCAGCGATGTCACCCTTGACTTCACGAATGCCCAGCTCGCGCGCCCCGTGGTGCACATCAGTATCGAGGACAAGGCATCGACAATCGTCCTCATCGTCAATGAGCAGACCACCGTTGACACGAGCGCTGTGGAGACGATCGCAGGCACGGTGACCACGCGGATCGCACCATCAGTGGCCGCGCCCCGGCTCGCGATCACGGTCAGTGGCAAGCTCTGGTTCGGCACCCTGAAGGTGCGGCACCCATTCGGGACCACCTTGCGCAGGATGCTCGACTCCTAGCCGCGTTGCTCGGGGCTGCGAGGCCTCTGGTGCCCGGTGCCGCGGCTGAGCGTGGCTGCCCCTGCAGCGGAATCCGGCCCCCTTTCACAGCATGCCCGCCGCCGAGGCCGCGACCACGAACGCGAGCAGGCCACCGGCAGCATTGGCCATTACATTGATCCCCGCGATGGCCCGCGCCCCGTCCTCGGCGAGCCGCACCGTCTCGAACGCGAACGTCGAATACGTGGTCAGCGCGCCGCACAGGCCCACGCCCACCAGCAACATCCCATCCTGAGGCAGCGCTAGACCCGTAGCCGCGCCGAGCAGCCCACAGCCTAGGACGTTCACCGCCAGGGTGCCCCAGGGGAACACGCTGTCATGGAAAGTGCCTATCCACCGATCAGCGAGATACCGCAGCGGTGCCCCCACTGCGGCACCCAGCACTACCAGCAGCCAGCTCATCGTCGTGGCTGCTGCCCGTCCGCGCGGGGGCGCAGCAGCTCCACCGGCTCGATCGTCACCAGGCGGTCCTCGATCATCCCGCCGAGGGCGTCGACGAACTCGCGCAGCGCTGCCTCGGCATCGACGAGCATGACCACCATGGGCAGGTCCTCGCTCAGCGACAGCAGTCGAGCGGTGTGCACCAGCGACGTCGCGCCGAAGCCTTCCACCCCGCGCAGGACGCTGGCCCCGCGCAGGCCCGCCGCGTGCGCGCGGTGCACGATCTCGCTGTAGAGCGGGCGATGCTTCCAGGTGTCGTTCTCCCCGGTGAGGATCATTAGCCGCGCGAAGCCCGTTGCACCATCCATGGTTTTCATTGTTGCCGCTTCGGCCGCGCGAGCGCGATTCGGGTGGCCGACATACCGAGCCACGTGGCGGCGAGCGCGCCGATCAGCGTGACCAGGAGATAGGCCCCGCCGGCCATAGCGCTGCCACCAGAGAGAAGACCCTCCGCCTCGCCCGCGTACGCGGAGAACGTGGTGTAGCCGCCCAGGAACCCGGTCCCGAGGAACGGACGGGCCAGCGGGGGAGCGGTCACCGCCCCGGTGAGCACGACGAGCAGGACCCCGATGGCCAGGCAGCCAGAGACATTGACCAGCAACGTTGCCCACGGAAAACCACCGGAATGCGGCAGCAGCAGGGATAGGCCGTAGCGGGCGGCTGCACCGAGCGCGCCGCCCAGGGACACCACCGCGATGGCGGGCCCCTGCCCGGCAAGGACGGTCGCGGTCCGGCCCATGCCCGCTGCTAGCCCACGCGGTCCGGCACCGGACCAGTCGTCGAGGAATCCTCGATGGCGCCTGCATCGTCGTGGCCGGGCTCGTCGGCGAGCTCATGCTCCTGCAGCCCGATGCGCCGCTGGATGCGCTTCATCCACTTCGGCGCCCACCAGCACTCATCGCCGAGCATTGCCATCACGGCGGGCACGAGCAGCATGCGGATCACGGTCGCGTCGATGATGAGGGCGGCGATCATGCCAAACGCGATGTACTTCATCATCGCGATCTCCGAGAGGCTGAACGCGCCGGTCACCACGATCAGGATCAGTGCCGCGGCCGTGATGATGTGGCCGGTCTGCGCCGTTCCCATCCTGATGGACTCGGTGGTGGATGCGCCGCGCGCCCGCGCCTCGACCATGCGGGAGACGAGGAAGACCTCGTAGTCGGTGGACAGGCCGTAGATGATCGCGATGATCAGCACCACCACCGCGGCCATCAGTGGGCCAGGCGTGAAGTCGAGCAGCCCCGCGCCGTGGCCCTCCACGAAGATCCAGGTGAGGATTCCCAGGGTGGAGCCCAGGCTCAGGCCCGTCATGACCACGGCCTTGATGGGCAGGGTGAGGGAGCCGAACGCGAGGAACATCAGCAGGGTGGTGATCACGATGACCATCACTGCCATGTACGGGAACGTCTCGACCATCGCATCGATGCTGTCCCGCTCGATGGCCGGGCCGCCACCGACAAGCACCTCGGTCCCCTCGGGAACGTCCATGGCGCGCAATTGGTCGATCGCCGCGGCGGACTCGGCCTCGTCGACGAGGCCGGCGCTGAGCATCACGGCCTCGCTGTTGCGCTGCTCGAGCGTGAACGGGCCGGTGAAGCCGTCGACCTCGTTCGCCTGCCGCAGCACCTGCCCGGTGGCGGAGAGATCACCGGTGATGACCACCTGGACCGGCTTCGTGCGGAACTCGGGGAACTGCTCGTCGAATTGCTGCTGCGCCTGCCGGGTCTCGTTGGCTGGCGGGAGGTACTTCTCCGACAACCCGCCGAACGCGATGTTGCCGATCGGGAGGATCAGCAGGAGCAGGCCAACGACCACAGGGATCGCGACGCGCATCGGACGCTTGATCGACCAGTTCGCGACCCGTCCCCAGAACGTGTGCTGCATCTGCCCGGCGGGCAGCGTCGGCCGCATGCGCGCGAACCCGAGCGCATCGATCCGGCGCCCGAGTATGGACAGCATCGCCGGGAGCAGTGTCACCGCGAGCAATGCCGCGATGGTCACCGCCGCGATGGCCCCGTACGCCACGGACTTGAGGAAGCCCTGCGGGAAGACCAGCAGCCCACCGAGGCTGATCGCGATGATCGTCGCGGAGAACACCACGGTGCGGCCCGCGGTGGCCACGGTTCTCCGGACGGCATCCCGCACGTCGTAGCCCTCCGCGAGTTCCTCCCGGTAGCGGCTCACCATGAACAATCCATAGTCGATGGCGAGGCCGAGACCGATCAGGGAGATCACGGACTGCGCGAAGACGTTGACCTCGACCACGTTGGTCAGCAGTCGTGTCGCGCCCCAGGCCCCAGCGACGGTGAGCACGCCGGTGATCACCGGCAGCGCTGCGGCAACGACGCCGCGGAAGATGAGGAACAGCAGCACGGCGACGGCGGGGAGCGCGATCAGCTCCATCCGCTTGATGTCGTCCTCCATGCCCTTGCTCAGCGCATTGGCCACCGGCTGCAGCCCGGCGATCTCCACATCGAGGCTGGTATCGAGCAATTGCGGCTCGATGGCCTGGTAGTTCGCGAGCACCTCGGTGTCGTTGGCGCCGAGCAGGCCGATGCTGGCGATGGCATATTGCCGGTCGCTCGTAGCCATGACGTTGAAGCCGGACGTCCAGTAGGACTCGACGAAATGAACCTTGTCAGGATTGCCATCACGGACTGCCGCGAGCAGGTCCTGGGCCTCCGCGGCGAACGCGGGATCATCAACGGTGCTGCCCTCGGGCGCGTCGAACAGCACGACGATATCGCCACGATTATCACGGCCGAAGTTCTCGTTGACGATGCGGGACGCCTCGACGGACTCGCTGCCGGGATCGTCCCAGCCGCTCTGCGACAGGCGATCGGCGAGGCCGAGCCCGTAGCCGCCAGCGGCGAGCAGGAGCCCGACCATCACGGCGAGGACGGTGAACCGCGCGGTGTAGACGAACTGGCCCGCCTTCGCGAACAATGTGTACTCCTTCGAACGAGCAATCCCGCTGCCGCGGCAGCCACGACCTCCAACAGTGGCAGAACGAGGAGCGAAAGTCAGCGGATGGTGAGCAACGCCGCAAGCGGCCGGAATGGCTGAAGCCAGGCGCCCTCGTCGGGCAGAGACTCGAGGCTGACCCGCGGCAACGGCTCGCGGAACACCCCGGTGATGTCCTCGAGGTCGACGAACTGCAGCAGGGTCGAGGCCACGGCCCAGCTCGCGTGCTCGCGGAACCCGATGACCTGCACCGGCACGTCATCCTCGGCGAGCTCCTCGAGCGGCTCCCGGAACGCCTGGCCATCCGCGGACGCGACCATGAGCCCGGCGAGTCCATCGGTGGCGTGGCGCATCTCGATGTGATCGAGCATGTCCGCATCGACATCGCTATCATCGTCGATCTTGGGCTTGGCGAAGACCGCGAAACCAACGTTGCGCAGTGCTTCCACCCAGGGGCGCACCACGTCCGCGCTGCCAGGGGCGATATTGGTGAACACGGTCGCCTCGGGCTCGAGCGACCCGGCGGGGGCGCCGGTGCTGCGCTCGATCTCGGCGGTGCGCTGCAGCAACCACCGGCCCAGGGCGTCGAAGCGTGGGCGGTACGCGGCGGTGGGGCGGCCACCGAGGATGGCGCCGAGCCCCATATCGAGGTTGGGGGCATCCCAGACAAGGAGCACGCGACGGCGACGGCCGCCCCCGCTAGGGCCGGCAGGGCCGCCCGCGTGGCTGGCAGTCTCGTCGTTGCTGAGGCTCATCGTGGAAGCTTCCCCCATGCGAAGTCGGATATGGAGTTACCGATGCGGGCCGCCCGGCCCTCGAACTTGGTCTCCGGGCGGACACTGCTCATCGGCCACGGCCAGGTGACCGGGCCGAGCAGCGGCTCAGCGTTGCCGGATTCCTCGATGAACCCAGCGTACTCGGCATGATCGGTCGCGACGTGCACGACCCCGCCCGGCCGCAGCCGCGTTGCCATCAGGTGGAACATCGCTGTGGTGAGCAGCCGGCGCTTGTGGTGGCGCTTCTTCGGCCACGGATCGGGGAAGAACACGCGGAAGCCATCGACGCCCTCCGGCGCGAGCATGTCCTCGAGGATCGACACGGCATCGCCGCGCAGCACCCGGATATTGGTGATGCCGTTATCCTCGATGAGCTGCAGCAGCTTCGCTAGGCCTGGCTTGTACACATCAATGGCGACGAGGTTGATCCCCGGCTCGGCGAGCGCCATCTCGGCGGTCGCGGTGCCCGTGCCGCAGCCGATCTCGACCACGAGGGGCGCTTCCCTGCCGAACCACTCGGTCGCATCGAGCGGGGCATCGCTGGCGTCCCGGCCGAGAACGCCCCATTGGCGGTCCCACACATCCTGGCGGGTCGGCTTGAGCACACCGGTGCGGGTGCGGAAGCTCGTGATCCGCGGGTGGGCGGGCGCATCGGCCTGGTCGGCAGCAGCACTGGCAGCGCTCTCGTCGGGACCGGTGGCGGGCTCGGGCGTGGACGGGGACTGGTGGGGGAGGGAATCACTCGGCACGTCCCTATCGTCCCTGATGCGGCGCGAAACACCATCATGGGGCCGCCGGGATGGGCTGCCGCGCCCTAGGTGATTGGCGATGCCCGGTGCGCCCGGCCACACTAGTACCGGGGAGATCGCTCGAGGGGGGCAATATGGGGGAGCAGCAGCTCGTGCTTGGTGCGGGGCTGGTCCGGATCATCGGCATGCCAGGTTCCGGGGTGTCGACGCTGGCGGCGGAGATCGCCTCCTGGTGGCCGGGACCAGCACCGGCCGGGGGAGAGTGGCTCGAGGTGATCGAGGGCCGGATCGCCCTGGCCGGCACGATCGAGTGGGACGGCCCGACCCCCGCGCCGCGCGGAGTAGTGGTGCAGGTGCTCGGGCAGCGATCGCGGCCAGAGGACCATGCGGCACTCGACGCGCTGCCGCGCGCCCATCATCCACACAGCCACGAGTGCCGCGGCGAGGAATCATGCGCGCGGGTCATCGCCGTGCGCGCGCGAGCCGATCTGTGGCTGCCCCCGCACCGGGGATCGGACGAGGATTCGCGTGTTTCGGCGCGTCACCACGCTGGTTCCGCCGATCGTGATCCCACAATGGACGTGGTTGCCCTCAGCGCGCTCCACGCCCGGGCGCCGCGCGTGCTCACGCTTGCAGACCTCGAGTCCCTGCGGGCGCTCGCCAGCGCATCGGCGCACGGCATGGAGGCGTACTGGCTCGCCGGCGACTTGTTCGTCCGGGGAGCGACCGCTATCGAGGCCGCGCAGCGGCAGCGCCTGCTAGAGGTGCTCGACCTGACGGGCATCAGGATCGCGGTGGACGCGCTGCGGGCCAACGAGTCCCTGGCGCTCGACGAATTGGGAGGGCTGATGCAGCAACACAGCGGGATCGGTGCATTGCGGGAGCGGCTCGCGCACGCCCTGTGGCGCGAGTCGGTGATGCGCGCCGGCGATGCGCGGCTCGATGGCGCCGACGCCGCGGCAAGGGGCCTCGACGTTCCGTGGAGCCCGATCCCGGGGGACGGGGATCGGGCCACGCTGATCGAGCATGCCGCCCGCGCCCGGGCACGGGCCCGGACCGCCACGAGCCCACGCTCGGCCCGGGCATCGCTCGCCGAGTACCAGCACATCGTCCGGATCGCGCAGGGATGCGCGCAGTGAGCACCAACGAGGCTGTCCGCGCGGCCATCCAGGACAACGTCGCCGCGCGCATGCTCGCCGATGACCTGCACCGCACGCTCGCCGCCCACGAGCCCGGCTCCGCGGCCGAGCTCTCGGAACTGCGCGCCATCCGCGCCCCGCGCACCCGCGAGATCATCGACATCGTGGTGATCGGGTCCGGGGACCTGGGCCGCAACGGCCTCGTCGAGGCGCTCAATGCCACCGATGCCACGGGCAGCGTGCGCTACCTGGAGCGGGACCTCGAGCAAGGCTACGACGACAGCGTGACGATCCCCGTGGCGCTCATGGTGTTCGACGCCGCCGGGCCCATTGGCAGCACCGAGCTCGCCGAGCTTCGCGCCCTCGCGCATGGTGTCGACCAGGTTGTCTTCGCCATCACCAAGACCGATATGCACACCAACTGGCGGCAGGTCCGTGATCGCGACGCCCAGCTGCTATCGATCCACACGCCGCGCTTCACCGGCGCCGAGATCCATCCGGTGGCCACGCCGCTCGTGCACGCCGCCAATGACCGGCGCGATACCGATCCCGAGGCTGCCCGCTCGCTCGCTGATTCCGCCGGGATCGATGCCCTGCACGCCGCGGTGCTCGCGCGCGTCCCCGCGCCGCGGACCGACTATGTCGCCCGCAATGTGCTGTGGTCAATGGTCGGGGCATTGCAGGACGCGCAGGCCGCGCGCCAGCGCATCGGACGCGACATCCAGAACAATCCCGAGATCAACCGGCTGCACCGCGTGCGCGCCGAGCTGCTGCGCACCCGCGGCGCGGGCCGCACCGAGGACCTGACAACCGTGCGCGCCGACATCCAGCGGGCCCGCGTCGACCTCGGGCATGAGGTCACCGGATGGGCGAGCAGCACCGCGGCGCTCGCGCGGAACGAGATCGACGCGCTCGACGGCCGCGCCCTCGCCGACTATCCGGCCCGCATCAGGAAGCTCGCGCGGGCCGGGCGGGAGCAGAACCAGGCCCGGATCACCGAGCGCGCGACCGAGCTGTTCGCCAGCCGTTCCCGGCCCGTGCCCGAACAGGTCACGGACAGCACGGCGCGGCAGGCCACGGAAACGGGCACGGGCAGCATTCAGCCCGCGGCCGAAGCGCCCGACATCATGCCCCGGCGCGGGCCCGAGGACTATGTCGTTGCCGTCCTCGGTGCCTCCGCGGGGCTGGGCCTCGGTCGTCTCTTCCTCGGGCCGCTCGCTCTCATGCCCGTGGTCGACATGATCGCCATCCCCCTGACGCTGCTGCTCGGTGTCGTCGTGGCGCTGTGGATGCTGCGGGTGCGCCGCCACGTGGTCGCCCGCGGCCGCCTGCGCGAATGGACGGCCACGCAGATCAGCCAGGCGCGTGCGCTGATGGAGCGCGAGGTCGCCACCAGGCTCGTCACCGCCGAGCAGCACCTCGTGACCGCCACCAACGAGGCGCACGACCGGCGGATCGCGGGCACCGACGAGGACATCGCCGAGCACGAGGCAAGCCTGAGGATGCTCACCGCGCGCCGGGATGACCGGCTCGCCGAGCTGACCAGCGAGATCAACGACATGAACCGGGCCATCGACCGGGCCATCGCATTCCTGCGCGGCCCCGATGAGCAAGCGGAACAGGCCGGATAGCCCTAACGTTGGGAGGGTGAAGACCCGCACCCTGCTCCTGCTCGGCGCAAACGGCGATCTTGCCCACCGGCTGCTCCTGCCCGGCCTGCGCAGCCTGCTCGACGCCGAGCCTGGCCTCGATGTGCGCCTCATCGGGGCGGGCCGCAAGGACCTCCCGGACGGGGACTGGAAGCGTTCCCTCGAGAAGACCCTGCGAATCGATGACGGGAACGCCGCGGACGGCGAGAGCGCCCGGCTGCGCGGGGTCATCGAGGGCTCGCGCTACCTGCGGGCCGATGTCGCGGATGCCACGGACCTGCAGCGGCTGATCGAATCCTGCCCGACCGCGCCCGCCGTGTACTTCGCCCTGCCGCCGGCCGTGACCATCGCGGCCTGCGAGGCCATGCGCGGCCTCGAGCTGCCGCCTGGCACCGTGCTGGCGCTCGAGAAGCCATTCGGCACGAGCGTGGCTACCGCCCGGCAGCTCAACGAGTTGCTCGCGACCCTCCTCCCCGAGGAGCAGGTGTATCGGGTCGATCACTTCCTCGGCAAGTCCACCGTGCTCAACCTGCTCGGCCTGCGGTTCGCCAATCGCATCTTCGAGCCGGTGTGGAACAGCACCTCGATCGATCACGTCGAGATCGTCTATGACGAGAAGCTCGGCCTCGAGCAACGGGCGGGCTACTACGACCATGCCGGCGCGCTGTCGGACATGATCCAGAGCCACTTGCTGCTCGTGCTCGCGCTGGTGTGCATCGAGCCACCGTCCGGGCTCGATGCCGACGACCTGCGGGGCGAGATGGCGCAGGTGCTGCGGGCCACCAGGCCCTTCGGGGGCGATCCGGCAGGGGCATCGCGCCGCGCCAGGTACACCGCCGGGACCATCGAGGGGCGCGAGTTCCGCGGCTACGCCGAGGAGGATGGTGTCGATCCAGGCCGGGGCACCGAGACGCTCGCGGAGGTGACTGTCGGGGTGGAGAACTGGCGGTGGTCCGGGGTGCCGTTCACCCTGCGGTCCGGCAAGGCGCTCGGCGATGCCCGCAAGGAGATCATCATCACGTTCAAGCCGGTGCCGCACCTGCCTACGGGGTTCCTGGGCTGCGCGACTCCGCCACGGCTGCGGATCATACTGGGCCCGGACTGCCTGCACCTCGATCTGAACATCAATGGTGCTGGCGACCCCTTCACGCTCGAGCCCGTGACCCTCTCGGCCGAGTTCGCGAAGGGGGACATGACGCCCTACGGCGAGGTCCTCGGCGGCATCCTCGACGGGGATTCCCTGCTATCGATCCGCGGCGATGTGGCCGAGCAATGCTGGCGCGTCATCGAGCCGGTGCAGCAGGCATGGCGGGATGGCGCTGTGCCGCTCGAGGAGTATCCGGCGGGGACGCCGGGCCCCGCCGGGTGGCGTCCGCGCTGAATCCACGGGATTTCTTCGCCGGAGGGGAACCAAACGAGGTCATCATGCGTCCAAGCCAGTGCGGGAGATCCCAGTGCGATGAGGAGGGCAGGCGCTATGTGGACACCGGATGAGCTCGCGGGTGGTGGATGCCTCGGCGACCTGCTGGGGGAGCGGGAGGGGAGCGTCGGCGTGTCGCCGGAGCTGTGCAGGCCCGAGCTGCTGAACCCCTCGCTGGACCTCGATGGTGATGGAATCCACGACAGCGCTCGCTTGCTCGTGGGCGAAAGCGTGATCGTGGCCACGGATTACTCGGCGGATGGGTACATTGACACCGTTGCTAGCTTCGATGCTGACGGCACGTACGCGGTGTGGAATGTGACGAAACCGGCAGCTAGTGAAGGTGAACAGTGGCAGATCAACGATGAGGGGCTGCTAGCCTAGGGGCGAAGTGCTGCATCAGTGCTCGACCGTGAGCGCGCGGTGGGCCGATGCTGCGGATCCGCTCTCACAAAGGGCTGGCTGGGTTCGTCGCGGTGGTTCCGTGCGGCACTCGCAGTGGCCAGAGGCGCACAACCCCTCGCGTCGGCGCTAACCTGTTTATTAGGACACCAGGTGTTTGCATTTTCGGTCGACCGGAATCAGCATGTGCTTCCGGTTGTTCGTAACAGTGCAGGTACCGAACTGAGTGGATGCGGCAAGGCTCGCTCATCCCGGCCGCCCGGCCCGGGACGCGAGCCGCGACCGGTCCCATACCAGGAGAGGCTGATGACAGCAGCGACCATTCCAGGGCTGAACGGAACGGGCGACACGGTTCCGACGAAGCATGCAGAACTTCTCGCGTGGGTGCAAGAAGTCGCCGAGCTCACCCAGCCGGATCGCGTCGTGTTCGCCGACGGTTCCGATGCCGAGTGGGAGCGACTCACCGATCAGCTGGTAGAGGCCGGGACCTTCACCCGCCTGAACGAGGAGAAGCTGCACAACTCGTTCCTGGCACAGTCCGATCCATCCGACGTTGCCCGCGTGGAATCGCGCACCTACATCTGCAGCGAGCGCGAGGAGGACGCCGGGCCCACCAATAACTGGATGGCGCCCGACGAGATGCGCCGCACGATGACCGAGCTCTACCGGGGCTGCATGCGGGGCCGCACCATGTTCGTGGTGCCCTTCTGCATGGGGCCGCTGGGCTCCGATGATCCCAAGCTCGGCGTCGAGATCACCGATTCCGAGTATGTCGTGGTCTCCATGCGCGTGATGACCCGCATGGGCAGTGCCGTCATGGACCTGCTCGGCGAGGATCGTCCCTTCGTCAAGGCCCTGCACTCGGTGGGCGCGCCTCTCGAGCCGGGCCAGGACGACGTGCCGTGGCCCTGCAACGACACCAAGTACATCACTCACTTCCCCGAGGCCCGCGAGATCTGGTCCTTCGGCTCGGGCTACGGCGGCAACGCGCTGCTCGGCAAGAAGTGCTACGCGCTGCGCATCGCTTCCGCCATGGCCCACGACGAGGGCTGGCTGGCCGAGCACATGCTCATCCTCAAGCTCATCTCGCCCGAGGACAAGGTCTACTACATCGCGGCAGCGTTCCCGAGCGCCTGCGGCAAGACGAACCTCGCGATGATCCACCCGACCGTGCCGGGCTGGCGCGCCGAGACGCTGGGCGATGACATCGCTTGGATGCGCTTCGGCGAGGACGGGCGGCTCTACGCCGTCAACCCCGAGTTCGGCTTCTTCGGCGTGGCGCCGGGCACCAACTGGAGCTCCAACCCCACCGCCATGAAGACCATCGAGGCTGGCAACACCGTCTTCACCAATGTCGCCAGGACCGATGATGGCGGAGCGTGGTGGGAGGATCTGGAGAACCAGCCCGATCACCTCATCGACTGGCTCGGCCAGGACTGGACGCCTGACTCCGGGCGAAAGGCAGCGCACCCGAACTCGCGGTACTGCACCCCGATGTCGCAGTGCCCGACCCTCGCTCCCGAATGGGACGATCCGCAGGGCGTGCCGATCTCCGCGATCCTCTTCGGTGGTCGCCGCAAGAACACCGTGCCGCTGGTCAACCAGTCCTTCAACTGGAAGCACGGCGCATTCATGGGCGCGACCATGTCCTCCGAGCAGACCGCTGCCGCCGAGGGCCAGGTCGGCTCCGTCCGCCGCGATCCGATGGCCATGATCCCGTTCCTCGGCTACCACGTCGGTGACTACCTGCAGCACTGGATCGACATCGGCAAGAACTCCGACGAGACCAAGCTGCCGAAGATCTTCTACGTCAACTGGTTCCGCCGCGGCGACGACAAGCGGTTCCTCTGGCCAGGCTTCGGCGAGAACAGCCGGGTCCTCAAGTGGATCGTCGAGCGCATCGAGGGCACCGCGGACGCCCAGGCCACCCCGATCGGGTATGTGCCGACGGCCGCTGACATCGACCTCGACGGCCTCGACGCCGACCGCGACGACGTCAACGAATCCCTCGCGGTCAACGTCGACGACTGGAAGGCCGAGATCCCGATGATCGAGGAGTGGCTGCAGTTCGTCGGCGACAAGCTGCCGAGCGGCATCCGCGACGAGTTCGAGGCCCTCAAGGAGCGCCTCGACAGCTGAGCCGCGCAAGCGCGCATCACGCCCGGAAGGGGCCGGCCTGTTCGCGCAGGCCGGCCCCTTCCGCATCCAGCTCCGCCGCGGGACGGTGAAACCGCTGCGCCAGGCCCGCGATCATGGGAACAATGGGGCTACCGGCAATCCCCGAGCTACAGGAGCACCCATGGCAGACCACACCTATCGCGTCTCCGAGATCGTCGGAACCTCGCCGAACAGCATCGATGACGCCGTCAGCGGAGCTATCGGCCGGGCATCGCAGACCCTGCGCGGCCTCGACTGGTTCGAGGTCACCGAGATCCGCGGCCACATCGTCGACGGGGCCGTCGCCCACTACCAGGTCGGCCTGAAGGTCGGCTTCCGCCTCGACGACCCCAGCTAGGCCTGCTCGCGCTTGCGCAGCACCAGCACAAGATTGCTGGTGATCACCTCTCGCAGCACCGGCACGCGCACCACCCACCATGACCACCACGGGTTGTAGCGCGGGAACGCGGACACGAGCTCCGCTGGTCCTCCAGGCGCGCTCGCGGCCTGGGCCCAGCGCAGCCCTGCCGCAGCGGTGATGGGGAACAGCGACACCCCGAACCGGTTCTTCGGCTCGTGGCCATGCCTGCGGCGATACCGGCGTGCCGCGAGCTCGCCGCCAAGGAAATGCCACTGGCCGGTCTCGTGCCCGCCGAACGGACCCCACCACAGCGTGTAGGACAGCACCACCAGCCCGCCCGGACGGACAACCCGCACCATCTCGTCCGCCATCCGCCAGGGCGTGCCCACATGCTCGGCGACGTTCGAGGAGAAGCACACATCCACGCTGTCGCTGCGGAGGGGCAGCGCCATGCCCGAGCCGCGCACCGAGCCGGGAAGACGGATGCCTGCCGCGTGCATCTCCGACGCATCCGGCTCCACCGACACGTAGCGGGCACCAAGCTCGTCGAATGCATCAGAGAAGTACCCGGGGCCACCGCCCACGTCCAGTACGAGGCAACCGCTCAGGTCGCGGCCGGTAGCGCCGGCCTGCACCTCGGCGAGCATCAGTGCCGTATCGTCCGCGATCGCTCCGTAGAACCTCGCCGGGTCGGACTGCTCGAAGCGGAAGGCGCGCAGCAGCGACCAGGCGCGACCTAGCGAAGCGTGCCGGGCGAACGCGCGCGAGGCCGGCGAGGAAACAAAAAGAGGCGACACATCGATACAGCGTAGTGACGATCACGGAACGGCACACCCTGGCCATTCGCGGTGGCAGGCAGCGGCACGCGCGTCTATCGTGTGGCAGAGCCCATCGCGGGCATGGCCCTGGCCGTGACCGCGATGGAGCGCTGGTCGAGGAGTTGGGAGCAACGCGTGCGCGAGGTCTTGCTGTTGTGCTGGCGCGATACCAGCCACCCGCTCGGCGGCGGCAGCGAGCGCTACCTCGAGGAGGTCGGTGCTGCCCTCGCCGCGCGAGGCGTGCGCGTCACCCTCCGCACCGCCCGCTACCGCGGCGCGCCGCGATCAGAGGCTCGCGATGGCATGCGCATCAGCCGTGGCGGCGGTCGCTTCACCGTCTATCCCTGGGCGTTGCTCGCCATCGTCGGCGCACGGTTGGGGATCGGCCCGCTGCGCGGCACCAAGCCGGACGTGATCATCGATACGCAGAATGGGGTGCCGTTCTTCGCCCAGCTGGTGGCCTCCGCGCCCGTCGTGCTGCTCGTGCACCACTGCCACCGCGAGCAATGGCCCGTGGCGGGGCGCCTGCTGGCTCGCCTCGGTTGGTGGATCGAATCGTGGCTCTCGCCGCGGCTGCACCGCCACGACCAGTACCTGACCGTTTCGTTGCCGTCGGCCGACGAGCTCATCGCGCTCGGGGTCGCTCCCTCCCGCGTCGCGGTCGCGCGCGCCGGTGCCGATGCGCCACCGCCCAGCGTGCCGCCGGGGACACCGGCGACCCGGGCCGCGAGCCCCACCATCACGGTGCTCTCGCGCCTGGTGCCGCACAAGCAGATCGAGGACGCGCTCGTTGTTGTTGCCAGGCTCCGCGACACCATCCCTGGCCTGCGGCTTGATGTGATCGGTGACGGCTGGTGGCAGCCACGGCTGCGCCGCGAGGTGGCCGCGCTGCAGATCGAGGACGCGGTCACGTTCCATGGGCATGTCGACGAGGAATCGAAGCATCGCCTCCTCTCGCGATCCTGGTTGCACCTGATGCCCTCGCGCAAGGAAGGGTGGGGCCTCGCCGTCATCGAGGCAGCCCAGCATGGCGTGCCGACAATCGGCTACCTGTCCTCGCGCGGCCTGACCGACTCGATCATCGATGGCGTCACCGGGCGCCTCGTCACCGATCGCAGCGAGCTCGTGGACGTGGCGCGGGAGTTGCTCGACGATGAGGTCGAGCGTGCGCTGCTCGGCGAGAAGGCGCGTGCCCGCGTGGCCGAGTTCTCCTGGCAGCAGTGCGCCTCGAGCGTCGAGGCCGTGCTCGAGGCCGCAGCACGCGGGGAGCATCGCTCCGGGATCATCGTGCCGGCTACTGCCTCCAGCGCGCCCGGCGCCATGTCATCGCTGCACGGCAGCCGTACGGCCTGAATAGCCGCGCGCTCTCCTCGACCGGGCCACCGAGCTCGCGAGCAGCACGGCTCCCGCGGCGAGCAGCGCCAGCCACGCCACATGGGCCACCAGCACCGCCGTGTAGGCCCGGTCGTCATACGCCACGGGCGTGATCGGACCAGGCACCTCGTGCAGCACCACATCGGGTCCAGCAACCACGATCGGCAGCCTCGCGAGCAATGCCCGAGCAGCACCACGTTCCCCTGGGGCACTGGGTTGATCGATCACCCAGCGAATACCCAGTGCTGCGAGGTCCCGAGGCGCCCCGCCTGCCAGCAGGACAGCCTCCACCGCGCGGGCCCGCGGATCCTCCCCCCGCACGACCGTGCCGCCCACTGGAAGATCGCTCGTGATGACCACCTCGCGCGGCACCA
Source organism: Hoyosella levis (assembly GCF_026008515.1). Lineage (GTDB taxonomy): Bacteria > Actinomycetota > Actinomycetes > Mycobacteriales > Mycobacteriaceae > Lolliginicoccus > Lolliginicoccus levis. The sequence goes on from NZ_BQYM01000005.1 coordinate 56,338, forward strand.
TCCGGGGCGCAGGATCCAGCACTACCTGCCCAGGGGCGTACGGGTAGTGCCGCAACAGGCCCGCGGGCAGCACCGCCACATCGCCGGGCCCGGATGCCCCTTCCAGGTATTCCGCCACCGTGGCCCACCCATCCGGGTACTCGATCGGGCGCAGCGCCCCGCCAGCGCCCCACGCCGCATCCGGTAGCACCGCCACCAGCAACACCACCAGCAACGCCGGGGCCCCGCGCGGAGCCACCGCCTGCGCCAGCCAGCGTGTGGCAGCCGCGGCGCACAGCACTAGGAATGGCACCGCCAGCGCCACCCATTTGTGCGTATCGCGCAGCAGCCCGCCACCCGGGAGCGACACCACCGCCTCCATCGCCCGCAGCCCCGGGCCCGTGGCCGCCAGGGCCGGGCCGAGCACCGCGACCGCAGCGAGGACCGCCAGCACCCCAGCGGCGCGTCGTGGCGCGGCAGCAGGCCCCGAAGGCGCGGACCCTGATGACTGGTGGCCGCGCGCGCCCCGGCCTAGCAGCGCCCATCCGCCGACGAGCACGATCAGCACGATCGACGCCGTGGCCAGCACGCCCAGCCCGGCGGCACGGCTCGGCGGGACGGCCCCGGCATTCCAGATGCCCCCCAGGCTCACCAGGCTTCCCAGCGTGCCCAGGCCCGTCTCGGCGCGCGCCGCGAAGGCCGCCACCCCGGACGCATCGCTCGTGCCCGGCTGCCCGGATACCACCGCGGCCACTATCCATGGCGCCGCCACGATCAGGCTGATCGATCCCAGCGCGCCCACTGCGCGCGCCACCCGCGGCGGCGGGAACGCGATCAGGCCAGCGGATGCGGCGAGGACGGCAAGGACCGCCCCGGTCGGGGTGAGCCCTGCCACTCCGATCGCAACGACGAGCAAGGGAAAGCCGCCCGCATCGCGCCGATGGATCCGCGCGGCGGCGACGATGATCCACGGCAGCGCGCCGTAGCCCGCCAGCAAGCTCCAGTGCCCCTGCAGCAGCCGCTCCACCACATAGGGATTCCACACCGCCAGGGTTCCCGCGACGATCTCCGCGCCCGCCCTGCCAGGACCCGGGGCCCACCAATGCCGCACCAGCGCGATCGCGCCCCATCCCGCCGCGAGCAGGAACAGCGACAGCAGCGCGGTGACCAGCACGCCCCCATCGACCCAGCGGGAGAGCATCGCCAGCAGCCAGTCCTGCGGAACCGCGCGCGGCGCCGAGCCCCCCACACCGAGCGCCGAGCTCGTGGGATAGGAGCGCGGAGTGGCTACCGCGTCGCGGTGCAGCAGGTAGCCGGGCCGCCACAGCGGCAGCAGCATGACGGTGACCAGCAGCATCACCTGGGCGGGGCCGGCCCAGCTCGACCAATGCCGGGCTCGCGGACCAGTGAAGGGCATGCCGGAACGATACGTGCCGGCGGGCGCGGGTGGCTCGCCGAGGCATCGGCACGCCATGATGGTGGCGTGACTGGACAGGCGCGCGCGGGCACCCTCATGGCAGGGATGTCCCTCGTGACGGCCGGGTCGCTCATCGCCAACGCCGCTTCCTACCTGCTGCACGTGCCCGCGAGCAGCTGGCTGGGGCCGAGCAGCTACGGCGCGTTCGCCAGCCTGCTCGCCGCGCAGCTCCTGCTGGCGGTACCGGCGCTGGCCCTGCAGATGGTGGTGGCACGCCGCATCGTCACCGGCCGACTCGCCGGCGTCGACCGGATCGGGGAAGCACGGCACCTCGGTGCCGCGACGGTCATGCTGGTCGCGGTGGTGGCAGTGGTGGTGGTGCCCATTGCCTCGTGGGCGCTCGGCACCTCGCTGGTGGCGACGTTGCTGGCATTGAGCACGGCACCCATCCTGGTGGTGCTTGCCGCGGAGCAGGGAATCCTGCAGGGCACCGGGCGGTTCGGGGCGCTCGCCCTCGTGATCGCCGGAGCCGGCCTGGCCCGGGTGGTGCCCGCGATCCTCGTGCTCTGGCTGGGCGGGGGAGTGGAGGGTGCTCTTGGCGCGGGCGCGCTCGGCACGGTCGTGGCTGCCATCGCGGCCCGGCGCCTGGTGGGCGAGGCGCCCGCCTTCGTGGAGGGGCAGGGCTCGGCCCGCCCCGATGTAGGAGCTGTCCTGCGCGCCTCGCAGGTGCAGCTGGTGATCATGGCGTTCACCGCGATCGATCTGCTGATGGCGCGCATGGTGCTCGACGAGGTCGCCGCCGGGGTGTACGCGCTGGGGGCCGTAGCGGCGAAGGTGGCGTTCTGGCTGCCGTTCGCGGTGGGAGTCGTGCTGTTCCCGCGCATGGCGGACCCCGCGCGCACCCGCGAGTCGCTCGGCGCGATGCTCGCCGTGCTTGCTGTGCTAGGCACGGGGCTCACGGTGGCAGCGTGGCTGCTCGCCCCGATCGTTCCCGGCGTGGTGGGCGAGGATTACCGGCCCGTAGTGGGCGTGCTGTGGCTGTTCGCCGCGCACGGGGCCGTCCTCAGTGCTGTGCAGGGCGCGCTGCTGTCCGTGATCGCGCGGGATCGCACTGCTGTGGCGGCGCTCGCCTGGACTGGCCTGGTTGTGCTCGCCGGCATGCTCCTGCTGGTGCCGACCACTGTCACGGCATTCATCCTCACCGCTCTGCTCGTCGCCACGGTGACACTGCTCGCAGTGGTGGGCGCGGTACTGCGTTCGCTGCGGGAGCCCTACCGGAGCCCGCCCGAGTAGAGCATCACCGCGGGATCATCGTCAGTGCCTGCACCGTCATCGCTGTCATCAGGCTCGTCCTCGGCCGCATCATCGCGCCGGGATGCGCGAACCCCGAGTGCGAGGCCCGCGCCCAGTGACACGAGCCCGAGCGCCACGAGGATCCACGAGGTGTGGATGGACACTGGGCCAGCGCCGATGGCGAGCTGTACACGGTCCCGCTCGGCGCGCGCGGCGTCGAGCTGTGCCGCAACGGTGGCACTGGTGAACGACAGGTCATGCTCGGAGACCGGCAGGGCCCGGTCCTCGGGGCTCGTGCCGAAGAACTGGTTGACCTGCTCGCGGGAATCAACGATGGTGCCGGAGACCGGCTCGACCCATAGGTCGCGCTGCACCGTGTAGTAGCGGGTCATGAAGAGGATCTCTCCGGCATCGTCCGCGGACTCATCGACCAGGCCCCAGCCCGCACGCGTCATGCCGACTCGGTTTGCTTGGTCGCGGGTCGCGCGGAAAAGATCGACCGGGCCCAACGCCTGCCGGTAGTGGCGGACGGTCACGCCGTCGAGCTCGGTGTCCTCCACGAACTCAGCAGCCGAGGATGCGCGAGCGGTGAGGTCATACACCGGATATGCCTGGCGGCCCGCCCCGTAGGGGAAGCGGTATTGCAGGCCATCGCGGGGCAGTTGCACGGCGGGGGATTCCCGATCGACCTGCAGGGATGCAATCGGCTCGCTCACCGGCATCGCGTCATGCCGATCAATCGTCACTCGATCGATGAGCGCCGAGACCAGCCCGCGGCCCGGCGTTGAATCAGCGCGCATCAGCGCATGCCCGGCCTGCAACGTCGCGGTCTCGCTCGATACCGGATCCTCGACCGTGACGCGCGTCTGGCTGCGCAGCGGCACGTCCTCCTCCCACGGCTCCTCATCGCCCTGGGCGAGCAGCGCGACGTCGAGCAAGGTGCCGGATCCCTCCATGATGCGCGTGGACTCATGGCCGAGGGGCAACCGCTCGAGCTTCGGCGCGGTGTAGAGGGGCAGCAGCGCCGCCACCACTAGGAGGAACACTGCGAATCCCACGAGCAGGGAAGCAGCAAGACGGGCTGCGCCCCCGGAACGTCCAGCCATGAAGGATTCCCCCGTAAGCATCATGCACGTTGATTCTCGACTACGATCGACCGACGATAACAGCTGTCCCAGCGGACCGCCCGGCAGGAATTGCTGCCGTTATGCAACCAATACCCGCGGGATACGGGGGCGACACTGATGTTCAACGAACGACGCGGCACGACCACCACGGTGGCCCCGCCGGTGGCGGGCGCTGCCGGATTCCTCCCGGCCTGCGAGGGGCTGCGCGCCGCCGCCGCGCTGGGCGTGCTCGTCACTCACGTGGCTTTCCAGACCGGGTCGGTCACTGACACGATCATGGGCAGGACCTGGGGCCGCTTCGATCTCGCCGTGGCCGTGTTCTTCGCCCTTTCCGGCTTCCTGCTGTGGCGCCCGCACGCCCGCTCGGCCCGGGCCGCCGGCGCGACGGCGGGCAGCACGGCCCGCTACCTGCGGCACCGCATCGTCCGGATCATGCCCGCATACCTCGTTGTGGTGATCGCGGTGCTGGTGCTGCTGCCCGAGGCGCATGGCGCCTCGTTGCAAACCTGGCTCGGCAACCTCGCCCTGGTCCAGGTATTCGTCCCCTACAGCCTCACCAGTGGCCTGACCCAGATGTGGAGCTTGTCGGTAGAGATGGCCTTCTACCTGCTCCTGCCGCTGCTGGCATGGGTGCTGTGGCGCTTGCGGGGCCCCGCCGCGCGGTGGCGCGTCCCGGTCATTGCCGCAGCAGCTCTGCTGAGCCTGGCCTGGGGATTCCTGCCTATCCCCACCGCCGATGGGGTGCACCACGACAACTGGCTGCCCGGCTACCTGGCGTGGTTCGCGGCAGGCATGATCCTCGCCGAGCAGGCAATGCGTCCCCCTGCCTGGGCGGTGCGGCTGGCCAGGGCCCCCGGGCTCATGCTGGCGGTCGCGGCGATCGCGTTCATCGTTGCCGCGTCCCCGCTCGCCGGCCCGCCTGGCCTCGTGGATCTCGTCGCCCACGAGTACGCCGCCAAGATCGTCGCCGGTGCGATCCTTGGCTACGCCCTCCTCGCGCCGATCGTGCTGGGCGTGCCTGGCCGGGCGCACCCCATCCTCGCGCACCCGGTCGCCCTGACGCTGGGCCGATGGTCCTACGCGCTGTTCCTGTGGCACGTCGCGGTGCTGATGGTCGTCTTCCCCATCCTTGGCGTGCCGCCCTTCTCCGGCTACATGCTGGTCGTGCTACTGCTCACCGTGGCCATCAGCGTCCCCATCGCCTCGATCAGCTTCGCGCTCGTGGAGGAGCCGTCCCGCCGGGCGCTGCATGCCTGGGAAGAGCGGCGCTACCGGCCACGGCCCGGTGGCCAGGCGGCAATGACCACGGCTGCCACCGCCACGAGCGCTAGCGCCTGAGTCGATGCATCATCGCCCAGATAGCCGCTCGGAGACCGCCAGGGCCCCGTCGACAGGACCGCGGCGGAGAGGGCCATCGCCGTGCCTGCCCCGATCGAGAGGGCCCGGCTGGACGTCGCCGAGCCCCACCGGCGCGCCATCGCCCACGATGACGCCGCGACCAGTGCGTACAGCCCGGCTCCGGGCAGCCCAGCGATGAAGAATGTCGCGGCCAGGCCACCGAGCATCGCGAGGCGCCGTGATCGCCACGCCCTCGACGGCGGGATGCCTTGGCCCTTGCCCTCGCGGCGCAGCAGCAGCACGCCCCCGAGCGGTACCAGCAGCGCGAGCCCACCGAACAGGGCGAGGCGGTAGCCGGAATCCAGCGGGTACGACAGCGTCACCGCGCCCGTGGTTCCTGCTGGCACCAGCCAGCCCTGCTGCCACCCGTTGACCGTCACCGGGACTAGTTCCGCGCCGTCCGGGCCGTGCGCCACCCAGCCGCTGTTGCGGCTCTCCGGCACAACGAGCAGTTCGTCGGACGCAGCCTCCACCTCAACGACCCGGCGAGCAGGGGACCATTCCCGGGCCTCGGCCGACGTGGCCGATCCGCTGCCGCCACCCGCTTCCGCTGAGCTCTCCAGGCGTGCTCCATCGACGTGCAGCAGCTCGCCCGGATCCACGGTCACCGTGCTCGTCCCGGGCCCGAGCCGCACGGCAGGGGAGCCGCACGGGATCGCCTCCACCACGGTCCCGGCCCGCGCCTCGGCCTCCGTCATGCTCACCGAGAACTGCAAGGTCTCCTCGCCCACCTCGAGGCGCGGCCCGTCCTCACAATCGATCTCGATGATGCGCGGCGCATCGTCGCGTGCCCCGATCAGGCCGTCGCTGCTGAGCACGGCGATATCGGCGATACCAGGCGGCACGGTGCTCGACAATCCGAACGGCTCGCTGGTGCGGGTCTCGCGCCAGTCAAGGATCGTCACTTCCACCGATTCGGTCATGGCCGCGGGAACGGGGATGGATACCGTGCCGTTCTCCTGCTGCTCCTCGGTGAGCCGCAGCGTGGTTGTGGATTCTCCGGTGTCCACCCGCAGAACCGTCGGCTTCGCGGGCACGTCCGCGCGCGGCAACGTCACCTCCACACGCTCCACCCGGTGCTCCCCGGGTAGCTCCACAGTTACCGAGGGCAGCTCGCGCGCGGCAACGCTGGAGGTGGCTGGCGCGTACCACACCGTCCTCGGATCCCCATCCGCCGCGGCGAACGCATTGCCCCGGGTGTCGCCGATGCTGCTGGGCCCCACGCCACGCGGTGACTCCTCCCCGGCGAGCAGTTCCTCGAGGCGCCCGCTCTGGCGCGACCGGACAAAAACACGCGCGCTCGTGCTGGTCTCCTCGTCCGCGGTGATGCGCCGCGCCAGCACTCCCGGCTCCTCTGCGGAGCGTCCCAGCGAGGGCAGGCAGATCGCCTGCACGGGCCCATCTAGGCAGGGCCGCCGCTCCGGATGCTCCTGTCCGAGATCCCACGCCGTGACCGTGGCCCCGGCCGGCGCGGGGGGCACCTCCAGGACCCGCCCGATCTCGAGCTGGCGTCCCTCCGCGCTCACCGAGAGATCCGCGATGCCGAACTGCCCGCCGAGGGAGCCATCCTCCGTGGACCGCGCGGTGATGCGTGCCCAGCTCGTCGCGCCGAGCGGCAGCGCCGCCACTACTTCTTCCCCAGCCTCGGGCACCAGCACGGTGGACGAGCCGTTCTCCGTTCTGACCTCGAGAAAGCGGACCTCTGCCCCCGCAGCGGCAGCGCTGGTGGTGATGCGCAGCACGGCCTGCTCGATCGGTTCATCGAAATCGAGCTGCAGCCACTGTCCCACCGCTGCCTCGCCACTATTGGACAGCCAGGCCGTTGCCTCGTTGCCGTCCACGGCCGCCGCGGGGCCTGATCCTGGCTGCACAGTGCCGATCTGCGTCGCATCACCGGCCGAGGAGGACACCGTGATCCCCGGCCCGATCGGCACGGCGCGGACGAGTGGCTCATCGGTGGCGTAGTCAGCGACCCTGTTGCGAGTGCGGCGCGGATCATCAGGGCCCAACGCGTGCGAGCGCTGGTGATCCACCCGGCCGAAATCGGCCTCCCGGGCCACGGGCGTGTCCGTCACGGTGATGGGCCCCACGGGCAGGCCCGCCTCCAGGGCATCCCGCGAGAGCACGTGCGGCATCGCCTCGCCTGGATGGGCGCGCTCGTGGAGGCGCAGCAGCACCTCCGGGCCGCCCTGCACGAGGGGAACGTCCTCGGCCGCCATGGTGAACACCCCGGCCGGGAAGCTGGGGTCGGCCACGACCTCGAAGATCTCGATAGCAGGGAACCGCGGACGGGTGCCCGCGCTCGGCACCTCGATCGACCAATCGTCGTTCTCGGCATCGGACTCGGGCTGCCGGGGACCGACCAGGCCCCCGAACGCCTCCGCTCGCACCAGGCCCGGGGATCCCAGCAGCGTCTGGCGGGCGATCGCTGGCGACACCGACTGGCCGGTCACGGGGTCGATATCGTTGCGCAGCACCACATGCCGGATGCCCTGGGCCGCCAGCATCGAGGCCAGCCCGGGGGACGGCTGCCCCGCGACGAGCAGGCGCTGGACGGAATCGAGCATGCGGATGCCACCGGGCGGGATCAGCGGCACGATGTCGCGGCTGCCCCAGGGCGTGGTGGCCAGCGGTTGCAGCGGCTCGTCCCGCGTCAGGCCCCACACCTGCGAGCCGAAGGGCGCGGCCGGGACCACCAGCGCGCGCGAGGGGAGGCCTGTCTCCTCGCCCTCGGAGTTGCTGGCGAGCCACTGCGCCGTCTGCGCCCAATAGTCCGGGATCCCCCCGTGCGCCCCGCGCGGCGCGAGCTTTCCCGTCCACACCAGCGAGGTCGCGACCGCCACGGCAAGCACGACCGCGGTGGCCACCGCCATGCTCGGCGTGCGCTCCGGATGGGCGATCGCCCTGCGCCACTCCGGCCTGGCCACCGCGCCCGGTAGCGGCGCCCGCGCGAGCAGCGCTGCCAGCCCGACCGCGAGAGGCAAGCGGATCAGGGGCTCCAGCTTGTGCACATTGCGCATCGGTGCGCCCGCGCCATCGAGGAACGTGCGCGCCAGATCGCTGATCGGCGACCCCCATCCGCCCGCGTACCCCACACCGATGCCCACCAGCCCCACGGCGAGCACCAGAACCAGTCGCCCACGGGCGGGGGAGCGCAGCGCCAGCCCCGCCAGGCCAGCCGCCGCGACAAGCCCCGTGGCGAGCACCGACACGGGCTGGGTGACCAGTATCGCCCCGGCCATGCGATCCGGGGAGATGAACGGCGTCCAGCTACCAGTGCCCCGCAGGACCTCCACCAGCGATGTCCATCGCGTTGTTGTCCCTGCTGACTCGATGTAGTCAAGGAATGGCGGGCTCACCGAGCCCAGCATGAGCAGCGGCACCACCCACCATGCGGTCGCCACGATGCCCAGGGGCACCCACCAGGCCGTGAAGCGCCACCACCGGCGGTCCGGGCGATGCGCGAGCCACCACACCACCGCCACCGCCGCGCCGAACGCCGTGGCCACCGCATTGATCGCGCCCATGCAGGCCACCGCGAACGCTGACGCCGCCGCCAGTTGCCACAACGGGCGACGCGATCGACCATCGAGCGCGAGGATCACCGGGAGCAGCACCCAGGGAGCGAGCATCATCGGCGTCGTCTCCGAGGAGATCGCCCCGATCGTCGTCAGGACACGCGGCGAGCACGCGTAGGCGGCCGCGGCGATGATCCGGGAGGGACGGGTGCCGATGCCCAGGGCCTCGGTGACCCGGACAATGCCCCAGAACCCGGCGGTGAACAGGATCGCCCACCACACGCGCTGCGCCACCCACGCCGGAACCCCCAGCGCATCCGTGGCGGCGAAGAACGCGCCCTGCGGGAAGAAGTACCCATAGGCCTGGTTCTGGGTCTGCCCGAACGGGGCAAGGCTCGACCACAAGTGGCTCGCGCGATCCAGGAAGCCGATCGGGTCCACAACAAGATCGAGCTTGGTGTCCGCGACCAGCAGGCCCGGCGCCTGCAGCAAGCTCGTGACAAGCGCGACGACGGCAACGACAAGCAGTCCCCATCGCGAGAGCGGGCGCGACGCGCGGGGTACCGCGTCCTCAGCGACGGTGGGCGCGGGATCGGATCCGGCTGCCAAGAACTGCGCGGCGGCTTAGCGGCTGCCGTACTCGGGCTGGTTGAGCAATGCAGTTTGCGCCTGCTCGGACTGATCCACCTCTGGGCGGGTGTTCTGCTCCAGCAGGCCGGTGCCCACGACGACCAGCGCGAACGCCAGAGCGGTACCAGCCAGCGCGGCGATCGCCCCGGGGACGAGGAACTTCATGGAAACACTCCTAGGATCGGGCGCGCGGTGCAGTCCGCAACAGGATAGCGGTCCTGGACGCGTTCCCGCACGCTACACGCCATCCAGCATGTCCGAAGGCACGCCCAGCGCCCCGAGCAGGGTCCGCAGCTTCGCGCTCGTCTCCTCGAGCTCCGCGCGCGGATCCGAGCCCGCGACGATGCCTCCGCCGGCGAACGCGCGCGCCCGGCCCCCGCGCACCTCCGCGCAGCGGATCGACACCATCCACTCCCCGTCGCCCCGCGCATCGCACCAACCGACCGCACCGGCATAGAAGCCCCGGCTGCCCTCGGAATCCCGGATCGCCGCGAGCGCGGCCTCATGCGGAGCGCCACCCACCGCCGGGGTCGGGTGCACGTGGAGCGCCAGGTCCAGGGCCGAGACAGCCGGATCCCGCAACGTTCCCTCGATGCGCGTGCCGAGGTGCCACACCTGCGGCGTCGCGACGACCGAGGGGCGTGGTTCCACGCGCAGCCCAGTGCATAGCGGCGCGAGCCGCTCGCGCAGCCACTCCACCACGAATCCATGCTCGTGCGTGTTCTTCGCCGAGCTGGCCAGTTCCTCGGCCCGCTCGGCATCGATCACTGGGTCAGGGGAGCGGGGCGCGGTCCCTGCTAGCGGCCAGCACGACACCGACCGGCCCTCGCGGCGGACCAGGGACTCCGGGCTCGACCCCACCAGGAATGCGTCCGCCATGCCTGGACCGGCCGGGGAGAGGTCGGCGCAGAACCCGTTTCCCGCGTGATCGCGGGCGACCAGCGCGGCAAGCAACGCCTGCGGATCAATGCGCTCCGAGCATTCCACCTCCACCGACCGGGCCGCCACGACCTTCGCGAGCTCGCCCGCCTCGATCCGCGCCACCAATGCCGCGATCCGGCGCATGTGCTCGGCCGCGGAGGGCTGCTCGCGCGCGCCGACGATGGCGGGCAGCGGGGGAGCCGCGGCCGGGGGCAGCCACCTGCCATCCTGGACCGTGAACCTCGCCGGAATAGTCAGGGCGCAGCGCTCGGAAAGGTCGAAGGGCAGCGCGCCGACCACTGCTGGGGCGGAACCTTCCGCGAGCGCCCGCTGCGCGTCCCCCGGTCGATCGAACACGCCGAGCCTGCCCTCGCCGATCACGAACCGGTGGGGGCGGGACAGCACAAAAGCAGATCGATCCACCCCCGTGAGTATTCCTGGCCGGGCCGGCAACCCCCAGGGCGGGGGAGGCAAGTGCTCGCGCGAGCTAGCGCCAGCGCGGAGCGGCCGCGGCTAGCCCTCGCACGGCGGCACGATCAGCACCGGCCGGTGGCAATGCTTGAGCACCTGGTCGGCGACGCTGCTATGCAGCAATGCCTTGATGCCCGTGGCGCCCCGCGTGCCCGTCACGATGATGCTCACGTCATATTCCTCGGCCGCATCGACGATGGCCGCCCACACCGTGGTCACGGTCTCGATGCAGTGCCCCTCGCAGCGCAGCCCGGCCTCGCCCGCGAGCCGGGTGCCTTCCTCGTTGACGACGCGCGCGTCCGCGAGCGCGGCATCCTCGGCCTCGGTATCCGGGACCCAGCCAGGCTGCATGACTCCGCTCAGGCCGGAGATGCGCGCAGCCTGCCGGGAGAGTGGCTCCCAGGCGGTGACGATGATCGCGCGGCTCGCGCTGAGGAAGTGGCCCGCGTGCCGGATGGCGCGCTTGGCATTGTCCGAGCCGTCGTAGGCGATGAGGACGAGATCCGAAGCCCCCGATGCCATGATTGCCTCCCGGAACGATCAGTCTCGGTGGTCCTGGCCACAAGCCTACTCCGCTCCCTCCGCCATCGCGGCGATCTTGTCCGACGGGTTGCTCGCCGGAGCATGGCTGGACGTGTCGGCGCGAGCTGCAGCCCGGGGTGAGTAGGATCCTGCACAGTCGACGAAGGGATGGGCGCGATGCTCACGCAAACCCGGACCGCGGCGCGGCTCGCCGCGCTGCTGCTGGCAGCGACCACGGCAACAGGGCTCGTGGCCTGCACCAGCGGCGACAACTCCGGCAACGGGGGAGCGGGCACCAGCGAAACGCTGTCCACTGTGACCTCCCCGGTCGCGCACACGCCCGCCCAGGGAACCGGATCCCTCGGACTGCCCTGCGGCGAGCAGGAGTTCCTGTCCCGGTTCACCACGCGCCAGAAGCTCGCCCAGATGCTCAATGTTGGCGTCACCGGCGAGGCTGATGCCCGCAGGGTCATCGAGCAGGAGCAGATCGGCGGGTTCTTCGTCACCAGCTGGGCCGATCCCAGCTTCCTCGCCAGCGGTCGCGTCGCCGCCGTGGCGGCGGAGTCCGAGGTGCCCGTGATGGTCACCATCGACGAGGAAGGCGGACGGGTCAGCCGCGCCAAGCACGTCATCGGCGCATCCCCCTCGGCGCGCGAGCTCGCCCGCACCCGCAGTGCCGAGGAAGTGTACGAGATCGCCCGGCAACGCGGCACCGCGCTGCGCGAGCTCGGCATCACCGTGGACTTCGCGCCCGTGGTCGACATCACCGACCAGCCTGACAACGAGGTCATCGGAGACCGCTCGTTCGGTAGCACCCCCGAAGCGGTCACCGAGTACGCCGGTGCCTACGCGCGCGGCCTTCGCGACGCCGGGGTGCTGCCCGTGCTCAAGCACTTCCCTGGGCATGGGCGCGCCACCGGAGACTCGCACGTCGAGGGCGTGACCACCCCGCCCCTGCCGGAACTGCTTGGCCATGACCTCGTCCCGTTCCGCTCCCTCATCGATACCGGGGCCGCAGTGATGGTCGGGCACCTCACCGTCCCCGGGCTCACCGAACCGGGCACTCCCGCGAGCCTCAGCCCCGCGACGATGTCGCTGCTGCGCAATGGCGTCGGCTATGGCGCCGCCCCATTCGACGGGCTGATCTTCACCGACGACCTCGGCAGCATGCGGGCGGTCACCGACTTGTATGACATCACCGAGGCCGCGCTGCGCTCGCTGCAGGCGGGTGCTGATATCGCCTTGTGGATCTCCACTGACCGCGTCACCGATGTGCTCGACCGGCTCGAGTCCGCGGTCGCGAGCGGCGAGCTGCCGATGAGCCAGGTCGATGCATCCGTGGTGAGGATCGGCAAGGCCAAGGGGCTCGTCGACTGCTGAGCCCGTGGGGCCGTAGCAGGGCCACCTCTCCGCGTGCCGGGGTCGCGCCGTTGTGCGCCGACCCGTAAACTTACCCGCGGGTAAGTTTCAACGGTGAGGGTAGTGATGGCTGGTCAATCCAAGCGATTGCCGCGGGCGATCCGCGAGCAGCAAATGCTGGACGCGGCCATAGACGTGTTCGCGATGCACGGTTACCACGGCGCCTCGATGAATGCCATCGCCGCCGAGGCAGAGATCTCCAAGCCCATGCTGTACCTCTACTACGGATCCAAGGACGAGCTGTTCGCCGCGTGCATCCGCCGCGAGGGCACCCGCTTCCTCGATGCCCTCACCGGGGCAGCCGATCCAAGCCTCACCCCGCGCGAGCAGCTCGAGCATGGCATCCGGGTCTTCCTCGGGTTCGTCAACGCCAACCGCAAGGCATGGCGCGTGCTCTACCGGCAGGCGATGTACCAGAACGAGTTCGCTGACCTGGTGCTGAGCAGTCGTGATCGCGCGGTGGAGCTGACCGCGCTGATCCTGCGCTCGAGCAGCAGGGACGAGCGCAGCAACGAGCAATACCGGGTCATGGCCACCGTGCTGATCGGCGCGGGGGAGGCGGTCGCGGACCTGATCGCCGATGGGACGGCCCAGCCCGAGGACGCGGTCACCTTGCTGACCGACCTTGCCTGGCGTGGCCTAGCGGGACGCAAGCCCGTTCACTAGCTCGTCCCGCGCTGGAGGCCGCGAAGCCACTCCCGCGCTGAGAAGCATCGCCTGTGCCACACCACTGAAAAGCACCAGCCCCAGAGGGAATCCCCTGGGGCTGGCGTCTTGCTAGGTGGCTGTCTACCGCGCCGTCACCGTGGCGGTGAGGTGCGTGTAGCCCTTCTTCGGGTGCCGCAGCGCGAGGTCCCAGCCGTTCGCGGTCTTGTCCGCGAAGACCTTGACCTTGGTGGGAAGCACCACGGGCTTGCCGAACCGGACGGTGTAGTCCACCGCGTCCGGGATACGGCCCTCGATGCTGCCGAGGGTTGCTGCCGCCGTCCACATGCCGTGCGCGATGACCGTCGGGAAGCCGAATGCCTTCGCGCCGACCTTCGAGAGGTGGATGGGGTTGCGGTCCCCGGATACCTCCGCGTAATGCGCGATCAGCGCCGGGGTCACCTTGACGCTGGTGGTGGGGAGGCCGCCATCCGCGCCCGGGGCGGTATCGGTGTGCTCCGACCGCGGCTCGTCGCTGAGGCTGGTCCGCTGCTTGCGCAGGAAAGTGCTTGCCTGCCGCCACACCAGCTCGCCCTCGACAGTGATCTCGGTGATCAGATCTACGAGGAGTCCGGCCCGGTGCTCCCGCAGGTCAGTGGCATGCACATCGATGGTGAGCACATCGCTGACGGCGATGGGCTTGATCTGTTCGATGCTGTTGGCCATGTGCACCATGCCCATGGCGGGCAGCGGGAAGTCCTTGGCCACGAGCAGGCTCATCACCGCGGGGAAGCTGAGCACGAACGGGTACGTCACCGGCACTGTGTTGCGCAGGCGCAGCCCGCACACCTGGTTGTAGGCCGCGAGGTTGTCGATGTCGATGCGGACGTTCTCGTTGCGCAGCACACGGTCCGGCAGGCTCGTTGCCTTGGCGCCAGGCAGCGGCAGCATGCCCGCCACGGCCTTGGCGTAGTTGCCGAGCATGCTCTGCTTGTCGAGTACCTCGATGTTGGTTGGCTTGCCCATCAGGCACCCAGCAGGCTCTGGCCGCACACGCGGACGGTGTTGCCGGTGACCGCGCTGGAGGCAGGGCTGGCGAAGAACGCGATCGTCTCGGCGACGTCCACGGTCTGGCCACCCTGGAGCAGCGAGTTGAGGCGACGGCCGACCTCGCGGGTGGCGAGCGGGATCGCGGCGGTCATCTGGGTCTCGATGAAGCCCGGGGCGACCGCGTTGATGGTGATGGACTTCTTCGCGAGCTCGGGAGCCTCGGCGTCGACCATGCCGATCACGCCGGCCTTGGAGGCGCCGTAGTTGGTCTGGCCGCGGTTGCCGGCGATGCCCGCGATGGACGAGACATCCACCACGCGGCCGCCTTCCTTGAGGCCACCGTTGGCGACGAGGCCCTCGGTGATGTTCTTCGGGGCAACGAGGTTGACGGCCATGACGGAGTTCCAGCGACCGTCGTCCATGTTGGCGAGCATCTTGTCGCGGGTGATGCCGGCGTTGTGGACGACGATGTCGAGGCCGCCGAAGCGCTGGGCGGTCTCGGCGATCTTCTCCGCGGCATTGCTCGCGGTGACGTCGAGGGCGAGGGCCACGCCCCCGATCTTGTTGGCGACGTCGGAGAGCGCGTCGCCGGCCTGCGGCACGTCGGCCACGATCACCTTGGCGCCGTCACGGCCCATGATCTCGGCGATGGTGGCGCCGATGCCACGTGCGGCACCGGTGACGAGCACGACCTTGCCGTCGAGCGGCTTGTCCCAGTCCGCGGGAGCCGAAGCGGACTTCTCGTCCACGCGGACAACCTGGCCATCGACATACGCCGACTTGGCGGACAGGAAGAACCGCAGCGGCGCGGCAAGGCCGGTGAAGTCGTTCTTGGCCTTCGGGGAGACGTACAGGAGGTTCGCGGTGGCGCCACGGCGCAGCTCCTTGGCGATGGAGCGGCTGAAGCCCTCCAGGGCGCGCTGGGCGATGCGCTCATCGGTCTTCTTCACCAGTTCCGGCGTGGTGCCGATGACCAGGATGCGGGCACAAGGCGCCATCTTGCGCATGAGCGGCTTGAAGAAGTCGTGGAGCTGCTTGAGGCCCTCGATGGTCGTGATGCCAGTGGCGTCGAAGACCAGGCCACCGAACTTATCGGTGGTGTCGTCGCCGAGCTCGTAGTCCGACAGCAGGTCCCGGATCGGCTCGACGAGACGGCCCTCGCCGCCAACGATGACGGGGCCGGGCAGCGCGGGCTCGCCAGCCTTGTAGCGGCGCAGCTCCTCCGGCTGCGGCAGGCCCATCTTGCCCGCCAGGAACGCGCCTGGGGCGGATGAGATCAGTGTGGAGTAAAGATCGGTGCTTCCCTTTTTGCCTGACACGTGTCACCTCTCGTGAGTGTTGTCACTCGTCGCAGTTTCGCTTGTCGCAGTTCGCTACCGCACGGGCATTCACCTGCGGCGCGCCGCAGGGATGGGCGACATCCACGCATCGCCCCCGGCCGCGTTGTATCCTCCCGGAATGTACGCCGGAGTGCACGGTATCGACAACTAACTTACCGGTGAGTAAGAATACGTGGTAGTCCAACACTCCCGAATTGTTTGGAGACTGAAGTGACATCGTCGAATAAAGCGGCCAAAGCCCCCGAGGGCCGGCAGACCCGGCCCGTAGCGATCCTCGGCGGCAACCGCATCCCGTTCGCGCGCAGCAACAAGGCCTACTCGAAGGCTTCCAACCAGGATATGTTCACTGCCGCGCTCGACGGGCTCGTGAGCCGGTTCAGCCTGCAGAACGAGGAGATCGGCCTCGTCGC
Source organism: Hoyosella levis (assembly GCF_026008515.1). Classification (GTDB taxonomy): domain Bacteria; phylum Actinomycetota; class Actinomycetes; order Mycobacteriales; family Mycobacteriaceae; genus Lolliginicoccus; species Lolliginicoccus levis. Next base: position 72,478 of record NZ_BQYM01000005.1, read on the forward strand.
CGGCGGCGCCGTCCTCAAGCACTCGCGCGATTTCAACCTCATCCGCGAGTCCGTGCTCGGTAGCGCCCTCGCGCCCTACACCCCCGCGATCGATGTGCAGCAGGCCTGCGGCACCGGCCTCACCGCCATCAGCATCGTCGCGGACCAGATCGCCCTCGGGCGCTCCGAGTCCGGCATCGGTGGCGGCAGCGACACCACCTCCGACGCGCCGATCGCCGTCAACGAGGAACTGCGCAGCCTGCTGCTCGACCTCAACCGCGCCAAGACCACCGGTGATCGCATCAAGCTGCTCGGCAACCTTCGCCCGAGCCAGCTCGTGCCCGCCATCCCCAGCAACGGCGAGCCCCGCACGGGCCTGTCGATGGGCGAGCACGCCGCGATCACCGCCAAGGAGTTCGGCGTCTCCCGCGAGGGCCAGGACGAGCTCGCCGCGGCCTCGCACCAGAACATGGCCAAGGCCTGGGACGCCGGGTTCTTCAATGACCTCACCACTCCGTTCCTCGGACTGACCCGGGACGACAACCTTCGCCCGGACTCGAGCGCCGAGAAGCTCGCCAAGCTCAAGCCGGTCTTCGGCACCTCCCTCGGGGACGCCACCATGACTGCCGGCAACTCCACCCCGCTCACGGACGGTGCCTCCACGGTGCTGCTGGCGAGCGACGAGTGGGCCGCCCAGCGCAACATCCCCGTCCTCGCGTACCTGCGTGACTACGAGACCGCCGCTGTTGACTTCATCCACGGCCCCGACGGCCTGCTGATGGCGCCGACCTTCGCGATCCCGCGGATGCTCAAGCGCAACGGCCTCTCCCTCCAGGACTTCGACTTCTACGAGATCCACGAGGCATTCGCCTCGGTCGTGCTGTGCACCCTCGCGGCCTTCGAGTCGGAGGAGTACTGCAAGGATCGCCTCGGCCTCGACAGCGCGCTCGGCACGATCGACCGCAGCAAGCTCAACGTCAAGGGCTCCTCGCTCGCGGCCGGGCACCCGTTCGCCGCGACCGGTGGCCGCATCGTCGCCTCGACCGCGAAGATGCTCGCCGAGAACGGTGGCGGGCGCGCGCTCGTGTCGGTCTGCGCCGCTGGCGGCCAGGGCGCTGTGGCCATCATCGAGGCGTAAGTCTCGCGCATCAAGCAGGTCGAGTGATGGATTCGCCTGCCTGGTCATGATCGCTGGCTTGCGGGAGCCCCCGGGTAGTTGTTGCAGCCCGGGGGCTTTCGCGTTCCAGCGGTCCCGCGCGGGCCGGGGCCGATTCGTGGTTCGCGGGGCCTGTAACGCGTTGCGGGGCAACGCCGATACGGCTAGTAAGTCCCGCGCGTAGACCCGAAACCCCGACCCGGCCGTCCGCGCGGGACTTCCCGCGCGCCGCGGCCGCCTGGTCACGGACGAGGGGCAGGACTTGTCGGGATTGGTTTAGGTCATGCCGCCGCGCGAGCGCGATGGCGCGGGGCCTAACCTAGCTAGGAAGCGTGTTACCGGAGCCGCTTGAGCGGTTGGGAGGCGACTGTGGCGAATCGCAGAAGTTCGAGGGCACGGCCGTTGGTGGTCGTGGCCGGCCTGCTGATGGTGCTGGTCCTGGCCGGCGCGGTGGCTTACGCGGTGGATTGGTTCGTATCCCGGGACAAGGTGCCGCGCAACGTGACCGTGGCCGCTGTCGAGATCGGCGGACTGTCCCCCGAGGATGCGCGGCAGCGGCTGGAGGCGGAGCTGGTGCCCCGCGCCTCGGAACCGTTCGTGGTGATCGCGGACGAGATGGAGTCGTCGATCCTGCCGGACGAGGCGGGCCTGGCGCTCGATATCGAGGCGACGGTCGATCAGGCTAGTCGCCAGCCCCTGAATCCGGTGACGCGACTCGCTGATCTGTTCCGCACCCGCGAGGTCGGTTTCGCCAGCACCGTCGACGGTGCCCGGCTCGAGGCCGTCGTCGATGAGGTGAAGGCAGCCGTCGATGAGGAGGCGGTGGAGGGCGATATCGTCTTCGTCGATGGTGCTCCGCAGCTCATCCAGCCACGCGACGGCCTCATCGTGCCCGCCGACGAGGCTCGCGCCACGATCGTGGAGCGGTGGCTGTTCCCCGAGCCCGTGCGGCTACCCGTGCAGGTCGAAGAGGTGACCGTCACCGAGGAAGGCCTCGATGCGGCACTGACGGAGTTCGCGCAGCCCGCGGTCTCCTCGAACCTGGTGATTCGTGGCAAGGATGGCGCCGAGGCAGTCCTTGCCCCCGAGGAAATGGGCGATGTCGTGTCGTTCGCCCCGGATGGTGACGGTGGGCTCGAGCCCGAGTACAGCGTGGATGCCGCGCGAAGGGCATTGGCTCCGCAGTTGCGCGAGACAGAGGTCCCGCCGGTAGAGGCGACGGTACGGATCGGTGACGATGGGCCCGAGGTCGTGCCCGATCAGGTGGGCACCACCGTTGACTGGGACGCGACCCTCGCGGACCTCCCCGAGCTGATGCAGCGCGTCGAGGGCCGCACCGTGGACGCGGTCTACGAGGACACCCAGGCAGAGTTCACCACAGCTGATGCCGAGGCACTGGGCATCGAGGAAGTGATCGGCGAGTTCACCACTGGCGGATTCGCCTCCGCCTCGGGCGTCAATATCAGGCAGGCCGCGGAGGAGACCAACGGCGCGATCATCGAGCCGGGCGAGACGTTTTCCCTCAATAACCACACCGGTACCCGCAGCTACGCGCAGGGATACGTTGACTCCGGCATCATCCTCGGTGGTCGGCCGTCGACCGCGGTCGGTGGCGGCGTGAGCCAGTTCGCGACCACGCTCTACAACGCCGCATACTTCGCCGGGCTCGAGGATGTTGATCACACCGAGCACAGCTACTACATCTCGCGGTACCCAGCAGGCCGCGAGGCGACGGTCTTCGAGGGATCGATCGATCTCCAGTTCCGCAACCAGTACGACACGGGCGTGCTCATCCAGTCATTCGGCGATCAGTCATCGGTGACGGTACGCATGTGGGGCACCAAGACCGTCGACGTCGAATCGGTCAACGGTGGCCGGTGGGACTACACCTCGCCGCCACGGATCACCCTCCGCGAGGGCCCGAACTGCCAGCCAAGCGCCGGTGGCCAGGGATTCACCACCAGTGATACGCGCATCATTCGCGACGCGGACTCCGGCGACGAGATCTCGCGCGAGACCCGCACGGTCCGCTACGTGCCGCAGCCAGAAGTGGTCTGCGAGGCGCCGCCTCCGCCACCACCGCCCTCGGATGACGACGAGGGTGACAACGGCGACGAGGGGGAGGAGCGTCCGTCCGAGGAGCCCGAGCCCTCCGAGCCCGAGCCCTCCGAGCCAGCTCCACCCGCGGAGCCAGCTCCCTCCGAGCCAGCTCCACCCGCTGAGGGCTAGTAGCCAGCCGCGCGGGCCGCGCGACTCCGAGCCCGCGCGGGGCGCCCCCTTCCGCAAACGCACCGCAAACTGACCGCACAGTGGCGTGTTGCACCGGCGTGTCGAGCAGTTTCTATCGCGTTTGGCGCGCGGTGCCACGGGATGCCGCTGGGTGCCAGCGGATCAGCCCTCGATTACGCCGGGATGGGTGGGTGCAGGCGCTTCATGCTCCATTCCTGCTGCCGCCGGGCGGCGTAGGCCGAGATCGCCATCGAGACGACGAGCAAGCCAGCAAGGACTATCACGGACTGCCAGAGCCTGCCGTCGGCGCCACCGATGATGAGCTGCCGCAAACCGGTGACGGAGTATGTCATCGGCACGTAGGGGTGGATGGTCTCGAAGAGCTGGCCGGTGGTCTCGGGCGGGTAGAGCCCGCCGGCGGAGACGAGGTTGATCATGAGCAGGGCGAGCACGGCGACGCGCGCGGTCGAGGGGCCGAGCAGCACGAAGATCATCTGGATGAACGCGAGGAACGCGAACCCGACGAGAACGAGGAAGATGAGCAGCCCGGCGGGATTGGCGGCCTCGAGTCCGATCGCGTAGCGCACCACGAGGAAGGTGACGACGGCCTGGGCGGCGCTGACGAGCATCGCGGGCCAGTAGGACGCGAGGATGGTGCGCAGCCCGCCGAGTCCCGCGGCGAGCGGCCGGGACTGGAGGGGCCGCATGAGCATCCAGAGAATGAATCCGCCGATGAACAGGGCCAGCGAGATGAAGAACGGGGCCATGCCCGTGCCGAAGGTGGAGGCGTAGGCCACGTGGCGGGGGTTGACCTCGAGCGGCCCACCGATCACTTCGGCGTGCTCGAGGCGCTCCTGGTTGTTCCAGTCGGGAATCTGCTGGGACCCGGCAGCGAGCTCGCTGGCGAGGAGGGTGGCGCCCTCGTCGAGGCGGCTGGTGCCGTCGGTGAGCTGGTCGATGCCGCCCACCAGTTCCCCGCCACCGTCGGCGAGCTGGCGTAGTCCGTCGGCGAGCTCGACGGCTCCGTTGTTGATCTCCTGCGCGCCGTCGCGGAGCTGGGTGACGCCGCCGGTGAGCTGGTCGCCACCGTCGGCGGCGAGGGCGAGGCCAGTGCGGAACGGGCTGGTGGGGTCACCGATCTGGTAGGCGAGCTGGGCGGCGCCATCGCGGAGCTGCTGGAGCTGGCTTTGTGACTCGGGACCGAAGCCCTGCCGGTCGATCTCGCCGCGGATCCGGTCGAGCTCGGCGGCGCCGTCATGGGCTACCGGGTGGGGGACGGTGCGCAGGAGCGTGGCGACCTCGCTGAGCGTGCCGGTGATGTGCGCCTGCTTCTCGGCGAGCACGTCGAGCTGGGCGACGAGCTGGTTCACTCCGCCGCTGAGCTGGTCGGCCCCGTCGCCGAGCTGCCGCGCGCCATCCTGGAGGTCATCGAGCCCGTCGGCGAGGGGCAGGACTCCGTCGGTGAGCTGCTGGATGCCGCTAGAGAGCTGGCCGGTGCCATCCGCGAGGACGTTCGCGCCGTCGCGGGCGGTGACGAGGTTGGTGGCGAGCAGCTGCGCGCCCTCGCCTAGCTCGGCTACCCCGGCACGGAGCTCGCTGGTGCCGTCGGCGAGCTGCTGGCTGCCGTCGGCTGCCTCGACGAGCCCGCCACGGACTGTCTGGAGGCCGACAAGGACTTGGTCGACGGACTGGGCACCGATGGTCTCGGACATGACATTGAGGATGCGATCCATCGCGGTCTGGGCGATGGTGGTGCCGATGGCGTTGGTGGCGTCGTTGTAGGTGACACGGATGGTGGCCTTGCGCGGGTCGTCCCCCGCGGCGGAGACGAGGGCCTCGCTGAAGTCCTCGGGGAACTCGACGGCGAAGTAGTAGGTCCCGTCCTCGACGCCCTGTTGAGCCTGCTCCTGGTTGACGCGGACCCAGCCGAGGTCGCCGCGCTGCTGGAGCTCGCGGGTGACTTGCTCGCCGAACCGGACAGTCAACCCGTCCATCCGCGCTCCGGTGTCGCTGTTGACGATGGCGACGGGCATCTCGTCGACCTTGCCGAGCGGGTTCCAGTAGGCCCACAGGTACATGGCGCCATACAGGAGCGGCAGGAAGATGATCGCCACGATGGCGAGGCGGGGGAGCTTCTCGCGGCCGAACCTCTTGAGCTCGGTGCCGAAGGAGAGTGCTGCGACCATGGTTGGAGTCTCCGGACGGGGGTCAGTGGCGGCTGGCGGCAAGCTCGAGGCGAAGCACCGCGGGATGGTCAGCTACGGGATCTGCGGACGTAGTGAGGACGGTGGTGTGCTCGGTGAGAGCGGCGAGCTGCTCGACGAGAAAGCCCCGCTCGGTGCTGTCCTCGATCTGGGCGAGGTCGTCGACAGCGAGGATGCGCGGGCTGCTCATCATCGACAGCGAGATCTGTAGCAGCAGTCGCTCGAGCTGGCTGAGGTCCCACAGCACGGTCTTGCCGGTGGGGATGGGGCGATCGCCGAACAGGGGAGCGCAGGCGTGCTCGACATCCGCGTCGCCGAGGCGGCCCACGGGCCGGTACCAGGGGCTGTTCCAGGTGGCGCGCTCGCGCAGCGCATCGCGGACGGTGAGGCTGTCGTCGAGGTCGTCGATGGTGCGGAAGCCAGCGATGGCGGTGTGCTTGCGGATGCGATGGCCCCGCTTGGGGTAGGGCAGGCCGAGGATGGTCGCGGACCCTGCGCTCGGGCGCATGCGCGCGGTGAGGGTGAGCAGCAGCGCGGTCCGTCCGGTGCCCGGGGGGCTCTGGATGACCGCGAGGTCGCCCTCCTGGATGTCGAAGGTGTGCGGGCCATAGACCGTGCCGCGCGAGCCACGGAGCGAGAGGTCGGCGACGGAAATGATGGGTTCGGCGGTGTCGCCGCGCGCGTCGTCCATGGGTGGTTCCTCCGCCGTGTTGCCGCCATGTTCCCGGGATGCCGCGTAGTCGCTGGCAATGGGGCGGGCCCCGTGGTGTCCACTATCGCGGACGACGCATTGGTGTGCCCGTTGTTTGACGCTACTGACTGCTGATCAATCATGTACGGGAAGGTGGCGGAAATCATGCGCCCGGCGCGGTGATGCGAGAAGGGGCGGACCGCTTGCGCGGCCCGCCCCTACTAGGTGCTCGGTGGTGCGAGGTGGATCAGAACGCCGCCTCGTCGAGCTCCATCAGGTCGAGGTCGATGTTGGTGAGGACCTGCCGGATGGCGTGGATCTCGGGCAGCATGTTCTTCGCGAAGAACGAGCCAACCGCGACCTTGCCCTGGTAGAACGGCACATCCTTCTCGCTGGCGCCCTTGTCGAGCGCGGCGAGAGCCACCTCGGCCTGGCGCAGCAGCAGCCAGCCGATGAGCAGGTCGCCCACGGCGAGCAGCAGGCGCACAGAGCCGAGACCGATCTTGTAGAGCTCCTCGATCTGCTCGGCGGCACCCATGAGGTGCCCGGTGAACGTGCCCAGGATCGCCTGGACATCCTCGAGCGCCGCGTTGAGGAGCTCGCGCTCGTTCTTCAGGCGCTCGTCACCGTTCGGGTCGTCGATGAACTTCTTGATCTCGCCGGCGACGTGGGCCAGAGCAACGCCCTTGTCGCGGGCGATCTTGCGGAAGAAGAAGTCGAGCGCCTGGATGGCCGTGGTGCCCTCGTACAGCGAGTCGATCTTGGCGTCGCGGATGTACTGCTCGATCGGGTAGTCCTGGAGGAAGCCCGATCCTCCGAGGGTCTGCAGCGACTCGGTGAGGTACTGGTAGGCACGCTCGGAGCCGACGCCCTTGACGATCGGCAGCAGCAGGTCGTTGATGCGGTAGGCGAGGTCCTTGTCAACGCCGGCGACGAGCTTCGCGGCAGCCTCGTCCTGGTGCACGGCGGTGTAGAGGTACACAGCGCGCAGGCCCTCGGCGTACGCCTTCTGCGACATCAGGCTGCGGCGCACGTCCGGGTGGTGCGTGATGGTCACGCGCGGCGCGGTCTTGTCGGTCATCTTCGTCATGTCCGACCCCTGGACGCGCTCCTTGGCGTAGGACAGCGCGTTGAGGTAGCCGGTGGAGAGGGTGGAGATCGCCTTGGTGCCGACCATCATGCGGGCGTGCTCGATGACCTCGAACATCTGCGCGATGCCCTCGTGCACCTCGCCGACCAGCCAGCCCACGGCGGGCTTGCCGTTCTGGCCGAAGGTCAGCTCGCACGTGGCGGAGACCTTCAGGCCCATCTTGTGCTCCACGCCGGTGACGTAGACGCCATTGTGCTCGCCGTACTCGCCGGTCTCCCAGTCCACGTGGTACTTCGGGACGAAGAACAGGCTCAGGCCCTTCGTGCCGGCGCCAGCGCCCTCGGGGCGCGCCAGAACGAGGTGCATGATGTTCGGGAAGAGGTCATCGGAGGTGGCGGAGGTGATGAAGCGCTTCACGCCCTCGATGTGCCAGGTGCCATCGTCCTGCTTGATGGCCTTGGTGCGGCCCGCGCCGACATCGGAACCGGCGTCCGGCTCGGTCAGCACCATCGTGGCGCCCCAGCCGTTCTCCACCGCGTGCTCGGCCCACTTCTTCTGCTCGTCGGTGCCGAGGTGGAACAGGACGTTCGCGAACGACGGCCCGGCCTGGTACATGAATGCCGCGGGCTGCGCGCCGAGCAGCATCTCCGCGATCGACCACACGAGGATGCGGGGCGCGGGGATGCCACCGATCTCCTCGGACAGGCCCATGCGGTACCACTCGCCGTCCCACAACGCACGGAAGGACTTCTTGAAGGACTCGGGAAGCGTGACCTCGTGGGTCTCGGGGTCGAAGACAGGGGGATTGCGGTCCGCATCCGCGAAGGACTCGCCCAATGGGCCCTCAGCAAGACGCGAGACCTCGGACAGCATGTCGCGCACGGTGTCGACGTCCAGATCGCCGAACTCGCCGGACTTCAGGACTTCCTCGAGGCCCAGGAACTCGAAGAGGTTGAACTCCAGGTCGCGAACGTTGCTCTTGTAGTGGCCCATTCTTACACTCTCTCCGTTGAGATGTTCGTCGGATTCCCTACCAGCGAGATGACGCCGTGGCAGCCATTCACAAGATGGTCCACCCGGCAACCTACTCGCCAGTAACTTACGTCAGTTTACGTCCCGGCCGCGCCCATGCCAATAGCGCGCCTTGCGAACTGCACCACATTCACTGCAATACCTCGCTGCTCCGGGTCTCCCGGACCGCCTCCCCGAACTCCCGCACGGTCACTGGCAGGATCAGCACGGCGACCAGAGCCTCGCTCACGAAGAACCACCACCCGACGGCCGGCAGCCCGTACTCATCCACCGCCAGCGCGACGCCCAGAAGGAAGACCACGATCGTTGCCGAGCGCGCCGCCACAACCCGCCCCACGACGCCATTGATCCGCGCCAGCGATCCATGCATCGCCTGCAGCGCCACAAATGGCATCGCTGCGGCGCCCGCGTACAACAACGGCGAGCTATGCGTCCCATAGCTGGTGTCGATCATCGCGAAGGACGTCGGAGCCAGGATCGCCAGGAACATCGAGCACGCTAGCGCCATCAAGGAGAGCAGGAACGCGAACCGATAGACCAGGCCCGGGAGATCCCACGCGGACCGGTCCGCAGCGCTCACGAACGGACCCATCACGGCCGTCAACAGCGTCCCGAACATCAGCACCAGGAAAAACGCCGGGATGAAGTGGCCAGCCGCGATCGGCCCCAGGTTCACCATCACTAGCAGTGGCAGCACCGTGGGCGTCACCGCCCCCAGCGCGGCCGGAGCATACGCGCGCAGCACACCCCGCATCATCTGGCCCCGGTCCACCTGCTGCGGCGCCAGCGCCGCGAACTCGCTCCCCCCGATCTTGCGCGCGATCACTGCCGTCAACACCGGCACCAGCACCATCATCGGCACGAACCACGCCATCGCGATGCCCGTCGAGCCCAGCGAGAAAACCCCTGCCGCCACCAGCAGCGCCAGCCTCGCCGCAGCCTGGGCCACCATCGCCACCGCGCTCCACCGGGCCCTGCCCAGCCCCGACACCATCGAGTCATACGACGACAGCACAGCGAGTCCCGCGACCAGCGGCGGAAACGCCCACGCTTGCCAGGGCAACTCGAAAACCACCTGCCGGGGCACCACCAGCACCACCAGCGTCCCCGCCAGCATCGCGACGATGAAGACGGCGGCATTGCCACGGAAGAACCAGCCCATCGCCTTCACGCCCGAGACCGGCACCACTCGCGACACCACGGCACCGATCCCCAGGTTCGCCAGCGTCGACACGCCCGTCGCCACCGCCACCAGCACCCCGGCGAAGCCAAGGGCCTGCACATCGAACAAGAACGCGGCAACGATCCAGAAGACAGCCGTGAAGACAGCGCCAAACACGCTCGACACCAATGCCGCCAGGGCGTCCGCATCCAGCACCCGGCGCGTCGCCAGCCCCGCCGACGGCGTCAAGTCCCAGCTGCTCGCATTAACGCTCTCCGACACGCCCCAAGCCTAGTGACGCAACCATGCGCCTCGGGCACAAAGGGGGCAGACGGGGCGAGAGGACTGTTGCTGTGCCGGCGCGGCATCTGGCGGGGGCAGCCCGCGAGTGCTCTCCGATGGCTCGATTCACCACCTCACCAGGCGCGCCCATGCTAGCTTCGTGAAAAATTGCCCGTGGCTCACACCTATCGCGATAGCGGAGGCCCTGATGAGAACATCCGCACGAACCTCCGCTTCCCGCAGAAGCTTCCGAGCGCCGCGCCGCGCGCTGCTGGGACTGGGTGGTGCTGGCGCGCTCGCCGTGGCCTCGGTGGCGCTCCCGGCCACCTCGGCCGCGCAACCGCCCTTGGGATGCACCCAGGTGGGGGATCAGGTCACCTGCGTCTACGACGTGCCAGGCCAGCACAGCTTCCTGATCCCCGCTGGCGTCGACACGTTGACCATAGCCGCGATCGGCGGCCACGGTGGGCAGGGCGGCGGCGCCAACGGCGGTGCTGGTGGTCTGGCAGGAACAGCCCAGAGCACCTTGAGCGGACTCTCCGGCACCCTGTTCGTGCTCGTGGGTGGCAACGGCGGCAACGGCGGAACGATGGGTGGCGGGGGCGACGCGCCCGGAGCCAACGGCGGGGCCAGTGGCGGCGACGGAGGCGCCCCTGGCGCCGGCGGGGGCGGCGCCTCGGACGTGCGCACCACTCTCGCCGATCCAGGTTCCCGCCTGCTCGTCGCGGGTGGCGGCGGAGGCGGAGGCTCGATCGGGCAAGCCGGCGACGGGGGTGATGCGGGGCAGCCCGGTACTGCCGGCTCTGGTGGATCCAGTGGCGGTGGGGCCGGCGGGGCCGGGACACCGACTGCAGGGGGCGATGGCGGCATTGGCTTCACGTCTGCCGCGGACGGGCAGGATGGCACGCTCGGCGTCGGCGGCACCGGAGGGCCCTCCGCGACCGCCGCCGGTGGCGGAGGCGGTGGAGGCCTGTACGGCGGAGGGGGCGGTGCAGGCGCCGGCTCCGTAACCGGTGGGGGAGGTGGGGGCGGAGGCTCCTCCCTCGGCGAGACCACCGGCCTCGCGCAAAGCGATGACGCGCCGAGCGTGACCATCACCTACCCCGCCCCCGAGGATCCCGGGTGCGCGGGCTCGCTGTGCATCGACCTCGGAAGCATGCTTGGCATTAGCTGAGACACCGGAGCGCTGCTGCGCTCCATCGGGCGCTGGCTCGACAACCTACTCAATAATGTGGCCGGGCGCAGGGCATGCGCCCGGCCACAAGTGCGTTTGCCCGCGCCATGGCCGGGTATTCCTCCCGCAGGTGCCGTAGCGGTGTCGGGCGACAGCCACGATCAAGCTTCCCGCGGCATCCAGAAATGGGTAGCGCGATGCGGGTGAAGCCCTCCAAGACCCTCCTCGCCGCCTCGGCTTCCTGCGTAGTCGCACGCGCAAGGACAGCGACCACGCCCCAACCCCGCCCATGACCGGGCACCAGCAGAACTAGGAATCGAAATGGAAACCAACACCATCGTCGCCATCATCGTCGCCGTGGTCGCGGTCCTCGTGATCGCCGCCATCATCGGGTCGCTTCTAGCGAAGAAGCGCAAGGAGAGTCGTCGGGCCGAAGCCATTCACCTTCGCGCCCAAGCCGACGAGCACGCGCACGATGTCGGGCAGAACGAGGCGATCGCCGCCAAGACAGCGGCAAAGGCGCGCGCCGCCCAAGCCGAGGCCGACGCGAAGGCGGCGGAAGCGGAAGGGCTGCAACACCAGGCGCACACACGCCGTGCCGACGCGGCCTCCGCCCGCGAAAAGGTGAACTCGGAGTTCGACCGGGCCAACGAGATCGACCCTGACCTACCCACGAGGGACCCAGGCGTCGTCGGCGGTCCGAGCGATCATCCCCGCACCACCACCGGCCGCACCTACGAAAGCGACCGCGGCTACCAAGCTGGCGCAGGCCCCGCCAGCACGTCGGACCGGCCTCAGCAGGATCTACCGAGAAGGCACCAACCAGGCCGACCTGATGACCCGCGGCCCTACAACCAGCCCTGACGCCACAGGAGAGGACTGAACCGGGAGGTGCATGGGCTCGCTTACCGCGGTCCCGCGCGTCGGGTTCGCGGAGGCTGCGCAGACGGCAAACGCCCTGGCGGAGGCTGAGGCCTCTACCAGGGCGTTTTGCGAGAGCCGATGACGGGAATCGAACCCGCGTATTCAGCTTGGGAAGCATTTTCCGTGTCCGCTAGCCGGAAGCCGAAGCCGCTGGTAGCGCAATCGAGAGGGTGGAGTTTCTGCAGGTAGGGTAGGAGTTGTCGGTTGACTTGCGGAGCCCTACGGTTGACTCGCGGGGCCTTGCGGGTGGCCGTGGGTGGAGGTACAGGCGAGGTACAGCACGGGGGCAGTCGTGGCTGGCGCTAACGTCTGGCGGCCTTGCGGCGATAGAAAGTCGAAGATCGTATCCACCAGGCTGAAGACATGAGGCGGTAGCAGTGGCGAGGTTCAACATTGGAATAGGCACGGGGGTTGGACCTGTGCGTGTTGGAGCTTCGAAGTCGTTCGGAGGCCGGAGCCGATCGACTAGCGCAAGCAAGCCGGGTCCGCTCGCTGCTGTATTGGCTGTTCTGATCGTCGTCCCGTTTATGGTCGTTCAGACCGTGGGCCTGGCCTGGGCCCTCGCGATTCTCGGAGCGCTGCTAGGGCTGGTGGCCCTATTGGTAGTCCGCTCAAATATCAAGAAGAAGCGTCGGCGCGCGGCGCGCGAGGCAGCGCGCGCGGCAAAGCTCGCAGCGAAGGCCGAGCGAAAAGCGACCAAGCGTCAGCGCTGGAGGCGGCAGGGTGATGCGGCGCCGGGGAGGCCTCGGCCGACGGTGCGCAATGCCCGCCTTCTACGCTAGCTGGCCCGCCTCCGTTATGTGCTCCCCGGGCGGACAGACGGGCTGGTACCGCCCGCCCTCGCTGGGTGGGGCGTCTTCCAGTCCCGGTGGCGCTCGTCCTGGACCCCAAGAGAACTCTGAAGTTCCAGGCTTCCCGCGCGGGTCATGGGTTGTCATAGCAGCCGTCCAATGGCGGCTTCCGTGCCAAGAAGGACGCCGAGGCGTACGCGCTGACCGTGGACTACTCGGCGATGCGCGGCGCAACCTTCGATCCGCGGAGCGGGGAGATGAGGTTTCGTGCAGCGGCGGCAGCCTGGCTGGAGTCTCGGCACGACCTGAAGTCCGGCACTCGTGCGGGGTACACCTACGCCCTAGCCCCAGCCGACCAGCACCGGGGCGACGCGCGAGAGCTTTGCATTGATGCGGTGCTGGGCGGGTACCCAGTGAACGCCATCACCCGCCCCCTCATTAGCGACTGGATCGCGAGGATGGTCGCCGCAAATAAGAAGCCTTCCACAGTCAAGCATGCGTACTTCCTGGTGCGTATGGTGCTGGGGCAGGCTGTAGCGGACGGGCGCGTAGCCGCCAACCCCGCCGACTACGTGAAGCTCCCGAGCGAGCGCGGCGTCGGCAGCGGTACACCGGGCCTCGTAGACGACCCCGACATGTTCCTCGCCCCCCCCCGCGCAGGTCCAGGCCCTCCAAGATGCCACGCCCTGGCCGTACAACGTGCTGGTGCATGTGGCCGCGTGGGCAGGCCTCCGGGCGGCCGAGCTGGGCGGCCTGCAAGTAGGCGACGTTGACGTGCCGAGCCTGCGATGCGCACCGCAGTCCGCCAGGCCCAGCGCGCCCACCAGACCAGGGCTACTGCGCGTGGAGCGGACGGTGGGCTTCCGCCCCGGCGACGAGCGCCCCACCTACGACGTGCCCAAGACGCGCGGATCGCGTAGGCGGGTACTGCTTCCGCCTGCTGCTGTGGCGGTACTGCGGGACTACCTGGCGCGCCACCCCCACGGCCCCGCCAGCCCCCGCTACGACCCGGTAGCGCCGCTGTTCCCTGGGTTCCGCCTGGCCGCCGACAAGCCGACGGGCCGCGCGGGCACTACCGCAGGAGCCCCGGCGGCTGCCCGCGCTACCGCCCAGGCTGCGCGGCTCGCGGAGCTCGACACTACCGAGGCCGCAGCCCGGCTCGACCTGGACTGGGGCGTGCCCGTCCGCCACCAGAACTTCTACAAGGCCGTCTACCGACCCGCCGTACTGCGGGCTAGCCTGGCCGCTAGCGAGCTAGGCGCTACCGCCCAGGCTGAAGTTTCACGCCCTACGCCACACCTACGCCTTGCTGTGCGTGGCGGCGGGGATCCCACCCCTAGAGATCGCCCGGTTCATGGGCCACGCCAAGGTCACTACGACCCTCTCCGTCTACGCCCACCTGTTCCAGGACGACCACACCGACGCTATGGCTGCCCTGGCGGGTATGGCTACGCCACCACCCGCGAACGTGGTCCCGATTAGGGGTGCAGGCTGAGGGCTTGAAGCTAACGGCGTGGCGTCGGCACGGGGGGACTTACGTTGTAGTGGAATGTGGCACGGTCGTCAGCTCCGTTGTATCGTTGGAACTCGCTTTCGTTGTGCACCGATATGCCGACGACACGACCTTCGCCGACGTGGCTTTTCGCGACAGTCCAGTCAAACGTGACGGTTGCTCCATATGCGTAGCCAAGTTCTTGGGGCATTACGTTGCTCGAATTGCCATAGAGTGTAAAGCGCCATGATATTTCGCGGTCATGTGGATCGGTGGCTGAACATTCAAAGGACACGGTTTGACCGATGCTTAGGCGCGGGATCCTGTCTTGCTTCTTATTCGTTCCGCTGCCCAGTTCATCGCCCAGAGAATCCCGTACGTAGTTAATTGATGCATAGAATGCGTCAGGTCCGGAAGAGGAGCTTCGGTAGATGGCGAGCAAGTTTTGAACTTGGCCTGCTACGCCTGCTAGCAAGTGTTTCTCAAATGGGGCTACGGGTCGAGCATGTGCAATCGTGTTTCGCACGCTCATCATAGTCTTGAGGTGAGCTTCGGTCCGCTTTCTGTCTTGTAGGATGGGTTGAACCTTTTCCCAGTGTTTAAAAATCAGGCGTTCGAGGTGATAAGCTTCTGTGTAGTCGAGTAGGTCGTCACTTACTTTGACGCCGTCTCGCCGTTTGTCTTCCTCGACGCGCTTTGCCTCTAAATCCGCGCGCTTTGGGTCGGGGAAATCATCGATCCAAGAAGCGCCGATCGCTGTCCGGACAACCTCGCGTAGCGCTGTTTCAGCGGCAGCCAGTTCTGTGTAAGCATCCACAGGAGCCAATGCCCCACCTGGTTCAATTGAATTTGGCAGAGTGCCGAGATAGGTCGCGAGGCTCGTGAGCGTTTTGGTGTCCGCGTGTATTAGCGTCTTGCCCCAGTCTACGTCGTCAATGCCCCTGTAGACGAGGTCGAATCCGAAACGTGTAACGAGCAACTCGATGTCGTCGTAGCTTCGACCGGATTCCAAGAGAGCATCACGTGTTGCGATTACTGTCTCGTAATGCTGGCCAGGATCGAGACTCCTGTCTGGTGCGTGCACGGGGCAGAGTGTACCAACGCTCGCCAACACATCCGAGGTACGGCGGAGGTACAGCCACCCCGCAGACGGCAAACGCCCTGGCGGAGGCTGAGGCCTCTACCAGGGCGTTTCGCGAGAGCCGATGACGGGAATCGAACCCGCGTATTCAGCTTGGGAAGGTGTTTCCGACCCCGAGCAGGCGTGCGAACGCGCAGGTAGGCGCCGTCCGTGTCGACAGGAAAAGTGCTGCTAGTTGGCTGTTTTGTCGACACGCCACCGCCCCGGCCTGGGCCGTTGCTGCGGGCGGCCCGCCCAAAAAGTGGAGGTGCTGTGGAGGTGCCAGGGCGGGGGCTACACCAGGTCCCAGTCCCGCTCGATGCGGGCCACCTCCGTGGCGAGAAAACTAGGAACCAGTCCGACGCGATCCTTCAGTGGGGTATCGAACAACTCATTCAGCTCGCTCAGGCTGGAATTGCTCATTCCGGCTCGCAAGGTAAGAAACCAATGTCGAGTCGTGAGCTTAGCGAGCGGCGGCAGCGTAAGTCCTGTGGTGTCGATGCTTCGACTCTTCTCTACTACGGATCGTGGCGGGTGCCGCTGAAGCTCTTCCTTCTGCAGCTCCTTGATGCCCTCCCGCCACTCGGCGATGCGCTGCACGCGGCGCTCGTGGCGGAGTTGCTTTTTCTTTACGCCCCACTGAGCCCAAGGGGCCAGCAGCGACGCTATGCCGCCGCTAACCGCCCCGGCTACACCGCCAATAGTGGCCACCCAAATCTCCGTTGCCATGCCACCGATGTTCTCATGGCGGCAGGGACCATCTAGTCCGCGATGCGCCGGCCCGTGTGGCGATGCGCCGCTTGACTTGTGCGGCGGGTGGCTTTGGTGCCCGCGCGGGCGGCTGCGGGGCTGCTGGCGGTGCGCGCGGCCCGCTTGCGCGCCGCCGTGGCAGCGGTGCTGGCGCTGCGCTGGGCGGCGCTGCTGCGCGCTGGCGGGGGCGTGCGGCTGATGCCCACGATCCCCTTGACCACTACCTGCCGCCCGCCCGGCGCGCGGTACCGGGCGCCTACTTTAGCGCCGGTCCATTTGCCGTCGCGGGTGGTGCCTAGGTGGCTCTCGGCCTTCAGGCTCCCCGTTACCATGCGGTCCAGCGCTAGGGGGCTGGCAAGCGTGCCGCCCACCGCCGCCCCGGCAGCGGCGCCAGCAAGCATTCCGGTGGACCACCGGCCTTGGCGGTCGCGGGGCTGATTGCGCCAGCTGGCCATGGCTAGGTCACCTCATCGGGGTTGGGCGGAAACGGATTGGCTACCGGCGGGCATAGCCAGCCCTGGCGTGGGGTGGCGGGCGGTGCTAGCCCCGCGCCCCAGCTGTACTCGCTGGGGCCGGGGGTGGTGTTGTGCTGGGCGGGCATGGTTACCACTTCAGCTCGGGGGCGGTGTAGGTGGGGTTGGTGGTTACTTGCAAGCACGCCGCCGCGCCCCGATGCCGGATGCCGGTACCAAAGCCCCGCGCGAAGAAGCTGTCTTGCAGGGGGTAGCGCTGGTCGCGCCCGGGGATCACGCGCAAGCCCTGGTACGCCAGGTTGGGGTGCTGCCGCAGCGCCACGGGGTTGGTAGCGCTGTTGGGGCCGCCGCTGGCCACCACGGCCACGTACCCAGCGGGGATAAACTCGCTCTCGATCAGCCACGCTGGCCCGTAGCTGCCCAGCACCGGCAGGTTGTGGAACTCGCCGGGTGCCACCTTGCCGACGATGTTGTCCTGCGTCAGGTACGCGGGGGCGCTGGCACTGCGGACAAAGTCGTACTTGGCGATAGGGGCGCTGGTCTCTCCACCCTCGGTGGGGCGGGACTCCTCTCCGGCCCGGAAGGCACTGATGGCGGCGGCCTCCTGCGGGTTGGCAAGGATTAGCAGCTGGCTACCGGCCTGGCGCCCGTAGCCCTTCTCGCTGACAAGGGTGATCAGGTCCTCAATGTCCATGCTGTCTACCGCTGCGGCGCCGCTGGCCAGGTAGTGCGTGGTGCTCTGCGAGAAGGCCTTGCCCAGGTAGGGCGGCGGGGTTATGCCGTCGTTGCCGGTGTACAGGCCAAACACGCGGTGGTGGTGCTCGTTGGCGCGCTCGGCGGGGTTTAGCAGCCGGTCCAGGATCGTGGTGGTGACTAGCTTGTTGTCGGCCTCCAGCACGCGGGTGAACACTGCGCGCACCTGCTCGGCCGAGGCGTCGCGCAGGAACTTCCACGTAAAGCGGCTGGCCTTGTCGTAGTCCTCAAAGTCGTAGCCCATCAGTAGCGCGTCGGCGGGCTCGCGCACGCCGGTGGGCTCGCCGTACTCGCTGGCGCGGTCAAAGCTCTCGCTGTGCAGCGCCTGGGGGATGGGCTCGGCCACGGCGGTGGTGGGGTGGCTTACCAGCTGCGTAATGGCCGAGCGCTCCTGGTTGAACAGGTCCAGCACTTGCGCGATCTCGTCCCAGATGGTGTTCAGGTCTACGCCGTCGGCTGTCTGGTTGACCAGCACGCCGCCTTGGTCGCTGTAGCCGCTGTCGCCGCCGAATATTGGTGCGATCCAATCCGCGGAAAATGTAGTCGACATTCTATCTCTCATTCTTTTAGTTCGCCTAGGGCGCGTGTAAGTTGTCATTCATTGTAGGCTCGCTGCACGTGCGCCGGACGCCGAGAAAACAAATGGCGCGCGTTGATGTATTTGCGCGTAAATGGGTGTAGTTTTATGTATGCCGCTGTTGATTGCGCGGCGTTTCTTTCTGTCAGACCGAGGAGAAAAGAAATGGGACGTACAGTTCCCGTGCAAGATCCGCTCAAGGCGCGCAGCGCCCCCAGCTACGACCCCACCGTGCCCGTGCTGAGCTGCGCCGCCGTGGTGGCGTACGCGCGGGCCGTGGGCAATCCGTACATCACCGTGCGCACGGTGCAGCACGCCACCACCACCGGGCAGCTAGCCAGCAGCAAGGTGGCCGGGCGCCGGATGTACAGCGAGCACAACGTGCGCGCATGGCTGCGGGGTGATCGCGCATGAGCGACTACCGAGCCCTGGCGTGGGGCGCGCTACAGGGCGCGCGCGGCACGGCGGACGCGGCCAGCCCGCTGGGCGACCAGATAGACGCCGCGCTGCGGCAGCGTCGCTATACCCCGGCGGCCGCGTGGGACGTGCGCGTGCGGCGAGCGGTGCGGCAGGCCGCCACCCAGCCGTGCGAGCTGGCCAGCACCGAGCTGCTGCTAGCCACATTGCTGGACCGTGGCCACAGCAACAACCCGCGCGGGGGCGCGGCTGCCTTTGCTGCGGGCATGGCGGTGCAGCTGGCGGGGCCGGTGGGCGTGCAGCGCGTGCGCTGGCGTGACCCCGGCGTTGCCTTCAGCGAGCACACCGAATGGCCCGTGCCGCCGGACTTCAGCGTGGAGCGGGTATGCCGCATGGTCCTGCATCACTGGGCGCACACGTGCTACTGGTGCGGCGATCGCCTGAGCGAGTATGGGGACTTTGGGATGCTCGTGGGCATGGGTGCGGCAACGGCGTTGTTCAGCACGTGCCAGCGGTGCCAGTACGGCTTTACGTGCGTGGACGGCCAGATGAGCGGCTACGACTTCGTCGCCTTTGACGACTGGGCGCCCAGCAACAACTGGCCGATTGACCGCCTGTGCTGATGCACAGGCCTGCCGCCATCATCTAGAATCTTGAGGACCGTTGTGTAGAAGGCCCTTCGACTAGCAATCGAAGATTAGGAGCCGATCAGCGGACCACCTTGCTAGAGGTGCGTCCGGGATCGGCTTTTTCTGATTCTGGACTTTCCTCTGGCGTGCAGCCAACAAACGCGATACGCCCCGGCCAAGGGGGCTCAATCCAAGGCCGGGGCGGCGGTGCCAAAGGAGCAATAGCAGTGACAAGTATACCTGAAAAGCCACGGGGAACGGGCTTCTCGCGGTGGTACGAAGATTTCTTCGATTTGAACGACCGGGCGGACCCCAACAAGCCACACGACAGGAAGCCATCGGAGATGGAGCGGCGGGGGTGGAATCCGGCGCCGCGCGCGTGGATCACAGAGCCCCAAGGCGAGCACAGCGGTTTCCGCTTCTTCCTGCCGCCTTACGTTCCCGAGGGGATCAACGAGCTGCCTCTGCCCCAGGCGGCGTTGCAGTACGCCCTGGCGGGCTGGTGGGTGCTGCCCACCGCGCCGCAACACATAAAGAACCCCGGCAGCGTGGTGGGTGGCCGCTGGCAGGACAAGTCCACCAGGGACCTGCAACAGATCCGGGAGTGGTGGGAGGAGAATCCCCACTACGGCATCGCCTTGCATGTGGGCCGGTCGGGCGCGGTGGCGTTTGACCTGGATGTAGACGAGATGCCCGAGAAGTTCCGCGATTGGCTTCCGCCGGGGCTGTTGCAGCACACCCGTGGCGCGGGTAGTGCCCGGGGCCACTACGTGTTCGGGGTGCCGCCGGGTGTGCAGGTGGGCAACGCGGCGGGCGGGTTCGGCCCGTATGGCGACGTGCGCGGCAAGGGCGTGATCATCGCGGCCCCCACGCCGCACCCCAGTGGCGGGCAGTACCGCATCGCGCCCAGCGCAGAGGGCCGCACATTGCCCGCGCTGCCTGACGAGGCCTGGGCTGTGGTCAAGGCGCACGCGGGCGAGGCAGCCGAGTCCGCCACCCCAGACGAGCTGAAGGCGTTCTACGCGAGCTGTACGGCCAGCGACCGGCCCGCCGCGCTACAGGTGCCGGTAGGTAAGTTCACCAAGGGGGAGGGCAGCCGCCACGAGAGACTGGTTGAGGTGTTGCCGTGGGCGTTCCGCGAGGCGCTGGCCGGGTGGTATCCAGCTCGGGCAGCCGCCACCCAGCTGGAGGAGGCGTTCCATGCCGCGTTCGACGGCACGGAAGGGCGCCGCCCCGGCCCCAACGAGTTTCAGCGCGCGGCGCTGTGGGCGCTGGCGCAGGCCCGACTAGCCGACCCGGAGGACACGCGGCGACGGATGGACCGGGAATCGGGATTGCCCGCGACCGACGAGGAGGCGTTCTGGCGGTCGCGCGCCGTGCTGGGGCAAGTTCGGCAGTTCGCGCGGGCGCGGCGGGCTAGCCCGTGGGCGGTGCTGGGCGTGGTGCTGGCGCGTGTTGCGGCTGGCATTCCGCCGGGTGTGGTGCTGCCGCCGCTAACGGGCGGCCGCAGCACCCTGAACCTGTTTGTTGCGCTATGCGGGCCGCCGGGCGCGGGCAAAGGGGCTGCGGAGGCTGTCGGCAAGGAAGCGGTGACCTTTCAGGACGAGCCCTACATCGCGCCACCCGGCACTGGCGAGGGGCTGGTGAAGCAGTTTGCGTACAAGCAGAAGCAGAATGGGCTATATCTGCAGGTCAACGTCCGTGAAGCAGTGCTGCTGAAAGCCGACGAGATAGACACCCTGGCGGCGTTGTTCAGCCGTAGCGGTGCAACGCTGCTGCCCGAGCTACGCAAAGCGTGGATGGGCGAGCTGCTGGGTTTTGGCTACGCGACGCCAGAGAAGGCTGTCAGCTTGCAGGGGCATCGGTACAGGCTGGCCATGACAGTTGGAGTGCAGCCGGGGCGGTCGCGGGTGCTGTTTGACGACGCCGACGGCGGTACGCCGCAGCGTTTTCTGTGGATGCCGGTAGAGGACCCCAGCGCCCCCGACGCAGCGCCCCCAGAGCCGACGGAGTGGAAGCTGGCTGCTTGGCCGGGGCAAGAGACCAAGTTGTTCGACAAGTTCTATCGTTTGGACGAACCGGTGGCCGCTAGTGAGCTCACCCATTTGCGGCTGCCGCCTGCGGTAGCGCGACATGTAGACGACGAGCGCGTGGCGCGGTTGCGCGGGGCGCAGCCCCGCGACCAGCTGGACGCGCACACCACCCTGATGAGGTTGCGGGTGGCGGCTTTGCTCATGGCGCTGGATGGCCGCACCAAGGAGGTAACAGATGAAGACTGGGCGCTAGCGGAAACAGTGATGGTGGTTAGCCAGGCCACCCGCGCGCAGGCGCAGCGAGCGCTCGCCGCCGAGGCCCAGGCCCGCAACAAGCAGGCGGGGCGCGCGCAGGGGGCGCGAACCGCAGCGGCTGAGGAAGTGCTCGAAGAATCCCGCCTGGACCGCGTTCTAAAGCTCATTCCGCAGCATGTAGAGAAACACGGCAAGCAAACGCGGCGCGATCTATCTAAGCGCCTCAAGCTAGAGCTGAGGGGGTACCTCGACGAAGCCGTTGACCGGCTAGCCAAGGCTGGTGTGGTGGCTAAGGTGCCCGGCAAGCAGGGCAGTTACACGGTGCAGCTAGCGGGGCAATAGGTGGGGTACGTGGGGTACGCCGTACCCCACCCCACATAAAAACTTGGCGCCCCCGCAGGCCCCCGGGTTTGCAAAAGACCAGGTAGAGAGAGAATTGTTCATTTCGCGTATAGGGTTTTGGGGCTGTTTTTTGCAGGCGGTGGGGTACTGGTACCCCAGTACCCCACCTAGCGGGTTTTGGTACCCCGCCCTGAGCGGGGCAAAAGGATGGAGGAGAAAGTGACTGAGAATCACGCTAGGCCCAAGCGCAAGTACGAGCGGAATCCAGAGCGGAGGCGGTGCAGCGCCCGCACCACCAGCGGACACCCATGCAAAAAGTCACCTATCAACGGGGCCACGGTGTGCCGCACGCATGGCGGCGCGGCGCCCCAGGTTAAGGCGGCGGCGCGGCGGCGCCTGGAAGAGGCCGCCGACCGCGCGGCGGCGCAGCTGCTAAAGCTGGCTACCGAAGACGGCGTGAGCGACAGCGTAAAGCTGGCCGCCATAAAGGACGTGCTGGACCGCGCAGGCGTCAGCGCGCGCACAGCGGTAGACGTCAACGTGAACCCCGAGCCCTGGCAGCAGATGTTCGCGGAGCTGGCTAGCGGTGGCCGTGCGGCCAGCCGCGCCGCGCGCGGGGTGCCCACGGGCCAGGTTGTGGACGCCGATTGGGTGGAGAACGAGCTAGCGCTCGCCACAGCAGTTGAAAAACCACCCGCCCCGGCCGCCAGCCCCACGGCGCCCGCAAGGCCCGCAGCGGCCACCACAGCCCCGGCACGGGGCAAGTGCCCGCCGGTGCCCCGGCGGCGGCGCAGGCGCGGCTAGCCCTGGGGGTGCGAGCGCCTACTAAAGTCGCAGATCAGGCCCTGTTTTGCGCGTGGTGATCGAACGTATGTTCGGGTAGTGTTTGGGGCGTACTAAACGCACTAAACGTCCGATTAGGGCGTTGGGTGCCCCCAACTCACTACGGGAGCGGACATTGGACACCACAGCACCCCTGCGGGTAATCGGCTACGTGCGGGTCAGCACGCAGCAGCAGGGCGCGCACGGCCACGGCCTGGCGGCGCAGCGGCACGCACTGGAGCACTGGTGCGCGGCCAACGGCCACGAGTTGCTGACCGTCATTACTGACGTCGTGGGCGGCACGCGCACGGACAAGATGCACGGCAGGCAGGTGGCCATCGCAGCGATTGAGTCCGGCGTGGCCGATGCACTGCTGGTGCGCGCGCTGGACCGCGCCACCCGCGACCAGGAGGACGCGGCCAAGCTGTTCAAGCGGGCGGAGCGCTACGGCTGGCGGCTAATGGATTGCGACAAGGCCGACAGCGGCGACCCCAGCCAGCGCTTGCTAGCCGACATCCGCCTGGCCGTGGCAGCGGAGGAGAAGCGCAAGATCAGCGAGCGCACCCGCGAGGGCCTGCACCGCGCGCGCCGGGCGGGCAAGCGGCTGGGGCGCCCGCCCATGATCACCCCTGAGCTGGCAGCGCGCATTGTGGTGCTGCACGCACAGCAAGGCCTGGGGGCCAAGGCCATTGCGCGCCAGTTGACCGCAGAGGGTATTCCCACGCCTAGCGGGGGCGCGCAGTGGCAATACAGCACCGTGCGGGGTGTGCTGGCCCGCGCCGCTCAGCAGGCGGTGGCGTGATGGCCAGCGTGCAGCGCAAGACGCTGAAGTCCGGCGCCACCCGGTACGAGGTGCGCTACCGCACGCCCGACGGCAAGTGCCGCAGCAAGGGTGGATTCACCACCAAGGCTGACGCCGAGGCCTACGCCACCAGCATCGACTACAAGCAGAACAGGGGCCACGCCTGGGACGCCAGGGCCGGGCAGGTGCTGTTTGGCGCCGCCGCCGCCCAGTGGCTAGCCAGCAGGCACGACCTAAAGCCCCGCACCCGCGCGGGCTACGCCAACCATCTGCGCCCCGGCGGACCTATTAACGCCGCCTTTGGCGGGTACCCGCTGGCCAAGATCACGCGGCAGCAGATCAGCGACTTTGTGCAAGGCCTGGTGGCGGCGGGCAAGGCGCCCAGCACCGTACGGCACGAGTACTTCGTCGTCAGGATGGTGCTGGCGCAAGCGGTGGTGGATGGCCGCCTGGACGTTAACCCCGCCGACCACGTAAAGGTGCCCAGCGAGACCAGTGCCCAGGGCAGCGCCCCCGGCGTGGTGGACGACCCCGCCCAGTTCCTCACGGCGGCGCAGGTCCAGGCCCTCCAAGACGCCACGCCCTGGCCGTACAACGTGCTGGTGCACGTGGCCGCGTGGGCGGGGCTGCGCGCCGCCGAGCTGGGCGGCCTGCAAGTGGGCGATGTTGACCTGCCCGCCCCCAGCCGCAACCCCAACCGGCCCGGCGCGCTGCGGGTGGAGCGCACCGCCATCGTGGTGCACGGCGCCCAGGTGTACGACGTGCCCAAGACCAAGGGCAGCCGCCGGCGGGTGCCGTTAACACCCGCCACCACGGCGTTGCTGCGCGCGTACCTGGCGCGCCACCCCCGCGCCCATTGCGCCACCGCTCCGTTGTTCCCGGCGTTCCGGCTGATCCCGGAGCGGCCCACCGGGGTTAGGGCCGCCCGCCCGGCGGCGGCGGTGCTGGGCGACCTGTCCGCGGAGCAGGCCGCCGCGCGGCTAGACCTCGATTGGAACGCCCCGCTGCGCCACCAGAACTTCTACAAGGCGGTGTACCGCCCGGCGGTGCTGCGCGCCAACCGGCTGACCCACGCAGGTTTGCCCGCTGCGTTGCGCTTCCACGCGCTGCGGCACACCTACGCCAGCCTGTGCGTGGCGGCGGGGCTGCCGGCCCTGGCCATAGCCAAGTACATGGGCCACGCCAAGGTCACCACCACGCTGACCATCTACGCACACCTGTTTGACGAGGACCACACCGACGCCATGACCGCCTTGGGCGCGCTGGGCCAGCCCGCGCACAGCGGCAACGTAGTGCCGATCAGGGACGCAGGCTAGCGGTGCCGATCGACCCAAGCGTCCGCCCGCTTACTTGTGCAAGCTCGACGCGAAGGGAGCTAGCCTCGACTAGAGCTGCGCCATGTACTAGCAGTTTGGCGTTGCGAAGGGAATGCGGCAATCTATATGGGGCCTGTCTCGCTTTGCTGATTGGCGAATCCTGCAGTTGCTTGGAGCGCGGTGTCTAATCGCATGAACCAGTCGGCAGTTCTTGCAAATTTGGGATGTTCGAGAGGGCGAGTCTTGTTGGTTGATTAGTCAACCGGCTGTAGGGCAGGCATGGCATAGACCCTGCATATGCCAACCGACAATTTTGTGCGTGTCTACCTGACGCATGTGTTCGATGGGTCACTGCTAGCCATTTACCATCGCAGGGAGGTCGTAAGCCAGGTGCAATAGCTGGCGCGTGAATTTCGCGACATCCATAGCGTCATCAGCGGCAATGCCGGGGAGTTCGTGGTTTGCTTCGTTTCCTACAACCTTGATTCTATCCACCCACGTACGCATATGTTTAGTGATTATGCCCTCGCTCTGAAGGTGTTCAAGCGCTTCTGCGAAGGTGGGCGAACGGTCCCTGGCGTTCTTCTCGGGCAATCCGTGGGTGACGGCCATGTGAAAGAGAAGCTTGCGGCACATCATCACGGCGGCAGTATTAGCGCCTACCGACAAGCACCCCCGAACCTCAAGCCAAGCCTCAAGGTCTGCGCCTCCGAGATGCTCTGGGTCGTCAAGGGGCATGGTGGCAGGGCTTGTTTTGCTTCCATTTATTACTAGGCCACGGAAGCAGTTGACACAGCGGAGCCATTCCACGTAGTGGCGTTCTCGCCGATCACCCAACGGATCTGTATTCGCAACGACGATCATCTGGGTGCCAGAGCAAAATGGGCAGTCAGCAAGGCGCCAAGCCTCCTCGCTATTTTCCTCAAGCCGCCCACGGCACCGGATTGAAACGTACAGATCACTGTTGATTGCCACGCTGACGATCGTCTCACGCCGCACCGACAAGTCCGTACAGCCGCGCCCCGCGCCTGAGGTGCTGCGGAGGTGCCAGCTTGCCCCGCAACGCGAAACGCCAGCCCAGAAATATGCTCTGAGCTGGCGTTTCGCGAGAGCCGATGACGGGAATCGAACCCGCGTATTCAGCTTGGGAAGCTGATGTTCTGCCATTGAACTACATCGGCGCTGCAGCGTGCGTGCTGCGGTATGCGAGTGTAGCAAGCTTTCGCGCGCTGTTCCTGTCGCCGGTGGTCGCGACGGCGGGCGTGTCGGGCGGAGGGCGAGCTGGGCGCCGGGACCAGCGCGGCCGGGTCCCCGCGCGAGTGGAAACTTTTCCCGCTTGGAGGGTGCGAAGTTTCCACCAGCGGAGCGGGCTCGGGCTCCCGTGCTCGCAGAGCGCCCCTGCGCCGACGCAGAACCACGGCGCCGCACCGGTAGGCTGTGCCGATGCTTCTTTCTGATAGGGATATCCGCGCGGAGATCGGGGCGGGCCGGCTGGGCCTAGAGCCGTTCGATGATGTGCTGGTGCAGCCGTCGAGCGTGGATGTGCGGCTGGACAACATGTTCCGGGTCTTCAACAACACGCGGTACACCCATATCGATCCGAAGCTGCAGCAGGATGAGCTGACATCGCTGGTGGAGGCGCCGGAGGGGGAGCCATTCGTACTGCATCCGGGGGAGTTCGTGCTTGGGTCGACGCTGGAGGTGTGCAGCTTGCCCGACGATCTGGCGGGCCGGCTGGAGGGGAAGTCGTCGCTGGGGCGACTGGGCTTGCTGACGCACTCGACGGCTGGGTTCATTGACCCGGGCTTCAGTGGGCACATCACGCTGGAGCTGTCGAACGTGGCGAACCTGCCGATCACATTGTGGCCGGGCATGAAGATCGGCCAGTTGTGCTTGATCCGCTTGTCGAGCCCGGCGGAGTTCCCGTATGGCAGCGCGCGGACGGGGTCGAAGTACCAGGGCCAGCGGGGCCCGACGCCGTCGAGGTCGTACTTGAACTTCCGCACGTAGGGCCCGTGCTGTGGTCACGGAGAGATACGTCATAGTGAACCGGTAGCCGGACTTCACCGATTGGTCGGGCTTCATTAACTCGCACTGCCTAGGGTTTGGGGCATGGCGATTCGGATGACGGTGTTCGGTACGGGCTATCTCGGTGCAACGCATGCCGCGTGCATGGCCGAGCTCGGCCACGAGGTGCTGGGCGTGGACGTAGATGCGCAGAAGATCGAGCGGCTCAAGGTCGGCGATGTCCCGTTCTACGAGCCCGGCCTGCCTGAGGTCCTCAAGCGGAACATCGAGGCGGGACGCCTGAAGTTCACTACGTCGTACGAGGAAGCAGCGGAGTTCGGCGATGTGCACTTCATCGGAGTGGGCACCCCGCAGCGGCGCGGCGAGTACGCGGCGGACCTGAAGTACGTGCACAGCGTGATCGACACGCTGGGTCCTTTGCTGGCGCGCCCGGCATTGATCGCGGGCAAGTCGACGGTTCCGGTGGGCACGGCCACGGAGCTCGCGGAGCGCGTGGCACGGCTCGCCCCGGCCGGTGACCAGGTGGAGCTGGCCTGGAACCCGGAGTTCCTGCGCGAGGGCTTCGCCGTCAAGGACACCCTCGAGCCCGACCGGATCGTGGCGGGCGTGCAGCCTGGTGGAAAGGCGGAGGCGATCCTGCGGGAGGTCTACGCCAAGGCGGTTGATGCGGGCACACCGTTCCTCGTGATGGACTACGCCACCGCGGAACTGGTCAAGGTGAGCGCGAACGCGTTCCTCGCGACGAAGATCTCGTTCATCAACGCCATGGCAGAGATGTGCGAGGCCGTGGGCGGGGATGTCACGTTGCTCGCCGACGCGATCGGGCATGACGCCCGCATCGGGCGCCGGTTCCTCAACGCTGGACTCGGCTTCGGCGGGGGCTGCCTGCCCAAGGACATCCGGGCGTTCATGGCCCGCGCGGGCGAGCTAGGCGCCGATCAAGCACTGACGTTCCTCCGGGAGGTGGACAACATCAACATGCGGCGACGCGGCCGCATGGTCGAGATCGCCACCGAGGCGCTCGGTGGCACGCTGATCGGCAAGAACGTCGCGGTCCTCGGCGCAGCGTTCAAGCCCGATTCCGATGACGTGCGCGACTCCCCGGCCCTCAACGTAGCGGGAATGTTGCAGCTCAAGGGAGCCGCGGTCAGCGTGTATGACCCGAAGGCAATGGACAATTCGCGCAAGGTGTTCCCCACGCTCGGCTATTCCGATTCCGTGGTCGATGCGTGCGAGAAGGCTGATGTCGTGCTGGTGCTCACCGAGTGGCCGGAGTTCCGGGAGCTCGCCCCCGCGGAGCTCGAGGGCGTGGTGCGTGGTCGCGTCATCGCCGACGGCCGCAACTGCCTCGATGCCCGCAAGTGGATGGACGCAGGCTGGACGTATCGCGCGCTGGGACGCAATCTCTCGACGGTCTAGGACGGTTCCGGCCAGGGGCATGCCGCGGCATTCGTATTCGGTGACCGATCGGTTTCGATTTGACTGCGAAGCACTACAGTTGCCAGATTTCCACGATGTCGAGCGTTCACACTCATCCCTAACGGCGTGCGGGCCAGCGAAGGCCGCTACGGAAGGGACGCTAGGTGGGATCGTTACTGGGAATCGCGATGGACGCAGGACACGTGCGGTCCGCGTTGCGCTACCCCGACGGGGCCTGCGACGAGCAGTGCATTCCCATCATCGATGGTGCGTACGCGGAAGCAGTGGTGGCCGCTGTCACCACCATGCAGGACTGGGTGGCGCGAACCAAGGCTGCCCGGTTCACCACCGTTGTGGTGGCGTGCCCGATGGAATCACAGAACCCGTCGGTGCTCGAGGCGCTATCCGCGATCGAATCGATCACGGTGCGATTCGTGGACTTCGCGGAGGCACAATGGGCCTACCTCGAGGAGATCGGCGCCTACACCCCGCCAGGAAATGTCATCCTGCACGGCCAGGGCGATCAGGGAACGATATTCAGCCTCATCGACCCCGCAGCTGGGGAATGCCTCGCGCGGGCATACGATCCGACGCTGAGCCTGCGCACGATCGATGACGCGATCGCCTCGATCGTTGGTACCCGCGCGCGGATAGATCATCTCCGCCACACGCTCATCGACCGCGAGTCGATCGCGCTGGGCCGCCACCGCACGATCGACCGGGAAGACGTGGCCCGGGTGGTCGACGGCGTGGCACAGCGGTCATTCCGTAGCTCCCTCGACGTGGCCCACCAGTTCGGCATCTCGGCGGAGTCGATCGTCCTCCTCGGCACGGCCTCCGTGCTCGTCGCGCCGATAGCCCGAAACTACCGGTCTGTTCCGCTCGTGGTCGCGGAGGATCCCACCGCGATCGCGGCGATAGGCGCTGCCGTGCTCCTCGCGCGCACCGACCCTGCTGCCGGTGGCGCACCCGTGGAGTTCGGAGCGGGGCTGGTCGTTCCTCGATCTGCGGATCGCCGCGCGAGGGCGCTGGGGCGCAATTCTCTGGCGTCCCGTGGACTCACGCGGGCAGCCGCTGTGATCGCGCTGCTCGCTACTACTGGGCTCGGGATCCACCTGACCACGGACATGACCTCGTCGGGCTCAGCGTCCATGGTCATCGACGGTCCGCTCGCGGAGTCCCTGCCAGGGCAGGGCAAGGCCCGCGACGATGTGCTGCTGCGGCAGGACCGCACGAGTGCGGAAAAGCCCGCTCCCAGCCGGTCCGAGACCGCGGGTGAGGGGTCAGGCGAACCGACGCCACCCGGACCTTCCGCGCCGCCCGCCGCCACGGAGCAAGCCTTCGAGACAGAGCAATCGCCTGAGAATGCGCCACCGCCTGAACCAACGCCGACTGAACCAGTCCCGCAGGAACCGGGCCCGGCGGCGGCAGGATCACAAGGAGCGCCGCAGCAGCCGGCCGTACCGCCTCAGCGGCCAGAGGGTTGGGTTCCCGCGGCCGAGCCCGCGCCCGCTCCGGAACCGCCGCCTGCGCAGGAGCCTGCACCGGCCCCTCGGCCTGCACCGGCACCCCAGACGGACCCGGCACCTCAGTCAGCGCCTGCACCAGCGCCTGAACCCCTCCCAGCGCCTGCACCAGCGCCGCAGCCCGAGGCGGTTCCAGACGCTGACACCTCGATCATTGAGGTCCCGCTGGACCTCGGCTGACCTGCCGTATCACCTACTGCGAGTAGCTGGCGAGGAAGTTGCCGATCCGTTCGATCGCCACCGTGAGGTCCCTCGAGTAGGGGAGCGTGACAATGCGGAAGTGGTCCGGGGCGGGCCAGTTGAAGCCAGTGCCCTGGACGACAAGGATCTTCTCGTGCAGCAGCAGGTCCTGCACGAACTGCTCGTCGTTGTGGATCTCGTGCACCTCGGGATCGAGGCGAGGGAAGCAGTACAGCGCACCACGCGGCTTCACGCAGCTCACGCCGGGAATCGAGTTGAGGCGTTCCCAGGCGGTGTCGCGCTGCTCGAGCAGGCGGCCTCCC
The DNA here is from genome assembly GCF_026008515.1 of Hoyosella levis. Taxonomy (GTDB): domain Bacteria; phylum Actinomycetota; class Actinomycetes; order Mycobacteriales; family Mycobacteriaceae; genus Lolliginicoccus; species Lolliginicoccus levis. The sequence goes on from NZ_BQYM01000005.1 coordinate 102,449, forward strand.
GGGAGTATCAGCTCATTGATGGACTGGTGCCCGCCAAGCGCTACCTGGATGGCATGCTGCGCCGGGACGTTCGGGCATAGTCGCATCGAGGCGAGCAGGTTGATGCCCTCGAGGAAGCTCGTCGCATGATCCTTGGGGCCGGTGATCACCAGCCAGCCGGATCGGTAGCCCGCTACGCGGTACGCCTTGGATAGCCCGTTGAACGTCAGCGACAGCAGGTCGGGAGCGAGGGTCGCGAGGGAGACGTGCTTCGCGTCGTCGTAGAGGATGCGGTCGTAGATCTCGTCGGCGAGCAGCAGGAGCCGATGCTTGCGCGCGAGGGAAACGAGCTCGTTGAGCACATGCTCCGAGTAGACAGCGCCCGTGGGATTGTTCGGGTTGATCACCACGATCGCTTTGGTCTTCTTGGTGATCTTGGACTCGATGTCCGCGACATCCGGGTTCCAGTCATCCTCTTCCGCGCATCGGTAGTGCACGGGAGTACCACCGGCAAGGCTGGTGGCAGCTGTCCACAGCGGGTAGTCGGGTGCCGGGATGAGTACCTCGTCTCCGTTGTCGAGCAGGGCCTGCATGACCATCACGATGAGCTCGGAGACGCCATTGCCGAGGAAGACGTCATCGACATCGAACTCGGGGAAGCCTGGCACGAGCTCGTAGCGGGTGACGATGGCACGCCGGGCCGAGAGAATGCCCTTGGAATCGGAATAGCCCTGCGCGTAGGGGAGCGCGGCGATCATGTCCCGCATGATCACATCGGGTGCCTCGAAGCCGAACGGGGCCGGGTTGCCGATGTTGAGCTTGAGGATCCGATGCCCTTCCGCCTCGAGCCTGGCCGCGTGCGCGTGCACGGGGCCACGGATCTCGTAGAGGACGTCCTGCAGCTTGCTCGACTGCTGCAGGACGCGCGGCTGGTAATGATGCGGATGCAGGGGATCGTTTCGGCTCACGTGTTCATCGTGCCACTGCTGTCGAGCGAATATGCACGGACCTACCGGAGATGGCGCGGCCCGCGCTCATGACCGCGGACCTTGCCGGCCTGCTACCGGCAGGAGCTCGCCACAAAGCCGTGGCCCCCGCTTCCCGGGGTGGGAGCGGGGGCCACGGTGCTATTGCCTGGCTAGGCTAGCTGGCGCCCTGTCCGGGACGCTTGGCGCCGGGCTGGATCCCGAGGCCCTTCGGCTTGGGCTTGTCATCGGAAGCTGGCTTGTCGGCCGCTTCGGGCTTGCCGGTCGACGACTCATCGGACGTGCTCGCAGCATCATCGGAAGCTGGTTCCGCTGGTGCCTTGGGCTCCGCCTCGGGCTTGGGCTCGGCAGCCTTGGGTGCCTCGCTCGGCTCCGGCTTCTCCGGGGCCGACTCTGCAGGAGCCGACTCTGCAGGGGCTGCCTCTGCCGGAGCGGGCTCTGCTGGAGCAGCCTTCTCCGGCGCGGGCTTCGCGGAACCCGCGGCCTGGGACCCTGGCCGCTTGGCAGCGGCCTTCATCTGCAGCCCGCCCTTGGCAGGCGCCTTTGCCGGAGCTTCCTTCGGGGTTGCTTCCGGCTGGGGCGTCTCGGCCTTCGGGGCCTCCGGCTCGGCGGCTGGCTTGCTCGCCGCAGCAGGCTTCTCCTGGGCTGGCTTGTCCTGTGCAGGCTCCTCCGTCGCTGGCTTGTCGGCGGCTGGCTGCTCGGCGGCGGGCTTGGCAGCGGGAGCGGCGGCCTTGGCGCCGGGGCGCTTGGCCGCGGCCTTCATCTGCAGGCCGCCCTTGGCGGGTGCCTTGGCCGGTGCCGCCGCGGCCTTTGCCGGAGCGTCGTCCGTGGCGTCTGCCGGCTTTGCCTCCGCAGGCTCGCTTGGCTTCTCGGCAGCTGGCTCCTCGGCGGCGGGCTTGGCAGCAGGTGCTGCGGCCTTGGCGCCGGGGCGCTTGGCCGCGGACTTCATCTGCAGCCCACCCTTTGCAGGTGCCTTGGCAGGCGCTCCCGACTCGCTCTTGGCCGGCTCGTCCTCCGCCGGCTCGTCCTTCGCCGCGTCAGGCTCGGCTGCAGGGGCGGCCTTGGCGCCTGGGCGCTTGGTGGCCTTGACCTGCAATCCGCCCTTGGCGGGCGCCTTGGCCGCGGCAGGCTTTGCTGGTGCATCGCTGCCCGCGGCGGGTGCTGCTTCCTTGGGCTCGGTCTCCACGGCCGCGGTCGCCTTGGGTGCTGCGGTGGCAGCGGCGGCGACCCGGGCGGGGGAGCGCTTGGAGCCGACGGTGACTCCCTCGGGCATTCCGCGCTTGACGCCCTCGAGGAGCATCATTGCCACGTCCACGACCTCGACGCCCTCGCCCTTGCCGGTTTCCTGGCGGGCCGTCACGCCGTCGGAGATCATCACGCGGCAGAACGGGCAGCCGGTGGCGATCTTCTGGGCGTTGGTGTCGAGGGCCTCGTCGGTGCGCTCGACGTTGACGCGCTTGCCGAGGTGCTCCTCCATCCACATGCGCGCGCCACCCGCGCCGCAGCACAGGGACCGCTCGCCGTGGCGTGGCATCTCGGTGAGCGTGGCGCCCGATGCGGAGACAAGCTCGCGGGGTGCCTCGTAGATCTTGTTGTGCCGACCGAGGTAGCAGGGGTCGTGATAGGTGGTGATGCTCTTCGACGGCTCGTTGACGGGAATGAGCCGCTTGTCGCGCACCAGCCGGTTGAGCAGCTGGGTGTGGTGGACGACCTCGAAGTCGCCGCCGAGCTGCGGGTACTCGTTGCCGATGGCGTTGTAGCAGTGCGGGCAGGTCACGACGATCTTGCGCTGCGACTGCGCGCGGCCCTCGAAGACGTCGTTGAACGTCTCGATGTTCTGCTGGGCGAGCGTCTGGAACAGCAGCTCGTTGCCCGCGCGGCGGGCGGAGTCACCGGTGCAGGTCTCGCCGGTGCCAAGCACCATGAACTCGACGCCTGCGATGTGCAGGAGCTCGGCGACCGCCTTGGTGGTGCGCTTGGCGCGGTCCTCGAACGCGCCGGCGCAGCCGACCCAGAACAGGTACTCGGTGTCGCCGAACTCGCCCTCGTAGACGGGGATGTCGAAGTCGACCTCGTCGATCCACTTCACGCGGTCCTTGGCGTTCTGGCCCCAGGGGTTGCCCTTGACCTCGAGGTTCTTGAACAGGCCCGCGAGCTCGGACGGGAACGCCGACTCGATGAGGACCTGGTAGCGGCGCATGTCGATGATGTGATCGACGTGCTCGATGTCGACGGGGCATTGCTCCACGCACGCGCCGCAGGTGGTGCAGCTCCACAGGACCTCGGGGTCGATGACGCCGTCGGTGGCGGGGTCGCCGGTGACCTCGCCGACGAGTGGTCGACCTGCCTCGATGCGGGCAGCCTCGGGGATCTTGGCGAGGGCTTCCTCATCGGGGTTGCCGTCGGCGTCAACGAGGCCGATCTCCTCGCCGGCCATGTCCTTGCGGCCACCGGCGAGCAGGTAGGGGGCCTTGGCATAAGTATGGTCGCGCAGCGAGAGGATCAGCAGCTTCGGGGAGAGGGGCTTGCCGGTGTTCCAGGCGGGGCACTGGGACTGGCAGCGGCCGCACTCGGTGCAGGTGGTGAAGTCGAGCAGGCCCTTCCAGGAGAAGTCCTCGGCCTTTCCGGCACCGAACGCGTCGGTCTCGGGGTCGGCCTCCTCGAGCTCGAGGACCTTGCCGCCGGACATCATGGGCTTGGCGGCGCCGAGCGCGACCCCGCCGTCGTCCTCGCGCTTGAAGTAGATGTTGAAGAACGCGGAGAAGCGGTGCCAGGCCACGCCCATGGTGATGTAGCGGCCGACGATGAGCAGCCAGATCATGCCGGAGAACAGCTTGATCATGGCGAAGATGGAGACCAGGACCGGCTCGGCGGGAAGCAGCTCGGCGATCCAGCGCGTAGCGAAGTAGGAGATATCGTTTCCGCCATAGACGGCGTACTTGGAGGCGCGGACGAAGACGACGCCAAGGCCCTCGATGAGTACGACGGCCTCGACGAAGTAGGCCTGCCAGAAGCTGGAGCCGGAGAAGCGTGACATCCGGTCGGGACGGCGTGGATGGTTGCGCTGGCGGACGATGATGAGCGCGATGATGCCGACGACGGTGCCAATGCCGAGCAGCTCCATGAGGAGGCTCCAGACAAAGAGGTCACCGATGATGGGCCAGTGGAAGTGCGGGTTGTACGTCTCGCCGTAGGCCTCGAGCCAGGCCGAGGCTCCCAGGAGGAAGCCGAGCATCACGAGCCAGTGCGCCCAGCCCACGGAACGGAACTTGTTCATGCGGGTGTGGGCGAGGAACTCGATCATGAGTTGCTTGAACCGCGGCCAGACGGGGAACAGGCGTGTTCCGTCTGGCTGGCCGAGCCGGATGGTCTGCACCATCTTCCAGGCGCCGGCCCAGAAGATGATCCAGCATGGAATGCTGACGACTGCGGCGATGGTGCCGAGCGTCAGCGTAACGGGCGTCACGTCGCTCATGTCGTCGTGGCCTTTCTGTCGTGGCGGCGTGTGCCGCCAGCCGTAAGCCGTCCGCTTCCCCCTATGTTACCCGCGAGTAACTTAAGGTGCGATTCTCGCGGGACGCGGGGTATTCCTGTGCGGTTGTGTCGCGGCGAGGCCTGCGCATCCCATGCTCGCCTCGCCTAGTGCCAGCGTTTCGTGGTCCAGTCGGGGCATGAGCACCTGATCGCGCGCACACTCGTCTGTCCTAACGGTATTACGTGCCCTCCGGCTTGCTTTCGTGCAGGCGAGCCTAACTTGAAGATTCTGGTGCCCTGGCAGCGCGAACGCCCTGGGATCGTCGGCTTTCCAGCCATCCCAGGGCGAGCGCGGGCGGTGCTCCCGATGCGCTACTCGGTGTTCAGCCGGACGCCAGGAACCCGGGCAAGCACGTCATTGATCGGGGTGGCGTAGAGCAGCGGCGTCTCCCCGTAGATCGAGGTCTCCTCGATGGCGGCGGAGCACGATGTGAAATCTCCCACGTCCGAGGCGCTGGAGATGCCCACGGCGCGAGTGCCGCTGATGATCGCCCCTCCCGAGTCGCCCTGCAGCGCGCAGATGCTCGAGGTGAACGCGTTGCCCAGGGTGCGGGGGCCGATCTGCAGGGTGAGGTTGGTGGCGGTGACCACGCCGCAGCTGAAGCCGGTGGTGACGCCGGACTTGCACACGGGCATTCCCATCACGGGGTCCGCCGTCCCGGTGATGCGGAGGTCGCCGCCGCCGCGGATCCCGGCGGAGGAGAAGGCCTCCTGGTGCGCGTCATCGATCGTGATCACCGCGAAGTCGACCTTGTCCATGTTCGTCTCGGTGAAGCTGCCGAAGACCTGGCCAGCGAGGGGACCCTGCAGGAAGCGGGTGGGCGTTCCCGTGGTGCCGGGGCCGTCCGGGTTGCAGTGGCCCGCGGTGAGGTTGACCGCCTTGCCGTCCTCGGTAATGCCATTGAACCCGAGCGAGCAGCGCAGCGAGGTGGCGTTGCCGGCGATGAACGCGTCGCCGCCCAGGACCTCGAGCTGCGGCGGGACCGTGGTGCTGGCCGGTGGGAGGTCGCGATCGGCCACGCCCTGCTGCCCTGGAACCTGCTGCTCAGCGTCCTGTCCTTCTGGCGCGCCCTCCGGTGGATTGTCGCTGCCGCCTGTCAGGGGTTGCTCGTCGATCGTGTCCTCGCCCGGGACGACATCGTTGGCGGGCGTCAGCACGACGCCGGCGCGGTCGAGCAGGCCAGGCAGGTCGATGGCGGAACCGAGCTCGCTCTCAGCGAGGCCAAGGACAACGGCGTTGCGGGTGAGGTCGATGACGGCGCCCCGGAACATGCCGTCGAGCGGCTCGGGGAGCGCATCGATCCACCTCTGGAGGTCGGCGAGCTCAGCGCGCAGGGCGGTCTCGGTGCGCGAGACCTCGGTGACGGCGAATCCTGCCTCCTCGGCTTCCTCGGCAAGATTGCTCGTCGTCGCGGCGATCGTGGGCACGCCATTGTCGAGCCAGGCCCCGCCGAACTCGTCGGGGAAGCGGGCCCGGAGGTCCTGCGCGAAGGCGGCGAGGTCCTGGGCGATCGCGGAGCGCTCGAGGAATTCCTCTGCCGTGATGCCAAGATCCCGCTCGAGGGCCTCGACAAGCGCGGAGGGCAGGGCCGCTGCGTCGGGGGCAGGGGCCGGCTCGGCATGCGCGCTGGTGAGCGGGGCCATGCCGAGAGCGAGGGCAGCGAGCGCGGCGGTGCCCGCGCGGCGAAGTGGTGAGGTGCGCATCGTTGGCTCTGGTCGCCCTTTCTTGGGTTGGCGCTGCGTGAGGGCAGGCTCCGGAATAACTCTATGTTCTGCTGGTCCTGCTGGACAGGGGCGCGAGGGGGACGTCATGAGATCGTGACGGCAGTGTGGCGTGGATCTCCCTTGGCGTGCAGTGGCCCGGGAACAAAACGCCGATGGCTGGCCGTTATCCTCCATGTAAGGTTGAGCGGGATAGGCTCAGGTGACTGGCGTGATCGTCGAATCACACGTAGCTTTGAGTCGCATCCGCTCATCTTTGATCGGATGTCAGGAATATCTACAAGGAGGAACACCATGGCGCGAGCGGTCGGAATCGACCTCGGCACTACCAACTCGGTCGTATCAGTGCTCGAGGGTGGTGACCCTGTTGTCATCGCCAACGCAGAAGGTGCGCGGACCACGCCGTCGGTAGTGGCTTTCGCGCGCAACGGAGAAGTCCTCGTCGGCCAGCCCGCGAAGAACCAGGCCGTGACCAACGTTGATCGCACGATCCGTTCGGTCAAGCGCCACATGGGCACCGACTGGAAGAACGACATCGACGGCAAGAACTACACGCCGCAGGAGATCAGCGCGCGCGTGCTGATGAAGCTGAAGCGCGACGCCGAGGCGTACCTGGGCGAGGAGATCGCCGACGCCGTGATCACCGTGCCCGCCTACTTCGAGGATGCCCAGCGGCAGGCCACCAAGGAGGCCGGGCAGATCGCGGGCCTCAACGTCCTGCGCATCGTCAACGAGCCCACCGCGGCAGCGCTCGCCTACGGCCTCGACAAGGCCGGCAAGGAACAGACCATCCTCGTCTTCGACCTCGGCGGCGGCACCTTCGACGTGTCCCTGCTCGAGATGGGTGACGGCGTGGTCGAGGTCCTCGCGACCGCGGGCGACAACCACCTCGGTGGCGACGACTGGGACCAGCGCATCGTCGACTGGCTCGTCAACAAGTTCAAGCTGCAGAACGGCATCGACCTGACCAAGGACAAGATGGCCATGCAGCGCCTCCGCGAGGCTGCCGAGAAGGCGAAGATCGAGCTCTCCTCGGGCCAGAGCACCACCATCAACCTGCCGTACATCACGGTGGACGCGGAGAAGAACCCGCTGTTCCTCGACGAGCAGCTCAGCCGCTCCGAGTTCCAGAAGATCACCGCCGACCTCCTCGACCGCACCCGCGCGCCGTTCCAGCAGGTCATCAAGGACGCTGGCGTCGCGATCGGCAAGATCGACCACGTCGTGCTCGTCGGTGGCTCCACCCGCATGCCGGCCGTGTCCGACCTCGTCCGCGAGCTCTCGGGCAAGGACCCCAACAAGGGCGTCAACCCCGATGAGGTCGTCGCTGTTGGTGCCGCGCTGCAGGCTGGCGTGCTCCGTGGCGAGGTCAAGGACGTGCTCCTGCTCGATGTCACCCCGCTCTCGCTGGGCATCGAGACCAAGGGTGGCGTGATGACCAAGCTCATCGAGCGCAACACCACGATCCCGACCAAGAAGTCCGAGACCTTCACTACTGCCGAGGACAACCAGCCCTCGGTGCAGATCCAGGTCTACCAGGGCGAGCGCGAGATCGCGCGGCACAACAAGCTGCTCGGCTCGTTCGACCTCGCGGACATCCCGCCCGCCCCGCGCGGCGTCCCGCAGATCGAGGTCACCTTCGACATCGACGCGAACGGCATCGTCCACGTCACCGCCAAGGACAAGGGCACCGGCAAGGAGAACACCATCAAGATCCAGGGTGGCTCCAGCCTGTCCGATGACGAGATCAACCAGATGATCAAGGACGCCGAGGCGCACGCGGAGGAGGACAAGAAGCGCAAGGAGGAGGCCGAGGTCCGCAATCAGGCCGAGTCGCTGGTCTACCAGACCGAGAAGTTCCTCAAGGACAACGAGGAAAAGATCGATGGAGAGGCCAAGGGCAAGGTCGAGACCGCTCTCAAGGGACTGCAGGATGCCCTTGCTGGCACCGACGCCGAGGCCATCAAGTCCGCGATGGAGACGCTGAGCACCGAGTCGCAGGCCATGGGCCAGGCGATGTACGAGTCCGCTGCCCAGGACGCGCAGGGTGCCGAGGGCGCTGGCGCGGACCAGGGTGCCGACGATGTCGTCGATGCCGAGGTCGTGGACGAGCCCAACGATAAGGACACCAAGTGAGCGAATCCGACGCACGTGATCAGGAACCGGTAACGATCACCGATAATCGGAAGATCGATCCCGAGACTGGCACGGCCCGGAACGGCGAGGCTGGGTCGGCGGCGGACGCGCCCCTCGAGGGCGATGTCGTCGACCCGGCGCCCGCCGCCAGCGGGGACGATGCCGGTGAGGGCGCGACCGCGGACGAGCCCGGTGCGGACGAGGCTGCGGATGAGGGCGCTCAGGTCCGCGAGCTCGAGGCCCAGCTGGCCGAGCGGACGGCGGACCTGCAGCGGTTGCAGGCCGAGTTCGTCAATTACCGCCGCCGGGTCGAGCGCGACCGGGCCTCGGAGAAGAACGCGGCCAAGGCCACCGTGGTGGTCGAGCTGCTCGGGGTGCTCGATGACCTCGAGCGTGCCCGCGCCCACGGCGATCTCGAATCGGGTCCGCTGAGGTCCGTGGCCGACAAGCTCCAGGCCGTGCTCGAGGGCCAGGGCCTCGCCGCGTTCGGCAGCGAGGGCGAGCCGTTCGATCCGTCCCTGCACGAGGCCGTGCAGCACGAGGGCAGCGGCAGCGAGCCGGTTGTCGGAAAGGTGCTCCGGCAGGGGTACACCTTCGGCGACAAGGTGCTGCGGCACGCGATGGTCGCTGTCGTCGACAGCGACGATGAAGATGCCGCGCCTGGTGGAAGCCAGGACGCGGAGTAGGAATACTGGAGGAAGGAGGGGCGCCCGATGGTTCAACGTGAATGGCTCGAGAAGGACTTTTACAAGGACCTGGGCGTCTCCTCGGATGCGTCGCAGGAGGAGATCAAGAAGGCGTACCGCAAGCTCGCTCGCGATCTGCACCCTGATGCGAATCCGGGGGACAAGCAATCCGAGGAGCGGTTCAAGGCGGTCTCCGAGGCGCACAGCATCCTGGCGGATCCCGCCAAGCGCAAGGAGTACGACGAGGCGCGACGGATGTTCCGGGGCGGTTATCGGCCTGGCGGATTCGATCCGCGCGGCGGCTACCAGTCCACCGGCGATGCCGATGCAGGCTTCAGCTTTGGCGACATCTTCGGTGGCGGCGGTGGCGGCGGAGGCGCCGGTGGTTTCGGCGACCTCTTCGAGGGACTGTTCAACCGGCAGGGCCAGCCTGGCGCCACGCGCCGACCGCAGCGAGGCCGTCACCTCGAGACTGACACGCGCTTGACGTTCCGCGACGCCATCCTCGGCACCACTGTGCCGCTGCGCATCACCTCCCCGGCGGCGTGCACCACCTGCCACGGCAGTGGTGCACGCCCCGGCACCGCTCCGCGAACCTGCCGGAGGTGCAACGGAGCAGGCGTGATCAGCAGCAACCAGGGCGCGTTCGGGTTCAGCGAGCCCTGCGAGGACTGCCGCGGTACCGGATCCATCATCGACAGCCCTTGCGCTGATTGCTCGGGCACCGGCGTGCAAACACGGAGCCGCACGATCACCGTCCGTATTCCGCCGGGCGTGAGCAATGGCCAGAAGATCCGCATCGCGGGCAAGGGCGAGGCCGGCATGCGCGGTGCCGCGGCGGGCGATCTCTATGTCACCGTGCACGTCGATCCGCATCCCGTGCTCGATCGCTCGGGCCAGGACCTGACAGTGACGGTCCCCGTGTCCTTCAGCGAGCTCGCGCTCGGTACGACACTTTCGGTACCGACGCTCGATGGCCGGATCGGTGTGAAGGTTCCCCCGGGCACGGGGGACGGGCGCATCTTCCGCGTCCGTGGGCGGGGCGTCCCGCGCAAGGCCGGCGATCCGGGCGATCTGCTCGTCACGGTAGCGGTGAAGGTGCCAGATTCGTTGCCCGCTGATGCCGCGGAGGCCCTGGAGAAGTATGCGGCGGCCGAGCGGGCCGGTGGTTTCGATCCGCGGGCCGGATGGGCGGGTGCGTGATGGTTGATCGGCATGACCCATCGGTCCCGGGCCCGCCCGATCCCTCCATCGGGGTGTTCGCGATCTCCGTGGCGGCCGAGCTCGCAGGCATGCACGCTCAGACGTTGCGCACCTATGACCGCCTCGGGCTCGTGACGCCGCACCGGGCGAGCGGTGGCGGTCGCCGATACTCGCAGCGCGACGTTGACCTGCTGCGGGAGGTGCAGCGGCTCTCGCAGGAGGAAGGCGTCAATCTCGCCGGGGTCAAGCGGATAATCGAGCTCACCAACCAGGTCGAGGCGCTTCAGGCGCGGATCTCGGAGCTGCTCGACGAGGTATCGGCGCTGCGCTCCGCGCGCGGTGAGCTGGTGCCGCTTCCGCGCAGCAATGCATTGGTGGTCTGGCAGCGCCGGAGGCAGTGACGGCCGAGCAATGCCTGGGAGAACGCGTCTACTAGCCGGGATGCACTACCTATTTCGGGAGATTTTCAATAGACTCACCGACATATGCCCCTATTTCTAGGGGCAAACGGAGGTGTGTAGTGCAGAATACCCACGTGGCTACCAACAATGACCTCGGCAAGCGAGGCAATAAGCGTGGCGCGACGGCCAAGCTGTCGCGCGAGGAAATCGTCCAGGCTGCCCGGCAGCTCATCGAGGCCGAGGGGCCCGATGCGCTATCGATGCGACGGCTCGCTGGAGTAGTGAAGAGCTCGCCGATGGCGCTCTATCACCATGTTGATGGCAGGGCGGACCTGCTCTCGGCCGTGCTGCAGGAAATCTGCGCCGAGCTGCCGCAGCCCCTGCTGCCCGATGATCCGCAGGAGCGGATGGTGCGGCTCGCGACGCTCGTGCAGCAGATCATGCTCCAGCACCCCTGGTCCCTGGAGATCCTCAGCACGAACACGGCATTCGGGCCAGACTCGCTATGGTTCCTCGAGGAGTTCCTCGGAGCAGCGCGCGAGGCTGGCCTCAGCGAGAAGCAAGCCGGATTAGCGCTGCTCTCGGCCTGGCGGGTCATGATCGGCAACGTCTCGGTGGCGCTGAACCTGCGGGCCGTCAGGGCGTCGGAAGCCGACCCGTGGTTCCTTGATCTCGGCAAGGAGTCGGCAGAGAGGATGCCCCTGTTCAAGTCCATTGCTCCGCGCTGGCTCGAGCTCGAGAACGAGAGCAGCCTGGATGCCACGCTTGGCCCGATCATCGCGGCGATCATCGCTGACGCCCGGTCGCGATGCGACGACTCGCCCGTTCGCGAGGCTGTCTGACCGCGGCTTGGTGGTGGGGTGGTGCCCCTGCCACTGATGTGATGCAAGCCACATTCCCCCCATTCGATACTTGAGTGGAACAGACTCAACTCTTTGATCGTTGTAGTAGCTAGGATCGGTCGTGCCTGTCAAGCAACCAGGTGCCGCCGCAACCCGCTCCCACTACATCAGCAGTCGAGTCACAGGGGTGTGAACACATGGACGCTTTCTCGCCCACAACCAAGGTCCAGGCCGCCTTGTCCACCGCGATGCAGAACGCATCAGCAGCAGGCAACCCGGACATCCGGCCGCAGCACCTCCTCGCGGCCCTCCTCCAGCAACCAGATGGCATCGCTGCACCGCTGCTCAAGGCCGTCGGAGCAGATCCTGCCGTCGTCGAGCCCGAGCTAGCCCAGCTCCTCGACCGCATTCCCGTGGTCACTGGGCAATCCGCCACCCCCCAGCTAGGGCGCGAGGCGCTCGCCGCGATCACTACCGCCCAGAAGCTCGCTACCGAGCTCGGCGACCAGTACGTCTCGGCCGAGCATGTCATGGTCGGGCTCGCCACCGGGAGTGGCGACGTGGCCCGCCTCCTGCAACGCCATGGCGCCACCGACCAGGCCCTGCGCGAGGCCTTCACAGCGGTCCGCGGCAGCTCCCGGGTCACCAACCCAGACCCCGAGGCCACCTACCAGGCCCTCGAGAAGTACAGCACGGACCTGACCGCGAGCGCGCGGGAGGGCAAGCTCGATCCAGTGATCGGGCGGGACCACGAGATCCGCCGCGTCATCCAGGTCCTCTCCCGGCGCACCAAGAACAACCCCGTCCTCATCGGCGAGCCCGGCGTCGGCAAGACAGCCATCGTCGAGGGGCTCGCCCAGCGCGTCATCGCCGGTGATGTTCCCGAGAGCCTGCGCGGAAAGACCGTCGTCGCGCTCGATCTTGCCTCGATGGTCGCTGGCGCGAAGTACCGCGGCGAGTTCGAGGAGCGCCTCAAGGCAGTCCTCGATGAGATCAAGCGCTCCGACGGTCAGGTCATTACCTTCATCGACGAGCTGCATACAATCGTCGGCGCGGGCGCCACTGGCGAGTCCGCGATGGACGCGGGCAACATGATCAAGCCCATGCTCGCGCGCGGCGAGCTCCGGCTCGTGGGCGCCACCACACTCGATGAGTACCGCAAGTACATCGAGAAGGACGCCGCGCTCGAGCGTCGCTTCCAGCAAGTCGTCGTCGGCGAGCCATCGGTGGAGGACACCGTCGGCATCCTGCGTGGCCTCAAGGAACGCTACGAGGTGCACCACGGCGTGCGCATCACAGACTCCGCGCTCGTTGCCGCCGCTTCCTTGTCGGACCGGTACATCACCGCGCGCTTCCTTCCCGATAAGGCGATCGACCTTGTCGACGAGGCAGCGTCGCGCCTGCGCATGGAGATCGACTCGCGCCCGGTGGAGATCGACGAGATCGAGCGGATCGTGCGACGCCTCGAGATCGAGGAGATGGCACTGGCGAAGGAGACGGACGAGGCCAGCAAGGAACGACTCGGCAAGCTGCGCCAGGAGCTCGCCGACGGTCGCGAGAAGCTCTCCGGCCTGACCGCCCGCTGGCAGCACGAGAAGAACGCCATCGACTCGGTCCGCGAGATCAAGGAGCAGCTCGAGAACCTGCGGGGCGAGTCCGAGCGCGCCGAGCGCGACGGCGACCTCGGCAAGGCTGCGGAGCTGCGCTACGGCCGGATACCGGAGCTGGAGAAGAAGCTCGACGCCGCCGAGCAGGCTAGCCACGACAGCGGATCCACGGACTCGCACGTCATGCTCAAGGAGGAGGTCGGCCCCGATGATGTCGCCGACGTCGTCTCGGCCTGGACCGGCATTCCAGCCGGCCGCATGATGGAGGGCGAGACAGCGAAGCTGCTCCGCATGGAGGACGAGCTGAGCCGTCGCGTCGTCGGGCAGGACCAGGCCGTCCAGGCGGTCTCCGATGCGGTTCGCCGGGCCCGCGCGGGCATCGCCGACCCGAACCGGCCCACCGGATCCTTCATGTTCCTCGGCCCCACGGGCGTCGGCAAGACCGAGCTGGCCAAGGCGCTCGCGGAGTTCCTGTTCGACGACGATCGCGCGATGGTGCGCATCGACATGAGCGAGTACTCCGAGAAGCACTCCGTGGCCAGGCTGGTCGGCGCGCCCCCCGGCTACGTGGGCTACGAATCGGGAGGCCAGCTCACCGAGTCGGTCCGCCGCCGTCCCTACACCGTGATCCTGTTCGACGAGATCGAGAAGGCCCACCCGGATGTGTTCGACATCCTCCTGCAGGTCCTCGATGATGGCCGCCTGACCGATGGCCAGGGGCGCACCGTGGACTTCCGCAACGCCATCCTCATCCTCACTTCCAATCTTGGTGCGGGAGGCGGCGCGGAGCAGGTCATGGCGGCCGTCCGGTCAGCGTTCAAGCCGGAATTCCTCAACCGGCTCGACGACATCGTGGTCTTCCACGCGCTCGGGCGCGAGCAGCTCGAGTCGATCGTGCAGATCCAGCTCGGCGTGCTCCAGGAACGGTTGCGGCAGCGCCGCCTCGAGCTCGCTGTCTCGACTGGCGCGCGCGAGTGGCTAGCAGCACGTGGCTACGACCCGGCCTACGGTGCCCGGCCGCTGCGCCGGCTCATCCAGCAATCGATCGGGGACCAGCTCGCCAAGCTGGTGCTTGCCGGCGATGTTCGCGATGGCGATACCGTGCCGGTCAACGTGAGCGCGGATGGTGATGCCCTGGTGCTGGGCTGAGCGCTTGACGATGCCCGGAGGGGGCGCTGCGGGGCGACCGCGGCGCCCCCTCCAGGTTCCTGAATATCGGATTGGCAGCGAAAGCATCTCGACGTGGGTGTTTGCACGGTGCTCCCGCCCCAGGGAGCGACTAGCATCTCGTCAATGGCTGTGGTGTGGTTTCTACTTGGAATCGCGGCCCTCGTGGGGGCCGTTGTCTTGCTGCGCATCGACAGTCGTCGGCGCGCCTGGCGGAGGAAGATCCGCAGTATCTGGGGCGCCCGGCGAGGTCTCGAGTTCATGCGCAAGGTGCCGCGGATCGCGGCGCAGTGGCAGCATGGAATGATCGGTCGCCACTCCCTGGTCGATGGCGGCAACGTCGTGCGGGGAGTCCCGCGCCTCGCGGTCGAGGGCGTGGGGGAGCAAGTCCTGTTCGATCTGGAGGACTCGGCGACGATCTTCGCCGTGCGTGCGCAGCACGTCTCCGCGATCGTGTTCGAGGCCGCGCGGACGGACCCCGAAGGCCGCCCCGCGAGCGCAGCGCTCACCAGCGCCTGCCCGGGAACATCGGCGGCCGCGACCGTGGGGGAGTGGACGATCTTCTCCGACGACGTGGAAGCGGCGCGACGGACCGCCGACATGCGCCTCGTGGCATTCCTGGACATCGTGCCGGACTTCGTGGACGTGATCTGGGCCGAGGGCGAGTGGGTCCTCGCTAGCTTCCCGCAGGACACGAGCTGGGCGGAATGGGACGACGTCGAGGGGATCCTGCACCAGTTCGCGCGACTGATGCGCGTGCTTCCCCCCGCTCACCGCGAGCGTGCGTATAGCTAGCCATCCGGCTCATCCCGCTGGTGCTGCCGGGCACGGACCAATGCGGCAACGGGTCCGTGCCCGAGGGCATTTGCGGCTGCCGTGGCGGTAGGCAATAGTGGCATCGAACGCTCGAGGAAAGGATCACGATGGCTGTCGATGCGCGAGCCCGGGAGATGCTTGCCGCGCTCATCCGTGACCACGCGGTGGTCCACGGCAAGGTGACCTTGTCCTCGGGGCGCGAGGCGGACTACTACATCGATCTCCGCAGGGTGACGCTGCATCATGAGGCGGCGCCGCTGATCGGCGTGCTGCTGCGGGAGCTGACCGCGGACTGGGACTTCGCCGCGGCAGGTGGCCTCACGCTCGGCGCGGATCCGGTAGCGGCGGCCCTCATGCATGCGCCGGGGCGGCCGATCGATAGCTTCGTCGTGCGCAAGGCCGCCAAGGCGCATGGCATGCAGCGGCAGATCGAGGGCCCCGACGTGGCAGGACAGCGGGTGCTCGTGGTGGAGGACACCACCACGACGGGGAACAGCCCGCTCACGGCGGTAGCCGCGCTGCGCGAGGCCGGGGCGGAGATCGCAGGCGTCGCCACGATCGTTGACCGGGACACCGGCGCGCGGGAGGTCATCGAGGAGCAGGGGCTCGCGTACCGCTCGCTGTTCTCCCTCGAGGAGATCATCGGTGCTGGGTGGCAGGCATCACCCTAGCCGCGGGCGGGGCTGCTCCGAATACACGGCAAGGGTTGTCAGTGAAATGGCGGACAAGGCTTCCTGGGGATTTCCGAACAGGGTCCCCGGATGGCTACAGTTCGCCTGGTACCTGCTATCGGGCGAGGTGATCCGTGGGGCCGCGCGAGTGCCGCAGTGCGTCTGTCAGGGGCGTTGAGTAGCCTGGAGAGACTGCGATCCCAAGCGGTGCGCGCCACCCACGGTGGTGCTCGTTCGGTTATTGGGAAACATGCAGCACACCGCCCATATCCTTGCAACTATTGACGAGATGTGCCGAAGGCGAAGAAGAGGACTTGCAGTTGAAGGCCGCGTTGCGGATTGAACGAGTTGTACGCCGTGCGCACGGGGGAGTGCGTCACGGTGATTCCGTATTCGTAGAGTCTCTAGGGGGTTGGACGTGGCGCTGACAGGTGGTTCGAAGGACGATTGGCTGCGCTGGCTGTCCCCGCACAACGACTCTTTCGAGCCGTTCCCGCTCTCGCAGGCGCAGTACGGAATGTGGTTCGCGCAGCAGTTCGATCCCGAGGTCCCTGTTGTTATCGCCCAGTACATGGACTTCAACGGCGAGGTTGATGTCCAGTTGCTCGAGCGCAGCATTGACCAGGCCCGGTGCGAGATCGGCTCCGGCGCGCTGAAGATCATCCTCGATGAAAATGGCGATCCCCTGCAGTGCATCGACGAGGGCGATCACCGCTACATCGACTATCACGATTTCCGGGGAGAGCCGGATCCGTTCGCTGCCGCGCTTGCCTGGATGCACGACGAGTACAGCACTCCGATCGATCTCTTGAAGGGTCCGCTGGGCAATAGCGCGTTCCTGCAGGTCGAGGACCACCGGTATCTCTGGTACGGGCGCATTCATCACATCGCCCTCGATGGCTTTGCCGCAGGGCGCTGGGTCTCCCGATCAGCAGAGCTGTATACCTGCGCGGTCGAGGGCACCGAGCCTCCGGCGCCGAGGTTCGCCTCGCTGCGCTCGCTCTACGAGGCAGATGTGCAGTACCGGAACTCCAGCCGGTACGCCATCGACCGCGACTTCTGGATCGAGCGGCTGAGCGGCTGGGGCGTCATCTCCAGCCTGGTCGAGGGAACCGCCCAGGCCGTCCCCCGCACCAAGCTCGAGACCGCCCCGATCAGCCCCGAGATGGCGGAGCGGCTCGAGAACTCGGACCAGTCCTTCGGCGTATCCGCCGCGCTCGTGCTGATCAGCGCGTTCGCCCTCTACCTCTCGCGCGCGACGGGCGAGCGCGATGTGACCGTGAGCACCACCATGCTCGGCCGAATCAACCGCCAGCAGCGCGAATCCGGTGGAACGTTCGCCAATATCGTTCCCCTGCGCGTCACCATTGATTCCAGCAGCACCCTCGAAGACTTGTTCAAGATCGTGTTCCGGGAGCAGATCGGCGCCCTCAAGCACCAGCGGTTCAGCGTCGAGCAGATCCGCCACGAGATCGGCCTTGGCGACTCGGAGCGCCGGCTCCTCGGCCCGATCGTCAACCCGATGCTGTTCGACCAGAACATCACCTTCGGCGATGTCAGCGGCGAGTTCAATATTCTCACCTCCGGCCCTGTCGAGGACCTCCTCGTCAACATCTACCCCCGCGGGCGCACCGGGCGCACCCATGTCGACTTCCGCGCGAACCCGGGCCTCTACTCCGATGAGCTGCTCGCCGAGCAGCACGGCCGGTTCATGGCCTTCCTCGAGGACTTCCTCTCCTCGGCACCCGAGCGATCGCTCGACGACATCCACCCCGAATCCGTCGAGCTCGGCCGGTCCATGCAGCAACGGCGTGATGCCGAGAAGTACTGGAGCCGCGCCCTCGATGGCCTGCCCGAGGCCCTCGACGTGCCCGGAGCACAGGCAGGCAAGGACCCCAGCACCGCGCTGCTCGGGCTCGCGATCACGGCCGAGCAGCTCCAGAGTGCCGCCCGTGAGCGTGGACAGGATGCCGAGCATGTGCTGATGGCCGCGGTAGCGGCGACCCTGGCCCGGCTGACCGGAGAGCCAGACATCGCGATCACCATTGCTGCCCCCGAGGGCAATCCAGCGGTGGTCCGGCTCGCGGTCGACACCGCGCGATCGTTCGACGAGCTCGCGGAGCACGCCCACGCGCGCGCGACCGAAGCGCTCGAGCATGCCACGCTCGATGCGGCCAGCTTCACCAAGGCCGTCGGCGCCACACACGTCCCGGGTCATGTCGCCCTCGCCGTGCGCACCACCGAATCGCCCGCCGCGGCTGCACCTGTGGCCGAGCTCGCGGCCGGGATCGCGATCGTGCTCGACCTCGCTGGCGCCGAGCCGGCGCTCACCGTCACCGCCCCCGGAAACAGCGACGCCGTGCGGGATATCGCCGACCGGATCGATACGGTACTCGCTCGGTGCCTGGCCGCGCCGGGCAAGGCCGTGGGCGATCACTCCTTGCTTGTCCAGGGAGAGAACGAGCTGCTCGTCCCTGTGGAGGGGCCTGCATCGAGCACCACGCGCAGCCTCGGACAACTCTTTACCGACGTCGCGGCCGCCAACAGCGACGTGCTCGCCATCATCGCCGAGGGCCAGTCCCTCACCTATCGCGAGCTCGACGCGCGCGCCAACCAGATCGCTCGCTACCTCATCGCCACGGGCGGCCCGCGCGCGGAGCAACTTGTCGCGCTCGGCATCTCGCGCTCCACGGAATCGATCCTCAGCACCTGGGGCATCACCAAGACCGGCGCGGGCTTCGTTCCCGTCGACCCGAACTATCCGAGGGATCGTGTCGAGCACATGCTCGACGATTCCGGTGTCGTCATCGGCGTCACCGTGGCTGCCCAGCGGGGGAGCCTGCCCGACACCATCGATTGGGTGGTGCTCGACGACCCAGCCGTGAGCGCCGCCATCGACGAGTATCCCAGTGCGCCGCTCGCGCCCACGGAGCTCAAGGCACCGGTCCGGCTCGACAACGTCGCCTATGTCATCTACACCTCGGGCTCGACGGGCAAGCCCAAGGGCGTCACCGTCACCCACCACGGCCTCGAGAGCTACGCGGCCGAGGAGCGGGAGAGGTTCGACATCACGCCCGGCTCGCGAGCCCTGGCCTTCTCCTCGCCCAGCTTCGACGCCTCGCTGCACGAGATCCTCTTCAGCCTTGGCAACGGCGTCACCATGGTCCTCATCCCCACCACCGTCTATGGCGGCGATGACCTGCGGGACCTGCTGATCAAGCATCAGGTCACCCATGCCTTCATCACGCCGCTCGCGCTCGCCTCCGTCGAGCCCCACGGGATCGAAGCCCTGCGGATGATCGCCGTCGGTGGCGAGGCGCTGCCCCGCGACCTGCTGCAGACGTGGTCGCGCGGCCGGGTATTCCACAACGTCTACGGCCCCACCGAGACGACGATCGTCACCGCGATCAGCGAGCCGCTGCAGCCTGACGACCCCATCTCCATCGGTGGCCCTATCCGCGGCACCCGCATGGTGATCCTCGACAACCGGCTCCAGCCCGTTCCCATGGGCGTGCCCGGCGAGCTCTACATCACCGGCCTCGGTCTCGCCCGCGGCTACCACGAGCGCTTTGACCTCACCTCCAGCCGGTTCGTCGCCGATCCCTACGGCCCGGCCGGGGCCCGCATGTACCGAAGCGGCGACCTCGCCCAGTGGGCACGAGCGCCCCGCACCGGCAACCTCACCGTCGAGTACGTGGGTCGCTCCGACTTCCAGGTCAAGGTGCGTGGTTTCCGCATCGAGCTCGGTGAGATCGACACGGTCCTCGCCAATCACCCCAAGGTCGATTTCGCCGCCACGCTCGGCGTGCCCGGCCCCAACGGCGAGACCGCGCTCGTGGCCTACATCAAGACCGAGGACGGCCAGGATCCCACCACCGAGGAGCTGCAGGATTACCTCGGTGAGTTCCTGCCCAAGCACATGGTGCCGTCGCTGATCATCCCGGTCAGCGAGATCCCCCTCACTCCCGTCGGCAAGCTCGACCGCAAGGCGCTGCCCGAGCCTGACTTCACCGGCACCGGGCGCGGCTCCGCCTTTGCCGCGCCGACCAACCCCGTCGAGGAGATCATCGGCGCGATCTTCGCCGAGCTCCTCGGTATCGAGGCCACCGGCATCGACGACAGCTTCTTCGACCTCGGCGGCAACTCGCTGGTCGCCACCCGGGCCGTGGCCCGCATCAATGCCGCGCTCGGATCGAGCATCAGCGTGCGCGACCTGTTCGAGGCCACCACCACCCGCGAGCTCGCCCACCGTGCCGAAGGTGGCCAGGCAGCGGCGCGGCGGCTTCCCCTCGTGCCGCAGGAACGGCCCGAGCGCATCCCGCTCTCGCTGGCGCAGCAGCGCATGTGGTTCATCAACCAGTTCAACACCGCATCACCGGCCTACAACGTGCCCATGGCCGTCGCCATGACCGGGGCGCTCGATCTCGGGGCAGTGCAGCAGGCCGTCCTCGACCTGCTCGACCGGCATGAATCGCTGCGCACGATCTTCCCCGCCAGCGAGGACGGCGCCCATCAGGTCATCCTGCCCACCGGATCGGTGAGCCCCGACCTCGCGCCCCAGCCCGTAGCGACCGATGCCGAGCTCGCGGCCGCCGTCACGAGCATGGCTACCGAGGGCTTCGACGTCACTCGCGAGATCCCCGTCCGCGCCGCCCTGTACCAGCGCGACGAGACGCACCACACGCTCGTCTTCGTGCTTCATCACATCGCTTCCGACGGCTTCTCCCTCAAGCCACTCGCCACCGACTTCATGCGCGCCTACACCAGCCGCGCGGCCGGAGCCGAGCCTGATTGGAAGCCACTCGGGGTCCAGTACGCCGACTACGCGATCTGGCAGCGCGAATACCTCGGCGACGAGAACGACCCGGACAGTGTTCTCGCCGAGCAGATGGACTACTGGAAGACGGCCCTGGCCGGCACGCCCGACTTGCTCGAGCTGCCTACCGACCGGCCCCGGCCCGCCGTGCAATCGCTGCGCGGGGCCGACTACTCCTTCACCGTGCCCGCCGATGTCCACAAGCAGCTCCGTGCCCTCGCCAAGGACAATGGCGCCACCCTGTTCATGGTCATCCATGCCGCGCTCGCCGCTCTTCTCGCGCGGCTCGCCGACACCGACGACGTCACCATCGGGACCCCCGTCGCAGGGCGTGGCGAGGCCGCGCTCGATGAGCTGATCGGCATGTTCGTCAATACCCTCGTGCTGCGCACCGCGGTCCACGACGAGGAACCGTTCACGACGCTGCTCGAGCGCGCCAGGACCACCGATATCGGCGCGTTCAGCCAGGCCGACGTCCCTTTCGAGGGACTCGTCGAGTCGCTCAAGCCGCAGCGCTCCACCGCGCACGCGCCGCTCTTCCAGGTCATGCTGGAGTTCCAGAACCTCGGGGAGGCACACGTCCAGCTGCCCGGCCTCGATATCGCCGTCCAGCCCCTCGGCACCTCCACGGCCAAGTTCGACATGCAGGTCATCCTCGCCGAGAAGTTCGACGACGAAGGCTCCCCGGCCGACCTCGAGGCCACGATCACCTATGCCACCGACCTGTTCGCGGCCACGAGCATCGCCCGGCTCGCCGACCAGTTCCGGGGCGTCCTGCGCAGCATCGCCGCCGACCCCACCGCGCCGCTCGGCGCGATCGAGCTCACCACCAGCGCTGAGCGCGACCACCTCGTGCGGATGCTCAACGACACCGCGGCACCCATTTCCCACGAGACCCTGGCGGGAATGTTCGCCGAGCAGGTCGCGCGGACCCCCGATGCCGTCGCCATCGAGTTCGACGGCCTCGCCCTCACCTACCGTGAGCTCGACGAGCGGTCGAACCAGCTCGCCCGCTACCTCATCACGCTCGGCGCCGGGCCCGATACCCACGTCGCCCTGGCCATGCGCCGCTCCCTCGAGCTGCTTGTCAGCATGTACGCGGTGATGAAGTCCGGTGCCGCCTACGTCCCGCTCGACCCCGACAGCCCCGCAGAGCGCAACGAGTACGTCCTTGGCATGGCCGCGCCCATCGGTGCCCTCGCGGTCGATGCCGCGGACTTGCCAGCAGGCTCCGCGGTGCCCGCGATTATTTTGGGAGAAGTCTCTCTCGAGGAGTACTCCGCCGATCCCATCACCGATGCGGACCGCCCCAGTCCCTTGCGCGCCGACAACCCGGCGTACGTCATCTTCACCTCCGGCTCCACCGGCCGCCCCAAGGGCGTGTCCGTGCCGCACCGCGGCATCGTCAACCGGCTCGCCTGGATGCAGCACGAGTACCAGCTCACCGCCTCGGACACCGTCCTGCAGAAGACGCCGTACACCTTCGACGTCTCGGTCTGGGAGTTCTTCTGGCCCTTGCAGACCGGTGCGCGGCTGATCATCGCCAAGCCCGACGGGCACGGCGACCCCGGCTACCTCGCTGGCCTCATCGGAGGCTCCGGCGTCACCGTGATGCACTTCGTGCCCTCGATGCTCGCGACGTTCGCTTCCTCGCTCGGCGCCGAGCAGCGGGACAAGCTGGCCACGCTACGTGCTGTGTTCTGCAGCGGCGAGGCACTGCCACCCGCCGTGGTCGAGGACTTCCGCGCCCTCAGCGATGCGCGGATCCACAACCTCTACGGCCCCACCGAAGCCTCCGTCGACGTCACCTACCACGAGTACGCCGAGTCCGACGCCGTGTCCGTGCCCATCGGTGCGCCCGTGTGGAACACCCAGGTGTACGTGCTCGACCGCAACTTGCGGCCCACCCCTGTCGGCGTGCCCGGGGAGCTCTACCTCGCCGGCGCCCAGCTCGCCCGCGGCTATGTCCAGCGCGGTGACCTCACCGCTGACAGGTTCGTCGCCAGCCCCTTTGGCGCTGCTGGCTCGCGCATGTACCGCACCGGCGACCTCGTGCGCTGGCGCGCTAGCGCGGACGGCACCACCGAGATCGACTACATCGGTCGCACCGACTTCCAGGTCAAGCTCCGCGGCCTGCGCATCGAGCTGCCCGAGATTGAGTCCGTCCTGCTCTCCGACGCGGCGGTCGCGCAGGCAGTCGTCGTCGTCCATCGCGACGAGCACACCGGTGACCGGCTCATCGCCTACCTCGTCGCCGCGCCCGGCCGCAGCATCGACACCGATGCCCTGCTCGAGCATGCCGCGCAGGAACTGCCCGCGTACATGGTGCCCGCCCAGGTGGTCATCCTCGACTCCTTCCCCCTCGGCAGCACCGGCAAGCTCGACCGCAAGGCGCTGCCCGTGCCCGATTTTGTTGCCTCGAGCGCCGAGCACGTGGCCCCGCGCAATGCCATCGAGGAAGTCATCGCCTCGATCTTCGCCGACCTCCTCGGCACCGACAGGGTGAGCGTCCACGACAGCTTCTTCGACATCGGCGGCAACTCCCTCATCGCCGCCCGCCTCGTCGCCCGCGTCAACAACGCGCTCGATGCCAGCATCGGGGTGCGCGATCTGTTCGACGCCCCCACCGTCGCCACCCTCGCGATCCGCGCCGAGTCCGCGCTCGGCCGCGAGCGCCCGCCACTGGATAGCGTCGAGCGGCCCAGCCCGATCCCGCTCTCGCTCGCCCAGCAGCGCATGTGGTTCATCAACCAGCTCGACAAGACCAGCGCCGCCTACAACTCCCCGATGCCCGTGCGGCTCACCGGCCCGCTCGATATCACCGCGCTCGAGCAGGCCCTCCGCGACGTCGTCGAGCGTCACGAGACGCTGCGCACCCGATACCCCGAGGGCATCGATGGCGCCACCCAGGAGATCCTCGGCACCGACGACGTTGCCATCCCGCTCGTGGCCGAGGACGTCGCCGGTGAGGCAGGCCTGCACCAGCACGCTGCCGAGTTCGCGTTCACCGGGTTCGACGTCGCCAGCGACGTGCCCCTGCGCGCGCGGCTGTTCCGTCTCGCCCCCGAGGAGCACGTCCTGCTCGTGGTGATCCACCACATCTCCTCCGACGGGTTCTCCCTCGCCCCGCTCGCCCGCGATGTCGTCGTCGCCTACACCGCCCGAGCGCGCGGCCTCGCCCCCGATTGGGCGCCGCTGCCCGTGCAGTACGCGGACTTCGCCGTCTGGCAGCGGCAGGTCCTCGGCGACGAGAACGACCCCGCCTCCCTGCTCAACGAGCAGCTCGATTACTGGCGCAGCACCCTCGCGGGGCTTCCCGACGTGCTCGAGCTGCCCACCGATCGGCCACGGCCGCCCAAGCAGTCCCTGCGCGGCGCCGTCGAGGAATTCGACATCAGCGCCGAGCTGCACCAGCGCATCCTCGAGCTCGCGCGCGCGCACAACGCCAGCGTCTTCATGGTGATGCACGCCGCCATCGCGCTGCTGCTGACCAAGCTCTCCGGCACGCAGGACATCGCCGTTGGCACACCCATCGCCGGGCGTGGCGAGCCGGAGCTCGACGACATCGTCGGCATGTTCGTCAACACCCTGGTGCTGCGCACCGAGGTGGATCTCGACGCCACCTTCGTCGACCTCATCCACCAGGCCCGCGCCGCCGACCTCGGCGCGTTCGGCCGCTCCGACGTGCCCTTCGAGCGAGTCGTTGAGGCCTTGAGCCCGCAGCGCTCCGAGGCGCACTCGCCGCTGTTCCAGGTGATGCTGGAGTTCCAGAACAACGAGAAGCCCCGCCTCGACCTGCCCGACCTCTCGGTCGAGGCCGTCGATATCCCCATCGATATCGCCAACTTCGACCTGCAGTTCATCCTCTCGGAGCGCTACGAATCCGGTGCCAGCGGCATCACCGCCGGCCTGCGCTACGCCACGGATCTCTTCGATGCCGGCACCGTCCGCGGCTTCGCCCGGCGGCTGCTCCTGCTGCTCGAGAACGCCACCGCGCGCCCCACCGCGCCGGTCAGCCGCATCGACATCCTCGACGCCGACGAGCGCGCCGAGATCACGACCATCAACGGTGGCCCCGGCAACCGTGCCGAGGTGCTTCCGGAGCTGCTCACCATGGGCATCCGCGACCAGGACGCGCCCGCCGTGATCGACGGTGACCGGCACATCACCTACCGCGAGCTCGATGAGCTGTCCAACCGCATCGCGCGCATCCTCATCGAGGAAGGCGTCACCACCGAGAAGTTCGTGGCCCTCGGCTACGCCCGCTCCATCGAGTGGCTCGTCTCCCTCTGGTCGGTCACCAAGGCCGGTGGCGCGTTCGTGCCCGTGGACCCCACCTATCCGCGCGACCGCATCGAGCACATGCTCACCGACTCCGGGGCTGTCGCGGGCCTCAGCGTCGAGGCAAACCGCGAATCCCTGCCCCCGCTCGTGCCGTGGCTGTTCCTCGACGATCCCGCCTTCGAGGAGCGCGTCGCGCGCACCTCGGCCGCGCCGATCACCGATGCGGACCGCAACGCCCCGATCCTGCTCGAGAACTCCGCCTACCTCATCTACACCTCCGGCTCCACCGGCAAGCCCAAGGGCGTGGTGATCTCTCATCGCGGGCTTGACAACTTCACTCCCGCGATGGTGGCGCACCCCTCGGTCACCCAGCACTCGCGAGTCCTGTCGTTCGCCTCGCCGAGCTTTGACGCCTCGCTCCTCGAGGTGCTGATGGCCTTCGGCGCGGGCGCTGCCATCGTGATCGTGCCCCCGCATGTCTACGGCGGCGACGAGCTCACTGCTGTCATCCGCGACCACCAAGTCACCCACGGGTTCATCACGCCGCTCGGCCTCGCCTCGGTCGACCGGTCACAGGTCGACCACTTCGAGTTCGTCGTTGTCGGTGGCGAGGCGGTGCCGCCGGAGCTCGTCAACGAGTGGGCGCACGGCCGCAAGATGTACAACGGCTACGGGCCCACCGAGGCCACGATCGTCGCCACCCTCAGCGATCCCATGCAGCCCGGCCAGCCCGTGCGCATCGGCCGCCTGTTCAATGGCGTCACCGCCGTCGTGCTCGACACCCGCCTGCAGCCTGTCCCCAAGGGTGTCGCCGGCGAGCTGTATGTCTCCGGACTCGGCCTCGGTCGTGGCTACCACCAGCGGTTCGGGCTCACCTCCGACCGGTTCGTCGCCAACCCCTATGGCGAGCCAGGGGAGCGCATGTACCGCACCGGTGACGTGGTCCGGTGGGTCGATGACTACCAGCTCGAGTACCTCGGGCGCTCCGACTTCCAGGTCAAGGTGCGTGGCTTCCGTATCGAGCTTGGCGAGATCGACTCCGCGCTGCTGAGCCACCCGAGCATCGACTTCTCGGTGACGCTCGGTCGCACCAGCCCCTCCGGCGCCACCGCGCTCGTGTCCTACGTCCGTGCGGCTGCTGGGCACGAGGTGGACACCGCGGAGCTCATCGAGCACGTCGCCGGGTTCCTGCCCGCCTACATGGTGCCGTCCGTGATCATGGTGATCGAGGAGATCCCGCTCGCGGTCACGGGCAAACTGGACCGCAAGGCCCTGCCTGATCCGGACTTCACCCTCACCGCCACCGAGTACCGGGCACCCACCAACCCGATCGAGGAGACCGTCGCTGGCATCTTTGCCGACGTCCTCGCCATCGACCGGATCAGCATCGACGACAACTTCTTCGATGTCGGCGGAAACTCGCTGATCGCCACCCGTGTTGCTGCCCGCGTCAATGCCGCGCTCGGCATCCGCATCGGCGTGCGCGAATTGTTCGACGCCCCGACCGTCGCTGGGCTGGCTGCCATCATCTCCGAGCGTGCCAGCGAGGCGACCGATCGGCCCGCGCTCGTTCCCCAGCCACGCCCCGAGCGGATCCCGCTCTCCTCGGCGCAGCAGCGCATGTGGTTCATCAACCAGTTCGACACGGAGTCGGCCGCCTACAACGTGCCCATGGCCATCCGGCTCAGCGGAACGCTCGACCTGCCGTTGCTCAACACCGCCATCCGCGATGTGATCGCGCGGCACGAGTCGCTGCGGACGGTCTTCCCGAGCATCGACGATGAGCCCGTGCAGGTCATCCTGCCTCCCGCGCAGGTGTCGCTCGACCTCGAGCCCGTCGACACCGCGCCCAGCGAGCTCATCGCGACGATCGAGGCATTCGTCGGGCAGGGCTTCGACGTGACCACGGCCGTGCCGATCCGGGCGCGGTTGCTCAGGCTCGCCGAGGACGAGCATGTCCTCGTGCTCGTCGTCCACCACATCTCCGCGGACGGCTTCTCCATGGCGCCGCTCGCCACCGACGTGATGATCGCCTACCACTCCCGGCTGCACGGCGACGAGCCTGCCTGGAAGCCGCTCGACGTGCAGTACGCCGACTTCGCGCTGTGGCAGCGCGACCTGCTCGGCGAGGAATCCGACCCCGGGTCGGTGCTCTCCCGCGAGCTCGGCTACTGGAAGAAGGCCCTCGCCGGGCTGCCCGATGTCGTGGAGCTGCCCACCGACCGGCCCCGCCCGGTCAACGCTTCCCTGCGCGGTGGCCTCGTGCGGTTCCCGATCGATGCTGGCACCCACCAGGCGCTCGCTGATCTTGCCCGCGCGCATGGCGCCACCATGTTCATGGTGATGCACGCCGCCCTCGCGGTGCTCGTATCCCGGCTGTCCGGCGAGGACGACCTCGCCATCGGTACCCCCGTGGCAGGCCGCGGCGAGGAAGCCCTCGACGGCGTCATCGGCATGTTCGTCAATACGCTCGTGCTGCGCACCGAGATCGACCAGAACGCGGCGTTCGCGGACCTGCTCACCGAGGTCAAGAACACCGACCTCGGGGCGTTCACCAACACCGATGTCGCGTTCGAGCGGCTCGTCGAGATCCTGCGGCCCGACCGTTCCACCTCGCACTCGCCATTGTTCCAGGTGCTCATCGAGTTCCAGAACAACCCCGAGGCGCGGCTCGAGCTGCCCGGCCTGACCATCGAGCCGGTGATGTTCGAGGACCACATCTCCAAGTTCGACCTGCAGCTGTCGCTGCGGGAGAGCATCACCGAGGATGGCTCGCACGCCGGTATCGACGCCGGCTTCATCTACGCCACCGACTTGTTCGACGAGGACACCATCGACGTCTTCGCGAAGAGGTTCCAGAGCATCCTCACGGCGATCGTGGACGACCCCACGGTGCCCGTCGGTGACATCGCCCTGCTCAGCGACACCGAGCAGCACACCATGCTTACCGCCTGGAACCATCCGGGCACGATCGTCCCCGAGCGCACGCTCGCCGACGCCTTTGCCCGCGCTGCCGAGAGCTTCCCGGGCCGCGTCGCCGCCGTGTCCGAGATCGACGGCCACCGCATCGAGCTCACCTACCAGGAGCTCGATGAGCGCTCCAACCAGCTTGCCCGGCGCCTCATCGCGGCCGGTGCGGGCCCCGAGACGCTCGTCGGCGTAGCGGTCCCGCGCGACGCCAGCCTGGTCATCGCGCTGCTCGCGGTGATCAAGTCCGGCGCCGCCTACCTGCCCGTCGATACCACCTACCCGGCCGATCGCCTCGAGTTCATGCTCACCGACGGCGCGCCCGTCGCGATCATCACCACGAGCACCGATCAGCACCTTCTGCCCGCCACCGGCAGCGAGCTCCTGCTGCTCGACGATGAGGCACCCGCCCACAGCTCAGCGCCGATCACCGATAGCGACAGGATCGCCCCGCTCGGCTGGGACAACACTGCCTACGTCATCTACACCTCCGGCTCCACCGGCAAGCCCAAGGGCGTGACCGTGCCGCACCGCACGGTCCTCACCCTCTTCGCGAACACCCAGGCCAGCTTCGGGTTTGATGAGAATGACGTGTGGACGATGTTCCACTCCTACGCGTTCGACTTCTCCGTCTGGGAGCTGTGGGGACCGCTGCTCCACGGTGGAACCCTTGTGGTCGTCGATTACTTCACCGCCCGCAGCCCCGAGCAGTTCCACGCGCTGCTGCGCCGCGAGCACGTGACGGTGCTCAATCAGACACCGTCCGCGTTCTACCAGCTCGCCGAGGTCGACCGGCAGGCAGGCACGAGCGACGAGCTCGCGCTGCGCTACATCATCTTCGGCGGCGAGGCACTCGACCTCGCCCAGCTCGACCGCTGGTACGACCGCCACGCCGACGACGCGCCACGCCTGGTCAACATGTATGGCATCACCGAGACCACGGTGCACGTCACCTACCTCGAGCTCGACCGCGAGTTCGCCGCAAGCGCCGCGGCGTCGGTCATCGGCCAGGCGCTGCCCGGCCTGCGCATCACTGTGCTCGATGCGCGGCTGCGCCCCGTGCCGCCCGGCACCATCGGCGAGATGTACGTCTCCGGGCCGCAGCTCTCCCGTGGCTATCTCGGCCGCCCCGACCTCACCGCGGGACGCTTCATCGCCGACCCCCACGGCGAGCCCGGCACCCTGATGTACCGCTCCGGCGATCTCGCGCGCTGGAACAAGCATGGCCAGCTCGAGTACCTCGGCCGCTCCGACTTCCAGGTGCAGCTGCGCGGCTTCCGCATCGAGCTCGGCGAGATCGAGGCAGCGCTCCTGCGCTACCCGGGCATCGCCCAGTCCGCCGTATTGCTGCGCACCGACAACGGTCCGGGCTCGGAGCGGCTCGTCGGGTACGTGGTGCCCGAGGCCGGGCAACAGCCCGAGCCGCAAGCGATCCTCGATGCCCTCGCTGACTCGCTCGCCGCGCACATGCTTCCCGCGACGGTGCTCGTCGTCGACGAGTTCCCGCTCACCGCCAACGGCAAGCTCGATCGCCGTGCCCTGCCCGCGCCAGACTTCTCCGCCCTCGTCACTGAGGGACGCGCCCCGTCCACCCCGGTGGAGGAGAAGCTCGCCGAGGTGTTCGCGCAGGTGCTCGGCCTCGACACCGTGGGCGTGGACGACTCGTTCTTCGCGCTCGGTGGTGACTCGATCATGTCGATCCAGCTCGTCACCCGCGCCAAGGCCGCTGGACTCCAGCTCAGGCCACGCGATGTGTTCAACCTGCGCACCGTGGCCGCGCTCGCCAGCGCGGCCGTGCTCACCGAGGACGAGGAAGCCGTCACCCTCACCGAGCTCCCCGGCGGCGGGATCGGGCCGATGCCGCTGACCCCCATCATGGAATGGATGCTCGAGCGCGGCGGCGGCTACAACCGCTACTCGCAGTGCGCCCTGCTGACCCTGCCTCCCGGCATCGATCGCGAGGGCATCGCTGCGACGCTGCAAGCCGTCATCGACCACCATGACCTGCTGCGCGCCCGCCTCGATGGGCACGAGCTGATCGTGGCCGAGCCCGGCACCATCCACGCTGACGACCTGATCGACCGGGTCGAGGTCGGCGCCGAGCCCGGCAGCGACGCGTTCACCGAGGCCGCCGAGGCCGCGCTCGATGCCGCTGCGGACAAGCTCGACCCCACTGCGGGCGTCATGCTGCGCGCCGCCTGGATCGCGCCCCGATCTGGCGGCACCGGACGCATCGTCCTCGCCATTCACCACATCGCTGTTGACGGTGTGACCTGGCGGTTCCTCGTTCCCGACCTCGCCACGGCCTGGAACCAGATCGCCAACGGGCAGCCCGTGCAGCTCGATGCCAGCACCACGTCGTTCCGGCGCTGGGCCCACGGGCTGGCCGAGAACGCCCCGGCCCGCCACGCCGAGCTCGATACGTGGCGCCAGTTCCTCGACGGCACCGAGCCCCACCTTGGTTCGCGGGCCTTTGATCCCGCCATTGACACCAACGGCACCGTCGAGCGCATCGACGTCTCGGTGCCCAGCACGGTCACCGATGCCCTGCTGACCAGGGTGCCCGAGGCATTCCACGGCGGTGTCAACGATGGCTTGCTCGCCGCGCTGGTCCTCGCGCTCGCGCGCTGGCGCGGCGCCACCACGCCGCTGGTGGGCCTCGAGGGCCACGGCCGCGAGGAGAACGCCGTCCCCGGCGCCGACCTCGGCCGCACCCTCGGCTGGTTCACCACCATTATCCCGATCAGGCTCGACGCGAGCGGGATCGACCTCGACGACGCGTTGGCGGGCGGTGCCGCCATGGGCACGCTCATCAAGAACGTCAAGGAGCTGCTGCGCTCGCTGCCCGACAACGGCATCGGATTTGGCCAGCTGCGCTACCTGTCGCCGGAGACGGCCGATGAGCTGCGCCCGATCAGTCGTCCACAGGTCAGCTTCAACTACCTGGGTCGCTTCACCACCGGCGAGCTCACTGACGAGCTGCGCGCCCTCGGCTGGCTGCCCGTTGGCGAGAACGAGGACACGACCAACCTCGCGGCCCGCCAGAACGATGACATGGCGGCGATGGCGGTGCTCGATATCAACACCGTCACCGAGGCCACCGCGGACGGCCCCGTGCTGCGCGGCACCATCGGTTTCCCCACCGGACTGCTGACTGCCGAGGAGGCGCGCGAGTTCGGCGCACTGTGGACCGAGGCGCTCACGGCGATCGCCACCCACGTCTCCCGCACCAACGCGGGTGGATTCACGCCCACCGACCTCGACCTGGTGCGCCTCGACCAGGCCTCGATCGATCGGCTGGAGAAGCAGTACCCCAGCCTGGCCGACGTGTGGCCGCTCTCGCCGCTGCAATCAGGCCTGCTGTTCCACGCGGTGCTCGCCGAGCAGACCGTCGACGCCTACATGGTCCAGCTGGTCCTGCACCTGCGTGGCGTTGTCGATGAGGACCGCATGCGACGCACCGTGCAGGCCTTGCTGGGCCGCCACGCCAACCTGCGCGTCGCCTACGCGGCGGACAATGCCGGGCAGGCGGTGCAACTGGTGCTCGACGATATCGAGGCACCCTTCACCGTGGTGGATCTCTCCGCGGCCGACGACCAGGAAGCCGCGCTCACCGAGGTGCTGCGCGCTGATCACCAGCGCCAGTTCCACATGGGCACCGCTCCGCTGATCCGCTTCATGCTGGTCGATCTTGGTGCGGGCGAGTACCGGTTCGTCATCACCAACCATCACATCCTGCTCGATGGCTGGTCCACGCCACTGCTGCTCACCGACCTCATCGGCCTCTACATCCTCGATGGCGACCCATCGGCGCTGCCGCCCGTCCGCTCCTACCGCGACTACCTCGCGTTCGTGTCCGCCACCGATCCGCGGGAATCGCTTGCCGCGTGGGTAGAGGCATTCGCCGGCGTCGAGGAGCCCACCACGATCGTGCCGCTCGACCGGTCCCGGCAGCATGACGCTGGTTCTCGCGAGACGATCATCGACTTCACCGAGGCCGAGTCCGAGCGCTTCACCACCCTCGCCCGCGATCTCGGCATCACCCTCAACACGATCGTGCAGACCGCCTGGGGCATCATCCTCGGCGCGCTCAGCTCGCGCGATGACGTCGTGTTCGGCACCACCGTCTCGGGACGGCCGCCGCAGATCCCGGGCATCGAGAAGATGATCGGCCTGTTCATCAACACCCTCCCCGTGCGGGTGACCCTCGATCCGGCGGAGTCGCTCACCGATCTGCTCAAGCGGGTGCAGTCCGAGCAGGCCAACCTGCTCGACCACCACTACGTGCAGCTCGCCGATATCCAGCGCGAGGTCGGCGCCGGTGCCACCTTCGACACCCTCGCCGTGTTCGAGTCCTACCCCGTCGACACGGCCGGCGCCACCGAGGAGACCGACCTCGGCGGCATGCGCATCGTCGGGTTCGATGGCGTGGATGCCGCTCACTACCCGGTCACCCTCGTCGCCTACACCGACGATGCCCTGCACCTGAAGCTCAAGTACTTCCCCGATCTGGTGGACGACACCACTCTCGACGGCATCAAGCAGCGGCTCGCGGCAGTGATGCACCAGCTCCTCGACGAGCCCGCCACCCGCTACGCCCAGCTCGATGTGCTTACCGCCGCCGAGCGGCAGCGGTACGTTCCGGTCAGCGGGGCGCCCGGCCAGACCACCCGGACCCTCGCGCGGCTCCTCGGTGATGCCGCCGCGGCCGACCCCGAGCGGATCGCGATCATCGACGGAGACCGCGAGATCACCTACCGCGAGCTCGACGAGCGCTCCAACCAGCTCGCCCGCCTGCTGCTCGCTCGCGGTGCTCGCCCCGAGGAGTTCGTGGCGCTCGGCATCTCCCGCTCCATCGAATCGATCCTCGGGATCTGGGCCGTCACCAAGACCGGTGCCGCCTACGTGCCCGTCGACCCGACCTATCCGCGCGACCGCGTCGAGCACATGCTGACCGACTCCGGTGCCAGGACCGGGCTCACCACCAGCAACCGCATCGACGTGCTCCCGGACGATGTGCCCTGGCTCGTCCTCGACGATGCGCGCACGATCGCGGAGATCGACCAGTACCCGGCCACGCCGATCATCGCGGACGAGCTGCACGGCCCCGTTCATCTCGATTCGGCGGCGTACATCATCTACACCTCCGGCTCCACGGGAACGCCCAAGGGAGTGCTCGCCACCCACCGTGGCCTCGAGAACTTCGCCACCGTCGCCCGCGAGCACTTCCGCACCACCCCCGATTCGCGCGTGATGCACGTCTCGTCACCGAGCTTCGACGCCTCGGTGCTCGAGCTGCTCCAGGCTTTCGGCAGCGCCGCGACCATGGTGATCGTGCCGCCGGAGACCTACGGCGGCGAGGAGCTCGCGCGGATCCTCGCGGCCAAGCACGTCACGCACGGCTTCATCACGCCCCTCGCGCTCGGCTCCATGGACCCCGCGGACCTGCCCGGTTTGCAGGACATCTCCGTCGGCGGCGAGGCAGTGCCCTCCGCCCTCGTGGAGGACTGGGCACCAGGCCGGCGCCTGTACAACGGCTACGGGCCCACCGAGACCACCATCATGGTGCTGCTCGGGAAGCCCATGCCCGCCGAGGGCCCAGTACGGCTCGGCGGCCCTATCCGCGGCACCGACGCAGTGGTGCTCGACGCGCGGCTGCAGCCGGTGCCAGTAGGCGCCGCCGGCGAGCTGTACGTCACCGGGCTTGGCCTGACCCGCGGCTACCACGAGCGGCGCGGGCTGACCGCCGAGCGATTCATCGCCAACCCCCACGGCGAGCCCGGCACGCGCCTGTACCGCACCGGCGACGTGGTCCGCTGGGCCCCGTGCGATGATGGCACGCTCGAGCTCGACTACGTGGGCCGCTCCGACTTCCAGGTCAAGGTGCGCGGCTTCCGCATCGAGCTCGGCGAGATCGACGCCGTCCTGGGCAACCATCCCACCGTCAATGTGGCCATCACCGTCGGCCACACGCGGCCCAACGGGCAGACCATGCTCGTCTCGTATGTCTCGCCGCGCGATGGAGCGACCATCGACACCGCAGCGCTCACCGTGCACCTGGGCGAATCCCTGCCCTCGCACATGGTTCCGTCGCTGATCATCCCGGTCACCGCGATGCCGCGCACCCCGGTCGGCAAGATCGACCGCAAGGCGCTGCCCGAGCCAGACCTCTCGTCGCTGGCGATCGAGTACGTCGCGCCGCGCAACGTCATCGAGGAAGCCATCGCCGGGGTATTCGCCGACGTGCTCGCGGAGGAACGCGTCAGCGTGCTCGCGAACTTCTTCGACCTCGGCGGCAACTCGCTGATCGCCACCCGGGTGATCGCCCGCGTCAATGACGCGCTCGGCACGGCCCTCGGCGTGCGGGAGCTATTCGATGCGCCCACCGTCGAGTCCCTCGCCCTGCGCGTCGAGCAGGCGGGCGCGCCCGAGCTCGCGGCCGTGCCCCTCGAGCGGCGCGAGCGTCCCGCGCACATCCCGGTTTCGCTCGCGCAGCAGCGCATGTGGTTCATCAACCAGTTCGATACCACCTCGCCGGCCTACAACGTGCCGCTCGCGGTGCGGCTCACCGGCACGCTCGACGTCGATGCCTTCACGCAGGCGCTGCGCGACGTCATCGACCGCCATGAGGCATTGCGCACTGTGTTCCCGCGCACCGACGCCGGTCCCTCGCAGGTGATCCTCCCCGCCGAGGACGTGGTGGACGGCCTCGTGCCGCAGGACATGCCCAGCGAGGCGACCCTGCGCGATCGCATCATCCGCCTCGCCGGACAGGGCTTCGACGTGCAGGCCGAGGTCCCGCTGCGGGCCCGGTTGTTCCGGCTCTCGCCGACCGAGCATGTGCTGCTCGTCGTCGTGCACCACATCTCCGCCGATGGGTTCTCCATGATGCCGCTCGCCCGCGACATCATGGTGGCCTACCACGCGCGGCGCGCTGGTGCCGAGCCCGGCTGGAAGCCCCTCGACGTTCAGTACGCCGACTACACCCTGTGGCAGCGCGAGGTGCTCGGCGATGACACCGACCCCGGCAGCCTCGCCGGGCGGCAGATCGACTTCTGGAAGCGCACCCTCGCGGGCGTCCCCGACGTGCTCGAGCTGCCCACCGACCGGCCCCGGCCCGCCCAGCAGACCCTGCGCGGCGCCGATGCCCGGTTCACCATCCCCGCGGCGCTGCACAGCAGGATCGATGCGCTCGCCAAGCGCAACGGCGCGACCACGTTCATGGTGCTGCACTCCGCGCTCGCGGTGCTGCTCGCCAGGCTCTCCGGCAGCGAGGACATCCCCATCGGCACGCCCGTCGCCGGACGTGGCGCGGCCGCGCTCGACGACCTCGTCGGCATGTTCGTCAACACGCTGGTGCTGCGCACCCCTGTACCCGCGGGCGCGAGCTTCGCCGAGGTGCTCGCCACCGCGAAGGACGCCGACCTCGCCGCGTTCAGCAATGCCGATGTGCCGTTCGAGCGCCTCGTGGAAGTGCTCAAGCCGGAACGCTCCACCGCGCACTCGCCACTGTTCCAGGCGACCATCGAGTTCCAGAACATCGGTGCTCCCGGAATGGATCTCGACGGCATCCGTGTCGAGCCGCTCGAGTTCCCCACGGTCGTCGCGAAGTACGATCTCGAGCTGATCCTCAGCGGCGACGGCAGTGGAAAGGGCGATCTCGAAGCGGCATTCACCTACGCCACCGACTTGTTCGACCCCGAAACGGTGCAGCAGCTCACCGAGCGGTTCCTGCGCATCCTCGACGAGGCCGTGCGGGATCCTGCCCGGCCCATCGGTGATATCGCCATCCTCGATTCCTTCGAGCAGGAACGCTTCGTGCCGGTCCACGGCCCCGCCGGCCTCGAGCCCGAGCTGCTGCCCGGGATCCTGGCTCGCGCCGCGGCGCATGATCCCGGCAACATTGGCCTCGAGCTAGGGGATGCCTCGCTCACCTACCGGCAGCTCGACGAGCAGTCCACCAGGCTTGCCCGGCATCTCATCACCCTCGGCGCGGGTCCGGAGACAGTCGTCGCGCTCGGCATGGCCCGCTCCATCGAATCCGTGCTGTCCGTGTGGGCGGTGGCCAAGACCGGTGCCGCGTTCGTGCCCGTGGATCCGAGCTACCCGGCCGATCGCATCGCGCACATGCTCACCGACTCGGCCGCCGTCGCGGGAATCACCGTTGCCGCGCACCGGGCCGCGCTGCCTGGTCTCGTGGAATGGGTCGAGCTCGACGACGCCGCGACGCAGGAACGCATCGCGGCCCTGCCTGCCACGCCGATCACCGACGCTGATCGGCTGCAGGACCTGCGCCTGCACAACCCGGCGTACTTGATCTACACCTCCGGCTCCACCGGCAAGCCCAAGGGCGTTGCCGTTACCCATGCCGGACTCGCCAGCCTCGCCGCGGAGGAGCACGATCACCTCGGCGTCGAGCCGGGATCGCGCGTGCTGCACTCGGCGTCCCCGAGCTTCGACGCGTCCGTGTTCGAGATGCTCATGGCGTATGGATCCGCCGCGACCCTCGTGGTCGCGCCGCCCAGC
Organism: Hoyosella levis; assembly: GCF_026008515.1. Classification (GTDB taxonomy): domain Bacteria; phylum Actinomycetota; class Actinomycetes; order Mycobacteriales; family Mycobacteriaceae; genus Lolliginicoccus; species Lolliginicoccus levis. The sequence continues at coordinate 138,792 of NZ_BQYM01000005.1, forward strand.
GTCTTCGGCGGCGGCGACATGGCGGAACTGCTCCGGAGCAAGCGGATCACGCACGCCTTCTTCACCCCGGCCGTGCTGGCCTCGGTGGAGGACGACGGCGTGGACGATCTCCGTTCCATCCTGGTTGCTGGCGATGTGTGCCCGCCCGAGCTGGTGGCCCGCTGGGCGCCGGGACGCTCCATGGTCAACGCCTACGGCCCCACCGAGACCACCATCATGAGCAGCATCACCGCGCCCATGAAGGCGGGGGAGCCCGTCACCATCGGTGCCACTACCCGCGGTTTCACCGCGATGGTGCTCGATGGGCGGCTGCAGCCCGTGCCGCCGGGCGTGGCAGGGGAGCTGTACCTGTCCGGGCCCGCGCTCGCGCGCGGCTACCAGGGCCGGTCGCGACTGACCTCGGAGCGCTTCGTTGCTAATCCGTTCGGGGGCCCGGGGGAGCGGATGTACCGCACCGGTGACGTGGTGCGCTGGATCGACCGCGCCACCGAGCCCGAGCTCGAGTTCGTCGGCCGCTCCGACTTCCAGGTCAAGATCCGTGGCCTGCGCATCGAGCTCGGCGAGATCGACACCGCGCTCGCCAGCCACTCCAAGGTCAGCTTCGCCACCACAACTGGCTACCAGCGGGAGACCGGTGACACGATCCTCGTCTCCTACGTTCGCCTCCACGACGGCGACACCGCGACCCCGGAGGAACTAGGCGCTTACATCAGGGAGTTCCTGCCCGGATACATGGTGCCGTCGGTGATCGTGCTGCTCGACGAGGTACCGCTGACCCCGGTCGGCAAGCTCGACCGCAAGGCACTGCCCGCGCCGGACCTCGACGCGTTCCGCAAGGAATACGTGGCCCCGCGCAACGATGACGAGCGCATCGTTGCCGATGTATTCGCGAGCTTGCTCGGCATCGAGCAGGTCAGCGTGCATGACAGCTTCTTCGACCTCGGGGGCAACTCGCTGAGCGTCACACAGGTCGTGGCCGCGCTCGAGAAGGAGACCGGGCGCGCGCTGCGCCTGCAAGCGGTGTTCCTCAACCCCACGCCCGCTGGCCTCGCCGAGCGGCTGCAGCGCCCCGACGAAGCACCGAGCGAGCTGGCCGGGCAACTCCTTGCTCCCGTGATCCGGCTGCGCCCGCACGGCCGCAAGGAGCCACTGTTCTGCGTGCACCCAGGCGTGGGCCTGTCCTGGGCCTACACGGCGCTTACCGCGCATGTCCCGGAGGACCGTCCGGTGTTCGGCCTGCAGCTGCCATCCCTGACCGGGGCCAGCCCGGCAGAATCGATCAGCGAGCTGGCGGCGGACTACGTACGACACATCCGTGACATCCAGCCCCAGGGGCCGTATCACCTGCTCGGCTGGTCCCTCGGCGGTGTGATCGCCCAGGAGATGGCCGTGCAGCTCCGCGCCGCCGGGCAGGACGTCGCGACCGTGGCCCTGCTCGATAGCTTCGTCGTCACCGAGACCGAGGTGCCGACGATGGCGGAGCTCGTGGGCAGCTTCGGCGTCGTCGACGGCGTGCGCGAGGACCTCGACTACGAGGATGCGGCACGGCTCGTCGACGAGGGGATCGGGCAGCCCACCGGGCTCACCGCCACCCACATGGAGCGCATCCACCGCGGGTTCGAGGACGCGGCGCGCATCATGGCCGACCACGAGCCCTCGGTCCTCGATGCCGACGTGCAGTTCTTCGCTGCCCGCGGCACCACCGACCCATCCGGCACGCTGCGCACCTCGGATGAATGGCGACCACTGACCAGCGGCGCGTTCCACGTCCATGACGTGCCGGTCAAGCACCAGCAGATGGTCGATCCGGACGCGATCGCGGTGATCGGGCCGATCCTCGCCCGCCATCTCGACGACCACTGACCGGAGAGCTGCCAGCGAGCCTCGCTGCTCGCTGGCAGCTCTCCGCCGATGGCTTGCTGGCAGCTCGCCGCCGATGATGCGGTGGCAGCGGGACCAGGCATGCTCGACTAGCATGGGCAAAATGGCGCAGACCAGCATCACGTACCGCATCGAGGGCCCGGTGGCGCACGTCGCGCTGGCCCGTCCCGACAAGCTCAATGGCCTTACCCTCGACATGCTCGCCGAGCTCGTCGAGGTTGCCGGCAAGATCAAGAAGGACCGCTCCGTGCGCGCGGTGATCCTCAGCGGCGAGGGCGGCTCCTTCTGCGCCGGACTGGACTTCCCGTCCGCGACCAAGGAGCCCAAGCGCATCGCCAAGTACTTCGTGCCGGTGCCGTCGTTCGTGCCGCTGCCGGGCCGGGGGACCAACATGTTCCAGCGGGCCTGCTGGGCATGGCGGGAGCTGCCCGTGCCAGTGATCGCCGCGATCCACGGCCATTGCTACGGCGGTGGCCTGCAGCTCGCGCTCGCTGCCGACTTCCGCTTCGCCGCGCCCGATGCCGAGCTGTCCGTCCTCGAGGCGAAGTGGGGCATCATCCCCGACATGACCGGCACGGCGACACTGCGCGAGCTCGTCGGCATCGATGTCGCCAAGCTGCTCACGATGACCGGAAAGACGCTCTCCGGCGCGGAAGCAGGCGATCTGGGCCTGGTCACCGAGGTACATGAAGAACCCGCCGCGGCCGCCCAGCAGCTCGTGGACGTCCTGGTGCAGCAATCACCGGATGCCGTCGCGGGCGCCAAGAAGATCTTCAATGCTGCCTGGTCCGGCTCGCCGGAGCGTGCCTTCGCCGCCGAGCGCCGCACCCAGCTGCGACTGCTCACCGGCGAGAACAGCAAGATCGCGCGCAAGGCACGCATGAAGGGACAGCAGCCCGAGTACCGGCCGCGGAAGCTCTACTGACCGCCGTGACCAGCGAAGCTCTGGAAACGGAGGGCCTCGGTGCAACTGCCAGCGGCGACCAGGCGCGGGCAGCAGGCGGTGACGCGGCCAGCGATGCGCTCGAGCTGGTGATCGCCGTGCACCGGCTCGTCCGCAGCCTGCGCCGCGCCTCCTCCAACCGGGGCTACTCGTCGACGCAGCTCGTGGTGCTCACCTATCTCAAGGACGTCGGTTCTGCTCGGATCGGCGAGATCGCCGCGTATGTGCCGTGCTCGCAGCCCACCGCGACCACGGTTGTCAACGGCTTGCAGGACTCGGGCCTCGTCGATCGGGTTCCCGATGAAGCTGATCGGCGCGCCACGCTGGTCACGATCACCAAGCTGGGTCTCGCTGCGGTGCGCGCGGTGGCCGAGAGCCGCGCCTCGGCCCTGTCCCGGCGCCTTGACACGCTCGATGATCATTCGCGCGACCTGGTGCGCGAGCTCATTCCACTGCTGACCGCGCTCGCGGACGCGCCCGGGGAGGATCAGCCCGGCGAAGGCTCGCCCTAGGGCCGAGCCAGCGGGACCGAGGCGGGCAGGAACCGGCCTCTCCCAGCTATCGTGGAGGCATGCCGACGATCATGCTGCACCGCCTCCGTGGTGTTGCTGTCGGCGCGGTCACGATCGCGGTGGCCATTGCTGCGCACGGTGCGGCCGGGGGAGGGTTCCCGACAGGGTCGGGCCTGGTGATCCTGCTGCTCGTGGGCGCGGCAACGGGCGGCGCGGCAACGGGCATGCGAACCACGCCAGCCGCCCGGACCGCATATCGTTCCTTGCTGCCGATCCTCGCTGTCGGCCAGGTCGCTTCCCACGCGGTGCTCTCCGCGGTTCTCGATCAGCACGGGGCCGCGCATCACCAGAATCTCGCAGCGGGCTCGCTGGCAGCGCACGGCGAGTCACTGCCGATGGTGCTTGCCCACGCGGTAGCGATCGTGGTCGCGGCCATGCTGATCCAATCTGGCGAGCGTGGCTGCGCGTGCCTCTCCGGTCTTGTCGCCCAGGTGATCGCGCTCCTCGCGCTCACCACGCCGGTAGCGGTGCCCGAGGTGGCCGGTGCCGTGGCGCAGGATCCGCCGCGCCTGTGTCCCCGGCTGATCACCGCAGGTCTGTCGTCGCGCGGCCCTCCAGTGGGGGCATTCCAGTAGCAGAGGGACCGTTCCTTCCGGGCGGTTCCCGTTCCGCGCGGCGCAACGGATGGCGACGCGCGGCCATCCCATCGTGCTCCGTGCCCCGGCGATCCTGGTGGCCCTGCGCCCGAGCTGGCACAGCGCCCGAGCTGGCACAGCGGGCCGGCGTCAGGGCGCGCGGAGCCGTCGAGAACCTGGAGTGTTCCCATGAAGACCACGCGTGCATTCCGCATGCTTGCGATCCTGCCCGTCGCCGGAATTGTGCTGGCCGCGGGTTGCTCGAATGATCCCTCGCCCGGAGCGGCTCCGGCAAGCGACCAAGCCAGCACGGTGACGGTCACCGACGCCTGGGTGCGCACCGCCGAGAGCGGCATGGTGCCTGCGTTCGCGCAGCTCACCAACACCAGTGACCAGAAGGCCAGGCTCGCCAGCGTCCAGTCGGGCGCGAGCGGGTCTACAGAGATCCATGAGGTCGTCACCCTCGATGGCGCGCCGGTGATGCGCGAGAAGGACGGCGGCCTCGTGATCGATCCGGGTGCCAGCTATCGCCTCGAGCCCGGCGCGGACCACATCATGCTGATGGGGCTGCTCGATTCCATCGATCCCGGCGAGGATGTTCCCATCACGCTGCGCTTCGCCGATGGCACAAGCCAGGAGGTCGCCTTCACCGGGCGGGATTTCGCGGGCGGCGCCGAGGACTACATGCCGGGCATGGAGGGCGAGCGATCCGACACGGATGAGCGCTCGGGCATGCAGCACGACATGGGCGAGATGGACGATGAGTACTGAGGCCCGCGCATCAGGCATCTCCCGCCGCCGCCTGCTCGGCTCGAGCGCGGTGGCGGCGGGAGCCGCGGGGCTCGGCTGGGGCGGCCGCTCACTGGTGGACCCGTCTGCCGCGAGCGCGCTGCCGGCGGGGCAGCAGATGGTGCCGTTTTATGGCGCCCACCAGGCCGGCATCACCACGCCGCCACAGGCCCACGCCACGTTTGTGGCATTCGACCTCCAGCCCGGACTGGACCGAAGCTCGATCATCGGGCTGCTCAAGGCATGGACCCAGGATGCGGCCCGGCTCGCCGGAGGCCGACCGGGGCTAGCGGACTCGGAGCCCGAGCTCGCTGAGGCGCCATCGCGCTTGACCATCACGATCGGGCTCGGGCCCGCGGTCTTCGACGTGGCGGGGGTCGCGGACCAGCGGCCACCGTCGATCGCCCCGCTGCCACCGTTCCCCATCGACGAGCTCGACCCGCGCTACAGCGACGGAGACCTGCTTCTCCAGGTGTGCAGCGACGATCCGCTCGCGGTGGCGCACGCGGTCCGCATCCTTGCCCGCAGCGTCCGATCACTGGCGACGGTTCGCTGGACGCAGCGCGGGTTCCGCGACGCACGCGGCTCCCACGCCGAGGGGCACACGATGCGCAACCTCATGGGCCAGGTCGATGGCACCAACAACCCGAAGCCACGCGAGCCAGGCTTCGAGCAGGTGCTCTGGCACGACGATCCGGCCTATCCGTGGCTGCGCGGCGGCACGTCGATGGTGGTGCGGCGCATCGCCATGGATCTCGACACCTGGGACGAGCTCGGACGGCGCGACCGGGAGCTCTCGATCGGCCGCACCCTCGGCTCCGGGGCGCCGCTCACCGGCACGCGGGAGCACGATCCGCCCGACTTCGGGGCGACGGACCAGTTCGGGATCCCGATCATTCCGCCGTCCTCGCACATCGCGCGGGCCCGTGCCCAGGCGCCCGAGGAGGTGTTCCTGCGCCGCGGCTACAACTACGACGACCCGCCCGAACCAGGCAGGACAAGCAACAGCGGGTTGATCTTCGCTACCTTCCAAGCAGACATCGTGAAGCAGTTCCTGCCCGTGCAGCGGCGCATCGCCGAGTTCGATGTGCTCAACGAATGGACCACCCCGGTCGGGTCGGCCGTGTTCGCCATCCCGCCCGGATGCGAGCCCGGCGACTACATCGGCCGTCCACTGCTCGAGGGAGCCTGATGACCAGCCACCAACCCCTTGCCCGACACGGCGCGAGCCGGAGAGAAGGAGAATCATGAGCAACCGTCCATCCCGTGGGCTGATCACCCAGCAGAAGGCGCGCGACCAGCGGCGCGCGATGCTCCGGCGCACCGCGATCACTGCCCTGATCATTGTTGTCGTCGTGGGCGCGGTGATCTTCATCATCTCGCAGCGCACTGACGACAGCACCGAGGCGACCATCAACACCGAGGTCGTGGAGCCCTCGGGCACGGCGATCACCGACGACGCCGGGATCGCGTTCGGCCCCGAGGACGCCGAGGTCACCGTCGCGGTCTACGAGGACTTCCTGTGCCCGGTCTGCAAGCAGTTCGAGGACCTCTCCGGCGAGACCCTGCGCGATCTCGCTTCCTCCGGCGAGGCGAGGGTGGTCTACCACCCGATCGCCATCCTTGACCGGCTCTCCTCCACGGCTTACTCGAGCCGTGCCGCCTCGGCCGCGTTCTGTGTCGCCGAGCACGGCAGCGACCAGTGGCTCGACTGGCAGCTCGAGATGTACGCCCAGCAGCCGGCGGAAGGCGGAGCGGGCCTGCCCAACGACGAGATCGCCGACATGGCCGCTTCAGCGGGCGCGGACTCGCCCGAGCTGCAGCAATGCATCGCGGACGCTACCTACCAGGGCTATGCGCTCCAGGCCACTGACGATGCTCTCGCTGCAGGCGTTCAAGGCACCCCGACCGTGATGATCAACGGGGAACCGGCGGAGAACCTCACCCCCGAGGGCTTGCGCGAGGCCGTGGATGCTGCCCGCGGCTGACATTCCTCGCAAGGATCCCCGCGAGACCCGGGCGGCAACGGGAAGGGCGCTGCTCGTCCTGGGGCTGCTCGGTCTCGCGGCCGCATTCGTGCTCGCCGTCGAGCGGGTGATGCTGCTCGCCGATCCCGACTACATCCCCTCCTGCAGCCTCAACCCGGTGCTGTCGTGCGGGTCCGTCATGACGACCGAGCAAGCGCAGGTGCTGGGGTTCCCGAACCCCTTCATCGGGGTCGTGGCATTCACCGTCGTGGTCACCACTGCGGTGGTCGTCCTCACCGGTGCAGCCTTGCCACGCTGGTACTGGTCGGGTCTCGCGATCGGCTGCGTGCTCGGCCTCGTGTTCGTGCACTGGCTGATCTACCAGAGCCTCTACAGCATCAACGCGTTGTGCCCGTATTGCATGGTGGTGTGGGCGGTGCAGCTGCCGCTCACGATCATCGCGGTGGGCAAGGCCTGGCCACCAGGCAGGCTGGCCGCGGCGGTGGCGCCGTGGCGCTGGCACATCCTGGTGATCTGGTACGTCATCGTGCTAGCGCTCATCGCTGAGCGGTTCTGGTACTACTGGTCGACGCTGCTGTAGGTGGTGGGGGCGAGCGGCCCGGTCGCCGCCGCAAACGCGATAGAAGCCGCGGGAATCCCCAGGCGGTTTCTATCGCGTTTGGCGGTTTCCCGTGTTTTTGCCGCTGGAGGGCGCGGAGGCACCCCAACCAGCCACCGCGCGCTACTCCGCGGCGTATCCCGGCGGCCGGGCGAGCAGCACCGCGATCGCGCTGGTCAGCGGGACTGAAAGGGCTAGAGCGATACCGCCGACGAAGGAGCGCGAGAGCTCGATCGCCACGATCTCGCCGGTGACCACATCCGAGAGGGAGCGGCCCGCGACGGAGAACAGCAGCAGGAGCGGCAGCGCGCTGCCGGCGTAGGCGAGCACGAGCGTGTAAACGGTGGAGGCGATGTGGTCGCGGCCCACCCGCATGGTGCCGGTGAACACTTGCGCGCGGGTGGCGGTCGGTTCGAGCCGGGCGAGCTCGAACGCGGTCGCGGCCTGGGTGATCGTGACGTCGTTGAGCACGCCGAGCGAGCCGATGATGAATCCCGCGAGCAGCAGACCACTGATGCTGATCTGCCCGAGATACACCTGGATGTTGGTGTTGTCCTCCTCGGAGAGGCCCGTGAGGCTGGCTGTCTCGATGACGAGCCAGGACAGGAATGCCGCGATCAGCAGCGAGGCGAGCGTCCCGAGCAGCGCCGAGCTGGTGCGCAGGTTCACCCCGTGGGCGAGGTAGAGGGCGGCGTAGAGGATCAGCGCGCCGCCGACGATGGCGACGGGAACGGCGGGCTTGCCGTCGAGCAACGCGGGCAGCATGAAGTACACCAGGATGACGAACGCGACGGCGATGCCGAGCAGCGCGCGCAGGCCGCGCCAGCGGGCCACGGCGATGACGGTGAGGGCGAACGCGGCGGCGAACAGGCCGAGGGGCAGGCCTCGCTCGTAGTCATAGAAGTTGTAGCGCGTTGTCTCGGTGACATCGATGCCTCGTTCGAGGCGGATCTCCTCGCCCGCTGCGAGATCGGGCTGCCCTGGTCCCGGCGCGAGCTCGAGGAGCGTGTTATTGCCCTCGTTGGGCCCGGAGTCGATGCGCACGATGCTGCGGGAGCACTGGTAGGACTCGTTGGTCGGTGGGATGGGATCGCCGCTGAACACCATGCCCGCCGAGGGTGATCCGCAGGCCCCGGTGGTGGTGTCGAGGACGGTGCCGGCCTCGGTGCTCACCGCTCCGCCGGCGGCGCTCTGCAGCGGCAGTGGCACCTCGAACTTCTGCTGCCCGGGCCACAGGATGGCGGCGCCGATCACGGTCAGCATGCCGAGCACGATGAGCGTGGCGACAACGATGCGCGCGGCGAGCGGGCCGAGCGGCGGGGGGCTGCCATCGTGCCCGTGCGAATGGCCGTGGCCGGTGGCACCGGCGAACGGGTCGGTGCCCTTCTTGCTCCCGCGTGGCTGGTTGCTGCTGTTCACGGTTGTCACCCTAGTTCGCCCACGGCGGCGGCACGGATTAAGCACAATGAAAGCCGTGGATGAAGCGGCAGCGGGGCAAGAATCGTCCGGACCTGTGGTGTTCCTCGCTGATGCCCGCACGAAGGTGGAGCGGGATCTCATCGCGGAGTGGCTCGACGCGGGACATGCCGATGACTTCGCGACGGGGGCGGGGGAGCGGCCGTCCCGGCTGCTGCTCGATTCGATGCGCATCGCGGGCGCGCTGTCGGGCCGGGCTGATGATCCGCTGGTGGTTCCAGTGCGGGTGACGTGGCTGCCGCCCGAGCGGGATGGCAATCGCAGCGCCCGCTGGGCGGATGTGCTGACGCTGAACAATCCGCGCAACCCCAATGCGCTGGCGCAGCGGCGGATCGTGCGGGATTCGCCAGAGCGGGCCCAGGTGGTCGTGGGTGCTCCGGCACGGTTGAGCGCGCTGCGGCAGCGGCATCGCCGCGAGGTGGGCGATTCGAGCCCTGATTCGCTGGCGCGCTACATCCATCGCTCCGCGGTGGTGGCGCTGGAGCGGGCGGAGCGGACGGTCACCGGTGACCGGTACAAGGTGCCGCGGCTGGTCGTCGAGCAGATCATGGACTCGGTGGGTTTCCGGGCCCGCCTGCGGGACCTCGCGCGTGACAACGACATCGAGCAGGCCGAGGCGGTGCGCCGCGCGCGCTCCTGCTTGAAGGAGCTCGTGGCCGTGCAGAGCAAGGTGGCGACGGACTTGTTCGCGCAGACGATGCGTCCCTTGCATTCGTCGGCCTGGTCGGTGCACGCGGGGGCGGGCCAGCTCGATGGGCTGCGCGCGCTCAACCGGCGCTTCCCGATCGTCTTCCTTCCGTCGCATCGGTCCTACGCCGATGCCCTGGTGTTCAATGACTTCCTGGCGCGCAATGATTTTCCGCGCAATCACATCATGGGCGGGGCGAACCTGGCCTTCTGGCCGGTGGGGCCGCTCGCCCGGCGCGCGGGGACGGTGTTCATCCGGCGCAGCTTCGGCGACGACGAGATCTACAAGGCCTGCGTGGAGGAGTACTTCGCGTACTTGCTGGCCAAGCGATTCAACCTCGAGTGGTACTTCGAGGGTGGCCGCTCGCGCACCGGGAAGCTGCGCGCACCGCGCTACGGGCTGCTGAACTACGTCGCGGAGGCATTGCGCGCGCGCCGCGTCCCCGACGTGATGATCGTGCCGGTATCGATCGCCTACGAGCGGCTCCATGAGCTCGAAGCGATCGCCGAGGAGCAGCGCGGCGGAAAGAAGAAGGCGGAGGGCCTGGCCTGGCTGGCGAAGTACGCGAAGGCGCAGCGCCTGCTTGCCGGCAATGTCTATATCCGGCTGGGGGAGCCGCTATCGATGAAGGAGCGGCTCGAGGCGGCGGGCGATCCCCTGGGCGCGACCGATAGCGAGAACGATGCGGCCGACGGTGGGGATCTGGCATCCCGGCAGCGTGGAGCGCTGCAGAAGCTGGCGTTCGAGGTAGCGGTGGGCATCAACCGCGTCACCCCGATCACGGCGAACGCGCTGGTGACGCTAGCCCTGCTCGGGGTGCGGGATCGGTCGCTCACGGTGGGCGAGATCACGGCGGCGATCGGCCCGGTCCTGCGCTATATCGAGCAGCGTGGTGTGCCGACGGGCAACGTGGCGCTGCTGCGTTCCACGTCCGGGCTGCGCGCGGTGCTCGCGGATCTCACCACGGCCGGGGTGGTCACGACCTATGCCGACGGCGAGGAGCCGGTGTACTCGATCGAGCCGGGGCAGCATCTCGTCGCCGCGTTCTACCGCAACAGCGGCATCCATTGGTTCGTCAACCGAGCCATCGTGGAGCTCGCGATCCTCGACGCAGCGGAGGCAGGCTTCGTCGATCCGATCCGGCAGGGCTGGAAGTACGCCAACGTCCTGCGCAACCTGCTGAAGTTCGAGTTCTTCTTCCCGGACCGTGACACCTTCGAGGTCGAGCTGCGCGAGGAGATCACCTTGATCGATCCGCGGTGGAACGAGCGGCAGCCCGCCGTCGATGAGCTTGCGGCAGCGCTGGAGGGGACGGGCTTCATCATGGCGCACCGCGTGCTGCGTTCGTTCTTCGACGCGCAGCTCGTGGTGGCCGAGCGCCTGGCGGCCCGCTCGGCGCCGGGCCTGGATGATCGTGACGCGTTCGTCGACGAGTGCGTGCGGGTCGGGCAGCAAATGATGCTGCAGGGCCGCTTGCATGGCCCCGAATCGGTATCGACGGAGCTGTTCGCTACCGCGCTGAAGCTCGCGACCAACCTCGGGCTGATCTCCCAGGCAGAGGATGCCGACGTCGGGGTGCGCCGCGCCGAGCTAGCTGGCACGCTGGCCACAGCGGTCACACGCATCCGGCTCGCGGAGGCGCTGGATCCGTCCAATAGAAAGGCTTTGCCCGGTGGATATTCGTGAGATGAGTGATCAGGTCCGATCAGGGCCCGGCGGCGCGCAGATCGGTGCATTCCTCGACTTCACGGGCACCATCCTGCAGGGCTACTCGCCACTGCGCCCCATGCAGGTCAAGACGAACACCGATGACGACCAGGATCGCGACGTCTCCCTGGACCTGATGAAGACCCTGCGTGCCTCCAAGGCGCCGCAGTTCGTCGAGGACATGGTCACCAACGTCTATCCGAGCTGGCGCGGCAAGTCCGAGGAGGACATCGCGCGCGTGGCAGGGCGCCTGTTCGAGAGGCACGTGGCGGGACGGCTGTTCCCCGAGGCATGGCAGCTCATCCAGGCGCATCGCGACAAGGGGCACACGGTGGTGATCGTGACCTCGGGGCCGCGATTCATCGCTGATGCTGCCGCTGCGGCGCTGGGCGCGCAGTTCGTGCTGGCCACGGAGCTGGAGAAGCGCGACGGGGTGCTCACCGGGCTGGTGGACGGACCGGTGCTGTGGCGGCGCGCCAAGGCACGAGCGGTGCGGGACTTCGCGGAGCGGGAAGGCATTGATCCCGCGGCGAGCTACGGGTACTCGCATGGCAGCGAGGACATCGAGGTGCTCTCCGCGGTAGGCAATCCGGTGGCGGTCAACCCTGATCGGGCCCTCGCTGGCATCGCGGGCCAGCAGGACTGGCCGGTGCTGCGGTTCGCGCCCCGTGGATCGGCCGGCCCGTTGCAGGTGGGTCGCACCCTGGTGGGCTATGGCGGCTTCTTTGGCGCGGTCGGCGCGGGGCTCGCCAAGGGCGCGATCAAGCGCGATCATCGGCTGGGCGTGGATACGGCCATCGGCAACAGCGCGGACGTGGCCCTGCGCATCGGGGGCGTGCACGTGAATCTCACGGGCGTGGACAACGTGTGGTCGCACCGGCCGGCGGTGTTCATCTTCAATCATCAGAGCCAGGCGGACGTGCTGATCCTCAGCAAGGTGCTGCGCGGCGGCTTCACGGGCATCACCAAGAAGGAGATGGCCACGAGCAAGCTGTTCGGGGGAGTGCTGCGCATCGCGGACGCCGTCTTCGTTGATAGGGCTGATTCGGCGAGCGCGCGGGATGCCCTGCGACCGGTGGCGGACACACTGCGCGGCGGGCTGTCAGTGGTGATCGCGCCCGAGGGCACCCGATCGCTGACCCCTGGAGTGGGTGCGTTCAAGAAGGGCGCGTTCCATATCGCCCAGCAGGCCGAGGTGCCGATCGTGCCGGTCATCATCCGCAATGCCGGGGAACTCATGTGGAAGCACGGCCGGGTGCTGCGCAGCGGGACCGTGGACGTGATCGTCGAGAAGCCCATCGACGTGTCCGGCTGGAAGCCCGAGGAATTCAGCGACCGCATCGCCGAGGTGCGGGGGATGTATGCCCGCTACCTGGAGAACTGGCCGCACTAGTATTCCCGCCAGCAGGACCGGCCGCCTGGTTCCTACAGGCGGTTCGCGGCGGCAATGACCGCGCGCAGGGACGACTCGACCGGATCCGCGGCGATGGCCATCCCCCAGGCCTGAAGCTCGTCGCGCTCGGCGAGGAGGAACGTGGCGGTGCGGTCCCCGATGGGGCGCTGGTGGAGGCCGTGGATCTCGATATTGCATCCGAGGTCATACAGCATGCCGGTGAGAGCGCCGATCGGGCCGGAGGACATCGCGGTCATGGTGTGCGACTCGCCGTCCTTGCGGATCGTTGCCTCGAAGACCGTCTTTCCGGAGCCGATCTGGTGGAGGTTGAAATGATCGAGCCGGAAATGCCCGCTGCGGGGCGAGTAGATCTGGTCGAACATGTCCCAGGACATCGATCCCGCCTCGCCGCGCAGGCCTGCCGGGAGCGACACGCCAAAGCGATGCTCGAAAGGATCCAGCTGAGCGGCATGGGAAGATGTTCCCGCGGAGTCGCGATGCATGAGATTCATCAGAAGGCTTTCTAGGACGAGGCGAAACGGACTGGCGCGACGACACCCCGCAGCGAGGTGCCTGTCCAGTACTAGGCCTCGCTGCGGCTGCTTACTGCGCGCCCCCGCCTCATAGTGATCAAATCTACCCGCGTGGACCGGGTGTGACAACCAATACCGGCTTGCCGGATTGCCAACGACGGGCAAACTTGGCACGGTGAGCACGTGAAAACCGGCCAGGATGCGCCCGATCCGCTCGTCTCCGATCCGCCTATGACCAGCAGTGATTCCAGCGAGCATGCGCCGGGGCCCACGGAATGGGGCGCACAGGTAGGGGTCGGTCCGTGGGCCACCACCCATGGCCTGCCGCTGCCCACCGGCGACCACTTTGATCCGGACCTGCTCCGCGAGGGCGACACCCGCAATGTCGTCGATGCCTACCGCTATTGGCGCCGCGAGGCGATCATCGCGGACATCGATGCACGCCGGCATTCGCTGCATGTCGCCATCGAGAACTTCGCCAACGACTCCAATATCGGCACCGTCGTGCGCACTGCCAACGCGTTCGCTGCCGCGGCCGTGCACATCGTGGGCCGTCGTCGCTGGAACCGGCGGGGAGCCATGGTCACCGACCGCTACCAGCACATCCACCACCACGCCACCGTGCAGGACGTCATCAACTACGCCGAGCGGGCCGGATTGACCGTCGTCGCGGTGGACAACACGCCCGGGTCGGTGCCGCTCGAGACGGCCCGGCTGCCTCGTCATTGCCTGCTTCTCTTCGGCCAGGAAGGGCCGGGCGTCAGCGAGGAAGCCCGTGCGACCGCGTCGATGACGGTCTCCATCGCGCAGTTCGGCTCCACACGCAGCATCAACGCCGGGGTCGCGGCAGGGATCGCCATGCACGCCTGGGTCCGCCAGCACGCTGATCTCGACGCATCCTGGTGATTTCGCGTCGCGCCCCGCGCGGGTACGGGGCAGGATAGGAGTCATGGGCATGTGGGCACGGCGCGCGGACCAGGCGGAGAACGCCATCATGGGGCGGCACCTCCAGCCGCTCTGGCTGCTGCCCGGGACCGCGCTGGGCGTCATCTCCTGGCCCCCCACCATGCGTGATCGCATGTTCGTGCGCTGGCACTACTGGTGGCAGGCCCATCTGCTCGATTGCATGGTCGATGCCGCGATGCGCGCCCCCACGCCGGACCGGCGGCGACACATCCGGGCGCTGTGCCGCACGCACCGGATCCGCAATGCCGGCCGCTGGACCAATGACTACTACGACGACATGGCCTGGCTCGGCCTCGCGCTGGAGCGAGCGGGGCGGCTCGATGGCGTCTCGCGCGAGACCGCCGCGATCGACACTCTCGCCGAGGAGTTGTACGAAGCCTGGGATCACGAGTCCGGCGGTGGCATTCCCTGGCGCAAGAAGGACGACTTCTTCAATACCCCGGCCAACGGTCCCGCCGCGATCTTGCTCGCGCGCCTCGGCAAGATCAACCGGGCGGAGGAGACCTTGGACTGGGTCCATGCCAGGCTCCGCGACCCCGAGCGCGGCCTCATCTACGACGGCGTGCGTGGCGACGGCCGCTTCCTCACCAATATCTACACCTACTGCCAGGGCGTCGTCCTTGGCGCCGAGACGGAGCTCGCCCTGCGGGCCGGCGATCCCCGGCATGCCGAACGCGTCCGCGAGCTCGTCTCGGCCGTTTCGCAGCATCTCGCGCCGCGCGGCGTGATCAAGACCTCCGGCGGTGGAGATGGGGGCCTCTTCCCGGGAATCCTCGCCCGCTACCTGGCTTTTGTCGCCACTCGGCTGCCGTTGACCAGCGAGGCCAACCAGCAGGCCCGGCGCCTCGCCCGCGGCATCGTGCTGCGCTCCGCCGAGGCGGCCTGGCGCAATCACCTCGACGCGCCCGCAGGTCCCCTGTTCGGCGCGAACTGGGCCGTGCCCGCCACCTTCCCCGACGCGCGCAGCACGCCCTCGAAGAAGCGCAACGGGGCGGTGCGCGCGTCCGCCGTGCCCGAGCGGGATCTCTCCGTGCAGCTAGCCGGATGGATGCTGCTCGAGGCGGCCGCCGCATGCGAATAGCCGCACACGGCCAGGATGGTCGTGGCGCGCGCGACCGCACCGGCGCTAGTTGACATACTGGAAGCGCGCGATAATAGCGACTGTCCGCGATCGAACCTGATTTGGAGGGCCCTGATGCCAATCGCCACCCCCGAGGCATATGCCGAAATGCTCGACCGCGCGAAGGCTGGCGCCTACGCGTTCCCCGCGATCAACTGCACCTCGTCGGAGACGATCAATGCGGCCATCAGGGGCTTCGCCGAGGCCGGTAGCGACGGCATCATCCAGTTCTCCACCGGAGGATCCGAGTTCGCCTCTGGCCAGACCGTCAAGGACATGGTCACTGGAGCGACCGCGCTCGCCGAGTTCGCGCACATCGTCGCCGCCAAGCACGACGTCACCATCGCGCTGCACACCGACCACTGCCCCAAGGACAAGCTCGACGGCTTCGTCCGGCCGCTTCTCGCTATATCCCAGGAGCGCGTCAACGCGGGCCGCGCCCCCTTGTTCCACTCGCACATGTGGGACGGCTCGGCGATCCCCATCGAGGAGAACCTCCGGATCGCGCAGGAACTGCTCGAGCTGTCCAAGGCCGCCCAGATCATCCTCGAGGTGGAGATCGGCGTCGTCGGCGGCGAGGAGGACGGCGTGGAGAACGAGATCAATGACAAGCTCTACACCTCCGCGGCGGACTTCGAGATGACCATCGACGCGCTCGGTGGTGGCGAGAAGGGCCGCTACATGCTCGCCGCGACCTTTGGCAACGTGCACGGCGTGTACAAGCCCGGCAACGTCAAGCTGCGCCCCGAGGTCCTCAAGGAAGGCCAGGAGGTCGCCGCCCGCAAGCTCGGGCTCGCCGGCGACGCCAAGCCCTTCGACCTCGTCTTCCACGGCGGCTCCGGATCGCTCAAGTCCGAGATCGAGGACTCCCTCAACTACGGCGTCGTCAAGATGAACGTCGACACCGACACCCAGTACGCCTTCACCCGGCCCGTTGCTGACCACTTCTTCAAGAACTACGACGGCGTCCTCAAGATCGACGGCGAGGTCGGCAACAAGAAGGTCTACGATCCCCGCAGCTACCTCAAGCAGGCCGAGGCAGCCATGGCGCAGCGCATCGTCGAGTCCTGCACCGACCTGCATTCGATCGGCAAGTCCATCAGCGCGTAAGGCTTTGCTGGGCCGCCTTGAGCCGCAAACGCGATAGAAGCTGCAGGAATCCCTGGTCGGCTTCTATCGCGTTTAGCAGTTTCCCGTGCTTTTTCCGCCGGAGCGGCCGCGCAGCCGTGTGAGCAGCCGCGAGGCCGCGCCGCTGCATCCAGATCCCGCGGGCCTACTTGTCGAGGTAGAGGTCGAGCGCGACGCCCTCGGATGGCCCGTACGGCGTGAGATCGGTGATGCCGTGCGCGGCGAGAACGTCCACATCGATCAATGCGCGCCCCGAGTTCCCGGCCGCGCTGCTGCTCAGGATGAGGATGGCCGCGTCCGCCATGATCTCGGGCTTTCGCGAGACCTCGGCCTGCTTGTCGCCCATGAGCATCTCGGTCGCGGCGGTCGCGATGACCGACTCCGGCCAGAGGCAGTTCGCGGCGATCCCGTCCGGCTCGAGCTCAGCGGCGATGCCGAGGGTCAGGAGCGTCATGCCGTACTTGGCGAGCGTGTAGGGAGGGAAGGCGCCGAGCCATTTGGGGGAGAGGTTCAAGGGCGGCGAGAGCGAGAGCACGTGGGGATTGCTGGACTTTCTCAGGTGCGGGATCGCTGCGCGGGTGAGGAGGAACGTGCCCCGTTGCTGGATCGATTGCATCAGGTCGAACTGCTTCGGCGATGTTGCTTCCGTGCCGGTCAGCGAGATCGCGCTGGCGTTGTTGACCACGACATCGACCCCGCCGAACTCGCGCACGGCCTGATCGATGGCATTGTTCACCGACTCCTCGTCGCGCACATCGCCGACGACCCCGAGCGCTTGCCCGCCTGCGGCACGGATCTGCTCCGCCGCGGTATGCACGGTGCCCTCGAGGCGCGGGTGCGGCTTGTCGGTCTTCGCGAGCATGACCACGTTGGCGCCAAGGCGTCCTGCGGCGATCCCGATCGCGAGACCTATCCCGCGGCTGCCGCCGCTCATGACGATCGTCTTTCCTGCTAGCTCGTGCTGCTCGCTCATGCCCAGCTCCTGACCTGGCACTCGCCGCTCATCGTGGCCACGATCTCGCCGCTGGTATCGGTGATCTCGACGGCGAGCGGCCAGGACGCGCGGCCTTGGGCAGCGACGTCAGCGCGCATTCGTTCCAGCGTCGTCGTGTCGAGCTCCGCGGTCGCGAGGACATCGGTGCGCGCTGGGCGGAGGTAGTCGATGGCCAGGTGCTTCACCGTGGGGTAGTAAGCGGCGATATCGAAGCTCGGCGCCACCAGGACTCCTGCGAGCAGTTCGCCCGCGCAGAACAATGAACCGGCGTACATGGCGCCAAAGTGGTTGGCATTTCCCTCGAGCGGAAGCCCGCTGACCGCGCGGCCCTCGCGGAGCTCCACCACCTCGATCCCGAGACGGGTCACTGCGGGAATGGCCTGCTGGATAAAGGTATTGATGATCGACGTCGCCTGGGGCTGATCGGTATCGAACGGGGGCACGGGAGATCCTCTCGCCAGTCCTTACCGATCGGGTGATCGGTTTCTTGTCACGGTAGCTTCCCGGTCAGCTGATCGGCAAGGGCTAGAGTATTCGCGTGACCTCGACTAGTGCCCGTACCCAGCGGCAACGTAGCGCCGAGATGCGCGCGCGGCTGATCGACGCGACCATCGACTGTCTGCGCCAAGGCGGCTACGGCTATGCCACGACCAGGAACATCGCGGCGAATGCCGAGGTCTCGCTCGGTGCCCTGGCGCACCAGTTCCCGGGCCGCATCGCGCTCATTGCTGCCGCGATCGACGAGGTCGGGCGCCGCTGCGTCGACGAGCTAGCGCGTCTCGTCCAGAGCATTCCCGCCGAGGATCCCGGCCGACCGGGCGAGCTGCTCGATGCCGCCTGGGCGATCTTCGATAGTGATCTCTTCGTGGTCTGGATCAAGGTGTGGACAGCGGCGGCGGAGAACGAGGAGCTCTATGCAGCACTGGCTCCTGTGGAGAGGAAGCTCTCCAGGGCGATCGCGGCGACGGTTGACCAGCTCATCCCGGTCGGAATGCCAGTCGACCGGTGGAAGGCGCGCAGCAGCGTGGTACTAGCCGCGCTGCGGGGAGTGGCGTTCGCCAACGCGCTGGAACCGCGGGATTCCACCACGGCCGACAGATGGCCGATCATCAGGGCGGAGCTGCTGGTCCTGGTCCAGTCCCCGTGACGGCGTGACGGGTGTAGCTGCAGGGTGCCGCCGAAGTGTGCGGCGTGACGGGTGCCCGTCGCCGCAAACGCGATAGAAGCTGCGGAAATCCCCAGGTCGGCTTCTATCGCGTTCGACGGTTTCCGGTGCTTTTGCCGGTGGCGCGCTCCGGCGGGCACTGTCCTGCTCGCGCCCGCACCGCGCGGGGGCAACTGCTAGTCGATGCCGAGGTGCTGGGCGAGGTCGAGCATGAGCTGGAGGGTCTCGTGGTCGAGCTTCTGGTCAGCGCGGATATTCCGGTAGCGGGCCTCGCCGCCGAAGAGGGAGAGGGTGAGCACGAGCAGCGCGCGGCGCTGGCCCTCGTGCAGGTGGGCGAGGGCGGGCAGGGAGTTCGCCGCGGCCTGGATCGCTTCGGTGTAGCGATGAAAGGTGGGGCTGACGCGGTCGCGGAGCTGGGTGTCGGTGCGAGCATTGACGAGCAGCTCGTCCCACACGGCGCTGTAGGGGGCGCGGGCGATGGCGCGCTGCGCTTCGAGCAGCGTGGCGGCATCGACGGGGGCGGGGCTGCTCTCGAGGATGCGGAGGAACTCGCGGACCTGCCGGGCGCCTACTTCCTCGGCGGCGTCGACGATCACGTCGAGGCGAGTGGGGAAGTGGCGGAACAGTGCGCCCTGGGAGACGCCGGCGCGGGTGACGATCTCCTGGATCGTGGTGCGCGCGTACCCAACCTCGGCGATGGCGTCGATCGTGGCGTCGAGGATCGCGGTGATGGTGGCGTGCTTGCGCTCGGCCTGGGTTCGCCGTGGCCGGGTGGGCCCAGGAGCGGGATGTCCGGCGTCTGGATGCCCAGCGTCGGGGCGGGTGCGTGCTGCCACGTGCTTGATCGTATCTGGCGCATCCTCCTATCAAAGAAAGAAAGCAGATGCTATCTTCCTAGGTGATCCACGCCATCCTCTCCAAGGAATGCCTTGTGCCTCACACCTCACGGGCCGCGACGCTGAGCGCTGCTCTGCTCCTGTCGGCCACGCTCCTCCTCCCGCTTGGCATCCCCGGCGGCACGGCGCTCGCTGCGCCTGGCGTGCCCATCGACGGCGGCCAGCACGCGCAGCAATGGGCCACCGCATCGCCCGAGCATCCGGGAATCGCGGTCACCGAGGATGTCGAGATCCCGATGAGCGACGGCACCATTCTCCGCGCCACCGTCTACCGCCCCGCCGACGCCGCGGGCAACCCGATCGCCGAGCCGCTGCCGACGCTGCTCAACCTCACCCCCTACACGCGGCTCGTCGACACCCTCGTCGACGCCGTCACCGAGCATCCCGAGCTGCGCCCCCTGCTCGATTCCGTGATCGCTGACGCGAGCCTGTGGGACGCTCCGCTCGACGGCCTGCACGAGCTCGCCCAGGTGATCCCGGGCGGCGGCGCGCGGCTCCTGGGGGTCAACCGCGACCTCATCCGCAGCGGATACGTGCAGGTGATCGCGGATGTGCGCGGGACTGGCTACTCGCAAGGAACATGGCAGGTGCTCCAGGGCCGCGAGCAGCAGGACACCCTGGAGATCCTCGACTGGGCC
Source organism: Hoyosella levis (assembly GCF_026008515.1). Classification (GTDB taxonomy): domain Bacteria; phylum Actinomycetota; class Actinomycetes; order Mycobacteriales; family Mycobacteriaceae; genus Lolliginicoccus; species Lolliginicoccus levis. Next base: position 158,842 of record NZ_BQYM01000005.1, read on the forward strand.
AGCAACCAGGACTGGTCCAACGGCGATACCGCCATGGCGGGGATCTCCTACTCCGCCATCAACAGCCTGCAGGCCGCGGCGCTCCAGCCGCCGTCGCTGAAGGCCGTCTTCGCCGTCGAGCCCGCCGAGGATCTCGCCCATGACATCGTCATGACCGGCGGTGCCGGAGGCGTGGGCTTCATGCCGCTGTGGATCGCGCTCGTCAACGGCCTCAAGTTCCTGCCTTCCCTCGACGCGCTGCTATCCGGGCAGTTCGACCCAGTCTGGCTCGCTGACCGCTTCGCCGACCCCCTGGTGATGGGGCCCGAGCTCGTCGAGGCAGCCTTCCTCGCTACGGGGCCCGCCGCCCACGATGGCCCGTTCTACGCCGGCATCAACCCCGCCATCGAGAACATCACCGTGCCCACCTTCGTCGTCGGTGCCTACCACGACATCTTCTCCCGTGGCCAGGCCCGCATCTTCGAGCGGCTCCAGCTGCCCGCTGCGCGCAAGAAGCTCCTGATGGGGCAGAACTACCACATCAATCCCGGCTACCGCACCGGCGGGCCGGGGCAGCCACCCGCGCTCGACACTCTCGAGAGCGCCTGGTTCGACCGATGGGTTCGAGGGGTGCCCAACGGGATCGAGAACTACGGACCGATCATCTCCGATCAAATGGGTGGCGGCTGGACCGCCACCACCGCGCTGCCCCGGCCCGGCTCCCAGCCGCGCAAGCTCTACCTCGACGCCGCGGCAAGCGGCACCGCCCCGCACGCCGTGCATGACGGCAGCCTCGGCGACAAGCCCTCGGGCCCCGCCCGGCTCAGCATCGGCCCCGGCGTGCAGAATGCCTGCTCCCGCGACGCCGCCCTCGGCACTGCGGGCCTCCTCGCGATCCTCGGCGCGCGATGCACCCGCGACAGCCGCACCGCCGAGACCGAGGCGCTCACCTTCACCAGCGAGCCATTCAGTGCCGCCACCAGCGTGTCCGGACCGATGAACCTTCGGCTCGTCACCACCACGGATCTGCCCGAGGGCATGTGGCATGTCACCGTCCAGGATGTCGCGCCCGACGGCACCTCCACCACGCTCACGAGCGGCGGGCTCCTTTCCTCCCGGAGAGCTGTCGACCCAGCGCGCAGCACGGCCACTGCGGCAGGCGACTACCTCGACGCGGTGCACCCGCTCACCCGCGAGTCCATCCAGCCCGTGATCCCCGGCGAGCGCACCGTCCTCGATATCGACCTGCGCCACACCGATGCGCTCCTCAAGGCCGGCCACCGGATGCGGGTCACCGTCGCCGCCGGCAACCCCGTGCGATACCTGCCGCTGATTCCCAGCCTCGCGGCGACGGGCCTGCAGCCGCAGCACATCGAGCTCGATCCCGCTACGCCCAGCTGGCTGCTGCTCACCACCACCGGCTAGCGGGCACGCACGTTCGCGCGGCGGCGCATCAGGACTAGCATGGCCGCATGACGTCTTTTGGTGATCTCATGGGCCCACAGCCCGTCCTCCTGCCCGGCGACGAGGAAGCGGAATCGGAGCTGCTCAACCACGCCGACCCTGAGCAGGTCGCGGCCAAGTACCCAGCGGCATCGATCGCCTGGGCAGCGCTGGCCGAGCGCGCGCTCGACAATGACCAGTTCGTCACCGCCTACGCGTTCGCCCGCACCGGCTACCACCGCGGGCTCGATCAGTTGCGCCGCCACGGCTGGAAGGGCTTCGGCCCGGTGCCGTGGAGCCATGAGGGCAACCAGGGCTTCCTGCGCGCCGTTGGAGCGCTCGCGCGCGCCGCCAAGGGCATCCGCGAGGATGCGGAGCATGCCCGCTGCCTGGACCTGCTCGAGGATTGCGATCCCCGCGCGGCGCACGAACTTGGTCTCGGCTAGGCGCATCGACGCATTCCTGCGGCAGCTCGCGCACGATCTCTCGGCGCGGCTGCCGCAGCCTATTCGCGATCCTGTACGACGGCTGGTGCTCTCGACCATCCCGATCATCCAGTGCGCCACCGCCGCGGGCCTGGCCTGGTGGATCGCCAAGGACGTGGTCGGAAACCCGCAGCCGTTCTTCGCTCCCATAGCGGCGGTCGTCTCCCTCGGGCTGACGCTGGCGACCCGCGTGCGGCGCGTGTTCGAGCTGCTCGCCGGGGTATCGGTGGGCATTGGTGTGGGAACGTTGCTGATCGCGATGATCGGCACCGGTCCCTGGCAGATCGCGATGGTCGTCGGCCTCGCCATGGCCGTGGCAGTGCTCGTCGATGGCGGCCCCGTCATCACGATGCAGGCCGCCACCTCCGGCGTGCTGGTAGCCACCCTGCTGCCGCCTGGCGACGATGCGGGCCTGAGCCGGGTGATCGATGCGCTCATCGGCGGGGCCGTCGGAGTCCTGGTGGTGGCGATGCTACCGACGCATCCCGTGCGGCGGGCCAGGCGGGACGCGGGGGCGATCCTTGCCGAGGTGGCGGCTGTGCTGCGGCAGGTCGCGCGCGGCCTCGATGCGGGCGATGCGAGCGTGATCGAGGTGGCGCTGCGACGGGCCCGGGCAACGCAACCAGGCATCGATCAGTTGCGCTCGGACCTCAAGGGTGGCCGCGATATCAGCAGGCTCGCCCCGGTGTATTGGGCGTCCCGTTCCCGGCTCGACAGGCTGGCCGAGACGGCCGACCCCATTGATGCAGCGGTGCGCAACACGAGGGTGCTGGCCCGGCGCGCGCTGACCCTGGTGCTCGACGGCGAGCGGCTCGATCCCGCGCTGGTCGATCTCGTGCGGGAGCTCGCGGTCGCTGCCGATGTTGTGCGGCAAATGGTGCTGGCGGATCCGGGGGACAAGCCGGACGAGGCAGAGGCCGCGCGGCGCCTGCGGACCGTGGCGCGGCGGGCGAGGTTCGAGCTGGTATCGGGGCGAGGATTGTCCTCCGGCGTCGTGCTCGCCCAGGTGCGCTCGATCCTGGTGGACCTGTTCCAGGTGAGCGGGCTGAAGCGAGTGTCGGCGCTAGCGACGCTGCCGCCGACGGTGGAGCATCCCGCGGTGCCGCCGGAGGACGAGGAGGCGTAGGCCGGGTCATTCCGCGTGGCCGACCTCACTCAAGCATTGAACAATACATGCGTATGTGTGCATACTTGGGAACGTCGAGCGAAACCAGAGCGAACCCCGAGGAGGCACCATGGGCGCGGGACACGGCCACGGGCATGGCATCGAACCAGGCGAGAAGCCCACCCGGGCACGCATCAATCGCATGCTCATCGGGCTCGCCATCATCGTCGCCTTCCTCATCCTCGAGGTCGTTGTCGGCATCCTGATCGGCTCGCTGGCGCTGCTCGCCGACGCCGGCCACATGGCCACCGACGTCATCGCGCTCCTCATGGGCATCGCCGCGCTCATCCTCGCCCATCGCGGCAGCCGCAACCCCCGCCGCACCTTCGGCTGGCACCGCGCCGAGGTGCTCACCGCGATCATCAACGCCACGCTGCTGCTCGGCATCTCCGCCTACATCCTCATCGAGGCCATCGAGCGCATGAGCGCGCCGCCCGAGGTCCCCGGTCTCCCGATGATCCTCGTCGCCCTCGCCGGCCTTGCCGCGAACATCGTGGTGCTCCTCATCATCCGCGGGGGATCCCGCGAGTCGCTCGCGATGAAGGGTGCCTACATGGAGGTCCTCGCGGACGCCGTGAGCAGCATCGGAGTGCTCATCGCCGGCGTGCTCACCCTAGCGTTCGGCTGGACCCGCGCGGATGCTGTCGCCGGTGTCCTCATCTCGATCTGGATCGTTCCCCGCGCGCTCAAGCTCGCCGGGCAAGCACTGCGCATTCTCACCCAGGCTTCGCCCGCCGAGGTCGATGTCGCCCGGGTCGATGCGGATCTCTCGGCGATCCCCGGCGTGGAGGACGTGCATGACCTGCACATCTGGAGCCTGACCACCGGCATGGACGTCGTTACTGTCCACCTGACCACCAGCGCGGACAACCAGGAGATCCTGCGGCAGGCGAAGAATGCCCTTGCCGCGCACGGGCTCGATCACGCCACCATCCAGATCGACTCCCCGGAGGAGAAGCGCCACTGCGAGCACACCGTCACGTGGTGACGAGGGAGCACACCGTCACGTGGTGACTCGCTCGAGGCGGGGCGGTTCCGTGCGGTGCGGTACGGCGCCGCAGAAGCCTATGAGACTCAACGAAATCGGCTTGGTTCCGGGGGAATAGTTGAGTCTCATAGGCCTTTGCCGATCCGCGTGACGCGATCAATCGCGCACGCACACCAATCGCCAGTTCTCGGTATGCCGGTAGAACGTGGAGCGGGTGATCACCCGCGGATGGTCCACGCCGTCACGGCTGAGCGCGATCTCGCGGGCGCCCGTCTGGATGGCTCGCCCTTCCAGCCAGCGCCTGCTTGGTAGCCGGCCGAGCAGCGTGGCCCGCACTCCCGGCAAGCGGCGCGAGGGCCTGATCTCGATTCCCCGCGCTGGGCCGCGGAACAAGCGCGAGTCATCCACGTAGGCCTCGCCGAAGAGTTCCTCGCCCGCGGGGCCCCGCATGATCGCCGAGCCCACGAGCGCGGTTCCCGTGTCGTCCCGGATCAGCGGGAATGGCTGGGCGGAGCCGTCGAGGGCAAGCCGGGTTGCTGACCGGCCGGTGGGCAGCCGGTAGACGCGGGTGGCGCGGGAGGCCCCGGTGGGCACGAGCGCGACATCCACATGGAGCCGGTCCTTGCGCATCAACCGGGTGACAACGGCCGCGAGCAAGGCATCGGTGCCCACCACGATCACGCGCCGCGCATCCTTTGTGGCACTGTCGATCTCGGCCCGGTCGGTGGGGCTGCCGAGCGTGATCCCGGGGAGGTGGCGCAATGCCGCGGGGACCGTGGAGCCCTGGAGTGTGAGGACAACGGTGGTCATCGCGGCCTCCTGGGATAAGGTGGTCATCTGGTTGCGTGCGAGTTCTGACCTTATCGCCTCGTTGCCATGCGGCGTGGCCACGCCCGCAGCCAGAACCACAACACAGGAGTGAGGGAATGCCGGCAATCGTCCTGATCGGTGCCCAATGGGGCGACGAGGGTAAGGGCAAAGCAACGGACCTGCTCGGCGGACGGGTCCACTGGGTGGTCCGCTACCAGGGAGGCAACAACGCGGGGCACACGGTCGTCCTGCCCAACGGGGACCACTTCGCGCTGCACCTCATCCCGTCAGGGATCCTCACCCCCGAGGTCACCAACGTCATCGGCAATGGTGTCGTGGTGGATCCGGCGGTGCTGCTCGACGAGCTCTCCGGCCTCGAGGATCGCGGCGTTGATACGTCACGGCTGCTGATCTCGGCCGATGCGCACCTGCTGATGCCCTACCACGTGGCCATCGACAAGGTGACCGAGCGCTTCCTCGGCAACCGCAAGATCGGTACCACGGGTCGCGGCATCGGGCCGTGCTACCAGGACAAGATCGCGCGCGTGGGCGTGCGGGCCCAGGATGTGCTCGACGAGAGCATCCTGCGCCGCAAGGTCGAGGCCGCGCTCGAGGTGAAGAACCAGATCCTCACCAAGATCTACAACCGCCGCGCGCTTGATGCGGATCAGATCGTCGACGGCGTGCTCGAGCAGGCCGAGGGGTTCAAGCATCGCATCGCTGACACCGGCCTGCTGCTCGGCAACGCTCTCGACCGCGATGAGGTCGTGCTGCTCGAGGGCTCGCAGGGCACCATGCTCGATGTCGATCACGGCACCTATCCGTTCGTCACCTCGTCCAACCCGACCGCGGGTGGCGCCTCGGTGGGCTCCGGCGTGGGCCCGACGAGGATCACCACCGTCCTGGGAATCCTCAAGGCCTACACCACTCGTGTCGGTTCAGGTCCATTCCCCACGGAGCTCTTCGATGAGCAGGGCGCCTACCTCGCGAAGCAGGGTGGCGAGGTCGGGGTCACGACGGGGCGCGCGCGCCGCTGCGGCTGGTTCGACGCCGTTATCGCCCGGTATGCCACCCGTGTCAACGGCATCACCGACTACTTCCTCACCAAGCTCGATGTGCTCTCGGGGCTCGAGACCGTGCCGATCTGCGTGGGCTACGAGATCGACGGCAAGCGCGTCGATGAAATGCCGATGACGCAGACCGACATCCACCACGCGAAGCCGGTTTTCGAGGAGATGCCCGGCTGGTGGGAGGACATCTCCGAGGCCCGCACATTCGAGGAGCTGCCGAAGAACGCCCGCGACTACGTGCTGCGGCTCGAGGAGCTCTCGGGGGCGCATGTCTCCTGCATCGGTGTCGGCCCGGGCCGCGAGCAGACCATCGTGCGCCGCGACATCCTCGCCTGAGCAGGGCATTGTCCCCGCGCGAGCTCGTGATCCTCGGGACGGCCAGTGCTGTCCCCACGCGCCAGCGCAACCACAATGGGTACTTCGTGCGCTGGGGCCGGTCGGGCATCCTCCTCGACCCCGGCGAGGGCACCCAGCGGCAGATGTCGCACGCGGGCATCTCCGCGCATGACATCAACCAGGTGTGCATCACGCACTTCCACGGTGACCATTGCCTCGGCCTGCCGGGCATCATCCAGCGCATCGCGCGCGATGGCGTGCCGCACGAGGTGATGGTGGCCTACCCCGCGGCGGGGGAGCAGTACTACCAGCGCCTGCGGTGGGCGAGCGAGTTCCACCCCACGGAGATGATCCGGCCGCATCCGCTCGACGGTCCCGAGCCGCCCACGTTCGGTGATCCGCGGACGACGGCTTTGCCGCTGCTGCACAGCATCCCGGTCTACGGCTATCGCATCGCCGAGCCCGATAGCGTGCACATGCATGCCGAGGAGCTCGCCGCGATCGGGGTGGCCGGGCCGCGGGTCGGGCAGCTCAAGCAGCAGGGGCACCTCCAGCTCGATTCCGGACGCATCATCGAGCTAGCGGACTACTCCACCCCGCGACGGGGCGCCTCCCTGGCCTTCGTGATGGACACCGGCTGGTGCGACAATGCCATCGCTCTGGCGCGCGGCGTGGACACCCTCGTCATCGAGGCCACGTTCCTGTCCGCCGAGGAGCACATCGCGGCACGATACCGGCATCTCACCGCGCGGCAGGCTGGTCGCATCGCGTCGCTCGCGGGGGCGCGCAGGCTCGTGCTCACGCATTTTTCCCAGCGCTACGGGCTCGGTGCCATGCAGGCCTTCGAGGACGAGGCGCGGAACGAGTTCGACGGGCCGATCCACATCGCGCGCGATCTCGACGTCATCGCGCTGGACTAGCGGCGCTCAGGAATCGTCCGACTCCCGTGCTGATCTGCGCTCGCGCTCGCGGTTGGCGAACGCGGCCCGCTGGATCTCCGTGGTGTCCTCGGCGCTCGAGCCGAGCGCGCCGGCCACGGTTCCCATCGAGGTGGACAGCCACGCGAGCTTCGCGTAGTCCGCTAGCGATGCCGGTTCGCCCAGCGTGGTGCCGAAGTACTCCCAGGAAATGACGACGAGAGCGCCGATCATCGTAGCGATGTAGAGGCCCACATACATCAGGCTGACGCCCAGGCCCACGGTGAGCACGGTGGCGAGGTTGTAGACCGCGGCATGGGTGTGCTTGCCGCGGGAGCCAGGGGGATCCCAGAGCCGGTTGTAGGCGATGAGCCAGAGGGTCATCGCGACGATCGACATGGCGGTGATCAGGGTGAGCCTGGCGGGGTGGAGCGCGGTAGCCATCATCCAGATGCTGGAGAAGAAGATGCCGAAGGCGGCGGTCGCGGCCGCTGCGGCCATCGCGCTCGACAAGCTGGGAACCAGCCTCCACGGGCGGTTCACGCGGATCATTCCGAGCAGCACCCGTGGCCAGCGGGGGGCGCGTGCTCCGAAAGCGGTCCGCTGGCCCTCGGTCCCGGTCTGGAGGACTGTTGAAATGGCATCGGCAACCTTGCTCGCGTGCCTGGTGGCTCCTAGCCCGGGCAGGGAGATCAGTGCGGCGTCGGCACGGGATTCGATATCGATCGCGATGGGGCCGTTCTTGCCGAGGCGGGGCAGTTCGGTGACCCCGATGACGATGTCGGGCGCGTTGCCCTCGCCGGTCTCCGACGCGGTGCTGCTGAGGATGATCTCGCCGTCCTTGTCGAGGGGGAGCGAGCGGGTCGAGATCGTGATGTCGTAGTTCTCTGCCTCGAGCTGCTTCAAGGCCTCGTGAGAGGACCGGGTGGCAAGGCCTGGTTCTGCGAGTACCAGGACTCGCTTCGGATTGGTCGGGCTCATGCCCATGAAGCTACCCAAAACCAGGAGCGCCAAGCATGTAGTGATGCGCGCCATAGGGCCTTCGCGATGCATCTGGCCTGGTGAGCGTTGTTACCAGATTGTGCCCACATCAATTGTGCCAATGAACATTGACATGTTTGCCTGGGCGGCTTACCGTCAGAAGCGTCTCAAGTGAGACATGATGACCAAGATACTCTAAAGGGGTAATCATGACGCTTTCCATCGACGAAGCTGTGAAAGCCAGCCAGTACACCGACCTCCTCACTACCCTCTCCGAGGGGTCCACGCGCAAGCACTTCGACCCCTACGAGGACATCGCCTGGGACTCCGACGAGTATGCCGTCATCGCCGACGACCCCCGCTGGATCCTCCCCAAGGCCGATCCGCTCGGCCGCCATCCCTGGTACCTCGCGCAGCCCCGCGAGAAGCAGATCGCCATGGGCATGTGGCGCCAGGCCAACATCATGAAGGTCGGCCTTCACTTCGAGAACGTCCTTATCCGCGGCATCATGCACTACGCGTTCATGCTGGATAACGGCAACCCGGAGTTCCGCTACGTCACCCACGAGGCGGGCGAGGAATGCAACCACACCCTGATGTTCCAGGAAGGCGTCAACCGTATCGGCGCGGACGTCCCCGGCATGACCGGCCTGCTCCGCAAGCTCGTGCCGCTCGTCGGCATAGCCGTGCGCATCTACCCCGAGTGGTTCTTCACCTTCGTCCTCGGTGGCGAGGAGCCCATCGACCACGTGCAGAAATCGATCCTGCGCGCGGGCGGCGAGCTCCACCCCATGCTCGAGCGGGTCATGCAGATCCACGTGGCCGAGGAGGCCCGGCACATCTCGTTCGCGCACCAGTACCTCCTGCGCAACGTGCCCGCCCTCAACCCCGTCAAGAAGCACCTGCTCTCGGTGCTCTTCCCGGTCACGATGCGCTGGATGTGCGACATCATCGTCATCCCGCCGCAGCAGTTCGTAGACCGCTTCGAGATCCCCCGCTCCGTCATCAAGGAGCTCTACTGGGAGTCTCCGGAATCGAAGGAGACCCTGCGCGACATCTTCGGTGACGTGCGCGCCCTCGCCCGCGACGCCGGCCTGATGACCCCCGTGGCGAAGGCAGTCTGGAAGCTGTGCGGCATCGCCGGGCGGCCCACCCGCTACCGCAGCGAGCCCACCTCGGACCAAGCGATGGTCGCGAGCCTCACCCGGGCAGCGTGATCCGCGCATGCCCCATGTCGTCACGCAAGCGTGCTGCGCGGACGCGTCCTGCGTCTTCGCCTGCCCCGTCAACTGCATCCATCCCAGCCCCGACGAGCCCGACTTCCTCACGGCCGAGATGCTCCATATCGACCCGGAGTCCTGCGTCGACTGCGGGGCCTGCGTGGATGCCTGCCCGGTGGACGCCATCGTGCCCCACCGCAAGCTCGAGCCGCACCAGAAGGAGTTCGAGGAGATCAACGCGGCCTTCTACCAGCAGCCCCGGCCCCGAACCCCGCTCGCGCTGATCCCCATCTCGCCACGCAAGCAACCTTCGCCCGACCCGTTGCGCGTCGCCATCGTCGGCTCGGGGCCCGCCGCGATGTACGCCGCCGACGAGTTGCTCAAGCAGCGCGATGTGGCCGTCACCATGCTCGAGCGGCTTGCCCGCCCCTATGGCCTTGCCCGATACGGCGTCGCTCCCGACCATGAGGCAACCCGCAAGGTCGCGGACCTGTTCGACATCATCAGCGCGGACCGGAGGCTCGAGCAACGCTTCGGCGCGGAGCTTGGCACCAGCATCACGGATGCGGAGCTCCATGACTCCCATCACGCGGTGATCTACGCGACCGGCGCCTCCTCGGACCGCAGGCTCGGGATCCCCGGCGAGGACCTGCCGGGCAGCGTGGCCGCCACCGACTTCGTTGCTTGGTACAACGGCCACCCCGACCACGCTGACCGCGACTTCCCCCTCGACCACGAGCGGGTCGTCATCGTCGGCAACGGCAACGTCGCCCTAGACATGGCGCGCATCCTCACCACTGACCCCGACAAGCTCGCCCGCACGAGCATCGCGCCGCACGCTCTCGAGGCACTGCGATCCAGCGCTGTGCGCGAGGTCGTCATCCTCGGGCGCCGCGGGCCAGCGCAGGCCGCCTACACTCTGCCCGAGCTGCTCGGCCTCGCGCGAAAGCACCCCGCTCGCCTCGTCATCGACAAGCAGGAGCTCCACATCGATGCGGCCACCGAGCTGCAGCGCAACAACGGAACGCTCGCGTCGGCCACCGAGCGCAAGCTCGAGATCGCCGAGGAGATCGCGCTCACCGTGCAGGATCCCGGACCGGAGGAGCGTCGCATCGTGCTGCGCTACCTGACCGCGCCGCAAGCGATCAATGGTGGCGAGCGGGTCACTAGCATCACCGCCGAGCGCAACGCTCTCATCGAGCAGGAGGGGCGGGTCATGGCCGTCGGCACCGGCCACACCGAGGCCATCAGCACCGGTCTGGTCATCCGCTCGGTCGGCTACCGCGGGAGCGCGCTGCCCGGCGTGCCCTTCGATGAAGCGCGTGGAATCATCCCCAACATCGAGGGTCGCGTCACCGAGACCAACGGAACGCCCCGGCGTGGCACCTATGTCACCGGCTGGATCAAGCGCGGGCCATCCGGGTTCATCGGCACCAACAAGACCTGCGCGAAGGAAACCGTTGACAACCTGATCGAGGATTACAACAACGGGATTCTCCACGGAGCAGTGCGCCGCTAGCCCCGTCCGCGCTGCCGTGATTGAGTTGCTGCATGATCACTGCTGTCCTGTTCGACGTCCAAGGCACTGCCACGGACTTCCACACCACCGTCACCGAGGCATGCGGCTCGGTACTGGGCGCTGCGCCCACGGAGGCTGGCTGGGGCGGATTCGTCAATGCGTGGCGGGCCCTGTACTTCGAGGCGCTCACCGATCTCGCGGGGCACGACGGCGACTGGATCAGTGTCCACTCGGTCTATCGGACGGCTCTCGACGAGTTGCTGCACGAGCATCGGCTCGAGGCGACCGACGACCAGCGGGAGCAGCTCGCGCGCTCCTGGCAGCGGCTCGAGCCGTGGCCCGATGTCATCGACGGCGTGCGTGCCCTCAATGAGCACGCCATCACCGCCACGCTCTCCAATGCGGACGTTTCCGCGGTGGTGGGCATCGCCCGGCATTCACGGATCCCGTGGACAGTGCTCCTCGCGGCGGAGATGTTCGGCACCTTCAAGCCCGACCCGCGGGTGTACCTCGGGGCTGCCCGCTACCTGGGCGTGCCACCGCGCGAGATCCTCATGGTGGCAAGCCACAAGTACGATCTCCACGCCGCGCGATCGCTCGGGTTCCGCACCGCCTTCGTGGCACGGCCTGATGAACATGGGCCGGGCGCGGAGGTGGATGTCGCGCCGGAGGCGGTGTTCGACGCCAACGTCACGAGCTTTGGCGAGCTAGCGGACTGGGTGGCGAGCAACCGCTAGAACAGGTGATCATGCTCGTTCCCGCCATTGCCGTGGCGCCGGGGCAGGCAGGGCTGGGAGATCCCTGCCGAGATCAGCGAGAACGCGATAGTGACCGTGACGACGACCAGCAGCTCGATAAGGGTGAGCGCGGTGACATTGCCCGCGCGGGCGGTAGCGAGCGCGGAGAGCGCCACTCCGGTACCGATGAGGACGGTCGCGGCCACCGCAGCGGTGTAGCGCCGCCGCCATGCGAAGCCGGTGGGGGAGGGGCGCCGGGATTCGAGCCGCAGCGCGAGCGTCGCTCCCACGGTCGCGAATGCCCCGGCCCCCAGCCCGATGGCCATGCCCAGCGGGATCGCCGTCGCCCATTCACCCAGCCCGGACCCGCGCATGGCGATGCCGCCGATGACGCCCGCGACCGCATGAACGGCGAGCAGGCAGAGCGCGAGTCGGGATGTCATGCGGATCGTCAGGCGTCGGCGCGAGTAGTCGTGGCCTCGACTCGTGGCTTCTCGTAGCGGCGCGCGATGATCATGATCGCGAGGACAGTGATCGCGCCAATGGCCATGAGGGCGAAGGTGATAGGAACATCACCGCTGGGCGCGAGGAGCTCCCGGCTATCGGTCTGCCAGGGCCACAGGGCGCGGAGCGAACCGAGCAGCAGGCCCGTCATCACCACCATGGTCAGGTGGTGGTAGTGCTCGAGCAGCCACTGGAGGAGCTTGACGAACACGGAGAGCCCGAGGAAGGCGCCAAGAGCGAAGTAGAAGATGTAGCCGAGATCGCCGTCGTTCACCGCATCGAGGGTGGTGGTGTAGAGGCCCATGGCGAGCAGCATGAACGAGCCGGAGACGCCCGGCAGCACGAGCGCATTGATGGCGATGGCCGCGGCGCCCATGATGATCAGCGGGCTCGGGTCGGACGCGCTGCCCTCCGGGAAGCCGGTGAGGAAGAACGCGGCTACAGCGGCGGCGAGCGCGACGACATAGTTCATGGCGCTCCAGCGCCGACCGGTGTGGGTATAGGGCACCCAGATGGAGGCGAGCACGAGACCGAAGAAGACGGCGAAGGATCGTTGCGGATGCTCCTCGACGAGGGGCGCGAGGATTCTCGCGGCGATCAGCAGCATCGCGACCATGCCGGCGAGCACGGCGATGATCATGATCCAGTCGACCTTGCGCAGCTCGGCCATGGCACGTCCTGGCCCCTGGCCGCGGGGGATGTCCGAGACGGCGAGGCGGAGCCCGCTCACGGTATGCCCCGCGGAGAGGATCAACCGGTCATACAGGCCGGTGATGAGAGCGACCGTGCCGCCGCTGACTCCGGGGATCACCTCGGCGGTGCCCATGAGGCCGCCGCGGACAACGTTGAGCACATGCGTGCTAGGAGCATTCGCCATGTGTAATAGGGTAAGCGGCCCGGCAGGGGATCAGCGTGTGATCCGCATTGCACGGGCCGCGTCGCTTCCGAGCGGGGCGACCCTATCCGGTGACGGCGGCGAGGCCGGTAGGGGTGTTGCCGAGCCGCGCGGAGACGATCTCCTCCGAAGCGAGGTCAACGGCGTGGATCGTGTCGCTGCTGGGATCACTCACGTAGGCGGTGCCGCCCTGGACGTGCAGCATGGGCAGCGGGTCCTTCCAGGACTCGGGAGCCTCCCAGGAGTCGATGACGGGGATGGCGCGGATCAGCTCGCCGGTCGCGGGGTCGAGCACGTGGATCGCGCCGTCCGTGCCGAGGACCAGCGCATGGCCATCGGCGTCGCGGGCGAGGGAGCGCGAGGTGTATTCGGTACCGAGCTCAACGGTGCGGATGCTCATGCTGGCGGTATCGACGAGCGCGACAGTGGTGAGGGGCCCGTTCTCGGTCTCGCGATAGTCGGTGAGCACGATGGGGGAGCTGTCCTGGCCCGCGGCGGTGCCGATGCGACCTGGCTCGGTGGGACTGGGGATCTTGGCAAAGGCGCCGTCGCGGTGGACCAGCACGCCGTCCTGGCAGCCCACGAGAAAGGCTTCCTGCGCCGCAGTGGCCTCGCCGTGCACGCCGGGGCAGTTCTCGTCGCGGTAGAGCTCGGTGCCGTCGGGAGCCTGGGCGAGGAGCCCGGTGCGCTGCTCGGAGTCGCCGATGCTGATGATGCGCTCGCCCGAGGACAGCTCGATGGCCACGCCGTGGTGTGCCTCGGGCGCGGAGTACTCGAGGGTGGCGGGAGCATCCTTGCCGAGGTCGGTTGCCGCGAGGGACCGGATCCCGCCGCTGGCGTCGTCGAACAGGATGATCCGCCCTGCGTGGGTGACCACGTGGGCGGGCTTGCCCGCGTCGAACGATGTCTCGATCAGCCGCGGCTCGCTGGTGTAGTAGTGGCCGTGGTCGCCGTGGCCGTCGGTCCAGGTGCCCAGGTCGAGGACGCGGAACTGGTCAGCGGTGGAAACGATGGCATGGCGCCCATCGCCGGCTGGCTTGATGGCCGCGAGATCGTCGATGGTGATGGTGCCGACAGTCTCCAGCGTGGTGGCATCGAGCACGGTGACGCCGGTGGGGCTCGCGACGGCGAGGCGTGGGGTCGGGGAATCCTGCTCGGACTTGCTGCTCGCGGCGGGAGCTGAGGACACGGCCGAGGCAGTGCTGGTTGATCCTGGGCTGGCTGATCCCGGGCTGGCTGATCCTGGGCTAGCTGGTGCTGGAGGCTCGGTGCTGGTGCCGCAGGCGCTGAGGGCAAGACCGCTTGCGGCGAGGAGGGGCAGTGCTGATCGGAGTCGCATAGCTGCTAATGATAATCATAACCGTCAAGCTGTCGCGAACAGGCTTGCCACGAACCCCGCGAACAGCACCGCGAAGCCGCCGATCTCGGCCACGATCAAAGCGATCATGAAGCCATGCAGCCCTCGCACCGGGCTGTCGAACTGGTTCGTCGTATCCCGCAGCCAGCCATGCACCACGTACGAGGCGATCGCGCCGACGAAGAACACCAGCACCGCCAGCACCGCCACCGCATTGACCCACGACGGCCAGATGCTCAGCTCCGCGAACACAGCCAGCAGCAACGATGCGAACGAGTACAGCAGCGCCGCCCGGTGCGCGATGTCGACGTACGGATGCGCCGCATGCTCTGGCGAGCGCGCGATCTGCACGTACTTCCACACCCCGAGCAGCAGGGCCCACAGGAATATCGCTCCCGCGGCGAGCAGTGCGATTCTTGTCTCCAGCGCCAGTGCCATATCCACAAGGTCATTGTCTCACCCGCTAGGCTCTACAGGTCACGCAAGAGGCGCACGGAGAGGGAACACCAGGTGATCATCGGTACACCGCTGAGCGACGGAGCGACCCGCGTCATGCTGCTCGGCGCAGGCGAGCTCGGCAAGGAAGTCATCATCGCGTTCCAGCGCCTCGGCGTCGAGGTCATCGCCGTGGATCGCTATGCCAAGGCGCCCGGCCACCAGGTCGCCCACCGCTCGCATGTCATCGACATGACGGACAGGGACGCGCTGCTCGCGCTGATCAAGCACGAGAAGCCGCACTACGTCGTTCCCGAGATCGAAGCCATCGCTACCGACGCCCTCGCCGAAGCCGTGGCCAGCGACATCACCGAGGTCATCCCCACCGCCCGCGCGACCCAGCTCACCATGAACCGCGAAGGCATCCGCCGCCTCGCCGCCGAGGAGCTCGGCCTGCCCACCTCGCCCTATGCCTTCGCCGACACCTACGACGAGCTTGCTGCCGCCACCGAGCGCATCGGCTACCCCTGCGTGGTCAAGCCGATCATGTCCTCCTCCGGCAAGGGCCAATCCGTCGTCCACGACGCTGACGGCCTCGAATCCGCGTGGGAGTACGCCCACGCCGGCGGCCGTGTCCACAACAATCGCGTCATCGTCGAGGGATTCGTCGACTTCGACTACGAGATCACCCTCCTCACCGTGCGATCAACCCATTCCGGCGCCATCACCACCTCCTTCTGCGCGCCCATCGGGCACCGCCAGGTCGCCGGTGACTATGTCGAGTCCTGGCAGCCCCACCCCATGAGCGATGCAGCGCTCTCCGCTGCCGAGGGCGTCGCCGCGAGTATCACCGCCGCGCTCGGTGGTCGCGGCGTCTTTGGCGTCGAGCTGTTCGTCAAGGGCGACGAGGTCTACTTCTCCGAGGTCAGCCCGCGCCCGCATGACACCGGTCTCGTCACTCTTGCCACCCAGCGGCTATCCCAGTTCGAGCTGCATGCCCGCGCGGTGCTCCGGCTCCCCGTTGACACCACCCTGCTCAGCCCGGGCGCTTCCGCGGTCATCTACGGTGGCGTCGATGCGCGCGCTATCCAGTTCCAGGGCGTCGACGAGGCGCTCGCGATTCCTGGCACCGATATCCGGTTGTTCGGCAAGCCCGTGAGCTTCGAGAACCGGCGCATGGGCGTCGCCGTTGCTGTGGCCGGCACCATTGACGAGGCCCGCGAGAACGCCACCAAGGCTGCCTCCTGCGTCACCGCTGTCACCCCGTAGCTGGTTCTCGCGTCGCCAGGGCTTCTCATCGCCAGTGTGCGATTTCCGTCAGCCTTCGCGGAGAATCTGTCGTTTCTCGCACACGCGCGGATCCATGGCTGGCGAGCGGGGCACACTTCCTGGGCAGAGTCCGATGCTGTGCTGCGGCAGCGCCACCCGAATGTGATGTGAATCACAGCTAGGGGTGGAACCATTCGACGGCGTCCAGCATCTGTCTCGTGTGAAAGGGATGATCCTGGCTGCGATCCGGCGGCCAACGCGGAGGTGCCATGCATGACTCGGAACTCGTAGCGGATACCGGTGCGCTCACCGCGCTGGCAGCCGAGGTCGAGCGCTGCGCTGGTGACGTCGGTTCGATCGACTTCGGCGTGGGCGCGCCGCCTGGGCTCGCTGGCTCGGGGCTTGATGCGGCAATCGCGGAGATCGTCGATGCGTCTGTCGCGGTGCGGGAAACACATGTGGATGCGTTGCGCAGCCACGGTCGGCGCATCGCCGCTGCTTGTGACGGCTACGACGCAGCCGAGACGGCATCCGCGCAACGGCTCCTGGGGGCGTGGCCATGAGCTCGGTCACCGTGTCGCGCGCACGGGCCCTGGCCTGGGAAGCCCTGGAGCATCACGCAGCGCTGTACGAGTCAGCCGCATCCTCCCTCGTGGCGTATTCCGATGCAGCGCTCGACGCGTTCGACGTCGTGCATCCACCGAGCTGGGATGGCGCCGCCGCTCGGCTGGCACGCGAACGCTTCATCGAGCAGCGGGCGTCGGGCCGCGCATCGGCAACGGACTTCGAGACAGCGGCCGCGGCAATGCGCCAGGTCGCGCGCACCATGCGGACGGAGCAATCAGCCGCGATGAGCACTGTGGGCGCAGCGATCATGGACGGTTTTGATGTCAGTGACTCATGGGGCGTGACCGCCCCGCAGGGGGCTAGCCTGCCGGAGGAGCGCGCGGTCAAGCTGGCGCACCATCAGGAGCAGGTGAGTGCCGCCGCGAACGCGTTCCACGCATCTCTCGCGAGATCGATCGAGTCCTTGCGCGGCGCAATGCCCCAGCGGAAGTCCCCGGCAGGGGAATCCAGTGGCGGGGATCGTGCACCCGGACCTCCTGCGAATGGTTCGGCGAAGCAGAACCGCGATTACTGGGACGCGCTCACCGAGCAGCAGCGGACGTGGGTGCTCGAGGAGCATCCGGAGTGGATCGGCGATCTTGATGGCGTGCCGTCGGGCGTGCGGCATGAGGCGAACGTCGCGCAGATCGATAGCGAGCGCGCGCGCCTCGAGAGCCAGCGCAAGGACCTGGTCGGGGAGCTCGACGGCAACATGCTCGGCGGGGTGCTCTCTAACGCTGACGCGGAGCTCTGGTACACCGAGCGCAAGCTGGAAGACCTCGCCACGATCAAGGAACTGCTCAAGGACTATCCGGATGGCCGGTTGATGCTGCTCGATATGCGATCAGGGGAACGGGGCATGGCAGCGTTCGCGGTCGGGGACCCAGACAAGGCTGACCATGTCTCGGTCGCGACGCCTGGTTTCACCACCAACATCGCCGATTCCTTCGAGGGCATGGTCAAGGAGACGGCAAGCCTGCAGCGCGAAGCTGAACGGCAGCTGTTCAACAATGGCAAGGGCGATGAGACTGTCGCCTCGATCGCATGGCTTGGATACGAGCCACCACAGAATGACGGCCCCGGCTGGGCGGACATGCCTGTCAGCTTCACCGATGTCGCGCAGAGCGACCATGCCAAGGAGGGCGCGGCGAAGCTCGCATCCTTCTATGACGGGATCGCGGCGGCATCCGAGCAGGATGACCCACATATCACCGCGCTCGGCCACTCCTACGGCTCATACACGACAGGGCTCGCGTTGCAGGACCCTAGCCCGGGGCAGCCCGTCGATGACGCGGTGTTCTACGGCTCGCCAGGCATCAACGCCAGCGACGAGAAGGACCTCGGCCTCAAGGAAGGACACGCGTACGTCATGGAGGCCGAAGGGGTGTGGAGCTTCATGGGCGGCGACGGAGATGCGATCGGTGATCTCGGCAACTTCGGCACATTTGGCCCCGACCCCACCGAGGCTGGCTTCGAGCAACTGTCCACCGACGAATCGATCACCCCCGATGGCATCGAGCGCGAGCACTCGACCGGTCACAGTGAGTATTCCCGCATGGGAACGAATGGGGAGCTGAGAACATCGGGCTACAACATGGCTGTCATTGTCGGCGGTCTCCCGGATCAGGTGGTGCGCAGATGAAGCGATCAGCCAGGCTAGCGATGGCTCTGCCGATCGTGGCGATCGCCATGGCCGTGAGCGGATGCGGAGGCATCATGGACAACCCTTACAACCATTCCGACGAAGAGATCGCCCAGGCCGCCGAGCTGATGCGCGATCTGCCGACGCTCGAGGAGACCGAGGCCACGATGGTCGCGGTGGTCGACGAGATCAAGGCCGCTGCGACCGCCATCAACCCGGCGCTGCGGTGGGAGGAATCCCGGCCGAGACGCGCCGAGGGGTGCGGCGGCGCGTTCGCGAGGACGGACGGCTCCAGCGTGCGCATGCCCTTGTGGGGATCGCAGGCTCCCATCCCCGATGCGGACTGGCCGGAGATCCTCGCCGCCGCCCGTGAGATCGCCGCGAGAGCGGGCATCCACGATGTGAACGTCCGGGTCGACCAGCCGGGTGACCATGACGTCCTCCTCACCGGGGAGACCGGCAACCGGCTCCAGATCGGCACCAAGGTGGCGGCGAGCATCACCGGCGAGACGGGCTGCCGGTACAAGGCAGAGAGCATGCCTGCCGGGGAGCCACCGGCGTCGTAGGACTGGTAGCCCTGCTGGCACCGGGCAATCCGGTGCTCGGTGCACGCACCGGACGTGGCGCGCATCATCGCTGGCAGGCAGGCCGACCGGCTACCGTATGCCGCATGAACCTGCTAGGCGAGCTTATCGTCGCTCTCGTCATCATCATCGGCATCATCGGTACCGTGCTGCCGATCCTGCCCGGCGTGATCGTCATCTTCGGCGCAGTGCTGGCCTGGGCCATCTTCGAGGGCACGACGCTCGGCTGGATGATCTTTCTCATGGTCACGGGATTCATCGTCATCACGGGGGTGCTGCAGTACACCTGGCCGGGGAGGTCCCTACGCGATGCAGGAATCCCTACCCGGTCCATCGTGGTCGGGCTCGTCCTCGCTGTGGTCGGGTTCTTCGTCATCCCCGTCATTGGCCTGTTCATCGGCTTCATCGGGGGCACGTTCCTCGCCGAGACAGCCCGCGTCCGCCAAGCCGATGCGGCGTGGAATGCCACAGTGCATGCCACCAAGGCAGTCGTGCTCTCCACGCTGATCCAGCTCCTCGGAGCACTGGCCGCAGGTGCTACCTGGGCGATCGGCGCCTGGGTGCTGTAGGCCCCCAGGCTCCCGGCCCACTGCGGTCCCACCCCGCTGCGATCCCACCCCACTGCGATCCCGGCCCGCTGCGATCCCACGAATGCTCCACGCAGCACAGCAGCCCCCGGTGGATCCGTGGGGATCGCGGCCGGGGGCTGCTGTGCAGGATCGTGCTATTCCTCGTCAGTGACGCCGCTGGCGCGGAGCATCTCGTCGCGCTCGACGACCTTGATGCGGGGGCGCCCGTGCGGCTCGCCAAGAGCCTTCTCGTGAGCATCGAGCCGGTACCAGCCATCCCAGGTGGTGAACGGGACGCCCTTGCTGGTGAGGTGGTCGGTGATCGCGTCCTCGCGGGGATCGGTGGGCTCGGGCAGCGTCGGCATGTCCTCGAGGAGGCAGGCGATGGTCTCGTTCGCATCGCCCTTGGTGTGGCCGATCAAACCGATGGGGCCACGCTTGATCCAGCCGGTGACATAGATGCCGGGCAAGGCCTGGCCATCGTCGCCGGTGACGCGACCGGCCTCGTTGGGCACGGTGCCGGCCTGCTCGTCGAAGGGCAGCTTCGCGATGTTCTCCGACAGGTAGCCGACGGCGCGGTACACGGCCTGGACATCCCAGTCGGTGTACGTGCCGGTGCCGCGGACATTGCCGGTGCCGTCGAGCTCGGTGCGCTCGGTGCGTAGTCCGGTGACCTTGCCGTCGGCTCCGAGGATCTCGGTGGGGCTCTCGAAGAAGTGCAGGTAGATCTTGTTCGGCAGGCCCTTGGGATCGCGGATCGCGTAGTCCTGGATGATGTTGGCGACCTGGTCGACGATCTTCGACGAGCGCCGCGCGATCTCGGAGGCCTCGTCGTAATCGATATCGATCGGGTCAACGATCACATCGACGTTGGGGGAGTGCGCGAGCTCCTTGAGCTCGAGCGGGGTGAACTTGGCCTGGGCGGGGCCGCGGCGGCCGAACACGTGGACCTCGCGGGCCTTGGAGGCGCTCAATCCCTCGTAGACATTGTGGGGGATCTCGGTCTCGAGCAGTTCGTCGGCAGTCTTGGCGAGCACGCGAGCCACATCGAGGGCGACGTTGCCAACGCCGAGGACGGCGACCTTCTCGGCCTCGAGGGGCCATTCGCGGGGCACGTCGGGGTGGCCGTCGTACCAGGACACGAAGTCGGCGGCGCCGTAGGAGCCATCGAGGTCGATGCCGGGGATCCCCAGGGCGCGGTCGGCGTTGGCGCCAGTGGCGAAGATGACCGCGTCGTAGAGGGAATGCAGCGTGGGCAGGTCGATGTCAGTGCCGTAGTCGACGTTGCCGAATAGCCGGACCTCAGGCTTGTCGAGCACCTTGTGCAGCGCCGTGATGATGCCCTTGATTCGGGGATGATCGGGCGCGACGCCATACCGGATCAGCCCGAAGGGGGCGGGCATGCGCTCGAAGATGTCGATGCTGACCCCCCGTTCAGCCGCGGCGTCTGATTTCATCAAGGCGTCAGCGGCATAGATGCCGGCGGGGCCGGACCCGACGATTCCAACTCGCAACGGCCGATTCTGGTCAGTCATCAGAAGCGCTTAACCTCATTCTGGGGTGGACAGTCGAGTGTCCAGTGTAGATTAGAAATTCCGGCACTGGTAAGCCTGCTCTAACCTGCTAGGTGCCCGGCCCCCTCCTGAGCCGCTGGCTGCATATGCCTGCCAGTGTGCGCGCGAGCCCCCCGGTATGGAACTCTGTAGGGGTGAGCTACGCAGGTGACATCAGCCCCGAGCAGGCATGGCAGATGCTCGAGAACGATCCCGAGGCAGTCCTCGTCGACGTCCGCACCCAGGCCGAGTGGAACTATGTGGGTGTGCCCGATGTCTCATCGCTGGGCAAGCGGACCGTCTTCGTCGAGTGGGTCGGTTTCCCCACTGGCGCGCGCAACGCGGACTTCCTCCACGATCTCGCCGCCGCCGGCATCCACCCTGGCCAGCCGCTGGTGTTCCTCTGCCGGTCGGGCCAGCGCTCCATCGGTTCGGCGCAGCTCGCTACCTCCGCGGGCCTCGGCCCTGCCTTTAACGTCCTGGACGGGTTCGAGGGCGCCATCGACGACCAGGGTCATCGCGGTCATCGCGGCTGGCGCGCCCTTGGCCTGCCGTGGAGGCAGTCATGAGCCTCCCGCCGCAGCGTCCGCTGCCCGGGAGCGTCCGCCCCGAGACCATTGGCGTGCGTGGTGGCCTCGCGCGGTCCGGCTACGAGGAGACCGCCGAGGCGCTCTATCTCACGTCCGGCTATGTGTATGAGTCCGCCGGTGCCGCCGAGCAGGCCTTCATCGATGGTGATCGCTTCGTCTATTCCCGCTATGGCAATCCCACCGTCGCGATGTTCGAGGAGCGGCTGCGCCTCATGGACGGTGCCGAGGCATGCTTCGGCACGGCGAGCGGCATGGCGGCGGTCTTCGTGGCGCTCGGCGCGCTGCTGAAGGCCGGCGACCGGCTCGTGGCGGCCCGCAGCCTGTTCGGCTCCTGCTTCGTGGTGTGCAACGAGATCCTTCCCCGATGGGGCATCGAGACGGAGTTCGTCGACGGCGAGGACCTCGATCAGTGGGAGCAGGCGCTCGCGAAGCCGACCGCTGCCGTGTTCTTCGAGACGCCGGCCAACCCGATGCAGGCACTCGTGGATGTGCAGCGGGTCGCTGAGCTCGCCCACGCTGCCGGGGCGAAGGTCGTGCTCGACAATGTCTTCGCGACCCCGTTGCTGCAGCGGGGCTTCGAGCTCGGCGCGGACGTGGTGGTGTACTCCGGCACCAAGCACATCGATGGCCAGGGCCGGGTCCTGGGCGGCGCGATCCTGGGGCCCAAGGACTACATCGACGGCCCCGTTCAGACACTGATGCGCCATACCGGTCCCGCGCTGAGCCCGTTCAACGCGTGGGTGATGCTCAAGGGCCTCGAGACGCTGGGCATCCGCATCAAGCAGCAGAACGAGGCTGCCCATCGCATCGCCGAGTTCCTCGACGAGCACCCCGCCACCCGCTGGGTTCGCTACCCCTTCCTGCCCTCGCACCCGCAGTACGAGCTCGCGAAGCGGCAGATGCTCGGCGGCGGCACCGTGGTGACGTTCGAGCTCGATGCCGAGGATGGCAAGGCGCGCGCCTTCGAGGTGCTCGACAAGCTGCGGATCATCGATATCTCCAACAACCTCGGCGATTCGAAGACCCTGATCACCCACCCCGCCACCACCACCCACCGCGCCATGGGGCCCGAGGGACGCGCGACCGTCGGCATCACCGACGGCGTGGTCCGCATCTCCGTGGGGCTCGAGCACGTCGACGACCTCATCGAGGACCTGCAGCAAGCACTCGCGTGAACGGGGACGGCGTCGGCTTCAGCGGTCAGCGTGGTTCCCGGCTCTCCTAGCGCAGGGAGTCTCTAGCTCGGGGAGCTCCCAGTAGGAGCCGAGCTGGCGGTCGAGCCATTCCGGGTACTTCGATAGCCCGCCCACCGGGTATGGGGTGGTCTCGCCGAACCAGATCTCGCCATCGAGCTCATACAGGTCGACGCGCAGGAAATCGAACCCGTGGGCGATCTCCGAGGCCAGCGCGAGCATGGCATCGAGGCGGCGCGGCCGGGGCATGTCGGGCCCGGCGGGGGTAGCGACCGGCACTTCCTGGCGCACCCAGTCCGGCGTGTAGTAGTTGACCGTGAGCTGGTCATGTCGATTGGCCTCCACGACGATGAAGCGTGGAACGCCGTGGAAAACCAGGAACTTGTAGTCCGGGGGCAGGGTTGTGCCGTCGCCAAGCCGTTCCTCGAAGACAAACCGCGGAGTCGCGAACTGGTAGGCCCATTCGCCCAGCACGGTCCAGTTCGGCTGGTGCATCCATCCGCGGGTCTGGTTCAGGAGCTCATCAGTATCGGGCGGTCCCGTGCCCTCGATGATCTGCTGGGATCGGTGCGCGGGCTTGAGCACCCACGGGCATTCCCACGTTTCCTGTGGTGCGTGCCGTGCTTGCTCCAGGGAGCGCCCCGACCACAGGGTGCGGGGTATGCAGATGCTCCCTCCGAGCCGCTCGCGCACGATGTCCTTCATGGCTACCTTGTCGCAGGTGGGCTTGAGGAGTTCGCGCCGATCATGGACTATCCGCCAGTTCACCTTGTGCGTGAAGAGCTCAGGGGACCTGAGGTTGGCCATCCGCCCATTGTGAGTGGCCGCATACATCAGCTGCCGTCGCATCGCTAGCGGCATCGCCCCGAGCGCATGCCCAAGGGCTGTGTTTGTGGCACGGCGGGCCTGCCCGGCTCGATTCATGGATCTGGTACCGCCTTCTGCGAGCTGAGTGGTGGGGCAATGTCGATCAGCATGGTGGTCTCGTCGCCCGAGCAGAAGCGCGCGAGGTTGTGGAGCAATCGCGATGCTAGCGACTCGATCGTCGAGTGATCGAAAACTTCGGTGGCGTAGGTCATGGCGATATCGAGCACCGTGCCGCCTGCTTCTGGACGCTCGTGCATGGCGAGCTGCAGATCGATCCGAGCCTGGTCCTCGGGGATCTCGATGAGCGATGAAGCAACCCCGGACAGTTCCAGCGATGGAGATGGATAGTTCTGGTATGCCAGCATGACGTTGTAGAGCGATGGAACTGGTTGTGCCAGCGCCGTTGCGGAGTTCGCGGATCGGGCGCGATGCTCGTCGATCAGTGCATCGGGGAAGATGTCGAGGCGAGCGAATGCCTCCTGGCAGGTTCGATGCACCCGCTCGAGCAGGGAAGAGAACGATTCGCCTTGCCTCAGCCGGATCCGGATCGGAGCGGTGACGATCATCATGCCGACCACGCGGGCGAGGTCCTCATCGCTGCGGCGGGTCACGGGAACACCGATCACGATGTCATCGCTACCGCTCGCCTCGGCCAGGGTCACGGCAAGTATGGATTGGACGACAATGAAGCGGGTGGTCCTGTTCCTGGCTGCGAGGAGCGTCGTCGCAGCCAGGACGGGCGGCTTGGTGCTGACCGCATGGTTGCCGGCGGAAGTGCTCCGGCATGGTGGTCGCGGCCTGTCCAGCATGCGCGAGATGTGGTCGTCCGACCCTGCGAGCATGTCGAGCCACCAGCGATGATTCGTGGCGGCAAGAGAGCTTGGGTCCGCGGGATCGCCCAGCAGAGCGAGCTGCGCGAGGGTGAAATCGATGTACTCGATGCGGAGGCGCGGCCACCCGGGCGCTGTGCCTCGGGAGCGGGCGGCGTAGGCGGTCGAGAGATCCTGCAGGAGCACTGCCTCGGAGAATCCATCGCACGCGGTGTGGTGGACGACCAGCGCGAGCGCGCGCGGGGACCCGTCGCGCTTCTCGAGCACATGGACCCGAAGCGGAATCTCCGCCTCGAGATCGAAAGGGATATCGCGGACGCGACGCAGCGCATCGAGCAGCGCCGAACCGTCTGGCGGGCAGTGGCGCACCAGGCCGCGGCAGGCATCCACGGCCGCGAGCACTACTTGGAGTGGAGCGGGCTCGTCGCACGGCGTGATGGTCCGCAAGGATTCGTGCCGCTCGACGAGATCGAGCAGGGCTGCATCGAGCGCGGATGCATCGATCTGGCCGTCGACGTGGAAGGCCATGATCAGGTTGTTCATCGGTGATTCGGGATGGCTACGGAAATGCTTGTGCATCCGCCGTTGCTGGGGTGCCAGCTGGATGCGTGCTGGCCGGGGCGGTGGAGCCATCCCGGGCCTGCTCGTCGCTACAGCGTGGCTGCCTGGCCCGGCCATCCGGGCGATCTCGCGGGGCGAGGGATTCCGCAGCAGTTCCTCGACGGTGGGCGGGCTCGGGAAATGCCGGCGCAGGCCAGTGAGCAGGCTGACCGCGGACAACGAGTCTCCGCCGAGCGCAAAAAAGGAATCGGTCGCGCTCACGGGGCAGCGCAGGATCGCCGACATCTCCCGCGCGATGGTGGCCTCGAGCTCCGTGGCTTCCTCCGCCGCTAGGGAGACTGTGTCGCCGGGAAGATCGGATCCAGCGCTGATGGGCGGGAGGGCTGACCGGTCGAGCTTGCCGCTCGCCGTCAGTGGCCACGACGTGACAGTGGCGAGCCGGGCCGGCACCAGGTGGGCCGGGAGCACTGCCGCGAGATGATCCTGCAGCTCGGGAACGGTCACCGAGGCCGTCCCGGCGAGCGCCGCATAGCCATCGAGATGCTCGCCCCCGTGACTAGTCCGCTTGAGGACGACTGCCGAGCTGACCCCGGGGTGGCGGCGCAGCGCATGCTCGATGTCGCCGAGCTCGATGCGGTGCCCGCGCAGCTTCACCTGGTGATCATTGCGACCGAGGAACTGGAATCCCGTGGGCTCGGAGAGCACGGCGAGATCACCGGTGCGGTACATGCGGCTTCCTGGCTGGCCATAGGGATTGGCCACGAACCGTGTCGCGGTGAGACCGGGCTGGCCGAGGTAGCCCCGGGCCAGTTGCACGCCGCCCAGGTACAGCTCCACTCCGGGGCCGGCAGTGGAGGGCGACAGCCCGGGGCCAAGCAGCAAGGCCTGCACATCGCGCTGCGGGTGCCCGATCGGCACGACCCGGCGGCCTTCTCCTGTGCACGCGCGGGATGCCGCGGCTTCGAACTGGGTCGCCGAGACAGCAGCCTCTGTCGGGCCATAGAGATTGTGCACCGTTGCCGCGCACAGCGAATCCAGCCGATCAACGGTTTCCTGGTGCAGTTCCTCGCCGATCACGAGGATATGGCGCAATGTCTCGAGCGAGCGTGACTGCGCGAGCTCGGCGAACACCCGCAATGGCGAGGGAACGAAGACCGCATGTGTCACGGAGTGCTGGTCGATCAACTTGCACAAGTAACTGGGATCATTGCGCGAGGCGGGGTCCGCGATCACCAGGTGCGCGCCGCATGCGAGCGGCCAGAACAGCTCCCAGACCGAGACATCGAATGTCGGAGCGATCTTGTGCAGCACAGTGGCGCCAGCGGGGAGCGGGAAACGATCGCACATCCATGTGATCTGGTTCGTGATCGCGGCGTGCGGGATGACCACTCCCTTCGGCGTCCCGGTGGAGCCAGAGGTGAACATCACGTAGGCGGCGGAGCCCGGGCGCAAGGGCGCGATCCGGTCCGGATCGTCCAGCGAGGCGGAGGACGAGGCGTGATCATCGAGATCCGCGGGCGCGACCGCGGGAAACGGCTCGAACCGCAGCGGCGCGCGATCAGCAGAGATGATCAGCGACGGACGAGCCGTCCGCAGCATCCCAGCGAGCCGGTCCTCGGGGAGCGACCGGTCGAGGGGGAGATAGGCCGCTCCAGCCTTGATCACCGCGTGGACGTGGACGACGAGGTCGATGGAACTAGGGATATCGAGCGCAACGATGTGCTCGGGTCCTATTCCGCGACGAGCCAGCCCACGCGCGATCCGGTTCGTGCGAGCATCAAGCTCCCGATGGGTGATCCTTTGCTCGCCGCACGTGATGGCAGGGGAGCCCGCATCGGTCGAATGGCCCAGCAGGCTTGCGAGGTGCGGGCTGGCCAACGGCCCCGCCATCGCTGTCATCCGCCCACAGTGGAGCGGTCGCCTTCCCCGCCTGGGCCGAAGGTTCGCTGGGGAACACCGGGCGCGAGGGAGATGTGTGTATGGATCGCGAGCCACGGATCCTCCATCGATCCCCGGGCGAACAACACGGTCGCGCGCCCGGGGCGGGGGAAGGCGGTGCCGTCCTCGGCGTAGCCCGTGGATGTCCACGGGCAGATCCCCCATCCCGTGAGCCCGTCCGGTGCCTGCCAAGTCCGCGATTCGCCGAGCAAGAACCGGAAGCCCGACATCGAGCCCCAGATCGCGGCCCACTGCTTGTTCGCGAGCTCATCTATTCCGAGCAGCAGCGGCTTGTGGGTGCCGAATCCCACCACCTCGCTGTGGAACATCGTCCGTGCAGCGTCGAGATCCACGTTGTTGATGTGCTGTTCCCAGTCGCGGAACCAGGCAATGAGATCGTCGACTTTTTCAACCCCGTGAGGAGGCATTGATCGCTCCAGCGTGTCGATGGCAAACACCCAGGCATGGCGGTACGGATGATGGTCCGTGGCCCGGTGATACGACCAGGCTAGCCGAACATGAAGGAGCCGAGGCCGAGACTTTCCGCCCGTCCGCTCCGGGCGCGCCCGCAGCCGGCTCCAGCGGGTAGCGTGGATGCTGGCGAAGGGAGGCACACCAGTGCTCAAGCTCGGGTACAAGGCATCGGCGGAGCAGTTCGCGCCCCGCGACCTCGTGGAGCTCGCGGTCAAGGCCGAGCAGTGTGGCTTGGATTCCGCCACCGTCAGCGACCATTTCCAGCCGTGGCGGCACACCGGTGGGCATGCCCCGTTCTCATTGTCCTGGATGACGGCCGTGGGGGAGCGGACCAGCCGCATCCATCTCGGCACCTCCGTGATGACACCCACCTTCCGCTACAACCCGGCCGTCATCGCGCAGGCGTTCGCCACGATGGGCGTGCTCTATCCGGGGCGCATCATGCTGGGGGTGGGCACCGGCGAGGCGCTCAATGAGATCGCCACCGGGTTCAACGTCTCCGACGACCATCCGTGGCCCGAGTTCAAGGAACGCTTCGCCCGCCTGCGCGAGGCGATCCGGCTCATCCGGACACTGTGGACCGAGGACAACGTCACCTTCGACGGCGACTACTACCACACCGTCGACGCGACCATCCACGATCGTCCCGAGCAGCCCCTGCCGGTCTACATCGCGGCCGGAGGGCCTGTTGTCGCGAAGTACGCGGGCCGGGCGGGGGATGGCTTCATCTGCACGTCCGGCAAGGGCATGGACCTCTACACGGAGAAGCTGCTGCCCGCGGTCGAGTCGGGCGCCGAGGCCGCGGGCCGGGACGCCAGCGGGATCGACAAGATGATCGAGATCAAGCTCTCCTACGACACCGACCATGACGCCGCGCTCGAGAACACCCGGTTCTGGGCGCCGCTGAGCCTCACCCCGGAGCAGAAGCACTCGGTGAGCAGTTCCGCCGAGATGGAGCGCCTCGCTGATGAGCTGCCCATCGAGCAGGTGGCCAAGCGGTGGATCGTTGCCTCCGACCCCGACGAAGCGGTCAAGCAGATCAAGCCGTACCTCGACGCCGGGCTTAACCATCTCGTCTTCCACGCGCCCGGCCACGATCAAGCCCGCTTCCTCGACCTGTTCGCCCGGGATCTCGCCCCGCGCCTGCGCGCCCTCGGTTAGTTCCAGGGGGCTGGATTTTCGCCCCAATTCGCGCGATCCCGCACGCAACGGTTAAGAATAGGAACATGCCGTCGAGTGTGTACGTTGCCGCGCCATCCGGGGATACCGGGAAGTCCACCATTGCGCTGGGGGTGCTGCACTTCCTCGCGGCCTCCGCCGCGCGCGTGGGAGTGTTCCGCCCGATCTCCCGCTCCAACGATCACACTGACTACATCCTCGAGATGCTGCTCGAGCACACCACGGCAGACCTCGAGTACGAGCAGTGCATCGGCGCCACCTATGCCGACGTCCATGCCGACCCCGAGCGTGCCCTTTCCGACATCGTCAGCCGCTTTCATGTCGTCGCCGAGAAATGCGATGCCGTCGTCATCGTGGGCTCGGACTACACCGATGTGGTCAGTCCCACCGAGCTGACCTTCAATGCTCGCGTCGCCGTCAATCTCGGCGCGCCCGTGCTGCTCGCGCTCTCCGGCAGCGGGCGGGACGCGGAGACCATCGCGCACGCCGCGGAACTGTGCCTGAGCGAGCTACGTACCATGCGCGCCCACACAGTAGCGATCATCGCCAACCGGTGCGCGCCCGACCAGATCGACGACATCACCAAGGCGCTCGAGGCGACCGGGGTCGCGGCCTGGGCGCTGCCCGAGGTGCCGCTCATGGTGGCCCCAACCATGCAGGAGCTCCTCGATGCGCTCGGCGGCGAGCTCTACAGCGGGGATGCCGAGCTGCTGCAGCGCGAGGCGACGGCCGTGCTGGTCGGGGCGATGACGGCCGAGCACCTGCTCGAGCGGCTTACCGAGGGCGCCGCGGTCATCGCGCCCGCCGACCGCTCCGATGTGCTTCTGGCCCTCGTCAACGCGCACGAGGCCGCGGGCTTCCCCTCTCTCGCCGGGATCATCTTCAACGGCGGCCTGCTCCCGCACCGGTCCGTGGCGTCCCTCGTTGAGGGCCTCAAGCCGAAGCTGCCCATTATTACCACCGAGCACGGCACGTTCAAGACCGCCAGCATCGCTGCCGAGACCCGCGGCCGCGTCGGCGTCGGCTCCCAGCGCAAGGTCGATACCGCCCTCGGGCTGATGGAGAAGCACGTCGACGCGTCGGCCCTGATCAAGCAGCTCGAGGTCATGATGCCGTCGGTGATGACACCGCAGATGTTCGAGTACCAGCTGATCGACCGCGCCCGCGAGCACCGCAAGCACATCGTGCTGCCCGAGGCCACCGATGACCGCATCCTCCGCGCCGCCAGCCGACTCCTGCAGCGGGAGGTCGCCCAGCTGACCCTCCTTGGCGAGGAGTCGTCCGTCCGCAAGCGCGCCGCCGAGCTCGGCCTCGATCTCGAGGCCGCCGACATCATCGACCCTGCCACCTCGGACCTGCTCGACAAGTTCGCCACCGAGTACGCCCGGGTCCGCGCGCACAAGGGCATGACGGAGGAACGGGCCCGCGAGATGATGGTCGATGTCGCCTACTTCGGCACCATGATGGTGCACATGGACATCGCCGACGGCATGGTCTCTGGCGCCGTCCACACCACCGCCCACACGATCCGCCCCGCGTTCGAGGTCATCAAGACCGTCCCCGAGTGCTCCATCGTCTCCAGCATCTTCCTTATGTGCCTCGCCGACGAGGTTCTTGCCTACGGCGACTGCGCGGTGGTGCCGGTTCCAACCTCCGAGCAGCTCGCGGATATCGCGATCTCCTCCGCCGAGACCGCCCGCCAGTTCGGCATCGAGCCGAAGGTCGCCATGCTGTCCTACTCCTCGGGCGAGTCCGGCAGCGGCGAGGACGTCGACAAGGTCCGCCGTGCCACCAAGATCGTCCAGGATCGGCGCCCCGACCTCCTCGTCGACGGCCCTATCCAGTACGACGCCGCGGTCGAGCCCTCCGTCGCGCGCAGCAAGATGCCCGACTCCAAGATCGCCGGCGAGGCCACGGTGCTGATCTTCCCCGACCTCAACACCGGCAACAACACCTACAAGGCCGTGCAGCGCAGCGCTGGCGCCGTCGCCATCGGACCCGTCCTGCAGGGCCTCAACAAGCCCATCAACGACCTCTCCCGCGGTGCCCTCGTCCAGGACATCGTCAATACCGTCGCCATCACCGCCATCCAGGCCCACAAGGAATAGGAGGCCGTGGTGGCCCGCACCGTCCTCGTCATCAACTCCGGCTCATCGTCGATCAAGTACCAGCTCCTCGACCCTGCATCCGGCGAAGCCCTCGCCAGCGGCGTCGTCGAGCGCATCGGCGAGCGCGACGGCATCATCACCCATGCCGACAGCGCGGGCGAGACGGAGCAGCGCGCGCCCATCGCCGACCACAAGGCCGGGCTCGCGCTCGCGTTCGACATGTTCACCCGCGATGGCGGATCCCTCGATGACCTCGGCATCGCTGCGGTCGGTCACCGCGTTGTCCACGGCGGCACCATCTTCACCAGGCCCACCCTCATCACCGACGACGTCGTCGCCGAGGTCGACAAGCTCTCCTCGCTCGCGCCGCTGCACAACCCGCCCAACCTGCTCGGCATCGAGGTCTCCCGCGCGCTGCTGCCCGAGGTGCCGCACGTGGCGGTGTTCGACACCTCCTTCTTCACCACCCTGCCCGCGGCTGCCAGCACCTATGCCATCGACCGGGACATCGCCGAGCAGCACGGTATCCAGCGCTACGGGTTCCACGGCACCTCCCACGACTACGTTTCCCACCAGGCCGCCGAGCACCTTGGCCGCCCCTACGACTCCGTCAACCAGATCGTCCTGCACCTCGGCAACGGTGCCTCGGTCTCCGCGATCCGTGGCGGCGAGGCGATCGACACGTCCATGGGGCTGACCCCCCTCGAGGGGCTCGTCATGGGCACCCGCAGCGGGGACATCGACCCCGGCGCGCTCCTGCACCTGCTGCGCGTCGCTGGCCTCAGCATCGATGAGCTCGATGAGATGCTCAACCGAGGCTCCGGGCTGAAAGGGCTCTCCGGCGTCAACGACTTCCGCGCGCTCAGCGACCTCATCGACAGTGGCGACGAGGATGCGCAGCTCGCCTACGACGTCTACATCCACCGGCTCCGCAAGTACATCGGTGCCTACCACCTCCAGATGGGCGGGACCGACGTCATCACCTTCACCGCCGGTGTTGGCGAGAATGCCAGCCACGTCCGCGCCGACGCCCTCGCCGGGCTCGAGCGGCTCGGCATCATCCTCGACCAGGAGGCCAATGCTGCTCGCGCCAAGGAGCCCCGCATCATCTCGACCCCCGAGAGCGCGGTGACCGTCCTCGTCGTTCCTACCAACGAGGAGCTCGCCATCGCCCGCGCGGCCTGGAAGCTCGCGAGCGGGTAGGGCGCCCAGCCTGGATGCGCAGCAGCAGGCTCGGCACAGGGATCGATCCGGGGCTCGCCTGATGCGTCCGATCTGCGAATATTCCCACGCTGCGGTGCACGACACTGTGGGAAAAATTGCATTGCCGGTTGTCAGACGCGCCGCCTATGGTGAATCCGCGCGCATCACCGGCCTCCGGCACCCCGGCGGGACCGCGGCGCTCCTGACCCCCCGCGAAAGGCATGGACGTGCCCAAGAACCATCCGGAAAGCCCCGCCACCACCGTGCCGGTGCCGGACGGAGCCCCCGCTGTCCCCGCGCATGGCGAGGTACTGCCCGCTCCCGGGCTGCCCGCGCCCGCGGTACCCGCCGCTGCGGCAGCACGGCCGCGCAAGACCCCGCCCGTGCTGCACTGGCTCGTGGCCGCCACCTTCATCGTCATCCTCAACGAGACGATCATGATGAACGCGCTGCCAGTGCTCATGGACGTCTTCCAGGTCACCGAGCGCACCGTCCAGTGGCTCTCGACTGCCTTCATGCTCACCATGGCCGTAGTCATTCCCGCCACGGGCTGGTTCCTGCAGCGCGTCACCACTCGTGCCGCGTTCGTCTCCGCGATGTCTGTGTTCCTTGCCGGCACTGCCATCGCCGCTGCGGCACCCATCTTCGAGATCCTCCTGCTCGGCCGCATCGTGCAAGCCGTTGGCACCGCCGTCATGCTGCCGTTGCTGATGACCACCCTCATGACCGTCGTCCCAGAGCATGACCGGGGCCGCGTCATGGGCAACGTCATGCTCGCCATCTCCGTGGCCCCCGCGATGGGCCCGGCCGTATCGGGCCTGCTCCTCGCCGTCGGCTCGTGGCGACTCATCTTCATCGTCGTGCTGCCCATCGTCGCCGCCATCATCATCGCGGGGCTGCGCTACCTCATGAATGTGGGCGAGAACGAGAGCGGGCCGCTCGATCAGCTCAGCGTCATCCTCGCCGCCCTCGGGTTCGGTATCACCGTGTACGGGCTCAGCGAGATAGGAGCGGACGATCCCAGCCTGCACCCGGCCATCACCATCATCGTCGGGCTGCTCGGCATCGCCCTGTTCGCCGGGCGCCAGATCCAGCTCCAGCGCACCGGTGCGCCCCTGCTCGACCTACGCACCCTGACGCATCGCACCTACGCGCTCGCCCTCGGGCTCCTGGCGTTCGGCTTCATGGCAATGATGGGCGCCATGGTGCTGTTCCCGCTGTTCCTGCAGAACGCGCGTGACCTCAGCGCGCTGCAGACCGGCCTGCTCATGATGCCCGGAGGCCTCGCGATGGGGCTACTGGGCCCCACGGTCGGGCGCATGTTCGACAAGCATGGCGGACGGCTCCTCATTGTGCCCGGAGCAATCGGCATCCTCGTCGGGCTCGCCATCTTTGCCCGCATGAGCCTCACCATGCCCCTGGGGGTCGTGCTGGCCGCGCACATCCTGCTGATGGTGTCGCTCGCCGCCGTCTTCACGCCCGTCTTCACCATTGGGCTCAGCGCCGTGCCCCCGCACCTGTACTCGCACGGCAGCTCCCTGCTCGCCACGCTCCAGCAGGTCGCGGCCGCCATGGGCGCCGCCATCCTCATCACCGTGATGGCTGCCCGCGCCCGCGTCCTCGAGTCTGCGGGGGCAAGCGACCTCGAAGCGCTCGTTGGCGGCATGCAATGGGCCTTCGGCGTGGGCGCGCTCCTGGGCATCGCCATCCTCGCGTTCGCGGTGTTCATGCCACACCGGCCCGACGGGTTCGGCGAGGATGAGCCTGGCGTGGGCGAGCCTGGCGTGGGTGACTCGGCCGCAGCTGGGCAGCACTAGCCGGTCCCTCCGGAAGTGTGCGCTTTTGCCCCCTCTCGCTCGCCGCGAAGGGGGCAGAAGCGCACACAACTGGTCGCAGCAGGCCGAGCCGGGCCGACAGCTCAGGCGCGGCCAGAACCAGCCGCGCCGGGCCGCGTCAGAAGAGGCTGCGGGGCCGGATGGCGTTGGCGAGGTCGATGAGACGGTAGCGATGCCGCCGCTCCGGGGCATTGCGGGCCAGGACCCGGAGCGCGCGCTCGGTGCTGCCACGCAGCGCTTCCTCATTGAGGGCTACGCCCAGGAAGGGCTCGGGGTAGCGTGCCCGTCGCCCGGAGCGGATCCAATCAAGCGCAACTCCGAGCACCACGACGCGCATCTGGAGGGCGCGGCGCTCGGTCTCGGGAACCATCTCGACCCGTCGCGCGGCCTCGCGGAGCTCGTTCTCGGTGATGTCCTCGACGGGCCTGCCGCCGATGAGCGCCATCACGCTGGAGAGGCGCGCGATGTGATAGTGGCGGGAGCTCAGGGGAACCTGGTCGAGGGCCCGGACCCCTCCCGTCCGGTTGCCGGCGTGCACGAGCTGCCGGGCCAGCCCGAACGCGGCACTGATGACGTTGTGGTCGGTGCGCCAGACCGTCCGGTAGTACTTCTCGGCGAACTTGTGCCAGGTGAGGTCATCGTCGGTCTCCCAATGATCAAGGATGAGCTCGGCGGTGGCGGCGAGCGCGACCTTGGGGGCGGACTCGCCAGGCAGCGCGGTGAGAACAGTCTCGAAGTGGTTGAAGGCATGCTCGAACTCGCCGAGCAGCAACTCGGTGAACGCGCAGTACCAGTCGAGCCGCCAGTGCTGCTTGTCGGCGCGCAGCTTGCGCAGGATCCGTTCGGCGTGCTCGGGCTCCTCGAGGTCGAGGTGGGCCCGGACCTCCGCGAGAGGGATGGCGAGGCTCTTGTCGAGGATGTGCTTGGTCTCGGCATCACCGCTGGTGGTGGTCTCGCGGATCTTGCGGATCGAGTCGAGGATCTCGTTCGGTTCGCTCGATGCGGTTGCCGTGAGCAGGCTCGCGGCCGGATCGAGCGGGTCGATGAGCGGAATGGGCAGTGCCGCGACGATCTCGCGGGCCTCCATGTGCATGTCGCGCATGTGCCCGTCGATGTAGACGTCGGTCTGGCGGACGGCCTGGTCGGTGCCGAAGGTGGTGCGCTGCGGCGAGAACAAGGTGGACATGCCCGGATGGGGCTCGCCCCGCTTGTAGGCGAGGACTTCCCGGAGGACGCCGCTGAGCTGGCTGGACATCTCGTCGGCGGAGGCGAACCGCTGCGTGTGGTCGGGGTTGGTGGCGCGCAGCAGGGCGCGGTGGAAGAACTCGTTCTCCCGGTACAGGGATTCTGATTCTGGACTGGGCAGGCCTGGCTTGTAGACCCCGTCCTGGGAGGGCAGCCGGGCAGTGAGCACGGCAAGGGTGCGGCCGACGGTGTAGATATCGGATGCGACGGTGGGGCCGGTCTGCGCGAGCTCGGGGGCCTGGAAGCCGGGAGTGCCGAAGATGTAGCCGAAGCTCTCGAGCGAGGCAACGGCTCCGAGGTCGATCAGCTTGATGCCTTCATCGGTGATCATCACGTTCTCGGGCTTCAGGTCGTTGTAGGCGAGCCCGGTGGCATGCAGGTATGACAGGGCCTTCAGGGTTTCCTGCACGAGCACGATTGCCTGCTCGATGGGCAGGCAAGCACTGTTATCACCGAGGTCCTTGCGCCGGTTGTGGACGAGGTGGCGCAGCGTGGTTCCGCCCACGTACTCCATCACGATGTAGCCGACCGGGTTGCCCTCGCGGTTGATGTGCTCGACGAAGTTGTAGATCTTCACGATGCTCGGGTGCGAGACCTCCGCGAGGAACCGCCGCTCGGCCATGGCCACTGCCTGGGCCTTGGCGTCGCCGGACTGCAGCAAGCCCTTGAGAACCACCCAGCGGTCCTCGACGTTGTGGTCGATGGCGAGGTAGATCCAGCCCAGGCCACCGTGGGCGAGGCAGCCGCGGATCTCGTACTGCCCGGCCACGAGGTCGCCGGGGCGCAGCAGGGGAGTGAACCAGTACGGGGTGCCGCAGTTGCTGCACGCGCCATCGGGCTCGCCGGGCCCATTCGGCCCGGACCGTCCCACCGGCCGCTTGCACTTCTTGCAGAATCGCTTGTTCTCGGGCACCGCGGGATCGGTGAGTATCGCGGAGACCGGATCGATGGGCGGGATGCGGGGAATAGGTACGAGGCCAGCGCCGAGCCGTTGGTGCGGGCCGCTGCGGGTGCGCACGTAGCGGCCACTGGTGCGACCGCTCGACGGGCTGCCTCCCGAGGTCGCCCTGCCCTGCGGCCCGGTCGTGCTGGACCCGGATGTCGCCACGCCCTCCGTGCCAGGCTCGCCAGGATCGGACTCTCCTGTTTCGCTGCCCTCGGAATCGGCGAACGGATCGAACGCGACGGCGTCGGTGGCGGCGCCCTCGGTGCTAGCCATCCCCGTGCTGGCCATCCCGGTCGTGGCTGGTCCCGAGTCCGCCATGCCGGTAGCGACCATCTCGGTGTTCGCCGATGGGTCCTCGGCTGGGGCCTCGTCAGCGGATGCCTCATCAGGGGCGTTGTCGTCGGCGAGATCATCGGGGTTCTGGGAGTTCATGGCTGCATCCCCTGCGGTTTCCGTCGGTGGCATGGCGCGGCGGCTCAATCCCGGTAGCGGGCGGGAGGGGGCCCAGGGGACGGGCCCAGCACCGATAGCCATCGCTGGTACAGCTCGTTCCAGGTGCCATCCCGCCGGATCCGCTCGAGCGTTCCGTTGACGAATCGCACAAGGTCCGGATTGCCGAGATTGACACCCACCCCGTAGGGCTCCGAGCTGAGGAACCCGCCGACGATCTCCAGGTAGGGATCCTGTGCCTTGAGCCCGCCCAGGATCGAATCATCCGTGGAGATGGCATCGGCCTGTTGCTGTTGCAGCGCCACCAGGCAGTCCGCCCATGCTGGAACGCCCAGGATCCGCGCGTCCGGCGCGAGCCGCTGCAGCCTGGCCAGGGACGTCGTTCCCTTGGTGACGCATACCGTGCGACCAGCGAGATCCTCCGCGCTGCTGATCCCTGACCCGCTCACGGTGAGGATCCGCTGGTAGGCCTGGAAGTAGGCGGTGGAGAACTCGACGAGCTCGCGCCGCTCGCAGGTGATGGTCATGGTCTTCACCACGATATCCACGCGCGAATCCTGCAGCGCGGGAATGCGCTGGGCCGAGGTGAGGATCTCGAACTCGATGCGATCAGGATCGCCGAAGATGTCGCGGGCGATCTCCCGGGCGATGTCCACATCAAAGCCCACGAGGTCGCCGGTGAGCGGGTCGCGGAAGCTGAACAGGTTGCTGCCGGCATCGAGGCCGACGATCAACCGGCCCCGCTCGAAGATCTCCGCGACCGTGTTTCCCGGCGGGATCTCGCCAGGGGGTGGATTGGGGCCCTCGGGGCGGAGGCTTGCTGTCGGATCGCAATCCAGGCTCGGCGGTGGCTGCAGCTCGGAGGGCCGGGGGATCTGCTCGGCACCGGCGGGCAAGGGCCGTGGGGGATACGTCGGGGGCACTCCCGGCAGGTCATCGGGCACCGAGCACCCCGCGACGAGCCCCACGCAGAGCAGCGCGATCGCCATGAAGCGGGCAACTGGCTCGGGACAGGCCGAGGAAATCCACGCGCGCGGGCTCATTGGTACTCCCTCAGACGCGGCCACACGCCACCCGCGATAGCCAGGCTCGCGAGCACCGACAGCGCCATGACCCCGCCCGCGGCGAACGCGAGGGCGGTGCGGGCCCGCGTCAGCGCGGTGCGCAGCTCGGCGCGCGTCGCGGCGATGCCGTCCTGCAATGCGTCGTCGAGCGCCGCGAACTGGGCGGTGGAATCCTCTTCGCCGGCGCCGACCGCGATGCGCGCGGCGCCCAGGTGATCGCCCGCCGCGTACAGGTCGGACATGCGGTGATGCGCGTCGCGCCAGCCCTCATGGGCGGCGATCGCGGTCTCGATCGCGCGCGTGCCCACCGTCACCCGCTCATCCTCCTGGAGCTCGGTGAGCTTCGCGGAGAGCGCGGCCGAGGCGTTGGCGAAGCCCTCCTCGATGTCGCTGGACTCGCCGCGCCGCGCCAGGCCGAGCGTCTCGTCGGCCCGTGCCTGCTGGGCCAGGATCCGAGAGGTGGCCAGCGCGTCGAGGGGCCTCACCCCTTCGTCGAGGGCACGGTTCGCCTCGGCGCGGGTGAACAGCCCCACCACCAGCAGCCACAGCAGTACCAGCGTCATCACGAGCGACGCGATCACCCAGCCCAGGTTCAGCGTGCGCTGTGTCTTGCGCGCGAGCCGTACCTGGGCCGCCGCGAGCACCACGACCACCAGCAGGACGATCGCCATGGCGACCCAGGGTGGATGCACGAACCGCCCGTGTGATTCCGCCACCCGCTGCGATTGCGTCCGGTACAGGCCTTCCGAGATCGGCAGCACCCGGGCGCGCATCATCTGCGATGCCTCGTTCAGGTATGCGGCGCCCACCGGGTTGCCGACCCTGTTGTTGGCCCGGGCGCTCTCCACTAGTCCCGCGTACATCGGCAGGTGCATCGCGATCTCGGCGAGCATGCGCTGCGCGTTCTCATCGCCATCACCGACCTGGGAGGACGCGTTCACCAGTGAGCGGGAGGCATCGAAATTGGCGCGCAGGTAGCGGGTGCGCAGGTCTTCCGGCTCGATGCCGCCGAACACGAACGCCGTGCTCGCTGCCGCGTCCGCGATCGACAACGACGAATAAAGCTCGAGCGAGGAACTCGCGATCGGCTCCGTGCTCGCGATGAGCGTGTCGAGCTGGTCCTGCCGCGAGCTGATCGAGGTGGCCGTCACCGCCCCCGCGCCAAGGCACAGCATGATCAGCGCGAGCGCTGCGATCACCAGCTTGCCCGGGCTTGATAGGGCGAGGTCCGAGACGGCGCTGGCCTGGTTCGGGTAGTACTTCGCGTACTTGCGCGACAGCGGCTTGCGAGCCCGGGGCATCAACCATTCGGGCTCGTCCCCGCCCGATGGCGGCACGGCCGAGGGATCGATGCCGAACCTGTTGAAGCCGAACGAGGCCGGTTCGTGCTTCTGCGCGCCCGTGGTCCTGGGCATCGCTCCACACCTCCCCATCAGCTCGCACCATGCGCCCGGTGCATCGGTCGCGTGGCATACGACTACTCCTCAACTATTCATCTTCCACGGTGTGCTCTGCATTACTCGTGGCGGGGGGTGTGTCGCGATCGTCATCGATTCGTGATGAACAACTACTCTGGGTGGGGCAACCACCAAGGACAGCGAGGTTCCCCGATGCGCGGCGATGGCGATGGCTGGGTAGTCAGCGCTCGAGGCGCCCGCAGATGGGGCAAGCACGGCGCTGCGGGGCTTCTGCTGCGCTGCCCCGACGAGCAGGGGATGCCCACGGTCCTGCTGCAGCATCGCGCCCACTGGTGCCACCACGGTGGCACGTGGGGCCTGCCCGGTGGCGCTCGCGATAGCCACGAGACACCCATCCGCGCGGCGTTGCGCGAGGCGCGCGAGGAGGCGGGGATCCCAGCGGACGAGGTCCGGGTACGGGCGTCGCGGGCAACCGCGTTCGAGGGAACCGGCTGGGAGTACACAACCGTGGTCGCGGACATCGCCACCCGGCCTGGTACCACGCCGAACGCCGAGGGCATCGAGCTGCGCTGGGTGCCCGAGCACGAGGTGGCGGGCTACCCGTTGCACCCGGGGCTCGCCGAGGCATGGCCCGGGCTGCGGCTCGAGCAGGTGCGCGTCATCGTCGACACCGCGAACGTCGTGGGCAGCCGTGCCAATGGCTGGTGGCGTGATCGCGCCGCGGCAACCCGCGCCCTTGCCGAGGAGATCGCTGAGTCGCTCCCCATCACCTGCCCGTTCCCTGATGGTCGCTACGGCTGGATCAACCACATCGAGATGGTGCTCGAGGGGCACGCGCGCAGCACTGGCGACGAGGCGAGGCAACCGGCCGGTATCACCTTCCACCAGGCGCCGGGCAGCGGTGACGATCACATCGTCGAGCTAGCGCGAGGGGACGACCCGCTGCGCACTGTCGTCATCACTGCGGACCGCGGGCTCAAGGAGCGCCTCCCCGGCGATGCTGCGGCTTGGGGGCCCAAGCGATTGCTGGGCTGGCTGCCCTAGTCGAGGGGTGGCAAGGCGTCCTTGAGCCGCTGCGCGGCAGCACGGGGGTCGGGCGCCCCGGTGATGGCGCGCACCACCACGATGCGGCGGGCGCCGTGACCGATCACCTGGCCGACGTTGTCCTCGCCGATGCCGCCGATGGCGAACCATGGGCGAGCCGGGCGGAGGTCGGCAGCAACATGCACGAGCCCCAGGCCAGCCGCAGGACGATCCGGCTTGGTGGGGGTGGGCCAGCACGGCCCGACGCAGAAGTAGTCGACGCTGTCCTCGCGGGCCGCGTCAGTCGCTTGCTCGGCATCATGGGTGGAACGGCCGATCACCACACGGTCGCCGACGATGGCGCGGGCATAGTGCACGGGCAGGTCCCGCTGCCCGAGATGCAGCACGTCCGCGCGGGCCGCCACGGCGATATCGGCCCGGTCATTCACGGCGAGGAGGGCACCGTGCCGGCGAGCGGCCGCCGACAGCACCGCGAGCGCAGCGAGCTCATCGCGCGCCTCGAGCGGGCCGAACCGTCGCTCGCCCTCGGAGCCCTTGTCCCGCAGCTGGATGACATCGACCCCACCAGCGAGCGCGGCATCAGCAAACTCGGCGAGGTCACCGTGCTCGCGGCGCGCATCGGTGCACAGGTACAGCTGGGCGGCTTGGAGCCGGTCGCGTGGCGATTGCACACCAGTGACCGTATCGGGCTACCGTGGAGATGTCACCCATGGTTCGCGCGGGAGCTCCGGTCCGGGAGCTGAGAGGGAGCACGCCGCTCCGACCGTCATACCTGATCCAGGTAATGCTGGCGCAGGGAGTTGGAGGCTTATTGTGATGCCCGACGTCAACGAGCGTTGCTCCGTCGCGGTCATCGGCGGGGGCGTGATCGGATCGACCGTGGCCTGGCAGCTCGCCGAGGCGGCCTACCGCGTCACCCTTTACTCCGG
Organism: Hoyosella levis; assembly: GCF_026008515.1. GTDB lineage: Bacteria > Actinomycetota > Actinomycetes > Mycobacteriales > Mycobacteriaceae > Lolliginicoccus > Lolliginicoccus levis. The sequence goes on from NZ_BQYM01000005.1 coordinate 199,780, forward strand.
GCCAGCCGTCGAGCAATCCACGACGTGGGTCGCGGGCGGCATGATCGCGCCCTGGAGCGAGGCATGGCCCGGCGAGAGCGACCTCCTCGATCTGTCGCTGGCCTCGATGCGCGCCTGGCCGGGCTTCGCCGCCCGCCTCGAGCAGGACGAGCATCGCATCCTCACGGCGCGAGGTTCCCTGGCGGTCGCCGCCGACGATGGGGACGTGGCTGACCTGCGCCGGGTCATGGCCTGGCTCGAGAAGCGCGGCGAGCCCGTCGCGCCACTGTCGCGCCGCGAGGCACGGGCGCAGGAACCAGGCCTTGCTGCTGGGCTGCGCCCGGTGTTCCAGGTGCAGGAGGAGCTCGCCGTCGATAACCGAGCCATGCTGCTTGCCCTGCGTGCCCGCGCGGCCGAGGCCGGGGCAGTCCTCGAGGGACGGTGCATCAGTGCCCTTGGCGACGTCACCCAGGACCAGGTCGTTGTCGCGGCGGGGCCCTGGACCAGCGAGCTTCTGCCCGGGCTGCGCGTCCGGCCCGTCAAGGGCGAGATCATGCGCCTGGCCCGCAGGCCATTCAGCGCCCCGCCGCCCCAGCACATCGTGCGCGGCTGGGTGCGCGGGCGGCATGTCTACCTGGTGCCGCGCCCCGATGGCATGGTCGTCGGCGCCACCCAGCACGAGGCAGGGTTCGATACGACCGTCACCGCGGGGGGAATACGTGATCTCCTCGCCGATGCCGAGGCCGTGTTCCCCGCCGTCACCGACTACGCGATCACCGGCATCTCCGCCGGCCTGCGCCCCGTCACGCCCGACAACATCCCGCTGATCGGACGCGTGGATGACCGTACCCTGGTGGCAGCAGGGCACGGCCGCAACGGAATGCTGCTCGCGCCACTGACGGGCAGCGCCATACTTGCCGAGCTCGACGGCCAGCCCCTCGCTGAGGCGGCCGCCGCACACCCCAGGAGGTTCGCATGAGCACAACCACGACCATCGAGGCCCGCGTCAACGGCGAATGGCGCGCCATGCCGCGTGGCAGCACGTTGCGCGATCTTCTCGACCTCCTCGGGCTGCCGGGGAAGGGCATCGCCATCGCCGCTGGAGGCAACATCGTGCCCGCCGACAAGTGGGAAAGCCACACCGTCGAGCCGGGGGACGCCATCGAGATCGTCACGGCGGTACAAGGTGGATGATCCGCTCGTCATCGCCGGGACCGAGCTCGGGTCGCGGCTGATCACCGGCACCGGGGGAGCTGGCAACCTCGACGTGCTCGCCGATGCCCTCGTTGCCTCCGGTACCGAGCTGACCACCGTCTCGATCCGGCGCGCCAACCTCGCCAGTGGCGACGGCACGCTCGCCCTGCTCGAGCGGCTCGGCATCCGCGCCTTGCCCAACACCGCCGGATGCCGCACCAGCGCCGAAGCGGTGCTCGTCGCGAAGCTCGCGCGCGAGGTGCTCGGCACGAACTGGATCAAGCTGGAGGTCATCGCCGACGACCGCACCCTGCTGCCTGATCCCGTGGAGCTCCTCGACGCCGCCGAGCAGCTCGTCGACGATGGGTTCACCGTCCTGCCCTACACCAACGACGATCCCGCGCTCGCGCGCAAGCTCGAGGACGCTGGATGCGCTGCGGTGATGCCCCTTGGCTCGCCCATCGGAACCGGGCTCGGCATCAACAACCCCCACAACATCGCCATGATCGTCGAGCAAGCGAGGGTGCCCGTGATCCTCGATGCCGGCATCGGCACCGCGAGCGACGCGGCGCTGGCGATGGAGCTTGGCTGCGATGCGGTACTGCTTGCCACGGCGGTCACCCGTGCCACCGACCCGGTGCGGATGGCCACCGCCATGTCGCACGCGGTGCAGGCTGGCCGCCTCGCTCGCCTTGCCGGGCGGATCCCCAAGCGGCAATGGGCCCAGGCATCCTCGCCGCGGCCCGACCACCCCGGAGCCTGATGCGGGTATACCCCGGGCCGCCGGGGTAGCAGATCATACCTAGGTATGACACAGGTCCAGACTTCCGGACGATGTGCACGCCATGACGAGTAGGGCAGAGTAATCACCATGATCCAAGTACGCGGCCTGACCAAGGCATACGGACCAACGAAGGCAGTGGACAACCTGACCTTCGACGTCCAGCCAGGCATCGTGACCGGCTTCCTCGGCCCCAACGGCGCCGGCAAGTCCACCACCATGCGCATGATCCTGGGGCTCGACCGGCCGACCGCCGGAACCGCCACCATCAACGGCAAGAAGTACACCGAGCTCGATCAGCCGCTCCAGCACGTGGGCGCGCTGCTCGACGCGAAGTGGGTGCATCCCAACCGCTCGGCCCGCAGCCACCTGCGCTGGATGGCCGCGAGCAACGGCATCCCCACCAAGCGCGTCGACGAGGTCCTCGAGCTCGTCGGGCTGACCGCCGTGGCGAAGAAGAAGGCCGGCGGGTTCTCGCTCGGGATGTCGCAGCGGCTCGGACTCGCAGCCACTCTCCTCGGTGACCCCGAGGTCCTTCTCTTCGACGAGCCGGTCAACGGTCTCGACCCCGAGGGCATCCGCTGGATCCGCCTGTTCATGCAGCGCCTCGCCTCGGAAGGCCGCACCGTCATGGTGTCGAGCCACATGCTCTCCGAGATGGCCCAGACCGCCGAGCACCTCATCGTCATCGGCAAGGGGCAGCTCATCGCCGACACGACGGTGCAGGAGTTCGTCGACCGCGCCTCGGGCGCCACTGTCAAGATCCGCACGCCGCAGCTCGACACCCTGCGCACCGCCCTCACCAGCCAGGGCCTCACCGTGCGGGAGGACGGCACGGGCGAGTCCTCGCTGCTCGTGGTCGGTACCACCACCGACGCTGTCGGTGAGATCGCCGCCGCCAACCGCATCACCATCCACGAGCTCGCCGCCCAGCGCGGATCCCTCGAGGAAGCCTTCATGAAACTCACCGGCGATTCCGTGGAATACCACGCCGCTGGATTCAATGCAGAAGGAGGGAACAACTGATGGGCGTCCTCGCAGCAGAGCGCATCAAGCTCACCTCGGTCAAGTCCCCCTGGTGGTGCAGTGGCATCGTCGTCGTGCTGGGCCTCGGCCTCGCCGCGCTCTTCGCCGGCACCACCCGATCAACCTTCGAGAGCAGGAGCAACGAAGGGATCGCCCCGCCGCCCGTCATGACGGCCTTCGAGGCCACCATCGGGGTGCAGCAGATCGGCGTCATGGTGCTGATGGTCCTCTCGGCCCTCGTCGTCACCAGCGAATACCGGTTCGGCGTCATCCGCAACACCTTCATGGCCAGCAACAACCGCACTGCCGTGATGCTCGCCAAGGCCGGCATCGCCGCGCTCTGGTCCGCCGTGCTCACCACCGTCCTCGCTGCCGCGGCGATCGTCCTCTCCCGGCTCATTGCTGGTCCCGAGGTCGGCGCCAACCTCACGTTCAGCAACGGCGATACCCTCCGCGTGCTGTACACGGTGCCGATCTACGCTGCGCTCGCCGCGATCCTCGCGGTCGGCGTCGGCGCGCTCGTCCGGCAGACCGCTGGAGCCGTCACCATCCTGCTCCTGTGGCCGCTCCTGCTGGAGAACATCGCCTCGGTACTGCCGAAGATCGGTGAGCACATCGCGCCGTTCCTGCCGTTCCTCAATGCCAGCTACTTCCTCGCTGGCGACAACGGGATGTCGGCTGGGCCGCCGATGGACTTCTTCCACTGGGGCCCCTGGGCCGCGATCGTGTACTTCGGCCTCATAGCCGGCGGCATCTTCGGGCTCAGCGTCCTGGTCGTCAACAAGCGCGACGCCTGACGGCCCTCAAGGCTTGTGATTGCTAGTCGGGAGCAATCACAAGAACCGAACTCCGGGGTGGTGGTGCGCCCCGTCGAGATCGGACACGACAACCCGGTGCCTCCCCATTGGCGCCGGGTTGTCGCACGTCTGGGGGGGTGGGCTCCGGCCTGAGGCCGGAGTGCGCGGCTCGCCCGCGCGGCTCGGCCGCACCGCCCGCCCGCGCTCCAAACGCGATAGAAACCGCTTAGATCCCGGGGCGATTTCTATCGCGTTTGGCGGTTTCCCGTGCTTTTGCGGGGACCGGACCGGGGGCCGCCAGCCGCCAGCTGGCCCAGCCGCCACAGCGGCGAGACGGGTCCATGTCCGCGGCCGAGCGGGTAAGCCGAGCGCAGGCACTCGGTGACCCACCGCTTGGCGTATTCCACGGCGCCGGGCATGTCGCGGCCGTGGGCGAGGGCGCAGGTGATCGCGGCGGCGAGGGTGTCGCCACCACCGTGATCGTGGCCCGTCGGGATCCGCTCCACCGTGTACTCGTGCTCGTCGGTGCCGTTGGTGAGCAGGTCGGTGCTGCTGGGGGATTCGCGCAGGTGCCCGCCCTTGATGAGCGCCCAGCGCGCGCCGAGGTCGAGGAACGCGCGCGCGGCGGCGCGCTGGCTAGCAGCATCGATCACCTCGATGCCCGTGATCAGGCGAACCTCGTCGAGATTGGGCGTGACGACGGTCGCGCGCGGGACGAGCTGCTCCCGCACGGCATCGAGCGCGTCGGCGCGCAGCAACGGGTCACCGTGCATCGACGCAGCCACGGGGTCGATGACGAGCGGGATTGTGTTGTCGGCGCCGATGCCGAGGCGCGCGCACGTCGTGGCCACGGCCTCGATGATCTCGGCGCTCGCTAGCATCCCCGTTTTTGCCGCGAGCACCCCGATGTCGGTGACCACGGATTCGATCTGCGCGGCCACGGTCTCCGGCGGAATCGTGTGCACGCCGGTGACTCCGACCGAGTTCTGCACGGTCACGGCGGTGACGGCGACGCAGCCGTGCACGCCGGTGAGCGCGAACGTGCGCATGTCCGCCTGGATCCCGGCGCCGCCGCCGGAGTCAGAGCCAGCGATGGTGAGTGCCCGCGCCGGAGTGTGGCCCGGCGCGGGCGGGGGGAGCAGCCAGTCCATCAATTCGTGGTGAGCGGCAGGTAGACCTGGTTGCCGTGGTCGGCGAACTCCGCGGACTTCTCGGCCATTCCCTGAGCGAGCACCCGATCGATGTCCTCCTGGGTGTTCATGCCGTTCTGCTCCGCGTACTCGCGCACGTCGGCGGAGATGCGCATCGAGCAGAACTTCGGCCCGCACATCGAGCAGAAGTGGGCAGTCTTGGCGGGCTCGGCGGGAAGCGTCTCGTCGTGGTACTCGCGAGCCGTGTCCGGATCGAGGGAGAGGTTGAACTGGTCGGTCCAGCGGAACTCGAACCGGGCCCGGGAGAGGGCGTCGTCGCGCTCCTGGGCGCGTGGGTGGCCCTTCGCGAGATCGGCGGAGTGGGCTGCGATCTTGTAGGCGATCACGCCTTGCTTGACGTCGTCGCGGTTGGGCAGCCCGAGGTGCTCCTTGGGGGTGACGTAGCACAGCATGGCCGTGCCAGCCTGCGCGATGATCGCGGCCCCGATGGCGGAGGTGATGTGGTCATACGCGGGGGCGATGTCGGTGGCGAGCGGGCCGAGGGTGTAGAACGGTGCTTCCTCGCACAGTTCCTCCTCGAGCCGCACGTTCTCGACGATCTTGTGCATCGGCACGTGGCCGGGCCCCTCGATCATCACCTGCACGCCGTAGGACTTCGCGATCGTCGTCAGCTCGCCGAGGGTGCGTAGTTCCGCGAACTGTGCCTCATCGTTGGCATCCGCGATCGACCCGGGGCGCAGGCCGTCACCGAGGGAGAAAGTGACGTCGTACTCGCGGAAGATCTCGCACAGCTCACGGAAGTGCGTGTACAGGAACGATTCCTGGTGGTGGGCCAGGCACCAGGCCGCCATGATGGAACCGCCGCGCGAGACGATGCCGGTGACGCGCTTGGCGGTCAGCGGGACGTAGCGCAGCAGCACGCCCGCGTGAACGGTCATGTAGTCCACGCCCTGCTCGCACTGCTCGATGATGGTGTCGCGGTAGATCTCCCAGTTGAGCTTCGTCGGGTCGCCCTTGACCTTCTCCAGTGCCTGGTAGATGGGCACGGTGCCGACGGGCACGGGGGAGTTGCGCAGGATCCACTCGCGCGTCTCGTGGATGTTCTTGCCGGTGGAGAGGTCCATGATGGTGTCGGCGCCCCAGCGGGTGGCCCACACCATCTTCTCCACTTCCTCGCCGATGGAGGAGGAGACGGCGCTATTGCCGATGTTGCCGTTGATCTTCACCGAGAACGCCTTGCCAATGATCATCGGCTCGATCTCGGGGTGCTTGTGGTTGGCGCAGATAACCGCGCGGCCGCGTGCCACCTCGTCGCGCACCAGCTCGGGGGAGACGCTCTCGCGGGCAGCGATGAAGCGCATCTCGTCGGTGATGATCCCGGCGCGCGCCCAGGCGAGCTGCGTGGATGCGCCATCGATCGGAGCAGGCTTGGTCCAGCTGTCACGATTGCGGGGCAGGCCCGTCTCGATGTCGATGGTGGCGCTGGTGTCGGTATACGGTCCGGACGTGTCGTACAGGTCGAGGTGCTCGCCATTGGTCAAGTGCACCCGCCGCATGGGGACATGCAGGCCGGGAGCTCCGGGGACCTCGATGTAGATCTTGCTGCTGCCCGAGATGGGGCCCGTGGTGATGGCCTGGTCGGCAGGATTATGGACAGATGAAAGCGTCACGATGGACGTCCCTCCCTACGCCGGCATTACCCGGTCAGGTTCATACGGTCGACAGCCCTAGCTGTCCTCTCAGCCCGCTGGTGCGAGCCCCCGTGGAGATGTGCTGTTCCTGGATGAAGTTGTGGCCCTCACCATAGCGGAGTGGTTGCTGGCGCGCAGGCAGGTGGTGCTGCCGATGGGCGTGCCATCGAGCGAGCGGCAGCGGTCGCGGGCATAGACTGGTGATCCAGGCACGAGCGCGGGAGGAAGACCATGGCGTCGCACGCAGATCAGGCCCAGGACGATCAAGCCCACGGCGATCAGTCGCGGATCGCGGTGATCGACAATCAGTCGCGGTCGCGGTACGAGATCTGGGTCGATGGCGAGTTCGCAGGGCTCGAGGGCTACGAGATCGATGACGACGGCGTGATCACCCTGCTGCACACGATCATCGACGAGGCCTACAGCAAGCAGGGCTATGCGCGAGCGATGGTGCGCGCGATCCTCGACGGGATGCGCGAGCGGCAGCAATCCTTCCGTCCCGTGTGCTCGTACGTGCAGAGTTTCCTCGACCGGTTCCCTGAGTACCGGGATCTCGTCGCGGCGTAGCCTGGCCCCGGCGCCTTCCTGCCCCGGTTCTGCCCCGTCCGAACCCGCGAGTGCGCGCAAAACGACAGGTCCACCGAGAAATCCTGTCGCTTTTCGCACACTCGCGGGGAGCCCAGCCCCGCGCCTTCTAGCGGTCGTGCTTGCGCACGAACTGGAGGATCCGTCCTATGACCTCGGCGGGGCGCTCGTGCAGCACGCCGTGCGCGGCGCCCTGATAGACCTCGACCTCCGCGGATCGGAATGCTCCCAGGGCCCGTGCCACTGCCCGCTCGACGTTGACGAGCAGAGTCTCCGAGCCCAGGATCACCAGCACCGGGGCGGGGATGGAGCGGAGTTGCTCGTCGGTAGGCATCTTGCCCCACGGTAGTTTCGTCCTGAATTTGGCGGCCACTTTGAGCAGGGCCAGCTCCTCCTCGTTGAGGTGCACGCCGGGGGTGAACCACTCGCGGAACTTGCGGAAATTCTCGTCCGTGGGCCGGGCGCCGACCGCGATCATCTTGGCGAGGATCCGCCAACTGACTTTGTCGAGGACGTTGCCAGGCTCGATGAGGGTGAGGCTGGCGAGGCGGCGCGGATCGCGGATGGCGATGGCCGTGGCGTGCCGCCCGCCGTCGGAGTAGCCGACCAGGTGAACGGAGTCGAGCCCGAGTCCCGCGAGCAACTCGTCGAACCAGATCGCGAAGTCCGCTTCGCTGGTGATGGGTGCGGTTTGCACGCTGCGCCCGGCGGTGCCGATCGTATCCAGCGCGTAGACCTCGCGGTCTCGGGCGAGGCCTTCGATCGATTGGTGCCAGATCAGGCCGTTGCCGAGTATCGGGTGCAGCAGCACCACCGGGGTGCCGGCGCCCGAGCCGCTGATGCGAACGTGCGTGGGGCCGAAGGAAGTCTCGACCGTGCGCTCGAGGGCGGGCACGGGCCACCATGCCTCGAGGGCGGTGTATGCGTGCAAGTACGCCTCGCGGGACTCATCGTCCTTGAATGCCCCGATCTTCTTGGCCATGCTTGCTCCCTCGCTCGTTGATGGTACGAGCATATCACTTCATTGGTATGGGTGTACCATCAAAAAATGCCAAGACTCGTAGACCACGACGAGCGGCGCCGCGAGATCACTAGCGCGGCGCGGCGGGTGATCGTCCGCGGTGGCCTCTCCGCAGCCACCTTCCAGGCCGTCGCCGCCGAGGCCGGGATCTCGGTTCGCTTGATCCAGTACTACTTCGGCACCAAGCGCGACTTCCTCCTCGCGACCCACAAATCGGTGATAGAAGATGGCGCGGCCCGGTTCGCTGCACGCATGGCCGACTTCGGCGAGGACGTCCCACCGCGCGAGGCCGTCCGTGCGATCGCGACCGAACTGCTGCCGCTCGATGCTGCCCGGCGCGATGACGCCGTCGTCCTCGATGAGTTCTTCGCCGCCAGCCTCACAGGCCAGGACATCGCGATCGGCGATATGACTCCCGCCGCGCGACTGCTCGTCACCGTTGTTGCTGGCCACCTGCAGCGCGCCGGGGCCGGGCACTCCGCCGCAGCGCTCGACGCGGAACTCACCGTCGCTGCCCTCGTTGGCCTCACCAACAGCCTGATCGCAGGGATGATCGACGCGACGGCCGCCGTGCGCCTCGTCGAACGACTGCTCGACCGCACCCCTGGCCTCGCCAAGCCCTAGCAGCTGGCGCCGGGGCCGCTACGTCGCCGCGGCTGTGCGAAAAACGACAGTTCAATCGCGAATTGCTGTCGCTTTTCGCACACTCGCGCCCAGACCCAGCCCAGCCCACCCTGGTCCCGCCAGAGAGCGCGAGAGCTAGCGCGCGATATCCACCACCACGGGCGCGTGGTCGCTCGCTCCCTTGCCCTTGCGCTCGTCACGGTCGATGTGCGCGTCGGTGATCCGCTCGGCAAGAGCGGGGGTTGTGAGCACGTGATCGATGCGCATGCCCTGGCGCTTGGGGAACCGGAGCTGCGTGTAGTCCCAGTAGGTGTAGACGCCGGGGCCCGGGGTCCGGGGACGCACGACGTCCTGGTAGCCAATGTCGGTGAAGCGGGTGAACGCGTCCCGCTCGGGCGCGGAGACGTGCGTGGAGCCCTCGAACTCGGCGATGTCCCAGACGTCCTCGTCGAGCGGGGCGATGTTCCAGTCGCCGGTCAGCGCGATGGTGGCGGAGGGATCGTCGGCGAGCCACTTCTCGGCATCACGGGCGAGCGCGGCGAGCCATTCGAGCTTGTAGGTGTAGTGGGGGTCCTCGAGGGTGCGCCCGTTGGGCACATACAGGCCCCACCAGGTGATCCCGGCGCAGGTCGCGGCGATTGCGCGGGGCTCGACGGATTCAGTGCCCTGCCATTCAGGCTGGCCGGGGAAGCCGATCTGGACGTCATCGAGTCCGATGCGCGAGAGGATCGCGACACCGTTCCATTGGTTGGCGCCGTGGTGCGCGACCTCGTAGCCCAGCTCGGTGAATCGCTCGGCGGGGAACTGGTCGTCGCGGCACTTGGTCTCCTGGATGGCGAGCACATCGGTGCCGCTCTTCTCCAGCCAGGCACAAATGCGGTCGACGCGGGCGCGGGCCGAGTTGACGTTCCAGGTGGCGAAGCGGAGCGAGTCTGTCACTGGGGTTCCCTCAGTCGTCGTGGCCGAATGGGTCGGGTACTTCGCCGGGGGTCCAGGAGAGCCCTGGCACGCCCCAGCCGTTTCGCTTTACGGCCTTCTTCGCGGCGCGCGCGTTGCGGCCGATCAGCTGGTCGATGTAGAGGAAGCCATCGAGGTGCCCCACTTCATGCTGCAGGCAGCGGGCGAACAATCCAGTGCCGGAGATATCCACGGGGTCGCCGTTGACGTCGATGCCGGTGACGCGGGCCCACTCGGCGCGTCCGGTGGCGAATTGCTCGCCCGGCACGGAGAGGCAGCCCTCGAGGTCGTCATCGGGGTCGGGCATGTACTCCGGGATCTCGGAGGTCTCGAGCACGGGGTTGATCACCTCGCCCCGCTTGCGGACGGTCTTGCCCGATTCGTCGGTGACTGGGCAGTCGTAGACGAAGAGGCGCAGGTCCACGCCGATCTGGTTGGCGGCGAGGCCCACGCCGTGGGCGGCATCCATGGTTTCATACATGTCCTGGACCAGTTCAGCGAGCTCCTGCGGGGGTTGCTCGACGATGCGGGTGGGTGTGTGCAGGGCAGGATCGCCGACTACGCGGATCGGATGGATGGCCATGGCTGCACAGATTACCCAGCGATGCCGACAACCTTCGACTCGCCGTGGAGCGTAGCGAAAAACTGACAGCTATCGGTGGTTGAATGTGGGCTACGAAGGCTTGGATCGACATCGGTCCCCCATGTGGTGGCAGCCGGGGTTGCGGCAGGCGTCGCGGGCAACGCGATCGGCTGTGCGCGCCGATGGCAAGCCACTGCTCCGAGGGAATGGTGAGGCGAGGAGCGAGATGGATAGCGCCGCGGCACGCGATGAGCACGCAGGAGCACAAGACGGCAACAACGTTGTGCCGATGCCGGGCCTCATGGGCGATGCTCCCGCGCCGGAGGGCTCGCAGGCAGCAGACGCTCCCGGTCAGGGCAGCGCGTCCGCGCCCGGTGATTCCAGCGGACTGAGCGAGCGTGACCTGGAGGTCCTTGCCTTCGAGCGACAGTGGTGGAAGTACGCCGGGGCGAAGGAGGAAGCGATCAAGAATCTCTTCGGCCTGTCCGCGACCCGGTACTACCAGTTGCTCAACATCCTGCTCGATCGTCCGGAGGCATTGCGCGCTGACCCCATGCTGGTCAAGCGGCTGCGGCGGCTTCGCTCGGGCAGGCAGAAGGCGCGCACCGCGCGCCGGCTGGGCATGAGGTCAACCTAGTGGGGAGAAGCTGATGGGCAACCCGAATCCAGGCACGAGCACGCTGCCGCTGCGGTCGTTCGCGTTCATGCTGCTATCGGCAGCGGTGGTGTTCTTTGTCATCGGTGCGCTCGTGCTGCGGGAGCCCGGTGGAGGCAACGACTCCGCCTCCGCTTCGGCGACCAATGCCGTTGGCTCCTCCGCGGTATCCGAGTCGCGCGATGGCGAAGCTGGCGAAGGCTCCGCACGCAGCGAGGGTGAGGGTGAGGGCCGGGGAGATGTCGGTGCCCAGGCAGCGGCCGATGGCGAGGCACAGCAGGGCAATGGTTCCGGGGCAGGCGACGACGCCGGCAGCGACGATGATGCGAGCACCGGTCCAGATGCTGACGACGCAGAGCCAGCTACTGACGAGGATGACGATGCCCCGGCCACCACGACCGAGCTCGCGCCACCTCCCGCGACGGCTACCCAGGTCCATGTTCTCAACAACAGCACGGTCTCGGGCCTCGCGGCGCGTACCGCCGACACGCTTCGCGGGGCTGGCTGGCAAGTAGGGGACGTTGGCAACTTCAGCGCGACAGCACTGGGCGCGACCACCGTGTTCTATGGCTCCCCGGCGGAACGTGCCCTGGCGGAGGAGATCGCCGCGCAGATCGGAGCGCAAGTTTCAGCACGCACCGGCGCGCTCGCTGGGCAGCCGAGCGGCATAGTCGTCGTCCTCACCGGATAGTTCGCCATCCGGTGCATCGCCGTCCATGGCGTGCCGATATGCTGTGATGTGCGTTGATCGGTCTCGATCCACCTCGTGGTTTGTCCAAAGGAGCTTTAGTGATGGCCTCACCTGCACGGCAGTTCGTTCTCCGGCGGGGTTCCGCCTTGCGCAAGCCTGGTCTCGTTGCCGGTGCCCTCGCAGCGGGGGCGCTCGTGCTCAGTGGCTGCGCGGCACCGTTCGAGGCGCCGAGCGACAGCAACGAGGAGTACACCGCGCCTCCGGTCTGGACGGGCGCTCCTGCTCCCGCGGGCCACGGCGAGGACGACGACCACTCCGACGAGACCTCGGAGGGCGACTCCAGCGGCCCCTCCCGCACGGTTCGCGCCACGCTGAACAATGCCGAAGGCGCCTCCGTGGGCACCGTCACCATCAGCGAGAGCGCTGACCATCTCGAGATCCATGCCACGGTCGATGCTGATCCCGAGGTCCTCTCGCCCGGTTTCAAGGGCATGCACATCCACGAGATCGGTGAGTGCGAGCCGGAGAGCCAGGCACCCGACGGCGAGAACACTGGCGATTTCCTGTCCGCCGGCGGGCACCTGCAGCTCGAGGGCGCGACCCACAGTGGCACCGGCATGAGCGGCGACCTCATCTCTCTGTACGTCCTCGAGGACGGCTCGGGCGAGGTTGTCACGCTCACCGACCGCGTCACCATCGACGATCTCCTGATCGGTGATGGCACGTCGATCATGATCCATGAGGGGCCCGACAACTTCGGCAACATCCCCGATCGCTACACCGATGGGGCTGGCCCCGATGAGCAGACTCGCAACACCGGTGACGCGGGCAGCCGGGTTGCCTGCGGCGTCATCGAGTAGCGAGACCTAGCACGACGGCCGCTGCCCTGCACGGGGCAGCGGCCTTGTGGTTCCATTCAGGGGTGGAACTCCGCTTCGCTGGATCGCCCCGCCCCACCCTCGGGGTCGAGTGGGAGCTCGCGCTCGTCGACCGCCGTAGCCGGGACCTCGCCAACCAGGCCGAGGACGTGTTCGAGCTGCTCGAGGCCCAGCATGGCATCATGCCCGGCACCCGCGTGCACAAGGAATTCCTGTGCAACACCGTCGAGATCGTCACGGGCATCTGCGACACCACGGCGCAAGCAATGGCCGAGATCAGCGACACCCTCACGGTGATGCACACCGTGGGCGACCAGCTTGGTCTCGATTTCTTCAGCGCGGGCACCCATCCGTTCGCGCAGTGGACCGACCACATGCTGACCGACAAGCCGCAATACCGGGAGATCATCAACCGCAGCCAGTACTGGGGCCGCCAGATGCTGATCTGGGGCGTGCACGTCCACGTCGGGGTCTCCCACCCGGACAAGGTGTTCCCCATCCTCAACGCCCTGCTGATGAAGTATCCGCACGTGCTCGCGCTGTCCGGGTCCTCGCCGATGTGGGATGGCCAGGACACCGGCTACGCCAGCACCCGGGCCCTGCTGTTCCAGCAACTGCCCACCGCGGGACTGCCCTTCCAGTTCGAGACGTGGCAGCAGTTCGAGCAGTTCACCGCGGACCAGGTCAAGACAGGGATCATCGAGTCAGTCGGTGGCCTGCACTGGGACATCCGGCCCAACCCGGGCCTCGGCACGATCGAGATCCGCGTCTGCGACGGCACGCCCACCCTTCGGGAGCTCGCCGCGCTCGTGGCGCTGATGCACTGCCTCGTGGTCGATCTCGATGAGCGGCTCACCGCGGGGGAGCAGTTGCCGTCCATGCCGCCCTGGCTGGTGCAGGAGAACAAGTGGCGCGCGGCGCGCTACGGGCTCGACGCCGAGATCATCACCGACGACGCCTGCACCGAGAGGCTCGTCACCGAGGAGATCAGCACCATGCTCGAGCAGCTCGCTCCGGTGGCGGCGCGGCTGCATTGCAGCAGCGAGCTAGCCTCCGTGGCCGACATTCCCCGGATCGGCGCGTCCTATCAGCGCCAGCGTGCCGCGGCGCGGACTGGGGGCATGAAGGCAGTGGTGGATCAGCTCGTCGCGGACCTGCGAGGGAGCGCCGCCACCACCTAGTCGTCGCGGTTGGGCTCCATCTGGTCGATCGTCATCAGATCGCGCCGGTACAGGCCCTCCCGGTGCGCGAGCCGTCCCACACGATGTCCAACAACGGGAACGGTGAGGCATGCGAAGAAGATCGCGAGCACGAGCATCCCGGCCTCGCGCATGCCCCAGCTGGCGATGGCCGCGGCGGCGAGGGTGAGGATCAAGCTCACGATCTGTGGCTTGGTGGCGGCATGCATGCGGGTGAGCGTGTCGGGGAATCGGACAATGCCGATAGCAGCGACGAGCCCGAGGGCTGATCCGGCGAGCGCGAGCACCCCAGCGAGGATCATCATGAGCCTGCCTCCTCCGTCGTGGTTTCCACAGGTGGGACAGGCTGCTCGGTCTTGTGGTCGGGCACGCGGTAGCGGGTCACCGAGATCGACCCCACGAATCCGAGCAGGGCGAGGACCACGATCGCGGGAACGATCGTGGTGTCCCGCGTATAGATCGTCCAGACTCCCAGCCCGCAGATCATCAGGGCGACGAGCATGTCGACCGCGGCGAGCCGGTCGAGGCTGTTGGGGCCGCGGACGAGCCGGTAGGTGGAGATCAGCGTGGCAAGGACGATCATGGTGCCGCTGAGTCCGAGCAGCAGGGTCATTGGTGCCGCCTCCCTCGGGCCGTGACTCCATCGGGAATGGCCTCGTGCCGTTCATCGGGACGCTCGAAGGCGCGCACGAACCATTTCTCCAGCAGGTCGGTGTCCCGGTGGAACTTGGTGATGGCCTTCTTGTCGCGGGCATCGAGGACGTGCACGAATACCACGCGCTGCACCTTGTCGACCTGCAGGACGAGACTGCCGGGCGTGAGGCTGATCGCATCAACGAGCAGGGTCAGCACGAGATCGGACTTGATGTCCACGCGCCGCTTGAGGATCGCGCTGCGGGGCGAGGTCCCAGGCTTGACCACCAGCCACGACACCTCGATGGTGGCACGGGCGAGCAAGCCCGCGACGACCAGGTTGAGGATGACGAACGAGATGGGGTGGAAGGTGCCACCGATGGGGATGCGGGGCAGTGGCAGGAGAAAGGTGATGCCCAGCCCGACAATGATGCCGGCGAGGATCGTGCCAGGCGAGGGGTCTCCCCAGAGGAGCACCCAGATCGTGGCGAGCCAGGCGACGGCGGCGAACTGCCGGAGCACGGTGCGTGTCATCGATCGCTCCCTGGGACGGGGGAGCCGCTGATCGGCTCGGTGGGCAGATCGAGTGCCGGTTGATCCTCGCCCAGGACGGTGCTGATGTAGTCGGTGCCGCCGCGCAGGTTCGCCGCGGTGCGGGAGGTGAACTCCACGAACGGCCCGGCAAGCACCGTCAGTATCAAGCCCATCACGATCAGCCCGATCGTGGGCAGCACCATGAGGACGGGCATCCGGCCCACATCCTCGCGATCGGTGAGCTTGATATCGAACGAGTCCTCGATCATCACGGTCGGGGTCGACGCGACGAGGTGGCCCTCGGGGGCATCCTCGCGCTCCCGCCAGAACGCCTTGGTCCAGATGCGCGCCACGACGTAGAGGGTGAGCAGGCTCGTGATGACGCTGCCCGCCACGAGCATCCAGGCGAGGAAGCTCGCATCGTCCGCGCCGGCCTGCAGCAGTGCCACCTTGCCGATGAAGCCACTGAATGGCGGGATGCCGCCGAGGTTGAACGCGGGAACGAGGAAGATCACCGCGAGCAGCGGGCTCGCCTTGGCGAGGCCTCCTAGCCGCCGCAGCGAGGAGGAGCCGGCCTGGCGCTCGATGAGCCCGACGATGAGGAACAGGGTGGTCTGCACGATGATGTGGTGCGCCGCGTAGTAGATCGCCCCGGAGAGCCCGAGCGTGGACGACAGCGCGATGCCAAACACCATGTAGCCGATATGGCTGACGAGGGTGAAGGAAAGCAAGCGCTTGATATCGGACTGCGCGATGGCGCCGAGGATCCCGACGATCATGGTGATGAGCGCGGCGACGAGCAGGATCTTGTCGAGCAGGCCGCTGGGGAAGATCAGCGTGTGGGTGCGGATGATCGCGTAGATGCCCACCTTGGTGAGCAGTCCGGCAAAGACCGCGGTGACGGGTGCGGGGGCAGTGGGGTAGGAGTCGGGCAGCCAGCCGGAGAGGGGGAAGATGGCGGCCTTGATGCCGAACGCCACGAGCAGCACGGAGAAGATCGCGGTGCGGGTGCCCTCGGGCACGTCCTGCATGCGGACCGCGATGTGCGCGAGGTTGAGCGTGCCCACGGCGGCGTAGGTGAAGGCGATGCCAAGCAGGAAGATGATCGACGACACCATCGAGACGAGCACGTAGGTGATTCCCGCTCGGACCCGCTCCTTGCTGACCCCAATGGTCAGGAGCACGAAGCTCGCGACGAGGAGGATCTCGAAGCCGACGAACAGGTTGAACAGGTCGCCGGCGAGGAAGGCATTGCTCACGCCCGCGGTCAGCGCCAGGTAGGTGGGCACGAAGATCGAGACGGGTTGCTGGTGGTTGCCGTCGCGGATGCCCTGGCCGACGGCGTAGACAAGCACGGCGAGCAGCACGGAGGAGGAGATCAGCAGCATCAGCGCCGAGAGCCGGTCCGCGACGAGAGTGATACCGATCGGCGCGTCCCAGCCGCCGACCTGGACCGCATGGGTGCCGTGGACGTCCGTCAGGTACATCAGCATCGCCGCGATGAGGAACACCGCGGAAAGCACCGCGAGGGTGATGTAGCGCTGCACCCGGTAGTGGCGGCCGAAGAACAGCGATGCCGCCGCGCCGAGCAGGGGCAGCAGCACCGGCAGCGGCAGCAGGATGCTCGCGAGCTCAGTGGAGAGGAGGTCCGTGCTCATTCGCGATCGCCTCCCTTGTCGCTGCTGCCGAAGTCGGACTTGTCGAAGTCGGTGTCCGAGCCATCCACCGGCGGCCCGTGCGGGCCCTCGGGCGGAACCGGTGGCGGGGGCTTCGGCAGCTCGTAGTCGGGAGCCTCCGCGCGCGTGCGGCGGGGCAGCTTCTTGTCCTCGTCGTCGTCATCGACCTCCTCGCGGGTCTGCAAGGTGAACGAGCGATAGATCAGCGCGATCACGAATGCCGACAGGCCCATGCTGATGACGATGGCGGTCAGGATCAGCGCCTGCACCAGTGGATCCGCCATCGACGAATGCTCCGCGGAGGTTCGTCCGACGATGGGTGGCCCGCCCGAGCGCCCGCCCATCCCGAGCAGCAGCAGGTTCACGGAGTTGGTGAGAAGCAGCAGGCCGAGCAGCGCCTTGATGATGCTGCGCTCCATCACCAGGTACACGCCGCAGCCGAAGAGGATGCTCGCGATGACGAGCATTCCGATGCTGGTGGTCATTGGCGCTCCACCTCGATCCGTGAATCCAGGCGCGCGCCCAGGCTGCGCAGCACATCGACGACGAGCCCGATCACCAGCAGGTACACGCCGATGTCGAAGAACAGGGCGCTGACCAGCTTGACCTCGCCGAATACCGGAAGATCGAAGTACCACGTCGCGGACGACAGCGCTGGCGCCCCGGCGAGCAGCGAGGACAGCGCGACGATCGTCGCGATGCCGAGACCGACGCCGAGGATGCGTCCAGCATCGACGGGCACCGATTCCCCGAGCTCGTACTTGCCGCCCGCCAGGTAGCGCAGCACCAGCGCGAGGCCTGCGACGAGCCCGCCAGCGAATCCACCGCCGGGAGCGTTGTGGCCGGCGAACAGGAAGTACACCGAAAGCACCATCATCGCGGGGAACAATAGCCGCGTGGTCACCTCGAGCACATAGGAGCGATTGCGCGGATTGCGCAGCTCGCTGCCGCGGAGCCAGACGATCTCGGTGTACTGGAGGTGGCGCCGGGCGGGCATGGCCGCGACGTCGGGCGGCTGCTCCTCGCTGAAGTCCTCGTCCGCGAAGGAATGGTGGTTCTCCCGGTGCGCGGAGGCGGGCGCGTCAGCGATGCGGGGTGCGCTGCCGAACCGGCGGTTGCGGAAGATCAGGCTGGCGATGCCAGTGGCCGCGACGAGCAGCACGCTGATCTCGCCGAGCGTGTCCCAGGCGCGGATATCAACGAGCACCACGTTGACGATGTTGGCGCCGTTGCCCTCCTCGTACGCGAGGTGGGGCAGGTAGCCCGAGACCGGCATCTCGGAGCGGGTGCTCACCGCGAGCAGGCCGACGACAAGCACCAGCAGCCCCGATCCAATGCCGAGCAGCGCGCGGATCGCATGGTGCCCCGCCGCGCGCGTCGGGGGCGGCTCGGCGGGCAGCTTGCGCAGGAGAAGCACGAAGACCACCAGGGTCAGGGTCTCCACGGCGACCTGGGTGAGCGCGAGATCGGGAGCTCCATGCAGCGCGAAGATCGCGGCAGTGCCGTAGCCGGTGACGCCGATGACCAGGATCCCGCTGAGCCTGTTGTTGAGCATGGTCGCGGTGATCGCCGCGATCACCATCGCGAGTCCCACGCCGATCTGCACCGGCGAGCCAAGGTTGCCCTGCGGGGCGATCGCCCAGTCGTTCCAGATGATGAGGGTCAGCGCGGGCAGCCAGATCAGGGTGGCGAGGATCGTCGCCTGGGTGAAAGGCAGCGAGCCGCGCTGGGTGGCACCAGTGACGCGCTGCGCGAGCGTATCGACTACCCGGAGCACCGCATCGTAGGCGCGGTCCGCGTTGCCGAGCGGAGGGTTCTCGAAGCGGAGCCTGCTCACCTGGCGATGCGCGATGAACAGTCCCAGGCCGCCGAGCACTGCTAGCGCGCTGAGCGCGAGTGCTAGCGCCGAGCCGCCGAGCTTCGGCTTGCTGCCCTCCTCGCCGACCGGGAACTGGTCGATGTAGGGCAGCATCCCGCTGACCAGTGCGGTGGTGGCGAAGCCGGCAACGAGGCCACCCACGGACAGCACGGCGGGGGAGATGGTGAACACGAATCCCGGACGGTCCATCTCGGCGACCGCGGTGCTGGGCTGCCGGTGGTGCTTGCCGGCGAACGCGCCGGAGAGGAACCGCAGGCTGTACGCCGCGGTGAAGACAGATCCGAGCACCACGGCGGCGAGAGTCGCCCAGCGCAGCACCGGCGGCAGCACCTCGGTCTGGGAGATCGCGGTGAACGCGGTCTCCTTGCCGTAGAAGCCGATGAACGGGGGCAGGCCAGCCATGCTCGCGGCGGCGAGGGTGGCGATCGACGCGAGCACGGGCGCCCGCCTGCCGAGCCCCCACAGCTTTCGCACGTCCCGGGTGCCGGTGCAGCGGTCGATGATGCCGACGACGAGGAACAAGGTGCCCTTGAACAGGGCGTGAGCGATGACGAGCGCGATCGCGGCGAGCGCGGCATGGCGGGTGCCCAGGCCCGCGAGCACCATGAGGAACCCGAGCTGGCTCACGGTGCCGAACGCGAGGATCAGCTTCAGGTCGAACTCGCGCAGGGCGCGCCAGCCCGCGATCACCATCGACAGGGCGCCGAGGGTGATGATCAGCGGTCGCCAGGTGGACGAATCCGCGAACGCCGGGGCGAGGAGCGCCGTGAGGAACACCCCGGCCTTCACCATCGCCGCGGCGTGGAGGTAGGCACTGACCGGGGTTGGGGCCGCCATCGCCGCGGGCAACCAGAAGTGCAGGGGGATGATCGCCGATTTCGACAGCGCCCCCACGATGACCAGGACGAGCGCGACGTCCACCAACCGGCCCGAGGGCGGATCAGCGAGCAGGTCCGATAGCAGGTAGCTGCCCGTCAACTGGCCAAGCATGATGATGCCGACGAGCATCGCGAGCCCGCCAAAGGTGGTGACGAGCAACGCCTTCGTCGCGGCGCGGCGGCTCTCCAGCTTCTCCTGCTTGTAGCCCACGAGGAGGAAGGAGAGGACGGTGGTGGCCTCCCAGAAGACGAACAGCAGGAGCATGTTGTTGGAGGTGATGATTCCGAACATGGCGCCGGCGAATGCCACGAAATAGCCCGAGAACGAGCCAAGCCGCACCGCCGAGGCGGGGAAGTAGCGCGCGCAGTACAGCAGCACCAGCGCGCCGACGCCCAGGACGATGCACGCCATGATCGCGGTGAGCCGGTCGAACCATAGGTCGATGCCCAGGCCTAGCTCGGCAGCCCACGGGATCGAGATCCGGTGCGGGCTGGAGAAGCTCGATACCACCCAGCCGAGGCTGGCGAGCGGCACGAGGGCGAGCACGGCAAAGGCGTTCCTGCCCAGGAAGCGAACCAGGACCGGCGCGATGAGGGCGGCAAGCGCATGCGCTACGAGAACCGCGATCAAGGGCAACTCCGTCCGGGTCGTGGGCATGAGGGCCCTGGGCGGATACCTCGTCTAGTCTAGGGGCTCAACGGGCTTCGCGCCGGTCCATCGCATAGTGCCATATGCGATGCCCAGGATCCCCGCGCCACAGAGACCGACCACGCTGACCGCGATGATGCCGCCACTGCTGCCCGGGATGACCTGGAACCACAACGCGGGCACGTCTGACGCGGAACGCACCGCGGCCGAGGGGATCGCCCCCTGGAACAGGGGCTGGGCGACCAGGGCGACGATGGTCAGCGACATGAGCGGCGAGAGGACCGCCAGCGCGATCCCGGACGGGCCAGCGCCGGGCAGCGCCGAGCCGAGCGCCAGCCCGGCCCCGGCCGCGATCAGGAGCAACTGGCCCACGATGATGATTCCCGATCCACCGGCGATGACGCCGATCACCGGGACCGCAGCGAGGATCAAGAGCCCGTTGAGGACGTGATAGCTACTGTGCCGCAGCACCGCGCCGAGCCCGAGGCTCGCGAGCAGCACGAGCACCACCGGAACCGCCCAAGGCGTGCCGATGCGGGGCACCTGGCTGATCACCGGTGCCGCGGCCGCGGTGAACGCCACCATCACCAGCAGCGCAGCGCCCGCCCACGGGCTGCTGGTGAGCGCCAGGCGCAGCGCTACCAGCCAATGCGCCAGCATCAGGACCGCCACTGCCGCGGTCGCGGCAGCGAACCTCGCCAGCGTTGGCCAGCCGAGCGAGGCCTCAGCGACCAGCGCGATCGCGGCGATCTGCGCGGCACCGAGCCCGCCTGCCAGCATCAGCAGCTCGCGCAGCCGTGGCGCCATGAGCACGTGGCTCGACCCAGTCGGCAAGGGCGAGTCGAGGACCACTCCGGCCGTGACCGATGCCATGCCCAGCGCGAGCAGCATCCACGTCACGGAGGTCGCTACCGTGCCTGCCGCGACCAGCTGACCATTGAGGTAAATGCCCGAGGCGGCCCCCGAGATGAAGCCGGACAACAGGATCGGGGCGAGCACGCCGGCGGTCGCGGCCAGCGCGGGCGCAGCGCTGCGGAACGACCAGGAGCGCGAGAGCACGGCACCGATCACCACCCCGGCCAGCGCCGCGGTGGCGGCACGGAGGCCCAGGTACGCCCCGGCTCCCAGCGGGGCGCTGTAACCGTCGGCGTTGAAGAACCACAGCACCACGATGCATGCCAGCAGTGATCCGCCCGCGATCAGCCAGGTGCGGGAGGAGCGGCCTAGCCGCGCGGCCGCCCACACCGCCGCCAGCACGGAGCACACGAGAGCGATCGGTTCCCCGACGGCGACGGCCTCGCCCGCGCGGGCGTACTCGCGGGCGTCGAGGGCGATCGGCAGCGCTCCCACGAGCACCGAGGTGGCCGCGGCTGGCACAAGGAACCCGATCGTGGTGGCGAGCAGGAGCTCGAGGCGGGGACGGGCCGTCGATATCGTCGTCATCGCGATCAGTCGGCTGCCCGCCGGTCAGCGAACGCCTTCAGCGATGCCACTTGATCAGGATCCAGCGACGGGCGCACGGCCCGGCGCGCGGACTCCACATCATCGGCAGTAACGACTGTCGCATCGACGGTGCGGCGCATCGCAGCGAGCGCGGCCTCGCGCAGCAGCGCGGCGCAGTCCGCCGCCGAGTACCCGTCGAGCTGATCGGCGAGCTCGTCGAGGCGAACATCCTCGGCGAGCGGGATCGAGGCACCAGCAGCACGCAGGATCGCCGTGCGGGCCTCGGCATCGGGTGGCGGCACGAACACGAGCCGCTCCAGCCGGCCCGGGCGCAGCACAGCAGGGTCGATCAGCTCGGGCCTGTTGGTAGCACCGAGCACGATCACGTCGCGCAGCGGCTCGGCGCCATCGAGCTCGGTGAGCAGCGCCGCGACGACCTTGTCGCTGACTCCCGAATCGGAGCTCTGGCCGCGCCGGGGGACCATCGCGTCGATCTCATCGATGAATACGAGCGAGGGGGCGGTGTTGCGCGCCCGCTGGAACAGGTCGCGCACGGCCTTCTCCGACGAGCCCACCCACTTGTCCATGAGCTCGGAGCCCTTGACGGTGTGCACGCTCAGCTGCCCGGAGCTCGCGAGCGCCCGCACCACGAAGGTCTTGCCGCAGCCGGGCGGCCCGTAGAGCAGGACTCCGCGCGGCGGCTGCACGCCGAGGCGCGCGAACGTGTCGGGATGCCGCAGCGGCCACAGCACGGACTCGGTGAGCGCCTGCTTGGTCTCCACCATGTCGCCCACGTCCTCGAGCGTGATGCCACCGACCGAGATCTCCTCCGTCCCCGACCGCGACAGGGGCCTGATGATCTCGAGCGCTCCAAGCAAGTCCTCCTGCTTGATGACGGCAGGAGCCCCATCCCTGGAGGCGCGCGACGCGGCACGCAGCGCGGACTCGCGCCGCAGCGCCATCAGGTCGGCCGCGACGAATCCGGGGGTGCGCAGCGCGATCACCTCGAGGTCGAGATCGGTGGTCGGCACATCCCGCAGCAGGTGGTCGAGCAGGGCACGGCGGATCGCCCCGCCTGGCAGCGCGATCGTCAGCTCGCGGTCGCACAGGTCGGGCGCTCGCAGCCGCGGATCGGTGAGGTCCGGGTGCGCCGTCGTGGCCACGAGCACGACTTGATCGTTGGCGATGGCCCGCCGTAGCCGGCTCAGGATCAGGCTCGAAACGGGCTCGGGGTCGCGCGGCAGCAGCGCGTCGATCTCGGTGATCAGCAGCACTCCGCCGCCGCGAGCGGCATTGATGGCCTGCGTCACGGTCTCCGCGCGGCTACCGGACTCGAGCGCCCCGGTGCCGGGGCCGTCGAGCTCGACGACGTTGCGGGCCGCGCAGACCGAGCGGACCAGGGTGGCCTTTCCGGTGCCCGCGGGCCCAGTGACGACGATGCCGAGGCGTGGAGAGGCACCAAGGGAGGTAAGCAGCTCGGGCTCGTCGAGGGCGAGGCTCAGCCAGTCGGTGAGCTTCGCTACCTGGTCGGCGACTCCCACGAGCTCGCCCACCGGGACCGGTGGGTCCGTGACGACCGGATCGGGCTGGCTGGTGCTCCCGCGCGAGGTGGTGGTCGTGCGTGCCGTGGTCGCGGTCCCGCCGCCGCTGCCGTCCTCGGAATGGCCCCGGGTGCTGGTGATCAGTGGATCCTGGCCGCGCCCCGGATTGTCCGTCGCCGATCCTGGCCAGGCCATCGCGGTGTTGGGCTGCACGCTCACGGCGCCGAGCGGCTCGGTCTCCACCACGGTCAGCAGCTCGGAGGTCCACGTGATGCCAACGGCGCGCCGCAAGGCCTGCGTGGCATCGGAGGTGCTCGTGCCTGGACCGAGGTCGCGCGGCAGCAAGGAGACCGTGTCACCGACCGTGACGACCTTGCCAAGCAATGCCTGGCGCAGCGCGTTCGGCGTCAACGAGGTCATCGCCAGGGAGGAGCCGCTCACCACGATCCGGCGCGCGCCCTGCACCGCGACAGGCCGAACCACCACGGTCGCGTCCTCGCGGATCCCGGCATTGGAGAGGGTCACATCGTCGAGCAGCGCCACCCGGGGCGCGGAGCCCTGCGGCGCGCGCGCGACGACCGCTGCCGTGCTGCGGGTGCCATAGATCTCGATCGCGTCCCACTCCCGGAGATCCAGCGCCGAGAGCACCTCGGCATGCACCCGGACCACGCCCCGGCGCGAGTCCATGTGCGCGGTGGAGAGGCGGGCCGTCAGGGTCACGTGGGCCGTGTCGTTGGCGGGATTCACGTGCACGAGCCTAGACGGTCGAGGAGCATGGGCGCCCGTCGATGGACAGCGGCGGTGTCACCGCCGCGGCCTGGCCCGTCCCGCGACGCGCGACAGCCGGCCGCGTGGCTTGGACCGGCGCAGGCCGAGCCGGGTCAAGGAACGGCGCTGCGCGCTCGAGCGGCGGATCGCGCGCCGCTCCGCTGGGGGAATGTCCCAGGTCTCGGGCCTGGCCGCCACCCAGCGCTTGGTGCGGATCGCGTAGGGGATGTGGGCCAGGTAGACCAGCACCATGAGCACGAGGACCACATAGGGATAGGTGATGAGCCCCGCGGCGATCAGCGCGACGAGGATCAGCAGGAGCGCGGCGATGCGCGGCGGCACCGATACCTGCTTCATGGCGAGGGTGGGCACGCGGCTCACGATCAGCGCTGCGGCGCCGATCATCCAGGCCGCCACGAAGACGAACGAGGTCCACCAGCCTTCCCCCCAATGCTGGAACGCAGCGAGGGGAGCAATGGCAACGAGCGCTCCCGCGGGAGAGGGCACGCCGACGAAGAAGTCCTTCCGGTAGGCCGGGGCATCCTCGTCATCAGTGAGCACATTGAACCGGGCGAGCCGCAGCACGATCGAGACGACGTAGACCAGGGCAACGATCCAGCCGCCACTATTGCCATGGAGCAGGGTCACATAGATGACGAGCGCGGGCGCGACACCGAAATTGATCGCGTCCGAGAGGGAATCGAGCTCGGCACCGATCTTCGTGGTGGCATCGAGCAGTCGCGCGACGCGTCCGTCCACGCCATCGAGGATCGCGGCCGCGCCGATCGCCGCGATCGCAAGGTCGCCCCGGCCCTCGAGCGCGAACCGGACCGCCGAGAGGCCCGCGCACAGCGCGAGAATGGTGATGGCGCTCGGCAGCAGGCGAATGCTAGCGCTGCGAATAGGCGGTGATTGCTCGCTCGTCCTGTGCTCGCGAGCATGGTCCGGGCGCGCGCGCATCTGCCGTGAGTGATCCCTCGGTCGTCCGTCGCTCAATTGACACCTCACTCGACAGTGGCGTGGCCTCGGCTCATGCTAGTTCCGCGATCACCGTTTCCGCGCCGATCACGCGCTGCCCGCGCTCGACGAGGATCCGGCTTCCCTCGGGCAGATAGGTATCCACCCGTGAGCCGAACCTGATCAGGCCGTACGTCTCGCCGAGGGGGAGGACGTCGCCGGCCCGGGCATCACAGACGATGCGGCGCGCCACGAGCCCAGCGATCTGGACGACCACGACCTGCTTGTCATCGACGGTCCGCAGCTCCATGCTGCTGCGCTCGTTCGCCTCGCTGGCCTCGTCGAGATCCGCGGACAGGAACGATCCTGGGCGGTGGATGACCTGCACCACCTGCCCCGCGACGGGGCTTCGCTGCACATGCACATCGAGGATCGACAGGAAAACGCTGACCCGCGGCCTCGGTACGTCGCCGAGGGCAAGCTCGGCGGGGGGCACCGCGGTATCGACGATCGTCACCTCGCCGTCGGCGGGGGAGACCACCACGCCGCTGCGACTCGGCGGCACCCGCTTCGGGTTCCGGAAGAACGTGGCGCACGCGAGGGCGAGGCCGATGCCGGTGCGGCGCGCTAGCGGCGAGCGGTGCCCGGCGGCGGCCACCGCGAGCGGAACCGCGATGAACGGGATCCCCGCTGGATGCACCGGGGGAACGGCATCGCGCACGAGGCCTAGCGCATGGGCGACGGGATTGCGGGGGGCTTGCCCGGGCGGTGCGGGTTTGCGGGCCACTTCGGGTCGACCTCATCTCGTTCGTCGGAGCCATGATGCGCGTGCAGGATGCCGCGCTGGCGTGCTCCGCCCAAGCCTACGGCACCGGCTGGCGCGATCGGCGTTGGTCAGGAATGTCCGGCGGTGCCCCGCTCAGGGCCGGGACAGGTCCCAGACGTCCACCGCCGCCCCCGCGGGGATCGACTCGGTTTCGGCCGGGATGTCCACCAGGCAATCCGACGAGGCCAGCCATCGCAGGAAGTGCGATGCGGGCGGGCCAATGGTGCGTACCGTGCCCGTGGCCCGGTCAAGCACCCCGCGCCGGAACTGGCGCTTGCCGAGCGGCGAGCGGATGTCCTCGGCCAGCGTCGCGGAGACTACCTCGCGACCGGTGCGCGCGTAGCCCATCGCGGCGCGCAGCGCGGGCCGCACGAACACCTCGAACGAGATCAGCGCGCTCACCGGGTTGCCGGGCAGCGTGATGATCGGGGTGCCCTCGAAGGTGCCACTGCCCTGTGGCATGCCCGGTTGCATCGCTACTTTCAGGAACTCCACCCCGCGATCGGCGAGGGAATCCTTGACTACTTCGTACGCCCCGGCGCTCACGCCACCGGAGGTCAGGAACACGTCGGCGTCATTGGCGTGGGCACGCAGCGTGGCGAGGAAGTCGTCGGTGTCATCGCTGACGAAGCGCAGCTGCGCGGCCCTCGCGCCCGCCTCCCGCGCGGCGGCGGCCAGCATGATGCTGTTGGACTCGTAGATCTCGCCGCGGCGCAATGCCTGCCCGGGCGCGACGAGCTCGCTGCCCGTGGAGAGCACCATCACCCGGATCGGCGGGACCACCGGCACCGTCGCGTAGCCGAGGGCGGCAAGCAGCCCGAGCTGGGGGGCGCCCAGCGTGCTGCCGCTCTCGAGCGCGATCTCGCCCTTGGCGATGTCCTCGCCGTTGCGCCGGATGTGCTGGCCCGGCGTGGTCGATGCGGTGATCCGCACGGTCGTCGTGCCGCCGTCTGTCCGCTCGACCGGGATCACGGAATCCGCGCCGGGCGGCAGCGCGGCGCCCGTCATGATGCGGTGCGCCGTGCCCGCATGATGCTCGGGGATGTCGGTGCGGCCAGCCGGGATGTCCGCCGCCACCGGCAGCTCGACCGGGTGCGCCTCGCTCGCACCAGCGATGTCCGCGGCACGCACCGCGTATCCGTCCATGGCTGAGTTGTCGAAGCCCGGGAGCGATCGCGGGGCGATCACATCACGAGCGAGCACGCTCCGGTGCGCCGCCGTGAGCGTGGCTTCTTGTTCGGGGCGTGCCGTGACGAGCGCGGCGATGGCAGCCGCATGTTCAGTGACCGAGCGCATCCCCCTATTGTGCGGTGCCGTGGTGCCGCCTGGCAGCAGGTGGGGCGAATCGTGCCACCGCCGGTTCCCGCAGCAGATGATTGCGGCTCCCCGTTGCACCGGTCGGGCTGGTCGTGAGTAGTGTCGGAGGCATGGCTCGCGTTGAGGGCGTCTTGTTCGATATCGACGGGGTTCTCGTGACCTCGTGGCAGGCCATCGAGGGCGCCGCCGACGCAGTGCGCGCCGTGCGCGAATCCGGCCGCCGCTGTGGCTTTCTGACCAGCACGACGTCGCTTACGCGTGAGCTGATCGCCGCCAAGCTCACCAAGCTGGGCATTCCCGCGGAGGCCGACGACATCATGACCGCGGCGTACCTCACGGCGCAGCATGTCCGGGAGAACCACCCCGACGCGCAATGCTGGGTGCTCAACCAGGGTGATGTGTTCATCGACATGGATGACGTCACGTGGGCGGCCAAGAAGCCGGATCTGATCATCCTGGGCGGAGCGGGGCCGGAGTTCAGCCACGAGGCGCTGAGCCGTGTCGCGGAGCTGATGCTCGCCGGGGTGCCGGTGATCGCGATGCACCAAGGACTCACCTGGGCAACGAGCTCGGGGCTGAAGCTGGATGTGGGCGCGTACATCCCGGGGCTCGAGGCTGCTGGAAACAACCGGATCACCGTGATCGGCAAGCCCTCGCCGGGTGCTTTCGAGAAGTCGGCGCGGATGCTGGGCATCGCGCCCAAGCACACCCTCATGATCGGGGATGACCTGAACAACGACGTGCTCGCCGGCCAGCGCGCGGGCATGCGTGGCGTGCTCGTGCGCACCGGCAAGTTCCACCAGCCCGTGCTCGACGCCAGCCGGGACAAGCCGGACCACGTGGTGGATTCCGTGGCAGATCTCCCGGAGCTATTGGACTCGCTCTGACCGCGTCACGCCGTCAACGCGCATGCTCCAGGACTCGCGCGCTGCGGAACGAGCGCGGCCGCCCGCTGATCGGATCGGTGAACGCGATCTCGGCAGCGAGGAGCTGCAACGGGTTGGTGAAGTCCCCGTCGGCGCGCTCGCGGATCCCGGGGTACAGGTCGTCGCCGAGGATGGGTGCTCCGAGCGTGCTCAGGTGAACCCGTAGCTGATGAGTCCGTCCGGTCTCGGGGCGCAGCCGGTAGAGCGCCAGGCCTTCCTCGAGGGCCGCCGCGTGCTCGATGTGGGTGATCGCGTTGACAGTGCCGATGCCCTGGCGGGCTTGCCGCTCTCCCGGTTGCTTGGTGATGTGGCTGCGCACGGTGCGCGGAAGCTGGAGGCCGGGCAGGTGGGGCGCCACTGCCAGGTACTTCTTGGTGACCTGCCGCTGGGCGAACATTTGCTGATAGGGCGCGCGTGCTCCGGGATGGGTGGCGAGCAGCAGCACGCCCGCAGTGGTGCGGTCGAGGCGGTGCACGGGTGTCAGGTGGGGGAGGCCGAGCAGCGTGCGCAGCCGGACCGTCGCGGATTCGATGACGTGACGGCCGCGCGGCATGGTGGCGAGGAAGTGTGGCTTGTCCGCCACGACGAGGTGCTCGTCCTGGTGCAGGACGGTGACGCCGAACGGCACGGGGATCTCCGCGGGGAGGTCGCGGTAGTAGAAGAGTGTCATGCCGCGCGCGAGGGGCTGGCAGGCATGAACGGGCACGCCGTGGTCGTCGACGATCTCCTGGGCGGCGAGCCGCCGGCGGAAGCGCTCGCGATGCTCGGGGTAGGTGGCGGCGAGGGCTTCCCCGATGGTGTGCCAGGGGGCGTGGTCGGGGAACCGGACCCAGGCGGCGTCGACGCCGTGGCGCGGGGGGAGCGGTGATCGTGTGGTTGGCGAGCGGTGCCCCACGGCTGAGTTCCTTCCGGCTGGCTGGTGCTGGCTCGGCGCATGGTTGCCCCGGTGGTTGTTCGCTGTGCGCGGAGCCTGGGGCGCGCCAGCGCCCGCGTCTTGCACTCGTATGCCGCGAGTGCTAAACATGATTCTGGCACTCAATACACGAGAGTGCTAGGTCGGGACGGTGAGGCCAGGCGCTGACACCCTGGTCGTCCGTCGCGGGCACCGCGCCTGGCCAACAGCGCAAATGGGACGCGCAGCCGCTGCACGTTCCGTGTGTCGGCCTCATCATCTGGAGGATCACTTCGCAATGGCCAAAATCATCGCGTTCGACGAAGAGGCCCGCCGTGGCCTCGAGCGGGGACTCAACGCCCTCGCCGACGCAGTCAAGGTAACGCTCGGCCCCAAGGGTCGCAACGTTGTCCTGGAGAAGAAGTGGGGCGCCCCCACGATCACCAACGATGGAGTTTCCATCGCCAAGGAGATCGAGCTGGACGACCCGTACGAGAAGATCGGCGCAGAGCTGGTCAAGGAAGTCGCCAAGAAGACCGACGACGTCGCTGGCGACGGCACCACCACCGCAACCGTGCTCGCCCAGGCGCTCGTGCGCGAGGGCCTGCGCAACGTCGCTGCTGGCGCTAACCCGATGGCGCTCAAGCGCGGCATCGAGAAGGCCGTCGAGACGGTCGTCGCGCGCCTGCTCGAGTCCGCCAAGGAGATCGAGACCAAGGAGCAGATCGCTGCTACCGCTGGCATCTCCGCCGGTGACCCCCAGATCGGCCAGCTCATCGCCGAGGCGATGGACAAGGTCGGCAAGGAAGGCGTCATCACCGTGGAGGAGGCCCAGACGTTCGGCCTCCAGCTCGAGCTCACCGAGGGAATGCGCTTCGACAAGGGCTTCATCTCGGGCTACTTCGTGACCGACCCCGAGCGCCAGGAAGCTGTCCTCGAGGACGCCTACGTGCTGCTCATCTCGTCCAAGATCTCCACGGTCAAGGACCTGCTGCCGCTGCTGGAGAAGGTCATCCAGTCCGGCAAGCCGCTCGCCATCATCGCCGAGGACGTCGAGGGCGAGGCCCTCTCCACCCTCGTGGTGAACAAGATCCGCGGCACCTTCAAGTCCGTCGCCATCAAGGCGCCCGGCTTCGGTGACCGCCGCAAGGCAATGCTGCAGGACATGGCCATCCTCACCGGCGGCCAGGTCATCAGCGAGGAAGTCGGCCTCTCCCTCGAGACCGCCGGCCTCGAGCTCCTTGGCCGCGCCCGCAAGGTCGTTGTCACCAAGGACGAGACCACCATTGTCGAGGGTGCTGGCGACGCAGCCCAGATCGAGGGCCGCGTCAACCAGATCCGCGCCGAGATCGACAAGTCCGACTCCGACTACGACCGCGAGAAGCTCCAGGAGCGCCTCGCCAAGCTCGCCGGCGGCGTCGCTGTCATCAAGGCTGGCGCGGCTACCGAGGTCGAGCTCAAGGAGCGCAAGCACCGCATCGAGGACGCTGTCCGCAACGCCAAGGCAGCCGTCGAGGAAGGCATCGTCGCCGGTGGCGGCGTCGCGCTCCTCCAGGCCGCCCCGGCGCTCGCCGAGCTCAGCCTCGAGGGCGATCAGGCCACCGGTGCCAACATCGTCCGCGTGGCGCTCGAGGCACCGCTGAAGCAGATCGCCTTCAACGCTGGCCTCGAGCCCGGCGTTGTCGCGGAAAAGGTCCGCAACCTGCCCACCGGCCACGGCCTCAACGCCGACACCGGTGTGTACGAGGACCTGCTCGCCGCAGGCATCAACGACCCGGTCAAGGTCACCCGCTCGGCGCTGCAGAACGCAGCCTCGATCGCGGCGCTGTTCCTCACCACCGAGGCCGTTGTCGCCGACAAGCCCGAGAAGAACGCGGCCCCGGCCGGCGATCCGACCGGCGGCATGGGCGGCATGGACTTCTGATCCACCCCCGCTAGCCCACGAGGCCCGGAGCAGCATGGCTGCTCCGGGCCTCGTGCCGTCTAGCGCAGGGACGCTACCTGGGCTTGGATCGTCGGACAGAGCTGCGCGGCGATGCTCGCTCGCCCGGATGCCAGCGCAACTAGTACGCGCCCTGGCCCTTCATGACGACCCGCACGGTGCGCCACAGAATGATGAGGTCCTGCATGAAGGTCCAGTTCTCCACGTAGGACAGGTCGAGCCGCACGGTTTCCTCCCAGGTGAGGTCGGAACGTCCGCTGACCTGCCAGGGCCCGGTCATCCCCGGGCGGACGAGCATGCGGCGGTTGATCCTTCGCGTGTATCTCGCTACCTCGCGGGGCAGTGGTGGCCGAGGGCCTACCAGGCTCATCTCGCCACGGAGCACGTTGAAAAGCTGTGGCAGCTCGTCGAGGCTGTACTTGCGCAGGCGCCGACCGATCCGGGTAACGCGCGGATCGTCCTTCATCTTGAAGAGGGGGCCATCCGCGTCGTTGCGATCAGCGATGCCTTGGTGCTGGGAGTCGGCCCCGACCACCATCGATCGAAACTTGATCATCGCGAACTCGGCGCCATCGGTACCTACCCTGGTCTGGCGGTACAGCACAGGGCCGCGGTCCTGGCACTTGATGCACAGCGCGATGAGCAACATGAACGGCCCGAAGAGGGCAAGCGCGATGACAGCGCCAAGCCTATCGACCAGCGCTTTGCCGAGCCTATGAGCGCCCTGGTACTGCGGCGCCTCGACATGGAGAAGGGGCATCCCCGCGGTGGGGCGGATGTTGAGCCGCGGCTCCGAGACATCGGTGACTCCAGGATGCACCACGAGATCCGTCTTCTCCGACTCCAGTTCCCAGGCGAGCTCGCGGAGCGCATCCGGACCCAGGTGCTCGGTGGCGGTGACGGCTACGACATCAGCTTGTGCGTGGCGCACCGCGGCCAGGATGGTCTGCTCGTCGCCGAGGACAGGGATCGTGAGCCCATCGACCTCAAGAGCATCGGCCTGCGATCGCGCTTGGTGCTCCCGGGGGATGCAGGCTCCAACGATGTGGTAGCCGCGGTCGCGCTGGATGCTGCGGATCATGTCCTCCGCGGCACGGCCGCTGCCGAGGATCACGACGTTGGTGATGAACCTGCCGCGATTGATCTTGGCGACCAGCCATCGTCTCCACGACCAGCGGCTCACGACTATCCCCAGCATGCCGATAGGCAGCGCGATGGCCAGGTAGCCACGCGCGATGCCTAGGTCGAGCAAGAACGCGGCGATGGCAATGATGCCGAATACCTTGACGGAGGCGTGGATGACGCGCTGGTACTCCAGGGCGCCCGAGCCGATGATGCGAACATCGCGCGTGTTCTCGAGCTTGAGGGCAGCCAGCCAGGCGAACGCGATGACGAGAGAGAGGCCCGTGTAATGCAAGGTGATGCCGGAGGTGCTGAACAGCGCATGGTCAGTGGTGCCAAACCGCGCGAGCTGGGCAACCACCACGGCAGCGATGACGATGATGTGATCGGTGATCCGGATGCGCCGGGCGAACCCGCGCCGCCATGTGTGCGCGGGCACGGCTCGCGCGGGCGAGCGCGAAAGGGGCGCGACGGCGGATCCAGCGGAGTATTCGCGCTCGGCGCCGCCAGGCGCAGGCGATGTAGCTGAATCGCCGCATTTGTCTATTTCTTGAACGACATTCATGGAGCTGTTGCCTTGGCGGCGGGATTCCACGAGGTTCGGCACTGGCATCCCCCCGGATATTGAATCGGCTACGGTGGGCTTGATCATAGCCGATGGGACTTTTTTGCGGAAAAGATGCGAGAGACCAACTGTGATGCGTTGCGGCGGGCCAACGTGGCTGCTAATATCCTTGCGCCCCTTGGCGAACGGATCATATTTCTGACATTTTGCATCGAATTGGCTTGTCTTATCGCGAGGCTCCCGCGTCTATTTCTGACGAGATGAATCATTTGGATGAAAATCGAGGGGATATCCGTCCAACCAGGTATTTTCGCCGAGGACCAGATCCGTGGGTAGTCTGATCGCGGCCGCCCGCCGAATGATCAGGTCCATGCCCGATGGCGAGCAAATGCACACCGCGGTCGCTCGCGACTGGCCAAAGACAACGTTGGAGCAGGAACTCATGCCATCGGTAGCTATCCTCGGCTCGCGCGGCTACCCCAGCTACTACGGGGGATTCGAGACGCTGGTGAGGATGCTCGCGCCCTACCTCGCGGACCAGGGATGGGACGTGACCGTGCTTGGTCGTCCGAGGTCCACGCGCATGGATGATCCAGCGAGCGACCCGAGGATTCACGCGGTGCGCACGCGAGGCATCGAATCACGCTCCGCGAGCACCCTGTCCTATGGCCTCACGGGAGCGCTCTGGGCCCGATCCGCGCGCCCGGACGTGGCGCTCGTCCTGAACGTGGCCAATGGGTACTTCCTGCCCGTCCTGGCCCGCGCCGGAATCCCCACGGTGGTCAATGTCGATGGCATCGAGTGGGAGCGAGCGAAATGGGGCCGTGCGGCGCGAGCGGTATTCCGGGGCGGCGCCGCCCTGACTGCCCGCTACGCCACCACCCTGGTGAACGACAGCGAGGAGATCGCGCGCTACTGGGCTCAGCGATACGGAACCACTGGCGCCTACATCCCCTACGGAGGCACTGATCCTGGCCAGTTGCCGGTACCCGAAGGACTTGCCGCTGGTGGCTACATCCTCATGGTGGCTCGCTTCGTCCCCGAGAACACGGTGCCCGAGTTCCTCGCTGCCGCCGAGGTGCTTGCTGGCCACGCGCCCGTGGTGATCGTCGGCTCCTCGGGCTACGGCGGCCCGCTCGACGAGCGAGCCCGGGATCTCGCCGCCGCTCATCGGCAGATCCACTGGTACGGCCACATCGCTGATGATCGCCTCCTGCACGCCCTGTGGCAGCACGCCGGAGTGTATTTCCACGGCCACAGCGTCGGGGGGACGAACCCGGCATTGGTGCAGGCCATGGCCTGCGGCGCTCCGATCGTCGCGCGCGACACCGTCTACAACCGGGAGGTGCTCGGCGATGCCGGACGGTTCACGGAGCCTGACGCTCGCGCCATCGCAGCGTCGATCACGAGCTTGCTCGTCGAGCCAGTCGAGCGCGAGAAGCTCGCCGCGGCAGCCCGGGCTCGCGCATCCGCGCTGTTCACCTGGGAGGCCGTATGCCAGCAGTACAACCAGGTGCTCCACGGCGCGATGGCCGTCATCGACGCCCAGCCAGCAACCAGGGGAGCACGATGAGCGCCGGGCCCGAGCAGGCTCCAGCTGCCAGGCAACCCGTGTCCCGCCGGCGCCGGATCCTCCTCATCCTCGCCGTCGTGGTGGCGATTCCGCTGGTGTGGCTCGCCTTCATGACCCTGCGCGCGTATTCCGCGGTCAACGAGATCGAGGAGCGCGCGGACGCTGCCCGTGCACTCCTCCTCGATGGCGATGTCGATGCAGCGACCGCGGAGATCAACGGCATACCGGCTGCCGCTGCGCGGGCCAGGGCCTCGACCACGTCCCTTCCCTGGCGCGCCGCCGCAGCGCTTCCATGGGCAGGCAGCCCCTTCGATACCATCCGGGAATCGACCATCATCGTGGATCGGATCGCATCCGGGGTGGTGGCGCCCGCGCTCGACGGGGGGATGCTCGACATCCTGGGCGGCGGCGACAAGCCCGGGCAGATCATTGACGTGGACGCAGTGCGCGAGATGGCTCCCGTCGCGGCCGGGATCGCGAGCGAATCAGCCGCGATCAGCGCCGATGCTCGGAAGATTCCCATCGCGCGGTTCCCAGGCCGGGTCAACGAAGCCCGCGAGCAGCTCATCGACCAATCAACCCTGCTCGCCAACGCGACGGCGAGCGCAGCGGACGCCGCCCGCGTGCTGCCCGGATTCCTCGGCGCGGATGAAGCCCGCCGTTACCTGGTGGTCTTCCAGACCAACGCCGAGTCCCGCGGCACCGGGGGCCTGATGGGTGGAGCGGGGATGCTCCGGATCGACGATGGCGACATCACCTTCGAGGACTCGGTCAGCAACCAGGAGCTGCCCCTCACGGCAGAGCCGATCGATCTGGGCCCTGGCTTCGACGCGCTATATGGCCGCTACCAGAGCACCCAGAACTGGCAGAACGCCAACTTCAGCCCGCACTTCCCGCATGCCGCACGGATCTGGCGCTCGATCTGGGCGCAGCACATGGACGAGGAGGTCGACGGCGTGATAGCGACCGACCCCGTCGCGCTGAGCCACCTCCTCGAGGTCGTCGGGCCAGTGACCCTCAGCGAAGGGGAGACGATCACCAAGGACAACGTCGTCGAGATCACGCTCAACGAGGCGTACTTCCGGTTCGGCGACCGGCAACTGGCACGGAAGGCATACCTGCAGGAGATCGCGGGCGCCGTGATGGCCCGGGTGAACACCTATGACGGCCCCAAGGGCCCGCTGGCGCGCGCTCTCGCCAACGCTATCGAGGAGCAGCGCATCCTGGTCTGGAGCGCGGAGCCGGATGAGCAGGCCGTGCTCGGGGACAGCATCGTGGGAGGCACGCTTCCCGAGGACGAGTCCCCCTACGCGCACGTGGTGCTCAACAACGGTGCGGGAGGCAAGCTGGACTACTACCTGGAGCGATCGCTGGAATACCGGGCCGGGCCCTGCGTGGGGGAGCGGCGGGAGTCGGAGGTCACGCTACGGCTGACCAATTCAGCGCCGCCGCTCGACGAGTACCCCGCCTATCTCATGGGTCGGCTCACCCCGGAGACCCAGTATGCCGGGCCGCCGGGCACCAATCGCACTGTGATCAGCTTGTTCGCAACGCCCGGGGCCAGGCTCGCCAATACCTATATCGATGATCGGCGCGTTCCCCTCACCTTCACCAACGAGCTTCTCGGGCACCCAGTCTTTACCGTGGTCGTGCTCACCGAGCCAGGGGAGACCGTCACGGTTCGCTATGACCTCGATGAACCAGCCCGCGCGGGGGAAGCCACGGTGCCGCTGCAGCCGCTCGTCGACGATCCACAGGTATCGGTCGATGTGCCGGACTGCGGTCCAGCCCCTGGGAGGTGAGGGGCGAGGTGGCCAGGATGCTCCGCGCAAGCACAACGAGGCCCGTCACGCACCTGCGGATCCTGGTGCTCCGTTGGCCGGTCACGTTCATGATCCGTAGTCGGCGATTGCGTCCCGCCATCCGCCAGTTGGACGAGCCAGTGGCGGATCGGTGCGACCGCGCGCGCGTTGCGGCGGACGGTTGCGAGCGGCGGCAACGGATCGTCGTGCTGATGCACGTCTACTACCAGGACGCGCTGCCGCGCCTCATGGGGCTCCTTCATGCCATGCCCGCGCGATTCGACCTGATCCTCACCAACTCGAGCGGCGCCCCGCTGATCCTGCCGGACATTCTTCCCGCAGGTCTCGACGATCTGCGGATTCTCGAACTGCAGAATCGAGGTCGCGATATCTGGCCCATGGTCCAGGTCCTCAACGATGGCTTGATCGACAAGCATGATCTTGTCCTCAAGGTCCATACCAAGCGCAGCGCCTGGCGGGACCGGCACAGCCTTGCGGGCACGGGGGCCGAATGGAACGAGCAGCTGCTCGATGCGGTCCTGGGCGGGCAGGAGCGGATAGGCACCATTCTCGACGCATTCGACCGCGATGCTTCCCTGGGCATGGTGACGGCGCCAGGCTGCGTGCTCGGGCCGGAGCGCTGGGGCCAGAATCATTGGGCGACGAGGATCCTTCTCCGGCGAATGGGCATGCCGATGCGCACCTATGGACTGAGGTTTCCGAGCGGCTCGATCTACTGGACGCGGGCATCCATCCTGCGGAGGCTCGGGCTGGCCGCGCTCGAGGAACGCGACTTCGAGACCGAAGCGGGGCAGGTCGATGGCACGACCGCGCATGCGATCGAGCGCGCCGTCGGATACCTGTGCCTGGACGAGGGATTGCGCATGGCTTCCACAGAGGAGCTATCCGCGTCGCCGATCCTCTAGCAATCGCTCCACAAACCCAGTAGTTCCTGCTCCCCACGAGCTTTGCGGCGAAGTGCATTGCTGAATCGTCATCCAAACTTGTCCCCAGCGCATCGGTAATTGAGCTTGGCATGCGTGCTGCCGCACTAGGGTCCGTGCGGTGGCAATACGCTTCCTGCCAGCCCGGCTTGATTGGAAGCCAACGGCGCACCAATGCCAGCTATGGAGTGCCGAGCGATTGCTGGCACGGCAGGATCGTCCAGGGAACTCTCATGACAGGTGGAGCACTGACAATGATCACGACACGTCGCCACGAATCGGCGCGGGCGCGGAGGAGCAGCACGATCCTCGGGATCTGTGCAGCGCTCGCGCTTGCCGCGACGCCTGCCACGCTCGCGCAGCCCGTTGAGCAGGAGGCTCCTGGCTCGTCGTTCCGCGTCGAGAGCACGAGCGGCCGCCAGATGGTCGCCCAGGTGTACTCACCGTCGATGGGCCGGGACATCAAGGTCGAGATCGTTCGGCCCCGCGATACCAGCCAGCCCAGCCCCACCCTGTATCTCCTGGGCGATCTCTGGCTCGACAAGACCGACGTCCTGGACTTCTACGCGGACAAGAACGTCAACATCGTCATCCCGCGTGGCGGTGCCTACACCTACTACACCGATTGGCAGGCCCCCGACCCCAAGGTCGGGGTGGCGAAGTGGGAGACCTTCCTGACACGCGAGCTCCCGCCAGTGATCGACGAGTCGCTTGGCGCCACGGGGCAGAACGCGGTTGCGGGGATCTCCATGGCCGCCACGTCGGTGCTGAGCCTTGCGATCAATGCGCCGGGAGTGTTCCAGGCAGTGGGCTCCTACAGCGGCTGCGCCCAGACCAGCGACCCTCTCGGCCAGGCGTTCGTCCGCGCGCTCGTCGAAGGCCGTGGTGGCGCGGACACCCTCAATATGTGGGGACCGCCGAGCGATCCAGCCTGGGCAGCCAACGATCCTTACCTGAATGCCGAGGGGCTGCGCGGCACCGCGGTGTTCGTCTCCAACGGCAGCGGACTGCCCGGGCCGTACGACACGATCGACTCCCAGGACATCGAGGGGGATCCCATGAAGCTCATCGACCGGTTCGCCGTGGGCGGGATCCTCGAGGCCGCGACGAACGTGTGCACGCATCGACTGGTTAACCGCATGAACGAGCTCGGGATCCCGCATGAGTTCAAGTTCCGGGTGAACCGGACGCATGCATGGGCCTATTGGCAGGAAGACCTCCATGACTCCTGGCCCTTGTTCGCAGACGCTTTGGGTTCCTGAGCCAGCCGCGCAAGGAATCCCTTTGTGAGCTGGGGGTTTGTGCTGGGGGCGCGGGGGGTGTAGGTTTTGTCCTCGCTGCCGGGAACGGTCGGCG
>NZ_BQYM01000006.1 GCF_026008515.1 Hoyosella levis
CCGCCACACGGCGGGGAAGCTCCCCCAGGCACAGCCAGCCACACTAGCATCCCCGCGCCCCGGGAGGCAACAACGCCTCCCGCGATCAAGGTCCGCCCTGGCGCCCGTCCCCCGCTCTCGGCGGGGCCCGCGCACCGGCTGGCTCCAAGAAAGTTACACACCCCCGATCCCAATCACAAATCCACTGTTCACGCGGCATTTCCCTGAATGACCTCCCGTGACGCCGGGCGCTAGCCTGGGGCGGTGATCCGCTACGCGCAGGAGAACGACCTGCCACTGATGCAGGACATCGAACGAGCAGCCGGCCGCATGTTCGCTGCGATTGGGATGCACCGTGTCGCCGACGACCCTCCCCTCGCCCTGTCGGTGCTTCGCGAGCACGCGAGGCGTCACGAGGCATGGGTGTGGTGCGATGCCAACGACCTGCCGGTCGCCTATGCCCTGGCGGTTCCCCTTGATGGAGCCATGCATATCGAGCAAGTGTCGGTCGACCCTGCTCAGTCGGGACGGGGAATCGGTAGGCGCTTGATTGATCACATCGGCAAGACCGCCCGCCGGCAGGGTATTCGCGCGTTGACGCTCACGACGTTCACGAACGTTCCTTGGAACGGCCCCTACTACGAGCGATTGGGCTTCGCCAGCATCCCGCAGTCAGCCCTATCACCTGGACTCGCTGAGATCCGGCGGATCGAAACCGCGCGCGGCCTCGATCAGTGGCCCAGGACGTGCATGCGCCGGGATCTCGATATCTAGCTGGCTCCTGCCCCTATCGCTGCACCGCTCGCCACACCCGCGCGGGGTTCATCGGTTGCTCGTGCAGGCGCACCCCAGCGGCGTCACGGATGGCGTTGGCCAGGGCGGGCGCGACGGGGTTGTAGGGCGACTCGCTCATGGATTTCGCACCGAGAGGGCCGAGCTGGTCGTAGGTGTCGGCGAAGTAGATCTCGCTGTCGGGGATGTCGGCAAGCTGGGGGATGTGATAGTTCCGCAGGGTGTTGACGGTGTTCGCGCCGCCCTCGGTGGGCACTTCCTCCCAGAGCGCGGAGCCGATCCCCTGGGCGATGCCGCCTTCGATCTGGCCGCGGCACTGCTCGGGGTTGAGCACTGTTCCCGCATCGGCGGCGTGCACGGACTGGAGGATCCGGACAACCCCGGTGCGGATGTCCACGGCCACGCGAAACGCATGGACATTGAAGGCGACCGACCGAGGGGTGCCATCCTGGCGGGCATGCTCGGTGAGCGGTCCGTGCTCGGCAGCGACCGCGGCCAGGCCTCCATTGAACTGCTCGATGCGGCGGGCGAGCGCGGTGGCGGCCTGGTGCACGGCCTTTCCGGCGACCACGGTCCCGGCGGAGCCGAATGCCCCGGTGTCGTGGTCAACGGCGTCGGTGTCGGACTGGATGATGCGTATCGCACCAGGCTCGATGCCAAGCGCCTGGGCCGCGAGCTGGGCATGGATGGTGGTGGTGCCATTGCCGAACTCGGCGGTACCCACCCGCACGGTGACAGTGGCATCGCGCTCGAGGGTGACGCTGGCATCGGAGATGTGCCCACGCGGCGGGATGGTCGCGATCATGGCGATCGCCATGCCCTCCCCCACTCGCTCCTGCGGTGTGGTCGGCACGCATCCCTCCCGCCCTCGGGCGATGGCTGCCTCGGCGAGGTCAAGGCATTGGTCAAGGCCATAGCTGCCGAAGGTGAGGTCGTCGTCATGCGGCGCGGCGTCGACGAACGGATCGCCGGGGACCACCACATTGCGGCGGCGCAGGTCGAACGGGGAGATACCAACCCGGCGGGCGAGGTCATCGAGCGCTTGCTCGATGGCGAACATGAGCTGCCCGAGCCCATATCCACGGAAGGCACCCGAGGGCGGGTTGTTGGTGTAGACGGCGCGGGCGTCGACGCGCTTATTGGCGCACCGGTACTGGGCAACCGATTCGCTGCAGCCGTGGAACATTACGCCCGGCGAGTGATTGCCATAAGCACCCGCATCGGAGAGGACATCGACCGCAAGCGCGGTGAGCTGGCCGTCCGGGGCCGCGGCGGCGGTGACCTCGATGCGCATGGGGTGGCGGTGGGCGGCACGGTCGAACTCGTCGGAGCGGCTGTATTCGTACTGGACAGGTCGGCCGGTGCGGAGAACGGCGAGGGCAACGATGTCCTCGGTGAACATTTCCTGCTTGCCACCGAAGCCGCCGCCAACACGCGCGGTGTGGACACGGACCTGTTCGCGGGGCAGGTCGAGGATGCGGGCGAGCTCATCGCGCACGAGGAACGGCACCTGGCTGCTGGTGCGCAGGACGAGGCGCTGATCGTCATCGATCCAGCCGATGGTGGCGTGGGTCTCCATGTGGACGTTCTGCACGCGGGCCGTGCGCCAGGTCCCACGGACCACGGCTCCGCCCGCATCCTCCGCTGCCCGGATGCCCTCGGCGATGCTGCCGGTCTCGCCGTGCAGCTCGGCCACGATATTGGCCGGGGCTAGCGCGGGATGGAGGACGGGCGCACCGGGCTGGGTGGCCTGCTCGGGATCGTGCACGGCCTCGAGCAGCGTGTACTCGACGGTGATCGCGGCGGCCGCGCGGTGCGCGTCCCGAGGTGTCTCGGCGACGACGGCCGCCACGCGCTGGCCCACGAACCGGACTATGTCGTCGAGGATGCGGGCGTCCTCGGGATCGTCGACGTAGTGATGGTGGCGAGCGGTGGAGAACCGCAGCGGCGGGCTGTCGTCGTGGGTAAAAATGGCGACCACGCCGGGCATGGCGCGCGCGGTGGTGGTGTCGATGCTGTTGATGCGCGCGTGCGGGTGGGGGCTAGCCACGACCGCCAGGTGCAGCAATCCTGGGATAGTTGTGTCGAGGGTGAAAGGCTCGGTACCCGTGACAACGCGATCGGCTGCGGGAGGCAGCGTGGTTCCGGCGGGAACGGTTCGTCCCGCGAGCGCGTCGCGGATGGAGCGGTAGCCGGTGCAGCGGCAGAGGTTGCCCTTCATGGCGCGGGGCAGGTCCGCGCGCTGCTCATCGGTGAGAGCGGCGCCGGTCATGATCATGCCGGGGGTGCAGTAGCCGCACTGGAAGCCCATGGCGGCGCGGAAGGCCTGCTGCGCGGGGTGGAGGCTGCCAGGCTGGCCCAGTCCAGCGGGGGTGGTGATGGTTGCGCCGGTGACGCGGTGGGCCGGGGTGATGCACGAGTGCTGGGGCTTGCCGTCGATGTGGACGGTGCAGGCGCCGCAGTCACCGGCGTCGCAGCCCTTCTTCACATCGTGGTGGTCGTGCTCGCGCAGATAGGTGCGCAGGCATTGGCCGGGGAGCGGCGGTGTGGTGATCTCGCGGCCGTTGACGTGCATGATCACTCCTCCCGCACGGCGAGGTCGGCCATGATGTCCTCGGCGAGCAGCGTGGTGACATGTTTGCGCCAATCGGCTGTGCCATGCGGGTCGCTGTACCAGCGGTCACTGCTGATCTCATCGATGGCCTGTCGTGTGTCAGCGGGGCTGCCCGGCCCGACGATGATGGGGCGGTCTGTCGCGGCGGTGAGGGCGAGCACCGGGCCATGCTCGGTGGCACGACCAATGAGCAGCGCCCCGGAGCGACCGAGAGGTGCTTGGGCGATGCGGCGCAGAGAGACCTCCTGGCGCAGAGCGGTCGCGGGCAGATGGATCGAGCGAAGGATCTCGCCAGGCTCAAGGGTGGTGCAATGGTTTCCGGTGACGAGCTCGGTGATGGTGGTGGTGCGGTCGGTGCCGTCGGGCCGCCAAATGGTGAGGGTGGCATCGAGGGCCGCGGCGAGCGCGATCATCGATCCGGCGGGCAGAGCGAGGCAGATATTGCCGCCAACGGTGGCCGAGGCCCAGATCTTGAAGGACGCGACGAGGGCGTCCGCGCACTCCCGGAACAGGCTGGTGGCGGTCCAGGCCGAGGGGTAGGGCACTTCGATGAGCTGCTCGATGGTGCAGGTGGCGGCGATGTCGAGGCCATTCTCGGCGATCGTGAGCGGTGGCCAGCCGAGCGCGGTGATGTCGATCAAACGGTTGGTGCCTGGCTGGGGCTCGCTGTACAACCACGTCCCCCCGGCGAGGATGCTGTC
Source organism: Hoyosella levis (assembly GCF_026008515.1). GTDB lineage: Bacteria > Actinomycetota > Actinomycetes > Mycobacteriales > Mycobacteriaceae > Lolliginicoccus > Lolliginicoccus levis. The sequence goes on from NZ_BQYM01000006.1 coordinate 4,087, forward strand.
GCGCAGCGCGGGCGGAGGAAGCTCGTGCCGCGCGCGGGGCTCGACGATGGTGTCGATGCTGTGCAGGTCCACGAGCTGGCCTATCCGTTGTGCCCGCGGGCCATGACGAGCTGGGCGGTGAGCACGACCTTGGCCGCCTTCTCGGCATCCACTGTGGTGACTTCCCCCTTCTCGACGATGATGCGCCCGTCGACGATCAGGCGCTCGAGCGGGGGCGCCGCGCCCATGACGAGCGCGACGACCGGATCGTCGATGCCAGAGTGGGACAGGGTGTCCATCCGCCAGAGCGCGAGGTCGGCGAGCTTCCCCTCCTCGATGGATCCGATGTCGTTGGCCCGGCCGAGCAGGCGCGCTCCTCCTAGCGTGGCGAGCTCGAGCGCCTGGCGCGCGGTGATCGCGGCGGCGCCGTCCCGGGCACGGGCGAACAGCAGGGCGTGGCGGACCTCCTCGATCAGGGAGGTGCCCTCGTTGCTCGCTGCGCCATCGACCCCGAGCCCCACGGGCACCCCGGCGCGCACGAGGTCGCGGAGGCGGGCGATGCCAGCTCCGAGGCGGGCATTGGAGGTGGGGCAATGCGCGACTCCGGTGCGCGTCTCGGCGAGCAGCACGATCTCGCGGTCCTCGAGGTGCACGGCGTGCGCGAACCAGACATCGGGGCCGGTCCAGCCAAGCTCGGCGACGTAGTCGAGGGGGCTGCCGCCAAGGTTCTGGTGGCAGAACGCGACTTCCTCGCGCGTCTCGGCGAGGTGGGTGTGGAGGCGAGCACCATATTCGCGGGCGAGCGCCGCGGTCTCGCGCATCAGGTCGGCGCTCGCGGAGAACGGGGAGCAGGGCGCGAGCCCGATACGGAGCATGGATCCGGGCGAGGCGTCATGCCATTCGGTGAGCGCTTTCTCGCTGGCGGCAAGGATGTCGCGGAGTGGCTCGACGAGCGAGTCAGGGGGCAGGCCCCCCTGGGAGCGGCCGAGATCCATGGAGCCGCGGGTGGGGTGGAAGCGCATGCCGATCGCGGCGGCAGCGGTGATCTCGCTGCCGAGCATGTCGGCGCGGGCTCCCTTGTCACCGGTGAGGGGAAAGACGTAGTGGTGGTCGGTGGTGGTGGTGCAGCCGGTGGCGGCGAGCCGGACGAGGGAGGCGATCGCTGCGGTGTAGGCGGTATCGCGGGTGAGCTCGGACCAGCGGGGGTAGAGGGTGACGAGCCAGTTGAACAGGTCGAGTTCAGCGGCGTGGCCGCGGGTGATCCACTGGTAGAGGTGGTGGTGGGTGTTGACGAGCCCCGGGGTGAGCAGGCAGCCGCGGCCGTCGATGATGGTGGCGCGCTCGGGCAGGTCGGCGGGCTCGTCGCCCACAGAGGTGATGCGGTTGCCCTCGATGACAACGCTGCCGGTGAGCTCTCGCCGCTGCTCGTCCATGGTGACGATGTGCGCGTTGCGAATTACTTTGGTCACCGACATACCTGTGAATGTAGTGATCCCGCATTACACACTGGTGTCGTTCCGGGCGCAAAGGTCGTCATCTTGGTGTGCAAGAGTGTGCCTCGTGCTCCTGTACCGAGGTCATGTGCTGCATATCGCCGGTAGGCCCGATGTTGATGGCGCGCGGGAAGCCCTGGTCAGCGAGCCAGATGGCGCGCTTGTCGTGGACGATGACGGTCGGATCGCCTACTCGGGCCCGTTCGGCGAGGTTCCGCCCGATCTCGCTGGGGCGACGGTAGTGGATCGGCGTGGCTGCCTGCTGCTGCCCGGCTTCGTCGACGCGCATATCCATTTTCCGCAGGTCTACACCACGGACGCGCATGGCGGCGGCACGTTGCTGAGCTGGCTTGATCGGTGCGTGTTCCCGGCCGAGGCCCGCTTCGCCGATGCTGGCTTCGCGCGGGAGGCGGCGCGGGAGTTCTGCGCGGCGCGCATCGCGGCGGGAACGACGGCAGCGATGGTGTTCGGCTCGGCGTTCCCGGTGGCGCAGGACGCGTTGTTCGAGGAGACATCGCGGGCAGGGCTGCGGGTGGTGAGCGGCCGCGGGGTGCAGACGCGTGGTCCAGCCTCGGCCGGGCCATTGATCACCTCGGAGGAGGAGGCGGAGCGCTTGTGCCGGGCGGAGATTGCCCGCTGGCATTGCGCGGACGCTCCTGGTCGGCCGGATCGGGCGATGCTGCAGGTGGCGCTGGTGCCCCGGTTCGCGCTGTCGGTGACGCGGAGGTCATTCCGCTGGATGGGCGAGCTTCATCGGCAACATCGCGAGGACGGGGTGTACTTCCACACGCATCTCAGCGAGAACGATGCACCGGGGGTGGGCGAGATCGATTCGGTGCTGCGCGACTTCGGCACGGGCTCGTACCTCGATACCTATGACGGCCGGTTCGGTCCAGGCGGCGGGCTAGCGGGTGAGTCGCTGCTGGGGCGGCGCAGCATTCTCGCCCACGCGGTTCACTGCAGCGAGAGCGAGCTGGATCGCATCGCGGAGACGCGCGCCTCGGTCGCCCATTGCCCCACCTCGCAGCTGTTCCTGGGCTCGGGGACGATGCCATGGAAGCGGATGGCAGCGCGCGGGATCACGGTGGCGCTCGGCTCGGACGTGGGCGCGGGCGACGAGTGGCTGGTGAGCCGGGTCGCCAACGATTGCTTCAAGGTCCACATGTGCGCGAGCGCTGATCGCGCGGTCTCCCTGGAGCCCGCGGCGTTGCTGTTCAGCTCCACCTTGGCCGGGGCGAGAGCACTCGACATGGAGGACGCCTTCGGCAATCTCGATGCGGGCAAGGACGCGGACTTCCTGGTGGTGGATCCTTCCTCGTGGCCACCACTGGCTCGATCGGTCGCGGCCGCCTCGGACCCGGACTCGCTGGTGTTCGCCGTGATGATGGCATTGCGCGAGCCAGCGATCTCGGAGGTGCTGGTGCGGGGCGCGCGGGTCTCGGCCGCGTGATGGTTGCCCGTTGCTGACCGGGGTGGCGCGAGGTGGGCGTGGGTCCGTGCCCTGGTGGTCCGGCCGATATGGAGGGCAAGGGCGGAGCCGGCGAGCAGGAGGAACAGCCCGAAGCCCCCAGTGACCACGACGAACAGCAGTTCCTCGTTGCCGAGGAGCTGGCCGACGCCTGGTATGGCGATGGTGTCGCGCGTCATGACCTACCCCCGTTTCAACAGTCGTTGATACCTCAACGTTATGACTGTTGTACGGGAAAGTGACGTCATGACGATAGGTGCCACGCCACTAGAGTGACAGAAGTAACTACGGTGTCACTGTTTGTTTACACAACATCTCTGCCAGCAAAAATACACTGTGACCACCCGAATTTGCCCCAGAACGCGCAACGATCGCGCTCCGCTTGCCCGACTACTTCAGCCACGCCAGCTGCGGCACCCACGCATCGCCCGCGGCAGGAGCATCGTCGCGCGCCACCGTCGCCTGGATCAGCCCGTAGGGCCGGTCGTCGGCGTGGAAGACCTCGTTGTTGTTCTCGATGCCAAACCTCGCCAGGTCATACACGAAGTGATGCTTGTTCGGCGCGGACATGCGCACCTCCACCACCTCCGGGCGGGCTTCCAGGATCCGGCGCCCGATCGCATAGAGCGTCTGCTGCAGCGCCTTCGAGTGCTGCGTCGCGAACGTCTCGACGATGATCTGCCGGATCGCGGCGTACGCCTCGTCCCACGCCACATCCGCGCCAGCGAACCGCCACTGCGCCACCAAAGAGGTGGCCATCACGCGATCATCCGTCGGCTCGAGAACCGTGAACTCATCCTCGAGGAAGCCCCGGAACTCCGAACCCGTCGACTTGAGCAGAACCAGGTCCTTGATGCCACCGATCACATGCTCGTGGCGTTCCCCGCCAGATCCCGACACCGTCACCGCCGCCGTACGGATCTCGGGCCCCGTGCGCGTCCACGCATGGTCATGGCCACCCTCCCCCACCGGGACCCGCTCCCACCCGAGCTCCTCGATCTCGATGCGCGACCCCTGCACGGGCTCCACGTCATCGACGAAATGCCGGGCCAGGGCCAGCCCATACTCCTCGATGCTGCCCTCGCAATGCGTCCGCGCATACGCATACACCGTCTGTTTCTGCGTATCGGTCGGCAGCACGGGCGACTGATCGCCCTCGGTGTGCGCGATGGCGAAATCACCACGCAGCGCCGTGGAGACCGTCATATCGCGGATGCCATGGCGCGGCGAGTCCCGATAGATGCGCACCACGCGGTTCTCCGCCTTGCCGTACTGGTTCGGCCCCAACACGATCCCCATGCCGCTTCCTTCCTGCGAGATTGCTAGCTTTCCGTGCCCAGCATCGCCGCGAGCCGGAACGCCGTGATCCGGCACAGTTCCTCGCGCGCCACGCGCCACTCCACGCCGGGATCATTGCCCAGCCGCCCCTCGAGCACCGCGAGCAGCTCCTCGGCACTACGCCCGTGCGCGAACACCAGGTACACGTGCCCGAACCGCTCCTCGTAGCGACGGTTCGCCTCGACCAGGCGTGCCCGCACCGCCTCACCGGCAGCCGCGACCCGGGATTGCTCCGCCGCCGAGCGCCCCTCCCCCACACGATCACCGATGCGTGGATGCCCGGCGAGCCCCGCGCGAAGATCAGCATCATCGGTTGCCGCGAGCTCCGCCACGGCCTGCTCGCACAATTCCTCGACGCTGGCGAACGGCCGGAGCGCCACCACGCGCCGTGCCCAGTGCGGCGCCTCGCAGGCCTGGGCCAGGAAGCGCGCCGCAGCATCCTTGTCCGCGTCATTGAACGCGGCCAGGGACATCGCGCCCACCGTCACCGCAGCGACTCCAGCCGCGCCAGGTACGAATCGGTCACCGGATTAGCCTCCGCCACGAGATCATCAAACCTGTAGTTCATAATCTTGGCCACCTCCACAAGAGCGAACGCGCGCTCGCTCGCGGGCTGGTTGTCCAAGCGTGACGCTCCCGTGCGCAGCACCGCATCAAAACGGTCGATCTCGCGGGCACAAATGATCAGCGGGAATCCAAAGTGCATCCGGTACGCCGTCGCCAGCTTCACCACTGCCAGGTGCTCGCCCTGCTGCAGCGTGGACAACGCCACGTGGTCCGCCGCGATCGGTGTGCCCGTCTCATCCTCGGCGCCGAGATCAGGGAATGCCCGCAGCAGCTCCAGCTTCTCCGCGTCCGAGGCCATCAGCATCGCCTCCTGGAACGCTGCCCGCAGGTCATGCGCGTCCGCGAAGGGTGCTTGGCCGAAGGCCCGCCGCGTGACCCACCATGTGCCATGCACCAGCGGACCGAACGTCGCGTGGAACTGCTCCTCATCCATGCGATTGACATCGGCGAGCGTGATCTCGCCGCCCCCCGCTACCGCCTGCCCGCGCCGCCCGATGTGGAAGAACACGATGTTCAGCACGATCGCGGCGATCGCGCCCATCGTGATGCCCGTGGTGAACAGGATCTCCAGCCAGCCCGGCACGGCCGTCTCCACGCCCGGGATGACCACGCCGCCGGACTCGCGGCGCGTCTGCCCCTCCTCCACGTACAAGGCCAGGCCAAGAGCCGTACCGGCGATGATGAGGTTGCGCTGGTCCGTGAAGTCGACCTTCGCGAGCGTCTGGATTCCCACGATCGCCACCGACGCGAACAACGTGATCGACGCCCCGCCGAGCACTGGAGCCGGAATGGACTCCACCACCTGCGCTGCCTTGGGGAACAAGCCCAGCAGGATCATGATCACCCCGGCCGCCGCGACCACCCAGCGCGACTTCACACCCGTGAGCCGCACGAGGCCGACATTCTGGTTGAAAGCCGTGTACGGGAACGAGTTGAACGAGCCGCCCACCACCGTGGCCACGCCATCCGCGCGCAACGCTGCCGCGATGTCCTGGCGGCCGATGCGCTTGCCCACGATCTCGCCCGCCGCGAGCACCGAGCCCGTCGACTCCACCGAGGTGATCATCAGGACGATGATCATCGAAACGATCGCCACCGCCCCGAACTGCGGCCAGCCGAACGCGAACGGTGGCACGAACCCCACCCAGGCAGCATCCCTGACCTCGTCGAAGCGCGTATCGCCGAGCAGCCACGCCACTGTGGTGCCCACGACCAGCCCGAGCAGCACCGCGATGGTTCCCAGGAAGCCGCGGAACACTCGGCGCAGCAGGACGATCAGCGCGATCGTGCCCAGCGCGTACGCCATCCACCGGCCATTTCCCGGGTCGGGCAGCCCCGTCACCGGGCTCGTGATCGCGTTCCCGATTCCCACCGGCAGCAACGACACCCCGATGATCAGGATCACCGAGCCCGTCACCACGGGCGGGAAGAACCGCACCAGCCGCGCGAAGTACGGAGCGATCAAGAAGGTGAACACACCGGCCACGATCACTGCGCCGTAGACATGCAGCAGGCCCTCGCGGCCCCCGCCGTTGTCGTTGGCGATCTTGATGACCGGCGCCAGGCTCGCGAACGTCACCCCTTGCACCAGCGGCAGCCGCACCCCGATGCGCAGCACCCCCACCGCCTGCAGGATCGACGCCACCCCGCAGGTGAACAGGTCCGCCATGATCAGCATCGTCAGGGCCTCGCCGTCCAGCCCGATCGCCATCGCGATCAGCAATGGCACCAGCACCGCGCCCGCGTAGAACGCCACGACATGCTGCGCGCCCAGCACCGCGAGCACCCGGACCGGCAAGACCTCATCAACAGGGTGCCGCCGGGCAGCAGGCCGCGAGTGCTCGCGGCGCAATGACGCAACAATGGACATGGCATCAGCCTGAGCAGGCAGTATTGCCTCAAGGTTTCACGGGAAACCACACCGCGCGCCGCGCACGGACGAGAAAGGGACGCCGCCATGCCGCACTCCTGCACCGGCATCGTCCTCGCCGCGGGTGCCGGTAGCCGCTACGGCCAGCCCAAGATCCTCGCCCACGACGGCGACTGGCTCCGCACCGCCGCCACAACGCTGCAGGAAGGAGGCTGCACGCACGTCTTCGTCGCCACCGGAGCAGCGCGGCCATCCCTGCCACCCGGGACCACCGAGATCCACGTCCCCGCCTGGCGCACCGGGCTCAGTGCCACCGTGCACGCTTCCATCACCGCAGTGACCGCCCTCACCAGTGAAAACGGCGAAAGCGGCAGCATCGTTTTACACACAATTGACACACCCGACGTCGGGCCCGCGGTGCTCGCCCGGCTCATCGACAACCACCCCGGCTCCTGGGGCATCACCCGCGCCCTCTTCCAGGGGCGGCCCGGGCACCCTGTCATCATCGGCCGCGACCACTGGCAACCACTGCTCGCCAGCCTTGCGGAGGATGGTGCTTCCGATGCTGGGGCGCGCCACTACCTGCGCGGCCAGCACGTGCTCGGCGTCGAATGCGGCGACCTCGCCACCGGAGCCGACATCGACCATCCCGATCGCTAGCCGGGCGCGCGGAGCGCCCCACCGCCGGATCTGCGAGCAAGAGTCAACAGATGTCCGATTTCGGGGAACGATCTGTTGACTTTCACTCGCAGATTCCCGCTGCCGACTGCCCGCCGCCTAGAGCACGCGCTTGACGATGCCGTCGACGACCCGGTCGAACGGCTTCGGGGCGCGGGCCAGGCCCGTCCCAAGGCGCATCGCGTAGTCGCTGACAGCCGTGGGCACGACGGCATCGAGGAGGACAGCACCCACGGCATCCGTGCCGACGAGGTACCGGGCGCGGGGATGCTTGCTGGTCAGCGCCTTGCGGACAGCGCGGGCGACGGGAGTGGGCGTCGGATAGCTCGCGGACTGCTGCTCGACACGGTCAGCGAGGTCGTAGGAGTCGCGGTAGGCGGATGATTCGCGGTCGGGCAACTGCGCCATCGCGGTGCTCCAGACGCCGGTGCCGTAGCTGCCGGGCTCGATGAGCACGACCTTGATGCCAAATGACGCGACCTCCCGGCGGGCGGCGTCGGAGATGGCCTCGAGCGCGTACTTGCTGGCGGAGTACCACCCGATCAAGGGCGGCGCGACGCGTCCGGACATCGAGGAAATGTTGATGATGCGTCCGTCCCCGCGCTCGCGCATCGCGGGCATGACGAGACGCATGAGGCGGGCCGGAGCCAGGACGTTGATCGCGAGCTGCCGCTCCGCGAGGTCGCCGGACACATCCTCGATAGCACCTGGCTGGGCGATTCCCGCATTATTGACAAGCGCCCAGGGCCCGCCATCGGTGAGCAGGTTGATGCGGTCGAACGCATCACGGGCCTGCTCGTCGTCGGTGACGTCGCACTCGATAGTGCGGATCCGCACGTTGGCCTGGTCCGCGGCATCGAGAACGGTATCCGCGGCGGCCTCGGTGCGAACGGTACCGATGACGTCGAAGCCATGCTGGGCGAGCTCGATCGCGGTGGCGAGGCCGATACCTCCGTTAGCTCCGGTGATGACAACGCTTCTAGATGGGGTGCTGGTCATGGCTTTGCCTTTGCTCTGTCGGGTGGGCGGCGGCGCGCGCGGGCCTGCTGCGGCGCAGGTCAGCGATGATGCTGATGGCGTCGCCGATGACGAACGCGCCGATGAGGGTGACGATGATCCACGGGCTGGCCTGGGGCACGCCGGCCTGCTCCATATAGGCAGGATTGAGGAGGCTGCTACGGGAGGCGGCGTGCACGAGGGTGGCGAGCAGCGCGATGTCCGCGAGCATGTGAGCGACGGCCAGCGGTATCGTCCACGTGCCGCGCGCGAGCCGCAGGACGTGCAGGACCAGCATGGCGGCGGCAAGCACCAGGATGATCGGCAGCCATGCCCGCCACAGCGCCGGATCCACGAACGGGATCTCGCGAGCAAGCTGCTGCCACACAAGGAAAACGATCAGCGCTGCCATGGCGATGATGGAGAACGCTGCGTCAGCACGCTGGCTGGAAGCGCCGCTCCGGGGCAGTTGCTCAGGCCGCCAGCGCATATCTCGTGATCGGGAGGCATGCCGATCCAGGAGCACGAACACCAGGGTGGTCCAGAAGAGCAGCTGGATCGCGACCATCGCGGTTCCCCAGGCCGTGCCCGCGAGAACAGCGAGGTAGTCATCCGGGGTGGCGAGGATCTGGGGAATGCTGATGGCGAGCGCGGCTATCGGCAGCACGATCGCGCCGAGCAGCTTGATGAGCCGGAGGTAGTCGAAGTAGAAGGCGGGCCCGATGAGGTGCTGCGGCGCCCCGGTGTACTCGGCAGCCAGCCGGTGCGGGTCACCGAGCTCGACGAGGGCATCATGCTCGGCCTTGATCGGGTCGCGCTCATCCTGCCGTGCGATGGCCGACTCGATCAGGGCGCGGACGTCCGAATCGATGTCGGCGCGCAGTGCCGCGGGCACGTGGCGCGCGACAGCCCAGGCGTAGCGGTCGCTGAGGTCAGTGATTAGCGCGGCCATGCGGAGATCATGGCACAAGCCGGGGGTGATCACGTGGCGAGGAAGTCCCGGAAATCGGTGGCCGGGTGCCCGGCGATGCGCTGCACCACATCAGTGACGATGTCGAGCTCTCCGGTGGCGGCGGCAGCGTAGGAAGTGACCCAGCCGTCGATCTCCCAGTTCTCGGCGTCGAAGCGCTCGCGCGAGGCGTAGGCCTCGTCGAGGCTCTCGGCATAGTAAGTGGTGTGCTTGCCGGTGATGGTAGTGATCATCTCGGCCGCCTCGTGGAGGGTGAACGCGCGCGGGCCGGTGACGTCATAGGACTCGCCGTCGTGCCCGTCCTGGGTGAGCACTGCCGCAGCGACATCCGCGACGTCATCACGGGTGACCGCGCCGATCTTGCCATCGCCGGCTGGCCCACGGATCATGCCGTCCTCCCCGGCGAACAAGGGAATGACGTCCTGGTAGAGGTTGTCGCGCAGGAAGGTGAAGTCCACCCCGGCGGCGCGGATCGCCTGCTCGGTATGCCAGTGATCCCGCCCGAACGTGAACGTGCATTCCGGCGCGGCCGAGACGAATGACACGTACACGATGCGGCGCACCCCTGCCTCGGCGGCGGCCTCGACGACCCGGCGCTGCACCTCGGCGCGATCGCGGGTCTCCGGCGCGGAGACGAAGAAGAACGTGTCCACGCCGTCGAGGGCCTGGCGGATCGTATCGGGATGGCCGAAGTCGCCGAGAGCGATATCCACGCCCGGCAGCTTCACCTTCTCGGGATCACGGACGATCAATCGCTGGCGCGCGCCCGATCCGGCGAGCCGCTGGGCGACCCGGCCGCCGATCTGCCCTGTTGCCCCGCTGATGGCGATAACTCCACTCATGGCCCCGACGCTACTCCGGGATCATCGCGCGGGCGGGCCAGATAGCCGAGCTGGGGCCGCATTGCCGCGAACCTGCGCGAGGGAATTGGTCCGGGAGAACTGCACCGGGGCAACCGTTCCGGACGTATCGTGAGGGAATGGTGAGCATGCCCAAGGTCGATCCAGCGGTGATGCGGCTCGCGGTGCGTACCGCGGTCCGGCCGATCCTCTCGGCCCGGATGCCCCTCCGGCTGCAACGCCACCTCATTGCTGGCGCCTCGCTCATCTCGGCGCGGCCAGGCGGCATCACGCGCCGGACCATCTCGCTGGGCAGCCGCAGTGCCGAGCAGATCACGCACACCACCTCCGACCCGGGGACCGTGGTGCTGTACTTGCATGGCGGTGGCTACACCGTCGGTTCGCCGGCCACCCACCGCCCGATCGCCGCGTACCTGGCTCGATCCGCCCGCGCCGCCGTAGCCATGCTGGACTATCGCCTCGCGCCCGAGGACCCCTACCCGGCCGCGGTGGAGGATGCCGTAGCGGCCTATGGGGCATTGCTCGCCGACGGCATCCCGCCCGGCCGCGTCGTCATAGCCGGCGATTCCGCGGGCGGCGGGCTCGCGCTCGCCACCGCGCTTCGGCTGCGCGCCTCCGAGGCACCCATGCCAGCCGCGCTCGTCCTCATCTCGCCCTGGGTAGACCTCAGCGTCTCCGATCTCAGCGAGACCCGCGATCCCATGCTCACTGCCCCCTGGCTGCGGGAATGCGCGCGTCGCTACATCGCTGGCGGGACCCTCACCGACGAGCTCGACCCCCTCCGTGCCAACCTCGCGGGACTGCCCCCCATCCTGATCCATGTGGGCAGCGACGAGATCCTCCTCCACGACGCCAAGCGCCTCGCCGCCCACGCGCGGGAAGCGGGCGTCGACGTGACCCTCACCGTCCTCGACGGGCTCTGGCACGTGGTGCACCTGCACAGCGGCCTGCTGCGCGCCGCCACCCGTGCCATCGACGACATCGGCGGGTTCGTGCGCCACGCCACCGGCAGCGATACCGCGCACCCCACCAGCGCGGGCTAGCGGGGGCGGCCGCAGGGGGTCAGGTACCGGCCCTGGACCTCGGGTGTCCGAGAGCGGCCCTCGAGGGCAATAGCACCGGATACCGTCAAACGCGATAGAAGCCGACCTGGGTTTTCCGCAGTTTCTATCGCGTTTGCGGCGCCGCGCGGGCTAGCGCCCCCGCAGCGATCAATGTGCGCTAGGCGAGGCCAAGCCGCTCACGCTCGGGGAAGTACCATTGCAATACTTTGCGCAGGTTGTCCGCGTCCGGCCGGGCCCAGTTGCGCATCAGCTCGCTGCCGAAGGAAATCGCGTTGACCGGGCGCGCTCCGGCCGAGATCATGCGATCGAAAGCGCGATTGTGGGCCGTGGGCGAGATCCCGCCGACAGCGTCCGCCACCGGGTAGACCTCGTAGCCCTCGGCGAGCATGTCCAAGGTGGGGAAGGTGAGGCACACTTCGGTCCACAGTCCAGCGATGACGACCTTGCGCCGGCCCGTGGCTTCGACGGCTTCGCGGAACTCCGTGTCCTCCCAGGCGTTCACCCCGGTCCTATCGATCTCGGTCACGCCGGGGAGCTCTGCGAGGATCGTCGGATTGGTGCCCTCGTTGCGGCCAAGATCGACTCCGACGGTGGAGACGATGACCGGCACGTCGTACGCGGTCGCGAGCTTGCACAGGGCGATGACGTTGAGGTCGATCTCTTCCCTGGTCGAGGACGTGATGGTGGAGTACTGGCCGGGCTGGTAGTCGATGAGCACGACGACGCAGTTGCTGGGGGTAAGCAGATGATCGTTCTTGGGATCACGCAAGGGTTCCGGGACGGTCTTGGGCATCGGTGCCTCCTGCGCTTGGCGCCTAGATCTGGTGGTCCACAAAGACTGTAGTGCTAGATCGGGAGTTCGCGGGCGCAGCGTCTGAAATGCGCATATCTCGCGCCGTGAGGGTGTCGTCCGGCGTCCTACGCACCGCCGATCTCGTGCTGGTAGCGCTCGAGCAGCGCGTCTGGGTCCGAGTCCGGGATGGTGATACCGAGCGCTGCGGCGAGGTCGTCGAGGCACAGGTGCCAGGCGGTGGCGACGTGGGCGGCCTCGGCCGGGCTGGCGTCGTTCAGGTGGTGGGCAAGCGTGAGGGTGGCGCCTTCGAGGGTGGGGGTGATGCTCCATTCGAGGGTGTCGTCGCCCCATGCGTGGGCGAGTTCATGCGGTGCTGACACGGCCTGGACGGTGGTGTCGATGGGCTCGTCGTCAGGAGTCTCGCGGGTCTCGGCGGGGCCGGGGGTGGTGAGGTCGCGGTCGGGGTTGACGGGTGACCATTGCATCAGCAGCGGAGCTTCGGTGAGGAAGGTCCAGAGGGTGTCGTCCTGGGCGGCGTAGTCGCGGGCGAGGGTGAGGGTGTTGTCGCGCAGCGTGGCGGTGTGCTCGGGCATGGGTGCAGCCTACGTCCGGGCGCCGACGGCCAGTCTTGCCTGGCAGTGCCGCGCCAGCATAAGCCTACGAATCGCAACAACTAGTGCCCGGAACCAGCGCCAGGAGTTGAGTTCCATAGGCTTCTGCAGCTCTCGGGCCGGGTATCGGCCAGCGCCACGCTGCTAGGGTCGAGTCGTCGTGGTGGACGGGAAACCGGTGCAAGACCGGTGCGGCCCTCGCCACTGTGATCGGGTAGCACGCGATCGTTCTCCAGCAATCCAGCCGGGGAGCCACTGGGGCATCGAGCGACAAGCCCTGGGAAGGCAGATCGTGCTGCGTGACAAGCCCATCAGCCAGGAGACCGGCCACGACCAGCGATATCCGATTCCACGAGGACCTGGAAGGCGGTCACCTTGACCACCCGTCATCACGCCTGCGCGAAATTCCTCGCGCTCCTGGCGCTCCCCCTGCTCATTGCCAGCTGCGCCCCCTCCCCCGGAGCCACCGGAGCAGCCACGACCGCTCGCACGAACTGCGGCATCGACGTCACCGTCAACGAGCCACCGCAACGCATCTACGCCGCCTACCAGCCCGCCATCGAGGTGGCGCACGCGCTCGGCGCCAGCGAACGGCTCGTCGGCACCGCCTACCTCGACTCCGAGGTGCTGCCCGAGCATTCCGCGGCACAGGCTTCCGTGCCCTACGCCGAGGCGCTCCCCAGCCGCGACGAGCTGCTCGCCGCCCAGCCGGACTTCATCCTCTCCGGGTTCAACGGAGTGTTCTCCGAATCCTCCTCCAGCAGCGTTGGGACGCGCGCGAGCCTCGCAACGCTGGGCATCAGCACCTGGATCCTCAGCCCGCTATGCCCCAGCGCTGACGGCCTGGCCGACGAGGCGATCGACCCGGCCACTGTCACCTTCGACAGCATCTACGCCGACCTGCGCGACCTCGGCGCGCTCTGGGGCACCCCCGAGCAGGCCAGCACCGTCATCACCGATATGCGGGCCCGCATCGCCGCTGTCGCCGAAGCTGTGGAGGGCGCCCCCCGGCCCTCCGTCGCGGTGGTCTCGCCCCGTGCCGACGGCACCCTCGGCATCGCGAGCGGCACCGACTTCGTCACCCGCATCATCGAGGCCGCCGGTGGCACCAACGCGTTCGCGGACCTGACCAGCAAGCGCAACATCACCATCGGCGAGGAGGAACTGCTGGCCCGCGATCCCGACGTCATCCTCACCAGCACCTGCTGCGATGCCTCCTACACCGACGAGGATGCGCTGCCCGACGTGGCACGCCTCCGCGACAACCCAGCCCTCGCGACCCTGACAGCCGTGCGCGAGGACCAGGTGCACCCCTTCCTGTTCGCGGACCGGGCCGCCAGCGTGCGAGCCGCGAGCGCCACCGAGAAGGTCGCGGCGATCCTGCATCCCGGCCTCATGGAGGACTGATGGCGATCCAGGGTGCCGCCATCACGGGCCGGCGCCCAGCGGCACCGCGCGCCGTCGCGCCCCAGCGGCAAACAATCGTCCTCGCTAGCGTGGCGGGCCTGCTCGTGCTGGTCGCTGGCGGATCGCTGCTCGTCGGCACGCATCCGCTCTCTCCGCGGCAAGTGGCGGGGGCACTGCTCGACTACCAGGGCACCACGGTCGACCGGATCGTCGCGCACATCCGGCTGCCTCGACTCGTCACCGGTCTCCTCGCGGGGCTGGCGCTGGGCGGGGCCGGGGCGATCATGCAGGGGCTCACCCGCAATCCACTGGCTGGGCCGGGCGTGCTGGGCATCAACGCTGGCGCTGCGCTCGGCGCTGTCATCGCGATCGGGATGCTCGGTATCAGCAGCGTCACTGGCTATATCTGGTTCGCGCTGGCCGGGGGCGCGATCGTTGCCACGCTCGTCTACCTGCTCGGAGCGAGGGGACGGGGCGGAGCCACGCCGCTGGCATTGGTGCTGACCGGGGCGGCAGTGTCCGCGCTCGCCGCGTCCATCACGTCCGCCATCAGCCTGCTCGACCGCAGCGCTTTCCAGGATTTCCGGTTCTGGGTGGTGGGCTCGCTGACCCGCGCCGATCTCGACGCCACGGTGGCGATACTGCCGTTCATCCTGGTCGGCGCGGTGCTGGCGCTCGCGGCGGGCCGCACCCTCGATGCCGTGGCGCTCGGTGATGACATCGCGCGCAGCCTCGGGACCCGCCTGGCCCTGGCACGGATCACGTGCGCGGTCGCGGTGGTGCTGCTCGCCGGATCCGCTACTGCCCTTGCTGGGCCCATCGTGTTCATCGGACTCGTGGTGCCGCACCTCGCACGTGCACTGGTGGGTACCGGCTACCGGGTGGTCACGCTCATGTCCATGCTGCTCGCCCCGCTCGTGCTCATCGCCGCCGACGCTGGTGGCCGCCTGCTCGTGGCGCCGCAGGAACTGCAGGTCGGCATCGTCACGGGCCTGATAGGTGCGCCGTTCTTCCTCGCGCTGGTCGGGCGGCGAAAGGTGGCGGCGCTGTGAATATCCTCCCAGCGCGCGCGAGGGTGCTGCGCCATGGCAGCGCGTCGATCATCGTGGATCGGCCTAGCACCAGCATCGGGATCATTGCGCTGCTGCTCGCGGCCGGGCTGGCCTGGTGGTCGCTGGGGCTGGGCGAGCTTCGCCTCACCAGCGACGACATCACACGCATCATGGTGGGCGGCGGAACGCTCATCGAGCATGACGTCGTGGTCAGCACCCGCCTTCCACGGGCGATCGTTGCGGTGCTCGTCGGTGCCGCGCTCGGAGCATCGGGGCAGATACTGCAGCGCATCGCCGCGAACCCCCTGGCCAGCCCCGATGTGCTGGGCATCAGCACGGGCGCCTCGCTGGGGGCGCTGGTCTCGCTGCTGCTGATCGGCGGCTCGGCAGTGGTCACCATGGTGGGCGCGCTCGTGGGTGCCGCCATCGCTGGCATGCTCGTGACCGGCATTGCATACGGGCACGGCGCCACGGGCTACCGGATCATCCTCGTCGGCATCGGCGTGGGCGCGCTCGGCTCCTCGCTGATCGCTCTGATCCTCACTCGTGCCGACAACTACGCTGCCCACTCGGCCGCGATCTGGTTGACGGGAAGCCTCTCGAATCGTGGCTGGACGCATGTTCACGTGATCACGATGGCATTGGTCGTTGGCGTGCCCTTGCTGGCGGTGCTGGCCCGGCACTTGCCGGTGCTCGAGCTTGGCGATGATCTCGCGCAGATCCTCGCGGGCCGAGCGGCGGCGCTGCGAATCGGGCTGGTGGCGGTCGCGTGCGGGCTCGCCGCGCTCGCCACGGCCGCTGCGGGACCGATCGCGTTCGTTGCCCTGGTGGCCCCGCAGATCTCGCGGCTACTGCTCGGCGGCCGCACGGGTGGCCCCTTCCTCTCTGCAGCAATCGGGGCAGTGCTGGTGATCAGCGCTGATCTCGCGGCGAAGCACCTGTTTCCCGTGGAACTGCCCGTGGGCATCCTCACTGCCTGCCTCGGCGCGCCCGTGCTGCTCGTCCTGCTTGCTCGTGCTGCCCGGAAAGGAAGCTTCTGATGGCTCTCGCGACAACCAGCCTCGCGCTCGGCTATGGCGATCAGCGCATCGTGGATGACGTGACCCTCGCTGTCGAGCCCGGCACGTTCACGGTGATCGTGGGCCCCAATGGGTGTGGCAAGTCCACGCTGCTGCGTGGCATGGCGCGCCTGCTGCGGCCCCGCGCCGGATCAGTCCTGCTCGATGGCCGCGTGCTCGCCGAGCTGCCGGCCCGCGAGCTCGCCCGCGCGATCGGCATGCTGCCGCAGCACCCGCTCGCCCCCGAGGGGGTGACCGTGGCCGAGCTCGTGGCCCGTGGGCGACACCCCCACCAGAGCTGGTTCCGGCAATGGTCCACCGCGGATGAGAACGCGGTCCGGAGCGCGCTCGACGCAGCGGGGCTGTCCGACATGGCGGAGCATCGGGTTGATGAGCTCTCCGGCGGGCAGCGGCAGCGCGCGTGGATCGCCCTCGCCCTCGCTCAGGATGCACCCGTGATGCTGCTCGATGAGCCCACCACGTTCCTGGACCTCGCGCACCAGCTGGAGGTGCTTGACCTGCTCGCTGGACTGCGGGGCTCGCGTGGGCGCACGATCATTGCCGTGCTGCATGACCTGGACCTCGCGTCGCGCTACGCCGATCGGCTCGTGGTGATGAGTGGGGGCGCGGTAGTGGCGAGCGGCCCGCCGCGCGAGGTGGTCACCCCTGAGCTGGTGCGGGAGGTCTTCGGCGTGGACTGCATCGTTGTTGATGATCCGTTGTCCGGGACACCCATGGTGATCCCCCGGCCGAGGAGGTCCGTATGAGCGCGGAGCAGGAGCCAAGGGTGATCCTGGTGGCACGGCCCACGCCCTCTGGCGTCGATGAACGATCGGTGCGATCGCTTGCCGAGGCGGTGGGGGCGCGCTGGGCGGTGCTGGACCAGGGCGAGCCGTCGGTGCATGACGAGCTTGATCTCGCAACCCGCTACTACTCGGCTGTCGTGCTGGTACCGCTGGCGGTTCCGCGGGATCGGTACCTGGAGACTTGGCTGGCGCGCGTGGTGGCGAACTGGCGGGAGACGCGCGGCAACAGCGAGCTCGAGGTGCGGATCACTGACGGCCTTGATGCCACAGCAGGACTGGCGGCCTCAGTCGTGGAGCTGATCGCCGACGGGGGCCGGGATGTGCGGGCGAGCCCGCGGGCGTTCCGGAGCCCGGAGTGGTCGGAGATCCCCGCGCACCAGGCGCACGTGGTGGTGTGCCGGGGCCCGCGCTGCACGGCGCACGGCGCGGGCGAGGTGCATCGGGCGCTGGTGCGCGAGCTGCTCGATGCCCCGGTGCTGATGTCGGCGAGCGGATGCCTCACGCCGTGCAACCTCGGGCCGCTGGTCGTGACGTACCCGGACGGCACGTGGCATGCGAATATCACGCCCGAGAGCGCGCGGGATGTTGCTGCGAGAATTCGGGAAACAATTGACGACAAAGCGTTGTGATTTCTTACCCGTAGATCGGGTGGGGGCGGCTCGATTCGCCGCTTCCAGTGCTGCCATAATATGCACATCATGTAACAAACACGCAGGCCAGATGCATGTTTTGCAAGATTCTGTCATTAATAAATGGTTCAATCATCTCAGGAAAAACATATCGATTATTGCTATCCTGGACCTGACCCACAACGCCGATGGCATGGGGAGGTGTCGCTATAGGAAGCCACAATGAAATGAAGCACGACCCATTTCGGATACACGCAAAGGCGGTAGCACCCATGGCACGATCACTCTCCACGCGCGCACGCACCAGCCTCGTCGCAGCAGCATCAGCAACCGCACTGCTCCTCGCCCCAGCTAGTGCCCTCGCCGGCGGATTCAGCTTCGGCGGAAACGCAAGCGGCGGCGGTGGGCTCTCCTTCACCTGCTGCAGCTTCTCCCTCGACGGCGGAGCCAGCGCGGGCGGTGGCGGAACTACCTCGGGCGGCGACGGCAGCGCCGAGGGCTCGGCCACCGCGACGTTCGGCGACTTCACCCTCGGCGGCGGCGGCAGCGCAGGCGGCTCCGGTGGCTCCACCGGCGGCAGCGGCAACCTTGGTGCGTTCTTCGGCTTCGGCTAGTCCGCACCCTCCCTACTAACCGGCCCGGCACTGAATACTGCCGGGCCGGACCCATGCGCGGCGCTCACTGCCCCAGCCGCTGCTCCAGCTCCGCGAGGCGCGCGTTCACCGAGCGCAGCAGCTCCAGCATCTCCGTGCGCTCGTCGTGGGCTTGCCGGTCCTCCTCGGCCCGCTCGGCGCGCACCTCCTCGTCGTGCACCTCCTGGGTGGCGCTGACGATGATCGCGATGAACAGGTTAAGCACCATGAAGCTCGAGATAAGGATGAACGGCACGAAGTACACCCACGCGTAGGGGTACTCCTCCATGACGGGGCGGGCGATGCCCATCGACCAGCTCTCCAGCGTCATCACCTGGAAGAGGCTGTAGATGCTGCGGCCGAGGTTGCCGAACCAGTCGGGAAAGCGATCGCCGAACAGTTCGGTGCCCATGACGCCGAAGATGTAGAACATCATGCCGAGCAGTGCTGCTGTCCACCCGATGCCGGGCATCGCCTGGATAAGTGATTCGATGATCATGCGCAGCCGCTTGACGGTGGAGAGCAGCCGCAGCACGCGCAGGATGCGGAGCGTGCGCAGGATCGCCAGCGGGCCGGACGTCGGCACCAGCGCGATCGCCACGATGATGAAGTCGAACACGTTCCAGCCGGATCGGAAGAACCGCGGCCCGAACGCGAGCAGCTTCGTCGCGATCTCCACCACGAACACCGCGAGGATCGCCTGGTTCAGCGCCGTGAGCACCGGCCCCACTGCCGCCCGCACCGAATCCGAGGTCTCCAGGCCCAGGATCACGGCGTTGAGCAGGATCAGCACCGTGATCACGCCCCGTGCCCGGCGCGATTCCACGAAGTCCCCGAGCTGCTGCCGCCATGCGCTGCGCGCCATCCCCGCCTCTTCTCCCCCACGTTGTGCGTGCATCGCGGATTCTAGCGAGAACCACCCAATCCCGGCGGTCGGCGGCTCCCTCGTGCTCCCGGCGCTAGCATCGGGGGCATGGTTGCTGGCGGCATGGATTCTGGTGTGCTTCGGGACGAGACGTCGTGGCGGTGGCGGGACGCGCTGCCGAGCCTGATGGACTTCGTGCGGATCCCCGCGCTCTCCCCCGCTTTCGATGCCCGCTGGGACGAGACGGGGCATCTCGACGCGGCTATCGAGCATGCGCGCGCCTGGATCGCCTCTCGTGACATCCCCGGCGCGAGCATCGTGGTGGAGCGCCTGCCGGGCCGGTCCCCGGTGCTGGTGGTGGATGTTCCCGCCACGCCCGGCTCGACCGCGCTAGGAACGACTTTGCTGTATGGGCACCTGGACAAGCAGCCGGGCCTCGACGGCTGGTCGGAGGGCCTGGGTCCGTGGGAGCCGGTGATGCGCGAGGGCCGGTTGTTCGGCCGCGGCTCCGTCGACGATGGCTATGCCGGCTTCGCCGCGATCACCGCGATCGAGGCGGTGCAGGCCGCTGGCGGCGAGCATCCGCGGTGCGTGCTGCTGCTCGAGACGAGCGAGGAATCCGGCAGCCCTGATCTTCCCGCGTACCTCGACCATCTCGCCGGCATCCTGGGCACCGTCTCCCTGGTGGTGTGCCTGGATTCCGGTGCCGGCGACTACGAGCGCATGTGGCTGACAACGTCGCTGCGGGGGCTCGCCTCGGTGACGCTGTCAGTCTCCACCTTGCGCTCGGGCGTGCATTCGGGCATGGCCGGAGGCCCGGTGGCATCGTCGTTCCGCATCGCGCGGGCGCTGCTCGACCGTATCGAGGACCCCGCGACCGGCGAGATCCTGCTGCCGGAGCTGCACGGAAACATCCCCGCCGACCGCATCGCCGAGACCGAGGCCGCCGCCGCGACCCTGCCGGGCGCGTGGCAGGCGATGCTGCCGCTGCAGGAGGGCGTGGTCCTCGACAGCGAGGACGAAGTGGAGCTGCACCTGCTCAACACTTGGCGCCCATCGCTGGAAGTCATCGGCGCGGATGGGCTGCCGATGCCCGCCGATGCGGGGAACGTGCTGCGGCCGTCCACGACGCTGCGGTTGAGCTTCCGGCTCCCTCCGACCGTCGACGCCGATACCGCCGTGGACGCGATCACCCGCTCGCTGACGGCCGACCCGCCGCGCGGGGCGCGGGTGAGCGTCAGCGACAGCGAGGCCGCGAACGGCTGGAACGCGCCCACCACCGCGCCGTGGCTGGCCGGGGCCCTCGATAAGGTGAGCGACTCTGTCTTCGGCAGTCAATGGCGCGCTCTCGGCGTCGGCGGGTCCATCCCCTTCATGGGGCTGCTGCACGAGGCGCATCCCGGCGCCCAGTTCGTGATCACCGGCGCCCTCGGCCCCGACAGCAACGCGCACGTGCCCGATGAGTCCTTGAACGTCGCGTTCGCCGGGCGCATCACCGAGGGCATCGCCCACATCCTCCACAGGGCCGCTACCAGCATGTAGTGGTGTGACGTCCGGCACGCGGTCGCGAATGTTGCGGGCCTGCAATGCCGGCGTCACCAATGAGCCCCACACTCATCGGTGATCCCTGTTGCGATGGAGAACGCAGCAAACGGGGACGGTACCTAGGAGGAGCCAGTGGGCAGATCACGGACCGCGCGGGCCCACCGGGCGACCGATGAGTACTTCGGGCTGTCCGCCGAGGGCACCACTGTGCGCGCCGAGGTCGTGGGCGGCACCACGACATTCCTCGCGATGGCGTACATCCTGTTCGTCAACCCGCAGGTCCTCGGCACCACCGGCATGGATGTCAATGCCGTGTTCGTCGCCACGGCGCTCGCCTCCGCGCTCGGCTCGCTGGTCATGGGACTGTGGGCGCGCTATCCGATCGCGCTTGCCCCCGGCATGGGGCTCAACGCCTTCTTCGCCTTCACCGTCGTGCTGGTCATGGGCATTCCGTGGCAGACCGCGCTCGCGGGAACCCTCGTCTCGGGCGTGCTGTTCTTCATCCTCGCCGTCACCGGCATCCGCGGCGTGCTGGTCAATGCGATCCCGCTGCACCTGAAGTTCGCCACGGGCGCGGGCATCGGCCTGTTCATCGCGTTCATCGGCCTCAAGAACGCCGGCATCGTCGTGGCCAGCGAGGCAACACTCGTGGGGCTCGGCGACATCTCCCGCCCGGGGACGCTGCTCGCGATCTTCGGCGTCCTCGTCACCGCCGCCTTCCTCATCCGCGGCTACAAGGGCGGGGTCTTCTACGGGCTGCTGCTCACCGCGACGGCGGGTGTCGTGACAGGCCTGACCCCCGCGCCCGATGGGGTCGTCAGCTCCGTGCCCAGCATTGGACCGACCTTCGGCCAGGCCCTCGGCTCGCTCGACCAGCTGTGGACCACCGAGATGATCATCGTCATCCTGACCATGCTGTTCGTGGACTTCTTCGATACCTCCGGCACGCTGATCGCCGTGGCAAACCAGGCCGGGTTCCTGCACAACGGCAAGCTGCCCCGCGCCAACAAGGCACTCATGGCGGACTCGGTGGCCACCATGGGCGGCGCGGTCCTCGGCACGTCGACCACCACGTCCTATATCGAGTCGTCCTCCGGGGTCAGCGCCGGCGCCCGCACTGGCCTTGCCTCGGTGGTGACGGCCAGCTATTTCCTGCTCGCGATCTTCTTCTCGCCCTTGCTCGCGGTGATCACCCCGGAGGTGACCGCGCCCGCGCTGATCATCGTGGGCGTGCTGATGGCGCAGGCTCTCGGCGACATCGAGTGGGGCAAGCTCGAGTACGCGATCCCCGCGTTCATGACGGTCGTCGCGATGCCGCTCACCTACTCCATCGCCAACGGCATCGCGTTCGGCCTGTTCCTCTACCCGATCGTCATGGTGCTCAAGGGCCGCTGGCGGGACGTGCACCCCATCACCTACCTGCTGTTCCTCGCGGTGACGGGGTACTTCATCTGGTTGATCTAGCTGCTTGGCCGCGCGCACGGCCCGATGGCCGCAACCGGCATGCCGAGGCTCATGACGGGACAGGCAGGCAGCAGTCCGGCAGGATAGCGGGGGTGACCACTGTCGTTTTCGTCCATGCTCACCCTGATGATGAGAGCTCGCAGACCTCCGGCTCCATGGCGCGGGCATCGCGGGACGGTCACCGCGTAGTGGTCGTCTACTGCACCAATGGCGACCACGGGGAGGTCCCCGAGGATCTCGCGCCGGGCGAGTCACTAGTGGACCGCCGCCGCGCCGAGGCCGAGGCATCCGCGCTCGCGACTGGTACGAGCCGCATCGCATGGCTCGGCTACTCCGACTCCGGCATGAACGGCTGGGAGCAGAACAACGACCCCAGCTGCTTCCACCAGGCCGACCTCGAGGAAGCTGCCACCCGGCTCGCCAAGATCCTCGACGAGGAGCACGCCAGCATCGTCACCGGCTACGACTGGCATGGCGGATACGGCCACCCCGACCACATCAAGGTCCATGAGGTGGTCCATCGCGCCGCGAAGCTAGCCGCGCGGGCACCGCGCTTGCTCGAATCCACGTTCAACCGCGACCGCTTGCGCATGTGGCGCGATGCGCTCGTCGCGGCCGGGGAGACTCCCGATTTCGATCCCGATGCCCCCGCCGACGACGGCAACCCCCTGGGCTCCCCCGAGGCCGACATCCATTGGCAGATAGACGTCTCGGAGTTCCTCGGCCAGCGCCGGGCCGCGATGCAAGCACACGCCAGCCAGGCCACCGATATCGGTGGCTTCATGGCGATGCCGACCGAGATCTTTGCCGCGGTCTTCGGCATGGAGTTCTACATCGAGCCGGGCCGCGCGCCCGGCATGCGCGAGGGCTGGTTCCTGGACGATTAGATCGCGCCGGGGGCTCCCCTAGTCGCGGTGCTCGACGAGGCAATCCGTCCCCGGGAACAGCAACGACTCGTGCCCGTCGTCGAACCGCACCCGGTACGGTGGCTCGCCGCTCGGCCCGCGCACCTCGAGGACCTCGCAGTCCTGCTCGGGGCGGCCGACGGTGGCGCTCTTGATGTGGAGGTGGTCGCCAATGACAGCGTGCATGCGTCTCTCCCCGCGCTCGATCTGTGATCTATACCACTCCCCATTCTGGTCGTGATCGGCAGCACGAGCAATGCCAGATCGTGTCCTGATCGAGCAGCATTCTCAGTACTTTCCTATGGCGGCGGGCCCCCGCTGCGGACACACTCGATGACGATGAGACAAAGCTGGCCCGTGGCACTGTTCGTGGGGGCGCTCGGCGTGGCCGGATGCGCCGCCTACTTCGACAGCGACCGCGGGTTCCCCAACTACACCCCGCGCACCGTCACCAACGGCTTCAACGACGAGTACCGCGAGTGGATCCTGCGTGCCGCCGAGCAGTGCGAGGCCATCACCCCGCAACTGCTCGCCGCGCAGATCGAGGCCGAGTCCAGCTTCCGCAGCGACGCCCTCTCCCCCGCCGGCGCCATGGGGCCCTCCCAGTTCATCCCCTCCACCTGGGAGATCTGGGGAATCGACGCCGACGAGGACGGCATGGCCGACCCCTACAGCATTCCGGACGCCATCACCGCGCAGGCCGCGTTCATGTGCGACAACCATCGCCGCGCCAGCGAGGGCGTCGCCGCCGGGCAGCTCGAGGGCGACCCCCTTGATCTCGCGCTCGCCGCGTACAACGCCGGGTTCGGTGCGGTGCAGCGCTTCGAGGGCCTCCCCGAGGGCGGCGAGTACACCACGCAGACCCGGCCCTACGTCGAGCGCATCCGGGCGCGGGAGGCCCACTACATCGGTGAGCTCTGAGGGCTGATTGGTGCACCTTTTCGCCCCCTTCCGCAGGGCGTAGCTTGAGTACATGGAGCAAGTGCGCGCGCACGGAATCACGATCACCTGCTCCAGGGCGGGCAGCGGACCGCCACTAGTCCTTGTCCATGGCGCGGCAGGCGACCACCGCAGCTGGACGCCCCAGCTACAGGCACTCGCTGCCGACTTCACCGTGATCGCCTGGGATGAACCGGGGGCTGGCGGCTCGGATGACGTGCCGGAGCATTTCACGGTCGCCGACTATGCGCACTGCCTCGCCGATCTCATCACGCATCTCGGTGTCGGCCCGGCCAACATCGTGGGCTTGTCCTGGGGCGGAACGCTGGTGATCGAGCTCTACCGGCACCATCCGGAACTCGTCTCCCGCATGGTCCTGGCGGATACCTACGCGGGCTGGAAAGGTTCGCTGCCCGCGGATGAGGTCAACGCCAGGGTCAACGGATTCCACGCCGCCCTCCACGGTGAAAAGTTCGACCCGACACTGCCGGGACTATTCAGCAGCGGAACCCCGAGGCAATACGAGTCGCTGCTCGCTGAGATCACCGCGAGCGTGCGCCGCAGATCCATGGCCCACGCGCTGGATCTCATGGCGGAAACCGATCAACGCGACGTCCTCCCCCGCATCGCTGTCCCGACTCTCCTCGTGTGGGGCGCCCAGGATGCCCGGTCGCCGCTGGAGATCGTGGGCCACCAGTTCGAGCGGGCGATACCCGGAGCGCAGCTCGCGGTGATCCACGACTGCGGACACATGAGCAACCTGGAAGCACCCGACGTCTTCAATCGCTTGGTCCGCGAGTTCTGCCTCCCGCAGGCCTGAACCCGGCCAGGCTCCCCCGCCTGGCTCCCCCGCCTGCCTGGCTGGCGGGCCCCTAGCTATTGCGTGACACCGCTACCAGGTTGAGGGCACCAGCAGCGGGCCCGAATCCAGCAGCAGCGCAGCCACGAGACCGACCCCGCCCGCGAGAAGAATCACCAGCTCCGCCCGCGGGTCGCGGATCTGTCTTCCGGGAGCACTACTCGGCACAGTTGTTCTCCGCAAGGTTGTTCTCCGCCCAGTGGATGAGGGCATCGCGGGCGTGGATGGCCCCACCATCACCGGGCGCCGCCTCGTAGTTGGCGGCGAACCGTGGGTCGTCGACATACATGCGGGCGAGTCCGATGAGGTGCTCCTTGCCGGGCGCCTTTCCCTGGTAGGCGGCGGTGAGCCATTCGACGTGGCGGGCCGCGAGCCGCTGCGCCGCATCACTGTCGGGATCGTCGCCGTCCGCGAATGATTCCTTCCATGCCTGGGCGAGGGCTCGGGTCTCTGCCATGAAGCCGGCCTTGTCCGCGGTGCTGAGGCCGCGCCACCAGCGGTCGCCGTCGGCATAGGCCTTCGCGCCCCAGCGTTGCTCCACCTCCTTCTTGTACTGGGTGTGGTCGAATCCGTCGAGCATGTCGTGTGCCATGGGGGTCGTTCCTTCCTCGTGGGTGGTGATGGTGTGCTTGACCGCGTGGATCTGCCGGGCGATGCGTTCCTGCTCGGCCTCGAGCCATCCGAGGTGGCCGCGGAGCGCGGTGATGTCCTCGTCCTGGCCGTTGAGCACGTCGGCTATCGCGGACAGGCCGAGCCCGAGCTGGCGGAGCATGAGGATCCGCTGGAGCCTCATCAGCGCGGTCGCGTCGTAGTGGCGCAATCCGCTCGATGCGGTGCGGCTCGGCGCGAGCAGGCCGATCTGGTCGTAGTGGCGCAGCGTGCGGGTGGTGATCCCGCTGAGCCGCGCGACCTCCTGGATGGGCCAGTCCATGTGCACCTCCTCGCGTGTCATTCCAGTCTGGTTTCCCCAGCCTCTTGCTGGGTACTTCCTGGGCACATCTCGACAGTAAGCGTTGACGTTGCGTCAACCGCAAGGGTTTTCCCGCGCGATGCGGCCCGGCCCTGCACCGCCAGTGGAAACTTCTCCTCGCTGGAGCGGGAAAAGTCTCCACTGGGCATCGCATCCCAGTGAGCCAGCTGCGGCGAGAACGCCCGGTGCCAGCACCCGGCGTACGGTCGAGATCAACACAACCGCGGATGAAAGGAGTTCTGACATGGGCACATTCGATATCTCCGGCACGAGGGTGGCGTTCTTGTGCACCAATGGCGTCGAGCAGGTGGAACTGACGCGGCCCTGGCAAGCGGTGGTGGACGCTGGCGGCACGCCCGTGCTCGTCTCGCCCGAAGCGGGGAGCATCACGGCCATGGAGAATGACTGGGACCACGCCGACTCCTTCGATGTCGACGTGGTTCTCGCGGAGGCGAGCGCCGAGCAGTTCGACGCCCTCGTCCTGCCGGGCGGAACGGTGAACGCGGACACGATGCGCCTGGCCAAGGGGGCGGCCGCGTTCGTGCGGGAGTTCTTCGAGGCGGAGAAGCCCGTCGCGGCGATCTGCCATGCCCCGTGGATCCTTATCGACGCGGGCGTGGCGAAGGGCCGGACGATGACCTCCTACAAGTCGGTGGCGCTGGACCTGATGAACGCGGGTGCGGTCTGGATCGACGAGGAGGTCGTGGCGGATGGCAGCCTGACCACGTCTCGCAGTCCTGGCGACCTGGATGCGTTCTGCGCCAAGCTCGTCGAGCGGATCTCTGCCGCGTAGCTCGCGCGCACATCACGATCTGATGATCGTTGGCTGATTCACCGGGCGGCAGCAGCGCGGATTGGTCATTGTGAGATACCCATCACTGGCAGGAAGGTGGGCAAAGCGTCCCGTAGCATTCCTGCCGGATACGACCACTCGTGCTTGGAGGCACCACCATGTTCCCATCCATCATTGATTTCTCGACCCTGGGCGAGGAGCAGCTTGGTGTTGCTCCGTCCGAGATCTACGCCGCGATCTTCGACGGCCTGCTCGGTGCGGCTTCCTTCTTCCAGGACCTGCTGCCCGGCATCCTCAACATCCCCGGCGTCTGATAGCTGCAGACCACATGCGACGTGGGCCCGGAAGCTAGCTGCTTCCGGGCCCACGTCTCGTAGCCGGCCCCGGTTTGGACTCGGCTGGGAGGCGTCGATCAACCGGGGCGGGCAGGTTCAGTTGTGGTCTAGTTGCTTGGCTCCGGGATGTCGCATTGACCAACCTCTGGGTTCACGCCCGCATAGTTGAGCGGACCTGCGACCACAGTGATGGCAAGCGTGCTAATGCCTGCGCAATCCGGATTGGTGCTACTGAAGTAGCCCCGCTGCCCTGCAGCGATGGCACCCACGATGAGCCAGATGACGACGAGCAGAGTGATGATTCCGCCAAGTCCTCGCATGGTTCTCGCTCCCCTCTGCTAATACCACGTCTTACGGCCGCCTACAGGCCGCCCGATCATGCCGAGGATGGCGAGAATGACACCGATGACCAGCGCCACGATGCCCAGCGTCCACACGATCTGGATGCCGGTCAGCCATCCCACGACGAGCAGGATGATACCGAGTACGATCATGTTCCTGTCCTCCTGACTGCTTGCCGCTTTGTGGCCAGCTAAAGGGGGAGTACCCCGGCGCCCCCGGTGGCAAACATCACACTCGCGGTTTCGCTCGTTGTCGGAGGAATGCCAGCGCTCGAGCGAGCAAGCGGGAGACGTGTACCTGCGATATTCCCAGGTGGGCGGCGATCTCGGACTGGGTGCGATCCTCGAGGAACCTCATGCGGACGATCGTTTTCTCCCGGTCGGGCAGGATCGCTACGAACTCGGCGAGCTCCAGCCGCTGATCGGCAGCAAGGTGATCCACATCGTTGTCGTTCACGAGGTCCCCGAGGCCGGCATCGTGGTAGATGGTGCCCGCGTGCATGGCCTCGGTGATGTCGTCGATGCTGGCGCCGACAGCAATGGCGAGGTCTTGCGCGCTCGGGGTGCGGCCCAGGGACTGTGCCAGCGCAGGCAGTTCCTGCGAGATGCGCGCGCGCATCTCGTGGATCTGGCGCGGGACCCGCACCAGGTCACGCTTGTCCCGCAGATGATGCCGGATCTCCCCCACGATGGTGGGCACGGCGAACCCGATGAAGCTGTTGCCGCGGGAGCTATCGAACCGATCCACCGCCACTACGAGCGCAAGGCTTGCCACCTGCATCACGTCATCGGGATCCTCGCCGCGATACCGGAACCGGCTCGCGATGTTGCGGGCCAGGCCAAGGCATCGTGTGACGATCTCCTCGCGCAGTTGCTCGGCGGCTGGATCGCCAGCTGGCAGGGCGGCGCGCTTCTTGAAGAGCTCGTTGACGTGCTCGATCTCAAGAGCTTCCATGTTCAGGCACTGTCGCGGCAGGCCCGGAAACCGAGCATGGCGCGCGCCCCCTCGAGCCGGTAGGCGAGGCCGGTGCTGACGCTGGCCAGGACATGCCAGCCGATGGAATCCTGGTCGGGGTGACGGGTGCCATCGTGGTCGACGCTGGCGGTGACATGGACCTCGCCAGGCTCGATCTGGAACTCGCAGAGGATCTCGCTGCCAGGGAGCGCAACCGCGATCAGCTGGGTGCATGCCTCGTCGACGGCGAGCCGCACTTCCTCCACGCTGGTCAGGTCAAGATCGGCCCGCGCGGCGACGCTCGCGGCCACGAGCCTGCCCAGGGCCAGGTAATCCGGCCGCGCGGGCACGCTCAACGCGATCGTGTCGGTCAGGCTTGTTCTTCTCGTGATGCTCACACCTGCTCCCCGCTCATGGCAGCGTCGATGCTGCCTTGCTCTGGCAGAGTACCCAGGGGGCGAGCAATCTATTCCCCCTACCCATGATCAGTGCAAAAAAGACAAATCGCTCAGTGGTTCCGCTACAGGCTGTGATCCAGGTAATATTAGTTTCTGGTTGAGCACACAGCCTTGTTGGGACGCGCACTGGCACGTCTCGTGTCCTCGCTAGTCGAGTGCTCGCTCCCAGTCGTCAGCACTTCGATGGGAGGCCCCATGAGAAGCTCGATGCAGGGAAAGCACGTCACCGCGGCAGGTCGCGCACCCACCATGATCACCTTAGTCGGTGACGTTGACACGCAGCGGATCGGTGATCCAAGGTCGTGGGCGTCCCGGCATGCTCCATGGATCTGCCCCCCGCATTGCATCATTGATCTGACCAAGGCCACGTTCCTCGGCTCCGCGGGCATCGCGGCGGTGATCGCGCTAGCCATGGACCTGCGTGACCGGGGTGGCTGCTGCGTGGTCGTCGCTGATCGCCCGCTCCGCCACATCCTGTCCGTTACCGGCGCTGATCGGAAGGTGACCGTCATGAGCACGCTCCGCGACTCCCAGCAATACATCGCGCGATTCGTCGAGGCCGGCCGCATCGGTGCGCTGCTCGACGCGGCCGAGCGCGACCGCTGCCGGCATCCGGCGAACCGGCCATGAACGGATTGCCAGCCATGACCGAGCTGCTAGCTGATGCCGCCCGGGCGATGGAGAGCGAACCCGGCCATGACGCCACGCTCGACGCGATCGTCCGCGAGGCGCAGAAGTCCATTCCGGGCACCGATCATGCTGGGCTCTCCCTGCTCGAGCAGGATCGCGTGATCACGGCCGCGCCCACCTCCGAGCTCGTCGAGGTCATCGACTCGTTCCAGTACACCTTCCAGGAGGGCCCGTGCGTCGATGCGGTGCTCGATGGCGGGGTCTACCGCACCGGGCACCTCGCCGGGGAGACACGCTGGCCCCGGTTCGCGGAGGCCGCGAGCAATGCCGGGGTGCATTCGATGCTCGCGTTCCGCCTGCACCTCGACGGGCGGGTGCTCGGCGCGCTCAACCTGTACTCCACCCAGGGCAATGCCTTCGATGAGGATGCCGTCTACATAGGTCAGCCATTCGCGGCGCACGCGTCCATCGCGGTGGCGCATTCGCGGGAGCGGGTGCAGTTGCTCGATGCGCTCGATTCGCGGGACGTGATCGGCATGGCGAAGGGGATCATCATGCACTCGCTCGTGGTGACCGATGAGCGGGCATTCGCGGTGCTCGTGTCGCTGTCCCAGCGCACGCAGGAAAAGCTGCGCGACGTGGCGGAGAAGATCGTCGAGGATGCCCGGTCCCGCGCGCTGGGCCAGGGTGGGGGCAAGCACGGGTAGGCGCTCGCTCCGCGACCTAGCCCGCACCACGTATCAGTCAATCCTCAGGCAAATCCCCGGTTACGGCTGTCCAAATTGCCGTAGCCTGGAGGTGCTTTCCACGTAAAGCCGAACTCGCGCGTCCGGCAGCACCACGAGGGAGGATTGCCCGTGTCGCCACGCCTGCTTGGTCGCGTTCGGTCCACTATCTCGGCCGCTCGCTACCAGCTCCCCAGCCAGGCACGCATTGCGAGATCCATGCTGCTCGCAGGACTCGGGATGCGGAGCACCGGCTGGCCCTCCGCTGCCCCGAGGGGCCACCACTGGTATGGCGTGGTACGAACCTTCACCGCCGAGGAGCTCATCGACGGGCAGCCCCGAACCACCGCCTGCGCCATCGCGGTGGTGTGCGATGGCGATTACTCGGCGTTCCATTTCTTCTCCCGCCCGCACGAGGGCACGGGCGCGCGGCGGCGCGAGGCAACGCTGGGCCTCGTCGGTGTGGATGCGTTCGAGTACCTCTACAAGATCGTCGAGGGGCATGATCGCGACATCATCGTGTACCTGCACCAGCCGCACCTGCGCGACCTGCTGCGGTCCGCCGCGCCCGCGTTCCCGCAATGCACGATGCGCGAGAGCCTCGAGGATGAACGGCTCGCCCGCCTCAATGGGATCGCCGGCACCCAGATCGACATGCGGGTGCACCGCCAGCAATCGCGCCTCGCCGGCATACCCCGCAAGGAGCATGGGCGCCTCGTGATCGCCACGGACGCGTCCCTGCGCAGCCGCCATCGCGGGGCCGGCATTGCCTGCGTGAGCGAGGAAGGGATCGCCGAATCGGCATTCCGGGCCCACCTCGGCCGGATCGATGTCGCGGAGCTCGCCGCGATCGATCTGGCGCTATCGACTTTCTGCGATGGACGCGCCTTGCGGATCCTTGTCGACAGCCGGCATGCGCTGAACTATCTGCAGGGCACCGGCAAGGTGCGGGACCATGCGATCGCGTCGCTGGTGGACAGCATCCGTGGAAAGTCCCGCAGCCGGTCCGTGACGTTCGAATGGGTCCGCGCGCACAACGGCCACCCGCTCAACGAGACCGCGCACCGCCTCGCCGTTGCCGCGCGCAGGTGCCACACCAGCAACGTCCCAGCGGATACCCAGCAACGCATCGTGTCGGGGATCCTCGAGGACCTCACCGCGGAGAGTGTCGATCAGACCGTGTAGGAATCACCGATCTTGAGCACCTCGTCGAGGATGCGCAATCCCTCGCGCGCCTCGTCGGCCGTGATGGTGCACGGCGGCGCGCAGTGGATCCGGTTGGAGACCATCAGGGGCAGCAGGCCCTGCCGCTTGCTCTCGACCATCATCTGGCCCATGGCAGCACTGGTTCCCGCGTAGGGGGCGAGCGGCTCGCGGGTGGTGGCGTCCGTCACGAGCTCGATCGCCCAGAAGACGCCCCGGCCCCGGACCTCGCCCACGCAGGGATGCCGCTCGGCGATCCCGGCAAGCCCTGGCCCGAGCACGGTCTCGCCGATGCGTCGCGCGTTCTCCACGATGCCCTCGTCGGTCATCGCCGTGATCGTGGCGACCGCGGCCGCGCACGCGAGCGGATGCCCCGAATAGGTCAGCCCACCCGGGTAGGGACGCTCATCGAAGGTCTCAGCTACCCGCGCGGAGATCGCGACCCCGCCCAGCGGCACGTAGCCCGAGTTCACGCCCTTGGCGAAGGTCAGCAGGTCGGGCGCGACACCGGCCTCATCGATGGCGAACCATTGCCCGGTGCGCCCGAAGCCACACATCACCTCGTCGGCGATCATGACGATGCCGTGCAGGTCGCACAGCTCGCGCACGCCCCGCAGGTAGCCGGGCGGCGGGGGAATGATGCCAGGACCGCCGGGGATGGTCTCGAGGATGATCGCCGCGATGGTACCGGGCCCCTCGAGCTCGATGACCTGCTGGAGGTGCTGCAGCGCCCGCTGCTCCTCCTCCGCCTCGGTGGTGGCGTGGAACGCGGAGCGGTACAGGAACGGGCCGAAGAAGTGGGCGGTGCCCTCGGTCGCGCGGTCGTTCGCCCAGCGCCGTGGATCACCGGTCACGTTGATCGCTAGCGCCGTGGCGCCGTGGTAGGAGCGGTACTGGGAGAGGATCTTGTTGCGACCGGTGTGCACGCGCGCCATGCGGATCGCATGCTCGACCGCCTCGGCCCCGCTGTTGGTGAAGAACACCTTGTCGAGGCCGCCGGGGGCGCGCTCGGCGATCAGCCGGGCCGCTTCGCTGCGCTGGTCGTTGACGTGGTGCGGGGCGATGGTGGCGAGCCGCTGCGCCTGCTCGACGATCCCGGCGACGACAGCCGGGTGCTGGTGCCCGATGTTGGTGTTGACGAGCTGGCTGGAGAAGTCGAGCAGGCGATCGCCGTTGCCGTCCCACACGTGGGAGCCGCGCGCGGCGGTGACGACCATCGGCGTGAACGATCCCTGCGCCACCCACGAGTGGAAGACATGCTTGCGGTCGAGCTCATAGGCGCGAGCGGCCGAGGCGCGGGCCTCGTCCACGCTGCCGAACCCGGGAACCGCGGCCTCTGCCGAGGCCCTCGACACATCCTGCTGGTCAACCATGCGTGCTCGTTCCTTCCCGCCACCAATGGGTGCAACCCGGCCACTGCACCAAGGTGCAACCCGGCCACTGTAGTACGCCCGGGCTCGCGGGAGGGGGGAATCGTCGGTGGGCCAGAGCGCGGGCGGCAAGCGCGCCGGGTCGCGCCGACGACATTGGCGGCGCGACCGGCGCATCGTCCGCAACGGGGATGGATGCCGACGTCATGGGTTAATCTATGCCCCTATGAGGCGTGGATCACGGTCAAGCAGGGACAAGAATTGGTGATTCCCGGACATGCACCCGTTCGGTCGATCCCGTACATGCCATCGAGGGCCTCCGCCAGGCACGGGGTCGAGGTCATGACGTTGAGGGCCCTGCGCGACCGGATGGGCCCGGGCGAGTTCATCGCGCCGCAATGCCCGCGCTTCCACATGATCGCCCTGGTCACCGAGGGGCACGGCACCCATGCCGTCGATTTCCGCACCGGCGCCCTGCGCCCCGGAACCGTGTGGTGGGTACGCCCCGGCCAGGTGCAGCAATGGGGCAACGTCTATGGCTACGAGGCCACCATCGTGCTGCTCGAGGACGGCGTGCTCGGCCCGGTCGCGCGATCCTCCTTGACCGGCAGCCCCATGCGCTGGCGCTGCTGCTGGCACCTCGACCCGAGCCAGAGCGGCAGCAAGCTCGTGCCGGCCCTCATCGAGCATCTTGGGACCGTTTTCGAGCAGCCTGGCCCCCCGGAGGCAACGATCCTGCGGCACTTGGCGAACACCCTGCTGATCACGCTGCTCGACATAGCGCCACTCGACCCCGGTGCCGCATCTCCCACCGCATCCTCGACGGTGGAGAGCTTCGCCCAGGCCGTCGAGGAGGGCTTTGCCCGCACCCGCTCGGTCAGCGATTATGCCCGCGAGCTCGGCTACTCGGAGAAGACCGTCACGCGGGCGGTGCGGGCCGCGACCGGGCTGACCGCGAAGCAGTTCATCGACGAGCGGGTGATCCTCGAGTGCAAGCGAATGCTCGCGCACACCGAGCGCACCACGGGCAGCATCGCCGACTCGCTCGGGTTCAGCGACGTCTCCAACTTCACGAAGTTCTTCGCCGCCCGTGCCGGAATGTCGCCCACGGAGTTCCGGCGCTCCGCGCAGCCACCGCGCTAGAGGCGCTAGAGGCCTAGCTCGCGGGCGATGAGCATGAGCTGCACCTCCGTGGTGCCCTCGCCGATCTCGAGGATCTTGCTATCACGGTAGTGACGGGCGACGAGGTACTCGTTCATGTATCCGTAGCCACCAAAGACCTGGGTGGCGTCGCGCGCATTGTCCATGGCGGCCTCGCTGGAGACGAGCTTGGCGATGGATGCGGCCTTCTTGAACGGCTTGCCCGACAGCATCAGCGCGGCGGCGTCGAAGTAGGCAGCGCGCGATGTCGCGGCGCGGGCCTCCATGCGTGCGATCTTGAACGCGATGGCCTGGTTCTCGCCAATGGGCTTGCCGAAGGCAGTGCGCTCCTTCGCGTAGCGGACGCACTCGTCGACGCACCCCTGGGCCACGCCAGTACCTACCGCGGCGATGGCGATGCGGCCCTCGTCGAGGATGCTCAGGAAGTTGGCGTAGCCACGACCAGCTTCCCCGAGCAGGTTCGCCTCGGGCACCCGGACGTCGTCGAAGGACAGCGGGTGGGTATCGGAGGCGTGCCAGCCGACCTTCGAGTAGGCGGGCTGGACCGTGAAGCCCGGCGTGCCCGCGGGAACGATGATCGTAGAGATCTCTTTCTTTCCGCTGGCCGTGGTCCCGGTCACGGCGGTCACCGTGACCAGCTCAGTGATGTCGGTACCGGAGTTCGTGATGAACTGCTTGCTGCCGTTGATCACCCACTCGCCGTTGTCGAGCCGCGCGGTGGTGCGGGTGCCGCCTGCATCGCTGCCCGCGCCTGGCTCGGTGAGGCCGAACGCGCCGAGCCTGGAACCGCTGGTCAGCTGGGGCAGCCAGGCCTGCTTCTGCTCGTCGGTACCGAAGCGATAGATCGGCATGGCGCCGAGGGAGACTGCCGCCTCGAGCGTCATCGCGACGGCCTGATCGACCTTGCCGAGCTCCTCGAGGGCGAGGCACAGCGCGAAGTAGTCCCCGCCCATGCCGCCGTGCGCCTCCGGGAACGGGAGCCCGAACAGGCCCATCTCCCCCATCCCGCGAACCACTTCATAGGGGAAGGTCTTGTTCTCGTCGTGCTCGGCGGCGACCGGGGCCACGACCTCGCGGGCGAACTCCTCGACGGTGCGGCGGAGCTGCTCGTACTCGTCGGGCAAGGCCGAGGTGGAGAGGAAGCTTGTCATGGCTGTTCAGGACTCCTTCGCCTGGTCGGTGCCAGTCTGGTCGGCGCCAGTCTCGTCGGATTCGGTCGTCGCGGTGATGCGGGCAAGCAGCTGGTCGACGGTGACCTGATCGCCGGGGGACGCGTGGAGCTCCACCGTCCCGTCGACGGGAGAAGCGAGGGTGTGCTCCATCTTCATCGCCTCGACCACGACGATCGGAGTGCCCGCGGCAACCTCGTCCCCGCTTGCGACGTGGATGGCGATCACCGAGCCAGGCATGGGGCTGAGGATCTCGGCGTCGCCGCGGTGCGCGTCATGGTGGCGCACGCTGGCCTCGCGGACCACCTGCACCGACCAGGTGCCGTGCGGCAGGGTCACCCAGATGTGGTGGTGATCCTCGGTGATGGTGACGGGTTGCCTCCGCCCGTCGAGGACGAGCGCGCCCTGGGCGCTGATGCCAACGGAGTGCTCGTTCTCCCCGATCCGGGCCCGGGCATCACCGGGGGTTCCGGTGAGCTCGACGAGCACCGTGCGATCGCTTCCGGAGAGGCGCACGCGGTAGGGGGCCTGGTCGCCGATCCGCCAGCCGCTGGGCACATCCCACACGCTGCGGGGCCGTTCGGGCCAGTGCGCGCGCCAGCGGTGGGCCGCGGCGGCCGCGAATACCTCGTCGGGCACGGGGACCGGCTCGTACGCGGGCATCACTCGATCAATGAGCGCGGTGTCGAGGTTCCCGGCCTGCACATCCGGGTTCGCGAGGAGGTAGCGCAGGAACTCGATGTTCGTGACCAGCCCGTGCACGGTGGTCGCGGCGAGGGCATCGTCGAGGCGCTGCAACGCGGTCGCCCGGTCGGGGCCGTGCGCGATGACCTTCGACAGCATGGGGTCGTAGTCGCTTCCGATGACGCTGCCGGGGCGCATTCCGGAGTCCACGCGCGCGCTGGCGGGCTCCTCGAGCGCGAGGACCGTTCCGCCCGTGGGGAGGAAGCCGCGAGCGGGATCCTCCGCGTAGACACGTGCCTCGATGGCGTGCCCGGCGAGGGTGATGTCGCCCTGGGCGCGGTCGAGCGGCTGGCCGGCGGCTACTCGCACCTGCCATTCGACGAGATCGATGCCGGTGACCATCTCGGTGACGGGATGCTCGACCTGCAGGCGGGTGTTCAT
Organism: Hoyosella levis; assembly: GCF_026008515.1. Classification (GTDB taxonomy): domain Bacteria; phylum Actinomycetota; class Actinomycetes; order Mycobacteriales; family Mycobacteriaceae; genus Lolliginicoccus; species Lolliginicoccus levis. Next base: position 40,170 of record NZ_BQYM01000006.1, read on the forward strand.
CTCCATGAAGAAGAACTCATCGGGCCGATCGGCGGAGACGATGAACTCGACCGTGCCCGCGCCGAGGTAGTCCACGCTGCGGGCGGTGTCGCAGGCGGCCTGGCCGATCCGGTCGCGGGTCGCTGCGTCGAGCAGCGGGGACGGTGCTTCCTCGATGACCTTCTGGTGCCGGCGCTGCAAGGAGCATTCGCGCTCGCCGAGGTGCAGCACGGTGCCGTGCGCGTCGGCGATGACCTGGACCTCGATGTGCCGGGGGCTGGTGATGAAGCGCTCGATGAAGAGCGTGTCATCGCCGAACGCGGAGGCGGCCTCGCGCCGGGCGGAGCGCAGTGCCTCGGGGAGGTCGGCGGGGTCATCGACGCGGCGCATTCCCTTGCCGCCGCCGCCCGCCGAGGGCTTGACGAGAACGGGGAAACCGATGCCGGGGGCGGCGGCGAGCAGATCATCGTCGGTGAGCCCGGGCCGCGCGATGCCAGGAACGGTCGGCACGCCGCTGGCCGCGACCGTGGTCTTGGCGGTGATCTTGTCGCCCATGACAGTGATGGCCGCGGCCGAGGGACCGAGGAAGACGATCCCAGCGTCGGCGCAGGCCTGCGCGAAAGCGGTGTTCTCGGAGAGGAACCCGTAGCCGGGATGGATCGCCTCGGCCCCGGTGCGGCGGGCAGCCTCGATGATGGCGGGGATATCGAGATAGCTCTGGCGCGCGGCCGCGGGCCCGATGCGCACGGCCTCGTCCGCGGTCTGCACGTGCAGGGCATCGCGGTCGGGGTCGCTGTAGACGGCGATGGAGCGGATTCCCAGCTCGCGCAGCGTCCGGATGACGCGCACCGCGATCTCGCCACGGTTGGCCACGAGCACGGTGCCGAACAGGCGCGTGCCAGTCGGCGGGGTGTGTTGTGGTGCGGCAACGCCCATGTACGACTCCGGGATCGGGGGTGGCTGGTAGCGAATTTAGGTTAATCGTCATTCACTGAGTTGTCCAGGTCACACATGGCAGGCCCGCTTCCCCAGGCTGCGCGCACCAGGGCCACCCCGCCCGGGGTCGCAGGCCCCTCCGCTCCCGACCCGGCCACGCGCAGGTGGATAATGGACGCACGAGCCACGAGCCAGCGCACCGGAGGTCCCAGATGTCGCAGCGCAGCACCCCCGCCCGAACCCCCTCCTCCCGGTGGTACCTGCTGGTCGCCGCGCTCGTCGTCGTGGGCATCGCGCTCGGCGCGCTCCTCGCCTGGCGCGCGGTCAGCGAGTTCCCCTTCGTCACGGCGGAGACGCGCGCCAACCAGCCAATCGAGGCATCGATCGAGGAGGAAGGCCTCACGATCTTCGCTGATACCGAGCGGGCGTCGCTGGAGTGCGAGGTGTCCGATGCCAGCGGTGCCACCGTCCCGATGCGGGGCCTCAGCGCTTCCGAGACCATCACCGTGGGGTCCCGCTCCTGGCATGTCATCCTCCGGTCATCGGAGCCGACGCCGCCCGGCGACTACTCGGTGCTGTGCACGAGCGAGGACTCCAGCGTCATCTATGGGGTGGGCGCGTGGTCATCGGTTTTCGGGTTCGTCGGCCTCGTGCTCGGTGCTGTCGCGGCGCTCGGGGTGGGCCTCTTCGGTGGGTTCCTGCTGTGGCTGGTGATCTTCCTGTTGCGGCGGCGCACCCCGCCCGGGCAGGCGGCGCCCCCCGGATATCCGCCCGCCCAGTAGCCCGGCGGCTTCCTCGCCTCGGAAGTGTTACCTTTTGCACCCTCTCGCGGCCGTCCGGGGGTACAGGACCGCACACAACCCGCCTGCCGGGCTCCGGCGACCGGCTGGCCTCGAGGCAGAGGCCATCGACCTAGCGCCAGGGTGGACTAGCCCAGCCCCGCCGCGCGCTTGATCGCGGCCCGGATGCGCGGGTAGGTGCCGCACCGGCATACGTTGATGACCTCGTCGATATCGGCATCAGTGGGGCGCGGGTTGCGGCGCAGCAGGTCCACGGCAGCCATGATCTGTCCCGGCTGGCAATATCCGCATTGCGCGACATCGAGATCGATCCAGGCTTGCTGGACGGCGTGCAGCTGCCCCCCGCTGGCTAGTCCCTCGATGGTCGTGATGTCGTGCCCGGCCACCTCCTCGACGGGAGTGACACACGGCCGTATCGCGGCGCCGTCGAGGTGACTGGTGCAGGCCTTGCACACGTCGATGCCGCAGCCGAATTTCGGCCCGGTGATGCCGAGCTTGTCGCGAAGCACCCACAGCAGCGGAAGGCCAGGGGCAGCATCCACCCTGACGTCACGGCCGTTGACTCGGAACGAATAGCTGGGCATGCGGGGGCACCTCCGGAAGGGGGCTAGCGGGGGAAGGGCTCGAAGTCGATGTCGAAATTGATGGGGAACGAGCGGGGCCTGGTGCCGGTCGCGCGGGCGTAGGCGTTGGCCACGGCACCGACCGAGGCAGGGACGCCGAGCTCCCCCGCGCCACCTGGCTCGTCGCTGCCCTCAAGGATGTGCACGGTGACGTCGGGCGGCGAGTCGCCTTGCCGCGGGTAGTGGTACTGCGAGTACGAGCCCTCGAGGGGCAGCCCATCGACGATGTGCAGCCCGGCGCTGAGAGTAGTGGCGATGGCGTCGCTGAGGCCGCCCTGCATCTGCGCCTCGAGCCCCAAGGGGTTGATGGTCTTGCCGACGTCGACAGCGATGACGGCCTTGGTGACGCGGGGATTGCGGGGGTCGCGGGCGTCGATCTCGACAAGCACGGCGATGGCGGAGCGGTATTCCTCGTGCACGCCGACTCCCTGGCCGAATCCCGGCGGCATGTCGCGCCCCCAGTTGCCCTCGCGGGCGACGGTATCGAGCACGTCGCGGACGCGGTGGTCCTTGATGATGGCGCGACGGTACTCGACGGGATCGCGACCGAGATGCTGGGCGATCTCGTCGATGAACATCTCCTCGCAGCCGCGGGTGTTGCCGGAGTAGACGCCGCGCCAGCTTCCGGTGGGCATGCGCAGGGGGATCTCGAACAGCTCGTGGGTCTTGGCGCCGACCTCGTAGGGGGTGAACTGGGTGAGGTGGAAGAGGGTTTGCCCGAAGACCGGATTGCCGACGACGGGCAGCTGCGTGTAGGCGGCGGTGAGGATCTCGCCGAGGCCGTGGCGGAAATCAGTCTCGACGTATCCGGCGCGATGGTGGAACGCCGCCACAGCGCTGGTGCTGAGGCGGGCGCGGAGGCGGTGGTGCGAGGCGGGCCGGGCGCGGCCGTGGCGCATGTCGTCGATGCGGCTCCACATCAGCTTGACGGGCTTGCCCATGGCGCGGGAGATGCGCGCGGCCTCGAGGGCACCGTCGTAGAAGAGGCGGCGCCCGAAGCTGCCGCCAGCCTGGATGACGTGCACGATGACCTTGTCGAGCGGCAGGCCGAGCTCGAGGGCGATGTGCTCGCGGGTGATGATCGGGGATTGCAGGGCCGACCAGATCTCGGCGCGGCCAGGGCGCACGTCAGCGATGGCGGTGTTGGGCTCGAGGGGGGCGTGGCTGGCGAACGCGAAGTCGTACTCGGCGTCGAGGACGCCGGATGCGAGGCTGCCGGAGCCGAGGGGCGGGTCGTCATACGCGGGGATGACCCCGCGGAGCTGGGCGCGGATATCGGGGTCGGAGAGCCCGTCGATCGTGCCAGGCTTCCAGGTGACGTCGAACGCGCGGGTGGCGTCGAGTGCCTCGCCGAAGGTCTCGGCCATGATGGCGATGCCGGTGGGGATCATGGCGACGTCGATGACGCCGGGCTGCTGGCGGGCGGTGGCCTCGTCGAACCATTCGGGACTGCCGTTAATGGTGGGCGGGCGGCGCACCATGACGGGCTTGGCACCGGGTATGTCGAGGTCGAGGGTGTAGGCGAGCTCCCCGGTGACCATGGCGCGCGCATCCTTGCGGCGGGTGGGGGTGCCGACGGTGCGGTGGCTGTCCTTGGGGCGGGCTGTGACATCGGCGAGCGAAGGGTTGGCCGCGCCGGCGGAAAGCTCTCCGTAGCCGAGGGAGCGGCCGTCGCGGGCGACGACCCGGCCATTCTCCGTGCGCAGGTCGGCCGGCAGGACGAGCAGGCGCGCGGCCGCGGCGGCGATGAGCCGGGCCCGCACCACCGAGGCAACAGCCCGCAAAGGGTGCCAGAGCGATCGGATGGTGTTCGAGCTTCCCGTGAACTGGTTGAACAGCAGCTCGGGCTTGGCCGGGGCGAGGCGCACATCAACGCGGTCGACAGGGACGTCGAGCTCGTCGGCGACGATCATGGCGGTGGCGGTGTTGATTCCCTGGCCGATCTCGGCACGGGGCAGCTCGAAGCGGATACGGCCGTCCGGGGCGACCTCGATGACGAGGATCAGCGCGGTGGGCAGCCCGACGGTGATGAAGAGGTCACCGATGTCGACGATCTGCCCGGCCTCGGGGTTGCTAGGTATGCCCGGGGCTCCTGGCTGCGCGCGCGCCGTGGGGCTCGTGCCGGGGATGGCCCATTGGGCGCCCACGGTGAGGATGGGCGCGGCGACGAGAAAGGTAAGGAACTGACGACGTCCCAGGTTCTCGGCCACGGACCACCTGCTTTCATGCCTATCGCGTGCTGGGCACTAGCAAAGGTGGCACGGATCACATTGTCAGCGGGTCGTTTTGCCGGAAATCGCGTATAGCGCCGCGTCGACGCGGGCGGCCGCGGCATCCTTGTCAGCGTCGCGCTCGGCGTGATCGGTGTACTCGGCGCGGAGCCGCGTGAGGTGGTCGATCACGAGCTCAGCGAGATGATCCTGGTTGGTGGAGGTGCCGATGCGCTCGGCGAGCAGGATCGTGGCCTTGACCGCGAGAGGGTGATCGAGCGCGTAGTGGCGCAACGCCTCGAGCACGCCGCCGATCAGCTCAGCGGGCGGCACCCTGGCAATGACGAGCCGCAAGGCACCCTCGTTGCCGGTCCTGCCCAGAAGCGGGTCGGGCCGCTGCGCGAGGGGGACGAGTCCGACGGCGAGCTCATCAAGAGCATTGCTGGCGGTGTAAGGATCGTTCATGCTCGGCGAGAGTGCCCGGATCGCCATCTCGGTGAGCTGCTGCACGGCGAACACGATGTCCTGGCGGGGACTGCGGGACTCGGCGAGGACGAACGCGGCCCGGATCGCAGCGGCCATGTCCTCGCTGGGCTCCTCAGTTCCGTGCACCGTCGCGAGGGCCTCCCCCGCGACGAGGTGGGTGCCCGTTCCCGCGCGGACCTCGATGCGGCAGTCATGCTCGTCGGCGAGATCGAGCAGCCGGGCCTCGTTGACGACCATGACGAAGCCGAAGCCAGTCGCCCGCACGGCAGTGCCCGTGCCCGGATCGGACGCGACAGCGCTGACGGCGTGATCGGGCTGGTCCTCGGGGTAGAGGTCGTCCAGGGCGCTGACCATCTCGCCGCGCACCCGGGCTAGCAGGGTGGGCACCTGGATGGAATCGGCGATGTGATGAATGAAGAAGACGAGCACCGCTACGTCGAGCACCGCGACCAGCACGGCGACGTTCACCGCGAGATCCGGGATGAACTCCCCGCCCTGGTCGGTCTCGGAACGGATGGAGCGCAGCACCAACAGGCAGTACAGGAACGTGGCGCCATAGATGCCAAGGACGAATTGATTGGCCCGGTCGGCCATGAAGTTGCGCACGAGGCGCGGCCCGTAGGTGGAGCTCGCGATGGCGAGGACGGAGATGGTGATCGAGAACGACGTCGCGGCGACGGCGAGCATGGAGCCACCGATCGCGGTGAGGATATCGCGGCTGCCGCTCACGCCGACGGTGTAGTACAGCGAGCCGGCCACGTCGGGGCCAAGCCGCTGGATCGTCACATCGATGCGGATCAGTACCTGCGACAACGCCAGGGCGATGATGCCCAGGACGGTGGGCAGGAACCAGAACGAGTCGCGGAACGTGATGATCCACTTGCGCATGACGGTGTGCCTGGCCTTCCTGCCGCCATCACACGTGGCAGGAAGGCGGCAAGATCACTCTAGGTGCCGGATGACGGCGATCACATGCGAAACACGCCATGCGCGATCGGCTCGAGAGGCGCGTGCGCGCACGCGTCGAGGGCAAGGCCGAGCACAGCGCGGGTGTCGGCGGGATCGATGATCCCGTCATCCCACAGCCGCGCGGTGGAGTAGTAGGGGTTGCCCTGTGCCTCGTACTGGTCACGGATGGGCTTCTTGAACTCTTCCTCGTCCTCGGCCGACCATTCCTTGCCCTGTGCCTCGAGCTGATCGCGGCGCACGGTGGACAGCACGGAGGCCGCTTGCTCGCCGCCCATCACCGAGATCCGCGCATTGGGCCACATCCACAGGAACCGGGGCGAGTAGGCACGCCCGCACATCGAGTAGTTGCCCGCGCCGTAGGAACCCCCGATGACCACGGTCAGCTTGGGCACGCGCGCGCACGCCACCGCGGTGACCATCTTGGCGCCATGCTTGGCGATGCCGCCGGCCTCATAGTCCCGGCCCACCATGAAGCCGCTGATGTTCTGCAGGAAGAGCAGCGGGATGCGGCGCTGGTCGCAGAGCTCGATGAAGTGGGCGCCCTTGACCGCGGATTCCCCGAACAGGATGCCGTTGTTGGCGATGATGCCGACGGGATGGCCGTGGATGCGGGCGAACGCGGTGACCAGTGTCTTGCCGTACTCGGCCTTGAACTCCTGGTAGTGCCCGCCATCGACGAGGATCTCGAGCACGTCGTGAACGTCGTAGGGGATCCGCGAATCGGTGGGCACGACGTCATAGAGCGCGGACTGGTCGCGCTCGGGGCCGGTGGCGGGCTGGTGGTTCCACGGCACCGGCGGGGTGGCCGGGAGGGTATCGACAATGCCCCGGACGATGCGCAAGGCGTCCTGATCGTCCTCAGCGAGATGGTCGGTGACGCCGGATACCTTGGCGTGGAGCTCCCCGCCACCGAGCTCCTCGGCGGTGACGATCTCGCCGGTGGCGGCCTTCACCAGGGGTGGTCCGCCAAGGAAGATGGTGCCCTGTCCGCGGACGATGACGGTCTCGTCGCTCATGGCGGGCACGTAGGCGCCGCCCGCGGTGCACGATCCCATGACGGCGGCGATCTGGGCGATTCCGCGCGCGCTCATGTTGGCCTGGTTGAAGAAGATGCGGCCGAAGTGCTCGCGATCGGGGAACACCTCGTCCTGCTTGGGCAGGTAGCCACCCCCGGAGTCCACGAGGTAGACGCAGGGCAGGTTGTTCTGCATCGCGATCTCTTGCGCCCGCAGGTGCTTCTTGACGCTCATCGGGTAGTAGGTGCCGCCCTTGACGGTGGCGTCGTTGGCGAGGACGAGGCAGAGCCGTCCAGCGATGCGCCCGATGCCACCAATGACGCCAGCGCCGGGTGCCTCATCGTTGTACATGCCGTTCGCGGCGAGCGGGGCGATCTCGAGGAAGGGACTGCCGTGGTCGAGGAGCTGGTTCACGCGATCGCGGGGCAGCAGCTTGCCCCGGGCGAGATGCTTCTCGCGGGCGCGCTCGCTGCCACCGAGCGCGGTGGCGCGCGTCGCCTCGTTGAGCTCCGCGACGAGCCGCTGATGCGCGGATCGGTTGGCTTCCCGATCTAGTGCCATTCCCACACCCCATGATTTGAGTTAATGATGAGTAACCGAACCGAGGCTAGCGCGCGCGCTCCGTGTTGTCCATATCACTCCGGGACCGCGCCCGCGTGGCCGCCAATCCGGAACGGGGGCAGATCCGTATTAACCCCTGAGCAGGCCCAAAGGAAAGGAATCCACAGCCGGTAGCAGATTCATGACACAGTGAAGCCATTCACGGATGGACGATCACAGTTCGTGCACGCGTACTGGACTACCCGATCCCCGCACGCTTCGCCAGACGCCAAAATACCCGCTGAACAGCAGTTTCTCCGGACAATGCAACTCACACGCGTACGGTGGAAAATTTCTTTCCGGACCTGTAACAATCACAGAAGGATCAACGATCTACTGTTTGACAGTGCGCAACAGCGGTAACCCTCACGAAACCCGACTTTCCCGTGAGACACTGCATATACGCCTGCACTCAACGACATCTTCAGGAGGAACCACAATGAAGGCATTCACCCGCGTAGCCGCGATCGCCGCGACCTCGGCCGCCCTCACCATCCCGTTCGCCGGAGCAGCCTCGGCGCAGCCCAGCGCTAACCTCGGTGGCGACCTCGGCATCGACCTCGGCGCCGGCAGCAGCGACCTCGGCATCGGTGGCGACCTTGGCGCCGGTGGTGGCATCGACCTCGGCGCGCTCCTCGGCCTCGGCGGCACCGCTGACGGCGGCGCGAACGTCGGCGGCGGAGTTGCCATTGACACCGCTAGCCTCGAGCAGCTGTTCAACATCAACGTCGAGGGCCAGGGCGGCACCCAGGGCGGCTTCGATCTCCAGGCCGCGATCGACCAGGCCGAGGCTGACTTCAACGCGTGGCTCGAGGCCAACTTCGGCGCCCAGGGCGGCACCGGCGGCGGCGCCACCGGCGGCGGCCAGTTCACCGGTGAGTTCGATCTCGAGCAGGCTTGGCTCGACTTCCTCGCCCAGGCCGAGGCTGACATCCAGGCACTGTTCGGTGCCCAGGGTGGGGCCACCGGTGGCGGCGGCGCCGGCGGCGAGTTCACCATCGATACCTCCAGCATCGATGCTCTCATCGGCGGCGGCGCGAACGTTGATGGAGGCGCGAACGTCGGAACCGGCAGCGCTGACCTCGGCCTCAACCTCGGTGCCGACGGTGGTTTCGACCTCAACAGCCTGCTGGGCGGCAACCTCGGCCTCGGTGGCAACATCGCCGTCAACTGACACCTGCACTAGCCGGGAGCCAGTTCTAGCTGGCTAGCCCTGCAGCAGCATCGCGCCGGTGGGGCCGAGCACACGCTCGGCCCCACCGGTCTGTGCATGCCCGCCAGCCACGAGCTGCGCGGCAACCGATACCGCGACCTCCTGCGGCAACCGGCCAGCAGCACCGAGCCCCACCGGCGAGACGAGCATCCGCAGCGCGGGCTCGCCCACGCCACGCCGCCGCAGCTCCTCCCGCCTGCGCTGCGCTGTCGCAGCGGATCCCAGCGCGCCCACGAAGCCCAGCACCTGATCGCCCGCGAGCGCGCGCTGCAACACCTCCACGTCCACGCCGTCGGCATGGGTCATCACCAGCACCACTGTGCGGTCATCCACCCGGCCATGCCGGATCTCTGAATCCAGGAACTCGGCAGGCCGAGCCACCACCACCTCGTTCGCGCCGGGGAAGCGGGCACGGGTGGTGAACACGGGACGCTGGTCGCACACAGTGACAGCGAATCCGAGGAAGCTACCCATCGCCGCCATCGCCGCCACATGCGGCGTGGAGCCAAGGATCAGCATGCGCGGCACCGATCCGAACTCGACCCTGAGCATGTCATCGTGCAACGGGATGCCGAACAGCCGTCCTCCCGCGATGGTGCAGCGCTGGCCCAGTCGCTGCGCGGGAGACGCCCCGTCCGTGACCGTGACCGCTGCCGTGGCTGGCTTGCCTGCTGCCACTGCTTCGCACAGCTCGGCGAGCCCCGGAAAGGTCGATTCATCCACGCGCTCCACGAGAAGCTCGATCCGTCCGCCGCAGGTGAGCGAGATTCCGCCGAGCTCGCCGCCCGGCCCATACTCCACCCGCTCCGCGATGCCAGTGGTCACGGCGCGGATCGCCCGCGCGTGCGCATCGGCCTCGACGCATCCCCCGGAGACACCGCCCGCGACGTCGCCGCGCACATCGATCGCCATCGCCGCGCCTGGCTCGCGCGGCGCGGAACCGCGAGTCTCGATGACGGTGACCAGACCACAGGACCCGTCTCGTGCGACCCGGTGACGCAACCACGGCAGAATATCGCGCATGCAGTCACGGTAGCGGCCCCGGCGCATCCGTGACGTGGGTTAATGTGGTTTCACCTGGAGCGAAGGGAGCGGGATGACGCAGCCGGCCACGTCACCGCGTGCCGCAGCAACCGAGTCGACAAGGCGTTCCCGGCTCAAGGCGGACCGCCGCGAGCAGTTGCTGCGCGCCGCGGCCCGGCTCATCGCCGAGCGCGGCTTCAGCGGGGTCCGCCTCGAGGATATCGGCGCTGCCGTCGGGATCAGCGGCCCCGCCATCTATCGCCACTTCCCCAGCAAGGAAGCCCTGCTCGTTGAACTGCTGAGCAGCGTGAGCCGCCGCCTGCTGATGGGCGCGCGAGTGGTCGCCGGGCAAGCATCATCGGCGGAGCACGCCATCGAGGACCTCGTGGACTACCATCTCGACTTCGCGCTCGGGCAGCCAGACCTCATCCGGGTACAGGACCGTGACCTGCACAGCCTGCCCGGGGAGGCGCGCCGCGAGATACGGCACATGCAGCGCCGCTACGTCGAGCTATGGGTGGGCGCGCTGATCGAGAAGGATCCCCGGATCGATGCGCGGGATGCCCGGATCAAGGCCCATGGCGTGTTCGGCCTGCTCAACTCCACCGCGCACAGCCTGGTGGGTCGCGAGCTTCCGGATGCAGCCGGGCGGGCACGGATCGTGCTCCGCTCAATGGCGCTCGGTGCCCTTTTCCGCTGAACGATTCCCCCGAACCGCCTCCTGGCAAGAGGGCCGAGTAACGCAGCTAACACCAGCCAGCTGAATTGACTGTGACGTAGCTGATATTCCCCGGCGGAATCCAGAAGTAGCATTCTTCGTTATTAGGCTTACCATCCCGAAAAACGGAGAATCCCATGCCTGAATCAGTCGCTCGGATAGCCACCGATCGCGCGGATCGATATGTCAAGCAACTGGCGAGCCACTTCGGGCACAAGGTGCCGGTGGTGCAGGAAGGCCGCCAGGTGGAGATCCTGTTCGATCTCGGCGTAGCGGTGTGCGCCGCTGGTTCCCGCGGGATCACCGTGACCGTGCAGGCCCACCAGGAAAGCGACGTCGCCGAGGTCCAGGAGATCATCACCCGGCATCTCGAGGCTTTCGGCCAGCGCGATGACCTGCGCGTGACCTGGTCCCCCACCGTCAACGCCTGAGGCGCCACGGCTCGTGCTGTGACTACCGCAATGACTCCGGGTCATCCTCGTCGAGGATCGGCTCGAGACCCTTGACCTGGGCGGCCCGGCCCGCGAGCGCGTACCCGGCACCGCCGTAGAGGTGGAAGACATCATCGGCGCCATGCTCATACATCTTCTCGATCTCGTCGCGATGCTGCACCACCGCCGCGATCTCGCCGCTATAGCCGAGCCCCTTGAGGTAATCAAGGGCCTGGGCATTGGAGTCATAGAGCGGTAGCGCGAGGATGATGATCGCCACGGAATCCTCGAGCGCGAGCTTCTCCCAGAAGTCCTGGTCGGTGGCGTCGCCCTCGACCGCGTTGTAGCCGTTCTCGCGCAGGTCATGGATACGGTCCGCATCGGTATCGATGCCCAGCACATCCAGGCCGAACTCCTCGGCGAGCCGCTCGTACGCGGCGCGCCCCACGCGGCCCATGCCGAGCACCACGGCCTGCGCGCTATCGATGCGGATCGGGCGCTCCATCGCATTGAGGCGTGTCTCGTCCACCTCGGGCCAGAGCTGCTCCACGCTCGCATAGGTCTCGGTCGAGAAGCGATTGACGACGGCGGATATCGCGAAGCTCAGCGCGACCGCGAGCGAGAGCACCACCAGCCACTCGTCGGTGATCCACCCGTTGCTCGCCGCGAGCACTGCCACGATCAGGCCGAACTCGGAATAGTTCATCAGGCCGAGAGCGCCGAGGAACGAGGTGCGGTGGCGCAGCCGGAACGCCCGGAAGATGCCGATGAACAGCAGCGACTTCGCGAAGATCAGCACCAGCAGCATCGAGGCCAGCCCGAAAGTCTCCCATGTGGGCAGCCCGGTGAGGCCGATGGAGACGAAGAACCCCACGAGGAAGAGCTCCTTCATCATGAATAGCGCGCGCGACATGCTCACTGCCGCGGGATGCGGTGCCAGCATCATCCCGATGATCAGCGCGCCGAGGTCGCCCTTGAGGCCGACGAAGTCGAACAGCGCATAGCCGACACCGAGTGCGAGCACCACGCCGTAGAGGATCTGCATCTCGCCATGCCCGACGACCTCGAGCATCGACCGGAGCAAGGGGGCCAGCGGGACCAGCGCGAGCAGCGCGAACGCCAGGGGGCTGGGCAGCTCGCCCGTGGAGGCGGTCAGGAAGATGACCGCGAAGATGTCCTGCATGATGAGGATGCCGATGGCGAGCCGCCCATAGAGGGCCTTCGACTCGCCCCGGTCGTCCAGGATCTTCACGGCGAACACCGTGCTCGAGAAGGACAGCGCGAAACCGAGGACCAGCAGCATTGGCAGGCCTGCGCCAGCGAGCGCGGTGAACCCGATGATCTTCAGCAGCGCGAGGAAGCCCACCATCATCGCGGTCGACAGCACGAGGTGCGCGCTAGCCGTCGCCCATACCTCTTTCATCAGCAGCGTTCGCACGTTGAGCTTGAGCCCGATGGTGAACAGCAGGAGCGTCACGCCGAGGTCCGCGATGGTCGACAACGCGGGCAGCTCCCCGTATCCGAGGGCATTGAGCAAGAAGCCGGCCGCGAGGAAGCCCACGAGCGGTGGAACCCGCAGACCGAGCGCGAGCACACCGCCGAGGAACGGGATGACGAAGTAGGCGACGTCCAAGTCATGCTCCTCGAGGTCCCATGGATTGCCTGCATCCTACAGCGTGGCGCTTGGGCGCCCGTTTCGTGGTTTTTCCCTGTGAAGCAGTGCCGTGTTCCCATTTAACGTGACCATCGCCATATCACCGATACGGAAATAGGCTCAGCGATATCTCACGATTTACCTACACTTGTTTCAGGACCTCCGCATGGCTTGCTTCGATGACGAGGCGAGCGCCAATAGCGGAGCTGCGTCCGAAACTCACGGAAAGATCACCGACGCTCTTTCACGCATGCCCCGGCCACATCGTAGTGGCCGGGGCATGCGCGTTCCGCGATCAGTACCGCTCCCCAAGGCGCGTCCGCGGGCACAATGGAAGATATGGCTGATCCCACGCTTGATGATGACCAGCGGGCCCGCGAGGCCGTCGCTGCGGTCACCCTGGTTCCCGATGTGGACTTCTGGGCCCAGCGGTTCGCGCTGCTCTCCGACTCGAACAGGCTACGGATCCTGCTAGCCATGCACCGGGCGCCGGGCATCACCGTCACCGGCCTGGCCGAGGCTCTCGATATGTCCAGCTCCGCCGTCTCGCACGCGCTGCGCCTGCTCCGCAGCCACAACTGGGTCCGGGTGCAGCGCGACGGCCGCAATATGCGCTATTACCTCGATGATCCGGTGGTGCACTCGATGCTGCATGGCATTGGAGGCACCCACGCCCACGGATAGGGGCTGCCGCTGGGGTCGCGAGCGCTAGGAGGCGTGCGCGTGGACCTGGCCATTCTCGGCGAGCAGGTCACGCACGGACCGGAGCAGGTAGATGCTGCCACTGGTGACGAGGACGAAGACCGTGGCGGGCACGCCGGCGAACGTCACAAGCGTAGCGAGCTCGGGCAGGAGGCTGTCGCCCGCGGAGGCTCTGGGCACGACGAGGAAGATCGATGCGAGGAAGCCTGCTACGCCTGCGATGATCAGGCCGAGCGGGAACGCCCAGCGCGCCCGGTGACCCTCATCGACGATCAGCCCGATCGCGGAAATGGCGGCGCAGATCGCGAGCAGCCCGACCGCGAGGACGGTCATGGGTCCGTCGACCCGCGACCACACGTCGATCATCACCTGCACACTGTTCATGCCTGCACCCCTGATTCCTTGCTCGATGCGCTGTTCACGCATCCGGAGCCATATCGATCACTATCTGTTCCGGTGATCGAGCACAGGGATGATCTTGTTACGGGATCCGGGCCCCAATGGGACGAGGATCACGTGCCGCAGCGGCGTGCCGCAGCGGCGTGACGCCGCCGACGCGGCAAATACACGGGTTTGCCCACTGCATCATCGACGATAGAGGCCACTGGCACTCATCGATCGGACAACCACCAGGGACGGCAGAGATGGCATCGTTTGACGACATCGCCGACGCGAACGCCAACGCGCCCACCGAGCCCTTGTTCGTGCCACCACGCAGGACAAAGAGCGGCGACGAGAAGACCGAGCCCCGGCCATTGATCATGCGCCTGATCCAGTCCGAGGTGGAGAAGGCCCTCCTCGGCGAGGCGCGCCGCTACACCCGGTCCCAGGTGGCCGAGCGCGCCGGCGTGAGCCCCGAGTACGCGCAGGAGCTGTGGCGCGCGCTTGGCTTCGCCACGGCCCCGAACGCCGACTCCGTCCTCTACACCGAGTCCGACATCAATGCGGTCCGCACCCTCGCCCAGCTCGAGGCCGCGGGGATCCTCACCCCGGAGCTGGCCGTGGGCATGACCCGCGCCCTCGGCCAGTCCTTCTCGCGCATCGCCGAATGGCAGGTGCCCCTGCTCAACGAGCGGGTCCTCGAGCTGGTGGAGGAACGCATGGCCCTCGACCCGCCCCTCTCCCCCACTGAGCTGCTCGACGACGCGGCCGATCTCGTCCGCGAGTGGGTTCCCGTGGTCCACGCCATGCAGACCTATGTGTGGCGCCGCCACCTCGCTGCTCGCGCCGGTCGCTACCTCGCCGGGCCGGACGAGGACACTTCCAGCCAGGCCCTCGTCGTGGGATTCGCCGACATGGTCGGCTACACCGATCTCACCCGGCTGAACAGCATCACCGGCCTGGCCAGCCTGCTCAACACGTTCGAGAACACCGTCACCTCGATCATTGCCGCGCACGGCGGCTCGGTGATCAAGAACGTTGGCGACGAGATCATGTTCTCCGTCGAGCAGCCCGCCGCGGCCGCCCGCATCGCGATCGCCCTGCAGGGCGCCATCAACAGCAACGAGTCGCTCCCCCTACTGCACATCGGCCTCGCCTACGGCGTCGCGCTCACCCGCTTCGGCGATCTGTACGGGCAAGTCGTCAATACCGCCGCCAGGCTGACGAGCGCAGCGCCCGGCGGGGACATCCTCGTCGATGGCGAGCTCGCCGACATCCTGCGGCACCACCCGGCGTTCCGCGTCAAGGCCGTCAAGTCTGCCCGGCACCGGGGCTTCATGAAGTACAAGCCGCACGAGCTGCTCCGTGCCGCGCCCCAGGGCTGAGCCAGCCGCCATGATGAGGCCAACCCTGCCACCACCGGTGTAGGTTCGGATAGCGAGTGATCGATCCGACCGAGAGGTGGACCAGGATGGGACTGACCGATGGGTTGTGGGGGCGGGGCCTCGCCGTGGGCGGAGCCGGGCTCGCCGTTGCTGGAGCAGCGGGATCGGTGGCCTGGGCCATGCAGCGCAAGCTCATCTACTATCCCGACGGCGCGGCAGTGCCCGCCGCCCATTCCGTGCTCCCCACCGCCGAGGAGGTACGCCTCAACACGGATGATGGGCTCGCGCTCGACGCGTGGCATGTATCGCCCGTGCCCGGGACCGCCCCGCGCGGCATCACCGTTCTCATCGCCCACGGCAACGCTGGAAACCGGGCGGACCGGGCGCCGCTCGCGGAAGCCCTCGCCCGCGAAGGGTTCGCGAGCCTGCTTCTCGACTACCGCGGCTACGGCGGCAACCCAGGCTCCCCCTCCGAGGAGGGATTCGCGCTCGATGCCCGCGCCGCCTACTGGTACCTGCGGAGGGAACGCTCGGTTCCGGCTGAGCGCTTGATCTATTTCGGCGAGAGCCTCGGCTGCGGCGTCATGGCCTCCCTCGCGCTCCGCTATCCACCGGCGGGCCTGGTCCTGCGCTCGCCCTTCACCGACCTGGCGGCGGTCGGCCGCCTCCACTACCCCTACCTTCCGCATGGCCTGCTGCGCGATCGGTTCCGCGTGCTCGATGCCGTCAAGCGGATCACCGCCCCCACTGTTGTCGCCTACGGCACCGCGGACGAGATCATTCCCGCCTCCATGAGCGCTGAGGTTGCCGACTCCGCCCGCAACCTGCATTCCCGTGTCGTGCTGCCCGGAGCTGGGCACAACGATGCCGAGATGCTAGTGGGCGCGCCGCTCATCGACGCCATATCGGGGCTCCTTCCCGCATGACCGTCTCACCGATGTTCCCGCTCGGGTCCGTCCTGCTCCCCGGCGGAGCCATGCCGCTCCACGTGTTCGAGCCGCGGTACCAGGCGATGGTCCGCCACTGCCTCGAGAAGGCCAGCGCGCCGACATTCGGGCAGGTGCTCATCGCGCGGGGCACCGAGGTCGGCGGCGGCGAGCAGCGGCACGATGTCGGCACCCTCGCCGAGATCGTCGCTCACGTGGAGATCGGTCCCGGCCAGCACGCGCTCGACTGCCGCGGCCGCGAACGCATCCGGGTCACCGAGTGGCTCGATGACGCGCCGTTCCCGCGCGCGGAGATCGAGCCCTGGCCCGACGAGAACGACGGACCCGTCGAGCCCGGCTTCCACACGTTCGCGGCGCGCATCGCCGAGCTCTACAGCCTCCTCGCGCAGCTCGCCGAGAGGCAGGACATGCCCGGAAGCGGCCTCGCCATGCCCGAGCTGCCTCTGCTCGGCGGCGCATCCGAGACTCCCGCGCGGCATCTCTACGAGCTCGCCGACTGCATCCCTCTGGGCGACGTCGACCGCTATCAGCTCCTCACCGCCCCGGGCGTTCACGAACGCTCCCTCGCACTCTCCGACGCCCTTGATGGCCTCCTCGAGATGGCGGAGTTCGCGCTGCTCGACTAGCAGCCGGGGCACGGGAACCAGGAACGAGTAGCCTCGGTAGTCGTGGATTGGAACGAGCGGTATCGCACCGAGCCGCGGCCGTGGGGCGGGGAGCCCGCGGCACTGCTGCCCGGCCTCGTCGAGGATCTCGCGCCAGGGTCGGCGATCGATCTGGGCTGCGGGGAAGGGCGCAACGCGCGCTGGCTGGCAAGCTTGGGCTGGCGGGTGATCGGGGTGGATTCGTCCGAGCAGGCGATCGCCAATGCCCATGATTCCGATCCGGATGGTCGCGTCGAGTGGATGGTCGCCGACGCGACGACGTGGCAGCCAGGGGAAGCTGTGGACCTGGTGCTGATGTCCTACCTGCACTTGCCGGCGGAGACGCTGGCCGCCGTGGTCGGGGCGGCGGGCCGGTGGCTGGAACCCACTGGCACCATGGTCTATCTGGGTCATGCGCGAGAGAACCTCGAGCACGGGGTGGGCGGGCCGCCCGATCCCACGGTGCTGCCGACCATACCGCTCCTCGCGGATGCCGCTGCGGGACTGCGCGTGGAGCAGTTGCACCACCAGTTCCGCAGCACCCCCAAGGGCAGCGCCGTCGACGTGGTGCTGCGCGCCCGCCCCTGGTGATCCCCGTCAGGATAATTGCACGCTTCTCTGGATGGAAAGGCTCTTCATGTCGCATCGTGTTGTCATTGCCGGTGGTCACGGTCAGATCGCCCAGCACCTGATCGAGTTGCTCGTCGCCCGGGGAGATTCCGCGGTCGCACTGATCCGCAACCCGAGCCACGCCCACGAGATTCATGCGCTCGGCGGCGAGGCCATCCTGCTGGACCTCGAGCACTCGACGGTCGACGAGGCGGCCCTCGCCCTCGAAGGTGCCGATGTCGCGGTGTTCGCGGCAGGGGCCGGCCCGAACAGCGGAGCAGCGCGCAAGGACACCGTGGATCGCGCGGCCGCGGTCCTGCTCGCGGACGCGGCGGAGCGCGCGGGAGCACGCCGGTTCATCCAGATCTCCACCTTCGGCGCCGGCGAGCCCATCCCCGACGACGCCGGCGAGGTGTGGACGGCGTACCTGCGGGCCAAGACCGCCGCGGAGGAGGACCTGCGCGGCCGCGACGGGCTGGACTGGACGATCCTGCGACCTGGCCGCCTGACGAACGATCCCCCAACGGGCCTTGTCGCGCTGTCCGCCCCACCGCTGCCGAAGGGCGGGGTGCCGCGCGCCGATGTTGCCGCGGTAGTGGCGGCGCTCATCGATGCGCCGGCCACGGTGGGCACGACCTTGCTGTTGACGCGTGGGGCAACCACGATCCCCGAGGCCGTGGCAGACTCGGTCTAGGTCGACCGAGAATCGGTGAGCGCTTGGGAGGGTGGACGTTTCATGACTGTGGATTTCCGGATCTTCACTGAGCCCCAGCAGGGAGCGAGCTACGACGCTCTCCTCGCGGCCGCCCGCTTGGCGGAGAAGCATGGCTTCGACGGCTTCTTCCGGTCCGATCACTTCCTGCGCATGGGCAGCTCGGACGGCCTGCCAGGCCCCACGGATGCCTGGACCACCCTCGCCGGCCTTGCGCGGGAAACGTCCCGGATACGCCTGGGCACTTTGATGACGTCCGCGACGTTCCGGCACCCGGCGATCCTCGCGGTGCAGGCCGCGCAGGTCGATCACATGTCCGGCGGGCGCATCGAGCTGGGGATCGGCGCGGGATGGTACGAGGCGGAGCATCGCGCGTTCGGCATCCCTTTCCCGCCAAAGCTGTTCGACCGGTTCGAGGAGCAGCTCGCCATCATCACTGGCCTGTGGGACACCCCGGACGGCGTGACCTTCACCTTCCGCGGCGAGCACTTCAGCCTGGAGAACAATCCCGCGCTGCCCAAGCCGCTCCAGTCGGAGCTGCCGATCATCATCGGGGGCAACGGACCGACGCGCACGCCCGAGTTCGCCGCCCGGTTCGCCAACGAGTACAACGCGGCGTTCCCCGAGCTCGATGCCGTGAGGGGCCGCTACGCCACGATCCGCGATACCTGCGAGCGGCTCGAGCGCAATCCTGATGACCTGGTCTACTCGGCCGCGCTCGTGGCCTGCGTGGGCAGCACCGAGGAAGATTTCCGGCGCCGCGCGGCGATCATCGGCCGTGATCCGCAAGAGCTGCGCGAGCATGGGATCTGTGGCACGCCCAGCGAGGCGGCGGACCGGATCGGAGCATTCGTCCGCGAGGGGGTGGAGCGCTTCTACCTGCAGATCCTCGATGTGAACGACCTGGATCACATCGAGCTGATCGCGCGCGAGGTGATCGCGGCGCTGTGAGCGGCCTCGAGCTCTTCTCCTCTCTCGCGCTGCTGGTGACGGGAGCAGCGATGCTTGCCCTTGCCCTCAACGCGCTCTGGCCACGCACGGCGGGACGCTCGGTGATCGTCAGCTGGCCGGCGGCCTGGATCGCGATCGAGCTGCCCCTGCATGCATTGCTCGGCGGGAGCATCGCCGTCGTGGTGCTGCTCGCGGTGGGTGGCGTGCATCCGCTAGGGCTCGCCGGCCTGATCATGTTCGGGATGGGCGCTGCGATCCTGGCGCGGTTCGCGCTGCTGGCCCGGGGCACGACGATCACCGCCGAGCCCCCTGTGCCAGAGGTCGACGTGGGGGATAGCCGGCCCTATCCCGGGTCGCACGTCCTGCTGCCGTGGCTGCCATGGCGCAGGCGCGATGTAGAACGCATCAGCAACGTCGTGTACTCGCGGCACGGCAAGCTCGGGCTCAAGCTTGATATCACCTTGCCCCGCGATGACGATGCCCCGGCGACGGGCAGGCCCGCGATCATCCAGGTGCACGGGGGTGGCTGGACCGTGGGCTCCCGCAAGGACCAGGGAATCCCGCTGCTCACGCACCTCGCGGCGAACGGCTGGGTAGGCTTCAACATCGACTACCGGCTCAGCCCCCGGTCCCGGTGGCCCGACCACATCGTCGACGTCAAGCAAGCCATCACCTGGGTCCGCGAGCATGCCAGCGAATACGGCATCGATCCGGGGTTCATCGCCATCACCGGCGGCTCCGCTGGCGGGCATCTCGCCGCGCTGGCCGCCCTGACGCCGGGTGATCCGCTCTTCCAGCCAGGCTTCGAGGATGCCGACACGTCCGTCGCGGCGTGCGTGCCCTTCTACGGCGTGTATGACCTGCTCGATGAGGATCGGCACCACTTCCGCCCCCTCGGCGCGCTGTTGCAGCGCAGCGTTTTCCGCGCACGTCGCAAGCAGCAGCCCGACCTGTTCCGCGCGGCATCGCCGTTGCACCGGATCACCGCCGATGCTCCCCCATTCCTTGTCGTCCACGGCGATCGGGACTCGCTGGTGACGATCGAGGAAGCCCGCGGGTTCGCGCGGAAGCTCCGCGAGCTGTCCCGCGAACCCACCTACTACGTGGAGGTGCACGGCGGGCAGCACGCGTTCGATGTGCTGCCCTCGTGGCGGTCGGTCCGGACGCTCGCCGTGGTGGAGCAGTTCCTCCGGGTCTCGTGGCAGGAGCATCGCCAGCGACAAGATCGCTAACGCGTACTGCATTCCGGTTGCGCGCGGCCCGCCAGCATGCTGTGATCATCTCGATCCGGAGGTGCCATCCATGCCGTACTTGTTCCTGCTGTCGTTCGTGATCCTTGTGGTGTGCCTGATCGACATCATCAATACCGACGACAGCCGTATCCGCAACCTTCCCAAGGTCGCGTGGATCCTGCTGGTGATCATCCTGCCGCTCGCGGGCATGGTCGCCTGGCTCGTCGCCGGCAGGCCCTACGCGGACGACGCTCCCCGCTACCGGAGCACCGGCTTCCCCGAGTACGAGCGGCCAGGCCGGCATATCGCCCAGGACGAGCATTCCGACGAGGCGTTCCTCCGCGAATGCCGGGCGCGAGCCGAGGAGCAGCGCCGCCGCTACCGCGAGGAGAATCGCAAGAACGAGGCGCAGGAGTAGGCCGCTTCTTGCCAGGAGCCCGGCTTGTCAGGGGCCGGCTTGTCAGGGGCCGGCTTGTCAGGGCCCGGCTTGTCAGGGCCCGACTTGTCAGGGCCCGACTTGTCAGGGCCCGACTTGTCAGGGGCCCGGTGCACAATCGCTGCCATGCCCTACGCCGATGAGCTCCTTGGTCGCGAAGCTGTAGCCGGACTGGCCACCATTCTCGGTGGCGATGGCAGCCTGCCCCGGCTGCGTGCAGTCGCCGGCACCCTTGATGGACTGGGCTTCCGGGAGCGGGTGAATGCCACCCGCGATGCCGTGCTCGAAGACTTTCCTGGCGATCTCGATCGTCTGGCAGGCCCCGTGCGGGCCGCTCTGCGCGACACCCGCTTCACGGGCTGGATGACGTTTCCGATCACCGAGGCGGTCGCCATCCGGGGACGGGACCAGGTAGAGGACGCGCTAGCGCTGCTGGCCGAGCTGACGCCGCGTTCGACGGCGGAGACAGCCCTGCGCTGGTTCCTCGACGAGCATCTCGAGCGCTGCCTCCGCATCGTGATGGAGTGGACCACTCATCACGATGAGCACGTGCGACGGCTCGCGAGCGAGGGGGTGCGGCCACGGCTGCCGTGGGCACCGCAAGCACGAAGGCTGGTAGACGACCCCGGGCCGATCGTCCCGGTCCTCGATGCGCTGTACCGGGATGAGTCGGAGTATGTGCGCCGCTCGGTGGCGAACTGCGTGAACGACATCAGCCGGGACCATCCCGAGCTAGCCGTGCGGATCGCGCAAGGGTGGCTCGCGGAACCCGATGAGAACACAGCATCGGTGGTGCGGCATGCGTTGCGGACCTTGATCAAGCGATCCCATGCCGGTGCTCTGGCGTGCATCGGGGTGGATGCGCGCGCGGCGATAGACGTCACCGGGCCAACGGTGCGCACGCCAGTAGTCGCGATGGGTGAGGAACTGGCGTTCGATTGCCGCATCACCCTGGGCGGTTCCGCTCGTGCCCGCGTCGCCGTCGACTATGTCCTCCACTTCGCTAGCGCGCGGGGAGACGAGCGGGAGAAGGTGTTCAAGCTGGGGATCCGTGACCTCGAGCCTGGCGAATCCTGGGATATCGCACGGAGCCACAGGTTCAAGCCGATCAGTACGCGCCGGTACTACGACGGCGATCATGGCCTGTCACTGCAGGTCAATGGCGTTCGGACGGACCGGGCTGGATTCCTGCTCATTGGTGCGGGCCCGAGCTAGGCCAGGTTTCTTGCTCAGCCAGGGCCCGAGCCCGGGAGGGGTTCGTGCTAGGCAGGGGTTCAGCGGCCGAACATGCGGGTGAGCAATGATCCGCCCTGGACACCGGGGGCAGGCTCGTGCCCCTCGCAGCGCTCGCCCTTGGGGACGCCTCGCATGACCTGATCGACATGCATTCCACAGCCGGACCAGGTGGTCTTGCCGCACTGGCGACACTTGACGGGATAGCACATGGTGACTCCTTCTCGGTGTTGGGAACTACCCCGAAATATACCCCGTGGGGTATATGGATGTCTAGATCCGCGCTCAATCGCGGACCTGGCCGCACCCCGCGCCGCACCAGGTGCAAGCCTGAAGGCTATGGAATACGCGGGACTCCCGGTCCGGACGACCTTCGCGCCGGTCCACCACCTCGGCACCGGCCACCTCGCAGCGGTGGACGTGCAGCTGCGCGGCGAGGGCGACGGGCCCCTCGCCGCGTCCCCGGCATTGCGCGCCGTTGCCCGGGCCATGAGCGACACCTCCACCCTCGACAGGATGCGCTCCCACGCGCTCGACGGGCACCCCGCCAGCGCCGTGCCCGCGCTCGTCACCGTCGACGTAGGCTCGCTCGAGCAGCTCCAGCCGACCGCCGAACCACGCGGCGACCGCCAAGAGATCGTCGTCATCACCGATCACGCCCTCGCCTCGGACCCGGCGCGCGCCCTGCGCCTTATCGCCGCGGCGCGGGAATCCGGCAAGGCCATCGCCGTCGACGAGGTCGGGGCCCGCGACAAGCCCCTGGCGCTGCTGCCCCTCATCGAGCCCGAGATCATCATCCTGTCCGCCACGCTCATCGCCACCAAGCCCGACGCGTGGACGGCCCACGTCGCCCAGGCCGTCGCGGCGCAGGCCGAGCACAGCACCACCATCGTCATCGCCGACGGCATCGACTCGATGATCCACCACGAGCGCGCCATCGGCCTCGGCGCCAGCCACGGAATGGGCCAGGCCTATCCCCCCGCGGCCTCGCCCGCGCAACTCGACACGACCAATGTCACTCCCCTGCGCATCGGAACCGCGCCGGCGCGGGAAGGAAGGCTCCCGTTCGCCATCGCCGCGGAGGACCACCGCACGCACTGGAGCCGCAAGACACTGCTCGTCGAGCTGAGCACCACCCTGGAGAACCAGGCAGCCACAGCTGGCGGCGACACCATCCTGCTCGGAACCTTCCAGCACGTCCGCAACTTCACCACCCGCACGCGCCGACGATGGGAATCGCTAGCGGGCCGCGTCGCCTTCGCCGGCGTCTACGGGGTGGGAATGGGATCCATCGTGGAGGACGGCGTGCACCACGCGCCCCTCGAGCCAGGCGAGCCACTGGTGGAGGAATGGAACGTCGTAGTGCTCGCCCCGCACTTCTGCAGCGTGCTCACCGCCCGCGACCTGCACCGCGGCGAGCGCGACGAGGACCGCGAGTTCGAGTACGTGCTCACCCAGGATCGCGCCACCGCCGTGCGCTGCGCCCGCGCCATCCTCGACCGGTTCTCGGGAGCGCGTCGCTAGATCCGGCTGGCTTCGCGCGCTGGCGGGGTTGGCGGCCCTGCGGCCGCGACTCGGATCCTGCCGCTACGAGGCAGAGGACACGAGCCGCAGGGCGGGCTGGGCTGGTTCCGCAGCGAGGAGCAAGCAGGCCGCCCGCAGCGACCCGCAGGCCAGCGGTGCACCGTCGCGCTTGGCGAGCGCCTGCCGCACGCCCTCGGACGCAATGATCGCGATCGATGCGCCGGTAAGGGACGACAGGGAGGCAAGGTCCGAGAGTGCGCTCATCCCGGTCCGGGACAGAAAGTGGACCCTACGCACATCGATGATGACCTGCTCAGGCTCGTCGAGGTGGCCGAGGACGGTGAACAGGCGCGGCAGCGCCAGGGCGTCGAGCTCCCCCGCGATGTGCACGACGTCGATCTCGTCGCACAGGTTCTCGATGCTGATGGCGACATTGGGGCTAGCGAGCATGGCGCGAAGCTCCCTCCGGAAGCGGGTCGATCGGGCCCGAGGTTGGTTTGCAGGCCTGATCGGAAATGGTGTCGAGCATGATGTCACCGCAGTCAGGCAACCTCTTCGCTGCTACTGCGTGGGGCGGGTGGGTCGGGCGAATCGGCTTCCTGAACTGCGGTGACGTTATCTACGATGCGCTCCGGGTGTCACAGCGCCACCGCAGCGATAGTCACGTTTCGATAAAGTAGAGATAACGCTCGGATAACGGCGCCGGTGAAGCATTCTCCTTGCTGTCCGCAGCGGGAGTCCTCGGCCAAGGAAGCCGAGCATTCGCCGCCCTCGACTCCAAACGCGATAGAAGCTGCTCGACACGCCCTTGCAACACGCCGATGGGGAAGCGTTTTCCCTCGCGTTTGGCGCGCCAGCGCCACCAGCGGCGCAATCCAGGCGCGCCAGCGCCCCCTCCAGCGCGGGCCCGCGCCACCGGCAAGCCCGCCCCGCGACCTACCCCCGCGCCATATCGACGAAGCGGGAGTAGTGGAGCTGGTGAGCGACAGTGATGGTGGCGGTAGGGCCCGCACGGTGCTTGCCGATGATGATGTCGGCCTCGCCGCCGCGGGGGTCATCGGGCTCGAACGCATCGGGGCGGTGGAGCAGGATGACCATGTCCGCGTCCTGCTCCAGGGAACCCGATTCGCGCAGGTCGGAGACTTGCGGCTTCTTGTCGGCACGTTGCTCGGGACCACGGTTGAGCTGGCTGATGGCGATGACAGGAACCTCGATCTCCTTCGCGAGGAGCTTGAGGCTGCGGGAGAACTCGGAGACTTCCTGCTGCCGTGATTCAACCTTGCGCCCGGAGCTCATGAGCTGCAAGTAGTCGAGCACGATCAGCTTGAGGTCGTGCTTCTGCTTGAGCCGGCGGGCCTTGGCGCGGATCTCCATCATGGTGAGGTTGGGCGAGTCGTCGATGAACAGGGGCGCCTCGCTGATCTCGCTCATGCGGCGGGCAAGCCGGGTCCAGTCGTCGTCGGTCATGCGGCCGGACCTCATGTCGGCGAGCTTGATCTTCGATTCGGCCGAGAGCAGTCGCATGACGATCTCGGTCTTGCTCATCTCGAGCGAGAACACTGCGCTCGCCATCCCGTGCTTGATGGAGCACGAGCGCAGGAAGTCCATGCCGAGAGTGGATTTACCCACGCCGGGCCGGGCGGCGATGATGATCATCTGCCCGGGGTGCAGGCCGTTGGTGAGCTCGTCGAGCTCGACGAATCCTGTGGGCACGCCGAGGGACATGCCGCCGCGGGAGGCGATGGAGTCGATCTCGTCCATGGTGGGCTGCAGGAGTTCCTCGAGCGCGACATAGTCCTCGGTGGTGCGACGCTCGGTGACCTCGAAGATCTCGGCCTGGGCGCGGTCGACGATGGCGGCGACGTCTTGCCCCTCGCTGCCGGTGTAGCCGTACTGGACGATGCGCGTGCCCGCTTCGACGAGTCGGCGGAGGATGGCTTTCTCGGCGACGATCTCGGCGTAGTAGCCAGCGTTGGCCGCAGTAGGAACGGTCGAGATGAGGGTGTGCATGTAGGGGGCGCCGCCGATGCGCCGGAGATCGCCGCGACGCTCGAGCTCCGCAGCGACAGTGACGGGGTCGGCTGGTTCGCCGCGCGCGTAGAGGTCGAGGATGCAGTCATACACATCCTGGTGGGCCGGCCGGTAGAAGTCCCCGGGGCGGAGCCGCTCGATGACGTCGGCGATGGCGTCCTTGCTGAGCAGCATTCCGCCGAGCACGGCTTGCTCGGCGCCGAGATCCTGGGGCGGCTGGCGGAAGTGGTCGTCGCCGGGCCCGTGGTCATTGGCGGGGCCGTGGTCGCTAGTGCGTGGTGCCCGGTCGTCCGCGGCCACTGGTGCCTCCTGAGGGTGGTGCTGGCTCGGTGCGGCGTGGATGCCGCGTTCTTGTTGTACCGCTTTGGTCCGACGGTTGCGAGGGTGTGCCGCGTGTCGGATTCACGGACCCGGACGAGTCTCAAGCATGACGTGAGAGTTGCCTGTGCACAGTTCTGTGCATAACCCTGTGGATAGTTGGGGATATCTTGTGAACAACCTGTGGACAGTTTCGGGAGCCAGGAGAAGGATGGGCGAATAACACCAGCTCACACTGCACTTTTTGGCTGTGCACACTGTGGACAACGCTGTGCACGGCGTGTCGCCAGATTGTGATTCCTGGCGTGTCGCACCGTGTTGTGCGTTAGCTATCCACGCGCTGTTTGCCACCTCGCCACCTTTTCGTGGCGCTGGGGAATGTTCCTCGCCTAGTTCCCCAAGTTATCCACAGGACACTTGTGGACAACTACACGTCTAGCCCCAGGGGTCGAGGACCCCTGGGGCTAGGCGCTATCTGCTATGTCAGGCAGGCACGATACTGACGTTCAGCCGGGCTGACACCTTGGAGTGCAGACCGACAACGATGATGTACTTGCCAACCGACTTGATGTGCGCTGAAGGCATTTCGACGTTGCGCCGATCCACCGTGGGACCACCGGCCGACTTGATAGCCGACACGATGTCCGAGGCTGCGATCGAACCGAAGAGCTTGCCACCCGCGCCGGTGCGAACCGGAATCGTGATGGCGCCGATCTTCTCCAGCGTCGCCTTGGCTTCCTCGGCGATGTCAAGGTCGCGGGCCGCGCGTGACTCACGGGCCTTGCGCAGCTCCTCAACCTGCTTCTCGGCGCCACGGGTGGCGCGGATTGCGAGTCCTCGCGGAAGCAGGTAGTTACGGCCGTAGCCGTCCTTGACCTCGACGGTGTCGCCAGGAGCGCCAAGGTGCTCAACTTCAGCGGTGAGGATGAGCTTCATTCTATTGTCCTCCCGTTCCTTAGCGTGCCGTCGAGGTGTACGGCAGCAGGGCCATTTCTCGTGAAACTTTGACTGCGGCAGCCACGTCCATTTGATGCTGGACGCAGGTGCCAGTGACCCGGCGTGCCCGGATTCGTCCGCGATCGCTGACGAATGTCCGGAGCAGTGCCGCATCCTTGTAGTCGATGCGGGCTCCCGCCGGGGCGCAGAACACGCATGACTGTTGTGTTGTCATACGCAAGCGTGCGTGGGACATGGTCTTTCTCCGATTGATTCCTGTTGCTGTCGGGAACGCGCACCCCCGCGTTCCTGCTGCACCAGGTATCTCATCTGCTGGTAGCTCAACTCCTGGAAGGGTGTTCCCACCCAGGCCGATTGTGTCCGTGGCGGGCGCCCGGACCGATCAGAACGGCGGCTCGTCGCCCTGACCTGCAAAGCCGCTGGCCGGTGGTGCGCTGCCCCACGGATCATTCGCCGGCGCTGCCGGGGCCGCGCCGAATCCGCCGCCGCGTCCACCCTGTGCTGCCTGTCCACCGTCGGGACGGCTGACCCGGTTGACCTTCGCGGTGGCGTACTTCAAGGAAGGACCCACCTCGTCGACCTCGAGCTCGATGACAGTGCGCTTCTCGCCCTCGCGGGTCTCGAAGCTGCGCTGCCGCAACCGGCCGTTGACGATGACGCGCATTCCCTTGTTGAGGGATTCAGCGACGTGCTCCGCCGCCTGGCGCCAGATGTTGCACCGGAGGAACAGTGCCTCGCCGTCCTCCCATTGGTTCGACTGAGCGTTGAACCGACGAGGGGTCGACGCGACAGTGAATGTCGCTACTGCTGCACCTGCGGGAGTAAACCGTAGCTCGGGATCCGCAGTGAGATTGCCGATGACCGTGATTACAGTTTCGCCTGCCATGTTTCCTCCTGGTGGATGGACGAGCCAGCCTGGTTGTTCGTGAATGTCCTGGGGGATCCAATGTCACACAGATGTATGGCCAGGATCAGCGACATGCCCTGGGGCTTGCCGATGTCGTGACCTATCCGGGCTTCATGGGATGCGCCGCGGGAGCCGCACATGCATGGTTACCCGCGACCCCTGACAATTCACGCGCTCGAGGCTTGCTCAGCGGCCGAGCCGGAGAACCTTGGTGCGCAGCACGGACTCATTGAGGCCGAGCTGGCGGTCAAGCTCCGCGACGGTGCTGGGCTCAGCAGTCACGTTGACGACGGCATAGATGCCCTCGCCGAGCTTGTTGATCTCGTAGGCGAGCCGACGCTTGCCCCAGATGTCGATGTTATCGACCGTGCCACCACCCTGGCGGATCACATTGAGGAAAGTATCGAGCGAAGGAGCAACGGTGCGCTCGTCCAGACGCGGATCGAGGATCACCATCATTTCGTATTGACGCACGGGACCTCATCACCTCCCATGGGCTTCAACGGCCACGGACGGTCCGTGGCAGGAGGGTTGTTACGTCAGTAACCTCAGCAAACTACCAGTTCGCACCAGCAGAAGCTAATTGCTAGCGCCAACACGAAACCGGTCCCCGGGCAGTCGTGCCCGCAGCAAGCCGGCTTTTCCGCAACAATGTCCACGATGCCTGTTCTCGCGCGCCGCTACCTCGCTCCCGCCCTGGTCCTCCTCGTGGCGGCCATCGCGCTCCTTCTCGCCTACGCGAACAAAGCGCGCTGCACCGGCCCGGTCTTCGATGCCGCGGGTCGCAGCGCGAACTTCGACGTCCTCAAGAACCAGGCCGTGTGCTATTCCGACATCCAGTTGCTCTGGCTCGGCCGAGGCATCGAGTCCAAGGTCTTCCCCTACATCCACGGCAGCATCACGCCGGACGGCTTTCTCTTCAACGGCACCGTCGAGTATCCCGTCCTCTCGGGGCTGCTGATGTGGCTCGGTGCGCTCCCAGCGAGCAACGATGCCAGCTTCCTGCTGTGGTCCAGCATCATCCTGGCACCGTTCGGGCTGGCCACCGCGTGGCTGCTCGCCCGGCTGGCGGGCTGGCGGGCCCTGCTGTTCGCCGCGGCACCGGCCCTCGTGATGTATGGGTTCCACAACTGGGATCTTGCTGTCGTCCTCACCGCGGTGGCGGCGGTGTACATCGTGGTCCGCTGCCAGGGGTGGGGCACCCGCAAGCGCGCGCTGGTGGCCGCCGTGATCCTTGCGGTGGGCTTCTGCGTGAAGATCTATCCCGGCTTCTTCGTCGCCCCCCTGCTCCTGTGGGCGCTGACGGGCGGGGATGATCCGCGGCGGCGATGGGACGTGCCGGGCGCCGCGGGCGTGGCAGGCGTGGCAACTCTCGTGGTGGTAGCGATCAATGCGCCGTTCGCCGTGCTGGGCTTCGAGGGGTGGCGGGCATCGTTCGAGTTCCAGTCCCTGCGCACGGCTGATATCACGACCAACTCGATCTGGTACTGGGGCCTGCGCCCGCTGATCGGCGAGGGCGAGACCTATGACCTGATCGTGGGAACGGCCTCGCCCGCCCTGGCGCTGGCGAGCTTCGCCGCGGCGCTGGCGGCGGGATGGTGGATCCTGCGCCGGACCGGCGAGTACCCGTGGATCGCGGTGTCGGCGACCATGCTCTGCGGGTTCCTGCTGCTGCACAAGGTGCACTCGCCGCAGTTCATGCTGTGGCTGCTGCCATTCCTGGTGCTGCTTCGCGTGCCCTGGACGTTGATCGGCGCGTACGTGCTCGCTGATCTCGCGATCGGCATCGGCGTTTTCCGGTATTTCTATGACCTCGGCGCGGGGATCGATCCCGCGGGCGGCTCGCTGTGGGTGGTGCAGGTCGGAGTGTGGGGCCGGGCGGCCGGGCTCGTGCTCCTCGCGGGGGCGTTTCTCGTGGCCCGGCCAGCATGGTCGCGTTCCGATACGGTGACGGGTGCCTCGCGCTACGATGACCGGGCACTCCGGCAAACCGGGCAGCCCGCCGGGACCCGAGAACCGCGAGATCGACCAAGGGGGACGCGCCGCAATGCCTGTCGAGAACGAGCCAGCGACACCGATGCCGCTGCGCAGCATCGGCCTGATCGAGGATCACGAATCCGTGGCGATCGGGCTGGCGACGATCCTCGCCGAGGTACCTGACCTCGCGCTCGTGGTCACCGTCAGCACGGTGCAGGACCTTCTCCCGCGGATCGACGAGGTGGATCTGGTGGTGCTGGATCTGCGGCTCGGCGATGGCTCGTCCCCGATGAGCAACGTCACGAGGCTGCGCGAGCATGGCAAGCCGGTGCTCGCGTTCACGGGCGCGGAGAATCCCTACCTGGTGCGCTCCGCTGCCCGGGCCGGGGTTCTCGGTGTGGTGCGCAAGTCCGAGCCGGCTCATGCGGTCGTCGAGGCGATGCGCATGGCAGCGGCCGGGCAGCAGGTGGTCACTACTGATTGGGCAGCAGCGATCGATGGCGATCCGCAATTGCCGGATGTCGGACTGAGCCCGCGCCAGCAGGAGGTGCTCGCGTTGTATGCCTCTGGGGAGAAGGCGGCCCGCGTGGCGCACCTGACAGGGCTGGCCGAGCAGACCGTGCACGACTACCTGGGTCGGATACGCCAGAAGTACTCCGAGGCAGGACGGCCCGCTCCCACCAAGACGGACCTGTTCAAGCGTGCTGTGGAGGACGGATGGCTGCCGATCCCCGAGCATCGGGAACCCTGACTGCGGACGCGCCACGCGGTCCGTCGGCCTCCGGCGAAGCCATGGGCGCGCGCTAGCCCACCGCGAGGAGATTGTCGGTGCTTGCACCGCGGCTGCACGGGCAGGGGATGAGCCCATCCTCGAGAGCGCATCGAAGCAGCCCGATCTTGCCCTCCGCTCCACGGCCTGCTGCGACGTACTTCGCGCGGGCACGGTCGAGGTGCGTCGAAACCGTAGTGGGAGCCACTCCAAGCTCCTCGGCGACCTGCCGCACTGTCATGCCGAGCGCGTAGTGGATGACGGCAGCACGCTCGCGGGCAGACAGTCCGGGCCTGTGGCGCGGCTGAGCGGGGTGCGATGCCCCAATGAGCTCGATGATGGTGTTGACGAAGGTCGCGCGATCGATGTCGCTCGGCAGCCAGCGCGCTGCGGGAAACCTGGCGATCGTTGCTGGGTCTGGCTGGCCGAGTATGAGGTGCCGGGGCGCGGCCGCTGCCACCCTCGTGAAGATGTCAGGATTCCGAAATGCCTCGGGGGGCCGGATGACGATCAGGTCGTAGCGACATGCCGGTTCCAGGCTGATCTGGGTCGTCGCGTGGAATCCCTGCGCGGCGAGTAGCGCGCAGACGGCATCATCGATGAAATCTCCGCGCCCGGCGATGGCAATTCGCCCGCGGGATTTGCTGAGTTCGTCCGTGAACAAAGAACGCACCTTTCGACAACCTAGACGCTTCGCGGTAGCGAATGACAAATTAACCTATCGGCACACGGAGCATCGAGAAAGAAAATGATCTTGTCGTGCCTCGAAATATCAACCGGCGTACCTATATTGAACGGCCGCGATCGTGGTAGCGCAATACCCTAGATGCATTGTCATTTGAATGACCTACACGCCCCGCAGGGAGCGATGCACTGCCCGCGGCCGTCGCCAGGGATGCGCCATCGGGGGCCAGAAAGGCCCTGCAACGCGCGCGTCTCGTTTCGGAAGCGCACCATCGGGGTAGAGGAGATGAATCAACTCGCTTCAGCAATGCTGCTGATAGTGTGACCTATAACACATCTCAAGGTGGAGGATGTCGTGCAGCAAGAGAATTCGCCGCCGATCCAGCGACGCAGCCTTTTTGCATGCGCGATCACCGCCGTTCTCGCCACGATCCTCGCCGCTTCGCCCGTTCCCGCCCTCGCGGGACCAAGCGAAGCCCCCCGCCAGGCCAGTCCACGCCAGGGCGCGAACGTCCACTGCGACGCAGATCTCACTGTGAGCCCCGCCACGATGCGCGAACCAGTCCTGCTCGTGCCACCGACGGAAAAAACCATTCCGAGCGACCATCCTCTCATCGCCGAGCTCATCAATTCCGGGCACACCACGTGCATTCTCGCGATCCCGCGAACGGACGCCGCCAGCCCTTCCCGAGCGAGCCAGCACGTATTCGACACCCTGCGCGCAATGATCGAGATCCACAGCGACAAGATCAGCGTGGTCACTATCGGATCAGGAGCCCTGCCCAGCATTCTCGCGATCGGCAAGTGGCCAGCCGCAGCACATGTCATCAAGGATCTCGTGGCGATATCCCCGGATCTTGATCCCCGGAACCGGACGACATTGAGCAATGCCCGGTCCACCGGCCTCGAGACGACCTTCATCGTCAGCGGCACCGATGCGGTAGGCCTGGCGCACACCGTCGACGATCTCCTGCCCCATCCGGAGTCGCCGCTAAGGATTGTTCGCACCCAGGATGTGTGCGGGCCCTACTCCCCCGAGGCACTGACCCTGCAGACCACCTGGGACACCTTCGTCAGGACTGGCCAGATCACCTTCCAGACCCTCGCCGCCGACCCGGTCGCCCAGCTCCTGGCCATCGATGCGCTCGCTAGCGACGGGCCGGCCGAGCCGCGGCGCGTGCCGCGCTCCTCATGCCCCTAGGTCTCGCTCGCCTGCCATGGCTGGAACCCGCGCGGGCGTAGCACGCGCGGCAGCCAGCGAGCAGGCGCATCGGGCGCATGGTCGAGCACCCCGCCCGCGGGATCGTCCCGGCCATGCAGGCGCACCCGGTCCTCCCCCGGGCGGTAGATCTGCCGGACCACCACGGCGCACACCACGAGCACCGCGATGTCGCGCAGCACGACCGTGGCGGTGAACCACTGCTCTGGCAATCCGTTGCTCCCGGTGCCGAGGTAGTAGTACATGCGCGGCACCCACACCAGCGCATCGATCGTCATCCAGGCCAGCAGCAGCCGGTAGCGGGGCACCGCGAGCACCGCGAGCGGCACGAGCCACAGCGAGAACTGGGGGCTCCACACCTTGTTGGTGATCAGGAACCCGACCACGAGCAGGAACATCAACTGCGTCACGCGTGGCCGCCGGGGAGCGGTGAGCGCGATGACCGCCACCGCGATGCACACCAGCAGGAAAGCGCCCAGCGAGACCGCGTTGAGGATCACCGGGCGCTCCCCCGCCGCTAGCACGCCGTCGAACCCCGGCCAGCCAGTGAACGACCTGACCACGTTGTAGATCGAATCGGGGTCCATGCCTCGCTCGTTGTTGAGCCGGAAGAACTCCAGCCACCCCTGCGGATAGAGCGCGAGCACCGGAACATTCACGGCCAGCCATGCCGCGATGGCAGCGACGAGCATCCGTGCCCAGTGCCCCAGCCGCCCGGTTCGCACGCAAAGCACGAGCAACGCGCCCACCAGGAACACAGGATAGAGCTTCGAGGCAGCTCCGATGCCGATGAGAAGGCCTGCCATGGTCGGTCGGCCACGGCTCCAGGCCAGGATGGCCAGCATGGTCAGCGCGGTGGCGATGGCATCGAAGTTGGTGAATGCATGCACGATGGCGATAGGAGAGATCGCGACGAGCACGGCATCCCACGGTCGGCGCCCAGCGAGCGCCAGGGTGCAGCGCACGGTGACCAGCCAGGCCACGGCGAGCCCGAGCGCGACGGCGTTGAAGTAGAGGACCACGGGGAGGGCGCCGGGCAGCCATCCCTGGCGCGCGCCCTCGGCCCATACGCTGGCCACCACTGCGGCAGCGTATTGGTACATGCCGGTCACGACGGGATACTCCATGTACCGGAGGCCTACCGTGCCGTCAGGGTCCTCCTGCTCCCAGGATGTCTTGTAGGGAAGCGCGAGCTCGTTGAGCCGGTGGGCGCCGTAGAGCGGAACGGTGTCGGAATAGCACAGCGCCACGTACTGGCGGCCATCGCGCCAATCGAGCACCTGGGCACCATCCGTGCCACCCGGGAATTGCTGGATGCACGCCGCCTTGCCGGTCCAGGCGAGAGCGAGGACAAGCACTGCGAGAGCGAGCACCACTCGGAGTGGTGTCCAGAATCGCGCGCCGCCGACGTGGGCGTGCTGGCCCGCGGGCCCTCCGATCGCGGTGCTCAGCTGGGCTGCCGCGGGGTGGGCGAGCGTGGGCCGGTCGCGTTGATCGGCGCCGAAGCCTGGTGGTGCGGCCGGGCGGGCGCCTGCTGTCTCAGGCACCCGCGCTCCTCGGGTCCACTATCCCGTGCCGGCCTCGGTGGCCAGGGCTGCTTGCTCATCCGTATCCGTGGAGTCCTCCATGGGCTCACGCGCGGCGGTGGTGAGCGGCTGGCCCGAGGCAGTCGTGGCGCCGTCGGGATCGCCAGCCGTTGCCGCTGCGGTGCCGGGCGCCTGGCTGCTCGCGGGATTGCGCCCGGAGACCGGCCCGCCCCCGACGCCGGGGTTCTGCTGCTGGCTGGTACCGCCCTGGCCGCCCTGCGTGGTGCCGCCCTGACCGGGCTCGCTACCCTCCCCCGCGCCGCCATTGCCGCCGGTTTCGTTCCCGCCATTGTTCTGGCCGCCATTGCCCTCGCCGCCGTTGTTCTGGCCGCTATTGCCACCGCCGGGGACGGGGACCTCGATCGTCAGGCCGGGAGCGATCGGGATGGAGACCTCCGTGGTCTCTGTACCCGTCTCTGTCTCGGTCTCTGTCTCGGTCTCCTCCTCCTCCTCGGTCGTGGAAGGCGGTACGTAGACGGGCACGCCCGATACTCCACCGATCGGATCGGGCTCGGGGAAGTCCTCCCAGGGGGTGTTGATGAGGGCACCATCCATGGTCTGCTTCCAGATCGTGGCGGGGAGCCCGGAGCCGTAGACCTGTCCGCCCCAGGACGTCAGGAGGGGCTCGCCATTATTGGTGCCGACCCACACCGCGGTGGACAGGGAGGGCGTGTAGCCGACCATCCAGGCATCGCGGTTGTTTCCGGTGTCGCCGAGCTGGGTGGTGCCCGTCTTCGAGGCGGACGGCTGGCCACCAGCGAGGGCGTTGCCGTTGGAGTAGGCGGCGATCGGTTCCATCGCAGAGGTGGCATTGTCGGCGACCGCCTCGCGCAGGCGCCGGTCGCCGTCGGGCTCGTCGCGCTCGAAGAGGAGCCGTCCCTCCGCGTCGACAACGCGCTCGACGAAGTACGGCTCGTGGTAGATGCCGGAAGCGGCGATCGTCGCGTACGCGGAGGCCATGTCGATGGGACGCACCTGGTACTGGCCGAGCACGATGCCGTTGTTGGGCGGATCGCCCTGCTCGGTGAGGACCTCGAAATCGAGCTCGGGGATCTCGCGCGGGATTCCGGCCTCGTGGGCCGCCTCCTTCACGTCACGCGGGCCGTTGTCCAGCGAGAGCATGACGCGGTAGAAGGACGTGTTCAATGACTGCTTGAGCGCCTCGGCCATGGAGCAGCGTCCGCAGCTCGCGTTGGCGACGTTGTTGATGGTGATCCCATTGAGGGTCAGCGGGCTGCTGTCGTAGGGCTGGGTGACCGGAATGCCTTGATCGAGCGCCGCGAGCATGGCGAAAACCTTGAACGTGGAGCCGGTCTGCAGCGGGGCGTGGCCGTAGTCGAAGCCTGCTCCGTCCTCGCCGCCGTAGTAGGCACGCACGGCGCCGGATCGGGGATCGATCGAGACGACCGCGGAGCGCAGGTTCTCGGGCTGCCCGGAAAGCGCGTTGTCCACGGCATTGACGGCCGCGTCCTGGGCGAGCGAATCGATGGTGGTGGTGATCTGCAGGCCCTGTGTGTTGAGCGTTGTCTCGTTGATGCCGAGCGAGCGCAGCTCACTGATGACACGCGTGCGGATCAACCCGTTGGGGCCCGGTGTGAGGTTCTCCTCGCCCACATCCTCGAGGGCCCGGTACTCGGGGTACTCGGCAGCTGCCCGCTCGGCGGGGCTGAGGGAGCCGATCTCCACCATGCCGTCGAGAACGTAGCCCCATCGTGTCTCGGCCTCCTCGCGATTGAGGGCAGGATCGAGGCGCGAGGGCTGCTGGACGACTGCTGCGAGGACAGCGCTCTCCTCGGGGGTGAGCTCGGAGACGTCCTTGCCGAAGTAGTAGTCCGAGGCCAGGGCGATGCCGTAGGCGCCGCGGCCGAAGTAGATAGTGTTCAGGTAGGCGAGGAGGATGTCGTCCTTCGCCCACTCGCGGGACATCTTCGTCGCGATGACAAGCTCGCGCAGCTTGCGGGTCAGCGTCCGCTCGGAGCCGACGAGGGCGTTCTTGACGTACTGCTGGGTAATGGTGGATCCACCGCCGGCGTTCTCGCTGCCCAGCAGGTTGTCGCGGACCGCGCGAGCAAGGCCGGAGACCGAGAACCCGGGGTTGGTGTAGAAGTTCCGGTCCTCGGCGGCGATGACGGCGTCGAGCATGTGCTGGGGGATCTCATCGATCGTGACCTCGGTGCGGTTGCCCTCGGCCGGAACGATGCGCGCGAGCTCGGTCTCGCCATCATCCATGTAGATGGTGGCAACCTGCTTGGTCGGGATGTCACCGGGCCTGGGCACGCTCGCCGCCATGTAGAACACCATGAACGTGGCGATCGGGACGATGATGATCAGGACGAGCGCTACCGCGAGGAGCCGCAGGGCCAGGCCGAGCCGGGACTTCTTGCGACGGGCTGCGCTGCCCCTCGATGAGGGCTTCTTCGACGAGCTCACTTCTGGACTCCCGTTCTAGCGGCGGCTCTTGGTGCGGCTATTCGCTCGCGGTGCGGGCCGATGGTCGCGGTTGCTTGCGGCGGGATCGGCGCGGCGGCGCCTCGCCCAGCACGTGGGATTGCACGAGATGGTTCCATCCACATGTCCGGCACACCTCCACGATATGGACCGTGAACTCTTCCTGCACCAGGGCGAGCCTCGCGATCTCCTCGTCGCTGCGTGCCGAGCCCGAGACCGTTCCGAGCCGATCACCGAACACCCACGATACGAGGGTGAGTTGTTCCTTACGGCAGATCGGGCAGACAACCTCGCTGGGGCGCCCATGGAACTTCGCTGCCCGCAGGAGGTAGGGGCTCGCATCGCAGGCAGCGGCGACTCCGGTCCTCCCCGCGTAGACGTCGGCGAGAACGGAGCGACGCTGGAGCGCGTAGTCCACGGTCTGCCGCTGCGATCGCACGAGTCCAGAGTACGTCGGCGCCCCGCGCGCCCTTCGGCCTGGTGGCCCTTTGCACGCCTAGCGCCCGGTGTGATGGGCAGCACCACGGGCCCCGGCCGGGACAGCCCTGGTAACGAGGCCATGGAGCGGTGATTGACACATCATGGCGCGAAGGTTATGCCGTGGCTAACAAATACGTGCATCGAATATATCGCTGCGATACAGTTGCCTTACGCATCGCTGCATTCGCAGCGGGATCGAACACACCGGGACCAGTGAGGGGGAGCCGTGCTCGAGCTTGCAGTGCTAGGCCTCCTCAAGGAGTCCCCCATGCACGGGTACGAGCTGCGCAAGCGCCTGACCGAGCTCCTCGGTCCGTTCCGCGCTTTCTCGTACGGCTCGCTGTACCCCGCTCTCCGCCGAATGCAAGCGGACGGCCTCATCGCTGAGGATCCCCTCAACGAGGGCCAGGGACTGCGTCGGCGAGCCCGGAAGGTCTACCAGGTCACCGAGGCGGGCCATGCCCGCTTCGATGAGCTCGTGGCGAACACCGGCCCGCAGAACTACAGCGACGACGGCTTCGGGGTCCACCTGGCGTTCTTCAATCGCACACCGGTCGACGCGCGGATCCGCATTCTCGAGGGCCGCCGCCGACAGGTCGAGGAACGCCGAGAGAGCCTCCGCGAGACCATCGCCCGCATGAGCGGGCATGACCGGTACACCCGGCAGCTCCACCAGCTCTCGCTCGAATCGAGCGAGCGCGAGGTCCGCTGGCTCAACGAGCTCATCTCCACCGAGACCAGCACCCCCCGGTCCCACAACTCGACAACGCCACCGAGCGAGCTTCACCAGACAGAAGGAGAACCCGACCATGGGTGAGAAAAAGGTACGCGTCGCCATAGCGGGTGTAGGCAACTGCGCCTCCTCGCTTGTGCAGGGCGTCGAATACTACAAGGACGCTGACGCCAACTCGATCGTCCCCGGACTGATGCACGTGCAGTTCGGCGAGTACCACATCAGTGATGTGGAGTTCGTCGCCGCGTTCGATGTCGATGCCAAGAAGGTCGGGTTCGACCTCTCCGAGGCCATCAACGCCAGCGAGAACAACACCATCAAGATCGCCGACGTGCCGCCCACCGGGATCACCGTCCAGCGCGGCCCCACCCTCGATGGCATCGGCAAGTACTACGCGGAGACCATCGAGCTCTCCGACGCCGAGTCCGTCGACGTGGTGCAGGCGCTCAAGGACACGAAGGCCGACGTCCTCGTCTCCTACCTGCCCGTGGGCTCCGAGGAAGCGGACAAGTTCTACGCGCAGTGCGCCATCGACGCTGGAGTAGCGTTCGTCAACGCCCTGCCCGTCTTCATCGCCTCCGACCCGGTCTGGGCGAAGAAGTTCGAGGACGCAGGGATCCCGATCGTCGGCGACGACATCAAGTCGCAGGTCGGTGCCACCATCACCCACCGCGTGATGGCAAAGCTCTTCGAGGACCGTGGCGTCGCGCTCGACCGCACCTACCAGCTCAACGTCGGCGGCAACATGGACTTCAAGAACATGCTCGAGCGCGAGCGCCTGGAGTCCAAGAAGGTGTCGAAGACGCAGGCCGTCACCTCGAACCTGAGCGGCTCGCTGTCCGGCAAGGTCCACGACCGCAACGTCCACATCGGCCCTTCGGACTACGTCGAGTGGCTCGATGACCGCAAGTGGGCGTACGTGCGCCTCGAGGGCCGCGCCTTCGGCGATGTGCCCATCAACCTCGAGTACAAGCTCGAGGTGTGGGACTCCCCCAACTCGGCCGGCATCATCATCGACGCCGTGCGGGCCGCGAAGATCGCCCTTGATCGCGGCGTGGGCGGGCCGGTCTTCTCGGCCTCGTCGTACCTGATGAAGAGCCCCCCGAAGCAGCTCGCCGACGATGTCGCGCGCGCCCAGCTCGAGGACTTCATCAACACCTGATGCAGCGCCAGCGCACGCTGGCCGCGCATGATCAGTGCCCCGGGACCTGCAAAGGCCTCGGGGCACTGCCGTTCCGGGGTCACTGAGATCCTGGCCAGCACCGATGTTTGGGACCGGACAGAGGGGGGCATTCCTTCTCTGACGCACACTATGAGCGCATGGGAAGGAGCATCATGAGCAACCACGCGCCACGCGACCGCAAGGACATCACCAGCGGGGATCCAATCGCTTCGACACCCGAGGATGCACGAGAGAACGTCGAGGCCGAGCGGCTCGCCGCAGACGACAGCACTGTGCCCGGCGAGGAGCAACCTGCCGTGGGCAGCACAGCGGACGACGGCGAGTCCACCTCGCAGCCTCCGGAGAGCGACGAGGCCGCGGATGATTCGGAGAAGAACGAGGACGACGAGGGCGAGGATGAGAAATCATCCCTGGGCCAGCCCAGCGTGATGCCAGGCACCAATGGCGCCGTAGCGGGAACAGCGTTCGAGCATCTCGTCGACGATGACGAAAAGGCCAACCGCAATCCAGCCGTCGCCAAGCAGCTGGAGAGCAATAGCGGGGACGACCGCTAGGCGCTCCCGCCTACTCCCCCGCTTGCTTTACCTCGGCTGATACGCGCTCTGCCGCCTCGTCGGCGACCTGTCGCGAGAGCACCCCGGAATCCGCCATGTGATGGAGTTCCTCGACGATGGCGATGAGGCTGAGGGCCTTGGCCTGCCGACGGCGCAGCACCCGCTCGTCGAGCGCGCTGCTGGTGCCCATGTCCTCGAGGGTCTCGCTGGCCCGCTGCTCCCAGTGGATGAAGAGATCATTGGCAGCGTCGACGTTAGCGACCTCGACGTTGGGGAGGGTCTTGAACAGCTCGAGCTCGTCTGCTGCCTTGTGCGCGGCGAGCCGGCGCGCGGAGATCTCGATGTAGCTCACCTCGTGCAGGTCCTCGCCGAGCGGGGGCGGTAGCTTGCCGAGGGACCAGCGATGCAGCCGCGCGTACCAGGGCAGGCGGGCACGGCGCGCATCGTCGATGCGCAGGCTTCCGCTGTCCACCTCCTCGATCTCGTCGTCGATCTCCTGCATGAGGGTGCGGGTGGCAATGGGCGGGAGGAGGCCAGCATCACTGAGGCTCTGGTAGGTCTCGCGCTCGATGTGCAGGCCACGCAGCATGAGCACGTTGACCTGTTCCTCCCCGCTGAGATCGGTGCGGTTGAGCTGGTCGCGGGCATCAGCCTCGGCGACATCGAGGTGGGCGGCGACGAGCTCATCGTGGAAGTTGAGGTCGTCGAGCTTGTCGCGGGCCGCGCGGACGCCGACCATGCGGCCGAGCGATTCGAGGTACTCGTCCGTGCGACTGGGCTTGTCGAGGCCGAGCGCGTGCACGACGAACGAGATCGTTGTGGCGTTGACCAGCAGCGTGGCAAGAACGACTCCACCGGTCATGGCGATGAACTCGTCGCGCCATTCGAGCTCGCCGGGCAGCGATAGCGCGAGCGCGAGCGCGACCCCTCCCCGCAGCCCGCCCCAGACGACGACGGCGGAATTGCGGTTACCGACCTTGGGGATCCGGGCGAGCCGCTCGAGTGTGATGACGACCGGGATGACTCCGAGGGGCCGGGAGATGAGCACCGCGGCGAGACCGATGAGGATCGCGAGGAGGTTCTCGCGGAGGACATCGAAGTCGAGAGCGATGCCGATGAAGAGGAATAGCAGCGCGTTGGCCATGTAGCCGAGCGATTCCCACAGCTCGCGGAGCAGGCCGCGGGCGGCGTGCTGGGCGCGGCTCTCGAGGAGGCCACCAACCGTGATGCCGGCGGCGACAGCGGCCATGACCCCGGACGCCTCAAGGATGGCCTCGGCGAAGACGAAGGAGCCATAGGCGACCGCGATGGACATGGCGGCCGCGGCAAGCCGATCAAGGAAGGGCAGCAGCATCACCGCGAGCGTGCCGACGACGGCTCCGGTGAGGATTCCGCCGACCACGACGATGACGAAGTCAAACATCCCGGCGCCGACCGAGAGCGTGCCGGTGACCGCGGCGACGGCAAGGATGTTGTAGAGCACGATGGCGACACCGTCATTGAGCAGGCTTTCCCCCTCGACGAGGGTGAGGAGCCGCTTGGGCACGCCGAGCTCGCGGAAGATCGCGACGACGGCGACGGGGTCCGTGGCGGAGATGAGGACGCCGAAGAGCAGCGCCGCGAGGATGGGCGTGCCGAGCAGCGCGGTGAGGCTGAGGCCGACCACTGTCGCGGAGATGACGAGCGCGGCGGAGGCGAGCGCGCTGATAGCGAGCAGGTTTCGCATGAACTCGCGGGTGGAGAGGCCAAGCGCTGCCTCGAAGATGAGGATCGGCAGGAACAGGTTGATGAGCAGTTCCTTGAACCCATCCCCGGAGAGGAAGTCGGCGACAACGAGGTCGGCGCCCATCTCGGTGGCGAGCAGCCCCGCGACAGCGAGGACGATGGTGAGCTGGATATGCGCTCGCCGGGTGACGAGGCTGATCAATACGGCCGCGCCGAGGAGGAGGGAGACCTCGAGAAGCGCGGTGGGAAGTTTCTCGACCAGCTCGTTGGGCATGGGCCACCTCGGGATGCGCCGTAGTTGATCTAACGGTGCTCCTCAAGATCATCCGGTGTCAATACCGGATATTCGGGGCGCGAGCCTATGGGGTTCGCCACATCGTATTTGCATAGTCTAACTATCTATTTAAGCTGAGGGGCATAGCACCCCATCGCGCTTCCAGGAGCAGCCCATGGCAACCACCACCGCACACGAGCACCCATCACTCTCCCAGGTCTTCCGCGCCCAGCCACTCCCCGTCTGGATCACCGCCTTCGCCGCCGTCATCGCGTTCATGGGCATCGGCCTCGTCGACCCCATCCTCACGTCGATCTCCGAGAGCCTTGGCGCCACCCCCGCGCAGACCACTCTCCTGTTCTCCTCCTACCTCGGTGTCCAGGTCATCGCCATGCTCCTCACCGGGGTAGCCGCCTACCGCTTCGGCCCCAAGCGCACCCTCGTCGCGGGGCTCGCCCTCATCGTGCTCGCCGCCGGGCTCTGCGCCGCGGCAAGCAGCATCGACCAGCTCGTTGCCCTCCGCGCCCTCTGGGGACTCGGCAACGCGCTCTTCATCGCTACAGCGCTGTCGATCATCGTGGGTGCCGCGTCCGGTGGGCAGCAAGGCGCCATCCTGCTCTACGAGGCAGCGCTCGGCATCGGGCTCTCCGTCGGCCCGCTCGTCGGCGCTGTCCTCGGCTCCCTCTCCTGGCGCGGCCCCTTCGCCGGCACCGCCATTCTCATGGGCGCTGCACTGATCATGAGCGCGCTCCTCCTCCCCCGCGATCACGGCGAGCGGACCCCCATCCGGCTCCGCGACCCCCTGCTCGCCCTCCGGGACCGGGCCCTGCTCTCCACGTCCATCGGCGCGGCCCTCTACACCGCGGGATTCTTCACCGTGCTCGCCTGGGTGCCCTTCATCCTCCACCGCGGCCCCTTCTTCATCGGCGCCATCTTCTTCGCCTGGGGCATCGCCGTCGCCCTCAGTGGCGTCATCCTCGCCCCCCGCCTCGCGCACCGGTTCGGCGAGCGGCACACCACCATCGGTGTGGTCCTGGTCTATGCGCTGCTGCTGCTCACCATCGCCGTCGGCAGCACACCCGTGATCATCGCCGCGGTGGTCCTTTCCGGCCTCGCTTCCGGCGTGCTCAACACCCTGTTCACCGGAATCGCCATGAGCACGACCAGCTCCCCGCGCGCAGTCGCCAGCGCCGGGTACAACTTCTGCCGCTGGGCAGGCGGAGCGATCGCCGCCACCCTGGTCGGCCACATCGCGATCTGGACCGGCACCGACCGGGCCCCCATGCTCGTCGCCGCCATCGCCTGCGTTGCCGCCGCCCTCGTTCTGGCATACCGGGAATCAGAAGTATGCGACCCCGATCCTCGGGAGGTGCCCGCGCTCGCCACAGTCGCCGGTGCCGACTAGGAAAAGCCGCCAGGGTGCTGCGCGATCGTGTGCCCGCTGCCACACTGGAAGCCATGCAGCGACCGATACGTATTGGTGTGCAGATCCAGCCGCAGCACGCGCCCGATTACGCGCTCATCCGCGATGCCGTGGTGCGCGTCGAGGATGCCGGTGCCGACGTGGTGTTCAACTGGGACCACTTCTTCCCGCTCTACGGCGACCCCGATGGGCCGCACTTCGAATGCTGGACCATGCTGGCCGCCTGGGCCGAGCAGACCGAGTCGATCGAGTTCGGCGCTCTGGTGACGTGCAACAGCTACCGCAACCCCGAGCTGCTCGCCGACATGGCCCGCACCGTCGATCACATCTCGGACGGGCGCCTCATCCTCGGCATCGGCTCCGGCTGGTTCGAGCGCGACTACACCGAGTACGGATACGACTTCGGCACCAAGGGCTCCCGCCTCAACGATCTCGCGGCAAGCCTGCCCCGCATCGAGCAACGCTTTGCCCAGCTCAACCCCGCGCCGACCCGGAATATCCCCGTGCTGATCGGCGGCGGCGGAGTGCGCAAGACCCTCCGTCTCGTCGCCAAGCACGCAAGCATCTGGCACTCCTTCGGCGATGCCGAGACCTTCGCCCACAAGTCCGGCGTGCTCGCCGAGCACTGCGCCGATGTGGGCCGGGATCCCGCCGAGATCGAGCGCTCCATCCAGCTTCCCGAGGACATCAGCGACGCCCGCGAGTTCGTCGACGCCGGTGCCACGCTGTTCACCATTCCGGTCAACGGCCCCGATTTTGACCTCACGCCCGTGATCAAGGCGGTCGCCTGGCGGGACAGCATCAACGGGTAGGTGCCCGACCAGAACCCGCGGCTGTGCAAGAAACGACAGGTTCGAGCACGGGAGCTGTCGTTTTTCGCACTCTCGCGGCCCGGGGGGGCGGAGAACGCTCGAGCCCGAGGACGCTAGCGCTCCGCGCTGCCCTCCAGCAGGATCCTGCTGATCTCGCGGGGATCGTCGATCATCGGCACATGCCCGGCCCAGGGCAGCACGATCAGCCGTGCCTCGGGGAAGACCTTCCGTACGCCAGCCATCTCGTAGATCGGCAGCATGAGGTCTCCCCCGCCCCACTCCACGAGGATCGGGATGGAGGGATCAACGGGCGGGGTGATGGTCCAGTCCGCGCCCTGGATCGCGTCGATCATGGTGTTGGTCTTCAGTGATTCCAGGTCCCGCGCCGCTTCCAGCGGGTTGATGCGCCAGGGCCTGCCGAAGAAGACCCCGAGCGCGGCGCTGCGGACAAGGGGGTTGCGCAGCGCCGGGGCGCCGACTGGGCCGAGCGCGCGGGCAACGGCGCGCAGTCCGAGGAAAGTCCGCGTCGCGCGCTGCTGGTCGAGATCGTTGACGAAGAACCCGCCGGGCGAGAGCGCGGTGGCGGAGGCCACGGCACCGCGCGCGGCCAGTTCCAGCGACAGCCATCCGCCGAGGGAGTTGCCCGCCACATGGACCTTCTCGCCGTCTGGCGCGACCGAGGGCAGGAAGTCCTCCACCGCATCCGCGAGGGTCTGCAGGATGCGGTCCGAGGCGGGGAGCTGCGGCGAATCGCCATGGCTCGGCAGGTCCACGGTGACCACGCGGCGCTCCCGGGCAAGGCGGTCCACCACTGGCTTCCAGGCGTGCCGGTTGTGGACGATTCCGTGCAGCAGCACCAGGGTGGGGCCGGAACCTGTGACGCGGTATGCGAGATCCATTTCTCGATTATCCCTATGTCCTGCTAGCACTCGACGCTGGGTCCGCGTGGCGCTGCCATTTCCGGTAGGTGATGAGGAACAGGGTGGCACAGACGAGGAGTACCAGGGACGGTCCGAGGCCGGTCTCGCCCTGGATGATCCCCGCGATAGCGCCCAGCAGGGCGATGGCTGTGAAGAATCCAGTGAAGCCGAGCAGGATCTCGAGGCGCTGGCGCAGGGCGACGGGATGCATCAGCTCTTGACTCCGCCCGAGGTGAGGCCGGAGACG
The DNA here is from genome assembly GCF_026008515.1 of Hoyosella levis. GTDB lineage: Bacteria > Actinomycetota > Actinomycetes > Mycobacteriales > Mycobacteriaceae > Lolliginicoccus > Lolliginicoccus levis. Next base: position 84,831 of record NZ_BQYM01000006.1, read on the forward strand.
ATGCGCCGCTGGAAGATGAGCACCATGATGACGAGCGGGATGGTCACGAGGGTGCCGGCCGCCATGATCGCGGCATAGGGCTGCACGAAGGGATCGTCGCCTCCGAAGCGCGCGATCGCCACGGTGACAGGCTCGGTGGAGCGGTTGGAGAGCAGGCTGGCGAGGAGGAACTCGTTCCAGGTGATGATGAACGCGAGGATCGCCGAGGTGAACAAGGCAGGCGCGGCGAGCGGCAGGATGACGATGCGGAACGCTTGCGCTCGGGTGGCTCCGTCAACACGCGCTGCTTCCTCGAGCTCCCACGGCAGGTCACCGAAGAACGAGGTAAGGGTGTAGACGGTGAGGGGCAGCACGAAGGAGATGTTGGGGATGACCAGCGCCTGGTAGGTACCAATCCACTGGATGTCGGTGAAGAGCTGGAACAGCGGTGTCACCAGGGAGACCACGGGGAACATGGAGGCGCCGAGAATGACGCCCGTAACGATGTACTTCCCTCGGAATTCGAGCCGCGCCAGCGCGTAGGCGGTGAAGATGCCCAGTCCCAGCGCGATGAGCGTGGTCGCGGTGCCAATGATGAGGCTGTTGATGATCGCGCTGAGGAAGTCGTTGCCGCCCCTCGTCGAGAGCGCGTTGCGGAAGTTCTCGAGGGTGACGTGGGAGGGCCACGGCGTGGTGCTGAAGGTGAAGCGGAGGTCGCGGAAGGCGGTGACCATCATCCAATAGAACGGCGCGAGGCCCCATACGAGGATGAAGGCGACTCCGATGTAGGTGCGCAGGGCCTGTGATCGGCGGCGGCGGGTAGCCGTGGTTCGGGAGGACATGTCGGCCTGGCTGGTGCGTGGCATCATGCCCCCTTCCGCTGGGTTTCCTGAGTGCGGATTGCATTGGCGCCGAGCCATTTCACCATGATGAACGCGACCGCGAAGATCATGAGGAAGACCAGGGTGGATAGCGCTGAGGCACTGTTGAAGCTGCCTTGCCGGATATCGGCCACCACCAGGATGGATACGGTGGTCGTCGGCGAGGCACCACCGGCACCATGAAGGATGGCGGGCAGGTCGTACATGCGCAGGACGTCGAGGGTGCGGAAGAGCACCGCGACCATGAGGGCGGGCTTGACCAGCGGCAGCGTGATCTGGGTGAAGCGTTGCCAGGTGTTGGCGCCGTCCACCTTCGCGGCCTCGTAGACGTCCTTCGGGATCATTTGCAGGCCGGCAAGGATGAGCAGCGCCACGAAGGGGGTGGTCTTCCACACGTCGGCGATGATGACGGCGAAGCGGGCTGGCCACTCCTCGGTGAGCCAGCCGATGCGGCGGCCCAGGATCTGGTTAGCGATGCCCTGGTCGGCAAAGATGAAGAACCAGAGCTTCGCGGTGACCGCAGTGGGGATGGCCCATGGGATGAGCACGCTGGCCCGGAGCAAGGATCGGCCGGCGAAGGTCCGAGCCATGATGATGGCCATCCAGAAGCCCAGCACCACCTCGATCGTCACTGTGACGACGGCGAAGAAGAAGGTGATGCCGACCGATTCCCAGAAGTTGGAGCAGAGGGTTCCGGGCGGGCACGCGATCGTCTCGCCAAGGGAGTTGGTCGTCTGCTGCAGGATCCACTTCGTGTAATGCGCGAACCCCGCGAATCCACCATCGACGAAGCGTCCGGTCTCCTGGTCGAAGCCCTGGTCAGACTGGAAGGACAGATAGACAGCCCGGATCACGGGATAGGCGATGACAACCGCCAGGATCACCATGGTGGGGGCGATCAGGTATACCGGTCGCCAGTCCCGCTTCTTCCGTGCCGGTGACACCGGAGCAGGCTTGCTGCGTCGCGTGTCATCCAGCACGGGGCCGGGAACACTGTCCCCGGCCCCTGCTGATCGAGCCAATCCCGTGTCTCCTTGAGCGTCGGGGGTCAGCGACCCGCGGCGTCGATGGCGGCCTGCATGTTCGTGATCGCCTCGTCGACGGTCGCATCACCGTTGATCGCGGCGTAGGCGTTGTCGCGCACTGCCTTCGAGATCGCCTCGTAGAACGGCGTCACCGGGCGCGGCTTGGCGTTCTCGAGCGATTGCTTCAGCACCGGCAGGTACGGGTACTCCTCGGCGAGCTCGGAATCATCGTAGATGGAAGCGAGCACGGGCGGGAACGCGGCCTCCATGAACTGCCGCTGGCTCTCCTCGTTCTGGATGTAGGCGATGAAGTCACGCGCGGTGGCCTTGTTCTCGGAGAACACGTTGATGGCGTTGTTGTAGCCGCCGAGCGTCGAGGTACCGATGCCGTCCTCGCCGGGCAGCGGCGCGATGCCGAAGTTATCAGCGACCGCAGAATCCTCGGCAGCAGCGTTGGCATACATGTAGGGCCAGTTGCGGGCGTACATGGCGTCGCCGTCGACGAAGGTGAGGTTGGTCTCTTCCTCGGTGAAGCCGGTGGCGCGCTTGGGGATCACGCCGTTGTTGAACGCGTCGACGAGGGTCTGCAGGGCCGCGCGCACCTCGGGGGTGTCCACGGCCGGGGTCTGGCCATCGTCGCCGACGATATCGCCACCGAAGGCGTTGATCGCCTCGGAAACGTTGACGGTGAGACCCTCGTAGTTGCTGAACTGGCCCACGTAGCAGTCGATGCCGGCATCGAACGCGGCGCCGCAGGAGTCGGACAGCTCGGCCCACGTCGTGGGGGCCTCATCGACGAGGTCGGTGCGGTAGTACAGCAGCGCGCCGTTGGTGTTCTGCGGGCCGGCGTAGAGGGTGTCGCGGTAGGTGGCGCTCTCCACGGTGGCGGGCAGCAGTCCGGAGGTGTCGAGCTCGAGCTCGTCCTCGAGCGGCTGGGCCCAGCCGTTGGCGGCGAACTCAGCGGTCCACACCACATCGAGGGCCATCACGTCGTACTGGCCGTCCTGCGCCTGGAGGCTCTGGACGAGCGCGTTGCGCTGGTCGTCCGCGGAGCCGGGCAGCTCGGCGAAGGTTACTTCCTGGTCCGGGTTCTCGGCGTTCCAGCGCTCGATGACCTCAAGGACCACGGCGGCGTCGTTCTTGCCCATCGCGAAGGTGATGGGGCCACGCCCGTCGAGGTTCTGCTCCGCGGCCTGGTCCGCGCTCTGTGGATTGGAGCAACCGGTCAGCATCAATGCTCCGGCCGCTGCGGCGGCAAGTAGCGCGCGCGGGATGTAGGACATCTACCACTCCAGTTCTGCGACGCCCGATCAGCGGGGCGTGTTCCGTCACGTTCGTGTTGCTGGTGCCCACCGTCCACGGGGACCAGCACCGTCGGGAACAGTGTGCCTGTTCCGTGCGCGCAAACCTGGCATTTCGATCTCGAATCGGCGTCGATGCCGGTTGCGATTGCGACACGCGCCCCGTTCGCGACATAGGCCCGAATCGTCCTTGCACGCGTTCTGCCTGCTGTTCCAGAGTGTTCAGCTTGCTTCCAGCGATGCTTTGCCAGCGTTAGCCGAGCGTTCACCCTCCCCGTGCCTGGTGCTCACCTCGCGTCTCTAGCGTCCCCGAGGAGCAGCCCTCAGGAACGTCACGCCAGCCCCCGCCCCCAAGGAGACCCATGGTGAAGCTCCAGCCCTTGTCCCTCTTCGTCAAGCATGACGGCCAGTCCGCCCGCGCTCACGCCACCTGCGTCTACCGGTGCGGCGATGCGTGCTCCAAGGAGATCCCCAACACCTCGAGCAACGAGTACTTCGGCGATGTGGTGCGCGCGGCGGTGACCCGTCGCCGGGTGCTGCATGGTGGCGCGGTAGCCGCCCTCGGCATCGGCGCCAGCACCGTTCTTGCCGCTTGCGGAACCAGCGATTCGGCAACGGGAGCACAGGCCAGCGCCTCCCCCACCAGCGGCAATGGCAACGAGCTGCCGCCCCCGCCGCGCGGCCTGGACTTCGAGCCGGTCCCCCCGAACACCGAGGACGCGGTGCGCGTGCCCAGCGGCTATTCCAGCGATGTGGTGATCCGCTGGGGCGACCCCGTGCTCGACGGCGCGCCTGCCTGGGACTTCGCCAACCAGACGGCAGCGGCGCAGGAGCGGCAGTTCGGCTACAACAACGATTTTGCTGGCCTGCTGCCCATCGAGGGCTCCCCCAACGAGTTCTTGCTCGTGGTCAGCCACGAGTACACCAACGAGCCAGCGATGTTCCCCGGATACAACGAGGAGAACCCCACCGAGGAGCAGGTCCGCACCGCGTGGGCGGCGCACGGCATCTCGGTGGTCAAGGTCCGCGGCAACACCAGCGATGGACGGCTCGCGCCGGCGGGCTCGGAGTACAACCGGCGCCTCACCGCCACCTCCGACTTCCGGCTCGTCGGCCCCGCCGCGGGCAGCGACCTCGTTCGCACCAGCGCTGACCCATCGGGCACCACGGTTCGTGGCACGCTGAACAACTGCGCGGGCGGCGTCACCCCGTGGGGCACCATCCTCTCGGGCGAGGAGAACTTCAACCAGTACTTCGCCAACGCCGACCAGATCACCGAGGAGCCGGCGGCCACTCGTCTCGCCCGTTATGGCATGCCCGAGGGTGCCTCGCAGCGCGCCTGGGAACGCTTTGATTCGCGCTTCGATGTGACGAGCGAGCCCAACGAGCCCAATCGCTTCGGCTATGTCGTGGAGATCGACCCCTGGGATCCCGCCTCCACCCCGGTGAAGCACACCGCGATGGGCCGGTTCAAGCACGAGGGCGCCACGATCCACGTCACCGACGATGGATCGGTGATCGCCTACATGGGCGATGACGAGCGCTTTGACTACATCTACAAGTTCGTCTCTTCGAAGAAAATCCAGCAGGGCAACGGCGCCGCCGCGATGCGCCACAACATGACCATCCTCGACGAGGGCACGCTCTACGTCGCGCGCTTCGACGGCAACTCCCCCGCCAGCGAGTTCGACGGCTCCGGCGCGCTGCCCCAGGACGGCGCGTTCGACGGCACCGGCACCTGGGTCCCGCTGCTGCGCGCCACTGCCGACGGTGCCGAGTCGCTCGTCGACGGCTTCACCGCCGAGGAGGTCGCGGTGTTCACCCGCCTCGCCGCGGACGAGGCCGGCGCGACCAAGATGGACCGTCCCGAGGACATCGAGGCCAGCCCCCACACCGGCAAGGTGTACTGCGCCCTGACCAACAACAAGAACCGCGGCGTGGACGACTACGCCGGGGCGGACGAGGCGAACCCCCGCAACGAGAACAAGAACGGCCAGGTGCTCGAGATCACCGACGACCACACCGGCACGAGTCTTACCTGGAAGCTTCTCCTGGTGTGCGGCGATCCCGCGACCGCCGACACCTACTACGGCGGGTTCGACAAGGAACAGGTCTCCCCCATCTCGTGCCCCGACAACGTCGCGTTCGATCCGGACGGCAACCTATGGATCTCCACCGACGGCAACGCCCTTGGCGCGAACGACGGGCTGTTCTCCGTGGTGCTCGACGGCCCGCGGCGGGGCGAGACACGTCAGTTCCTGTCGGTGCCGGTCGGGGCGGAGACCTGCGGCCCGATCGTCACCGAGGATCGCTACATCGTGTGCGTGCAGCATCCCGGCGAGCTCGATGACGCGACGATCGAGAACCCTGCCTCGCACTGGCCCGAGGGCGGCGGCGCGCAGCCCCGCTCGGCAGTCGTGGTGGCCTGGAAGGACTAGCTGCTGCTCTAGCATCGCGGGTCGCGAGTGTGCGATCTACGACAGCTTCTCGCGCTGGAGCTGTCGTTCTTCGCACACTCGCCGGGCCCCCAAGACGCTGAGACTCCACAGACTATTGCGGTCCCCGCGTCTCCGTGGTGATCGTTTGGTGGATGGGCAGCCATCCGCTCTCCCCGAAGCACGTGGCGAACGAGGGCATGCCCACGGGCATCCAGGGCCCCTCCACCCGCACGGTGGTGAACCCGTGGCTGCTTCCCCCGAACTGCGGGAACACCTCGCGCACGCAGTCCATGACAAGCCGGTGCTCACCGAACCCCTCGAAGCACACCGACAAGCCCGCGACTCCCATCGGAAGCTGATTGCAATTCACCGGCTGGGCCGACGCCGTGGCCGCGCCACCTGCAAGCGCGGCCGCGGTGATCGCCGCGCCGCATGCACCGGTCGCGAGGGCACGCTGGATCCCCTTCATCAATAATCACACCTTCCGGGTGTCATCGAAACGCTGTCGCCCCCAGGCTTTCCGGGGACGGGTTGATCGTGGCACACCAGATGCTCCCTGCCGCCCGTGGTTGGCCGGACTGTGACCTGCTGCCCGGCTAGCTGCCAAGCACGAGGGGGGCGAGCTGATCGAAGACGTCGCCGGGGCCCGGGTTGCTCGGGTGGGTGCGGCCTCCTAGCTGGCGCTGCACGGCCCAGACCGCGTTGAGAGCTGTTGTGACCGCTCCCTCGGCCCACCCGGCGGTGAACGAGATGTCATCCCCGGCCAGGTAGATCCCGCGATGCTCCGGCGCCGTGCCGTCCTGCATGAAGTGCGTGAACAGCCGCTGCTGGTACCGGTAGTGGCCCGGAAGGTTGTTCTTGAAGGCACCCATGAAGTTGGGGTCGTTCTCCCAGGAGACCGTGATCGGCTCGCCGCGGATGTGGGAGGCGATGTCGACGCCTGGGTAGATGGCCTGCAGCGAGTGCAGCATGAGGCGCACCCGCTCGGGCGGATCGAGCGCCAGCCACTTGAGGGCGTCATCGTTCCAGGTGTAGCTCAGGCATATCGTGGCGGGACGGCCCGGCCCGTCCTCGAGGAGATACGTGGCGCGGGTGAGCCGATCGGTGAGGGTCATGCTCATCGCGTGCTGCCCCGTGCCTCGATCGATATCGCGCCAGAAGGGGCGATCGACCATCACGAACGTCTTGGAGGATTGCATGTAGTGGCTGCGTTCCATCGCGGACCACATGTCGTGATGGAACAGGCCCTCGTCGCAGTCGATGCGCACGGACAGCAGCCACGTCTGGCAGGTAACGACGACGGCCGCATAGGACGCTGTGTTGCCGAGCATGTCGGTGATGGCGATCTCGCCGTGCTCGTCGCGGTGGATGCGCCGTGCTCCCATCCGTGGACCTCCGGGATGCAGCGTCGCCACCGATGTTCCCGCTGGCCAGTGGGACGAGTGGTCAGAGGGAAGCTGCCAGATGGCTCGCGGGAGCGCGTCAGCGCCGGCGATGATGCGATGGTGCTCCTCGTCGGCACCGGTGAGGACGACGCGCAGCACCTCGAGGATGGAATTGGGGAAGTCGGTGTCCCATCCACCGGTGCCGAAGCCCACCTGGCCGAACATCTCCCGGTACCGGAACGGTCGGTCGGCGAACCCAGGTGAGCGGGCAAGAAACCCGTAGAAGGATTGGTCATCGAGCTCTGTCACCATTGGGTTCCACAGGTCCTTGATGGCCTGGTGATCGCGCTGCGCTATCGCCGCGCGCAGCGCGTCCCCGTTCGCGGCACGGAGGCATTGCTCCCAGCAACGCGATACCTCATGGAACAGAGGGGGCAGGTCCGCCGCGGTCCGGGCATAGTGCCGCGCTCCACCGAGCTCGATCACGGTGCTCGGTGTCGCGGGCGCGAGGGGGTTCGGGAAGGGCGCTGTGCGTAGCCCCGCTTGATCGATGTAGTGGAACAAGGCGCGGCTCGATCGGGGGAAGCGCATGGCACCAAGATCGGCGGGCGGGGCGTGCGCATCGGGAAACCGTGCGGTGCGCATCCGGCCACCGAGCGTCGCCGATTCGTAGACCACCGGGCGCGCGCCGAGCTTGAGCAACTCGTGGGCGCAGATGATTCCCGCGAGCCCGCCCCCGATGATGGCGACGGGCGTGCCGTGGGCATCGCGGGGCAGGCTGCCGAGCCCTGCCGGGTGATCCAGGTAGGTGTCGTAGGAGAACGGGAAGTCGGGCACCAGCATGGACATGCTCATGGCAAATCCTGCAGGTAGGTGTTGACCACTCGCCCCGCGCGAGCAGCGTTGATGTCGATGTCTTGCACGACGAGGTCGGGGTCTGCCCCCGCGAGAACCAGGGTGCCCAGCGGACCGGTGACCGTGCTGTGCCCGATGAACTCTGGCCGGGCATAGTTCGCATAGGCGATATGCAGCTGATTCTCGATCGACCGGGCGGGAACAAGCGTCACCGGCACCTGCTCGGACACCTGACCGGGCACTCCTTTGGTCAGGGCGGTGGGCACGCACAGGAGCTCGGCACCGGCACGGGCTGCCGCGCGAGCGGGCTCGGGGAACTCGATCTCGTAGCACAGCGCAAGACCGATTCGCGCGCCGGCAAGCTCCATTACTCCTGTGGGCTTCCGGCCCGGTTCGAAATTCGCTTGCTCTGCCGCGCCATAGAGGATCGTCTTGCGGTGATGAAGCAGGGCCGAGCCTCCAGCAAGCAATGTCACTGTGATGAATCTCTGCTGGTTGGCGACCTCGGGGGTAGACACCACCAGGGCAACCCCAGAATCCGCACTGATACGGGCGGCGGCCTCGCGGAGTCGCTCTCCCTCCGCAGCAAGGCTCGCGGCCCCCTCCGGCTTGTAGCGCGTGAGCATCAGCTCGGGCGTCACGAGGATGTCCGCATGCAGCTCGGCAGCGCGGTCAGCGAGCGAGCGCAGCATCGCGAGATTCAGCTCGAGGTCGTCGCTCAACGCCGACGCTGCTACCTGCGCGATCCCGACTCGCATGGAGCACCTCCCCTACCTATTGTCTGTGATCCGGCTCGTGACCGCGCGGGAACTCGCCGTCATCATGCGCTCCAGCGGTCCCCTGCCCGCCCAGCGTGACCATGCCATCGCGACCCCAACTGGCACCACCAGGAACAGGATGAACTGGGTCAGGTCCAGCGTCAGTACATCAAGCACCATCATCATGCCGAGAGCGAGGATGTGGCCGACATAGATGGTCAGCGGCATCCGGCCAACAGCTGCAATGGGCGCGCTCGCTCGCGGGGCCCAGCGTGCCACCAGCAGGGCCGAGCCGATGAGCAGTACCGCCACTCCCCCGCTGCCGACGATCTCGAAGGTCGTGCCCGAGTGCGGGTAGTCCACGAGCAGCCAACGCCAATCGGTCGGGTATACCGCGCCAAAGAAGCCCGTGCGCGCCACGTCCTCGAGCAGCTCGGCACCCTGGCCGGGGGCAAGCTCGTCCATTGACGTGATCAGAGCATCACGGGCACCCGCCATCATCGCGATCGCTGAGCTGCCGTATCCGATCACCGCCAGCACCAGGCCCGTGACCACGAGCCTCCAGCCGGCATCGCGGCGATCCACGCCCCATCGCCCCACTGACAGCCCCAGCAGGAGGAACGGAACCCACGTCAGGACGGGATACGTGCCGTCGATGAACGTCATGCGCAGTCCTGCGAGCAATGATGCGGGATCAAGCAGATCGAGCGCGGTCAATGTTCCGCCGATCGTGTCGGTCTGGGGCAGCACGTGGGCGCGCAGCACGAACGATGCGATCGGCGCGATGATGGCCCACGCGAGCGCGGTCCCGGCGAGGCGCTGCCAGCTCCACGCCAGCACGGGCAGGGCCAGGACAAACAACACCGCGTAGGTGACCAGGATGACCAGGACGTGGCTCGGCACGACTGCGAGCAGCATGCCAAGAACCAGGAGAATGGCACCGCGCACCGCGATCGACACCCTATCCACGCCTAGCCGCGCCCCGACGTGGACTCTCTCCCCGCCCGAGAGCAGCGCGAGCGACACGCCAGCGAGAACCGCGAACAAGATCGACGACCTGCCGCTGAAAACTGCGTTCACCCCGGGGCTGACCGCGAGCATGCCCGTGTGCACAACGATCATGCCCAGCACTGCGATCCCGCGCGCGAGGTCGATCCCGGTCAGGCGACGGGTGGTACTGCCCACCCTCCCGGCCGGGATAGTGGGTCCTGGAACGCTCATGCGGGGCTCGGCATCTTGGTTGCGTGGCATGATCACAACGCTAGGGAAAGCTAGGCCGGGACTCATCGGACCACGGTCGTAATCCTGTATCAGACCCTAGGAGGAGGCCAGCCCCGCTGCGCGTGCTGCAGCGTTCCAACCGATAGCCTGTAGGAATGCCGACTGCATTGATCACTGGAGCGAGCCGGGGCCTCGGTGCCGCCATTGCCCAGGAGCTCGAGTCCACGCACCGGATCCTGCTGGGCGGTCGCGACGAAGCAGCCCTACAGCCTTTGGCGGACCACCTGCCCGATGCTGCCCCGTGGACAGTGGACCTCACTGACCGTGCCGCGGTCTCCGAGGCGGCCAGCGAGCTCGAGTCACTCGACGTGCTGGTGCACAACGCGGGCATGGCCGACATCGGCAGGATCGAGGACACGTCGATGTCGGTCTGGGAGCGCACGATGGAGGTGAATCTCCTCGCGATCGTGCATCTCACCCAGGAGCTGCTGCCAGCGCTACGGCTTGCTGGCGGGCATGTCGTGCTGATCAATTCTGGTGCTGGCTTGCGCGCCAATGCCGGATGGTCCGCCTACGCCGCCTCCAAGTTCGCGCTGCGCGCTTTCGCTGATGCCCTGCGGCTCGAGGAACCAGCATTGCGCGTGACGTCCGTCTTCCCTGGTCGCATCGATACTGATATGCAGCGGGCGATCGTCGCGAGCGAGGGGCGCGAGTACGAGCCCGATGAGTTCCTCCGTCCGGCAACGGTCGCGCAGGCCGTGGCCAATGCGATCCGCACTCCGGGGGACGGCCATCCCACCGAGATCGTGCTGCGCCCCAAGCGCAGCTAGAGAACCACGTTGACCATCTTCCCGGGAATGACGATGACCTTCCTGGGCTTCTTGTCCTGAAGCGCTGCCGCGATGCGAGGAGCCGCGAGCGCTGCTGCCTCCACCGTCGCTCGGTCGGCATCCGCGGCCACCGTGATGCGATCGCGAACCTTGCCATTGACCTGGATCGGATACTCGACGGAATCGTCGACCAACCACTTCTCATCGGCGATCGGGAACGGGCCATGCGCGAGGGAATCGTCGTGGCCCAGTCGGCTCCACAGCTCCTCCGCGACGTGGGGCGCGAGCGGCGCAAGCATCAGCACCAGCGGCTCGACGGCAGCACGGGGCGGTGCATCCGGGCTGTGCTTCGTCAGGTGATTGGTCAGCTCGATCAGCTTTGCCCCAGCCGTGTTCATGCGCAGCGCGGCGTAGTCATCGGAGACTCCCGCGATGGTGCGATGCAGGATCCGCTGGGTCTCGTCATCCGGCTCGACGTCTGTGGTCTTGATGCCACCGGTGCTCTCGTCGATGACGAGCCGCCAAACCCGCTGGAGGAACCGGTGGGCGCCCACCACGTCCTTGGTAGCCCAAGGCCGCGATGCGTCGAGCGGTCCCATCGACATCTCGTACATGCGAAGCGTGTCGGCGCCAAAATCCTCCGCGATCTCATCGGGCGTGACCGAGTTCCGGAGGCTCTTGCCCATCTTGCCGTACTCCTGGTGCACGACGACGGTCTCGCCCGCGGGGTTGGTCCAGGTGAACTGCCCGTCCGATTCGCTAACCTCCTCAGCGGGCACGTAGACGCCACGGTCGTCGGTGTAGGCGAACGCTTGGATGTAGCCCTGGTTGAACAACCGGCGATAGGGCTCGCTGGAGGTGACATGTCCGAGGTCGTGGAGGACCTTGTGCCAGAAGCGGGCGTAGAGCAGGTGCAGGACAGCATGCTCCACGCCGCCGACGTAGAGATCCACGCCGCCGGGATCGCGTGGTCCGTGCAGCTCGGGCCGTGGACCGACCCAGTACTGCTCGTTCTCCTTCGCGCAGAACTCGACCTCGTTGGCGGGATCGATGTAGCGCATCTGGTACCACGAGCTGCCGGCCCACTGCGGCATGACGTTGGTGTCCCGCCGATAGCGCTTGGGGCCGTCGCCGAGGTCGAGCTCCACGTTGACCCAGTCCACCGCCTTTGCCAGCGGCGGGGAGGGCTCGGAGCTGGCATCGTCGGGGTCGAAGGTGACCGGGGCGTAGTCGGTCAGGTCCGGCAGCTCCACGGGCAGCATCGATTCGGGGAGGGCATGGGTGACCCCATCCTCGTCATAGACGATGGGAAAGGGCTCGCCCCAGTAGCGCTGCCGGGCGAAGAGCCAGTCGCGCAGCTTGTACTGAACCGTGCCGCGGCCCACGCCCTTGGCCTCGAGCCAGTCGATGGTCGCCCTCTTCGCGTCCGCGACCGCGAGGCCATTGATGTCGAGGCCAGAGTCATTGGCCGAGTTGATGGCCTCGCCATCCCCGGTGAATGCCTCCCCCTCGGGCGGAGCCTGCTGCCCGCGCGGAGCGACGACGGGAACGATGTCGAGCCCGAGGACGGTCGCGAACTCGTGGTCGCGGTCATCGTGGGCGGGCACGGCCATGATCGCACCGGTGCCATAGCCAGTGAGCACGTAGTCGGCGATGAACACCGGGATGCGATGGCCGTTGACCGGATTGATCGCATGGGAGCCGACGAAGACACCCGTCTTCTCCTTGCTCTCCTGCCGCTCGAGGTCGGACTTGGACGCTATCGAAGCGCGGTACGCGGCGATGGCGTCGCGAGGAGTGCCCGCTCCCCCGGTCCAGCGAGGATCAGTTCCGGCGGGCCAGGCATCGGCGGCGAGGGTGTCAACAAGGGCATGCTCGGGAGCCAGCACCATGTAGGTCGCGCCAAAGAGCGTGTCGGGCCGGGTGGTGAAGACCTCGATCCCGGCGTCGGTCTCGGTGGCGAACCGGACGGTGGCCCCGCGGGAGCGACCGATCCAGTTCCGCTGCATCGTCTTGACCTTCTCCGGCCAGTCCAGATCGTCGAGGTCGTCGAGCAGGCGGTCCGCGTAGGAAGTGATCCGCATCATCCACTGGCTGAGGTGCTTGCGGAACACGGGGTAGTTGCCGCGCTCGCTCTTGCCGTCAGCGGTGACCTCCTCGTTGGCGAGGACGGTGCCCAGCCCGGGGCACCAGTTGACCATCGCATTGGAGTGATAGACGAGGCGGTACTGCTCGAGCACCTGTTCGCGGTCACCATGAGAGAGCTCTGACCAGGCCTGATCACCGGGCACCTGCCGGGCACCTGACTCGAACTCGGCGATAAGCTCGTCGATCCGGCGTGCCCGGCAGAGCTCGGGGTCGAACCAGGCGTTGTAGATCTGCAGGAAGATCCACTGCGTCCACTTGTAGAAGCTCGCATCAGTGGTCGCGACACGGCGCCGCTCATCGTGCCCGAGGCCCAGGCGGCGGATCTGCGCGAGATAGCGCTCGATGTTCGCCTCGGTAGTGGTGCGGGGGTGCGTGCCCGTCTGCACGGCGTATTGCTCAGCAGGCAGGCCGAAGCTATCGAAGCCCATGGTGTGCAGGACATTGTGGCCCTGCATGCGGTGGAACCGGGCATATACATCAGTGGCGATGAATCCGAGGGGGTGGCCGACGTGCAGTCCCGCGCCGGAGGGGTACGGGAACATGTCAAGGACGAAGAGTTTGTCCGCCGGAACGTCCCCCGCGAGCGGCCCGGTGGGGTTCGGCGCATCGAAGGTGCCCTGGGTGCTCCATTCGTTCTGCCAGCGACGTTCTAGCTCGCCCGCGAGCTCCGCCGTGTAGCGATGCTGGGGCGTCTTGTCACTTGGGGCTGTGGACGACTGAGTCACGGTGGGCTTCTACCTCAATGTTCGACGTAAGTGCGAGACGGGTCGGCGCTGGGCCTACCGGGGGCGCGCCGACAGGTGTCCAGGATAGTCGCAGCCGGGACCGATTCATCGATGGCGCCCCACAAACGTATGCTAGTAACCGTGCTCGTAGTTGCCCTAATCCTGGTCATGTTCGCGACGTTGCTCATGCTGGCTGGAATCGCTGGCGTGGCTGGGCGTCTCCCCCGCAATCGGTTCCTCGGCGTCCGCTCGCCCGAGACGCTCCGCGATGACGAGTCGTTCGCGCTCGCCAACCGCGTGGCTGGCCCGACGATGATCGCCGCCTCGGTGATCGTCCTTGCCGGCGCGGCCGCCGCGGTCATGCTCGGCTGGTGGCTCGGGGCCGTCGTTGCCGCCGTAACGGTCGTGGGCGCGATCATGGTCGCGGGCATGGGCGCTTCGATGGGAATCCAGGCGTCTGCCTCGCGCCCGGCGGCGGATGCCTGCTCCTCGTGCAGCGGCTGCTCCCTCGCACAGGCTTGCCAGCCGGAGGCTGAGCACTGAGCACGGCAGGATCGCGGACTGCCCGCTAGGCTGTCCGCGCGCATGGCCGGGCAGGCGGTCGAGCCAGTTGGTCACTGATCGTCGCTGGTAGGTGGGTGTTCGCGAGCATGACCGGCGCCGCTGTGGCTATTCCAGTCCGCTCGGGCTCGCAACCACCGGCCCCCACATTTCGTCAAGTGACGATATAAGTCGCCGACCATCCCTGAATCCCTAGCTTGAGGCGTCAAAGCATGAAGCGACTAGCACGGTATGGGATCGATGGCTTCATCATCGCCATCCTCATCGCAGCCATCATCGGAACCGTTGCCCCCGTTACCGGGACCAGCGCCGAGATCGTCACCTGGCTCACCCGCATCGGAATCGCCCTGCTGTTCTTTCTCTACGGCACACGGATAACGCCACAGGACGCGCTTCGCGGACTCGCGCACTGGCGGCTGCACCTCACGATCCTCGCTATCACGTTCATCCTGTTTCCCCTCCTCGGGCTGCTGATCGGACAGGTGCCCGGTCGCCTGCTCGCGCCCGAGCTCTATGCGGGCGTCCTGTTTCTCACCCTGCTCCCGTCCACCGTCCAGGCATCCATCGCATTCACCTCCATTGCCCGGGGGAACGTGGCTGCAGCCATCGTCAGCGCCTCGGCCTCCAACCTGCTCGGCGTGCTGGTCACCCCCATGCTCGTGATCATGCTCATGAGTTCCTCCGGTCATGCCCAAGTCGATTCCAGCGCAATCATCGGTGTCTGCCTGCAACTCCTGCTCCCCTTCATCGTCGGTCAGCTCGCCCGTCCCTGGCTTGCTGTTTTCCTATCCGGTCATGCCCGGATAACACGCCTGGCCGACCGTGGATCCATCGTGCTCGTGGTGTACGCGGCATTCAGCGAGAGTGCCCGCGAGCATGTCTGGGACCGTGTCGACGCGGGTGACATCATGGCGATCATCGGAATCAGCATCGCGCTGCTCGCCCTCGTGCTCTTGCTCAGCACGGGCATCGGCAAGATCCTGCGGTTCGATCGAGCGGACCGGGTTGTCATCCTCTTCGCGGGATCCAAGAAGTCGCTCGCGAGCGGGCTGCCCATGGCCGCGGTCATGTTCGACGGCCAATCGCTGGGCATGATCGTGCTGCCCGTGATGATCTTCCACCAGATCCAGCTGATCACTTGCGCGATCATTGCGAACCGGCTCGGTCATGCCTATGAACAGCATGAACACAGACCAGGCACGTGACACTCATCTAGCTGGGCATGCCCTCGGTCAGGCTCGTTCCGGGGATTCGATCACCTGCCCAAACCGGGCATACCATGGAGGGATGGTGGCGCCCCGGAGAGTCCATCACATCCTTGGGCGGTCCATCCTCGTCGATGGACTGGACATCGTGCTGGACCTCGAGAGCTCCCACGGCACCTGGCTCGTCGATGCGCGCGACGGCACCACGTACCTCGACATGTTCGGCTTCTATGCCTCGAGCACGCTCGGCATGAACCATCCGGGCCTGATCCGCGACAACGGCTTCCGCGCAAAGCTCATGGCGGCAGCGCTCAACAAGCCCACGAACTCAGATATCTACACGACTGCCTACGCGGAGTTCGTCGACACGTTCGCACGAGTACTTGGTGACCCCAGGCTGCCGCACCTGTTCTTCATCGATGGGGGAGCCAATGCCGTGGAGAACGGCCTCAAGGCGGCGTTCGACTGGAAATCACGCCACAACGAGCAGCATCAACGACGGCCTGGCGGGGCGTTGTCCATCATGCACCTCACCGACGCGTTCCACGGCCGCACCGGATACACGTTGTCGCTCACCAACACCGATCCGATCAAGACGGACCGGTTCCCGGCGTTCGACTGGCCACGGATCCGATCGCCCTACCCGGGCACTGACCGCGATGGGCATGCCCGGAACACCGCTGAACTGGTCGAACGATCATTGGAGCAGGCCCGGTCAGTGTTCAGCGATCAGCCCCATTCCGTGGCTGCGTTCATCGCGGAGCCCATACAGGGGGAGGGGGGCGATCATCACCTGCCCGCTCGCTTCCTCAGCGGGATGCAGCAGCTATGCCACGCCAACGATGCCCTGTTCATCCTTGATGAGATCCAGACCGGAGCTGGGGCCACCGGGACGGCCTGGGCGTACCAGCAGCTCGGCCTCGCGCCCGATATCGTCGCGTTTGGAAAGAAGACGCAGGTCTGCGGAATCATGGCCGGCGGACGGATCGACGAGATCACCGACACCGTCTTCACCGTTCCCTCCCGCATCAACTCCACCTTTGGAGGCAACCTCGTCGACATGGTGCGGTGCCAGCGCATACTCGAGATCCTTGAATCCGAGGACCTCATCGGAGCGGCCCGCGCCAAGGGGGAGTGGCTTCTCGCCGCGCTCAAGGCGCTCGCCACAGCCTGCCCCGCGGTCACCGATCCCCGCGGGCGGGGCCTGATCTGCGCGGTCACCCTACCGGGCACCCTCATCCGGGATGCGACCATTGCTGCCCTCCGCGAGGAGCATCACGTGCTGATGATCGGCTGCGGGGAGCGGTCAGTGCGGTTCCGTCCACCGCTGACCGCCAGCATCGAGGAGCTCCAGCTCGCGGTCACGGCGCTCGGGCGAGCGGTCGAGGATCAGTTGCGATCCACGTCGATCGGATGAGTCGACAACATCGAGTACCGGTCGGACTGCCGCCGCAGCACCTGCCCCCACAGATCGATGCGGGCAGGGGAGAGCACGTCCGCGGGCAGGCTCGGGAACATCATCCAGTCATCACGGGCCAGCTCGCTCCCGAGCTGCCCGCTCGACCAGCCCGCGTAGCCAACAAACACCCGGATACCGGCCAGCAGGGGAGCGAGGTACTCGGGATCCGCGTCGAGATCGACCATCACAGTCCGGCCCTCGATCTGCTTGAGGCCCTCCACGCCATCAGCGGACAGCCCCGGACGGACTGTTCCCAGGCACACCGCGGACTCGCGGCTGACCGGCCCGCCGATGAACAAGGCTTGCGGCCTGGCCGCCAGGGGAGCCCACTGCGGGAACACATCATGGACAGCCGTCTCGCTTGGCCGATTGAGCACCACCCCGAGGGTGCCAGAGTCATCGTGGTCGATCAGATAGACCACGCTCCGGCGAAAAGTTGGCTCATTGAGCTCCGTCGAGGCAATCAGCAGCGCGCCCGGAAACGGAGCACGACCGGACCGAGTGTGCTCCTCCTCATGCTCATCCCAGGTCGACACACTAACTATCATGGCATCACACCACGCGCGGAGCACCCCGATCGACGGGCTTCCTCGCGACTGTCCACGCGCGAACCACCGTAAGGATCCAGGTTGACAGGGCGCATCCGCGCATTCGCCGAGGCCGTGCGGAGCCGACCACCGTTGCTACGCCTCGCGGTCACCAGATGGCTCAACCAGTTCGGCGACGGCTTCTTCCAGGCCGCCCTCGGGGGCGCGATCCTGTTCAATCCCGAGCGCAACACCGACCCGCGGGCCATCGCCGCGGGCTTCGTGCTGCTGCTGCTCCCGTACTCGCTGATCGGGCCGTTCGTGGGCGTGCTCCTTGATCGCTGGGACCGGCGCTGGGTGCTCGTGTGGGCAATGATCGTGCGCATGGTGCTCACCGTCGCTGCCGGCTACGTGCTCCTAGCGTCGATCCCTGGCCCGGCGCTGATCCTCATCGCGCTAGCCGCGATCGGCACGAGCCGGTTCATGTTCGCGGGCATGTCCGCGGCCCTGCCGAACACCATCCCGAGCACGATGCTGGTGCCCGTCAACTCGATCCTCGTGACCGTGGGGGCGGCCCTGGCCGCGCTCGGCGCCACCGTCTCCATCGCGATCGCCACGTGGGCAGGGGCAGGGGACACCGGCTCGGGCACGACTGTCTTGTTCGCGGTCGCGCCGCTAGCGCTCGGTGTGTTCCTCGCGTGGGGGTTCCCCCCACGATTGCTGGGCCCGCACGGGGGTCGCACGGGGGAGCGCTGGCACCAACCGGGATTCCTGCGGGAGGCTCGGGCAGTTGCCTCCGGTCTCGCGACGAGCGGTCGCGCCGCCTGGCGCTCGAAAGGCGTCACCGCCGCGCTCCTTGCCCTCGCCGCCCATCGCGCTGTCTTTGGCATCAACACCCTCATCATGGTGCTCGTCCTGCGATCACCCGATCCCGGCTCGATGCTCCCCGGTGGTCTCGCTGGATTCGGCCTCGCCGTCGCGGTCACTGCAGGGGGCATGCTCGTGGGCGCGGTGCTCGCACCGCTGATCGTGCCCTGGCTAGGCAGGACCCGCACGATCGTGGGAGCGGTGCTGCTCGCTGCGGTCACCCAGGTCATGATCGTGAGCATGCTCGGTCATGATGCGCTGGTCATCGCGGCATTCCTGCTGGGCATCGCGGGCCAGATGATCAAGCTTTCTGGCGATGCCGCTATGCAGATCGAGATCGCGGACAGGGAGCGGGGGAGCGTGTTCGCCCTCCAGGACATGCTATTCAATGTGCTGTTCGTCGGTGCGATGGCCGCGGCCTCCATCGGCATCGCCGCCGATGGGCGATCACTGTCCATCGTGCTCGTGGGCGCCGGGGCGTATGTGCTCGCGATCGCCTTGATTGCCCTCAACGAGGCGCGGGCGGCCCCGCCGCGCTCGGCTGCCGAGCGCTCGCTGAACCTGTTTCGCCACTGGGTGCGTCGACTACCCTTCCGCTGATCGCTCCTGCCACCACGCGAGCAAGGCCGCCTCGGCCTCGTCCCGATCCAGGGGCCCGCGGTCGAGCCGTAGCTCCTTGAGAAAGCTCCACGCCTGCCCGACTTGCGGGCCGGGCCCGATGCCGAGCAGCTCCATGATCGCATTGCCATCAAGATCAGGACGGACCCGCGCCAGATCCTCTTCCTCCTGCAGCTCGACGATCCGCCTCTCGAGATCGTCGTACGCGCGCTGCAAGGCATTGGCCCGGCGCTTGTTGCGGGTGGTGCAATCAGCACGCACGAGCTTGTTGAGCCGATCGAGCAGAGGACCGGCATCAGTGACGTAGCGCCGCACCGCCGAGTCGGTCCACTGGCCCTTGCCGTATCCATGGAACCGGAGGTGCAGGTACACGAGCTTGGAGACATCCTCGATCATGCTCTTGGAGTACTTGAGCGCGCGCATGCGGCGGCGGGTCATCTTTGCGCCCACCACCTCGTGATGATGGAAGCTGACGCCGCCCGCGGGTTCGTTGCGCTTCGTGGCCGGCTTGCCGATGTCATGGAGCAGCGCCGCCCAGCGCAGGACGAGGTCCGGGCCGTCGTCCTCGCGGTCGATCGCCTGGCTCAGAACGGTCAGCGAGTGCCGGTAGACATCTTTGTGCTGGTGGTGCTCGTCGATCTCGAGCTGCATCGCCGGGATCTCGGGAATCACGTGGTCGGCAAGTCCGGTGGAGACGAGGATCTCGATGCCAGCGATGGGATCCGCGCCGAGCATGAGCTTGTCGAGCTCCGTGCGGATCCTCTCGACCGTCACTCGGTTGATCTGATCGGCCATGCCGCGCATGGCATCAACCACCCGGGGAGCGACCTCGAGGCGCAGCTGGGCGGCAAAGCGTGCCGCGCGAAGCATGCGCAAGGGATCATCGTTGAACGAGATCTCGGGAGCCGCGGGGGTGTCGAGGCGCCGACCGACAACGTCTTCGAGGCCGTCGAGCGGATCGATGAACTCGCCGACTCCCGTGGACGTGATCCGCACGGCCATCGCATTGAGCCGGAAGTCCCGCCGAACGAGGTCAGCGTCGAGGCTCTCGCCGAAGCGCACCTCGGGGTTGCGGGACTGGCCATCGTAGGTATCCGAGCGGAATGTCGTGATCTCGATCTGCGTGCCCTGCTTGACGGCGCTGATCGTGCCAAACTCGATACCGGTGTCCCACTGCCGGTCAGCGAAGCCACGCAGCATCTCCTGCACCGCTGTCGGCCGCGCGTCCGTGGTGAAGTCGAGATCGTTGCCCAGGCGACCGAGCACGGCATCCCGCACCGATCCGCCTACCAGGAACAGCTCGTGGCCGCTGGCGTGGAAACGCTCGCCGAGCTCGCGCAGCATCGCATCGTGCGGTCGCAGGGCTATCACCGCGGACGCGAGAGCGCGCGCATGCTGGTCTTTCCGGGACTGTGGCACCACGGCATGACACCCTACCGGGCCGCGGGCTGCCCGCAGCATCCACGTCACCGGCCTTGATCTGCTCAATAGTGCATGGCTGCGTCATACCGGTGCACCCGGTGCTTACCGGTACCATGGCTAAGTGTCTCCTGACGAACGTGTACCACAGCGGCGCCGGCGCCCGCGGCCGCAAGGTGGTCAGCCACGCCAGGGGGGTGCGGCCCAGCCCCAAGCGGATGGCGGCGCGCCAGCACCAGTTCAGCGGACCCCGCGGGATGCCGCTCGCCAGCCCCACCACGTGAAGCCGCTACCTTCCCAGGACCGTTCCGAGAACCACGACGGCGCGCAGCCCGGCCAGGGCCGGGGGAGCAGCAAGGACCAGAGCCGATCAGCACGTGGCGCCGCGCGGGGCGGGCGACGGAACCGCTACCCGGCCAAGAACTCGAACCAGGGCAACGAGAAGCCGGCCCGGAAGCGCCGCCTGCGCACTGTCCGAGAGACCTCGGCCGGGGGGCTTGTCATCACCGGATGGGAGGGTGGCCGCGAGATGCTCCGGGCTGCCCTGATCGGACGGCTCGACCGGCGTGGCAGGTTGCTGTGGTCGCTGCCGAAGGGCCATATCGAGCTAGGGGAGACCGCCGAGGAGACGGCAATGCGGGAGGTCGCCGAGGAAACTGGCATCCAGGGCCGTGTCCTCGCGTCGCTCGGCAGCATCGACTATTGGTTCGTCACCGAAGGACGCAGGGTGCACAAGACCGTGCATCACTACCTCTTGCGATTCCTGGGCGGCGAGCTGTCCGACGCCGACATGGAAGTGACCGAGGTCG
This sequence comes from Hoyosella levis, assembly GCF_026008515.1. Lineage (GTDB taxonomy): Bacteria > Actinomycetota > Actinomycetes > Mycobacteriales > Mycobacteriaceae > Lolliginicoccus > Lolliginicoccus levis. The sequence continues at coordinate 105,842 of NZ_BQYM01000006.1, forward strand.
CCTGGGTTCCGTTGTCCGAGCTCGATTCCCGCCTCGCCTACGCCGATGAGCGCAAGCTCGCCCGCATGGCCAGCGAGCTGATCGCCAGCATGAAGGATCTTGTCGACGCGGGCATCGAGGCGGTCACCGAGGACAAGCCGGCGGAGCCCCCGCCCAGCAGCAACCCCAGCAGCAACCCTGGCACCACAAGGGATTCCACGACGTCATGAGTTCCTCGCGCGCTGGCGCACCTACCCGGCTCCTGCTTGCTCTGCTCGCGAGCGCGCTGGTACTGATCCTCTCGCCTCCCGCGATCACCACCGCGCAGCCGGTGCCCGATCAGGGCCCGGGCATGACCAGTCCGCTCGCGGTGCAGCTGGACTCGATCACTCCCACGACCGTCACGGGCTCCACGGGCCCCGATCTCACGGTGGCGGGCACCATCACCAACACCTCCAGCTCAGCGGCCAGCGCGCTCTCGGTCCGGCTCCAGCGCGCGGCACGCGTGTCCAACCGATCGCAGCTGCTATCCACCGCGTCGCTCACCGACGCCGAGTACCCGATCTTCACGCCGAGCATCCCGGTGACGGACATGCTCGAGCCAGGGGAGCGCCAGACATTCACCGCGTCGTTCCCGCTGCGCCCCGGGGACGGTGACTCCCTGTACGTGCGCGAGCCCGGGCTCTTCCCGATCCTTGTGAACGTGACGGCCCAGCATGAGGGGCTCGCTATCCGGGATCATTCGGCGCGGTTCCTATTGCCGGTGCTCGAGCTCCCTGCTGCCGAGCCCACACCAGATGATTCCCGCGAGAGCGAGGAAAATGCGCGCGGGGAAACGGAGGCGGCCCCCGCGGAGCGCGATCCGGTTCCGCTCACGGTGCTGTGGCCACTGATCGACGAACCGAGCATCGCGGCTGGCAGCACTCCGGGGGAGGACGGCCCGACGCTCGTCGACAACCAGCTCGCCGAGTCGCTCGCGCCCGGCGGCCGTCTCGACGTCCTGCTCGCCGTGGTCGAGCGCGCGATCGCCCCCACGGCCCCGGGCAGTGCCCTCGTCTCCTCCTCGCTCTGCCTGCTGCTCGATCCCGACCTCATCTCCACGATCAACGCCATGCGATCTGGCTACCAGGTATCCCTCGTCGGCGGTGACACCGCGCCCGGGAACGGAGCGGGGCTCGCGGGACGATGGCTCGACCGGCTGCGCGTCGTCGCTCGGGACGTATGCATCGTTGCCGCGCCCGCGGCCCAGGCCGATCTCGAGGCCCTGGCCCGCCTGCAGCACCCGGGCCTCACGGCGCGCGCGCTCACGCGGGGCAGCGATGTCCTCGCCAACATCCTCGAGGCACAGCCCGTGCAAGGCATCACCGTTCCCGATGAGGCGGTCATCAGCGCGCAGGCCGCGGACATGCTCGCGGGCACGCCATCCAATGCGGTGGTCATCAGCGATGATGCCGCGCTAGTCGATGCTCGGCCAGCGCAAGGGGAGCGGTTCGCAGCCCTTGCCGCCGATGGTGGTGCCATGCTGCCGGCCATTCTCCTCGACGGCGGGCAGGCCCAGGTGCTCGCGGCGACGGGGGAGCAGCCCACGGTGCCGGTATTCGCCGAGCCCACGGGAACGGACCCCGCGAGCAAGGATCGGCTCGCCCGGCTCCAGGACACCATTGGCACGATCGCATGGCCCAGCATCGCTGGCGATGGTGACGGATCCCAGGGCGCGCCTGCCGCGACGCTGCTGCTCCCGCCTCGTGAGTGGGCCATCAGCCCGGCGGAGGGCGATGCGATCATGTCCTCCATCGCGACCCTGATGCTCACTAATAACGCCATCCCGGCCCCGTTCAGCGCGATCGCCGAGGAGGCACGCCAGCCCGGGGCGAACCATCCCACCGGGACCGTGCAGTACCCGCAGCGCCATGAGGACGTGCGGGTTCCGGATAGCGTGCTCGAGGACGTGCTGCGCGCCTCCCGCTCGGTGGGGGAGCTTGCCTCCGCGCTCGTGTCCGACAGCAACAATCCACTGACTCCGGATGAGTTCCTCGCTCCGCTGCGCGCCGATCTCGTGCGCGCGCTGACCACAGCGGGCCGGGATGACCCCGGGACGGCGGCCCGCACAGCGGCACGGCGTGCCGAATCCGTCAGCCAGGCCATCGCGAGGATGCACGAGCAGATCACGATCCTCAATCCCGGCGGTGTCCAGACGCTTGCCTCGGCCCAGAGCCCGTTGCTGCTGGTTGCCCGCAATGATCTGCCGGTGCCCGTTCGCGTCCGCATCGTGGCCAAGGCACCGCCTGGCGTGGCCTTCGAGGAACTAGGCATCCAGCAGCTTCCACCCCGCGGCTCGCGGCAACTATCCATCCCGACGAGGGTGACCAATAATCGCCAGTTCGCCGTGGACGTCCAGCTCGCCACGCCTGACGGTCATCTGCTCGGCGAGGCCATCCGCATTTCGGTCCGCTCCACTGCCTACGGGCGGATAATGACGATCCTCACCGGTACCGCAGGTGCCCTGCTGCTCGTCCTCGCGGGACGCCGGCTCTGGCACCGGTTCCGCGGACAACCCGATCCAGCTGACGAAGGCCACGAGCACCCATGACGGATGGAACGCACCCCCCTGACGGATCCGAGACCGGGCAGGACCGGCCCCGCACGCCCCGGGCACCGTGGGAGCGTTTCCCCCGATCGCTTCATCGCGAGCGGAGCACCGGTGCGCCGGGCCCTCGCATGACGGACCCGGGCAGGCGCGCGACCCCAGCCGGACGCAGCTTCCCACCCCTGCCCGTGGACATGACCGGCGGGTCGCCGATACAGCCCGCGGATCCTGACCAATCAACAAACCCGCAGACCAGAAGCATGCCCGCGAAGATGCCCGAGGTCGGCGCCGGGCAGGGAGCAGGGACCAGCAACGCGACATCGCGGCATGACCAGGCCGACACCACCATGATGCGCAACACCGGCTCGATGGCCGTTCCGACGATGATCAGCCGCGGCACCGGATTCCTGCGCACCGTGCTCATCGCCGCTGTGCTCGGCACTTTTGTCGGTGACGCTTTCACCATCGCCAACGTATTGCCGAACCTCGTGGAGCAGCTCGTGCTCGGCGCGGTGCTCGCCGCGGTGGTCGTGCCCATGCTGGTGCGGGCCGAGCACGAGGACAGCGATGGGGGAGAGCGGTTCACCCGGCAATTGCTCACCCTCGCCACGACGATCCTCCTCGGGGCAACGGTGGTCGCCATGGCCACCGCCCCGTTCCTCGTCTCGTTGATGCTCAACCGTGGTAGCTCCGTGGTGGACCGGGGACTGACCGAGGCGCTCGCGTATCTCCTGCTTCCGCAGATCCTCTTCTATGGCCTCACCGCTGTCTTCGCCGCGATCCTCAATACCCGTGGGATCTTCGCGCCCGGGGCCTGGGCACCGGTGGCCAACAACATCATCGCCATCGCGACGCTCGGCGGCTTCTACCTGATCTGGCGGGATCCGAGCAACATGTCGACCGCCGCCGTCCTGTTCCTGGGCATCGGCACCACGCTCGGCGTGGTCGCGCAGGCGATGGTCCTGCTTCCGAGCATTCGTCGCGCCAAAGTGCCCATCCGCCCGCTGTGGGGCCTCGATCCGCGATTCAAGAAGTTCGGCAGCATGGCCGCGGCCATCGTGGTGTATGTCGCGATCAGCCAGGTCGGCTTCGTGGTCACCTACAACGTGGCATCTGGCTCGAGCGAGGGCGCGGCGCTGATCTACAACATCGTGTGGCTGCTGCTCCAGGTGCCCTATGGGGTGCTCGGCGTGGCCGTGCTCACCGCGATCATGCCCCGCATGAGCCGCAATGCTGCCCAGCAGGATGGCCAGGCGGTGATCTCCGACCTGACCATGGCGACCCGCATGACGATGGCCGCGATGATCCCCGTGATCACTGTGATGACGGTGGCGAGCACACCCATCTCGCTGGTGCTGTTCCAGTACGGAAACTTCGGCACCGACGATGCCGCCATGCTGGCCGACACCTTGTCCCTCGCCGCGTTCTCCCTCGTGCCGTATGCCCTCGTGCTGCTGCACCTGCGCGTCTTCTATGCAAGCAGCGATGGCTGGACGCCCACGTGGATCGTCATCGGCATCACGGCCGTCAAGGTCGGGCTTTCGCTGCTCGCTCCGCGATTGGCGAACGACCCCAGCCAGGTCGTGGCGTTCCTGCATTTCGCGAACGGGGCTGGTTTCGTGGCGGGGGCCATCGTGGGCGCGGCGCTGCTGCGCCGCCGGCTGGGCCCCCTCCGCCTGCGCTATACCTTCAGCTCGATGTTCATGGTGTTCGCTGCGTCCATGGCCGGCGCGGCCGCCTACTTCGGATACCTGATACTCCGCAGGTTCATCGTTCCGCTCGACTTCCTGGGGCGATTCAATGCCTGGATCGATCTGATCGCGGCCACCGTGCTGATCCTAGGGGTCTCCTACGCCATCCTCTACAAGCTGGGAGTGCCAGAAGTAGAAGTTGTCTTCGGAGCGCTCGGCAGGGTCGCGGGCAAGCTGCGGAGGGGCGCGGGCACCCCTGCGGGCGCCCCGGCAAGCGCAACCAAGGACGAATCGCCGGACGCTCCGGAGCAGCGCGCCGGGATTGCCGCTAACCTGTCGTACTCTGGCCCCGAGCACTCTGTTTCGCATGGGCACCGCGACGCAACCGGCGACGTGTCACCTGGTCTGACTGAAGGAAAGAGAATGAACGACGCCTCGGAAACCTTGACCGACCCTGACACCGGCAGTCACGACGATGCGGGCTCGGGCCCATCCCACGGCAGGCGGCCCCGGCTCACGCCCGGCACGATAGTCGCGGGTGGCCGCTATCGCCTCCTCGAGGAGCATGGCCGCGCGCGCGGCCTGTTCTTCTGGCAGGCACAGGACCTCAAGCTCGAGCGCGATGTCGCGTTGACCTTTGTCATGGCTCCGGCATCCGATGACGCGGAGACCGACGAGGCCGAGAGCCATGATGCCCTGCTGTCGCGGACACTGCGCCTCGCCCGCATCGATTCGCCCGGCGTCGCCCGGGTGCTCGATGTGGTCAAGGGGCGCGCCGGGGGCATTGTCATCTCGGAGTGGACGCTGGGGCAGCCATTGCGCGAGATCGCCGACAGCAAGCCTGCCGCTGTAGGAGCCGCGCGCGCGGTGCGCGCGCTCGCCGCGGCCGCGGAGGCGGCGCACCGATCAGGCACGGCGCTGTCCATCGATCATCCCGACCGCATCCGCATCAATACGGCGGGCGACGCGGTGCTCGCGTTCCCGGGCACGGCGGCCGATGCCGATCAGACGCGTGATGTCCATGGCCTCGGCGCTGCCCTGTACGCGCTCGTCACGGGGTTCTGGCCGCTCGCCGAGCCCGGGGATGCCCTCCTCGTCCGAGGCCGGGCTGCCGGGGCCGAGTTCGCTCAGCCAGGCACGAGCATCGGCGGGCTCCCGGCACCCGAGCTCGATGGCGAGGGACGCCCGACGGATCCACGTAGCCTCCGGGCGGGGGTTCCCTATGAGATCTCGGCGGTCGCGCTGCGGGCACTGCATCCGAGCAGCGGGATCCGCACGGCCGCTACTGTGCACCAGATCCTCGACCAGGCAACCATGGCGGATCAATCGACCGACATGATCCCCGTCATCCGCGCCACCCAGGCCAATGTGCGGCCCCGCGCGGTCCGGATCAAGCCCCAGTCGATCCTGATGACCCCGGAGGAGCGGCGCAAGCGGTCCCGCCGTGTGGTGCTGGTGCTGTCACTGCTGGCTATCGCGACCGTGGTGATCCTGTCGATCGCAGCGACGCAGCTGACCAAGGCACTGATGGATGGGACCAGCACGCCGGTGCAGCGGCAACCGCTCGGGTTCACAGCCGAGCCGCGCGTCCCGGGCCCCGATCAGGCGGACGGGGGGCGCTCCGTATCGTTCCAGGTCACCCCGAACGAGGTGACGGTGTATTCGCCCCAGCAGCAGCCAGACAACCCCGGGACCGCGGATAGTGCCGTCGACGGAGACCCGAGCACCTCGTGGTCGACCTCCGAGTATCTCCAGCAGTTCCCGGCTTTCAAGAACGGGGTCGGACTGGTCCTCGCCTTCAACGATGAGTACGGGTTCTCGGAGGTCGAGCTCGAGACGACTCGTCCTGGGTCACGGATCGAGATCCGAGTGGCCGACGAGGCTGATCCCGTGCTCGAGGACACGGTTGTGGTTGGCTCCACGGTGCTCGAGGAGGAATCGACAACGCTCACGCTGGATCCGGCCGCGCGCGGCCAGTACCTCCTCGTATGGATCGATCAGCTCAGCGATGCCGAAGGCCGCTTGCAGGCGGACATCAGCGAGATCGAAGTGACTGCGCAGCAATAGTTCCCGTGTTCCTGCTCGGGCCCTCCCACGTGGGGGGCCCGAGCGCTTTTGCGGGGCTATGCACGCCTCGACTCGTGCATGGCCCCGCTTCGCGATATTCTGGTGCTGTGCGACACACAAGGGGGGTCGCCACGTCCGCGATGTCGGATAGGGAATTGATTGCCGCACATGTGTCGGGGGACACTCAGGCTTTCGCTGAACTTATCCATCGTCATCAGCGGTACTTGTGGCGAGTGGCGAAGAGAACAAGTTATTGCGACGAGGACGCGGCCGATGCATTGCAGGAGGCCATGCTCTCGGCCTTCCGCATGGCCGCGGGATACCGGGCGGATGCTGCTGTGCGCAGCTGGCTGCACCGCATCGTGGTCAATTCCTGCCTCGACCGCATGCGCCGGAACCGGGTTCGTCCTGCGATTCCGCTCAATGCATCGATCGTGGACCATGTGGGGTTGGTGGAGGGCCCGCATTCCGGCGATGATGTTGCCGAGGCCATCGATCGCGCGTTGATGCTGCTTCCAGCGGAGCAGCGCGCGGCCGTGGTCACCGTGGACGTGGAGGGGTACCCGGTGGCCGAGGCGGCGGAGGTGCTCGGGATTCCGATTGGCACGGTGAAGAGCCGCTGCGCCCGTGGAAGGTTGAAGCTTGCAGAAATTCTTTCGGAGTTTCATCCGGAACGGAACCGATCAGCGTTCCCGCGCGTCAATACATAGTGTGGTGAACAAGAACCAGGCACGCCCAGCTTCGTCACCAGGAGGTGGATCGCTGCCAACCCGGACACAACGGGAACCAGTCCTTCCCGAGCCGCCCTATGACCGGCAGCTGATCAGCGAACTGCATGCTGGCGTGCTTGCCGGACCTACTGCGTCGCATATCCGGGACCGGCTGCACCTCGACCCCGAGGCCTGCGCCTTCCTCGGCGAGCTCGACGAGGTGCAGCAGATGCTCGGTCAGCTCTCGCCGGACCATCCCGGAAGCGGAGCGAGGGGCGATGATCTGCCCGCGCACCTGTCCCGGCAGCTCGACTCGACGCTGGCTGAAGCGGCGCGCGAGCGCGACAGGGCACCCCGGGATCCGCGGCGGCCGCGGGGGAATGGATCTTATCGCTACGTGGTCGCTGCGGTCGCCTGCGCTGCCGCTGTCGCGGGCATGATGGTGCTGTCACCCCGGATCAGCGATCTCCTCGGCACCTCGGGCGATGCCACTACTCCGCCGGGCGCCAGTACCACGGGCCCGTGGGGGTTCGAGAATCGCGGACAGGAGCCGGGGCAGGAAAGTGCTGGGCTGCTCGCGGGGGAGCGGTTGCACCGGTGCCTCGAGGCGGCGGGACTGCCGCGCAGCATCGAGGTGATCGGTGTCGAGGCGATCCGACCTACGGATGGTCCCAGGGAAGGATCTCCTGCCAGGTTTCGGGTGCTAGTGCCCGCTCCGTCAGGAGCAGGGATGCTCGTCCTGAGCATCGAAAGTGGTTGCGGCCCCAACGAGACAGGAATCCTCGACAAGCAGGTGGTCGGCGCGCCCGGGTAGTAGCTGCAGGGCAGTAGCTGCAGGGGACGCGCATGAAATGTCCCCTGAATAGGGGGCGCATCTTCGGATATTTCGGACTTGTCCGGTATTTTGTGAGGTATGGCACAACACGCCGGGGAAGGCCACAGTCCGCTTGCGACTGATCCGTCCGCGCTGCAGCTCGCGCGGCAACCAACCGATGCACGGCGCCGCCGGGGCCGCCCGGCAATGGTGACCAGCGAACAGATCACAGCTGCCGCGCTGGAGATGGGCGTCGCGGCGATCACCATGACCTCCGTCGCCCAGCGTCTCGGCGTCAACCATGCCACGCTGTACCGATATGTCAGCGGTCGTGATGATCTCGTTCGCAATGCCATCGACCGGGCCGTGACCCTTGCTGAGTTTCCCGAGCAATGCGAGGACTGGCAAGCCTTCCTCCGCGAGACAGCGCACGCCCTCTTCGACATGTGTGACGCCTACCCGGGCATCGCCACCGAGCTAGCCGCCGGCACCTACTCGCCGATGATCCTGCAGCGTGGCGCCACCCTGATGGCGTGCCTCACCAGGATGGCGTTCAGCCCCACCGACGCCGTCCTCGCCCTGGACCTCGTGACAGGGCTGGTCATCGATCATTGCCGCCGGGCCGAGCAGATGGACGGTCGCGTACCCTCGGCCTCCATGCCGTCGCGCTCCGAGCTTGCCCAATCCTGGCCGCGGGTGGAGCCGGAGCACGAGGAATCCATGCAAGACACCCTTGATGCGGGGCAGCAGGCAATCGCGCAGCGCCCGCGCGACTGGTTCGATCGCAAGCTGCGGATCGCCCTCTCTGGCATTGCTGCCGAGCTCGCGCCGCGCTGACACGGACAAAGGCACCGATTGGTGCCTGCATCCGGGAACAACCCCGATTAGCCTTGTGTTGTCACACAGCAGAAGGGGTTCACCACGGGCACGCCGCGGTGGACGCGATCAGGGAAGGCCCGAATGACTACAGCCGAAGCCAGCGCACAGAGCACGGAAACCGATGTCCATGATGTCATCATCGTCGGATCCGGACCGGCCGGATACACCGCGGCCGTCTACACCGCGCGGGCGCAGCTAGCGCCCCTGCAGTTCGAGGGAACGCAGTTCGGTGGGGCCCTGATGACGACTACCGAGGTGGAGAACTTCCCCGGATTCCAGGAAGGAATCATGGGGCCAAGCCTGATGGACGAGATGCGCGAGCAGGCCAAGCGATTCGGCACCGACATCCGCACCGAGGATGTATCCGAGATCAACCTCGAGGGCGAGATCAAGACCGTCACCGCCGGGGGAGTGGAGCACAAGGCCCGCGCTGTCATCCTTGCCATGGGCGCGGCCGCCCGCTACCTCGGTGTTCCCGGGGAGGAGCGCCTTCTCGGGCGCGGCGTCAGCTCCTGCGCCACCTGCGACGGGTTCTTCTTCCGCGACCAGGACATCGCTGTCATCGGCGGCGGCGATTCCGCGATGGAGGAGGCTACCTTCCTCACCCGCTTCGCACGGAGCGTGACCGTCGTGCACCGTCGCGAGGAGTTCCGTGCCTCCCGGATCATGCTCGAGCGCGCCCGCGACAACGAGAAGATCAGCTTCGTCACCAATGCCCGCGTGGACGAGATGCTTGGCGACAAGAGCGTCAGCGGTCTACGCATCACCGACACCGTCACCGGCGAGCAGCGTGACCTGCCGGTCACGGGCGTTTTCGTGGCGATCGGGCATGATCCGCGCAGTGAGCTCGTGCGCGGGCAGGTCGCGCTCGATGACGCCGGCTATGTTGCAGTCTCGTCCCCGTCCACGGCCACCTCGCTACCAGGAGTCTTCGCCGCCGGCGACCTCGTGGACCACACCTATCGGCAAGCGATCACAGCCGCGGGCACTGGATGCGCCGCCGCGATCGATGCGGAGCGCTGGCTTGCCGAGCATGCTCCATCCACCCCCGTCACCGCCTCCGCTGTCGCCGCAACGTAGGAACAGGAAAGGTCATTCATGTCCACCATCACCGTCACCGACTCATCATTCGCTGATGACGTCCTCAAGAGCGACAAGCCCGTGCTCGTGGATTTCTGGGCGACCTGGTGCGGACCCTGCCGAATGGTCGCCCCCGTGCTCGAGGAGATCTCCCGGGAGAAGGCGGAGCAGCTCACGATCGCTAAGGTCGATATCGATGCCAACCAGGCGATTGCGCGCGACTTCCAGATCCTCTCGATCCCGACCATGATCCTTTTCAAGGGCGGAAAGCCGGTTTCCACGATCGTGGGCGCGAAGTCAAAGGCTGCCCTGCTCAAGGAGATCGAAAACCACCTGTAGTTTCTCTGCCGGGAGCACCGACCAAGTAGGATGATTCGTGGGGGCGCGGCTGTGCCTCCACGAATCGCTGCTGACCGTGTGCTGGGCTGCCGACGCGAGGACTCCCGTGCATTGCCACTGGCCGTGGTGCCGGGCTTCGCGTCGCGGACCAGCGCGCTCCCGAGAAAGAGGCCCGCGGTATGCACAATCTTCGGCTAGGAGATTCTGGCCCAGCTGTGGCCGAGGCTCGATTGCGCCTCGTGAGCCTCGGTTTCCTGCACGACGATGGTGATCTGGAAGAAGCACGGTCCATCTTCGACTCCGTGCTCGATACCGCGGTCCGCGCGTTTCAGCAGCAGCGCGGCCTTCTCGTCGACGGCATCGTCGGCAAAGCGACCTCGCGAGCTCTCCAGGAAGCTGGCTATCGGCTTGGCGCCCGGATCCTCGCCTACCACGTCTCTGCCCCTCAGTTCGGCGATGACGTCGCCGCGCTGCAGACGCGCCTGCAGGATCTCGGCTTCTACACCGACATGATCGACGGGTACTTCGGTCCAGGAACACACAGTGCCTTGAGCTCGTACCAGCGCGAGTTCGGCCTCGTTGTCGATGGCATCTGCGGGCCCGAGACGCTGCGCTCTCTCGAGATGCTGGGCGCACGGGTGACGGGTGGATCGCCCCACGCGATCCTGGCTGAGGAAGTCGTGCGGCAATCAGGCCCGAAGCTCCGCAACAAGCGCATCATCATTGACCCAGGCCTCGGCGGCGATACGACAGGCATCACCGTCGACGGGCCGCGTGGTCCACTGACCGAGGCCGAGATCCTGTGGGATCTCGCCAACCGGATCGAGGGTCGCATGGGCGCGACCGGCATGGAGACCTTTCTCAGCCGCCCGCGTGGCAAGTGCCCCTCCGTGATGGACCGGGCGGAGATGGCGAACAGCTTGAACGCTGACCTGATCATCTCGCTGCAATGCGCGCGCAGTGATTCCGCCACGGCGAAGGGCGTAGCAACATTTCACTACGGTGTTCCCAATGGCTCGGAGTCAACGATCGGCGCGGTGCTCGCGGGCTTCCTGCAGCGTGAGATCGTGGCGCGGACGGGGATGCTCGATTGCCGCTCGCATGGGCGCAGCTGGGACATCCTGCGCCTGACGCGCATGCCGGCCGTACAGATCGACGTTGGATATGTCACTAGTCCCGAGGACCTCGCGATGCTGGCCGACCCCCGGATGCGCGATGTCATTGCCGAGGGCGTGGTGGTCGCGGTGAAGCGGCTGTACCTGCTCGGCAAGGACGATCAGCCGACCGGGACATTCACTTTTGCCGAGCTTCTCGCGCACGAGCTCGCTGTCGAGGGTCGCAGCGAGTAGTCGGGCCTATTGCTCGAGCCACGAAAGAGGGCGGGTTGTTCCCAAGGGAACAACCCGCCCTCTTTCGTCCAGGATCACTCCCAGCGGACTTTGTCCTACGAGACGGGCGCGGGGGAGGGCAGCGTGATGGTGGATGTCTCGACGAGGCGCATGAGAGCTGACTCGACGTCAGCCTTCCAGCCGTGGTCGGTGTCCAGCTCGTAGCGGAAGCGTGGGTAATCCGGATGCGGAGCAACCTCGACGAATCGAGAGTCACGCAGGAGCGAGGCAGGGATCATGCACGTGCTCGGGAGGCAATCACCCGGCCGGTTGTGCACCAAGTGTTGCTCGTACCAGCTGATAACGGCGTCATGCTCATGGCCAAATGCCTCGATGGCGCGCACGCCGCGTCGCACGAGGTCGCTGATGACTGCCTGCAGCAGGATCTCCTGGTAACCCTGGGAGAGCGCGAACTCGTTGACCCGCAGCGTGGTGAGAAGGACCGCATCCGCACTGACTGGTGACGTGGGGAAAGATGCCGCCCGCGGCACACTGCTTGGCGGCGCATAGAGCGCGCAGCCTGCCACGATCTCCTCCGAGGAGTCGCCCTTCGAGTGGTAGAGCAACTGCCCGCAGGATCCCCAGCTCAGTGTGACCGAGGAGATCCACGCTTCCTTCTCGAACTCAAGGTCGCATTGCGCGTGCGGCGTGGTGGTATCGCCCGGCTCCATCTCCCAGAACAGGCATCGGCGGGCGTGATCGGGGAGATCCGCCAGAGATCCCAGAGTGAGGGGATGGACCCGTGTCATCACGTTGCTGGCCGTCCTCCATGCCGGAACTTGCGCTTGACCGCAAGCGGTGAATAGGGGGTGCTTCCTCGTTGGTCAGGATCAGGATACCGGTTGCCTGGCGGCTCAGGATGATGCCTGCATCATTCCAACGATGCGCTCGAGGTCCTCGGCAGAGCCGAACTCGACAACGAGCTTGCCCTTCCGCTTGCCGAGGGTAACAGTGACCTTGGTGTCGAAATTGTCACTGAGCTTGTTGGCGAGTTCGGTCATCTCCGGCGGCGGGGGAGTGGTGGTGCGCCGGGGCTTGCTGTCCTGGGCCGCGGGACCGGACCGGTTGAGCATCGTTACGGCTTCCTCGGTCGCCCGGACGGACAGTCCCTCGGCAACGATGCGCGCGGCCAATTGCTCCTGCGCGGCTGCGCCCACGTTTATCGCGAGGAGTGCTCGTGCGTGCCCTGCGGAGAGGACACCGGCGGCCACTCGGCGCTGGACCGCGATAGGAAGCTTGAGCAGCCTGATCATGTTGGTCACCATCGGCCGTGATCGTCCGATGCGGGCAGCAAGCTCGTCGTGGGTCACCCCGAACTCCTCGAGGAGCTGCTGGTAGGCCGCGGCTTCCTCGAGCGGATTGAGCTGGACGCGGTGGATGTTCTCCAGCAGAGCATCGCGCAGCATCGCCTCATCGGCAGTCTGCCGGACGATCACCGGGATCGCCGTCATTCCCAGCACTAGCGCTGCGCGCCACCGGCGCTCGCCCATGACTAGCTGGAAGCGCTCGTTGACCTCGCGCACGACGATGGGCTGCATCATGCCGAACTCGCGGATCGAGTGAACGAGCTCATCGAGCGACTCATCGTCGAAGACCTGCCGCGGCTGCCGCGGGTTCGGGTCGATCAGGCTGGGATCGATCTCGCGGTATACGGCAGCAGCCTCGTCCGCGGCTGGCTGACGCTCATCGATTCCTATCGACGCGGGCCTGGTCTGCCCCATGCTATGCACTGGCTCGTGATCGACCGACGGATCTCGGCCGATCACAACATCCGCGGCTGCGGATCCGAGCTGCGGGGCGTTGGTGGGGCCGGTGGGGATGAGTGCCGCGAGCCCACGCCCGAGTCCGCCCCGCTTGTTCTGGTTCATCTGCGTTGCTCTATCCACGCGAACTCCTCACCGTATCCCTTGCTCGGTTCGCGATCTCGCGCCCTGCATCAAGGTAGCTCATGGCGCCTCGCGATCCTGCATCGTATTCGATAACACTCATGCCGTATCCCGGTGCTTCCGATACCTTCACGCTGCGCGGGATGACGGTTCGCAGCACGACATCGCCGAAGTGCTCGCGAACCTCGCTCGCCACCTGCTCTGCAAGCTTGGTTCGCGCGTCGTACATCGTGAGCAGGATGGTAGAGATGCTCAACCGTGGATTCAGGTGTGCTCGAACAAGCTCGATGTTGTTGAGCAACTGGCCGACGCCTTCGAGGGCGTAGTACTCGCACTGGATCGGGATCAGCACTTCGGTGGCGGCCACCATCGCATTGAGCGTCAGGAGGCCGAGCGACGGTGGGCAGTCGATCAGGATGTAGTCGAATCCCCGCCGCTGGATCTCTGGCGAACCGAGCACTCGCTTCAGCTTGTGCTCTCGGCCTTCGAGCGTGACTAGCTCGATCTCGGCCCCGGCGAGGTCGATGGTCGCCGGTATGACGTGAAGGTTCTCGCTCGCCGTCGATTGCTGGATGGCTTCACCTGGCTCGATGTCCCCGAGGAGCATCTCATAGCTCGACGGTGTTCCAGAACCGTGCTCCGCACCGAGGGCGGTGCTGGCGTTTCCTTGTGGGTCGAGGTCGATAACGAGCACGTTCAAACCGTGGATCGCGAGGGCTACGGCAAGGTTGACCGTCGTTGTCGTCTTGCCGACTCCGCCCTTTTGGTTCGCTACCGTGAACACCCGCGACTGAGACGGTTTAGGGAGGGGCTCCGCTGTGCGGTGATGAAAGCTTGTCGCGCGCTGTGCAGCGGCGGCGATGGGGGAGTCCGCGAGGATGCTCCCGATGAGGCCATCCATTTCGGCATCGGCGACGGACGCTGGCGTGGTGTCGCGCGATGTTTCACGTGAAACACTGGTTCTTAGGTCGTCCGACATGATCAGTTCCTGTTCTGCTCGGTTCGGCGCCTTTGTCGACTGGCCTTGCGGATGCGCACTACTGTGGTCGGGGTTTCGAGGATGTCGGCGCCGCATTGCTCGACGGTGACGTCCACGACGCCCAGCTTCTTGAATCCCTTGGCATCGCGGGCGATCTCATCATGGACACTGCTTCCCTTGATCGCTATGACCTCACCGCCCGGACGGACCAGCGGCAGCGACCACCTCAGCAGCTTCAGCAACGGGGCGACGGCTCGCGAAGTGGCTATATCTGCACCTCCGGCATCCTTGAGCACATTGGCGTCGTCCGCGCGACCCCTCACGATCTTGATAGAGAGTCCCGATTCCTGCTGGAACTCTTCCAGGAAGTCAGTCCGCCTCATCATCGGCTCGACGAGGGTCACTGTAAGATCCGGGCGCGCGATGGCAAGGGGGATCCCTGGCAACCCGCCACCGCTTCCCACATCCACCACGCTCGCCGATTGCTCGATCGCGGCCTCGATGGCAGCGCTGTTGAGAATGTGGCGCTCCCAGAGCCTGTCGACCTCGCGCGGTCCGATGACGCCGCGCTCCACTCCGGGTCCTGCAAGAAAATCATGGTATTGCTGCGCCAGGGGCAAGCGAGCGGCGAACAGTGATTCAACAGCGTCGCGGAATTCATCCGGGACTTGTTTCACGTGAAACATCCAGTTCTTCAGGGATTGGGCAAGGCTTGCCACGAAGCGGCACTCACGGGGCGCGCCAGGGCTAGTCACCAGTATGACAAACACGCTGGGGCGCTGACGGACGACACTGCGAGAGCCGGGGCAACAGATCGAATGTTCCAGAATTGACCCCGGAGCAGAAAGCACCAAGCCCCGACCACCGTAGCGTCATGTGACGAAACAATAGCCGGGGCTATAGGCCTGCGCTCCCGCTGCTTTCAGGAACGATATCGGGTCGACCGCGGAGCAATCCCTCAGTCGGGGAGTACCACGACGTGACGGTTGGGCTCCTGGCCCTCGCTCTCGCTATGCACACCCTCGACCTCAGCGACAGCATCGTGAACGATCTTTCGCTCGAACGGCGTCATGGGCCTCAAGGCCTCGGACACGCCGGTGTTCTTGACGCGCTGGCCTACCTTGCTGCCGAGCGCTGCTAGCTCACTGCGCCGGCCGGCGCGCCAGCTCGCGATGTCGAGCATGAGGCGGCTGCGGGAGCCCGTGGATTGCTGGACCGCAAGACGCGTCAGCTCCTGCAACGCGTCTAGGACCTCGCCGTGCTTGCCCACGAGCTTATTGAGATCGTCGCCACCATCGATAGCCACGATCGCGCGATCACCCTCTACATCAAGATCAATATCCCCGTCATAGTCGAGGATGTCGAGCAGTTGCTCCAGATAGTCGGCAGCATGCTCGCCCTCTTCGACGAGGCGCTCTTCGAGATCGTCAGTCGACTGGTTACCAGTCGGATTGGCCACGGTCACGTGAATACTCTCCTAGCAATTGGACAGCGAAAAAGTCATCGAGGGAGCCTTCAGCGTCGCCGCTGCTTCCGCTTCTTTGCCTTGGGGTTCCGCCGTGCTGGGCGGGCCCCCGGCTGGGGAGAGGTGACGCGCGGGGGAGCGGGGGTGCCCCCGGCTTCCGGGCTGTTGCCTGGCTGCTCCTGAGGTGTCCCGGAGCGCTTGTCCACAGCGGGCCGGGCCCCTGGACGAGGAGCGTAGCTGTCGCGGCGCTCGATGGCCTCGAGCCGCTTGGCCTCTTCCTCCTTGTCGATCTGGGTATAGACGACCTTCTGCTGGAAGAGTGTCCAGGCGTTGTTGCTCACCCAGTACAGCAGGACTGCGACCGGTAGGAACGGGCCACCAACAAGCACGCCGAAGGGGAAGATATAGAGGGCAAGACGGTTCATCACGGCCGTTTGTGGCTGGTCCGCGACCTCTGCGGTCTGGCGCGAGATGGAATGCCGGGCATTCAGATGCGTCGCGATCGAAGCGATGATCATCAGCGGAACCGATATCAGAGCGACAGCGGTCCGGCTAGGAATGCCGTTCTGCAACTCTGGCACATCGAAGGCCAGGTACAGCTCCTCCGCGTGAGCGATCGCGGCCGAGAGGGGAGCGCCAAACAGGCGAGCATCGAGGAACGACTGGACGTCTTGAACACTGAACACATAGTTGGGCTCGTTGACGTTCTGCTCAGGCGTCATGCTGAGACGTCCCGGACCGATGCCACCCGTCCTATTGAAGGACATCAGCACGTGGTAGAGGCCAATGAAGACCGGGACCTGCGCGAAGATCGGTAGGCAGCCAAGCAGGGGGTTGAACCCATGCTCGCGCTGCAGCTTCTGCATCTCGAGCGCCATGCGCTGCCGGTCTTTGGAGTACTTCTTGCGCAATGCCTTGATCTGCGGCTGCAGCTCTTGCATCTTCCGGGTCGTGCGGACCTGCTTGACGAATGGCTTGTAGAGCAGCGCACGGATGGTAAAGACGAGGAATACTACGGACAGTGCCCAGGTAACGCCGTGATCTGGCCCGAGGAACGGCAGAAGCCCGAAGACCTTGTGCCAGAACCACAAGATTCCAGAGACCGGGTAGTAGATGAAGTTGAGCACTGCTCTACGAACTCCTGTTCACATTGTCACTCGCCGTCGAAGCATTCTCGCACGCTACGTCATGCCGATGCCGACGTTCCGGCACCGGATCCCAGCCGCCGGGGTGCCATGGCCCGCACTTGGCCAGCCTGATCAGTGCGAGAGCCACACCCTTGGCCGCGCCGTGCTCCTGCACCGCCTCCGTCGCGTACTCGCTGCACGTGGGCGTGAAGCGGCAGGTCGGCAGCCGATAGGGCGAGATCCAGGTCCGGTAGAAATTGACCAGCACCAGCACTACCCGCGCCGGCATCGCTCGCAAGCTAGTGCCTATTCCGCTGGTCATCGCTTGTTTCCTCGGCGGCTCGTCATCGCGATCCCCGCGCGAACCTGGTCGGCGAGGGCGACCGTAGTGGCTGAGCCGGCACTGGGCAGGGCCCGGATGACGATGTCGGCGTCGAGATCAAAATTCGTGGATTCAAAGAGAAAAGCGTGCCGCAACATGCGCGACACGCGATGCCTGCCCACAGCATTTCCCACGGACTTGCTGACGATCAATCCCACACGAGGACCATGAATCATGGTCGTCTCACTCTCGCGGGGGTGAACGTAGAGAACGAGGTCACGCTGCTTGGCTTTGATACCGCGACGCACCACAACCGAGAAGTCGTGGGAATTGCGAAGACGATACCGCTGGGGCAGCACTCTTGATCAACCCGCCCTGCGCGTTGCTGCTAGGCGGAAAGCTCGCTGCGACCCTTGCTACGACGAGCGGAGATGATGCTCCGTCCGGCACGGGTGCGCATACGGAGCCGAAAGCCGTGAACACGCGCCCGGCGGCGATTGTTAGGCTGGAAAGTCCGCTTGCCCTTCGCCACGGTCAACACTCCTCAGATAATCGACGCACCCCTGCGTGGATGCGAATGCCGTGCATTCATTGGTGACTGCACGAGACTACTCAGGTTCGCGAGCGTGGTCAAACCAGGGTGGAGCGCCTCCGCCCGGCCTGCTCGACATCTCCCGCGATCCTAGCTCCCGAGCGTGACCTGGGTCACCTGACCTGCGACCTTGTCCAAAACGTTGCAACGCGCCCCGATGGCTTGCTAGCGTCACTCAGCGCTTCTTCCGCGCCCACAAGTTGATCATGAGGCTCTCCTGGTGCTGCTCGGCAGCCAGGCTTGGCCGGCGAAACGTCCCCGACGGTGTACCGTCGTGGCTTCCACGCAGTTCTCCACACCTGTGGATAATTGTGTGGATAAATCGGTATCGCGCGCAAGCACCACTCTGATCAGCTAGTTCTCACTCTCGGATCATGCAATGTGCTCCGCGGTACCCCAGGTCTGCATGCCTTGTGCGCATCACCTGAGGACCATCGTGCAGGACGAGCAGCGGAAGGACTTGAGCGTGGTGGATGATCCACGGAACCTCACCGAGATCTGGATGAGCGTGGTCGAGGAGCTCATCGAGGGCACCGGCCCCGGCGCCCGGCCCACGATGCTCGGCAGGAAGGATCGCGCGCTCCTGCCGCTGGTGAAACCGCTGGACATCTCCAATGGATTCGCGCTGCTCGCCGCACCGACCGCATTCGCCAAGAAGGCGATCGAGAGCAACCTGCGGCACATCATCACCGAGACGCTGAGCCGGCACCTGGGGGAGCCGATCGAGCTGGCTGTCCGCATCGATGCGACCAGCGTCGACCCAGCCGCCTTGACCGAGACCCTGGACGAGAGCGACGAGGAAGCACCGCGCTCGGCAGCGCCGGAGCCGGAATATGCGCTGGGAGACGTTGACGACGAGCCACCGATGTCCGGCGAGACGTTCCTGCAGCGGGAGGATTCCACGCTCCGCGACGAGCCCGGCGGGTTCGGGCACGAGGAGTCCGCGTGGTCCGCTGCATACACGACAGGTGGGCCAAGGCCGCCCCGCCCAGTATCGCCACGATCGAGCCTGAACCCGAAGTACACCTTCGACACCTTTGTCATCGGCGCGTCCAACCGGTTCGCGCACGCCGCGGCGGTGGCGATCGCCGAGGCACCGGCCAGGGCCTACAACCCCCTGTTCGTCTGGGGCGAGTCAGGCCTGGGTAAAACTCACCTCCTGCACGCCACTGGGCATTACGCGCAGAAGCTCTTTCCTGGAATGCGCGTCAAGTATGTGTCCACGGAGGAATTCACGAACGATTTCATCAACAGCTTGAGGGACGACCGCCGGGTTGCGTTCAAGCGGCGCTATCGGGATGTTGATCTCCTCCTCATCGATGACATCCAGTTCATCGAGAACAAGGAGGGGATCCAGGAGGAGTTCTTCCATACGTTCAATACGCTGCACAACGCCAACAAGCAGATCCTCATCTCATCCGATCGTCCGCCCAAGCAGCTCGCCACTCTCGAGGAGAGGCTGCGCACCCGATTCGAGTGGGGCCTGATCACCGATGTCCAGCCGCCGGAGCTCGAGACCCGCATCGCTATCCTGAGCAAGAAGGCGCAGATGGACCGGCTGCGGGTCCCGGACGACGTGCTCGCGTTCATCGCTAGCCGGGTCGAGCGCAACATCCGCGAGCTCGAGGGGGCGCTGATCCGGGTCACTGCCTACGCCTCGCTCAACCAGCAACTGATCGACCTGCGCCTCGCGGAGATCGTCCTGCGGGATCTCGCGCCTGATTCACGCAGCCTGGAGATCACCGCGGCCACGATCATGACCACGGTCGCCGAGTACTTCGGCATCACGATGGACGAGATGTGCGGGCCAGGACGCACCCGGGCGGTCGCGCAGGCCCGCCAGATCGCGATGTACCTCTGCCGGGAGCTGACCGACCTTTCACTGCCCAAGATCGGCCAGGCATTCGGCCGCGACCATACGACCGTGATGCATGCCGACCGGAAGGTCCGCTCGGGCATGAATAGCAATCGCAGCGTCTACGAGCAGGTCCAGGAGCTCACGGCCCGGATCCGGCAGCGGTCGAAGATCTAGGCCTCGACACTGCCAACCGGTTGAGCATGCCTCCACAGGTTGTCCACAGGAGGTCGGATCTTGTGGACAACCTGTGGATAACACCGCTCGACCCTTGTGCACAACTTGGGGATAAGCTGTGGATAAGCTGTGCACAACTTGGCTGGTTACCCACAGGCCACGAAGTTGTACACATTCGTCCACATCTAGGCCCCCATCTATTCACACCCTTGTCCCCATCCAGAAACGATGGCTGACCAGCGCAGCCGGCACCTTATCCACACAATCCACAGGACCTATTACTACTACTAGTTTTTTACTAGAAGAAAAAGATAAAAGTAGGCAGTGTGCAAAACCTGGCGCCCGGAGCCTCTGCTAGAGCTCGAGAACGGTCACTCGCGAAGGCACCACGGCGCGCACATCGACTCCGTCACGCTCCGCCCGCTCGATGCACTAGGGTGATGGAGCACCGCCGAGACCACCCCCACACCCGAGCACCAGCCGGGGCGTCGAGAGGACACGTCCGCACCATGGAACCTGGCAACCTCACCTTCCGCGTCCTGCGCGACGATTTCGCCGATGGGGTCACCTGGGTAGCGCGCAACCTGCCTGGTCGTCCCGCGGTTCCAGTCCTTGGTGGAGTTCTTCTCGAGGCATCCGATGCGGGACTAGTGATCTCGGGGTTCGACTACGAGACCTCGGCACAAATCACCATCGCTGCGGAAGTCGGGAATCCAGGGCGGGTGCTTGTCTCGGGAAGACTGCTCGCGGATATCACCAAGTCACTTCCGGCGCGCCCAGTGGATGTCGCGCTAGATGGCACCAAGATGCGAATCGTATGCGGGAACGCCCGATTCAGCCTTCCCACCATGCCAGTCGAGGATTACCCACAGTTGCCGGCAATTCCCCAGGTCACGGGTTCCGTCGGTGGTGATGTATTCACCGAAGCCATCTCCCAGGTCGCGGTCGCAGCCGGCAAGGACGATACCTTGCCAATGCTTACGGGAATCCGCATGGAGATCGACGAGCAGGTTGTCGTTCTTGCAGCAACCGATCGATTTCGCCTCGCAGTCCGTAGAATTGACTGGGCTCCCGAGGACACTGAGCCCCATGCAGCGGTTCTTGTGCCGGCCAAAACCCTATCCGAGGCCGGCAAAACTATTGGCGGGGCACAAAACTCCGTTGTCAAGATCGCGCTTGGTGCCGGCTCGACGCTCGGAACGGAAGGAATACTTGGCGTCACAAGCTCAAGCCGGCGCACCACGTCACGACTTCTTGACGCCGAGTTCCCCAAGTTCCGGCAACTGCTTCCAAAGAGCCATACAGCAGTAGCAGCACTTGAGGTCGCACCATTGATCGAGGCGATCAAGCGTGTCGCGCTCCTCGCGGAGCGTGGGGCGCAAGTACGAATGGATTTTTCTCAGGAAGGCCTTCAAATAACAGCCGGCGGCGATGATGCCGGCCAGGCCGAAGAATCCTTGAACGCGGATTTCAGTGGGGAACCACTCGTTATCGCGTTCAACCCTGGCTACCTGATCGACGGCCTTAATGCCCTCCATACCGACAAGGTCATATTCGGATTCACGCTGCCAAGCCGGCCGGCAGTATTGCAACCCGCGCCGGCTGACGTTGTCCTCCCGGAGCCAGACGGCAATGCATTTCCAGCCATCGATAGTGAATACACCTATCTGCTGATGCCCGTCCGGCTGCCTGGCTAGGCATCGTGTTCCTCCGCCAGCTCGCTCTGCGAGACTTCAGGTCCTGGCGCGAGCTTGATATCGCTCTCACCCCGGGATGCACGGTCTTCGTCGGGAGGAACGGCCAAGGGAAGACCAATATCCTGGAGGCCGTGCGCTATCTCTCGATTCTTGGATCACATCGTGCGTCCACCGATCAGGCACTGGTCCGGCAGGGAACAAACGAGGCTCATATCTCCGGAATTGCCGTCAATGCCGGCCGCGAGCTCGCGATTGATATTGGATTGCGTCCGGGAAAGACCAATAAGGCCTGGATCAACCGTTCGCCGGCGCGCCGGCCCTCGGAGACGCTTGGAATTGTTCATACTGTGATGTTCGCGCCCGAGGACCTTGCAATTGTCAAGGGTGACCCCGCGGAGCGCCGACGATACATTGATGAACTCATGGTCGCGGTCAGACCGAGATACTCCGTAGTGCGATCGGATTACGAGAAAGTGGTCCGGCAGCGCTCAGCACTGCTGAAGTCGATCAGCCATACCGTGCGGGCGCGAAAAATCGACGATGCGGCCGCAATGACGCTGGAGACCTGGGATAGGCACCTCGCCAGAGCCGGCGCGGAATATCTCCAGGAGCGTTTCCGCATGGTGAAGCGGCTCGATCCCTTCTTCACGCGCGCCTATGCCGGCATTGCACCGGATTCCAGGCCGGCGCGAATGCAGTACCGCTGCTCCCTCGCCGATGTTCCCGAGGATGCTTCGCCGGTTTCCGTGGAATCGCTCGAGAATAAGTTCCTCGAGCAATTGCCGGCAATACGCGATAAGGAGATCGAGCGGGGCGTTTGCCTTGTTGGACCGCATCGCGATGATCTCGACCTGATGCTGGGCGATCAGCCTGTGAAGGGATTCGCCAGCCATGGCGAGAGCTGGTCCACCGCGCTGGCCCTCCGGCTCGCTTCGCTCGCGCTCCTCCGCGATGAGGGCTGGGAGCCCATCCTGCTGCTCGACGATGTCTTTGCCGAGCTAGATCGAAAACGGCGCGAGGCCCTCGTTGCGATCGCGCTCGACAGCGAGCAGGTGCTCGTCACCGCCGCGGTGCGGGAGGATGTTCCCGAGGCCCTCAGCGGGCGCCTTGTTGGAGTGCAGGCAATATTGTCCGACCTGCCCGATAGCCTGGGCCAGCGAGTGTCAGAGATCATTCGATCGCCAGGGCGCGCAGAGAGCGAGGGGGTGTAGCAGATGCCAGCCAACGGCACTGGTAGTGACCGCGAGGTTCCATCCACGGGCATGGACATGGTGGGCAAGGCGCTGGCCCGGGTGCGCGGGCGCACTGCCCAGCCTGAGGGCCCTCCTGCCCCTGTGCGCCCCATCCCGGCCCGCTCCGCTCGCCCAGTGCGCAGAGGCGGGTGGTCCTCTCCGAAGCCGGACTCTCGCGACCCCCAGGCGCTCGGTTCCCTGGCGAACCAGATCGCGAAGCAGCGTGGATGGTCGGGGCAGATCTCGGGCGGCTCGGTGATCAGTCACTGGGAGCGGATCGTCGGCCCCGATATCGCCGAGCATGCGACTCCCGTGCGCCTGGAGGCGGGCTTGCTCAGTATCGAGACGGTCTCCACGGCATGGGCCACACAGCTTCGGTACATGCAGTCGCAGGTGCTGGCGCGGATCGCGGCATCAGTTGGTCATGGCGTGGTGACAACGTTGCGGATCCATGGGCCGAAAGTCGCGGACTGGCGCAAGGGAAACAGGCATGTGCGTGGCCGCGGCCCACGGGACACGTTTGGCTAGACGGCCCGCACCGCACCGCGCCGGGCCACGATGCAGCAACAACGCCCTGGCGGCGACTAAGATGAAGGACTGACCACCCGCTATTCCCCGACCGGCCCGCTTGCGGGACGGTGCTGACTCTGTAGAAGGAGAGCTACCTGACCGTGGCTGCTCAAAAATCAGGAAAGACACCCGGCACAGAGGGAAACTACGACGCTTCCTCGATCACGGTGCTCGAAGGCCTCGAGGCCGTTCGCAAGCGCCCAGGCATGTACATCGGCTCGACCGGTGAGCGCGGCCTGCATCATCTGATCTGGGAGGTTGTCGATAACTCCGTCGATGAGGCGATGGCAGGCTACGCCAGCGAGGTGAGCGTGCGCCTGCTCGCGGACGGTGGGGTCGAGGTGCGTGACGATGGCCGTGGCATTCCTGTTCAGATGCATGCGATGGGGCGGCCCACCGTAGAGGTCGTCATGACGCAGCTGCATGCCGGCGGAAAGTTTGATTCGGACTCCTACGCGGTGTCCGGCGGACTTCACGGCGTGGGCATCTCGGTGGTCAACGCACTGTCGACGCGGGTCGAGGTCGAGATCGACAGGGACGGGTATCACTGGACCCAGCAGTACAACTACTCGGTGCCCGGCGAGCTGGTGAAGGGGGAGCCCACCGACCGCCGGGGCACGGTTGTGACGTTCTGGGCTGATCCTGGGATCTTCGAGACCACGGAGTACAACTTCGAGACCGTCTCCCGGCGGCTGCAGGAGATGGCTTTCCTCAACAAGGGGCTCACGATCAGCCTCGCGGACGAGAGGGTCACCGACGCGGAGGTCGTTGACGAGGTTGTCAGCGACACCGCGGAGCCGGTCCGGCACCACGAGGACGACGCTAGCAAGCCCGCTGTCGAGCACAAGGTCAAGAAGCGCGTCTACCACTATCCCGGTGGCCTCGAGGATTTCGTCAAGCACCTCAACCGCACGAAGCAGCCGATGCACAACAGTGTTGTCGGATTCAGCGCGCAGGGCTCGGGTCATGAGCTCGAGATAGCGATGCAGTGGAACAACGGGTACTCGGAGTCCGTCCACACCTTCGCCAATACGATCAATACCCACGAGGGCGGTACTCACGAGGAAGGCTTCCGTGCCGCGCTGACCGGAGTGGTCAACAGGTACGCGCGCGATAAGAAGCTCCTGAAGGAGAAGGAAGGCAACCTCACCGGAGACGATATCCGCGAGGGGCTTGCCGCCATCGTCAGCGTGAAGGTCGGGGAGCCACAGTTCGAGGGCCAGACCAAGACGAAGCTGGGCAATACCGAGGTCCGGTCGTTCGTCCAGAAGACCTGCAACGAGCACCTGGCGCATTGGTTCGAGTCGAACCCGGCCGAGTCCAAGATCATCGTCAGCAAGGCGGTCTCCTCCGCCCAGGCCCGCATGGCGGCACGCAAGGCTCGCGAGCTCGTTCGGCGCAAGAGCGCCACTGATCTCGGTGGCCTGCCCGGAAAGCTCGCGGACTGTCGCTCGAAGGAGCCCGCGAAGTCCGAGATCTACATCGTGGAGGGCGACTCGGCCGGTGGGTCAGCGAAGTCGGGTCGCGACTCCATGTACCAGGCGATCCTGCCGATCCGCGGCAAGATCATCAATGTGGAGAAGGCCCGCATCGACAGGGTCCTCAAGAACAATGAGGTCCAGTCGATCATCACGGCATTCGGCACGGGCATCCACGATGAGTTCGACATCGCGAAGCTGCGCTACCACAAGATCGTTCTGATGGCCGATGCCGACGTCGATGGGCAGCACATCGCGACGTTGCTGCTCACCTTGCTCTTCCGGTTCATGCGGCCCCTCGTCGAGCATGGGCACGTGTATCTCGCGCAGCCACCGCTGTACAAGCTGAAGTGGCAGCGCACCGAGCCTGATTTCGCCTACTCCGACCGGGAGCGCGATGGATTGCTCGAGGCCGGGCTCGCGGCGGGCAAGAAGATCAACAAGGATGACGGCATCCAACGCTACAAGGGCCTTGGCGAGATGAACCCAAAGGAGCTGTGGGAAACCACGATGGATCCTTCGGTGCGGGTCCTGCGCCAGGTCACCCTCGACGACGCGGCGGCAGCCGACGAGCTGTTCTCGATCCTCATGGGCGAGGATGTCGCCGCCAGGCGTAGCTTCATCACGCGCAACGCGAAGGATGTCCGGTTCCTTGACGTCTAGCGCGATGAGGCCGCAGCGCCTCCCGTGATCGCGCGGAACGCATCGATAGGGTAAGACACCATAGGCCGGGTGCCAGGCCGAACATCGGCTGCCACCTAGTGCACGGAAACGAAGAAGGATCTGATGACGGACACCACGTTGCCGCCCGAGGGTGGCGCCGGCGATCGCATCGAGCCTGTTGATATTCAGCAGGAAATGCAGCGCAGCTATATCGACTACGCGATGAGCGTGATCGTGGGACGCGCGCTACCCGAGGTCCGGGATGGGCTCAAGCCCGTGCATCGCCGCATCCTCTATGCCATGCACGACAACGGCTATCGCCCCGAGCGAAGCTACGTGAAGTCCGCCCGGCCGGTGTCGGACACGATGGGAAACTTCCACCCCCACGGCGACTCGGCGATCTACGACACGCTGGTCCGCATGGCGCAGCCCTGGTCGATGCGCTATCCGCTGGTCGATGGCCAGGGCAACTTTGGCAGCCGCGGCAACGATGGTGCTGCCGCGATGCGCTACACCGAGTGCAAGCTCACGCCGCTCGCGATGGAGATGCTCCGGGACATCGAGAAGAACACAGTCGATTTCATCCCGAACTACGACGGCAAGTCGCAGGAGCCCGTCGTCCTGCCCGCTCGGGTGCCCAACCTGCTCATGAACGGCTCGGGCGGCATCGCGGTCGGCATGGCTACCAACATCCCGCCGCACAACCTCCGCGAGGTGGCGGAGGCCATCGTCTGGTGCCTCGACAACTATGAGGCGGACGAGGAAGCCACCCTCGAAGCGGTCATGGAACGCATCAAGGGCCCTGATTTCCCCACCTCGGGATTGATCGTCGGGACCCAGGGCATCCACGATGCCTATACAACGGGCCGGGGCTCGATCAAGATGCGCGGTGTCACCGAGATCGAGGAGGACAACCGCGGCCGCACCACCATCGTCATCACCGAGCTGCCCTACCAGGTCAACACGGACAACTTCATCAACGGGATCGCCGACCAGGTCAGGGACGGCAGGATCGGTGGAGTAGCGGACATCCACGACGAGTCATCCGACCGCGTCGGCCTTCGCATCGTTGTCACCGTCAAGCGGGACGCGGTGGCCAAGGTGGTGCTCAACAACCTCTACAAGCACACCCAGCTGCAGACCAGCTTCGGCGCGAACATGCTCTCCATCGTCGACGGCGTGCCCCGCACCCTCCGTCTCGACCAGATGGTGCGCTTCTATGTCGACCACCAGATCATCGTCATCCGGCGCAGGACCGAGTACCTGCTCCAGAAGGCCGAGGAGCGCGCGCACATCCTGCGTGGCCTGGTCAAGGCGCTCGATGCCCTTGACGAGGTGATTGCTCTCATCCGGCGCTCGCCGACCGTGGACATCGCCCGCGAGGGGCTGATGGATCTCCTCGACGTCGACGAGATCCAGGCCGATGCGATCCTCGCCATGCAGCTCCGGCGCCTAGCTGCTCTCGAGCGGCAGAAGATCGTCGACGAGCTCGCCGAGATCGAGATCGAGATCGCGGACCTCAAGGACATTCTCGCGCGGCCCGATCGGCAGCGGCAGATCGTCAAGGATGAGCTCGCTGAGGTCGTCGAGAAGTTCGGCGACGAGCGACGAACCAAGATCATCGCCGGTAGCGGGGATGTATCCGACGAGGACCTCATCGCTCGCGAGTTCGTCGTGGTCACCATCACCGAGACCGGGTACGCCAAGCGCACCAAGACCGATCTCTACCGGAGCCAGCGGCGCGGCGGCAAGGGGGTCAAGGGAGCGGACCTGAAGCAGGACGACATGGTCCGCCACTTCTTCGTCACCTCGACCCATGACTGGATCCTGTTCTTCACCAACCTCGGCCGCGTCTACCGGGTCAAGGCCTATGAGCTTCCCGAGATGAGCAGGACAGCCCGGGGCCAGCACGTTGCCAACCTCCTCGCGTTCCAGCCGGGCGAGAAGATCGCCCAGGTCATCGCGATCAAGGGCTACCAGGATGCCCCGTACCTCGTGCTCGCGACCCGGAACGGTTTGGTCAAGAAGTCCCGCCTGGAGGATTTCGATTCCAACCGCAGTGGAGGCATTGTCGCGGTCAACCTGCGCGAGAGCGACGAGCTCGTGGGCGCGGTGCTGTGCTCCGCCGAGGAAGACCTGATCCTCGTGTCCAAGCTGGGCCAGGCAATCAGGTTCTCCGCTACCAACGACGCGCTGCGACCCATGGGCCGGGCGACCTCCGGCGTGCAGGGGATGCGGTTCAATTCCGAGGATGAGCTGCTTTCGCTCAACGTCGTGCAGGACGACATGTTCCTGCTGGTCGGGACTTCCGGTGGATACGCGAAGCGGACCCCGCTCGCCGAGTACGCCGTGCAGAACCGCGGCGGCAAGGGTGTTCTGACCCTTCAGTACGATCCTCGCCGCGGCAATCTGGTGGGCGCGGTGATCGTGGACATGAAGGACGAGCTGTATGCGATAACCTCCGGTGGAGGAGTCATTCGTACCGCGGCGAGCCAGGTGCGCAAGGCCGGCCGCCAGACCAAGGGCGTGCGGCTGATGAACCTCGGAGAAGGCGAGAGCCTCCTAGCCATCGCCCGGTACGCGGACGAGCCAGAAGAGATCGAGACCAAGACAGAGGAGTCCTAGGTGGCAGCCTCAGGCAAGAGCCCCGATGCAGGAAGCGCCGGGACGGCGAATAAAACGGCGAGTCCCGATCCGGCCAAGAAGGCGGGAACTACCCCGGCGCCGCCCACGCGCCGGTCGCCGGTCACTATGACGGCGAAGCAGGCACAAGCAGGTCTGCGGGCCAGCGTGCAGATCCGGGAGATCGATCCCTGGTCCACGTTGAAGCTGTCGTCGATCATCTCGCTCGTGCTCTTCCTCGTCTGGATGACGGCGGTGGGGATGCTCTACCTCGTGCTGGACTTCATGAACGTGTGGGAGCGGCTGAACAGCGCGTTCACGGACATGCTCAATGAAGGTGCGACCGGGGAGATCATCAGCGCGAGCCAGATCTTCGGATGGGCCGCGGCGATCGGGTTCATCAATATGATCCTGCTCACCGCGTTGCTCACGCTCGCGTCGTTCATCTACAACCTCACCGCCGATCTCGTGGGCGGGGTGGAAGTGACGCTGGCCGATCGCGACTAGTATGCTACCGAGAACGCCGCTACCTGCTGTTTTGCACCAAGACTCATTGGTAGGGTAATGTCGCTTCTCGGTTCACGGGCCTATAGCTCAGGCGGTTAGAGCGCTTCCCTGATAAGGAAGAGGTCGGAGGTTCAAGTCCTCCTAGGCCCACTCCGGTAAGGTCGTCCAGCATGAAGTTGCTGAAGATCCTTGCCGCAGCCGGATTGGGAATCGCTCTCGGGGTCGCAGCCAAGCGGCATCTCGAGACCCGTGACTCCGGCTACCCAGCCGAGGTGTGGCACAATCTGGAATGAAACCTCACAGATGCTAGATCTCCGGGGCCATAGCTCAATTGGTAGAGCACCGCCTTTGCAAGGCGGGGGTTAGGGGTTCGATTCCCCTTGGCTCCACCACACGAACAACGCCCGAGCCCTTGACCAACGAACTGTTGGCAAGGGCTCGGGATTTTTTCTTGTTCCAGCGTTCCAGTTCTAGCTCACGGCGCCACTCTCACTGGCCATGCGCGACATTGCGCCTGCTTGCCCGCTGTGCGGCGATCGCCGCGAGCGCCAGCCCGAGCACCGCCGCCGCCGACACCGAAGCGACCGCAGCGAGGGCCGGCCGGCTCTCGAAGCCATGCAGCAGCGGATTCGACCACTCGAAGACATATGACGGCGGCCACCAGGTGTTGATGCCTCGAGCGAGCGGTGGCAGAGCCGATACCGAGATGAATCCACCGCTCGCGAAGTAGCTACCGAGCGCCAGCAGGATCAGCGTCGGCTGGATCACGCGATGGGTTCGCAGGCCCACCGCGATCAGCACGCCCGCTCCGGCCGCAGCGGCGAGGGAGGGCAGGACGATCATCGCCGTCCGCAGTATCTCGTCCGGCCCAGCCCGTGTACCGAAGGCGAGCGCCACCAGCACTGTGGGGACCGCGGCCACGAAGGCGAGTAGCCACCCCGCCGCGGCCGCGCCCAGTCCCGCGATGTAGCTCCCCAGGGGAGTGAGCGCGATCTCCTTCTCCGTACGGTGCTCGCTATCCACGGCGTAGAGGTTCGCCGAGATCAATGCAGCGCCCAGGAGCAGGGCGAGGATGATGGCTGATCCACCCATGAATGCCGTGCGTGGCACATCCTCGGCCCTCTCCTTGTCGATGAGCGCGACGATCTGGTCCGCGTTGGTAGCGGTGTCGTAGAGGTTCGCGGTGGTGGACACGCGCAGCCGGACGTTCTTCATGGCATCCGTATTGATGTTGTAGGTCGCGATCTCAACGGCCCTGGTGTCATCGAAGTCGGCAGGGATCGTGATCGCCAGGTGCAACCTGCCGTCCTGGAGTTGTTCGGCTGCTGCGGTCGAGTCGGTCTCGATGATGTCGAAGTAGGGGCCGGTCGGGCCCTGGGTATCGGCGATGGCCTGGGCGAACTGGCGGGATTCCGAGCTTTGAGCCTGGTCGAGGACGGCGATCGGCCACGAGTTGCTTGCTCCGAAGATGACGGAAGCGAGCGCGACGACAACGACGGGGACTGCCATCGTCTGCACGAGCAGCTCGGGCCGGCGCAGGGCGATGCGCAGGTTACGGGTGATCATGGCGGTGAGCGCGCGAAGGGAAGTCATCATCACTGTCCTTGGGTGAAGCGGAGTGCTCGGGTCAGGCGCCACGCGGCCAGGGAGACGACCACGGCCGCGATGAGAAGGCTTCCGGCGACGCCGAGCGCCGCGTTCTCGGGCTGGGGGAGCGAGGCAACCTCGAAGCGAAGGATGTCGAATAGTGGTGCGAGCGGAATCCACTGGGTCGCCGCCCAGAGAGGTTCGACGATTCCGCCGTGCGCGAATCCACGGATATAGGACTCGTACCCGCTGACGAGGAAATGCGCGACAGCGATGATGACGGCTATCGGGACAAGGGGCAGCGATCTCCGCAGCGCGACCCCGAGGAGCGTGCCGAGGGCGGCACCGTATATCCAGACGATGGCGAGCACGCCCGCGGATCTCCAGCCGAGTTGCGCCAACGGGTAGTCCAGCACCCAGCCGATTCCGGCCAGCGTCACCGCTAACGTGACCAGCGATGTCACCGCCCCGGCGGCCCACTTGCCCGCGATGAGCGAGAGCCGACTAGTCGGCGAGAGCACGAGGCCCTTGGCGGTGCGTTCCTCCCATTCCCTGGCGATACCGACACCGATATTGACGATGCCGGCGTAGAGCGCGGCGAAGATGATCAACGCTGAGCCGAGGTAGAGCGTCACGGGGATGTCGTGATCGAGCACTGTCGTCTCGGTGATGCTCAGGCGGTCCGGGGGAGTGGTGGGCAGCTCTTGCTGGAACTGCCGGAGTGCTTCCTCGATGCGCAGGTGCTGGTTCTTCGTGCCGTCCGCGTCGATGTTGATCAGCGATAGCGTCACGGCCGGGCTATCGCCAGCCTCCACGGCTCGCGCGAACCCCTCGGGGATCGTCAGCATCGCGCCGACGTCACTGTCGCGGTACATCTCACTGGCCTGGCCAGGGTCGGTGGTGAGGATCTCGTAGTAGTTGCCGTCGCTGTTGCGCATCTCTTCCATTACCTGGATGAACTCTGCCGAGCGCGGCGTGCCGTCCTCATCGGCGACAGCGATCGTGGCGGTGGTCGAGACATGGATGACGATGGCGTAGAGAAAGGTGAACGCGACCGGCACAAGGATGCTGATGACAGCGAGAAGCGGTGCGCGGCGCGTGACGAGCAGGTCTTTCCTGGCAAGAGCTAGTGCCGCATTCATGATGGGCGCCTCAGTTCCGTAGTCCGCTGCCGGTGAAGTGCAGGAAGACGTCCTGCAGGCTGACCGGTGGCACCTCGGCCCGCTTGGTCTTCGGGACCTGCGCGGTCAGCTCGGCGAGGCTGCCCCGGACGACGTTCGCGCCCCGGTCGATGATCGTGATGTGATCACCGAGCCGCTGAGCCTCCTCCATGTAGTTCGTGGTCAGCAGGACCGCGCGTCCCTCGTGCGCCACCTCCTCGATGCGTGTCCAGATGGCCTCGCGGGACTGCACGTCCACACCGAGCGTGGGCTCGTCGAGCAGGAGGAGCTCGGGCTTCATCATCAGTGCCTTGCCGAGCGCGAGCCTGCGCTGCATGCCGCCGGAGAAGGTGCCGGCCCGATCGCTGGCGCGGCTGCCGAGCTGCACGAGCTCGAGCGTCTCGTCGATGCGCGCGCGCTGCTCGCGAGCGGGCATCCCGTAGTAGCTGGCGTGGAACGCGAGGTTCTCGCGCGCGGTCAGCTCCGGGTACAGCGAAGTCTCTTGTGGCACTAGTGCGATCCGGCGCAGGAGCTCGCGCCGCTGGGTCGCGGGGTCGAGGCCCAGCACACGCAAGTGGCCAGCGCTTGGTGCGAGCAGGCCGGTCAGGACGTTCATCAACGTCGTCTTGCCGGATCCGTTGGGCCCGAGCAAGCACGTCACGTCGCCGGGACGCGCATCGAGGTCGACACCATCCAATGCGCGGAATGGGGGCTGCTTGCGACCGCGAGCGAACTCCACGGTCACCCCTGTCGCTTCTACCGCCGCCTGCGTTTCACTCACAATGCCTCCTCTGGTCCGTGCCGGTTACCAGAAGCCTGACCGAGGCCCACTGCTAGGCTCAACAGTGATGAATAAATCGCGGGGGCGGCCCCGGGCCGGTGCCGACGATGGCCGGGACCGGCTCCTGTCAGCAGCTCGTGACCTGTTCGCGGCGCGTGGGTACAACGGCGCGACACTACGCATGATCGCGGGGCAAGCCGGCTGCGATCCCGCCTTGATCGCCTACCACTTCGGGTCGAAGAAGGAGCTGTTCGCTCGCTCGATGGCGCTCTCGCTTGGTCCTTCGCTGGTGCTGGAGAAGGCCCTCGAAGGCGACCCCGCCACAGCTCCCGAGCGGCTCGCGGCGTTGGTCGTCCGCGCCTGGGAGGCACCCGACGTGCAACGTTCGCTGATGCAGCTCGTCGCGACGGGCATGCAGCATCCTGAAGTGCTGCAAGCCTTCCGGGAGTACATCGAGAGGGAGCTTGTTAGTCGGCTCGTTGAATATTTTGGCGGCACTGAGGCGACCGAGCGCGCGGGCGTCACCATCACGATCGTCATCGGCATCATCTTTGGCCGCTACGTGATCGGGGTGGAACCGCTCCGGTCGGCAACCCCCGAACGACTGGTCGAGCTGTTGAGGCCGAGCCTCCGCGCGATCTCAGCGGCTCGCCCGCGAGGCAGGCCAGCCCGCTAGCAGGTCCCTGCGGTTTCACGTGAAACCATCCCCTGCCATGCTGGACGCATGGAACAAAGCCGCCAATGGTCCGTCTCTCGATCCACCACTGTCAAGGTCGCGCCAGAGCAGGCATACTCACTGATCAGCGACCCCACGCGAACAGGGGAGTGGAGCCCGGAGAACACGGGCGCGAGCTTGCGGGAAAGTGCCCAGGGATCGTTGCGCGAGGGCGATGAGTTCGACGGCACGAACAAGCGGGGACCATTTCGCTGGATCACCCGATGCACCGTCACCCATGCCGTTCCGGGTAAACGATTCCGTTTCAAGGTCCGCCGCTGGGGAGTGGGGCTGCCATTGCTCAGGGTTCCGGTAGCGACCTGGGACTTCGAGCTCGAGCCCACCGATGGCGGCACGCGGATCACCGAGACCTGGACGGATGATCGTCGAGCGTGGCCCGATTCCCTGTGCCGCATCGTTGATCCCATGCTCACGGGCCAGCGCTCGTTCGCGGACTTCAACGCCCGCAACATCGAGAGCTCGCTCAAGCGCATGAAAAAACAGCTCGAGGATGGAGGCCACGAATCGCGGCCATCCATCCTCGAGCCCTAGCTCATAGCTGCTGGCTAGCGGCTGTCGCGCCGCGGAGCAGCACCGACCGGGCTCCGGTGCCCGGATCCGCCACGGCGGGGGTTGCCGCCATGGCTATGCGCGGTGCTGGCGGACCTGCCACGGCCCGCTCCGCCACGGCCGGAGCCACCCTGGCGCGCGGGGCCATGGCTCGGTCGGCCGTGGGCCTGGCGCGGAGCGCGCTCTGGCTCGGTGCGGATCACCATCGGTACGATGGCCGCCTTGTCACCGACGAGCGCGTTGACCGACGCATCACCGGGGGTGACACGGATCGGCTTGGCTGCGATCTCCGCCTTGCGGAGCAGCTTGCGAAGGTCCGAGCGCTGCTCGGGCAGCACGATGGTCACGACATCGCCCTGCTTGCCGGCGCGAGCGGTACGGCCTGACCGGTGCAGGTAGGCCTTGTGCTCGACCGGCGGATCAACATGGACGACAAGCTCGACATCGTCGACGTGGACGCCGCGCGCCGCGACATCCGTGGCCACGAGGACCCGAACGTTGCCCTTGCCGAACGCAGCGAGGTTCCGGTCGCGCTGGGCCTGGGAGAGGTTGCCGTGGAGATCGACCGCGGGGATGCCGTTCTCGCTCAGCTGGCGCGCCAGTCGCTTCGCATGATGCTTGGTGCGCATGAACAGGATTCGCCTGCCGGTGCCACTGGCGAGCTCGGAGATGAGGTCGCGCTTGGAGCTCGCGTTATCAACCTCGAAGATGTGGTGCGTCATCGCGGCGACGGGGGAGTGCTCCTCGTCGACGGAGTGCATCATGGGGCTATTGAGGAACTGCTTGGCGAGGCTGTCGATGCCATTGTCGAGAGTGGCCGAGAAGAACAACCGCTGCCCGTTGCGAGGGGTGGCGGAGAGGATCCGGCGCACGCCAGGCAGGAACCCGAGGTCGGCCATGTGATCAGCCTCGTCGAGGACGGTGACCTTGACCTCGTCGAGCGAGATGAGGCGTTGCTTCATGAGGTCCTCGAGCCGGCCCGGGCATGCGACGACGATGTGCGCGCCGCGCTTCAGTGCGTTGACCTGCTTGGACTGCGGAACGCCACCGAAGACGGTGGTGACCCGCATGCCGCTGGCGGCGGCGAGCGGAGTGATGACGGCGGCGATCTGCGTGGCGAGCTCGCGAGTGGGGGCGAGCACCAGGCCGCGCGGCATGGAGGGGCGGATCTGGGGCGCATCGGCGATCCGTGCGACCAGGGGGATAGCAAACGCGAGGGTCTTGCCGGACCCCGTGCGGCCGCGCCCGAGGATGTCGCGCCCGCCGAGCGAATCGGTGAGCGTATCGATCTGGATCGGGAACGCAGAGGTCTTGCCGTCGGTGGCCAGCGCCTTGCAAATGTTCGCGGGCACGCCAAGATCAGTGAATGTGGTAGTGCTCATGGTGCCTTTCCGGCATCGGGCCCCGGCCTCGCTCCAGGCCACGGCCACCATCATTCGATGGCTAGCCGCAGGGGCGGGCAGGGTGCTATTGGCGAACACGCCAACTAGGCGCATCCGTTCGCCGTATGAAGAATCTTCGACCCGCTGGGATTCCGCGTGCTCGCGGGGCAGGGGGGAGAGAGGAAGCCGTCTACGACGCGAGCCGGGAGGACTGCCAGTCCGTTCCCAGCTTCTGAAGCAGAGTGTAGCCGGCTCGCGAGCCGATCGCGCAGGGGCGGATCGAGCAATGGAGTGCGTTGGCTCACAATGTATGCGGGACGAGAAGGCTCAGGACTGGTCCTCGATCACGATTCCGGCATTCGTGGTGCCGTTCTCGGCGAGGGGCTCGTGGCGCCGATCGTCCCACCATTCGCGGAGGGTCCGGCGCCGTGGGGGACGGCGGCGGTGCTGCGCTGCTGCCACGGACGAGGTGGACGTGCTGGTTGTCTCGCTGGTGGACGTGGCGCTCGCCGGCTTGGCCGCCTCAAGCATGCGTAGCGCGGTCCGCAGGTCGGAGACCCGGTCGAGTCGCTCCTGGGCAAGGGTTTCCGCGGCCGCGCGCAGGGCCGCCTCGCTCTCTGCCCGGGTCTTGATCGAGAGGAGCTCGGTCTCGAGCTCCTTGACGCGGCCCTCGAGCTTCGACAGCTCGGGGACCTCGGCCTTCTCCAGGCCGCGCACGGCCTCGGCCTTGCCAGGGGCATCCTCGGGCGGCGCCGGGCGGTCTGGCTTGAACCCCGCGGCGAGCAGGTCCTCGAGGGGGATCTGCCAGCCGTCCTCGGTCTTGACCGCTCCGGGCAGCTTGCCACCGTCTAGCGCGCGCTGGATCGTGGCACGCCCCACGTTGCAGCGTCGAGCTGCCTCGGCTGCTGACCATCGTGGCCGAGTGGACGTCGTTGCTTGATCGGTCATGCCCGCTATGATGCCCGGTTGCCTGCCCGCGCGGTAACCGGACACGCCCGCTGGCGCGGAACTTCACGCGGATGTCACGGAATCTTCCCTGCAAGCAGCCTCATTCCCAAGCGTGGACAGCCATGATGACCGGATGCCTGCCCGCGGCGGTATGCTGCATTCCGGCAGGCTGGATCACCCCGTGCGGTAATGTGATGCGGATCACGGAAGTGCTTGCCTCGTGAACGGAATGCGCGCGGGGATCGAGCTGAGCAGCTACAGCGTGACCGTGAGCGGTGTGATCATCGTGCGTGCCACGTCCGTCCGAGCAAGGGGGTGAGGTCCGGTGAGCGCGGAACGAATGCCTCAGTTGGCAAGCCCGGTGCAGCGCAGTCATGCGCGGCGCCGCGAGGGCTATGTCGTCATCGACGGAAAACGCGTGGGCATCACCGAGTTCGGCGCAGGGGGCCGCCTGGTCATCCTCGCGCCCTCCCTGATGCTCTCCCGGCGCATGCATGAGCCGCTCGCGCAGGAGCTCGCGCGCCGGGGCTTCCACGTCGTGTGCGTCAACAACGTGCTGGCCGCCAAGCGTGGACCGGGCGATCCGGAGGACTACAGCGCGGAGGCGCTCGGCCGCAGGATGGTCGGCCTGCTCGATGCGATCGGCGGCGAGGTCGCTGTGTTTGGCGGAACCTCCATCGGAGCGAGCGCCGCGCTCGAGGCGGCCGTTCTCGAGCCGAACCGCACCGTCGGGGTGATAGTGGAAGCCCCCCTGCTTGATCGTGGCGCGCTGCGCCTCGCACCAATGCTGACCATCGCTCACGAGGTCCTCGCGCGCGGCCACGCCTTCTTCTGGCTGGCACGGCGCTTCGCGGGCCTCCTCCCTGCCGAGTCGCTAGCGACCCGGTTGTGGTGGGATTTCCTGTCCGCCTCGCGGACCGAGCAGGCAGCGATGATGCAGGGCCTCATGCTGGGCCGCATCGCGCCACCCCGCCGGGAGCGGAGCCGCATATCGGTGCCCGTCCTTGTCCTGAGATCACGGCGGGACCCCTCTCATTCGTCGGCGGACTCCGACCGCCTCGCCGCGGACATCCCCGATACCCAGCTGCACGAGATGGGGTCGCCCACCACGCTTCGCGGCAACGTCCGCATGGTCTCGCCCGCGATCGTGAGCTTCCTCAGCGAGGCCTTCGCCGCGCCCTGGGTGATCGCGCGCACGATCTACACGCCCAATATCGGGGACTCGTACCTGAACTAGCCCCGGTGCGCGCAGCGAATGGCCGGTACGCCTGGCGCGGCGCGGTAGCGTGTTGACGTGTTGTCGAGCAGAACAGGCGAGGAACTCAGCGTCCACGGGCATGCCGATGAGCGGTTCGCTCCTGTCGTTGAGGCATTCACCCGGAACTTCACCCATCACCACGAGATCGGCGCGGCGCTGGCTATTTACCAGCATGGCAAGCCCGTCGTGGATGTGTGGGCGGGCTACCGGGATCTTGGCCGCGGGCTGCCCTGGCAGCGGGATACGCGCGCCCCGGTGTTCTCGACCACCAAGGGCATCACCGCGCTCGTGATCGCCAGCGCGGTCAGCCGCGGGATCCTTGACTATGACTCCGCGGTGACGGACTGGTGGCCCGAGTTCGGCCAGCATGGCAAGGAAGCAGTGACGGTCCGGCAGCTTCTTGATCACCAGGCTGGGCTACCCGTGATCAGTACCCCCTTGCGCACTGCGGACCTGCATGATCTCGACGCGCTCGCGGGGATCCTCGCGGCGGAGCAGCCACGGTGGGAGCCGGGCACGGCCCACGGCTACCATCCGGTGTCGCTGGGCTTCTACCTCAACGAGCTATTCCGCCGGGCCGATCCTCGGCAGCGCACGATCGGGCAGTACCTTGCCGAGGAGATCGCGGGGCCGCGTGGCCTGCAGGTGAGCATCGGAACCGCGGTCAATGGCGCGGGAGCCTCCGGCGAGCGCACCGTCGGCGCGGACGAGCTCGCGCTGCTCCGGGCCGCGACCCGTGGGGTCCTGGTGGACAACGCGCGCGACATTCCGTGGCGCATGGTGCTCGATATCGCGCGGCACACGGCGCTCAAGCAGCAGCGCATCTCGGTCGAGGCATTGTCGAACCCGCGCGTCGGCCTGCCGCAGCACGCGAGCCGCGAGAGCTTCATCGCCCCGGAGATGCCGTCCTCGAACGCGGTCGCCACGGCCCGCGCGATCGCGGCGCTGTACTCCGACGCAGCAACACCGGGGAGCAGCGAGATGATCTCTGACGAACTGCGGGCCAGGCTGGCCTCGCCATCGGAGCCAGGGGCAGTACCCGATCATGACCTGGTGCTGAACGTACCGAGCCGGTACCACCTGGGCTTCCGCAAGCCGCACCCGACGTTCCCGTTCGGGCGTCATCCCGGCGCAGGAGATGGCGACGGCCGCGCGTTCGGGACGACCGGGATCGGGGGCTCGTTCGGCTACGCCGACCCCACCGCCGGTATCGGCTTCGGCTATGTGATGAACCAGCTCGGTGTCGCCATGCTCGATGACCCGCGGCCCCGGCGGATCCGGGTGGCGCTCGATCAGGTCCTCCGCAGCTAGCTGGGGCAGGAGCTGGCTAGCGGCGGAAGTACTTCTCGGTGTCCTTGACGAGCGAGCCGAACGCGGCCTTGAGAGCTGGCCCGGCCAGCTTGAGGCCCGGAGCGAGCAGCAGTTGCCCCTCGATCGCGAAGCGCCACGTGAAGCGCGTCCCGGACGGGATGGCCTCGAGCCTGGTGTACTCGCCGAACTTGCGCAGCCCAGGGGCCGTGGAGGAAACCACGGAGAAAGCGTTCTCATAGCGCTTGCCGGGCTCCTCCTCCCAGTGGAAGTAGCGTTCCTCGACCGTGACGAGCCCCGGCATGAGGGTGATGCGGCGTCGCGTGCCGAGGCCGAATGGTCGCTCGGTGAGATACGCGCCGTCCTTGACGAGCGTGCACCAGGACAGGGGCGCGTCGCCGTTGAGAGCGGCCCACATCTCATCGATGTCGACGGGGATGTCGGTGGTGAAGGAGGCTTGCACGGGAGCAGTATCAAAGAACCCGAGATCGATCTCCTCGAGCGGGAACCGCGGCATGATCCGTGTCATTTCACGACACCGCCCCGGGGAACCCCGCGTCGTCGTAGTCGGCGATCCGCGGAGGCCGGGCGGCCGGCTCGTCGACCATCTCGCCACGCGCCATGAACATCCGTACACCGCTGGCAACGCCAGCGAGGATGGCCGTACCTGCGATGGCCTGGAACAACACCCGGTTGCGCGACTTCTTGGCGGCAGCCATGGACCCTCCTTGGGATCGAGGACAGTGTTCGCGGAGCCCTACCGGGATCCGTTGCTCCAACCCTAGTGCGCGGGCACGGTTCGTGGATACCTCACGGGTCCATCGCCCGCCACGGGTCCAGGGATGGCACCATGGGAGCGTGAACTCACCTCAGCAGACCGCCGTTGCCACGCTCCACACCAACCACGGCGACATCAAGATCTCCCTGTTTGGCAATCATGCCCCGAAGACGGTCGTGAACTTCGTTGGCCTCGCCACTGGTACCGCCCACTACTCGCGCGAGAACGCATCGGGAGGCTCCGAGGGCCCGTTCTACGACGGCTCCATCTTCCACCGCATCATCGACGGCTTCATGATCCAGGGCGGCGACCCCACCGGCACGGGCCGGGGCGGCCCCGGCTACCAGTTCGGCGACGAGTTCCACCCCGAGCTCAGCTTTGATCGCCCGTACCTCCTCGCCATGGCCAACGCCGGGCCCGGCACGAATGGCTCGCAGTTCTTCATCACGGTCACCCGCACGCCGCACCTGAACATGCGCCACACCATCTTCGGCGAGGTCGTGGACGCTGATAGCCGCGCGGTGGTCGATTCCATCGCCAACACGCGCACGGACCGCTCCGACCGTCCCGTCGACGATGTGGTGATCTCCAGCATCACCATCGACGAGCAGTAGGCCGCGCCCGCATGTCCCATCCTGGCGGGGTGCCCCCCGAGCAGCCTTCGTTGCCGGGGTGCACCCGCCACCCGGATCGTCCCACTGGCCTGCGCTGCAACCGGTGCGGCCGGCCCTACTGCCCCGAGTGCCTGCGCGAGGCGGCAGTGGGCTACCAGTGCGTTTCCTGCGTTTCCGAGGGCGCGCGCACCATTCGGCCCGCTCGCAATGTCGCCGGGGCTCCGCTGCGCACGATGACCGGCCGACCAGTGGTCACGCTGTCGCTCATCGCGCTCAACACGCTGGTGTACCTGCTGACGGCCGCGCAGTCGGCGAGCCTGGTCTCGAACTTCCGCGCCTCGGCGCTCTTCGAAGCATGGGCGCTGGTGCCGTTCTATGTCGCGGTGGGGGAGTACGAGCGCCTCATCGGATCGGGGTTCCTGCACTACGGCCCGTTGCACCTGCTCGTGAACATGTTCGTCCTCTACATCGTGGGCCGCGAGGTGGAGGCCGTGCTCGGCCGCGGCCGGTATCTCGCTGTGTATGCGGTGTCGCTGCTCGGTGGCTCCGTGTCGGTGATGTGGCTCGAGAACGTCCTGGCCGCCACTGTGGGCGCGTCGGGGGCCGTGTATGGCTTGTTCGGCGCGATGGCGGTGATCCTGCTGCGCCTGCGCCAGAACGCGACCGGCATCTTCGTGATCATCGGCATCAATGTGGTCATCAGCATCACGATCCCGGGGATCTCGCTGTGGGGTCATCTTGGCGGGCTCGTGGCGGGCGCGGTAGCGGCGGCCATGCTGCTCTACGTGCCGATGCTGCTCGCGCGTCCCGGGCAGGGAAAAGCGCCGGGGCGTCGCATGGGGCTCATCGCGCTCGCGGCGCTGGCTGCCACGCTCATGGTGGCCGTGCTGATCCGGGTCGTGGAGCTGCGCTCGATCATCCTGGGTGCCTGAGAAGAGCAGCCCTGAACCGACGGTTCAGCGTGGGAAGCCGTGGATCCAGAGCTGCTCGGCCACGCGACGGGGGTCCTCGTCAAGCTCCCAACGGCCTCGCAGGATGAGCCGGTCCGCGGGATGGCGGGGCTCGATACCGAGCAACCAGGAACTGCGCGAGCGGTGCCGCCGCTGCACGGTGACCGCCACGACATCCTCGGCGTGGAGCTTGTGAGCCGTGCGGAGCAGTCCACGTACGTGCAGCTGCGGCTGCCCATCGGCCTCGGCCAGCACGATCGCGGAACGGGCGAGCCATGCGGTGGTGCCGAGCAGCACGGCCGCGGCCAGGCAGGCGAGGACGACCGCGACCGGGTCACGCCGGGCCAGGAACGCGGCGAGCACGAGAACCACGGTGCCCACGGCGAGCGCGATGACCGTGCCTGGCGCGGCGGACCAACGGGCAATCACCGGTTCGTGGCGATGACCAGGCATGTTATCCACACAACTTATCCACAGGTGGGGAAAATGATACGCATGTGATCTGGCTCATCCCGAGCTCTTCGTGGCGCGCCCGTGCCGGTCATCGCCAGCGCAGCGTCATCAGCAGCCCGACGATCCACAACCCGAAGCCGATCAGGAAGTTCCACGCGCCGAGCCCATCGAGCCACGCGATCTGCGGCCCAGCGAGGTAGTACACCACCAGCCACACCAGTCCGGCCAGCATGAACCCCAGCATGAGGACCACATACCACGTGCTCGAAGGGCCTTTCACCTTCACTGGAGTACGGCTGACCGAGCCCGACGGACCGCCCGCCGGGGAACCAGTGCCCCCGTGGTGCTTGCGAACACGTGACTTCGGCATTCCAACCTCGCCTCTCGGTTTCCTCGACCACTCCGCGTCCGGACCGGCCCATAGCGCCTCCGCGGCCACTGCCGCGTGCTTCCCCTACACGCTAACCTAGCTTTACCTCCCGCAGCATCATCGAACAGGCAGTCAACGACCCGCCAACCATCTAGCCCCCGAGGGACACCATGCGCGGCACCCGCACCCGAGAACTCCACCAGAGTGTTCCGTGGCGCTGGGGCGTCCCCCTGGTGTGCCTCCTCGCGGGCCTCATGCTCGCCGTCACGCATCAGTCCTCCCTGGGGGAGGAGACACGGGACACGGGGCCGTCCCGGTTGTCCAGCCTGGTGCGAGCGGCCGAGAGCAGCAGCGCCGAGAGTGGCCAGCGCGCCGCGAGCCTTGCCGCCGAGATAGCTGGCCGCCAGGCCACCATCGGATCGACCGACGACCGTGTCGCCACGACCCTCGAATCGCTCTCCGGCCTCGTAGCAGCGAGCGACCGGGGCCCGCTCGAGGGGGAAGGCGTGACTGTCACGCTCACGGACGCCTCCCGCGACCAGCAGGGCAACTATCCGAGCGGGGCGGCCCCGGATGACCTCGTCGTGCACCAGCAGGACCTGCAGAGCGTCATGAATGCGCTGTGGGCCGGGGGCGCCCGCGCCCTCCAGGTGCAGGACCAGCGCATCACTACGCTCAGCGCGCCCCGCTGCATCGGCAATACCTTGCTGCTGCACGGCCGCGCCTACAGCCCGCCCTACGTGATCACCGCGATAGGCCCCCCGGATGACCTCGTCGATGAGCTCGACGACGCTCCCGGCGTGCGCCTGTACCAGCAGTACGCGGCGCGCTATGGCCTTGGCTTCGAGGTGGTCGAGCATGAGGAGATCGCTGTGGTGGCCGCCGACGATGCGCCGAGGCTCCGGCACGCGACACCACTGGAGTGATCGCCAGGGGCTAACCTGGATCCATGCGGATCCTCGTCGTCGACAACTATGACAGCTTCGTGTTCAACCTTGTCCAGTACCTCGGGCAGCTCGGAGCCGACGCGGATGTCTGGCGCAATGATGACCCCCGCTTCGGCAGCCGCGAGCTCCTGCGCGAGCATGCCCGCGACTACGATGGGATCCTGCTCAGCCCGGGGCCGGGCACGCCGCAGCGCGCCGGTGCCACCATGCCTTTCGTCGAGGTCGCTGCCGAGGAAGGAACGCCGCTGCTTGGTGTTTGCCTCGGGCACCAGGCCATCGGGGCCGCCTTCGGTGGCATCGTGGAGCGTGCCCCGGAGCTCCTGCACGGCAAGACCTCGATCGTGCACCATGATTCCCGCGGCGTGCTCGCCGGCCTTCCTGATCCGTTCACCGCCACGCGCTATCACTCGTTGTCGGTGCGGCCGAGCAGCCTGCCTCCGGTGCTCGAGGCGACCGGCCACACCGATAGCGGGATCATCATGGCGATGCAGCACCGGGAGCTGCCGATCCATGGCGTGCAGTTCCATCCGGAATCCGTGCTCACCCAGGGCGGGCATCGCATGCTCGCCAACTGGATGGAGATGTGCGGGCAGCGCCCCGAGGAGTCCATCATCAGTCGGCTGGAGGACGAGATGTCAGCGGCGCTGGGAGTGGCGCTCGAGCCGCGCTAGCGGGGGATGCCCAGCTCGCCGACGTCGACCGCGATCGCGTCCTGCCGACCGATCTCGGTGCCGGCGGGCAACTGCTGCGAGATGATGCGCCCCACTTCAGCAGGGTTGAGGGTTGGTTGCCGGGACTCGCGGAGATTGCTGCCGGACCAGCCGAGCGAGCGCAGCGTCTGCAGCGCGTCGGGGGGCCGGAGCCCGACGAGGTTGGGCATCACCATGCGCGCGCCGTTGGATACGCGCAGCGCGATATCCGTGCCCGCCGTGGCCTGCGTCCCGCCCGGTGGTGTCTGGCCGACCACGGTGTTGACCGGTTCCGTGGAATCCACATCCTCGCGGCGCACCCCGAATCCCGAGGCGCTCAGGTTCGCTTCCGCGACCGCGATCTCCTGACCGGTCACATCCGGAATCCGGATCAGGGCGGGCCCGGTCCCCACGGCCACGCGCACAGTGGTGCCGACGGTGACGCTCACTCCCGATGACGGGTTCTGCTGCACGATGAGGTCGCGCTCCTCGAGCGTCGAGCTAGCCTCCTCCACGGTGGAGGCTAGCTCGAGCCCTGCCTCATCGAGCAGCTCGCGCGCCTCATCGACGGTGCGGCCGCCGAGGTCGGGCACAGCGACACGGCCAGGCCCGCTCGACACGTAGAGCGCCACGGTGCTGCCCGGATCGACCCGCGCTCCCGATTCGGGGGAGGTGCCGACCACATCGCCCTCCGGCACCGTGGCATCGGATCGCGGCTCGATGTAGATGTCGAAGCCCAGCTCGCGCAGCTGGCGCTGCGCCTCCGCCGAGGACTGGCTGACCACCGAGGGCACAGTGACCAGCTCGTCGACCGGCTCACGATCCGAGAACACGGATAGGGCCGCCGCCGAGCCCAGCATGAGCAGCAGCACGAGCACAGCGATCCACCGCAGCGGGCGGCCTCGCCGACGTGGCACCGCGGGCTCGTCGTCGTGATGCCGCTCCTCGGGCGCTCCGATGATGGTGGTCAGCTCGTCGTCAGTGAGGATGGTGGGCGCGCTCGGCTTCTGCCCGCCGAGGGCCACGACGATGTCCTCGCGCATCTCCGCAGCCGTCTGGTACCGGTTCGCGGGGTTCTTGCTCATCGCCTTGAGCACGATCGAGTCCAGCACGCGCGGCACCGTTGGCTCGATGCGCGACGGCGGGATCGGATCCTCCTTCACCTGCTGGTACGCGACGGCGACCGGGCTATCGCCAGTGAAGGGGGGCTGCCCGGTGAGGATCTCGTAGAACACGCAGCCGAGCGAGTACACATCCGAGCGAGCATCGACCTTGTGCCCCTGTGCCTGCTCGGGCGACAAGTACTGAGCGGTACCGATCACGGTCGCGGTCTGGGTGACCGAGTTCGTGGTATCAGCGATGG
Organism: Hoyosella levis; assembly: GCF_026008515.1. Taxonomy (GTDB): domain Bacteria; phylum Actinomycetota; class Actinomycetes; order Mycobacteriales; family Mycobacteriaceae; genus Lolliginicoccus; species Lolliginicoccus levis. The sequence continues at coordinate 150,421 of NZ_BQYM01000006.1, forward strand.
TGCGGGAGATGCCAAAATCCATCACCTTCACCGCGCCCTCACCGGTCACCATGATGTTGGCGGGCTTCACATCGCGATGGATGATGCCGCTGGCATGGCTGAACTCGAGAGCGGTGCACACATCCGCAGTGATCGACATCGCCCGCTCGGCAGGGATCGGGCCCTCGTTGTGGAGGATGTCGCGCAGCGTGTCGCCCTCGACGTACTCCATGACGATGTAGGGCAGCGGGCCGGTATCGGTCTCGGCGATCCCGGTGTCATACACCGCCACGATGGTGGGATTGTTCAGCGCCGCTGCGTTGTGGGCCTCGCGCCGGAAGCGCAGGTAGAAAGTGGGGTCGCGGGCGAGATCCTGCCGGAGTACCTTGACCGCGACATCACGCTGGAGCCTCAGGTCGCGCGCGCGATGCACCTCGGACATGCCGCCGAAGCCGATCGTCTCGCCAAGCACGTACCGGCCAGACAACTCCTGGGGAGCAATCATGGCGTCGGATCTCCAGTCGGCTCGCTAGGATCCGTGCCTGGCTCTGGCTCGGTCGTCGGCTGGCTCGGTTCGCTCGGTTCGCTGGTCTCCGGCTCGGTAGTCGTTTCCTCCGTCGTCGGCTCCGGCTCGGTCGTCTGCTCGGTGGTCGGGGCCTCGCTGGTCACTGGCGCGGTGGGTTCCGGCTCGATGAGCGTCGGCTGCACCGGGGCTGGCGGGGGCACGCGGCTATCGAGCATGTCGCTGATCATCATGATCGCGGCGGTGATGCCGACGAGGATGAACATCGCGGCAGCACCCCAGGCGAGGGCCTTCTGGCTGTTCGACATGCCGTCGTCGCGGGGAGCCGCGTAGTACGGGGCCTGGCGCGCGGCTGTCATGGGCGCGCCGCCCGCGATGCCATGCCGGGTGGTGGGCGCGGCCATGATCCTTGTCGCATCGGCCTGGCGGTGCGCGGCGGGCGCGGCGACGGGAAGGTCCCCGCTGATCGCGTGCCGCGGATCGTCGGGAGCACGGCCCGCGCGTGCCGCGGCGACGGCTTTCGCGAACGATCCGCCATCGGGGTACCGGGCTCGTGGGTCCTTCGCGAGCGCTGCCTCGATCACCACGCGTGCTTCGGGCGGGATGTCCGTGGGCAGTGGCGGGGGAGTCTCGTGGATGTGCTTCATCGCCACGGTGAGGGCACCCTCGCCGGTGAAGGGCCGCGTGCCGGTGAGCGCCTCGTAGCCGACGATGCCGAGCGAGTAGACATCGCTGGCCGCGGTGGCTGGCTGCCCTTGTGCTTGCTCCGGCGAGATGTACTGGGCTGTGCCCATGACATGCCCGGTGCGGGTGATGGGCGCGGCATCGACGGCCTTGGCAATGCCAAAGTCGGTGATCTTGACCTGGCCGTCGGGGGTGATCAGGATGTTCCCGGGCTTGACGTCCCGGTGGACCAGCCCGGCATCGTGGGCGACTTGCAGCGCGCGACCGGTCTGCTCGAGCATGTCGAGGGCTAGCGGCAGGGGGATGTTGCCCATGCGCGAGAGGACCTTGTTCAAGGGTTCCCCGTTGACGAATTCCATCACGAGGTAGGCCAGGGGCGCTCCCGTGGCGTCGTCAGTGGATTCGCCGTAGTCGAAGATGCTCGCGATGCTCGAGTGATGCAGTTGCGCGGTGGTCCGTGCCTCGGTGCGGAACCGGGCGAGGAACTCGTCGCTGGAGGACAGTTCCGGCTTGAGGATCTTCACGGCCACGCGACGGTCGAGCCGGGTATCGCGTGCCTCCCAGACCTCGCCCATGCCGCCGCTGGCGATGAATCGCTGCAGGCGGAAGCGGTCGGCGATGATGCTGCCACTGTGCAAGACCACGGCTATCCCCCCTGCAGCGCGGCCTGGATGACTGCACGGCCGATTGGCGCCGCGACCGAGCCACCGGTGGCCGAGAGCGATCCGTTCCCACCATCCTCCACGATCACCGCGACGGCAACCCGTGGCGCCTGTGCCGGAGCGAACGCGATGTACCACGTGTGGGGAGCAGTGTTCGAGGGGTCCGCGCCATGCTCGGCAGTGCCAGTCTTCGAGGCGATCTGCACGCCGCCGCTGCCGCTCGTGGATTGCTCGGAGGCGATCATGAGTTCGGTGAGCGTCTGCGCGACGCTCGACGGGATCGCCTGCTCGACGGCCTGCGGCTCGCTGGACGACAGCACCGACAGGTTTGGTCCCTGCAACTGGTGGATCAGGTGTGGCTCCATGCGCGTCCCATCATTGGCGATGGTCGCGGCGATGACCGCGTTCTGCAACGGGGTGAGCGCCACGTCGCGCTGCCCGATGCTGCTCTGGCCGAGAGCCGCGTCATCGGCGATCTCGCCGACCGTTGACTCGGCGACGGGGAGCGGGACATTCCACTGGCCGCTATCGATGCCAAAGGCGCGCGCGGTATCACGGAGCGCCTCGGCACCGGTCTCGATTCCCATCTGGACGAACGCCGTGTTGCACGACAACCGGAAGGCGTTGAGCAGCGTCGTGGTTTCCCCGCCACCACAGCGGGAGCCACCATAGTTCTCCAGGGTGGTGGTGGTTCCCGGCAACGTGTACTGGGGCGCGGCGGTGAACGTGTCGCTTGGTGTCACGCCATTCGCGAGCGCGGCCGCGGTGGTGATGACCTTGAACGTCGAGCCCGGGGGATAGGTGCTCTGGGTGGCCCGGTTGAGCATCGGCTGGTCCGGATCCTGTGACAATTCGTCCCAGGCGGCGTTGCTCACCGCCGGATCATGGTCCGCGATGCGGTTGGGGTCGTAGGACGGCGTGCTCGCCATTGCCAGGATCTCACCGGTCGCGGGCTCGATCGCCACGACCGAGCCGGTGTAGCCGCGGCGCGCGAGCTCGTTGTAGGCGACCTGCTGGACGTAGGGATCGATCGTCGTCACGACGTTGCCACCACGTGGGTCGCGCCCGGTGATCATGTCCACGAGGCGCCTGGCGAAGAATCGATCATCGGAGCCGTTGAGGATGTCGTCCTCGGTGTTCTCGAGCCCGCTGGTGCTGTGATTGAGCGAGTAGAAACCGGTGATCGGCGCGTACGCCGCAGCGCTGTTGGGGTAGGCCGGATCGACTGGATACGTGCGCTGGTAGCGGAAGCGCGTATCGGTCGGCACGGAGGACGCCAGGACCTGCCCGGCCGCCGAGATCTGGCCGCGGTGGCGGGAGAACTCGTCGAGCAGGACCCGGGTGTTCAGCGGGTTGGAGCGCAGCTCTCCGGCACGGATTACCTGCACGTACGCGGAGTTGCCGATGAGGATGACGATCATCGCCATCATCGCGATCGCGACGCGTCGCAGCGGAGTGTTCATGGGCGCCTCACCATCGCGGTCGGGGCATCCGAGATCGGTGGTGGCGGGGTCCGTCGCGGATTCGGATCGTGGGGCGACCGGGCCTCATGGGAGATCAGCAGCAGGATCGCCACCAGGATGTAGTTCGCGAGCAGCGAGGAGCCACCATAGGACAGGAACGGAGTGGTCAGGCCGGTCAGGGGGATCAGCTTGGTGACGCCACCGACCACGACGAAGACCTGGATCGTCAGGATGAATGACAGCCCTGCGGCGAGCAGCTTGCCGAAGCTATCGCGCACCGCCACCGCGGTCCGCACGCCACGCACCATGATGATCAAGTACAGCAGCAGGACAATGGTCAGCCCGAACAGTCCGAGCTCCTCGCCGATGGCGGAGATGATGAAATCGGTCTTGGCGAACGGCACATCGTTGGGCCTGCCGCTGCCGAGCCCGGTGCCGCCGATTCCGCCGGTCGCGAGGCCGAACAGCGAGTTCGAGATCTGGTACCCGGTGCCGTAGTAGTCATCGAACGGGTCGAGCCAGGTGCTGACCCGGATGCGGACATGGCCGAACAGGAAGTACGCGGCGGTGGCGCCGACCATGAAGATCGACGCTCCAATGACGACCCAGCCGACTCGTGCGGTCGCCACGTACATCAGGACGAGCACGGTGGAGTAGAGCAGCAGCGACATGCCTAGGTCGGTCTGGAAAACGAGGATGGCGAGCGCGATGCCCGCGGCGGCAAGGACGGGCGCTAGATCGCGCATGCGCGGGAAGTCCATGCCCAGCACATGCTTGCCCGCGGAAGTGAAGAGCTCGCGCTTGGCGACGAGCAGGCCGCAGATGAAGATGATGATAAGGATCTTGGAGAACTCAGCGGGCTGGATGCTGATGAAGGGCAGGCGGATCCAGATCTTCGCCCCGTTGACCTCGGAGACGCTTGCTGGCAGGAAGGCCGGGAGCGCCAGGAACACCAGCCCGGCGAGCCCGACGGTGTAGGAGTAGCGGGCGAGCCTGCGGTGATCGCGCAGGAGGAACAGCACGGTGATGAACACGGCGATGCTCACCGTGGTCCACAGGATCTGCTTGGCGGCGTCCGGGGCGGGGATGGCGCGCCCGGCGGTGCGAGCGAGCTCCTCGTCCGCGAGATCGAGCCGGTGAATGAGCACGAGCCCCAGGCCATTGAGCAGCGCGACGATAGGCAGGATCACGGGATCAGCGAAGGGCACGAACAGGCGAACAGCGAGGTGCGCGATGGCGACGAGCACGAGGTAGGCGATTCCATACTTCGCGAAGTCCGACGTGAGTGCTTGTTCCTTGGAGGCCATCACCAGTACGAACGCGACGGCGACGATAGCCGCAGCGAGGACGAGCAGGCCGAGCTCGGCGTTCCTCGCAGTGCGGCCGAGCCGCGAGGATGTTTCCTCCGGCGGGACGCCAGGGGCGGGTGCTGGGTAGCGCACGCTCATGATGGACCTGTCCGGCATGTCGATCCGGGGATCTGCAGCTGCCGCAGCGCGGGGGTGCTCGCCTCCTCCGGTTCCGCGTCGGAAGCCTCGGGCGCCAGTGGCTCGCACACGGGCAGGAGCTCGTTGGTGAGCAGTTGCATGAGCTGCTCCTCCGCGTCCTCGCGCGACCCGACGGGAAGCCCGAGGCGGACCTGCTCGCGAGCGGATGGCACGAGGTCCTCGACGGCGAGGATCGTGCATTCGGCGCTATCGGCGGTGCTATCAGCATCGATGGTCGTCACGGCGCCACCGGCTGCCACGCATCCGACGCTGTCCGCGGATTGCAGCGGCACGCCGAGGAACGAACCGGTGAGGCCACGGAGGATCGCGATCTGCCCGTCGGACTCGCCAACGTAGTAGTTCGATCGGATGACGGTCCGTGCGATGAGCGCGCTGGTGACGAGCAGCACGACGACCGCCGCGATAGCGATCCAGGTCCAGAGCCGTCGCGGGCGCCGGGAGGCGGGAGCGGCGGAAGTGCTGGCCGTGGATACCGGACGGCTCGGTTGCACCCGTGGCGGTCGCATCGCTGCGGCGCGGCCCGCGGATGTGTTGGGCAGGGGGGTGTCCTCGACCTTGCCCGAGACCGCGCCCGCGAGGATGGGCCGGCTCTGCCCGAAATCGACGTCCAGGACGTCCGCGACGATGACGGTGACATTGTCGGGGCCGCCACTGCGCAGGGCGAGCTCGATCAGTCGATCGGCTGCCTTGTCATGGTCGCCCTCGCTGAGCGTGTTGGCGATAGTCTCGTCGCTGACCACGTCGGACAGGCCATCGGAGCACAGCATGTACCGGTCGCCCACGCGGACCTCGCGCACAGTGAGGGTGAGTTCCACATCGTTGCCCGTCAGGGCTCGCATGATCAAGGAGCGCTGGGGATGGTTGTGGGCTTCCTCGGCACTGATCTTCCCGGCATCGACGAGCGACTGCACGTAGGTATCGTCGCGGGTGATCTGCGTCAGCGTTCCGTCGCGCATCAGGTAGGCGCGCGAGTCCCCGACGTGAACGAGGCCGAGCTTCGAGCCGCCGAACAGGATCGCGGTGAGGGTGGTGCCCATGCCCTCGAGCGCGGGCTCCTCCTCGACCTGCTCGGCAATGATCCGGTTGCCGGCATAGGTGGCTTCCTCGAGCTTTCCGAGGAGGTTTCCTCCCGGCTCGTCATCATCGAGGTGCGAGAGGGTGGAGACAACGAGCTGGGAGGCGATCTCACCGGCGGCATGCCCGCCCATTCCGTCGGCGAGCGCGAGCAACCGGGCGCCGGCGTAGACCGAGTCCTCATTATTGGTGCGCACCAGGCCGCGGTCGCTTCGCGCGGCGTATCTCAGAACGAGTGTCACGATCTCAGCTCGATTACGGTCTTGCCCACGCGGATGGGCGTCCTGAGTGGAACGCGTACAGCAGTAGTGACTTTGTCCCGGTCGAGAAATGTCCCGTTGGTAGACCCGAGATCCTCGAGGTACCAGTCGCTCCCGCGCGGTGATATTCGCGCGTGCCGGTTCGAGGCATAGTCATCGGTGAGGACCAGGGTGGAATCATCCGCGCGACCAATGAGGATCGGAGCGGTATCCAGCGCGATGCGTGTTCCCGCGAGCGCCCCCTGCGTCACCACAAGGGTGCGGGCGGTCCTGCCGAGCCCCCGCATGCCGAGGGAGCGGCCGCCCGCCCGGTCGCGGCGTGGCGCGCGCAGGCCTGACTCCGCATAGATGTCGGTGCGCAGCACCCGCAGCACGGCTAGCACGAACAGCACGAGAAGGAGGAGGAAGCCGGCCCGGGTCAGCTGCAGGATGAGACCCTGCATCAGCGCGCACCTCCTCTCATGACGTCGCGGTCCCCGCATGGTGGGCCGATGCCGCACACTCTACCGGCGACCGGTAGCGCGGATGGGTGGTATCCGTGGCCGGACGCTCGCCGTACACGGTACCTGGCTCCCGCTCGCGTGCGGCTCACCCGATTCGCACGATGATCTCGGAATGGCCCACCCGGATCACATCCCCATCGGCGAGCTGCCACACGGTGATGGGGGATCCGTTGACAGTGGTCCCGTTCGTCGAGCGCAGGTCCGAGACGAGCGCGAGCTGGCCATCCCAGCGGATCTCCGCATGCCGCCGGGAGACGCCCGTGTCGGGCACGCGGAATTGTGCTTCCTGGCCGCGGCCGATCACCGTGGCGCCGGGGCGCAGGGTGAGGCTCCGTCCGCTGCCATCGCTGAGCTCGAGCACCGCGGTCAGCGTCCTGGGCGACCAGGACGTCCGGGAGCGTGGCGGCTGGGCGATAGCGGTCTGGTCGAAGTAGGTTTCCTCGGCGAAGTCGGCGTCGTCGTACTCCGAGTCGTCGAAGCCGGAAGCCCCGTTCCCGGGTGCCGAGGGATACATCTCGCTCGCGGCCTGGTCGGGCACCCGCCGATAGGACGAGGGAACGCCCGTGTCCTCGTGCGGGCGGCCACGCCGCGTGCCGAACAGATGGCGGCCGAGGCCGCGCATGACGTCGCTCTGGGGTGACATCGATTCCCCTCCTGGTTCTTGCTCATCGTGGGTAGGTTCTGGTGCTGCTGGCATGGGCCATACCGAGCCGTGCGCCTCGGGCGAATCGATATCGGGGTCCGTGTGGCCCGCTGCGCGGAACTGCCCAGTGTGCATCTCCTCGGAAGGGCTGAACCGTACCCGGACGCCGGCGCACGTCTGCCATCCCTGCTCGGTGATGAACTCGCCGAGGTGGCGGGCGAAGACGCGCTCGGTGAGCTCCCGGTCCGCGATGAGCCGCTCATGGTCCGAGGCGCCGATAGTGACGGTGAAGCTGTTGGGGGCAAGAAGGTAGCCGCCCTCGAGCCGGGAGACACCTTCCTCGGCTGCCCGGCGCAGCGCCGCCTCAATCTCCTGCGGCACGACCGCGCTGCGGAAGAGCCGGGCGAAGGCATCACCCACTGCCTCCTCGAGCCGACGTTCGAAGCGGTCGAGCATGCCCACGTCGGATCTCCTCTCGAGGCGGTGGTGGTCAGGGTGGCGCGTCGGGCCGGGAGGCCCTGGCGAGGTCGTGCGGGAGGCACGGGAGGGTGCCCGGCGACATAGTCATGTGCTGCTGACATCGTAGGGGGAAATAGCCGCTTCTCGTGGCGGCGAATGCAGGTCTTGGCCGAGCCGTGACACAGGGAATCCCTATCGTGATCTGCTGTTTATCCTTTGGGGTTGAATCGTGCTACTGTGTTGCGGTCGCTCGGGCGAGTGGCGGAATAGGCAGACGCGCTGGCTTCAGGTGCCAGTGTCCGAAAGGACGTGGGGGTTCAAGTCCCCCCTCGCCCACATCGTTGGCCGCAGTTGATTCTCATCGCTGCGGCCAATATCTATTTGTGCCCCGTTTAGCGTTCTGCCGCCATGCGGGGGCACGGCCCCGGGGATTGGCCATCCAGGTGGTGTGGCAGCGAATGCCCGGGGCGGGTGGTGCGATGCTCCCTGGTTCCGGCATACTGGACAGCGGTGGGATGGCGCGAGCCCGCGACACGGATTGCCTGTGCCGCATCTCATAGCATAACCGATCAAGATCCGAATATGCACAGGTCAGGCGAGTAATTAAGTTAACCTAACTTGCCCTGACCATAGCCCCCTGCCCTATCGTGGAGGCTTGAGCTGAGCGCAACGGAGCAACCAGTTCGACGGACGAGCGCGCAAGCACAGGCTGCGGATCATCGCCACCTGACGCCTTCGGTCCACAATCGCCGTAGTGTGAGCGTCCGTCCCACTCGGGTACTTGGTCCCACCGGATCCTGCACCGCGAGACATTGACCGTCATCCCAGCCGCGAAAGCGACCTATGAAGAAGATGCCCGGCCGGAACGGCCTATATGACCCCGCTCATGAGCACGACTCGTGTGGTGTGGCGTTCGTCGTCGACATGCACGGTCGGCGCAGCCGCGACATCGTCGACAAGGCGATCACCGCCCTGCTCAACCTCGAGCATCGCGGTGCCGCTGGCTCCGAGCCCAACAGTGGCGACGGAGCGGGCATCCTCATCCAGGTTCCCGACAGGTTCTACCGCGAGGTAGTTGACTTCACGCTGCCCGAGGAAGGTGCCTACGCCACTGGTGTCGGGTTCTTCCCGCAGGGCGCTTGGGCCGCCAAGAAGGCACGCACCGCGTTCGAGAAGCTCGCCACCAGCGAGGGCCTGGAGATCCTGGGCTGGCGCGAGGTCCCCGTGGACGCCTCCGGCCTTGGCAGGATGGCGCGCGACGCCATGCCATCCTTCTGGCAGCCGTTCATCAGCTCCCCTGACGCTTCCCTCAGCGGCCTCGATCTCGAGCGCCGCGTGTACGTGCTGCGCAAGCGCGCCGAGCACGAGCTCGGCCAGGAGGGGCCCGGCGAGGACGGCCCCGGCCAGGAGACGGTGTACTTCCCGAGCCTGTCCCCGCGCACCATCGTCTACAAGGGCATGCTCACCACCCCGCAGCTCAAGGAGCTCTACCTCGATCTGCAGGATGATCGCGTCGAGAGCGCGCTCGGCATCGTGCACTCCCGCTTCTCCACGAACACGTTCCCCTCGTGGCCGCTCGCGCATCCGTTCCGGCTCGTCGCCCACAACGGTGAGATCAACACCGTCAACGGCAACGAGAACTGGATGCGTGCCCGCGAGGCGCTCATCAAGACCGACATCTTCGGCGAGGGCGCCCTCGAGAAGATCTTTCCCGTCGCCACTCGTGGCGCCTCCGATACTGCCCGCTTCGACGAGGTGCTCGAGCTGCTGCACCTCGGTGGACGGGAACTGCCGCACGCCGTGCTGATGATGATCCCCGAGGCGTGGGAGCGCCACGAGACCATGGATCCCGCGCGCCGCGCGTTCTACCAATACCACTCCACGCTCATGGAGCCCTGGGACGGCCCGGCATCGGTGTGCTTCACCGATGGCTCGCTCGTGGGCGCGGTGCTCGACCGCAATGGCCTGCGCCCCTCCCGGATCTGGGTCACCGACGACGGCCTCGTCGTCATGGCCTCGGAGGTCGGAGTCCTCGACATCGACCCCGCCAAGGTGGTCAAGCGCATGCGCCTGCAGCCGGGCCGCATGTTCCTCGTCGACACCAACGAGGGTCGCATCGTCAGCGACGACGAGATCAAGTCCGAGCTGGCCGCGCTGCAGCCCTACCAGGAATGGCTGGACAAGGGCCTGCTGCCGCTCGACAAGCTCCCCAAGCGGGTGCACGTGCACATGCCGCACAAGCGGGTGCTCCTGCGCCAGCGTGTCTTCGGGTACACCCAGGAGGAAGTGAACATCCTCCTCTCGCCGATGGCGCGCACCGGCGCCGAAGCCATCGGCTCCATGGGGACCGACACTCCGATCGCCGTTCTCTCGGCGCGGCCACGGTTGATCTACGACTACTTCCAGCAACTGTTCGCCCAGGTCACCAACCCGCCGCTCGACGCGATCCGCGAGGAGCTCGTCACCAGCCTCGGCGGGACCATCGGACCCGAGGGCGACGTGCTCAACCCCACAGAGGCATCCTGCCGGCACATCCTGCTGCCGCAGCCGATCCTCGACAACGATGATCTCGCCAAGCTCATCCACGCCAACGATGACGGCAACCTGCCCGAGTTCCGCTCCGTGGTGATCTCTGGCTTGTTCAAGGTCTCCGAGGGTGGCGAGGGGCTGCGCAAGGCGCTCGCGGAGATGCGTCGGCAGGCATCCGACGCCATCGAGGGCGGCGCGCGCATCATCGTGCTGTCGGATCGCAACTCCAACGAGTACTACGCGCCCATCCCGGCGCTGCTGATGACCTCGGCGATCCACCACCACCTCGTCCGGGAGAAGACCCGCACCAAGATCGGCCTGATCGTCGAGACCGGTGACGCCCGCGAGGTGCACCACATGGCGCTGCTCATCGGCTATGGCGCAGCCGCGATCAACCCGTACATGGCCTTCGAGACCATCGAGGATCTTGTCGAGCGCCGCCAGCTCAATGGCTTCGACTTCGAGTCCGCGGTGAAGAACTACATGAAGGCCGCGGGCAAGGGCGTGCTGAAGGTCATGTCCAAGATGGGCATCTCCACGCTGTCGTCCTACACCGGCGCGCAGCTCTTTGACTGCATCGGCATGTCGCAGGAGCTTCTCGACGAGTACTTCACCGGCACCAAGTGCGCCATCGAGGGAATCGGGCTCGACGAGATCGCCGAGAGCGTGCGCCGTCGTCACGCCATGGCCTACCTCGACCGGCCCGAGGAGCGCGCGCACCGCGAGCTCGAGATCGGCGGCGAGTACCAGTGGCGCCGCGAGGGCGAGTACCACCTGTTCAACCCGGAAACGGTGTTCAAGCTCCAGCACGCCACGCGGACCGGCCAGTACAAGGTCTTCAAGGAGTACACCAACCTCATTGACGACCAGAGCGCGCGGCTCGCCTCGCTGCGTGGCCTGTTCAAGATGCGCGAGGGCGTCCGCGAGCCGGTCCCGATCGACGAGGTCGAGTCCGTCGAGGAAATCGTCAAGAGGTTCAACACCGGTGCCATGAGCTACGGCTCCATCTCGGCCGAGGCTCACGAGACCCTGGCCATCGCCATGAACCGCCTCGGTGGCCGCTCCAACTCCGGCGAGGGCGGCGAGGATGTCAGTCGCTTCACCCCGGACGAGAACGGCGACTGGCGCCGCTCGGCGATCAAGCAGGTAGCCTCGGGCCGCTTCGGCGTCACCTCGCACTACCTGACCAACTGCACCGACATCCAGATCAAGATGGCCCAGGGCGCCAAGCCAGGAGAGGGCGGGCAGCTGCCCGGCCACAAGGTGTACCCCTGGGTCGCCGAGGTGCGCCACTCCACCCCGGGCGTGGGACTGATCTCGCCGCCCCCGCACCACGACATCTACTCGATCGAGGATCTCGCGCAGCTCATCCACGATCTGAAGAACGCCAACCCTGGCGCTCGCATCCACGTCAAGCTCGTCTCGGAGATCGGTGTGGGCACCATCGCCGCCGGCGTCTCCAAGGCGCACGCCGATGTCGTGCTCATCTCCGGCCATGATGGTGGCACCGGCGCCTCGCCGCTGACCTCCCTCAAGCATGCCGGGGCGCCCTGGGAGCTCGGCCTCGCCGAGACCCAGCAGACCCTGATCATGAACGGCCTGCGCGACCGCATCGTCGTCCAGGTCGATGGCCAGATGAAGACCGGCCGCGATGTCATCATCGCCGCCCTCCTCGGTGCCGAGGAGTATGGCTTCGCCACCGCTCCGCTCGTTGTGTCCGGCTGCATCATGATGCGTGTCTGCCACCTCGACACCTGCCCGGTGGGCATCGCGACCCAGAACCCGGCCCTGCGCAAGAAGTTCATCGGCAAGGCCGAGTTCGTCGAGAACTTCTTCCGCTACATCGCCGAGGAGGTGCGCGAGTACCTCGCCGCGCTCGGGTTCCGCAGCATCGACGAGGCCGTCGGCCAGGTCCAGATGCTCGATCTCACCCAAGCGATCGACCACTGGAAGGCCAACAAGCTCGACCTCAGCCCGATCCTCGTGCAGGCCGAGTCGTTCTTCGAGGGCCAGGCCCTGCGCCAGACCCAGGTCCAGGATCATGGCCTCGACAAGGCGCTCGACAACACCCTGATCGAGCAGGCGAAGGCTGCGCTGGAGGACGGTACTCCGGTCACGATCGACACCAAGATCACCAACGTCAACCGGACCGTGGGCACGATGCTCGGCCACGAGGTCACCAAGCGGTACGGCGGCGAGGGCCTGCCCGACGACACCATCTCGATCACCCTCACCGGATCGGCCGGAAACAGCTTCGGCGCCTACGTGCCCAAGGGCATCACGCTGAAGCTGAACGGTGACTCCAACGACTACATCGGCAAGGGCTTGTCGGGCGGCAAGATCATCGTGCGGCCCAGCGCGCAGGCTCCCAGCGACTTCGTCGCCGAGGAGAACATCATCGGCGGCAACGTCATCCTCTACGGCGCCACCAAGGGCGAGGTTTTCCTGCGTGGCATCGTTGGCGAGCGCTTCTGCGTCCGTAACTCCGGCGCCACCGCTGTTGTCGAGGGCGTCGGCGATCACGCCTGCGAGTACATGACCGGCGGCCATGCCGTCATCCTCGGCAAGACCGGGCGCAACTTCGGAGCAGGCATGTCCGGCGGCGTCGCCTACGTCTACAACCCGAACAAGGTGTTCGAGGACGACGTCAACCGCGAGATGGTCGATGTCGAGGATCTCGACGCCGATGACAACAAGTGGCTGTACGACACCATCGAGCGGCACCACGAATACACCGGCTCCACGGTTGCCGAGGGAATCCTGAAAAACTGGTCGCATGAGATCACCCACTTCGTCAAGGTGATGCCGCGCGACTACAAGAAGGTCCTTCAGGCAATCGAGACCGCCAAGAGGATGGGACACGACGTGAACGAAGCAATCATGGAGGCCGCTCGTGGGTGATCCAAGAGGCTTCCTCAAGCACGGCCGGGAACTTCCCGTCCGGCGGCCAGTCGCGCTTCGCTTGCTGGACTGGCATGAGGTATACGAGCCATTCGACAAGAACCTCCTGCAGACACAGGCCGGCCGCTGCATGGACTGCGGCATCCCGTTCTGCCACGAGGGCTGCCCGCTCGGGAACATCATTCCCGAGTGGAACGACCTCGTGTACAAGGACCGGTGGAAGGAAGCGATCGATCGGCTTCACGCCACCAACAACTTCCCGGAGTTCACCGGGCGCCTGTGCCCCGCGCCCTGCGAGGCAGCCTGCGTGCTCGGCATCAACGAGCCAGCGGTCACCATCAAGCAGGTCGAGGTCGAGATCATCGACCACGCTTTCGAGCAGGGCTGGGTCGAGCCGGTTCATCCGCGCCACACCACTGGCAAGTATGTCGCTGTGGTCGGCTCCGGGCCGGCTGGCCTCGCGGCGGCGCAGCAGCTCACCCGTGCGGGGCATGCGGTGACGGTGTACGAGCGCGCTGACCGCATCGGTGGCCTGCTCCGCTACGGCATCCCCGAGTTCAAGATGGAGAAGCGCCACATCGACCGGCGCATCGCCCAGATGGAGGCCGAGGGCACCATCTTCCGCACCGGGGTCAATGTCGGCGTGGACCTGCCCGTCGAGCAGCTGCATAGCGACTTCGACGCGGTCGTTCTCGCCGGAGGCGCCACACAGTGGCGCGACCTCCCCATCCCGGGGCGCGAGAACGAAGGCGTCTACCAGGCGATGGAGTACCTCCCCATCTCCAACCGCGTGCAGTTCGGTGACATCGACGAGCCCACGATCTCCGCGAAGGGCAAGAAGGTCGTCATCATCGGTGGTGGCGATACCGGTGCCGACTGCCTCGGCACCTCGCTCCGCCAGGGCGCCGAGATCGTGCACCAGTTCGAGATCATGCCGCGGCCACCGGAGGAGCGTCCCGACGCGAACCCATGGCCGACCTACCCGATGATCTACCGGGTCTCCTCGGCGCACGAGGAAGGTGGCGAGCGCGTCTACTCCGTCAACACCGAGGAGTTCCTCGGCAAGGACGGCAAGCTCACCGGCCTGCGCGCGCACGAGGTGAAGATGGTCGACGGTCGCTTCCAGAAGGTCGAGGACAGCGACTTCGAGCTCGAGGCTGACCTCGTCTTCCTCGCGATGGGCTTCGTCGGTCCCGAGAAGGAGGGTCTGCTCGACAAGCTCGGCGTCGACTACACCGATCGTGGCAATGTGTCCCGCGACTCCAACTGGGGCTCCACTGTTCCCGGCGTGTTCGTCGCCGGCGACATGGGCCGCGGCCAGTCACTCATCGTCTGGGCCATCGCCGAAGGACGAGCCTGCGCCTCCGCGGTCGACCAGTACCTCGAGGGCAGCACCGCGCTCCCTGCACCGGTCAAGACGACCACCATGCCGATGCGCTGACATCTCCAGCACAAAGAGGGCCCCGGGCACATCATGCCCGGGGCCCTCGCTGGTTCATGCCGCTTGGGGTGCCGCGGCGCTGCGCCGGCGCCGGCGTCAGCCTCCGCTGCCCCTCGCACTGGCAAAAGCACGGGAAACCGTCAAACGCGATAGAAAAAACACGGGTTCGGCCGCGGGTTCTATCGCGTTTGCGGCCGAGGAGCTTGCGGCCGGGGAGCTCGCGGCCGAGGAGCGAGCGGCTCGCGTGTCTACGCCTGGGGAAAGAGAGCCTCGGGGGTGATCTCGCTGATGCTCCGCAGGCCGCTCAGCCCCATGGTCAGGTCAAGCTCGGCCCGCAGGTTTCCGATCACCTCCGAAACACCATCGCTGCCGGCGAGGGCGAGGCCCCAGGCGTATGGCCGACCGATGAGCACGAGGTCGGCGCCGAGCGCGATCGCCTTGAGGATGTCCGCGCCAGTGCGCACGCCGCTATCAAGCATGACCCGCATGTCTCCCGCTGCGGCCTTCACCGCGGGCAAGGCGTCGAGGCTCGCGATCCCGCCATCGATCTGTCGGCCACCGTGGTTGCTTACTACGACGCCATCGACGCCAAGGTCAGCGGCACGGCGCGCATCGTCGGGGTGGAGGATGCCTTTGAGCACGATCGGCAGGCGCGTCAGCTCCCGCGCCGCGGCGATGTCATCCCATGTCAGCGACGGCCGGGAGTAGATGCGCAGGAACGTCTCCACCGCTGCGCGGGGCTGCGCCGAGAGCAGGTTCGGCAGGAACCGTCCCGGATAGTGCTGCGTCATGCTGACGAGCGTGCGCACGGTGTCGCGGGTGAGCCGCACGTCTGGCTTGCCCACGGGCTCGTTGAGGATGCGGTTGCGCACGATCCGGGCGAACACGGGATCGCTGGTGTACTGGGCGATTCCCTGGCCCTGGCTGAAGGGCAGCGATCCCCAGTTCAGATCGCGGGGGCGCCACCCCAGCATCGTTGTGTCGAGCGTGATGACCAGTGCCTCGGCTCCGCAATCCTCGGCGCGGCGGATGAAGCTGTGCACGAGCTCGTCCTCGGTGCTCCAGTACAGCTGGAACCAGCGCGGCGCGCTGCCCATCGCGGCAGCACAGTCCTCCATCGGCACCGACGCCTGGTTCGAGAAGATGAAGGGCACACCGGCCTCGGCGGCGGCGCGGGCCACGGCAAGGTCCGCTTCCTCGTGGGCGAGCTCGAGCACCCCGATCGGCGCGAGCGCGATGGGTGCCGGGAGCTTCCTGCCGAAAAGCTCGACCGTGAGATCCCGTTCCGAGACGTCGCGCAGCACCCGCGGCACGATCGCCCACCGATCGAAAGCAGATCGATTTGCGCGCATCGTGGCCTCGGAGCCCGCGCCCCCGGCCAGGTATGCGGCTGCCTTGTCCGGCAAGACCGCCATCGCCGCTTCCTCGAGGCCCGCGGGATCGGTCGGCACGGCTGGCATGCGACCGCTCACCCCGTCGCGATAGATCCGGTCCTGGCGCTGCCGGCCCGCGTTGATGGCGTCCGGGCTCTCCGACTTGGTCACAGCACGAGTCTAGGCATCCGCCTGGCCTAGTGGCCGAAGCGACGCTCGTAGTCGGCGCGTTCCCTGTCCTTGCGCTCCTGCTCCCGCCGTGACATCAGGCCGGGATCGAGGTCATGGCTGATCAAGCGATGCCGCCGGTAGACGTAGGTCAAGGCGATGAGGAAGTAGACGTACGGGATGAGCAGCAGCATCATCATCGCGCCGATCACCCATAGCGGTCCTGGAACGAGCAGGAACAGCGCGAGCAGCGGGAGCAGTGGCAGGAGGCCACGGATGAGGTAGCGGCGGGTCGCCCCCGGGCCGGTGAGGTCATGCTCGACCCAGTCATGCAGATGAGGGGGAAGGACACGGCCGAACGCGTAGCCGATCCGCTCCCGCGCGGTGGGCCGCGCCATCGGCGTGACGATTCCCGGGTCGCCCACAGGGGCAGGGTGGTCGCCCGGGGGAGGGGAGACGAACCGTGCCCGCCGCCCGCGATGATCCCGCCGCCCGTGATGATGGCGTGTCACGGCGTCACGACGACCACGCCATCGTCGTCGCTGTAGACCACGTCGCCCGGATTGAAGGTCACTCCACCGATCGTGACCGGCACATCCCGGTCGCCCTCGTTGGTCTTGGTGGACTTCCGCGGGTTCGTGCCCAGCGCCTTGACGCCGATCTCCATGGTGCGCAGCATGGCCGAATCGCGGACCGCGCCGTTGATGATGATCCCCGCCCAGCCATTGCCACGGCCTAGCTCCGCGATCACATCGCCGACGAGAGCGGTATGCACGCTCGCATCGCCATCGATCACCAGAACGCCACCGTTGCCCGGCTCGCCGAGCACGGACTTCAGCAGGGCGTTGTCCTGGAAGCACTTGACGGTGGACACGGGGCCGGAGAACTTCGTGCGGCCACCGAACTGGATGAACTGGGTATCGCAGCTGCGAATGCCGGGGCCGATCTCATCGGCGAGATCGGCGGTCGAGGAGAATTCCACACTGCTCACAAGAGCATCCCTTCGCGGTTGGGGCAGGACTATTCCCTCAACGGTAGTACAGCGCAGCGGTGCGTATCGCGTCGAGCGCGCCGTGCGGGGTCCGATTCCGGACATGGGCGGAGTAACCTGGAGTTGATCCGACAAATCCATCTCCGACCCAAGGAGAAAGTAGATGCCTGCTCCGTCAGCCGAGACTTTCGCGCGCCTCGCGAAGCTCGTGGCGATTCCCGATGCTGCCAACCGGGAGACCCGTACGGTGACCGAGACGTTCACCGGTCGCGAGCTCGCGACGATCCCGGTCGGCACGGCCGAGGATGCTGTCGCTGCCGTCGAGCGTGCCCGCGCCGCGCAGAAGGAATGGGCCAAGGTCCCGGTCGCCGAGCGGGTCAAGATCTTCCACCGCTACCACGACCTCGTGCTCAGCCGTCGCGACACGCTGCTCGATCTCGCCCAGGCCGAGACCGGCAAGTCACGCGCCGCGGCCCTCGAGGAGGTCCTCGATATCGCGATGACCGCTCGCTACTACGCGCGCAATGCCACCAAGCTGCTCCAGAAGAAGAGCGTTCAGGGACTCTTCCCCGCATTGACGAAGACGTCCGTCAACTATCGCCCCAAGGGCGTGGTGGGGATGATCACGCCGTGGAACTATCCGATGACTCTCGCCGTCTCGGACGCGATCCCGGCGATCATCGCTGGCAACGCCGTCGTGATCAAGCCGGATAGCCAGACCCCCTACTGCGCGCTCGGCGTCGCTGAGCTGCTCTACGAGGCCGGCCTGCCCAAGGACCTGTTCGCGGTCGTCCCGGGGCCCGGCTCGGTGGTGGGCACCGCGCTGGTCGAGACCACGGACTACATCATGTTCACCGGTTCCACGGCCACCGGCCGTCTCCTCGCGGAGCAGTGCGGTCGCCGGTTGATCGGATTCTCCGCCGAGCTGGGTGGCAAGAACCCGATGATCGTGACCAAGGGCGCGAACATCAACCACGTCACCGAGGCGGCGCTGCGCGCGTGCTTCTCCAACTCGGGCCAGTTGTGCATCTCGATCGAGCGCATCTATGTCGAGGAGGCCGTGGCGGATGACTTCGTCAAGACGTTCGGCGAGAAGGTCCGCAACCTCGAGCTCAGCAATGACTACACCATCAGTTCGGCGATGGGCAGCCTGATCTCGGAGTCCCAGGTGCAGAACGTGCAGGCACACGTGGACGATGCGGTCGCGAAGGGCGCGACGGTCGTTGCTGGTGGCAAGGCTCGTCCGGATCTCGGACCTCTGTTCTTCGAGCCGACGGTGCTCGCGGGCGTCACCCCGGAGATGGATGTGTATCGCACAGAGACCTTCGGACCGCTTGTCTCGATCTATTCCGTCAAGGACGTCGAGGAAGCCATCGAGATGGCCAACGACACCGAGTACGGGCTGAATGCGAGCGTGTGGGCGTCGAGCGATAGCGAGGGGGAGAAGATCGCGGAGCGCATCAACTCCGGCACCGCGAACGTCAACGAGGGCTATGGCCCCGCCTGGGGCAGCCTGGGCGCACCGATGGGTGGCATGGGCGTCTCGGGCATGGGACGGCGCCACGGACCCGAGGGGCTGCTCAAGTACACCGAGCCGCAGACCGTCGCCGTCCAGCGCATCCTGGATCTCGGCGGCCCGAGCTGGCTGGACTCGAAGTACTTCTCGCAGGCGCTGCCCTACGGCGTCAAGGCGATGAAGTTCATCCCGGGACGCTAGAGCCAGGCCTCCTGGACCGGCGCGAGCCTGCCGGGTAGTCCCGCCCTAGCAGGACAATGGCCCCCTCCGCCAAGGCGGAGGGGGCCATTGTCGTTCAGTTCACCGGGCGGGCACGTGGCCTGCCAGCAGTGCGTGGATCAGCGATTGCGGATCGCCCGCACCAGGAAGAACAGCACGATCGCAGCAACGACGGCAGCGGCAGCGGCCCCTGCCTTGCGGGTGTCGGCCTCATCGAGCTCGGAGAGCGAATCGAACGTGGCGCGCCGCAGGTCAGCCACCTTGTCCTCGACCGAGGTGCGTGCTTCGGCAGCAGCAGCACGGCCACTGGTGACGGCCTCGCCAGTCTTCTCCTTCACCGAGGAGGACACCTCGTTGGCTCGTGCGGCAGCATCGTTGGCCTTGGCGCGCGCGACCTCGGCAGCGCTCTTCACGGATTCCTTGGCGTTCGCCGCAGCCTGCTGGGTCTGGCCCTCTGCCTTGAGCGAAGCATCACCGGCGACGGATCCGGTGGCTTCCTTCGCTGCGCCTGCGATCTTGTTGGTGGTGTTCTCGGGGTCTGCCATGCGTCGCTCCTTCACGGGACTGTTGTACAGTCCGTCATTGTGTTGGGTACCGGTGTGACTCGACTCTATCGCGTATTCAGCGTCGCCGTACCAGCAGATCGGCGATATTCCGGCGCCAGCGCGTGATCAATGCGTGATTGGCCGATCAGTATTGGCTGGGAGAATTCCAGTCATCGTCATGCTCCCCGGTGCCATCGTCAGTGCCATGCTCACTGCCATCCTCTAGGTTCTCGTCGGCGCGTTCCGGCTCGCGGCCCGACCGCACTCCTAGCACGATCCCCGCGACCAGCGCGATGATCCCGGCCCCGCCGAGCAGCCAGGGCAACGGCAGGGGCCCGGTCTTGAGCTGCACGAGGTCCTTGTTGGCGGAGGCGTCGGCGACGCGGTTCTCCACTGTTGCGTCATTGAGCTCGGCGTCGTAGCTCAGGACCGTGAGGGCCTGGTCGTCGGGGGCTGTGCCGTAGTATTGGCGCAATTGCTCCTGCCCGTCGACGATCGTGCCGGTGACGGGCTCGACGAAGATGTCCCGGATGTTCGTGTAGTAGCGGTTCATGAACACGACCTCGTCGGCGCCCTCGCTGCCCTCTTCCGCGAGCCCCCAGGCGGACCGGGGCAATCCGAGCCTATTGGAAGCATCGCGGGTGGCGCGGTAAAGATCCACGGGCTCGATCTCGTGCCGGAAATGGAAGACATCGAGACCATTGATGGTCGTTTCCTCGACGAAGTCGATATCGAAAGTCTGGCGTGCCGTCAGGTCGAAATAGGGGTAGGACTGCTGCTGCACGTCGAACGGGAACTTGTACTGCAGCCCATCACGGGGCAGTTCCATCGGCGGGCCCTCGCGGGTGACCTGCAACGACGCCGGCGGATCATCCACGGGCATAGCGGTGACCCGGTCGATAGTCACCCGGTCGATGGTGGCGTTGAGCAAGCCACGCGCTCCCTGCTCGTCCGTGCGCGACAAGGTGAAGCCAGCTTGCAGGGTCACGAGTTCCTCGCCCGACGGCTCCTCCACCGTCGTGTGGCGCTGCGCGCGCACGGGGACGTCCGACTCGACGGCATCGGGATCGCCACCGAGGAACCGGGCCGAGTTCAGGATCGACGCCGTTCCCTCCGAGATCGTGGTGATCTCCAGATCGAGCGGTGTCTTCTTCAGCTTTGGCACGGCATACAGCGGCAGCAGCAAGGCAGTGACGAGCAGGAGCGTCCCGAGCCCCACGAGCACGACCGCCGTGACGCGCCGCGAGCCTTGCGATGCTGATGCCATGAACTGTCCTTACATCGTCCCGGAAATGCTGGACCGGTTTCCGCGCGGCCAAGGCACGCCGGTCCGGCCAGGTGGAGCCTGGTAACTCGACGATAACAGCCAGCAACAGTCCAGCGATGCCAAGGCAGCACCTCACGCCGGCGATTCACGGCATATCGCCCATCAAGGGGACCGGTGTGGCCGCGAGGGCCGCCGCGATTCCAAGGGCCACAGCCATGACGACTGCCTCGATTACCGATCGGCGCAACGACCTGCTGGCCTCGTGCTGGTGCGCGCGTGCTGCTCCGACCCAGTTCGCGCGAGCCCGCCAGCCCAGCCCCAAGAGGACAATCAGCAGCGCGGTCTTGGCGAGCAGGATCCGGCCATAGCCCGTCCCCGGCAGCGCCGCGGGTCCAGGCAGGACCAGCGCTGCCGCGGCCACTCCACTGGCGGCGAGAGCGAGAACGCACCACCAAGCCAGCCGCGAGAATGCGGGGAGCGCATGGGACCATTCGGATCGGGAGCGCGCGGTCAGAGCGATCGCCACTAGCCCGCCGCACCACGAGCCCGCCGCCAGGACATGCACCGCCACGAGAAGCCCGCTTGCTGAGCTGTGCATGGCATGTCCTGAAAGGGGGCCGCACACCAGCGCGAGAGCCGCGATCGCGCACGCGGGAGCATCCCAGGAACCGGCGGTGCCCCGCTGAGCGAGGATTGCCATCCCGGCGATCAACAGCGTGCAGGCGAGCACTACGAGGGAGACCTGGCCCGCCGAGATGCCCACTGCATACTCGCCAAGCTGTGCCAGGCTCAATCCGAGCACCGGCACCCCGAGCAGGTCCGCCGCGCTCGCCACGGCTTGCGCGGCAGCGAGGACCATCCAGGCCAGCGCGACCACGAGAAGCATGCGCCACTGCCTCTCGTGCAGGCTGGCCGCGCGTGCCTTGCCGCGACCCGGCCCGCCGCTCGAGCGATGCAGGAAACCCACGGCGGCCAGGCCGAGCGTGGCCACCCCGGCTCCGAGCGCGGCGGCGCGGGTACCGACCGCCAGCACGGCGGGATCGGCCGGAGCGAGCAGCAGGGCCAGGCAGGCACCCGATACGGTGGCCGCGGCGAGCCCCGCGAGCAGTGGCGCTGCCCGCGCGGGAGCGGGTGTCACCGAAGCGTCATGGGGGGTCAGCGCCGCCGTGTCATCGAGACCACCGTGACCCCGACTCCGATGAGCAGCACGATGATCGCCCCGATCAGGAATGGCCAGACGGGCATGGAGGAATCATCAGCATCGGGGTCGCCACTGTCGGGCAATCCGCTCGAGGCATCGCTGTCCTGCGCCGGCTCCGAGGATCCTGCCCCGGTGCCGTCGCCGGTGCTGTCGCTGTCGCCAGAACTGTCGCCAGAGCTGTTGCCGGAGCCGTTGCCGGTGAACGTGAACTCGACAGTGCCGCTCACAGGGTGGCTATCGGCGGAAATGACGCGGTAGGCGATCGTGTAGGTGCCGGAAGGCCCGAGATCGCGCACGGAGACGAATGCCGAGGATCCCTCGACCCGCACATCATCGAGCGACCACCGCGCTCCTTCCGGGCCCGTGACCGTGACCGCGGCGAACGCCTCCTGAAGCGGCTCATTGAACGTCACCCGCACTTGCTCGGGCGAGGCATCAAGGCTCGCGCCGGAAGCAGGATCGGACTCGACCAGCGCGGCATGGGCGGAGGCGGCCGCCGGCATGACCACGCCTAAGCACAGCAGCGCAGCGAGCATCGCGCCGACGGCGCGCAGCGAGAGAGCGGAACGGGTGGAATGCATCGGATCCTTCCCTGGAGAACCATGTGGCACCGTGCCCCGCGGCGGGGCCAGGCAAGCAAGGCGCAAGCTCAATCCTGGTTACCACGCCGCAGGGTGGCGCGCCACGTCACAGCCCTGGAGAAGGTGGCAACGCGCGGGAAGTACTACCGGACGCCTAGCCGGGCAAGCAGGTCCGCCTCGATACCGTCGAGCTCGGTAGCGATGGCCTGGTGAGCTGCTCGACGGCGGGCAGGAGCCATCCGCTCGGCGGCCCGCACGGCGGTATTCAGCTCATCGAGCCGCGTCTTGATGGCCCCGGTGAACTGCTTGACCTCAGCGTTCTTGGGATCACGCTCATGGACTTCCCGCGTAGAGGCTTCGGCGCCAGAGATCCGGGCGCCAAGCTTCGCGCCGTAGCCGGTGAACTTGCCGAGCTCCTCCACCGGAACCCCGTAGTTGCGAGCACGACGGGTGTCGAGATAGCCGCGGGCCGTGGTCACGCCGCGATACACCACGGGAACGAGGACGGGAGCGAGGATCCTGGTCACGCCCACCATCCGCTTGGCACGGTTCACCGTCAGCTTCCCTTCCGCAGCAGCCCTGGCATTCTGCTCGGCGATCTTGAGATCATTCTCGGAAACCTTCATCTGGGCCTTTTCGGCGCGCTTGCGCGCCTTGTCATCCTGCTTGGCCAGCTTGCGCTCGAGCTTCATGGCCCGTGCGGAGTTGCGGGAATCATTGCGCGCGGCCAGCCGTGCCTCGGTCTTGGCCTTGGCCTTGAGAGCCTTGGCCTCCGCCTTGCGTGTTGCGCGACTGGGTTTCTTGCTGAACAAACCCATTCGAGTTTCCTCCCTCATGGCGGCGTGATCCGTGGTGCTCGCCGGTGGACGATCAGTGACCATATTCGCTTCTACCCTAGGACAGGGAATAGGGTTCGTCATCGTGAACCCGCAGTCTGGTGTCCGCGTCCTGCTTGATGCGAGTGTTGTTTCCCGATGCCGCCACCGAGTACACCTTGACGCCACCGCTGCTCGTGCGGGAATGAACGAATTCGCTCGGCGCCCGGTGCCAGCAGGGGCCGTTCAGCGGCGGGAGGCCGCCGCGCTGCACCGGCGAGCCGTTCGCGAGATGATGGCTGCCCATCATCACCAGGGCTGGACCACCATCGATCCTGATCAATCGATGCGCGATCGCGCCAGCGACACCCTCGCCGCATGCGAGGCAGGCTTCCACTGGATCTGGGGCGCCGTGCTGCCCGTCGACGAGAATGGTCGCCGTGGCGCGGCCGAACTGCTGGTCAGGGATGACAGCGGCACGGGATACATCCCCATCATCGTCGTCAACCACAAGGTCACCGACCCTGGTCGTGGCGCGATGACCTCACCGGTTACCGGGTTCGATCCGCGACCTGACCCCCGCCGCAGGATCCGCAGCCAGCCTCGCGACCCGTTCCGGCTCGCGCACCTGTACCGCATCCTCGAATCACTCGGGCTCGCCGCGCCACGCGCGGTCGGTGGAGTCATCGGCTACGAGGCGGACTGCATCCTCGTCCACGATCTCGCCCGCGAGTCCCCCGGATACGGCCGCAGCGTGCTGGCCGAGTACGACCTGCGGCTCGCCGATCGCCGCGAAATCGTCACCGGACAGGCCCCCACCTCCCCGGACCGCGTGGGGGAATGCAAGATGTGCGAGTGGTGGCCGCACTGCAAGACCGAGCTCGAGGAGCACCACGACGTCTCACTCGTGGTCAACGGCGCTCAGGCCACGATCCTGCGCGAGGGGGGCATCCGCACCGTCGATGAGCTCGCTAGCACGCGCGCGAGCACGCCCGTGGCATGGCATGGAGTGCCGTTCGAGCATGTCCAGGTATTCGCCCGGGCCTGGCTTCATGAGGTCCCGCTGATCAGGATGGTCGAGCGGCCACAGGTCCAGCGCGCGGACATCGAGGTAGATATCGACATGGAGAGCTACCAGGACCACGGTGCCTACCTCTGGGGAACGTTGCTCACCGAGCAGGGGAGCGAACCACGCTACCGGCCATTCGTCACCTGGGAGCCGCTGCCCACCCGCGATGAGGGCCGCATCTTCGCGGAGTTCTGGGACTGGCTGACCGGCATCCGGCGCGATGCCGCGCAGCGAGGCCTGACGTTCGCGGCCTACTGCTACTCCAAGAACGCCGAGAACCGCTGGCTGCTGGAATCCGCGCAGCGCTTCCGCGGCATGAACGGCATGCCCTCGGTCGCGGAGGTCACCCGCTTCATCGAGTCCGACGAATGGGTCGACATGCTCGACGCCGTGCAGGAGCAATTCCTGTGCCCGCACGGCCGAGGCCTGAAGAAGGTTGCCCCCGTCGCGGGATTCACCTGGCACGACGCGGAGGCCAGCGGCGAGGCATCGATGAGCTGGTACCGCGATGCCGTTGCCTTCGAGGGCGGCTCTCCGGAGCTTTCCCAGCAGCAACGAATCCTGCGCTACAACGAGGACGATGTCTGGGCCACGCGCGTGCTGCGGGAGTGGATGGACTCGCCCCGCGTGCTGGAGGTACCCACGCAGGAAGAGCTCAACGAGCGGTACCGCGCCGAGCTCGGCGACGACGACGTGCGGGATCAGTCCGGATAGGTGCCGCGGACCAGGCGGTGCCGCGTCCCCGCCACCGCAAACGCGATAGAAGCGGCGAAAATCCCAGGTCAGCTTCTATCGCGTTTGACGGTTTCCGGTGCTTTTGCCGCGCACCGCCGCCGAGGAGACTCAAGCCGCCGAGGAGACACGAGCCGGCCGGGAGTCCCGGGCGCTACCAGCTCGCTGCCGCGAGGAGCGGTCAGCGGGTGCTGCGGACCGCATCCATGATCGTCCCGGCGACAACGTCGGGGCGGGAGATGTGTATCGCGTGCGCGCCATCGACCTCCGTGACCGTAGCGCCTGCCCGCTCGGCCATGACGCGCTGGGCGCGGGTGGGCACTGCCATGTCCTGCCTGGGGATCACATACCAGCTGGGCGTCGTCTGCCAGGCAGCGTGGGTGACGGGCTCGAGGTTCGCGGTGAGCGCGAATGATCGCTGGTTCTCGGCGAGCTCGCGTGCTTGCTGCTCGGGCAGGTCGGCGGCAAATGCCTCGCGGAACCGGTCCGGGTCGATGACGAGATCGATGTTGGCGCCGAGCAGGTTGGTGTCGTCGGAAACGACGCGGGGCTGCACGACGGGAGGCAGGAGCTTGCCCTCGGGGTATCGGAGCGGATCGATCGTGAGCTGCGCGGGCTCCCCGGGCGCCGGCGCGATGCCCGCCACGTAGACGAGTGCCTCGACGCTGGGATGGGTGGTGTTGGTGATGACAACTCCGCCGTAGGAGTGCCCGGCGAGCACGACGGGACCGTCGATGGTGTCGAGGACCGCATTGAGCGCGGCAGTGTCATGCGCCGGGCCTCGCAGGGGATTGTTGACCGCGACCGTGCGGTAGCCGGAATCGCGTAGTGCATCCTCCACGGCCGCCCAGCTGGTCTTGTCGGAGAAAGCTCCGTGGACGAGCACCACGGTCGGTGGTGCTTGCGCGGAACTGATGGCGGGGACGCCCGCGAGGGTCGCGATGGCGGCGAGGAACGCGATCAGGAGGCTCGTGGCGCGGCGTGCGATCATCGGGGTGCTCCCCATCCTCGAGAATGCTGTGACATGGTTCACAGTACCGGGGGTGGTGCGGCCGCGCATCCAATCGCTTGCGCCGTGGACGCCCTGTCCCCGCCACCGCAAACGCGATAGAAGCGGCGGAAATCCCAGGTCAGCTTCTATCGCGTTTGACGGTTTCCGGTGCTTTTGCCGCACGCTGGCGCAGGAGCGCGCCCGCGCCACGAGCCACACCGCGCGCCCGCAGAACTAGCCCAGTGCCATTCGACGCGCGGCCCGCTCGCTGAGCAGCGCGAACGCTGCACCGAGAGCCAGCCACAATGTCCCCTGGACGAGCAGGGAGGCCATCCGGAAATCCCACAGCAGGCTCGCGGGGAAGTCGGCGCCCACCTCGTCGACGCCGGGCAGCACGAGATAACCAGTGGCCACCACGGTGAGGAACGCCGCGATCGATGCCAGGGCGCGCAGCTCGCTCCCGGTCCGCGCTGGTACCCAGGAGCGGGCGAGGATTCCCGCGCCGATGGCAACAAGCCCCACGAGGACGATCCCGCACCACAGCAGCGTCCGCTCGGTGATCGTCGCTGGGTCACCCACGGCAGGAGGGTTGGCGGGGTACTTGAAGAACGGCACTGCCTCGAGCGCGAGCCAGCCGCATCCCGCGATGGCGAGCACGAGCGCCGGGCCGCTCAGGGTGACGCGGCGACGGGCATGGTGGGCGATCACGGCGACGATGGCACCAAGCGCCATGCCGACCAGCGTGGTGGTGAGGAACAGGCCGAGCTTCTGCCCAGCGCGGCTGATCAGGGCATCGTCGCCATGATCGTGGGTATGGCCGTCCCCGTGAGCAGCGGCCTCCTCGATGGCGATGGCCGCATCGATCAGCGGCTCGCCGAGGAGGAACCCCACCGCGCCCGCAGCGATCCCAGCGATCACGCCAGCAGCCAGCCCGCGGAGGACGAGGGAGCCGAGCGTTCCCTCGAGCGGGCGACTCGCTGGAGCAGCACCCTGGACGGTCGTTTGGCCGGTCAGTGGCATGGCACGCCCATCAGGTGGCGGCCATCGTGCATCAGCTCGTGCATGAGCATCCCGGTGCCGGTGAGGGCACCTTGCTCGAAGGCAACGATGTAGAGCACGAGGGCGGCGCCAGCCATGATGGCGAGGGCGAGCAGCGCGGCGCGCACCGAATGGGCGCTGGCGCGGGGTGCGGACTGGATGGTCATGTGTTCCTCCTGGGATCGTCGCGTCCCAATTGCGGATGGTGACCGCCATTGCCGAGGTCTGGGCTCCCTCGCATGACCAGCGTGGCTGGCAGCGAGGTCACAGTGGCGCGACCGCCCCGGATTTGCACCGGGTTCCCGGCAATGTCGATAGGTGTGCAGCTCGAATACTAGCCGCACACCGCCCCGTTGGATGCCGGGCCCACCAGCTTGGCGTACTTGGCGAGCACGCCACGCTCGTAGCGCGGCGGCAGCGGCGCCCAGCCTTCCTGCCGCCGGGCGAGCTCGGCCTCGTCGACCATCAGGTCGAGGTGACCGTTGGCCACGTCGAGGCGGATCTCGTCACCGTCCTGCACGAACGCGATCGGGCCAGCATCCACGGACTCGGGGGCGATGTGGCCCACGCAGAGCCCGGTGGTGCCCCCGGAGAACCGGCCATCGGTAATGAGCAGGACATCCTTGCCGAGCCCGGCGCCCTTGATGGCACCGGTGATCGCGAGCATCTCCCGCATGCCGGGCCCGCCCTTGGGTCCCTCGTAGCGGATCACGACGACATCGCCGGCGGTGATCGTGCCGTCCTCGAGCGCGTCGAGGGCGGCACGCTCGCGCTCGAACACGCGCGCTGTCCCGACGAAGACGTCGGTATCGAACCCGGCGGACTTGACGACAGCGCCGCCCGGCGCGAGGGAGCCGTGGAGGATGGTGATGCCACCGGTGGGATGGATGGGCTTGCCGAGAGCGCGGAGCACCTTGCCATCCGGGTCTGGCGGACGGATCCCAGCGAGGTTCTCCGCCACGGTCTCGCCGGTGACGGTGAGGCAATCCCCGTGCAGCAGGCCCGCGTCGAGCAGGGCCTTCATCACGACGGGCACGCCGCCGATCTTGTCGATATCAGTCATGACGTACTGGCCGAAGGGCTTCACGTCGGCGAGGTGGGGGACCTTGCGCCCGATGCGCGCGAAGTCGTCGAGGGTGAGCTCCACCTGGGCCTCGTTGGCGATGGCGAGCAAGTGCAGCACGGCGTTGGTGGAGCCACCGAGCGCCATGACCACGGCGATGGAGTTCTCGAGCGCTTCCTTGGTGAGGATGTCCTTGGTGGTGATGCCGCGGCGCAGCATGTTCACCACCGCCTCGCCTGACTTGCGGGCGAAGCCATCCCGGCGCCGATCGGTCGCTGGCGGCGCGGCGCTGCCAGGCAGTGACATGCCCATCGCCTCGGCGGCGCTGGCCATGGTGTTGGCGGTGTACATGCCGCCGCAGGCGCCCTCGCCGGGGCAGATGGCCCGCTCGATGGCGTCGACGTCCTCGCGGCTCATCAGGCCGCGCGAGCAGGCGCCGACGGCCTCGAAGGCGTCGATGATCGTGACTTCCTTCTCCGTGCCGTCGGAGAGCTTCACCCAGCCTGGCAGGATCGACCCGGCATAGAGGAACACCGAGGCGAGCTCGAGGCGGGCAGCAGCCATCAGCATGCCCGGCAGCGACTTATCGCACCCCGCGAGCAGCACCGAGCCATCGAGGCGTTCCGCGCTCATCACGGTCTCGACGCTATCGGCGATGATCTCGCGCGAGACCAGCGAGAAGTGCATTCCCTCGTGGCCCATGGAAATGCCGTCGGAGACGGAGATCGTGCCGAACTCCATCGGGTAGCCGCCCGCGGCATACACCCCGTCCTTGGAGGCCTTGGCGAGCCGGTCGAGGGAGAGGTTGCAGGGGGTGATCTCGTTCCATGACGAGGCCACGCCGATCTGCGGCTTGGTGAAGTCCTCGTCGGACATGCCGATGGCGCGGAGCATGCCGCGCGCGGCGGAACGCTCCAGCCCGTCGGTCACGTCGCGGCTGCGCGGCTTGATGTCGACCTCGTCGTTGTTCGTCGTCATCGGTACTCCTCGGCGGTGCTCGTGCGGGGTCACTATCCGCTGCCCATTGTTCTCCCCACGGATGTGGCACATGCAACAGGGGCCACATCCGTGGGTCGGAGCGGCAGTAGTCCAGTGCTGGACCGGTGTTGGGTCTACGGCTAGCGCGGTGCCATGCGCAGCGCGCCATCCATGCGGATGGTCTCGCCGTTGAGGTAGTCGTGCTCGATGATCATCCGCGCGAGCTGGGCGAACTCGGCGGGCTGGGCGAGCCGCTTGGGGAATGGCACGCCCTCGCTGAGGCCGAGCCGGTACTCCTCGGTGACCCCGGCGAGCATGGGGGTATCGACGATGCCCGGAGCGATGGTGTTGACCCGGATGCCGAACTGGGCGAGGTCGCGCGCGGCCGGCACGGTCATGCCATGCACGCCGCCCTTCGAGGCGCTGTAGGCGATCTGGCCGACCTGACCCTCGAATGCCGCGACCGAGGCGGTGTTGATGATGGCTCCACGCTGCCCGTGCTCGTCCACCGGCTCGGTCTTCGCGATCGCCTCGGCCGCGAGGCGCATCACGTTGAAGGTGCCGAGCAGGTTCACGGTGATCACGGTGCGGAACAGCTCGAGATCGTGCGGTCCATGCTTGGACAGGATGCGCCCGGCCCAGCCGACGCCGGCGCAGTTGACCGCGATGCGCAGCGGCTCGCTGCCCGCCTCGACCTGCTCGATCGCAGCCTTGACCTCGGCATCGCTGGTGACATCGGTCGCGATGAGCGTGATGCCCGCGGGGGCGGGGCCGGCGCGATCGATCGAGCTCGCGAGATCGAGGCCGTAGACCGTGGCGCCCGATTCGACGAGGGCGGCCGCGGTGGCGGCGCCGAGGCCTGATGCCGCGCCAGTGACGATGGCGGCGCTTCCGGAGATGTTCACGAGGAGGTCCTTCCTGGCAGGGGAGCAGCCACGATTGCGTGACACGCTGTCTCTGGAAAAGCGTAGCGCGCGGCTGGTCCTAGGCCGCGAGCAGCATCGCGAGCACTGCGGTGTCAGGGTCGGCATTGAGGTCGATCCCGATCTTGTTGATCATGCTCGTCACTGTTCCCTCCATGTCTGCCTCGACCCACGACGCGCGATGGTCGAGCCCGAGGTCCGGGATTCCTGGCAGGAGCAGGCATCCGGACGCGGCGGCCGCGCACTCCGGCAAGCTCGGGCGGGTCTCGGAGGGTGGGTGCAGCATGAGCAGCGCGGGGGGTTGCTCGGCGGCGAAGGCGCCGGGGCGAACGGCATGCTCGCCCAGCACCGGTCCCACCGCGATCAGTAGTCCCACGGCGTTGGGGACCAGGCTCTCCGGGCGATCTTCCCGCGCTCCGAATACCATGGTCGTGGGCAGCAGCCCGGGTAGTGACGCGATGCGCACGGCGTGGATGAGCAACTGGGACCACTCCTTGGTGCTCTCGGGCCAGCGGCCGCTCAGCAGGAATCCGCGCAGCGTGCCATTCTGCTCGAACGGAGACATCTCGACCGATCCTGGGAACACGGCTCCACCTCCTGCCTGCGCCAGTAGCGCGGAACCGTGGTTGGCGCGCGCCCTGTGCTAGGACTATGAGCAATTATCCCGCTGGCACACAAGATTGGTCGAGTGCCAGTGAGTTCGGCTGAGTTCGTCCGAGTTCGTCGCCAGTACATGCGGTGGACACGTGCTGGTGCGACAGTGTGAATAATCGTCTGGGGCGCTGGACCCGGAAGCCATCCAGTCCTGGAACCGTGGAGAGGGGAGTCGTGTGATCGCTGAGGATCTCGACACGGCCATCAATGAGTGGCCTGATCGGCTGCGCGAGGGCCAGCTCGCTACGGTGGGGCGCGAGGCGTCAGAGCTGCCGCTGCCCGACCTCGTGTGGGTGCTCGAGCGGTTGCGCGTGCAGGACAGGGCGATCGTGTTCCGGCTGCTGCCCAAGGGGCTCGCGCACGAGGCGTTCGAGCGATTCGACGAGGGCCTGCGCGCCGAGTTGTTCACCAGCCTCCGTGATGACCAGGTGATCACGTTGTTCGGGGATCTCGATCCCGATGATCGCGTGCGCTTGATCGACGAGCTGCCAGCGAATGTCGCGCGCAAGCTGATGCAGGGGTTGTCCAAGCACGAGCGCGAGCTGACCGCGCCGATCCTTGGCTATGACCGGGGCTCGATCGGCCGCTGGATGAGCACCGAGTACGTGCGCGTCCTCGATACCCAGACCGTGCTCGAGGCGCTGACGCAGATCCGCCACCGCGGGCGCGACGCCGAGACCATCTACACGGTTCCGGTCACGGACTCGACGAAGCAGCTCGTGGGCGTGGTGAGCCTGCGCGAGCTGATGCTCGCCGACTCGGGCCGCGCGGTGGGGCAGATCATGAACGAGCCGATCAGCGTGGCTGCCTCGGAGGATGCCGAGACCGCGGCCCGCCGTTGCCTCGATGCGCAGGTCCTTGCCCTGCCGGTGGTCGACAAGGAGGATCGCATCGTGGGCATCCTCACCGTGGATGACGCGGTGCAGATCATCTCCCAGGCCGAGGAGGAGGATGCGGCGCGCGCGGGCGCGGCAGAGCCGCTTGGCCGCCCCTACCTCTCGACGCCCGTGCGGACCCTCGTGCGGTCCCGGGTCGTGTGGCTGCTCCTGCTCGCCGTCTCGGCAGTGGCGACGGTGGGTGTCCTCGACCATTTCGAGGGCGATCTCTCCCAGGCAGTGACCCTGGCCGTCTTCATCCCGCTCATCATCGGTACGGGCGGCAACACTGGCTCGCAGGCGGCGGTGACGATCACGCGCGCCGTGGCGGTGGGCGATGTGCGGCCGCGCGATGTGGGCATCGTGCTGCTGCGCGAGATCCGCACGGGTGCCGCCCTCGGTGCTCTGCTGGGAACGCTGGCTTTCGTGGCGATCGCCCTGGTCGCGTTGTTCTTCGAGGGCTACAACCTGGATATCGGGCTGGTGGTGGCCCTGTCGATGCTGGCTATCTGCACGCTCGCCGCCTCGGTGGGCGGGGTGATCCCGTTGTTCGCCAAGGCAGTGAAGATCGACCCGGCGGTGATGTCCACGCCGTTCATCTCGACGTTCGTCGATGCGACGGGCCTGATCCTGTACTTCGTGATCGCGAAGCTCGTGCTTGGGCTCTAGCGGAAAGCACCAATGAAAGCACCCCTGCCGCAGGGAGACCTGGGGCAGGGGTGCTTTCTGTTGCTGCGGAGCTGTTGCTAGACGATCAGCCCGCTGGTCTGGGTGCGCGCGCGGTCGAAGCGGGCAGCGACGTCGTCCCAGTTGACGACGTTCCAGAAGGCGTTGACGTAATCGCCCTTGACGTTCTTGTACTGCAGGTAGAAGGCGTGCTCCCACATATCAAGCATGAGCAGCGGGGTGAGCCCGATCGGGATGTTGCCCTGCTGGTCATAGAGCTGCACGATGACCGGGCGAGCGCCGATGGAGTCCCAGGCGAGGATGGACCAGCCCGAGCCCTGGATGGCGTTCGCATTGGCGTTGAAGTGCGCGCGGAACTTGTCGAACGAGCCGAAGTGCTCGTCGATGGCGGCGGCGAGGTCACCGG
Source organism: Hoyosella levis (assembly GCF_026008515.1). Classification (GTDB taxonomy): domain Bacteria; phylum Actinomycetota; class Actinomycetes; order Mycobacteriales; family Mycobacteriaceae; genus Lolliginicoccus; species Lolliginicoccus levis. The sequence continues at coordinate 183,142 of NZ_BQYM01000006.1, forward strand.
TCGGCTTGTCGCCACCGTTGGGGGAGAGGTTGTTCCAGAACACCGAGTGGTTGGTGTGGCCACCGAGGTGGAACGCGAGGTTCTTCTCATGGAGGTTGACCACGGCGGCGATGGTGTCGTTGTCGCGAGCCTCGGCGAGCTTGTCGAGCGCGGTGTTGGCGCCGGTCACGTATGTCTGATGGTGCTTGGAGTGGTGCAGCTCCATGATCTGGCCCGAGATGTGGGGCTCGAGAGCGGAGTAATCGTAGGGCAGATCGGGAAGTGTATATACAGCCACGAGCATCCTTTCCTGAGCGAGCGCGGGAGCGCCTGTGGGTGCCTCCGGCCCGGCTGCGGATTTTGTTCTCACTACAGCCCCAACTCTTGTGCATCGGGACACATTCCGCAACAACTTCGCGCTCGGCGAATTCCCGGGCTACCTAATTCGACTCGCCGAAGAAATAGTTCAATGGCACCGAATTCCGGGGTCGTGCGCTTGGATGCCGGGGATTCCTGGGGCGCGTAGCATTTTCACCATGACATGGTTCGACGAGCTCACTGGCCGACGCAGGACCACCATGATCACGCCCGAGCAGGCCCTGCCCGGGCGTGACACCCCGATCAGGATCTCCGGGATCCACGCGGTGAACAAGCACCGCATGACGCCTCCCTTCCCTTCTGGCATGGACACCCTGGTGGTGGGGGAGGGCTGCTTCTGGGGCGCCGAGCGTGGGTTCTGGCAAACCCCCGGCGTGTACTCCACGGCCGTGGGCTACGCGGGCGGCTACACCCGGAATCCCACCTACGAGGAGGTGTGCACCGGGATGACAGGGCACACCGAGGCGGTGCTCGTGGTCTTCGATCCCGCGGTCCTGGACCTCGAGGACCTGCTCGCCGGGTTCTGGGAGTCCCACGATCCCACCCAGGGAATGCGACAGGGCAACGATGTCGGCACGCAGTACCGGTCGGCCATCTACACGATCGGCGAGCGCCAGCATGACGCTGCCACGGCATCCGCGAGCCGCTACCAGAAGGCCCTCGATGCCGCGGGGCACGGAACGATCACCACCGAGATCGCGCCGCTCGGCACCTTCTACTACGCCGAGGAGTACCACCAGCAGTACTTGCACAAGAATCCGAACGGCTACTGCGGGCTGGGCGGCACGGGCGTGAGCTGCCCGGTCGGGCTGGGCGCTTGATCATCACAAGCGATCAAGCAGTTCCTTTTTCTTCGCGGTAAACTCCGCATCCGTCAGGATCCCGTCGCCGTGCAGCTTTCCGAGCTCGCGGATCCTGTCGTAGATCTCGCTGGGCTCCACGCTGGCGGTGGTCGCGGCGGCGGCTTCGCGCTTCGTCGGCTCGGCCGCGCGCGCGTGCGCGGTGATCGTCGCGGCCATCAGCAGCAGCCGCGCTTCCTCCTCGCCCGCGCGTCCCAGCAGGCAGTGCAGATCGTTGCGCGGGCTGAGCGCTTCGCGGCCAGGCTCCCTCGGCACGAGCCGGAGGATGGCGTCGGCATCCCCGTCCTGGGGCACCCATTCCGCGCGGGCGATGCCGGCCAGCGCGATCTCCTGGCGCTGATGCAGCTTCTTCGGCGAGGGAATCCGTGCACCGGGCCAGGTCAGGGTCACTGACCGGGCGTCGCAGGACGCGGTGCCCTCCCAGGTCTGGATGTGGAACGGCACCGGAGGCACGAGGCTCGTGATGGCATTCTCGCTGATCGGTCCGGGGGCCGAGTCGCGAGCGAACTCGGCCGCCTGCATGATCGCATCCGCATGGAAGCGCGCGACCAGCTCGTCCGTGCCATTCTCGCCGACCAGGGCGAAAGGCTGGCGGTCGGCAGAGAGGGATGCCCCGGCCGAGGCGAACGGGTCCAGTCCGGCCGCCAGGCGGAGGCGCGCGACCCATGGCTCGCGGCGCTGCCCCGGCTGCACGTCCACGGCCTCGATGAACGAGACGGGCACCACGAGCCGCCCGAGCCCGCGATAGAAGGGATCGGAGCGTCGTCCCGAGTCGAACTCGATGGTCACCGTGTCGGTATCGATCGTCCAGACAGCATTCCGCCCGCGCAGCTCGTACATGCTCACCGATCGTAGGGCGTGCCGGGTGCCGCTGCCATGTGTCGCTGCCATGTTCCACGTGGAACATGCATGCACCGGTTGATCCGCTACGGGCTGCCAGGGTGTCGGCAAGGAATACGTGACGCAACAAAACGTCAACGAGATGGTGACATCCTGGTTCACCACACTGAACCGCCTGTGGATAACCCGCCATAGATGCAGGCCAGAAGCGCCACAATTGCTCGGTTATCCACCGAAACTGTGGATTAACCTGTGGATAAAGCCTGCCGGTGGGTGCTAGCGCGGCCAGTTCCGTCACGGCGCCACGAAACCGCGCGCAGCGCCGGAGCAGTGGAACGATCTCGCCCAGCCGTGCCACTATCGAAGGATGAGCGAGACGATTCCCTCCGAGCCCGCCGCCGAGATCCCCGATGCGGGGGATGGTGGCGTCACTCTCGTTGACGTGCGCGAGCAGGACGAGTGGGACCAGGGGCATGCGCCGGGCGCGCTGCACATCCCGATGGTCGACATGCCAGCGCGCTACGGCGAGATCGACCCCGACGACGACATCTACATCGTCTGCCGCAACGGTGGGCGAAGCTTCCAGGTGACCCTATGGCTGCAATCGGTCGGATACGATGCCACCAACGTGTCCGGCGGCATGGTCGCCTGGCAGAAGGCCGGACGCCAGATCGAATCCGCTGATGGCGGGGCCGGATACATCTACTAGCACCAGTCGCGGCAACGGTTCGTGGACTGCCGCGCATCGGGAAGGGGCAGCGACCATGACGACTCCTCGGTCGCCGCGCCCGCTCCATCCCGTCCTGCAGCGCCCGCTGGACCATCGGTGGACCGCCAGCCCGCCCCCGGGCGAGAATCCCGCCCGCACCGTCCGGCCCAAGCGCGCTCCCGCGAGCACCCCCCGCTACACGCGGGTCCCGGCCTGGGGCCTGCACCAGGAGCCTTCCCGGCCAGTGCCTGCCCCGCGATCGAGGCTCCAGTCCCTTGCTGGCTACGCGCCGCTCCTCCTGAGGTTCACCGCGGTCCTGTACCTCGCATCGGCCATGGCGGAGCTCATCCGGTACGGGATCGTCCTGGCGAATCGCGATCGCTTGCTCTCGCCGCTGATCGCGCACGGCTCGGATTTCCTCGTCGTCACCCTCGCCATCACGGCGCTGCTCTTCGCGATCGGAACCGTCATCGCGTCCGCCGCCTGGCTCGTCGAGCATCGCCGGCAGTGGTTCGCGCGGGAGGGGCTCGTGGATCCGAGGCGGCCCCGTGTCCAGTTCGTCGCCAGCTTCCTTCCGCCGTTCACGCTGTTCTACCCGGGAACCCTGCTCGGTGAAATCATCCACGAGGAACAGGCGCGGGATGGCGACGATCATGAGGCCACCGTCTCGGGCGCGCTCCTCAAGGCCTGGTGGACGCTGTGGGTTGTGACATGGGGCTGCGCCATCGCCAGCGCGGCCTGGCGGATCGCCGACACCATCCAGGCGCAGGCCAATGGCATCCTCTTTGCCGCGTTGGCCAACGTGCTCGCGGCGGGCTGCGCGATCGCGGCACTGCTGCTTATCCAGCATCGCGAAGCAATGCATGGTGGATCCGCGGAGGTGGCACGCGCGCGATCGCCGAAGCGGTGGATCGCGTCGGTCTCTGCGTAGCCGCGAGCGTTCACCCAACCGGTGGGCAGCGTCAGTGTTGTCTTAACCTCATGCTCTTGCCTTCGTATCCTTGGTACGAAAACATGGGGGTGTGACCCGCAGACAACCAGGTCATCCTGGCATTCCACCAATGGTGGCCGCGCACCGAGGGGCATCGGGCGAGCGGCCCGAGCACACCCTTGCTGCCTACGAGCTCGCATTGCAGCAAGGTGCCGACGCGCTCGAGTGCGATGTCCGGCTGACCCGCGACGGAACGCTGATCTGCATGCACGACAGGAAGATCGATCGCACATCGAGTGGACGTGGCGTGGTCAGCTCGATGACGCTGGATGATCTGCGAGCTCACGATTATGGCCGGTGGCACGCGCAGATGCAGGGCCGGCAGCGCTCCGCGGTGGCTCTCGGCGATCCCGAGATCGCGGATGCCGCGGTCGACCGGTACTCCGAGCCGCTCTCGGTGCTCACTCTCAGCGAGTTGCTCACGCTCGTGCTCGACTGGGGGACGCCCAAGACATTGTTCATCGAGACGAAGCATCCGGTCCGGTACGGGGCGCTCGTGGAGGCAAAGCTCATCGCGGAGCTGCGACGGTTCGGGCTCGCCAGCAAGCCTGCCGGCAGCAGGCCACCAGTCGTGATGATGTCCTTCGCGCCCTCGGCCGTGTTCCGGATCCGCCGGTCGGCCCCGGCGCTGCCCACGGTGCTGCTCGGCGAGAACTCCCGCTACCTCGGCTACCGGCCCACGACCAATGGCGTGCCAGCCGCGATCGGACCCTCTATCGAGATGCTGCGGGAACACCCACGGGTGGTCGAGCGCGCACGCTCCGCCGGACGATCCACCTACGTGTGGACCGTCGACGAGCCCGCTGATGTCCAGCTCTGCCGGGACCTCGGCGTCCGCTGGATCGCCACGAACTATCCCGAGCGCACCAAGAAGCTCCTCGGGGGCTAGCCGGCCGAGGAGGTATCGGGCGAGTGCCGCTGCGCTCTCCCGGCGGCCCGAGGCGGTAGGTTGGCAGCGTGGGTAAGAAGAGCAAGAGAAACACAGGTCCACGCGATGGCAGCCGTCGTGCCGAGAAGATCGCGCAGCGGCAAGCGCGGCTCGCCGATCAGCCCGTTCGCCGCCCGTTCGAGGGCTTCGCCGCGGAATGCGACCTCGTGGCCATGCGGGAATTCGTCCCCTCGGCCACCGCGCACCTGCCTGGAGCCACCGAGCAAGCGGGGAGGCCGGTAGGGATCGCGACCGTCCTGCCGGGGGCGGTGGCCGCGCTCGTCCGCCAGGACAGCGCCGACGCGCCGGGCGAGGCGCTCGCTGGGCTCCAGGTGGCGATGCAATCCGGCAATCCGGCGCGCGATCTCGCGGAATCCTTGCGATGGGTGGCGACGGCGGAGCCAGGCACCTCGCTGCAGCAGGCCGATACGGCTTCGTCGAGCGCGAAGCTCGCTGACTCCCTGCCAACGGATGAGCTGCTGCGGATCAGCGTCCACAATGACTTCAACTGGTGGATTCCCGAGGGGGTCGAGGCATCCGGGGAGACCGGCGTGGCGGTGCAGCGCGCCAACGAGATGATCATGCCGTCCGCGCGGCTCGACGCGGACGAGCTCGTCGCTGCCTGGTGGGTGGATGCCGGCGAGAAGGCGCACTTGCGCTGGGTGCGTCCCGAGGACGAGGACGCCCTGATGATGGCGATGGCCCGGTTGCACGCGGCGGGACAGCTGACCCTCGGGCCCGAGTCCCGGTTCGCGGGCTCGTTCCGCACCCATGGCCTGCTCGTGCCCGTCTTCGACCTCGATCCGGAGATGCATCCCGATGAATGGGTGGCACCGGCGGTGGAGCTGCAGGGCAGGATGGCCGAGGCGCTTGCCTCCGATGCGCCGCTCAACCTGGAGGAGCGCCGGGCCCGCGACGGCATCATTGGGCGCCAGGTCACTCTCCGCTAGTCCTGCCGAGCCCTGCTGCCGCTTGCGCGAGCCTTGAGCCCGGGCGGCGGCACGGCCCCTGAGCAAGAGGATGGCCCCGGACCACAACGTGGTCCGGGGCCATCCTGGCTATTGCTGTGCAGCGCGTGCTAGATCGCGCCACCGGCTGCGGCGGGGGCGGTGCTGTCCCTGCCGCCTGCGCTCATCTCGCGCGCGACGAAGGTCTCGAGGTCGAACAGGTTGTCGCCGGCACGCTCGGCAACGGTCAGCAGGGTGCTCATCGTGGCAACCTCCTCCACCTGCTCCTTGAGGAACCACTGCATGAACTGCTCGCCGACGTAGTCGCCGTCATCGCGGGCAGCGCGCGCGAGATGCACGATCTCGTCAGTGACTTCCTTCTCCTGCTTGACCGCGGTCGCGATCGCTTCGCGCACCGAGGAGAAGTTGTTCTGGACCTCTCCCGTGCCGGGGATGTCCACGCGCTTGTCCCGGTCGAGGAAGTACTGGACGAGCATCATCGCGTGGTTCCGCTCCTCGTTGGCCTGCTGGTAGAAGTGGCCGGCGAGCTGGGGGAGATCCTCGCCATCGAAGTAGACCGCTAGGGCGATGTACTGCTGCGAGGCAGTGAACTCGTTGCGAACCTGCTCGCGGAGCAAGGCCAGGAATTTTGTGTCATTGCTCGTATCGCTGCTCATGCCCAAATGGTAGTAAAAATGCGAATTCCTGTCATCGAAGCATAGCCTCAGTGAATGTAGCGCGGCCTAACTAAGGCATACCAATCCTTCTAGAATGAAAATCGTACGAATAGCTATTCGAGGCCATCGGGAATCGGTGCATCGCGGGCGATCGAATCCCACAGCGCCGCCGCTCCCTGCTCATCCCACAGCATCACGTTGCCACTGCCCGCGACGTTCATGAATCCGGCATACGGCACGCTCACGGTCGGGATATCGCCACGTAGAGACCAAGCGATCCTACCTAGGTCCCAGATCCGATCGTCCTCGTCGACCGAGAGCGAGCGCAGGAGCGCGAGGCCAACCGGTATCGAGCGAAAAGGATTCAGGGCCACGCCCGGGCTTGCCGCTTTCCGTGCCAGTCGAGCCAGGAAATCCTGCTGCTTGTTCATTCGGTCAATGTCGGCAAGGGGAGTAGACCTGCTTCGCACATACCCGAGAGCGTCGCTTCCGGAAAGGACCTGGCATCCGGCGGGAAGCTCGATTCCGGCGAGCGGATCCACGAGGGGCGCGTCGAGGCAGACCTCTATGCCGCCGACCGCGCTCGCGATATCAGCGAAGCCGCCGAAACCGATCTCCGCGTAGTGATCGATGCGGACACCCGTTTCCTGCTCGATCGTCTCGGCGAGCAAGGAGGGGCCACCGACGGAGTACGCGGCGTTGACCTTGTCCTCGCCCCATCGGGGAATCGTGACGTAGGAATCACGCGGGATGCTCACGAGCACGGAGTTCCCGCGGGTCGAGGCGTGCAGCAGCATGATCGTATCGGTGCGGGTGGGGCCCGTGTCGCCGCCGGTGGTCAGGTCTGCTTGCTGCTCGGCGCTCAGCCCCGCCCGGCTATCGGTACCGACGAGCAGGAAGTTGGTGCCGGGCGTATCGGCGATCCGTCCCGGGTAGCTGCCGAGGGCATCGACCCGATCGAGCTTCTGGTCCGCGACGACTAGTCCGATGACCGTGGCGATGAACAGGAGGACGAGCAGCAGCACGAGCGTGCGCAGGATCCGCGGGCGGCGGCGCTTGCGCGGGGGGACGCGGACTGGCCGGGCTGATCCGGGATAATCTTCCCGCCTGCCCATTCGATCACCATGCATGGCCTGACTCTACGCATCCGCCGGGGAAGGAAGGGCTGGAAGCCGCTACCTCCGGCGCGGCGCCCGCTTCCGCGGCGCTGGAGCCTTCTTGCTCCCGGTCTTGCTGGCCCGGCCCTGGCGAGGCACCTTCGGCGCGGCCTGCGTCGTGCTCGCTGGCTCGGCGGCGACGCCCCGGCTGGAGCGCGCGGTGCGGCCGCGAACGATCCCCACCATCTCCTCGAGCAGTGGGTCGTCGTTGGTGGAGCGGTCGCTGGGCCAGGCGATGCCGACCTGTTGCTCGGGTCCGTCGATCAGCGGGATCGACACGATGTCCTTGCGATGATGCAGCCGCCCGAGGGACAGGGGCACGATCACGAACCCGATGCCGGTCGCCACCATCTCGATGGCCTCCGCCGCGCTGGGCGGTCGCTGGTCCGGTCGCTGCCCTGGCGCGCTACCGGCTGCCCAGTCGAGCGGATCGTCCAGTGGCTGCCAGGCGATCTCGCCCTCGAGATCGGATAGCGCGAGCCGGTCGGCCGCGGCGAGGTAGTGATCGCGGCCGCATACCACCACTGGCTCCTCGCGGTAGAGAGGGATGACGCTGAACCCGTCCCAGGGCTGCGCGGGGTCCTCGGTGACACGAACCAGGGCCGCATCGACCTCGCCGTCAAGGATCGCGGCGCGCTGCCCGGCGAGGGGGAGGGGAACAAGGTCGAGCCGGGTGCCAGGCAGTCGCTCCGCCCAGCGCCGTGCCCACTTCGAGGGCATCACGCCCGGTACGTAGCCCAGCCGGAACGCGCTCATCGGGTAGCCCCCTCGGTGTGGCCAAGCGGCTTGCCGGGCGCGATGACATCACGCACGCGTCGCTTGAGGTCCGCGATATCAGGGAAGCCCCCGTTGACCGACCGGTCCCACACTGTGCTGGCATCGACCTCGATGCGGTAGGAGCCGCTCGGGCCGGGCCGCAGCGACACCTCCGCGAGATCGGCGGCGAACGTCGTCAGGAGTTCCTGCGCCATCCAGGTCGCGCGGAGCAGCCAGCCGCAGCGCGCGCAGTAGCTAATGATCACTCGATGGTCCTGGCTCATGGCTCCAGTATCCCGGTCCGGCGCCGCGACGGTGGTGCCGCGGGCATCACCAGAGCGTCGCGTAGCCAACGAAGGCGACGACGTCGATGAGCGCGTGGGCGACGACAAGTGGCCAGATGCGGGAGGTCGCCTGGAAGTAGCGGGCGAAGATGATGCCCATGATGATGTTGCCGCCGAAGGAGCCGATGCCCTGGTAGAGGTGGTATAGGCCACGGAGCGCCGCGGACACGGCGACCGCGGCCCAGGGCCGAACGCCGAGCTGGTGCAGCCGGAGCAGCAGGTAGGCCACCACGAGGATCTCCTCCGCCGCCGAGTTCGCGATCGCCGCGAGGACCAGCATGGGCAGCGACCACCAGGCCTCGGGCAAGTCCGCGGGAACAACCTCGATGGTGATGCCGAGGGCGCGCCCGCCGAAGTAGAGCGCGAGCCCGGGCAGGCCGATCAGCGCAGCGAGCACGACGCCGGGGAGCAGGTCGGGGGCGCGCGGTCTCAGGTATTGCCGGGCGCGGTCCAGGGCGCCGCCGCGCCACAGCAGGTAGCCGCCGAGCGCGGCCCACGCGAGCAGGCGGAGCGCGCCGGCGAGCTGGCGGAGGAAGTCGATCAGCCCGGTCGGGGAGCGGCTCGCGTTGAGCGCCACGGATTGCTCGGCGAGCGCGGCGGGCGCGAGCAGCGCCTCGGTGAAGCTGATCGCGCTGTAGAAGCCTTGCAGGCCGAGGGTCACGGCGAGCACGATGACGATCTCGATGCGCAGCGCGCGGGCCTCCGCTGGGCTGCTCGCCCGGCGAGGAAACCTGTGGAGGGATGGTGCACGCCAACCGCTGATGCTCACGGCCGACGACGCTAGCAGCGGGTCGTGGCTCAGCGCTGCCGGGCGCGCAGTCCATTGAGGAACGGGCAGCCCATGAGGACGCGCAGCGCCCGGTCGAGCTCCCGGGGGGAGGTGACGGGCGTGGGGAAGGCGATGCGGACATCCTTGTCGTGGTCGGGCCGCTCGATGCGCAGGCGGAGGCCATACCGGTCGAGGCCGAGCGGCCGGGCGCGGCCGTCGCGGAGGACCGAGGCGGGCAGCTTGCGGACGATCATCTCGAGCATGTCGGGGTGATGGTGCTCGAGGTGGTGCAGCCACCAGGCTTCCTGCTCGGAGAACGGGTCCGGCTCGGCAGCGGCGAGTTCCTCCACGGGCACGGATTCCGCCCCCGATGAGTCGGCGACGACGACGGAGTGCAGCTCGATCCGGACAAGGGCAGTGGTGTGGCCAAGGTCAAGGAGTGATTCGTCGGGCCGGGTCTCGAGGAGCCGAGTGGCGATCTCGTGGACGAGGTCGGGGTCGAGAGCGGTGAGCTGGCCACGGAGCCAGATGAGGCCGCGGACTGGCTCGCGGAGGTCGAGGGGCGCGGTGTCGGCGAGCTCGAGGACCGCGGGCGCGCCGAGCAGGCCTGATTGCCAAGCGAGGGCGTGGGCCGGGCTGTCGTCGTCGATGGAGGCGAGAACCGTACCGCGCTCCTCGATGTGGTGGACGGTCGCGGCGATGGGACTAGTGCCGTCGATCGCGAGGAGCGCGGCGCGGGGGCTGGCGCGATGGAGCGCGGACCGGACGAGCTCAGCGGTGCTGGGCAGGAGGCACGCGGGGGAAGGCTGCGGCATGGTTTCCTCATCTCTCGCTAGGACTAAGGTAAGGCTAACCAAGTTCTTGGATTCAGGGAAGCCTTCCTGCAATCCGCTCCACCACGAGCGTCGGCCCACACTGGCACGTACCCTCATAGCTGTGCTCACCATCGCCTACTTCGGACCCGCGGGAACCTTCACCGAAGCAGCGCTCGCGACGATGGAGCGCAATGGCACCATCGCCTCGCCCGTCCACCGCGAGCCCGCCAAGAGTCCGCCCGCCGCACTCGCCGCAGTGCGCGCCGGAACCGCCGACCTCGCCTGCGTGCCCATCGAGAGCTCCGTGGACGGCCCTGTCGTGCCCACGCTCGACGCGCTCGCCACGGGAACACCCCTCCAGGTGATCGCCGAGACAACCCTGCCCATCGCCTTCGCCATCGCCACCCGGCCTGGCACGGCAGCCACCAGCATCCGCACGGTCGCTGCCTATCCGGTAGCGGCGGCCCAGGTCCAGCAATGGCTGAGCGACAACCTCCCGGGGGCGAGCACCGTGGCCGCGGGATCCAACGCCGCCGCCGCGGACGACGTCGCCCAGGACCGGGCGGACGCCGCCGTCACCACTGCCCTCGCCGCGCAGCAGCGCGGGCTCGAGACCCTCGCCGAGGGCGTTGCGGACGTCGAGGGAGCCACCACGAGCTTCGTGCTCGTCGCGCCTCCCGGCCCGCCGCCGCCCCGCACTGGCAGCGACCGCACCTCTATCGTCCTTGGCTTGCCCAACCTCCCGGGATCCCTCGCCCGCGCGATGAACGAGTTCGCCCTGCGCGACATCGACCTCACCCGGATCCAATCACGGCCCACGCGCACCGGAATGGGCACCTATCGCTTCTACATCGACTGCCGCGGGCACATTGATGACACCGCGGTCGGCGAGGCGCTCAAGGCGCTGCACCGCAGCGGCGCCGATGTGCGCTACCTCGGCTCGTGGCCCACCGCTACCAGCGATGCACAATCCCCGCCCGACGACACCGCCGAATGCCAATGGCTCGAGCGACTCCGCCGGGGCGAGCGCTCATGACCAGGACACGCCTGCTCCTCGTTCGCCATGCCGAATCAGAATCCAACGTGCTGCGCAAGCTCGATACCCGGCCCCCGGGCGCCGCGCTGACCGACAATGGGATCGCCCAGGCGCGCCGCCTCGCGGAAGGACTCGCCCTCACCGAGGACGACATCATCCTTTCCTCGATCGCCACGCGCGCCCAGCAGACCGCGACGCCGCTGTTCGAGGCGCTCGGTCGCGACCCGCAGGCGGTCGAGGGCATCCACGAGATCCAGGCCGGGGACCTCGAGAACCGGGATGACCACGAGGCCCACCACATCTACGCCACCACCTGCAGCCAGTGGCTCCACGGCGATGACGCGCCGCGCATCCCTGGCGGCGAGAACGGTCACGATCTGATGGAGCGCTACCTCCCCGTCATCGAGACCGTGCACACCGAATACCTGAACTCGGCGCGGCGCATCATCATCGTCAGCCACGGCGCGGCGATCCGGGCCATCGCCGCGCGCCTCACCCGCACGGATCCGGTATTCGCGCTGCGCAATCGCCTCGAGAACACCGGCGGAGTGGAGCTCGTCACCACGGGGCGGGGCTCCTGGGAGCTATCCCGATGGGGCACCCTGATCGAATCGCTAGGCGCGGACGCCACCACGATCGGCGATGCGATGGGTTGACCGGGCCCCAGGCCGCCAAACCTGGTCCAGCGCCCGGCGCAGGCGATGATCCGACCCGGCGCGCACCGTCACCCGCCGCGGCACGGCATCAGGCTCGCCGAGGGGGCACACGAGCACCCGGCCCTGCTTCGCATCGATCACCGCGAGCGGGGCCCGCCCCGGAGAGGTGACCTCCACGACCCGGCTCGCGTGGTGCAGCGCCTGCCCGTACTGGAACGCATCGTCGGCAGCCACGCCAGCCTGGCGCAGGCCCAGGATCACCGCGTTCGCGTCCCGGGCCCCCTCCACCGCGCTCGCGAACGCATCGTGGCGAACCACAGCGTCCCGCGCGATCAGCTCGCGGCCGACCGGGGCCGGGCCCACGATCTCGAGGAGGAAACCAGCGACCGACCCATCGATCACCCGCAGCCGCACGGAATCCGCGATGCGCGTTGCTCCCACGATCTGCCCGCCACGACGCGCTACCACCCCCCGGTGCATCACCGTTCCGGCATCAGCACCCATCAGGCTGGCACGCGCGCTGGTGCTTGCCTCTGGTGCCGCCAGGACACGCAGCAGCGGGAGCACGCTGGAGCTCGGGCCCCGCTCGGTGAGCAGGCCCCGCTCGAGCAGCGCGGCACGCGCTCCCGCATCATCGCTGCCCAGGGGTACCTGCAGGGCCACGGGCAACTCATCGAGACCCGCCGCCACCTGCAACTGGGCGAGCTCGGCCACGGAGACAGTGATCGAAGCCATGTCAGCGGCCCCCGCCAATGACAGCCGGGCACACCAGCTGGCCCGAGGGCGCCACATCGAATCGATCCCGCGGTCGCTGCCGCCGCGCGCGCTGCGGGGCCGGCTCCTCCTCGGCGCGGGCCATCGCGGTAGGCGGCAGCATGGGAATGCCGGACCGGCCATCGGCCCCCATCGCCATCGTGCTTGCTGATCGTGGCGCCGTGGAGCTCGTCGCCTCCGGTCCTGCGGTGCCCGGGCCCGCTGCCAGGGGCGCTGGCGAGCTCATCGCTGACTGCCGGCCGATAGCCTCCGCCGTGCCCGCGAACGAGCTGGCCGAGAGACCCGCCGCGCCGGGAGCTCCGGGCGCGCGCATGCTCGCCGGGGCGATCGACTGGGAGCGCGCCGCCCCCGCGCCCCGGCCCTCGCGGGGCTGCTCGCTCGACGGCGCGAGCGGGGAGCCAGCGAGCGGTGGCGCACCAAGCGGCGAGCCCGGTGTCATTGCCGCGCGGGCAGCATCAGCACCGAGCAGCGCGACCCGGCCGACGACCGTAGCGGCGGCCGGGACCAGGCCGGGCGACGCTACCGCGCTAGCAGGAGCAACACCGAGCGGCGACGCGGGAAGCCCAGCGATCCCCGGCACCGAGACCCCCGCGGGCGCGGTTCCCAGCATGGTTCCCACCGGATTCGTCAGCATGCCGGTGGAGGTGAACGAATCCCCATCCGATGATGCGAGCTGCTCGGAGGCGGCCCCGCGGTCGCTGGCCTGGTGGTCGGCCATGCCCGTGGTCAAACGCGGCGGCGCGGTCGACCCGACACCAATGGCGCAGCCGTGGCTAGCGAGGTCATAGGTCCGCATCGCGGCGATCGCGCGCAGGTCCAGGAGGCGTTCTGCTGCCTCGGTGGCAGCGAGGGCTCCCGTGGTGGCGCCCACGACGCTGGCCGCCTTGGCCGCCTGGACGGCGGCGATCTCGGCCGCGGTCGGCATCGCGACGCGGGAAGTGTCACACGCCAGCGCCGTCACCTGGGCGGTCTGGCCCACCCTCATCGCAGTGATGCTGTGGCTGTCAAGCCAGGCCGACATCGTGAGTAGTGCCGCGCGCGCCTTGTCGGATGTGCCGCCCCGCCAGCCGGAATCCAGCAGGCGCACCGCGGCGTCCACATGCCGGGCCGATTCGCTCGTGGCACCGGCGAGACCGGTCCACGCGCCACCAGCCCGGTGCATGGGTTCCCCGCCCACCCCGAAGTGCATCGGTGGGCTGAGATCCATCGCCTTGCGCAGCTCCCACATGATCGATGTCAAAGTCATTGCTGTTCCCCCTGTCTAGTGAATGCCCGGCTCAGGCGTGCGAGGCGATGGACAGGCCCGTGGCGCCATCCTGCTCGGCATAGGTGGCTGCCTGGTGCCGCAGCGTCCGCGCCGCCTCGCGCAGCTCCCGCATCGCGGCCATGAGGTTGGGCTCGGTGCGCACGAACGCGTCGGAGACCCATGCGGCGCTCTTCACGGTCACCTCGTCGGCGGCGCCCGGTGGGGGTGCTGCCGAGCCGCGAGCGACAGCGAGCTCGCTGTCGATCCGGGTAGCAGCGGCATCGAGCTCGGCTGCGGCCGCTCGCAAAGCCTCGGGGTCAACGCTCAGTTCTTGTGCCACGCGGGTCATCCTCCTTGTGCTCGGACAGGCAAGGCAGTGCCCGTCGACAAGGTAGGACGCAGCAGCAGGCCCGTTGGTTCCCCAACGGGGAGGATTTTCTCGAGCAGTTCGTGGAGCGTCCTGCCCGCTGGCGTTCGTTGACTCTCGCGGCCCCGAGCCGCTAGCCCCAGCCGAGCTCGTGGAGGCGCTCGTCGTCGATGCCGAAGTGATGCGCGATCTCATGGATCACGGTGATCGCGACCTCCTCGACCACCTCGGCCTCGGACGCACACATCTCGAGCAATGGCTCCCGGTAGATGCTGATGGTGTCCGGCAGCGAGCCCGCGTAGAACGAGTCGCGCTCGGTCAGGGCAACACCCTGGTACAGGCCCAGGATCCCGGGCTCGTCCTCGTTGCTTGGCTCCACGAGCACCACGACATTGTCGATCGCTCGCGCGAGCGGCCCCGGGATCAGGTCGAGGGCATCGGAAACGAGCTCGTCGAAGCGATCCTCGCTCATGCTGACGCTCATCTTGCTAGTTGCCCATCTGCTAGTTGCCCGGTGCGAGGCCAGCAGCAGGGGCCGCTGGTGGCTCGGGGCTGGCGATCTGGTCGGGGCGCTGCCCATTGATCGTGATCTCGCCGCGCGCCGGTCCCACGAGAGTGGCGAGCGCGGAGCCGGCGTCGAGCTGGGCGCCCAGCGAGCAATTCACCGACCGGTTCCCGGCCAGCCAGCTCGACAGCGCGCGCGTGTCCCAGAACACGGTGAGGCGCTGCTGCTCCAGCCGCTCGGGGCCGCCCAGGTATTCCGCGGCGATCTGCCTGCACCGCTCGTCGAGGAAGCGGTCCTGCTCGGAGACGGGGGGATGGCTGTCGCCGAACTGCTCGCCGAGGTCCACGATGCCGGCGACCTCATAGGCGTGGGGTTCCTCGCATGGCACGGGGTCCGTGGGGATGTCCAGGTTGATGCCGATGCAGAAGCCGGGCTCCCACACCATCGACAAGTTCTGCTCGGCGGCCCGGCCGAACATCGGGAAGACCTGCCCGCTCGCGCCCACGTTCTGCAGCCCGCAGCGAATGGTGCGCTCGCCGGCCAGCCAGCCATCCTCGCCCGGGTTGATCAGGTTGATGCTGTAGCGGCCGCGGGGGTCGAAGCGCGATCCGAGATAGTCCTCGGTGGCCGGCTCGCAGAGTTGCTGGCGGAGCTCGGAGAACCGCAGCTCGGTGGGGAACCCGGCGCCCGGGCCAAACTCGGATCCGGGGAACGTGCTCAGGTCGATCGCGGCGGTGACCTCGAAGCGATGCTCCTCCGAGCAGTCGACCGTCGCGAGATCGGCCGCGTCGGGAGCCGACCAGGACAAGCAATCGCCTGCGGCCGAGGAGCCGAACGCGTCGCCCGCCACGGCCTCGGTAGTGGGCGCGGCGATCGTCTCCCACTGCTCCTCGTCCTCGGGATCGCTCGTCGCTTGCATGACGATGAGCGTGGCGACGCTGCCAGCGACGAGCACCAGCAGGGCAATGAGCGCGGCAATGCGCCAGCGCGGACGGCTATCGCGATCCGGCGGGGGCGTTGATCGGGGCGAGGAGTGCGTGGTCATCGGCATCTATCATGCACCTATCCGGGTGGGGTTTCGACCGCGTGGCCGGATTTTCCGTACCTGGAAGGATCGGAGGGGGCGGCGCGGGGACGAGCGCCGGCCCGGAAGCTACATTCATGGGCATGGGCAAAGACTTCGAGAACGGCTCGGATGGACCTGACGAGGAAGCGCTGTCCGAGCTCGCTAGCAGGCTTTTCGACCATGCGCGCCGCGGCCGGTCAGCAGAGCTCATCGCCTACCTCGATGCCGGGGTGCCGGTCGATCTCGCCAATGGGACGGGAGACACCTTCCTCATGCTTGCCGCGTACCACGGCCATCCCGCGACGGTGGCGGCGTTGCTGGGCCGGGGCGCGGACGCCGACCGCCTCAACGATCGAGGGCAGTCACCTCTCGCGGGCGCGGTGTTCAAGGGCGAGGACGAGGTGGTCCGCCTCCTGGTGGAAGCAGGCGCGGATCCAGCGGCGGGAACCCCGCCCGCGATCGCGGCCGCGCGCATGTTCGGTCGCGAGGATTACCTGGACCTGCTGGGGGCTGCTGGCGGCCACGACGAGCGCTAGCCCACGCTCTGCGCGCGTGGCGCCAGCCCGTTCCGATGGGGAGGAAGCACTCGGGGCGCAGTAGGGTGTTAGGCGTGATCGACCTCAAGATGCTTCGTGATGATCCTGAAGCCGTGCGGGTTTCGCAGCGAGCGCGCGGGGAGGACCCTGGCCTCGTTGATGCGCTCCTCGACGCCGATGCGCAGCGCCGCGCCGCCGTCGCCGCGGCGGACTCGCTGCGCGCCGAGCAGAAGGCGCTGGGCAAGAAGGTGGGCAGGGCGGCCCCTGAGGACCGGGATGCCCTCCTTGCCGGCGCCTCCGAGCTCGCGCAGAAGGTCAAGGACGCCGGTGCCGCGGAGTCCGCGGCCAACGAGCGCCTCGTCGAGGCTCATCGAGCGATCTCGAACCTCGTGCACCCGGACGTGCCCGTAGGTGGCGAGGAAGACTTCGCGGTCATCGAGACAGTGGGGGAGCCGCCGGCGATCGAATCGCCGCGCGATCACCTCGAGCTCGGCGAGCGCCTGGGCCTGATCGACATGGAGCGGGGCGCGAAGGTCTCGGGCTCGCGGTTCTATTTCCTCACCGGCAACGGGGCGCTGCTGCAGCTCGGCCTGCTGCAGCTCGCGATCCAGAAGGCGGTGGCCGCGGGGTTCACCCCGATGATCCCGCCGGTGCTGGTGCGCCCGGAGATCATGGGCGGCACCGGCTTCCTCGGCGCGCACTCCGCCGAGGTCTACCACCTCGCGGACGATGACCTGTACCTCGTGGGAACGTCCGAGGTGCCGCTGGCGGGCTATCACTCGAGCGAGATCATCGACCTGTCCGGCGATCCCGTGCGCTATGCCGGGTGGTCATCATGCTTCCGGCGCGAGGCCGGCAGCTATGGCAAGGACACCCGTGGCATCATCCGGGTGCATCAGTTCGACAAGGTCGAGATGTTCACCTACTGCCGTCCGGACCAGGCCGCGGCGGAGCACCAGCGGCTCCTGCAGTGGGAGAAGGACATGCTGGCCGCGATCGAGGTCCCGTACCGGGTGATCGATGTGGCATCCGGCGACCTCGGTTCCTCGGCGGCCCGCAAGTTCGACTGCGAGGCCTGGGTGCCCACCCAGCAGACGTACCGGGAGCTGACCTCGACGTCCAATTGCACGACGTTCCAGGCTCGGCGGCTGGCGATCCGGTATCGCGACGAGAACGGCAAGCCGCAGATCGCGGCGACGCTGAATGGCACGCTTGCCACGACGCGGTGGCTGGTGGCGGTGCTCGAGAACCATCAGCAGCCCGATGGCAGCGTGCGGGTGCCGGCCGCGCTGGTCCCCTTCGTCGGGCGCGAGGTGCTCGAGCCCGTTCGCTAGCGTCCCGCTTGGCCGCTTCGGGAACACCTCTAGGGCGAGCTCCCGGGGCGGAACAGCATGCAGCGGGTTGTCGCGGTCACGCAGAGCTTTCCCTGGCTGGTGCGGATCTCGCCGCGCGCGGTAGCGGTGGCTCGACCGGTGTGCACGACGATGCCGGTCGCCTCGATGGGGCCGGTGTCGATGCTGACGGGTCGCAGGAACTGGGTGTTGAGATCGAGCGTGGTGTAGCCGGTCTGCTCGGGCAAGGTCGTGCTGACGGCGAACCCCATCGCGGAGTCGAGGATGGCCGTGAGTATCCCGCCATGCACGGTGCCCACGGCGTTGTAGTGATGCTCGGCAGGAACGAGCCTGATCGTGGTCGTCCCGTGCTCGGCGCGGACGACCTCGAAGCCCAGCGTGCGCGCGGATGGGGAGTGCTCGATGGTGCCCTCGGCGAGCCCCCGGATGAACTCCAGTCCACTTAGTGAGACATGCTGTCCCGCTGTGTTTGATGGATCTGACCAGGTGTAGGCGCGTTCCCGCTCGGTGCCAGGCATGAATACTCCATTTCATCAGCGACAGCGTCAGGCTTCCCCATTAGGCTATGCGCCGTGGAACCTGTCTATGGCTCTATCGTGACGTTCGCTCGCGCGCTCTTCACCGCCCAGGGATTGAAGTTCACGGTCACCGGAACCGAGCAAATACCACGCGTGGGCGGCGCGGTCATCGCCGTCAACCACACCGGCTATCTCGACTTCGCCTACGCGGGCAAGGCCGTGCTGCCGGTCAAGCGCTTCATCCGCTTCATGGCCAAGCATGAAGTGTTCGAGCACAAGGTCAGCGGACCTCTCATGCGCGGCTGCAAGCACATCCCCGTCGACCGGGTATCCGGCGGGGACGCCTACAAGGCCGCGGTGCGCGCGCTCAAGGACGGCGAGCTCGTCGGGGTGTACCCCGAGGCCACGATCAGCCGCAGCTTCGAGCTGAAAGAGTTCAAGTCCGGTGCCGCCCGCATGGCCATCGAGGCCGGGGTACCGATCATCCCGATCATCGTCTGGGGCGCCCAGCGCGTATGGACGAAGGGCTTCCCCAAGCAGCTCGGGCGCACCGGCATCCCCATCTCGGTAGCGGTCGGCGCACCCATCGAGCCCTTCGGGCCGGCCGCTGATCTCACCGCGAGGCTCAAGTCCGACATGCAGGAGCTATTGCTGAAGACGCAGGACGACTACGGCCCGCACCCCCACGGCGAGCACTGGGTGCCCAAGCGGCTCGGGGGAAGCGCTCCCTCCCTGGAAGAGGCAACGATCCTGGATCGCCGCGACGCCGATGCCCGGATCGCGGCGCGGCGCGCGCGGGAGGAAGCGAGAGAGCAATGATCTCAGCGGTGACCTCGGCCGTAGCCGGCGCGGTGTTCCGGCTGGTCTACGCCAAGCTCGTCCTCATCGCCTACATCATCCGATTTCTCCAGGGCGCGCGGCTGAAGGTCACCGGGCTGGAGAACATGCCCCGCCATGGCGGGGCCGTGCTCGCCTGCAACCACATCGGCTACATGGATCCGATGTACCTTGCCCTCGTTCCGCTGATGGTCCGTCGCCGTATGCGATACCTGGGCAAGAAGGAGCTCTGGGATCATCCGGCCACTCGCTTCCTCGCGATCACCTCGCGCGGCATACCCGTGGACCGGGCCGCTGGTACCTCGGCCTACGAGGCGGCGGTGCAGGCGTTGCGCGAGGGGGACTTCGTCGGCATCTTCCCGGAAGCCACGATCAGCCGGAGCTTCGAGCTCAAGGAGTTCAAGTCGGGCGCGGCCCGCATGGCCGTGGAAGCGGGCGTGCCTGTCGTGCCGATCGTGCTGTGGGGCACCCAGCGCATCGCCACCAAGGGGCACCCCTTCAAGATCCTGGGGTGGAACCGGCAGATCCAGGCGCACGTCGGGGAACCCATCGAGCCAGGCATGCCTCCGCAGGAGCTCCTGGACCGGCTCCACCGCGACATGGACGTTCTCCTCCATGCCGCGCAGGACGCCTACGGGCCCCACCCGAAGGGCAAGCCCTGGGTGCCATCCCGGCTTGGCGGCACCGCGCCGACGCTGGCCGAGGCCAATGCGATGGACGCCCGCGATCACGAATGGGCCCGCCGGGCCGGCCCCGAGCTGGAGTAGATGTGCCACGAGCGGGCATCCGGGGCACGATGGAGGAGTGAATCCGGAACTCCTCAGTGACCTTCCCTCGCCGCTACTCGTTGGTTCGGACGTCGATGGCACCTTGATCGATGACCATGATCGGATCAGTCCGCGGACACGAGCGGTCCTCAACGAGCTCGCTGGGGCGGGAACGCACTTCATCCTCGCCACTGGCCGACCGCCCCGCTGGCTGGCCCCGATCATCGAGCAGATCGGGTTCGCGCCGCTATCCGTCTGTGCCAATGGCGCGGTCATCTACGACGCGGAGCGTGATCGGATCATGCACGCCGAGGAACTCTCCACCGACACCCTCGGCTGGCTCTCCGATCGCATCAGTACCGCCTTGCCCGGGAGCGGGCTCGCCGCCGAGCGCGTGGGCCGCAGCGCGCACGATGCCGCCTCGCCGCAGTTCGTCTGTGCTCCCGGGTACGAGCATGCCTGGCTCAATCCCGACCACATCGAGCTCTCCGCGGCCGATGTGATCGCCGCGCCCGCGATCAAGCTGCTCGTCCGGCACGCGGGCATGACGAGCACCGCGATGCGCGATGTGCTCGGGCCGCTGGTGGGGGAGCGGGCTGCCATCACCTTCTCCACCGACAAGGGGCTCGTCGAGCTCTCCGCGCCCGGAGTGACCAAGGCAACGGGGTTCGAGTGGGTGGCGCAGCGGCTGGGCATCGACGCGGAACAGGCCGTCGCGTTCGGTGACATGCCCAATGACATCGCCATGCTCGAGTGGGTTGGCCACGGCGTCGCGATGGGCAACTCGCACCCCGAGACCCGGGCGGCCGCCCGGGAGGTGACGTCGACGAACAACGATCATGGCGTGGCCCTGGTGCTCGAGCGCTGGTGGTCCTGACAACAAAGCTGGCCCGTGGCAACGCGAAGGGCCGCGCTCGCGAGGAGCGCGGCCCTTGGTCATCACGGGCTTCGGTCGTTCCGGGCTATCCGGCGGCAGGCACCGCTTCGTTGATGTGCACGCTCACCTCTCCGGAGGCGAGGTCGAACATCATGTGGCCATGCTCGAAGTTCACACGGATGCCTTCGGGAGTGCTGAACTCCTCTTCCACGGGCAGGCCGAGGAGGCTGTCCTGGGCACCGAGCGCCTCCCACTGCTCGGCGATGACTCCCCACACGGCGCGCGCGCCGGTGTTGTCCGACCAGTAGATCGTGCCGTTGGCGAACCGGGCGAAGCTGATTCCCTCGGCCGCTGCCTCGATCTTGCTCACCGCGTCGCCGAGCGCGCCCTCGACGCCGCCGAGCGTGTACCAGCGCCGCGCGATCTCCTCGTCGCCAGCCTGGGTGGTCTCCACCGCGGGCGAGCGGAGCGAGGCGAGCAGGCGCTGCATGTTCTCCCCGGTGGCGCGCAGCTCGCTGGAGCTCCAGGACGCGCGAGGAGCGGGCGACTGATCGGGCTGGGGCTCGGGCTGCGGCTGCGGCTGCGGCTCCTCGGTGGGCTGCCCCGCCGGGTTCTCGCCGTTGTCGGGCTCGGCCGGAGTCTCGTTGCCGTCGTCCTCGTTGCCCGGATCAGCCGGCGCGGGAGCAGAATTCTGGTACGCGGTCGCGATGTCGCGGATCAGGTCCATCTGGGCATAGCCGAGATTGCCAGGGCAGTCGGTGTAGTTCACATCCCGGTGCGCGAAGATATTCGGCAACGTGATCGGCTGGCCCTGGGCGAGCCAGGTGTATTGCGTGCCCTCGGAGTAGTGCGTCGAGGAACCCGTCGGGCGCAGCTCCTCGCGGGCGAGGCGCCAGCCGGCGAGCTTGGCCAGAGACTCTACCTGGGCCCGGGGCGGCGCTGTGTTCTGGTAGTGGCCGATCATCGAGTAGCCGGCGGTGTTGACATTGAAGCCGCCCGAGTGGGCGCCCTGCAGGTCCTTGTCCATGCCACCGAAGCGGCCCTCGAAGATCTGGCCATACTTGTCGACGAGAGCGTGGTAGCCCACGTCGCACCAGCCGAGGGTCTGCGCGTGGTAGGCGTAGATGCCGCGCACGATCTGTGCGGACTGGGCCTGCGTGTAGTTGTTGTTGCCCGCGGTGTGGTGCACCACCACGGCGCCGAGGCCGCCGTTTTCCTGGGGCGCGCGGCACCGGATGCTCTCGTTGGCACCCCACTGCGCCCGGGAGATGACGTTGGGCCGCGCGGGGACGCCCGCGATATCGGTCACGTCTCCAGCGATGTCGCTCGGGGCATCGGCGACGGGCGCCTTGGAGGGCCGGATGATGATCGCGGTGAGGTTCTCGGCCTCCCCGGAGCGCTCCGGCGCGGGTGGCTGGCTGATCAGCGGGCGCGAGATGTCAGCGGGCTCGCCTGCCGCCGCATCGGTGGGCGCTGCTTCTTCGGGCGCGAGCGGCTCCTCGGGCTCGGTGTCGCCCTCGAGGACCGGCTCCACCTTGCCGCCGATGCTGATCTGAACGGTGTTCGTGTCGCCAGTAAAGACGACTTCGCTGGCCTCGCGGGACTCCTCGCCGATATCGCTGCCGCCATCAATGGGCTCGAGGTCGAACCATTCCGTCCAGGTGTCGTCCTCGAGCTTGGCTCGGACGAATGCCTCGGGGTCGCCGTCGCCCTCCCAGGTGAGGCCGAACATGTTGAACGAGGTGTCCTGGGTGATCTCCCGGACGATGGGATCGCCGTGGTCGGAGATGTCGGTGACCTCGCCAGGGCTGGGCTCGAGGCTGACCTCATTGATCGATGTAGGGACGTGGTCGGTGCTGTCATTGACAGGGACGATGTCGACGTTACCGGCGGTCGCGCCGAGCCCAAAGAGCGTTCCGGCTGCGGTGAGCCCGACGGTGACGCCAAGCGTCAGGATTCGTCGTGGTTGTTGGTTCTGCAACGCAGTGACTCCCTTGTTCTGCGATTGGGCGCGGCGCGTGAGAGCTAGACCGGCTTCGTGCGGCATGACTAATTCGTCATTGCCTTGACCATAGGCAAGGAAGGCTCATATTTCGTGCACCGTGGCGTCACTATGTGGTCAAGAATTGAGCAACATGGCTGTTACCTAACCGTGTACGTGATCTATTGAGGGACTTGCTATTACGAGGCGCGGCACGCAACTGGCGCGCGCGCGACGACACCGGCGGGACCGAAGGTCACGGGCCGGGCGGGGCAGTCCGTTACGCTGAAGCCGTAGTCCAGAAGCAAGCCCAGTCGCAGGCCAGCCGCAAGGAAAGCAGAGGGATGCCCGGTGCCTATCGAGACTCGAACGACAGGCGCGCCAGAGCGTGACGCCTTCGACCTCATCATCGTCGGATCGGGGTTCTTCGGGCTCACCATCGCCGAGCGTGCCGCTACCCAGCTAGGCAAGCGCGTGCTGGTCCTTGACCGGCGGCCCCACATCGGCGGCAACGCGTACTCCGAGCCCGAGCCGGAGACGGGCATCGAGGTCCACAAGTACGGCGCGCACCTGTTCCACACCTCCAACGAGCGCGTCTGGGAGTACGTCAACCAGTTCACGTCGTTCACCGGCTACCAGCATCGCGTGTTCACGCTGCACAAGGGCCAGGTGTACCAGTTCCCGATGGGGCTCGGCCTGGTGTCGCAGTTCTTTGGCCGCTACTACTCGCCGGAGGAGGCGCGCGCGCTGATCGCCGAGCAGGCCAGCGAGATCGACACGAAGGAGGCCTCGAACCTCGAGGAGAAGGCAATCTCGCTCATCGGCCGCCCCCTCTACGAGGCATTCGTGCGGGACTACACGGCCAAGCAGTGGCAGACCGACCCGAAGGAGCTCCCGGCGAGCACCATCGCCCGGCTGCCCGTCCGCTACACCTTCGATAATCGCTACTTCAATGACACCTACGAGGGCCTGCCCGTCGATGGCTACACGGCATGGCTGGAGAACATGGCCGCCGACGAGCGCATCGAGGTTCGCCTGGGCACGGACTACTTCGAGGTGCGCGACGAGATCCGGGCGGCGTCCCCCGGCGCTCCCGTGGTGTACACCGGCCCGATCGACCGCTACTTCGACTACGTCGACGGCGAGCTCGGGTGGCGCACCCTCGACTTCGAGACGGAAGTACTGGCGACCGGCGACTTCCAGGGCACTCCAGTGATGAACTATCCCGACGCGGAAGTGCCCTTCACCCGCATCCACGAGTTCCGCCACTTCCATCCCGAGCGTGATTATCCGGGCGACAAGACCGTGATCATGCGGGAGTTCTCCCGGTCTGCCGAGAGCGGCGACGAGCCCTACTACCCGATCAATACCTCGGACGACAGGGAGCGGCTCGCGCGGTACCGCGAGCGTGCCCGCGCGGAGACCGAGCGCGACAACGTGCTGTTCGGCGGGCGCCTCGGCACCTACCAGTACCTCGACATGCACATGGCGATCGCCAGCGCTCTCGCGATGTTCGACAACATCCTCGCGCCTCACTTCACCGAGGGATCGCCGCTGCAAGCACGCCCGAGCAGCGACTAGCAGCGACTAGCAGCGACTAGCAGCGACTAGCGAAGTCGGCACTCTCACCTCTCCCGCGCCCCGCTCGAAGAAAGGCACCACGCGCAGTGACCAACACCAGCTCATCCGCCCGGTCGCTCCTGCAGCGCATCCTGCTGCCGCGCCCCGGCGAGCCCCTCGATGTGCGCCGCCTCTACCTCGAGGAATCGCCGACCAACCCGCGGCGGGTCCATGCGACCTCGCGGACCTCGGCGACGATCGCGGCCGAGTCCGAGATCTCGCTGTGCACCTACTTCAACGCGTTCCCCGCGAGCTACTGGCGGCGCTGGAGCACCCTCGCGCAGGTGGTCCTGCGCCTCGAGACCAGCGGTGCCTGCCGGGCCGATGTATACCGCTCCAAGGCCGATGGCACGCGCATCCAGGTCGCGAGCGCCGAGGCCAGCGGAAACGACGGCACGCTCGAGGTCGCGCTTGATCTCTCCCCGTTCGAGGATGGCGGCTGGCTCTGGTTCGACCTCAGCGCCGAGGAGGACGTCGAGATCCGCGCAGGCGGCTGGTACGCGCCGGTCGACGCCCCCGGGGAGGGGCGCGCCGCCATCGGCATCCCCACCTTCAACCGGCCGCATGACTGCGTCAAGGCACTGACCGCGCTTGGCTCCGACCCCAGGGTGCTCGAGGTCATCGACGCGGTGATCATCCCGGACCAGGGCACCCGCAAGGCCGCCGACGAGCCCGGGTTCGCCGAGGCGGCCGCCGTGCTCGGTGATCGCCTGCGCATCCACAACCAGGGCAACATCGGTGGTTCCGGCGGCTACTCGCGCGTCATGTACGAGGCTCTGCGCACCACCGACAGCCCGTACATCCTGTTCATGGATGACGACATCGAGATCGAGCCCGATTGCATCCTGCGCGCCATCGCGTTCGCCCGGTTCGCGCGCCAGCCCCTGCTTGTCGGTGGCCAGATGCTGAACCTGCAGAACCGCGCCCACCTGCACGTGATGGGGGAGGTCGTCCGGTTCGGCGAGTTCGTGTGGGGGCCGGCCCCGCACACCGAGTACGACCATGACTTCGCTGGGGAACCGCTCGCGGAATCACCGGAGCTGCACCGGCGCATCGATGTCACCTACAACGCCTGGTGGATGTGCCTGATCCCACGGAGCGTCGCCGAGCAGCTCGGGCAGCCCCTTCCCCTGTTCATCAAGTGGGATGATGCCGAGTACGGTCTGCGGGCGGCGGCAGCCGGCTACCCCACGGTCACGCTCCCAGGTACCGCGATCTGGCACATGGCCTGGTCCGACAAGGACGATGTCATCGACTGGCAGGCCTACTACCACCTGCGAAATCGATTGATCGTCGCCGCGCTGCATAATCCCGGCGGCGCGCGGGCGCTGGTCAAGAGCACCATGAAGCCGCTGCTCAAGCATCTGCTGTGCCTCGAGTACTCGACGGTGGCGCTGCAGAACCAGGCGATCAAGGATTTCCTCGCGGGGCCCGGCATCCTCTTCGACGAGCTGCCGACCTCGCTGGCCAAGGTGCAGAAGATCCGTGCCGAGTACCCGGATGCTGTCGTCGCGGGCTCCGCGACGGATCTGCCCCTCCCGTCGGGCAGCGATATCGGGCAGGTGGGCCTGCCCGTGTCGACACCGGCGAAGCTCAAGAGGTTCGGCCGCGCTGTCGTGCACAACCTGCGCCCCGCCAAGCCCGCGCATCACGAGCGCCCCCAGCTCAATGTCGCCACCCTCGATGCCCGCTGGTTCCTGTTGTCGCAGGTCGATGGCGTGACTGTCACCACCGCCGATGGTCGTGGCGTGGTGTACCGCAAGCGTGATCGTGCGGTCGCCGCCCAGCTGTTCAAGGAGGCCCTGAGCCTGCGGCGCGAGCTCGAGAAGCGCTTTCCGGAGCTGCGGGACGCCTACCGGTCGGCCTTCCCCGAGCTGACCAGCCGTGAGCGCTGGGGCGATTTCTTCGCCCAGTACGACTGAAGCCGAGGAATGCCATGACACACACGCTCGAACCGGTCGGCCCTGCCACGGGCGAGGCCGCGGTCCTCGTCACGGTGCAGCGCATGATCGCCGACCAGCCCGGTGTGCTGGGCGCGACCCGCCTGATGTCGCACTTCGGGGAGCACGCCCTCGGCTGGGTAGCGGTCGCCGGCATCGGTGCGCTCGCTGACCCGGCCCGGCGCAAGCGATGGGGCGCGGTGGCGATCGGCGCGGTCGGCGCCCATGCCGCGAGCATCGCGATCAAGCGCGTCGTGCGGCGTCGCAGGCCACATCATCCCGATATTGTGGTCAACGTTGCCACACCGAGCCAGTTGAGCTTTCCATCATCACATGCAACATCGAGCACCGCGGCAGCGATTCTCCTGGGAAGGCTCACCGGGCTGCCCATCGCGGCGGCCGTGGTCCCACCCATGCTGCTCTCCCGGCTGGTCCTCGGCGTGCACTATCCGACGGATGTGCTCACGGGGGCAGCGGTGGGCGCGGCGTCCGCCACGCTCGTCGGGGTTGCCGAGCGCAAGCTCGGGTGGGCATAAGCTACAGGTGTCCGAATTGGGCGCCGCCAAACATGACTAGCAATGGTCGAGAGGGGAAATGATGAGCGATCTGGTCGAGCCCGAGGATCCAACTCGCGCCAGAACGCGCAAGGCGCCTTCGTCGCTTCCCGAGGGCATCATCAAGGCGATGCGGCCACGGCAGTGGATCAAGAACGGGCTCGTGCTCGCCGCGCCCCTCGCGGATGGCTCCATCACCGAGGGACCGGTGCTCACCGCGGTCGCCCTGGCATTCGTGGTGTTCTCGCTCGCCGCATCGGGCGTGTACCTCGTCAACGACGCGCGCGACGTTGAGGCCGATCGGGCCCATCCCACCAAGCGGTTCCGCCCGATTGCTGCCGGGGTCCTCCCGGTGTCGCTGGCGTACGTGCTCTCCGTGGTCCTCTTTGTCTCCGCGACGCTGCTCTCGCTGCTCGCGAACAACACGCTCGCCGTGGTGACAGTCGTCTACATCATCATCCAGCTCGCCTACTGCTTCGGCCTCAAGCACCAGGCAGTGCTCGATATCGTCATCGTCTCCTCCGGGTTCCTGCTGCGCGCGGTCGCTGGTGGCGTCGCCGCTGGCATCCCGCTCTCCCAGTGGTTCCTGCTCGTCGCCGCCTCCGGGTCGCTGTTCATGGCGGCCGGCAAGCGCTACGCCGAGCTGAGGCTCGCCGAGGAGACCGGAGCGAAGATCCGCAAGTCGCTGGAGAACTACACCTCCACCTACCTTCGCTTTGTCTGGACCGTGTCCGCCACGGCGGTCATCGTGTTCTACGGCCTCTGGGCCTTCGAGCAGGACAGCGGCGGTCCCGGAAGCCCCCGGGCGGACGGATCGAACCTCGGATTGTTCGTAATGTCGATGATTCCGTTTACAATCGCCATCTTGCGCTATGCCGTCGATATCGATGGGGCGCAAGCTGGAGAGCCGGAGGAGATCGCCCTGGGCGACCGGGTCCTCCAGCTCCT
Organism: Hoyosella levis; assembly: GCF_026008515.1. Classification (GTDB taxonomy): domain Bacteria; phylum Actinomycetota; class Actinomycetes; order Mycobacteriales; family Mycobacteriaceae; genus Lolliginicoccus; species Lolliginicoccus levis. The sequence goes on from NZ_BQYM01000006.1 coordinate 210,872, forward strand.
CGCGGTTGCATGGATTGGAGTCGTCGGTGTCGCGGTCTACATCGCCTGATGGTGCCCCACTACACGGGGATGCCTCCCCGGGGAGGGCTCGATCGCGCGCGTCGGCACGCGAGCTAGCGCCGCGGATCGTGCTCATCGCGAGCACGGTCGTTGTTGCTGGGTTGTTCGCGGTCGGGGCATGGCAGCGTCGCTGGATCTCCGATGACGGCCTGATCGTCCTGCGCACCATCCGCAACCTCATCGCCGGCAACGGCCCCGTGTTCAACGCCGGGGAGCGCGTCGAGGCCAACACCTCGACCTTGTGGACGTACCTGGTGTACATGGGGACGTGGATACCGGGCACCGATCCGGAGGGCGTCGTGCTGGCCCTGGCCCTGGCCCTGAGCGTCATCGCGATCATCCTCGCCGTCATGGGGGGAGCGCGGCTGTACGCCGGCCCCGGGCGTAGCGGCGCTGGAACCGCTAGCGGGACGAGCGCTGCTCCGCTGCTGGTGCCCGCCGGCGTGATCGCCTATATCGCGGTACCGCCCGCGCGCGACTTCGCCACCTCCGGGCTCGAGTCCGGGCTCGTCATCGCGTGGATCGCGCTGCTGTGGTGGCTCATGCTCGGATGGGCGCGGCAGCCACGGGCCGAGGCGCGCTCGACGGTCCTCATCGCTTTCGTCGCGGGGCTGGGCCCGCTGGTCCGCCCCGAGCTCGCCGTGCTGGGTGGCCTGGCTATCCTGCTCCTGCTCAGCGCTCGCGCGAGGTGGCGGTTCCGCGCGCTCCTCGTCGTCGCCGCCGGCCTGCTGCCCGTGGCGTACCAGATCTTCCGCATGGGCTACTACGGCCTGCCCTTCCCCAATACTGCCGTGGCCAAGGACGCCGGTGGCTCGCGCTGGTCGCAGGGCTGGCTCTACCTCCAGGACCTCGTGGGGCCGTACCTGCTGTGGCTGCCGCTCGTGGCGATGCTCATCGGCGGGATCGCTGCCTGGCTGCTCATGCGCTCCGTCCGCGGCAGCGAGCAGTCCTCGCCGCGTCCCTCCTGGTCGAGGAGCCGTGCCGCGGTGGTGGCGCTGTTCCTCGCCAACGGCATCCTGCTCGGTATCTACGTGGTGCGGGTCGGTGGTGACTTCATGCACGGCCGTACGTTGCTGCCGGTGCTGTTCACCCTGCTGCTGCCGGTCGCCGTCATCCCCGTCGCCCTGCCAGCCCGCCAGGGGCTTGCCCGGGCAGGGCGCGCGGCGGTGGCCGCGGTCGTCGCATCGGTGGCCTGGATCGTTGTCGTCGCGTGGTCGGTGACGGTCGTGGTCGTCTCCGAGCCCAAGGTGTACACCGAGATCCCGGACGAGGGCATCGTCGACGAGCGGGCCTTCTACGTGGAGAAGACCGGTATCGAGCATCCCACCAGTGCCGAGGACTACCTGCAGTACCCGCGGATGCGATCCCTGCTCCTTGTCCTCGACACGGCACCGCGCGGGTCGGTCCTCCTTCCGACAGCGGACGAGGGCTCGTGGGTCTATGTGCCGCCCAAGGAGCCGGCCACCGAGGATGACGCGCGCGCTACGGTCTACTACGCGCAGCTCGGCATGGCGGCCATGGTCATGCCGCTCGACGTCCGTGTCCTTGATCACATCGGCCTGGCCTATCCGCTCGCCGCGCACACCGAGCGCATCGAGGGCGGCCGCATCGGCCACGACAAGTACCTCTATCCCGACTGGCTCATCGCCGACTACCAGGCAGCCGACACCTGGGAGACGGGCCTCATCGGCTTTCTCGACCCCGATTGGGTCCAGGACGCACAGCGTGCTCTCAGCTGCGAGGCCACTCGCGCGGTCCTCGCGAGCTACCGCGACGAGTTGACCATCCGGGTATTCCTCCGAAATATCCTCGATGCCTTCCCGAGATCCGGCTACCGCATCGAGCGTGCCCCGCTCGACGAGATCGAGCGCTGCGCGACCCTCGGCCGATAGCGCATCGGCGCAGTTCAACCAGGTAAAACAATCATGGATGACCCATGCCCGAAATCTCGGGTTCGATGTGCGGTCCATTTAGGGGTGAGGTACGGTAATCGTGATCCATCGGTATCTGGAACGAGATCGGATCGGCGTGTAACGGTTACCGTGTCCAAGCCGATCTACACAGCAAGCTCTCAGGGGTTTACCAGGATCGCTGCGCTCGATGCGCGGACGGCGATGCTGCTTACGGGAGGGTGACCTGCTAGGCCGAGCGGCACGAATGTGCCCGGGCCCAGCAGTGATGCACACGAGAAGAGGGAGATTTTCCATGCGATTCGCTAAACCGCGCGTGTCACAGAAGTGGCGTCAGCGAGTGCTCGCCGTGAGCGCTGCCGCGCTGGTCGTGCCGATGGCCGCAGGGCTTACCGGTGGCGCCATCGCTGCCGCGCAGCCGGCCACCGCCGCCCAGGCCGAGCTTGTCCGTATCAACCCGAGCCCATGGGGCGACCGGTACCAGCGCCACTCGGTGTTCTCGCCGTCGATGGGCATCAACGTCCAGGTCGACGTGCTGCGCGCGGCGGGCGGAGGCAGCGGAGCGCTGTACCTGCTCGACGGCCTGCGTGCCCGCGACGACGCCAGCGGCTGGCAGATCGAGACCAACGCGCTCGAGATGTTCGCCGACTCGAACGTCAATGTCGTCCTCCCCGTCGGTGGACGCTCCAGCTTCTACGCTGACTGGTACGGCCCGTCCAGCACGAACGGACAGCCCTACACCTACAAGTGGGAGACCTTCCTCACCTCGGAGCTCCCCGGCTACCTCAGTGGCCTTGGCATCCGTAGCACGGGCAACGCCATCGCGGGCCTCTCGATGGCCGGCAGCGCAGCGCTCAAGATCGCCGCTGACCACAAGCCCATGTTCAACTACGCCGCTTCGTTCTCCGGCTACCTGAACCTCTCCGCTCCCGGCATGCCGTCGTTGATCCGCCTCGCCCTTCTCGATGAGGGTGGCTACAACGTCGATGACATGTGGGGCCCGCCGTGGGATCCGGCCTGGGCCGAGCATGACCCGACCGTCTTCGCCGACGAGCTTGCTGGCATCCAGCTGTACATCTCGGCCGGCAACGGTGTCCCCGGTGCCTACACCCGCCTCGAGACCCCCGTTGACTACTTCAACACCGCCAACGCCATGGGCCTCGAGGTCGTCGCGATGCTGAACGCCCGCGCCTTCGAGGGTCGCGCCAACGCGCTCGGCCTCAACGCGACCTTCAGCTACCCGCCCACCGGCGTGCACGCCTGGGGCTACTGGCAGGACGAGCTCAGCAAGGCCCGTCCCGGCATCCTCGCCGCCGTCGGAGGCTGATCCAGCCGACTAGCTAGCACGCTGTGCCCCCGCCCCCTCCGGGCGGGGGCACAGTGCTGTGCGGGGCAGCGCCCGGCGACCATGCGAGGCCGGGGCGGCCGGTTCTGGCCAGTGGACCCGTCCTGACCCTCCACCGCGCTCCTTCATAACTGCCCTGCGCACATCCAGTAACGATTCCCTCACGCATGGCATGGCGCATCTCGTGCAACACCAGGAACAGCGGGTATGAAGGAAGCACGCACGCACCGTGCGTCCCAGCACCACCACGTCGAAGGGGAACGCTCATGCGGCCACTGCTGCAGCGCGACGCCGACCGAGCAATCAACGGACCGTCCCGCGCGCGCCGTCGCAAGCTAGCAGCCAGTGCCCTGGCAGTGTTCGCTCCGATCGCGCTCACGGCCACCACCCTGCCGTCGGCCACGGCATCGCCCGCGCCACAGCCGGCCCAGGCACTGGCAATGCATCCCGCGGCCCCTGCGATGACGCCGGTCCCCGGTGTGCGGGTGGAGCGCGTCGATCGGTTCAGCGACCGCCACCTCGCGCTGTGGGTGTACTCGCCAGCCATGGATACGACGATCCAGGTGCAGGTGCTGCTCGCCCGTGACTTCCACGCGCAGCCGCAATGGACGTTCCCCGGCCTCTACCTGCTCGACGGCCTGCGTGCCCGTGATGACCAGAGCGGCTGGACGCTCGAGACCGACGTCATCAGCTTCTTCCAGGACAAGAACATCAACGTCGTCATGCCAGTGGGTGGCGAATCGAGCTTCTACACCGATTGGCTCGAGCCAGACAATGGCAAGAACTACAAGTGGGAGACGTTCCTGACGCAGGAGCTGCCCCCGATCCTGCGCAATGACTACCGGATCAACGACAGCATGGGTGTCCTCGGGCTCTCGATGGGTGGTACCGCAGCGATGCTGCTGCCGGCCCGCAACCGTGGCATGTTCCAGTTCGCTGGCTCGCTGTCGGGCTACCTCAGCACGACGTCGTACGGGATGCAGCGCGCCATCAAGGCTGCTGTCTTCGACGCGGGCGGCTACGACGCGGACGCGATGTGGGGCACCGCGGACAATGACTTGTGGGAGGAGCATGATCCGTACCTGCTCGCCCGCAACCTCAAGGGCATGAGCCTGTACATGTCGGCCGGCACCGGGGCGCAGGGCGCGCACGATCGTCCTGGCATGATGCCGGGCATCCCGGAGAACTCGGCGGGAATGGCGCTCGAGGTGCTGGCGCGGCTGACCACGCAGAACTTCTCCGCCAAGCTCAAGGACCTGCGGATCCCCGCGACGGTGCGCTTCCGCAATACGGGCACCCACAGCTGGCCGTACTGGCAGTCCGAGCTGCACGAGGCATGGCCGCAGATCGCCACCGCGCTGAACGTGGACTCGGTGGGGCTCAATCGCCCAGTCCAGCCATCCGTGCTCGAGGAGCCGACCTGCGAGGTAGAAGGCGCGATCGGCGAGCTGGTGCAGGGACGCGGTGACGTGGGCGTCTGCCTCACCGATGAGCGCACCTCATCCGGTGGCAAGTACCAGGAGTTCGAGCACGCCACCGCCTACTGGTCGCCGGATACCGGGGCGCACCTGGTGAAGGGCGATATCGAGGAGCTCTACGAGGACAACGCGCGCGACCTGGGCTTCCCGACGACCAGCGAGATCCCCACGCCGGATGGGCAGGGGGCGTTCAACCACTTCGAGAACGGGTCGATCTATTGGACGCGTGCCCATGGTGCCGTCATGGTCATCGATGCGTTCCGGGACGAGTGGGCGGCGCGCGGATGGGAGTCCGGTCCGATGGGCGTCCCGGTCGCCGCGGTCGAGAACTCGCAGGACCGGCAGGGGCGCCTGCAGCGCTTCGCCAATGGCGCGCTCTTCGCGAAGCCCCGTGGTTCCGTGCTTGCCGTCGAGGGCGAGATCTGGCGCCGCTTCGAGGAGATGGGCCGGGAGACCGGAGCGCTGGGCTGGCCGGTGTCCTCGGAGCATGTGATCGGCGACGGTCGCTTCACCGAGTTCGAGAAGGGCAACGTGTACTGGTCGCCGAGCAGCGGAGCTTGGGCGGTCCTTGCCGGGCCGATCATGGAAGCCTGGACGGCCGAGGGCTTCGAGGCAGGCCCGCTGGGCTATCCGGTAGGTGCCCAGCATGAGGTCCCCGAAGGCGTGCGCCAGGACTTCCAGGGCGGATTCGTCCTGGTGAGGGATGGCGTGGCCGAGGTGGTTACGAGCTAACGGCGTACTTCCCCGTAACGCCGTTGACCGCGGGCTGTGACGTGAGCCATAGGGCCCGTCACAGCCCGCGTTTGCTCGGTAGCCTGTTGCCGGGCTCGGCGAGCGGCACGATTCGCCCGGCGGTGGCTCGGAATGCTATGCGCGACATGCGTGAAAGGGCGTGGGGGATGACGGCACGGACATGGTGGGCCACGGGCCTCGCGGCAGCATCGATTGCGATGCTCGGCGCCTGCAGCGATGAGGCGATCGTCGCGAGCGATCCGGTGCTCGGGACCCCGGCAGCCACCACGGTCGCGGATGCCCCGGCGGCCTCCACCACCAAGGACGCGCCGGACGCCGCCGATGAGACCGGCCAGGATCAAGCCGAGCCACAGCAGCCGGAGCCAACGGAGTCGCAGGAGCGCGTCGCCGAGCCCGCGGCGGATCCGCTTGATGAGTACCTCGCGGCTGTCGATGCCGCCGGACTTCCTGCCGGCCCCGAGGCATCCTCGGCCCGGGGCATCGGGGCCTACGTGTGCGCCGCGAGCGCGGATGCGCTGCCTCGGGAGAGCATTCTCATCAATGTCACCGCTATGGTGGGACTGGAGCTGCAGCGAATCGGCTCGGACGAGGATCCGGAACGGATCGCGAACGAGTACGTGGATACCGCTGGCCGTCACTACTGCGATGGGTGAGTGAGCATTATGGCGTGGGCATCACAAGCACGGTCCCGGCGCCGGGGCCGCTCGCGCCTGCCACGCGTGCTGCTCATCCTCCTTGCCCTGCTCGTGGTCATCGTGATCGTCATCGCGCTGATCGTTGCCCTGCTCGACCGGATCCAGATTCCAGGCATGCCGGGGCAGCCGCCGACCACGCCCACCGAGGAGGCCCAGCAGCCCGAGTGGTGCCCCGACGTGCAGTTGTACTCCGTGCCCGGGACGTGGGAGTCCTCCGCAGACGATGATCCGTTCAACCCGACCGCGAACCCCGCCTCGTTGCTGCTCAAGGTCACCCAGCCGCTCGCGGCCCAGTACCCCAGGGACCGTGCCGAGATCTATACCGTGCCCTACCCCGCGCAGTTCCAGCGCCCCGGTGGCCCCCCGGAGATGACCTATGACGAGAGCCGCGCCATCGGGAAAACCGCGCTGACCGAGGCGATGGCGCAGCGTCATGGCGAATGCGCGCTGACGAGCTTCGTGCTGATGGGGTTCAGCCAGGGCGCGGTGATCGCCGGTGATATCGCGTCCCAGATCGGTCGCGGCGAAGGGCCGGTCCCGCCCGAGAAGGTCAGCGGCGTGGCGCTCGTCGCGGACGGTCGATTCGATCCCGCTGCCGCGCGGACCATCGGCCCACCGGTGCAGGGGGTCGGCCTGGAGATCGCGCTCGCGGGCCTGCCGGTGATCCCGGGCGCGACGTTGAGCGGCAAGCGCGAGGGCGGCTTCGGCGCGGTGGCGGACCGCACCGTGCAGATCTGTGCCCCGAACGATGCGATCTGTGACGCGCCGAGGCTCGATAATCTCCTGCTCGCGTTCAATCGGTTGGTCAAGGACTATCTGAACAATCCGGTGCATGCGTTCTATGACACTCATGTCGTGGATGAGCAAGGCACGACGACGACGGCATGGCTGGCGGGGTGGGCCCGCGGGATCATTGATGACGCGCCGGTCCACCCGCACCCGTAGCGCGCGCGAACTACTGTCCCCACGATTTACCGCGCAACGATTCCGCGGTAAATCGGTGACGGGGCCGCAACGGTCCAGTCCTGGACCGGGGCCAGGGTGTGATGTGCCTTACCGCCAAGCACGAAAATGCGTGCTGGTCGCCCCATGATGCCTCTGAACACTGTCCGGGATGAGTAGCATGAGGTCTGCATAACTGTTCGGTGCAGTGAGTCACACACACTGCGACCGTCTGTAACATACGAAATGCTAGGCACGACAGCCCAAGGGGCGGATGCGGTTCGCATATGCCCGTGACGTTCATAGCGACGCAACAGTCATGCCCGGCGCGCTCCTGCGTGCTCGGATCGCTGCTGGGATCGCTGGTTCACACCTGCACACTGAGGGAGAGGCATGGACGAGTTCTACAACGAGGCCGGTGAGGTTGCACTCACGCTGGAGGCGACTCTTGTGAACTGCGTCGAGCAGCACTCCCGCAGCAATGCGGAGGACCTCGCGTACCGCTACATCGACTACTCCCGTGATCGTGACGGCGAGGTCAACGAGCTCACCTGGGAGCGGTTCGGCGTGCGGGTGCGCGCTATCGCCAGCCGGCTCCAGCAGGTCTCGAACAAGGGCGACCGGGTAGCGATCCTCGCGCCCCAGGGCCTTGATTACGTCGTCGCGTTCTTCGCGGCCATCCATGCCGGAACCATCGCGGTTCCGCTGTTCGACCCCGACGAGCCCGGCCATACCAATCGCCTGCACGCGGTCCTCGGCGACTGCGAGCCCGTGGCGATCCTCACCGGCACCAAGTCGGCCGCAGGCGTGCGCCAGTTCTTCCGCTCCCGCCCCGCGAGCGAGCGCCCCCGCATCATCGCGGTCGATGCCATCCCGGATTCGCTCGAGGAATCGTGGCAGCTGCCCCATCCCTCGCTCGATGACATCGCGTACCTGCAATACACCTCCGGATCCACCCGGGTTCCCGCGGGCGTGGAGATCACCCATCGCGCGGTGAGCACCAACGTGCTGCAGATGTGCGCCTCGATCGGCCTGACCGAGGAATCCCGCGGCGTCACCTGGTTGCCGCTCTTCCACGACATGGGCCTGCTCACCGTGATCCTCCCGGCGTTCGGTGGCAAGTACATCACCATCATGTCGCCCCGGGCATTCGTGCAGCGCCCGTACCGCTGGATCAAGGAGCTCGCCGCCGAGAGCGACGGCGCTGGGACGTTCGCGGCCGCGCCGAACTTCGCGTTCGAGCATGCCGCGCTGCGGGGCACGCCGAAGGAAGGCGAGACCCTCGATCTCAGCCACGTCATCGGCCTGATCAACGGCAGCGAGCCCGTCACCCCGGCATCGATGCGCAAGTTCAACGACGCGTTCGGCCCCTATGGGCTGCCAAAGACCGCCATCAAGCCGTCCTACGGCATGGCCGAGGCCACGCTGTTCGTCTCCACCCCGAACCAGGATGACGAGGCGCACGTCATCTATGTCGATCGGGACGAGCTGAACGCCGGGCGCGTCAAGCGGGTCCTGGCCGATGAGCCGAACTCGGTCCCGCAGGTCTCGTGCGGCCACGTATCGGTCAGCCAGTGGGCGGCGATCGTCGACCCGGAGACCGGCAAGGAGCTCCCCGATGAGCGCGTGGGGGAGATCTGGCTCCACGGCGACAACATCGGCCGGGGCTACTGGGCCCGGGAGAACGAGACCGTGGAAACCTTCCACAACAAGATCACCGACCGCCTCCCCGAGGGCAGCCACACCGAGGGAACCAGCCTCGACTCGCACTGGATGCGCACCGGCGACTACGGCGTCTACATCGACAACGAGCTCTTCATCACTGGGCGCGTGAAGGACCTCGTCATCGCGGACGGCCGCAACCACTACCCGCAGGACCTCGAGAACTCCGCGCAGGAAGCGAGCAACTCGCTGCGCCCCGGCTTCGTGGCCGCGTTCGCTGTGCCCGCGAACCAGCTGCCCCAGGCCGTTTTCGACAACCCGCTCAGCGGCCTCGAGCTTGATCCCGAGGACACTTCCGAGCAGCTTGTCATCGTGGGGGAGCGCGCCCCCGGCGCGGGCAAGGCTGATCCCGTGCCCATCGCTGAGGAAGTGCGCGCCGCCATCGCGTCCCGGCACGGCGTGACCGCCCGTGATGTGCTGCTCGTGCCCGCCGGATCCATTCCCCGCACGTCCAGCGGCAAGATCGCCCGGCGTGCCTGCAAGGCCGCATACATCGATGGCACCCTTCGTGGGGGCCACGCCCAGACCGCGTTCCCCGACACCTTGAGCGAGTGACGTTGACCTCAGAGCAGATGTCCGTTTCCCAGCTGGTCGATTGGATCCGCCAGTGGGTGGCCACCGCTACGGGTCAACCGTTCGACCAGATCTCGGCCGAGCGCCCCATGGAGGAGTTCGGGCTGTCCTCGCGCGATGCGGTGGCGCTCAGCGGCGAGGTCGAGGAGCTGCTCGGCATGACCCTCAGCGCCACCGTGGCGTACGAGAACCCGACGATCGGGTCGCTCGCCAAGCGCATCATCGAGGGCCCGCCGCCGAGCACGGAAACCGACGCGGACGTCATCGGCGAGCGGCCGCGGCCACTCGGCCACGTGGACATCGCGATCGTGGGCGTCGCGACACGCTTCCCTGGGGGCGCGAGCACCCCTGAGGAGATGTGGACGCTGCTCGCCGAGGGCCGCGATGCCATCACTGATCTGCCCCCGGGCCGCTGGGACGAGTACTCGGGCGACCCGGTCATCGCGGCCGCGCTCGCTGCCACCCCCACCTTCGGCGGCTATCTCGATGACGTGAAGGGCTTCGACCACGAGTTCTGGGCGATGTCGCCCCTCGAGGTGGAGAACGTCGACCCGCAGCAGCGCATCGCCCTCGAGCTCACCTGGGAAGCGCTCGAGAATGCCCGCATCCCGGCCAGCGACCTCAAGGGCCGCCAGGTCGGCGTGTTCATCGGCAGCTCCGCCAACGACTACAGCCTCCTGACCGCGAGCGACCCCACGAGCGCGCACTACTACGCGCTCACCGGCACGGCCTCGTCGATCATCCCGAACCGGGTCTCGTACACCTTCGACTTCCGTGGCCCCTCGGTCTCGGTGGATACCGCTTGCTCGTCGTCCCTCGTTGCCATCCACCAAGCCGTGCAGTCGCTGCGCCTCGGCGAGTCCGATATGGCGGTCGCGGGCGGCGTGAACATGCTGCTCACTCCGGCCGCCACGCTCGGGTTCGGGCAGATCGAGGGCGTGCTCGCCCCCGATGGCCGCATCAAGGCGTTCTCCTCCGACGCCAACGGCATCGTGCGCGGCGAGGGCGGTGGGCTCGTCGTCCTCAAGCGCCTCGACGAGGCCGAGACCGCCGGTGACCCCATCCTCGGCGTCATCAAGGGCTCGGCCGTCAATTCCGACGGCCGCTCCAATGGACTCACCGCGCCCAACCCCGAGTCGCAGGTGGCAGTGCTGCGCGCCGCGTACCGGGACGCCGGCATCGCGCCGAACCAGGTCGACTACGTCGAGGCGCACGGCACCGGCACCCTGCTCGGCGACCCCATCGAGGCCGATGCCCTCGGCCGGGTCCTCGGGCGCGGGCGCGACGAGATGCTGCCCACCCTGCTCGGCTCCGCGAAGACCAATTTCGGCCACCTCGAGTCCGCCGCCGGCGCGGCCGCGCTCATCAAGGTCATTCTCTCCATGCAGCATGACCTCATCCCGGCCACCATCAACTTCGCCGGGCCCAACCCCTACATCTCGTTCGACGATGCCAAGCTCGAGGTCGTCGACGAGATCCGCGAGTGGCCCCGCTACTCCGGCAAGGCCACCGCGGGCGTGTCCGGCTTCGGCTTCGGCGGCACCAACGCGCACCTCGTGGTGCAGGAATACGTGCCCGACGCCCGGCCCGAGCCCGGCCCCAGCGACATCCCCGTGCTCGCCGACGGCCCCTACATCTTCCCGATCTCCGGCGGCCTGCCATCGCGGCGCCGCCTGGCCGCGAAGAAGCTCCTCGAATGGCTCGAGGACGGCCCCGGCCGCGACGTGGACCTCGCCTCGCTCGCGCGCAGCCTCGCCAAGCGCAACCACGGACGGTCCCGCGCCGCCGTGGTCGCCGACAACCGCGATGACCTGATCGCTGGAGTGCGCGCGATAGCAGAGGGCAAGCCGCGCCCCGGCGTGTTCTCCTCCGACGCGCCCGCGGCCGACGGGCCCGTCTGGGTGTTCTCCGGGTTCGGCTCCCAGCACGCGGGCATGGGCCGCGCTCTCTACGAGGCCAGCCCCGTGTTCGCTGCCCGCATCGACGAGATCGATGCGCTGCTCATCGATGAGGCCGGGCACAGCGTCAAGGAAATGTTCTTCGACGAGGATTTCCGCTACCAGGTCGAGACCGCGCAGCTTGCCATCTTCGCGATCCAGGTAGCACTCGCCGCGACCCTGCGCGAGGCCGGCGCGCGTCCCGCAGCGGTGCTCGGGCACTCGCTCGGCGAGGTCGCCGCCGCAGCCGTCTCGGGCGGGCTCAGCGTGGAGGACGCCGCACGGGTCATCACCGCCCGTGCCCGCCTCATGGGCGAGACCGAGGCCGCCGTCACCGACGACAACATCCGCCGGATGGCCCTCGTCGAGTACTCCGCCGACGAGCTCGCCGCCATGCGCGACGAGTATCCCGGCGTCGAGATCTGCGTCTACTCCGCCCCCACCCAGACCGTCATCGGCGGCCCGGATGCCGAGGTCCAGGCGATCGTGGCACGCGCCGAGGCTGAGCAGAAGCTCGGGCGCGTCCTCGACACCAAGGGTGCCGGCCACACCGCGCAGATGGATCCCATCCTCGGCGAGCTCACGGCCGAGATCATGGGCATCGATGCCCGCCCGCTCGAGTGCGCCGTCGCGTCCTCCGTCCATGAGGGAACCGTCTTCCCGCGCGGGAACGCTCCCATCCACGGCGAGGACTACTGGACGAAGAACATGCGGTACACCGTGTTCTTCACCAACGCAGTCCAGAACACCGTCTCGGCCGGCCACACCACTTTCGTCGAGCTCGCCCCGCACCCGGTGGCGCTGATGTCCGTCGCTGCCTCCGCGTTCGCCAGTGGCCTCGTCGAGCCGCAGCTCATCTACACCCAGAACCGCAAGGAAGACAGCGCCGCCACGCTCGCCGGAGCGGTCGCGCAGCTCTACGTCCATGGGCACCCCGTGGCACTGTCCCGGATGGTGGCGCCCGGCGCCTACGCCAGCCCGCCCCGCACCGCCTGGCTGCGGCGCGAGCACTGGACCGCCGCCCGCGCCAGCAGCGGCGGGGACCAGCGCATGCCCGGCGCGCACGTCGCCCTGCCCGATGGGCAGCATGTCTGGGAGGTCCAGTCCCAAGCCGTCCACGACATCGACGCGCTCATCCAGGCCGCCGCCCGCGAAGTGCTGAGCGATGTCACGCTCGGCGCGGTCATCTACCACGCTGGCCTGCCCAGCAGCGGAACGCTCACCACCATGATGCATCCGCACCCCGGTGGCGCCTCGCTGCGCGTATACAGCAGGCAGGGCGAGGACTTCGTCCTGCTCGCCGACGGAGTCGTCACCGCGGGCGGCCCCCTCAGCGCCCCCGAGACCTTTGCCCGGCCAGGCGGCACCGAGCATGTGGCGAGGGCCGCCGACACCGAGCCCGCGGAGCTCCTCGCCCAGGCCCCGGAGAAATGGGACCCCGCCAGCGGCGAGCCCGTGCGCGAGCGCCTCACCCGCATCATCGCCGAAGCCATGGGCTACGCGGCCGAGGACCTGCCCGCCGAGATCTCCCTCGTGGAGCTTGGACTCGATTCACTGATGGCCGTGCGCATCAAGAACCGCGTCGAGCACGAGTTCAGCATCCCGCAGCTGCAGGTCCAGGCGCTGCGCGACGCGAGCCTCGACGATGTCGAGAAGTACCTCGTCTACGCGATCGAGAATCCCGACAAGGTCGCCGAGCTCGCCGCCGAGCAGCAAAGCGGCGCGGCCCCCGTCGACGTGGCCACCATCGAGGAAGCCCCTGCCGCGCCAGCTGTTGCGCCGGCCGAGGCCACCACGATCGGCGCAGAGAATCCCAGCGCGGAATCGCCCAGCCAGGCGACCGACCAGCGCAGCGTCACCGAGGCAGCCGGGCTCGACGTGCCACCTCGCGACGCCGCCGAGCGGCTCGCGTTCGCCCAGTGGGCCACCATCACCGGCAAGTCCGCCGGAGGCATCTTCAACCCGCTGCCCAGCGTTGACGACGCCACCGCCGAGAGGCTCGCGCAACGCCTCTCCGATCGCGCGGGCGGCGACATCACCGTCGAGCAGCTCCGCGCGGCACCCAGCATCGAGCGCCTCGCCGACCTCGTGCGCGATCACCTCGAGGGCGATGTGGGGCTCGTGCGCACCCTGCGGCCCCGCAAGGACGGCAGCACCCGCGTTCCAGTGTTCGTGTTCCACCCGGCCGGCGGATCGACAGTGGTCTACGAGCCGTTGACCAAGCGGCTCCCCGCCGACGTGCCCGTCTACGGCTTCGAGCGCATCGACGGGCCCCTCGGGGAACGCGTCGACCACTACCTTCCCGCGCTGCGGGAGATCCAGCCACACGGGCCGTATGTGCTCGCCGGATGGTCATTCGGCGGCGCACTCGCCTACACGATGGCCCACCGACTGCGCGCGGAGGGCGAGGACGTGGCACTGCTCGGCCTGCTCGACACGGTCTTCCCGTCCGAGCCGATCCCCGACACGCCCGAGGAGATCGAGCTGCGGTGGAAGCGGTTCGCCGACTTCGCCAAGGTCAACTACGGCTTCGAGCCCGAGCTGCCCATCGACAAGCTCGTCCAGACCGACGACGCCGGCCAGATCCGCATCATGCTCGACCAGCTCAAGGGCACCAACCACACGATCAGTGGCGGCATCATCGAGCACCAGCGCGCCTCCTACCTGGACAATCGCGCGGCCTGGAAGCTCCAGCCCGAGGAATACGACGGGCCAGTGGTGCTGTACAAGGCCGAGCGCATGCACGACGGTGCCGTGCAGCTCGAGCCGCGCTTCGCCAACATCGCCCCCGACGGCGGATGGGGGCCAGTGGCGCAAGACCTCGAGGTCGTGCAGCTCACCGGCGATCATCTCGGTGTGGTCGACGAGCCTGTCATTGCCCGTGTCGCCGAGCACCTCTCTGGCAAGCTTGACGAGATCGAAGCCCACCGTTCCCCAGAGTGAGGAGCTGCCGCGCGTGAACACGACAGCCGAGAAGCTTGCCGACCTGCGTGCACGCCTCGACAAGGCGCAGGATCCGGGCAACCCCCGGGCGATCGCCAAGCGCGACGAGAAGGGCCTGCCCTCGCCCCGGCAACGCATCCACGCGCTGCTTGACCACGGCACATTCGTGGAGATCGGTGCGCTCGTCAAGGCCCCCGGCTCCGCGGACAACCCCTATGGCGACGGCGTCGTCGTGGGGCACGGACTCATCGACGGTCGGCCAGTCGTCGTGTTCTCGCACGACCAGACCGTGTTCGGCGGCAGCCTTGGCGAGATGTTCGGCCGCAAGGTCTGCGCCGCGCTCGACATGGCCCTCAAGGTCGGCTGCCCCGTCATCGGCATCAACGACTCCGGTGGCGCCCGCGTGCAGGAAGCCGTCACCTCCCTCGCCTTCTACGCCGAGATCGGGCGACGCCAGATCCAGCTCTCCGGGCTCGTGCCGCAGATCTCCGTCATGCTTGGCAAGTGCGCGGGCGGCGCGGTGTACGGACCGGCCATCACCGACTACATCGTGGCCGTCGAGGACCAGTCCTACATGTTCATCACCGGCCCCGAGGTGATCCGTGCCGTCACCGGCGAGCACATCTCCGCGGAGGAGCTCGGTGGCGCCCGCAAGCAGGCCGAGTACGGCACCGTCCATCACGTCGCCAGCACCGAGGCGAATGCCTTCGCGTGGGTTCGCGGGCTCCTCGGCTACCTGCCGTCGAACTGCAACGAGCCCGGCCCCATCGTCAACCCCGACCTCGAGCCGGAGAAGACGGACTCCGACATCGCGCTCGACTCGTTCATGCCCGACGCGGACAACTCGGCGTACGACATGCATGACATCCTCCGCTACATCTTCGACGATGGCGAGTTCACGGAGATCTCCCCGGAGTTCGCCCGCAACCTCCTCGTCGGCTATAGCCGCATCGACGGCCGCACCGTCGGAGTGCTCGCCAACCAGCCGTTCCACCTCAGTGGTGCCCTCGACATCGACGCCGCCGAGAAAGCCGCCCGGTTCATCCGGTTCTGCAACGCCTTCGAGATCCCCATCGTGTGCGTCGTCGACGTGCCGGGCTTCCTGCCCGGGCTCGAGCAGGAGCGCAACGGAATCATCCGGCGAGGTGCGAAGATCCTCAACGCCTACCTCGAAGCGGATGTGCCCAAGGTGACCGTTGTGGTGCGCAAGGCATACGGAGGTGGATACGCGGTGATGGGTTCCAAGAACCTCGGGGCCGACCTCAACTTCGCCTGGCCCACCGCGCGCATCGCCGTCATGGGAGCCGAGGGAGCCGTGGTGCTGCTCAAGCGCAAGGAGCTCGCCGAGGCCGGGGAGCGCGCGCCCGAGGTGCGGCGCAAGTTCATCGACTACTACAACGAGTTCGTCGCCACCCCCTACATCGCGGCGGAGCGTGGCTACATCGACGCTGTGATAGCCCCGTCCGACACCCGCCTCGAGCTGCGCCGCGCCCTGCGCGCGCTGCGGGACAAGACCGTGCAGCGGCCGGTGAAGAAGCACACCCTGCACCCTGGCTGATTGGTTGGCTGGCTGATTGGCTGGCTGGCGTTGGTACGTCAGCGGGGCCAAAAGCACGGGAAACTGCTAAACGCGATAGAAAACTCCTGGGATTTCCGGAGGTTTCTATCGCGTTTGGCGTTGGGCGGCCAGCTCCCAGCGGTGGGCGGGCGGGCTCGTGGCTGGCGGCCAGCTCCCAGCGGTGGGCGGACGCCAAGCGGAAGGCTCTGTCGATCAGCTCTTATCGGCAGGCATCCGCGGCTTGGGCGTAGTACTCCTTGAGCGCGGGGTAGTAGTCGTCGAAGCTCGGCGCCGAGGCTCCCGTAGTGGCAGCGACGAGGTTGTCGAGGTAGTACTCCCAACCAGGACCGGTTCCACTGACGGAGTCGAGATCGTCGACATGCTGGGTGAAGGTCAGCAACGTTCCGTCGGTCTCGGTCGACAATCGAGCTTCGAGCCGCCAGCTCCCGTACTCGTCCTCCGCGGATACGGCGAGAACGTACGGTGGCTCGCACTTGTCGATCCGCATGCCGATCGGCGGGCCTTCGTCCTCGAATGTCATCGTGACGGAGATCGTATTGCCCGGCGCTGCGTCGCCTGTCCAGGTTCCGAACCAACGGCCTGTCCGTTCCGATTCAGTGATGCTGGCCCAGACATCGTCGATGTCCGCGCGGAACGAGCGCGTCAGAACCAGGTCAGGGCCGAGTGCTGTCGCGATCACCCGCCCGGTTGGTGTCTTCGTCATGCTGAGCTCCTCTTCTCCTGATGGTTGTCGATCCTCGCGCTTCGTCGGTCACGCTGGGTCCGGTAGACCTCTGTCCCCAGGGCATCCAGCGCCTGTGACCAGCTGAACCGGAAGCCGGCGAGCCAGCGATCCAGTTCCTGCAGCGGACGAGCGTCCAGGTGGTAGACCCGGGAGCGGCCGTCGTTGGTGCTGGGGGCTTCGGATACAAGCCCGCACTCGCGCAGGATGCGGAGATGCCGGCTGACGGCGGGCCTGCTGATGGGAAACTGGTCGGCGATCTCGCCCGCTGTCAGGGATGCCTCCCGGAGCATCTCCAGGATCTCCCGGCGAACCGGGTCCGCGACCGCGTGGGCTACCTTCACCCCATTAATGTAACCACATGGTTACTCATATGTCGATGGGTGGCCGCCCGGCATCGCCGTCGGTGATGGTGGCGCCTGGTGGGGTCTGTCGACCAAAAGCACGGGAAACTGCCAAACGCGATAGAAAACTCCTGGGATTCCCGGAGGTTTCTATCGCGTTTGGCGCGTTGCGGCAGGCTCGCGGTCGGCTCCCAAGCGGGCGGCCGCCAGCCACCAGCGGGCTACGGCACGATCGGGCCAGGCGACCAGAGCCCGGAGCGTGTCACTGTGTCATGCTCGATCTCGGCGGGCACGGCCTCGGGCACGAACCGGTCGTAGTCGATGAGCTCGCCCCAGTCGCGGCGCCAGTCATCGCGGAGATAGGTCGCCATGGTGGTGCCATCGTTGAGGGTGTTGGTCAGGCCGAGCGAGCCACCGGCGAAGGGGCTCTCCCAGGAGTTCGCGCCAGCGATGACGCCTCGGTCCGGGGTGATGCGGTACTCGGCGGGCTGCGCGACACCATTGATGTGCAGGTAGGGCTGCTGGCAGGGGAAGTGCAGGCCGACGGTCCAGTCGAGCAGCACTGGCTGCTCGCTGCCCACGACCTCCTGCAGCGTATTGACCTCGGGGACGCGCGGCGGTGTCAGCGCGAGCCATTGGCGTGGCTCGAAGTCCTGGTCACGGGCGACAACGCGCACCACGTCGGCCTCGGCCGGGATCTCGCTCATGGGCACGCGCAGGTTGCGCCACATGGGGGAGGGGCCGGGGTCGATCGGCTGGATGCGCCCCATCGGATCAAAGGAGTCGCCATCACGTCGCCCGTACTCGACCTCGAGCGTCTGGCCATAGTCCCGGATGCCATCAGCATCGGTGGAGTCGATCAGGCCGGCGGCCGTGACGACGAGGAGGGGCGAGTCGGGTGACCGCTCGGGCAGCTCGTACCACCCGGTGAGCAGTTCGATGACCTCGGTCTGCGAGTCGGTGAACGAGCCCAGCACGGGCACGCGGTCTGGGTCGAGCCCAAAGGGCAGGGTCACGCGGGAACCATTGATCCCGGGCTCGTCGAGGAACTCGGTGGTGATGGAGGCTCCCCCCACGCGGGGGCCATCGGGATTAATCGTGGAGGGGCCCGAGCCGTCGACGTTGACGTCCTCGGGAACGAGATCAACACGAATGCCGTTGGGGTCGAAGCCAGTATTGAGCCGCCCGGCGAATGCTTCCTCCGGATCCGCGCCGGAAGCCGAGGGGAGGAATCCGGAATTGATGTCGGACTCGACGAGCACATCGTTGGCCAGGGCGCACGGCGAACCGCGCAGCGCGTCGATGTTCGACCGGGCGATCGAGTACGCGGGGTACTGCGAGACCGCGCCCTTGGCCAGGGACAGCATCGCGAACACAACGAACGCGCTGGTGACGAGAGCGACCGGAGCCTGGAACGGCATGAGGAACCAGCGCCGCAGACCCCTGGCCTCGGTGTGGCGGAGGTACATGAATGCACCGATGACCAGGAGCACCAAGGCGATGGCAAGCACGCCGGTCGCCAGCACATAGCCGTTGATGGAGGGACGCTTGTCCCACCAGGGAACGCCGAAGCTGCCTACGTACCAGTAGCCGTTCGGGCCGGTCGCGGCGTAGGCGGCGAGCAGCAGGACGATCGAGCCGTAGAGGACCTTGTTGCGCGGCGATTGGAACAACGCCGTGGTCAGGGCGACCGCGCCGAGCGCCGCGACGGCCGCGCCGATGCCGGCGAACGCGCCGAAGTGGTGCACCCACTTGGTGGGGGTGGCGGCGAGGAAGCCGAAGGACATGAGCGTCACGGCGAGGAGGCGGATCGACGGGCCCCGTGCCATGCGGCTCTTCGAGGCCTGATGGATGATCGCCGCGCCGGCGGTGAACATCGACAGCACCATCATCAGCACCGGGATCCGGCGCGCGAGGGAGCCATCCGCGGTCTGGCTGAACAGCTCCGAGTAGCGGAAGAACTCCTCGTACCAGGCGAGGGAGGGTCCGATGGCGGTGCGGAGGCGGGAGGCCTCGGTGACGGTGGCGAGGGTCTGGTCGTAGAAGATGATGAACAG
>NZ_BQYM01000007.1 GCF_026008515.1 Hoyosella levis
CCCTGCCGAGGCCCTCGCTAGGATGTTGTCCGAGGAGCCGGATCCGCCTGGTGTTGCGACGACCGCATGAATCCACCGGCTCCTGGAGGGTGCAATCGGTAACACTTCCGGGCGCGGGCGGCGGCACGCACGCCGCTCGGAGAACGGCGCGGGCAGTTGTGGAGGACTGCAGCGCCCCGCACGCAATTCGGCTCAGCAGTGGCGCCGCCGCGCGCAGTAGCTAGCGCCAGGTCTGCCTTGTCGGGTGCCCGCGGAGCATCAGCGCAGTTCAAGACTCAACTATGCGCAAGCTCTTGCAAGCACTTTGGCCCATTCTGCTTGCTGGGGTTAAAAACTGAATCGATACAGTTAGACAAAACATTGACCCGTGTCTAGTGTGCAAACGGGCTAGGGCTTATAGTCAAACAGGAAAGCCGCTATGACATCGGGGTCTAGCGCATGGACAAAGTTAGGCATGATGTAATGACTGCATCGACGCACGATGCGTCCGCCGGGTCCAACGGTGACGCGCACGAGTACGACGACAACCTCGAGCGCTGGCGGGATCGCAAGCGCCACCTGTGGATCTACTCGCTGGTCCCAGCGGCCGCTGTCTTCATCGCGGTCGGACTGGTCGAGCTCACCGGCTGGGGATGGCTCTACTGGGGCGGGCCGATCATCGTATTCGGCTTGATCCCGCTGCTCGACATTGTTTTCGCTGCCGACGGCCAGAACCCGCCGGATGAGTTCATGGATGAGCTCGACCAGGACAAGTACTACCGCTGGGTCACCTACGCCTACATCCCGCTGCAGTACGCCGGGTTCGCGCTCGCGATCTACCTCTGGGCCACCGGCAATCTCTCCGTCTTCGAGAGCATCGGCCTGGCCACCACGGTCGCCGTGACCTCCGGCATCGGCATCAACGTCGCGCACGAGATGGGCCACAAGAAGGAGGAGCACGAGCGCTGGCTCTCCCGCATCGTGCTCGCGCAGTCCTTCTACGGGCACTTCTACATCGAGCACAACCGTGGCCACCACGTTCGCGTTGCCACCCCTGAGGATCCCGCTTCGTCCCGCTTCGGCGAGTCGTTCTACAGCTTCTGGCCGCGCTCCGTGAAGGGCGCGCTGACCTCCGCCTGGGAGATCGAGAAGAACCGCCTCGAGCGCCTTGGCAAGTCGACCTGGACGCTGAAGAACGACGTGCTCAACGCATGGCTGATGTCGGTCGTGCTGTTCGGCGGAATCCTGATCGTCCTGCAGGCCCTGAGCTTCGCTGGCGTGCTGGACAACTACAGCATCTGGAACGTCCTGCCGTACCTGGCCATCCAGGCAGTGCTCGGCTTCTCGCTCCTCGAGGTCGTCAACTACCTCGAGCACTATGGCCTCAAGCGCCAGAAGCTCGCGTCCGGCCGGTACGAGCGCTGCTCCCCGCAGCACAGCTGGAACAGCGACCACCTGGTCACCAACCTCTTCCTGTATCAGCTGCAGCGCCACTCCGATCACCACGCCAACCCGACTCGCCGCTACCAGATCCTGCGCAGCATGAAGGGCTCGCCCCAGCTGCCCGGCGGCTACGCGTCGATGATCGTTCTCGCGGTCTTCCCGCCCGTCTGGCGCGCAGTAATGGACAAGAGAGTCCTGGCCCACTACGACGGCGACATCACGCAAGCTAATATCGACCCCAAGAAGCGTGACAAGATCCTCGCCAAGTACGGTCAAGCCAACACTGTGGAAACTGCCTAGGAGGTTGGGCCCGATGAGTCGATTCGTCTGCCCGGTATGCGACTACGTATACGACGAGGAGAAGGGTGCCTCCCGCGAGGGGTTCCCGCCCGGGACCCTCTGGGCTGACATCCCGGATGACTGGCCCTGCCCCGATTGCGGGGTCCGCGAAAAGGTCGATTTCGAGCCTGCATCCTGAACATGACGTGCTCCCAGCCTGAGGTGGACAACCACAGGCTGGGAGTTCGCGCAACTACGGCTGCGCGCCGAAAAGACAACGCCGTCGACGATTGTGAGATGGAAACGACATGAGCACCGAGTACAAGCTCTATCGCTGCCTGCAGTGCGGATTCGAGTACGACGAGTCCGAGGGGTGGCCCGAGGACGACATCGCTCCAGGAACCCGCTGGGAGGACATCCCGGACGACTGGAGCTGCCCCGACTGTGGCGCGGCCAAGTCTGACTTCGAGATGGTCGAGGTTTCGCGAGCGTGAGCGAAGGCGTAGTTCAAGACGGAACCGTTGTCATCATCGGCTCGGGAGTGTGTGGCGCCACGGCCGCGGAGACCCTTCGCAAGGAAGGGTTCGCCGGCAAGGTCGTGATGATCAGCACCGACGCCGAGTACCCCTACCGCCGCCCGCAGCTCTCCAAGGAACTCCTCCAGGGCACTGTCACGGTCGAGCGGTCCAGGCTGCGTCCCCCGACGTTCTGGGAAGAGCAGAACGTCGAGATCGTCACCGGGACCACCGTTGCCGAGATCAAGCCCGCCGACAAGAAGATCCTTCTCGAGGATGGCACCGAGCAGCCCTACGATGCGTTGCTCATCGCCACCGGGGGCCGCCCCCGGATCATCCCTGGCCTGGATCCCCACGCCCAGCCGAACGTGCACTACCTGCGCAGCATGGCGGACGTCCCCACGCTGCGCGAGGCCATCGACGGCAAGGGCAAGCTGCTCATCATCGGCGCTGGCCTGATCGGTTCCGAGGTCGCGTCCTCGGCGCGCGCCCTGGGTTCCGAGGTCATCCTGCTCGAGGCTGCCGAGCGTCCGCTCGCGCGGATGCTGCCCGAGCCCATCTCGCGCCTCTACGCGAAGATGCACGAGGACAACGGGGTGGAGCTCCACACCGGCGTCCAGCTCGACCGCGTCGATGTCGACAAGAAGGGCGTCACGGCGGTCTCGCCGGACGGTCGCAGCTGGAAGGCCGCCGCGGCGCTCGTCTCGGTCGGAATGATGCCCAATGCCGAGCTTGCCGAGGAGGCCGGGCTCGCGGTGGACACCTCGGGCCGCCGCGGCATCATCGTGGACAAGTTCTGCCGCACGTCGGATTCCGCGATCTTCGCCGCCGGTGACGTAGCGATGTTCCCGAACCTGTTGCTCGGCGGAATGCAGCGCGTGGAGCACTGGAGCAACGCGCAGGAGCAGGGCGCGCACGCGGCGCGGGCCATCCTGGGCATGCCCACGCCGTACGCGGATGTGCCGTGGTGCTGGACCAAGCAGTACGGCAAGAACCTGCAGATCGCCGGCTGGCCGACGCCGGAGGATGACCTGATCATCCACGGCGACCTCGATGCGCTCGACTTCACCGTCCTATGCTTGCGCGACGATCAGTTGGTGGGCGTGATCTCCATGGGCAGGCCCAAGGAGTTCCGGAACGCGAAGGCGCTCATCCCGGACGCGCCGTACATCAGCCGCAAGGACCTGGAAGAGGGCGTTCCCGCCACTGCTCCAGTACGGGCTGGCGCGCAGGGCAACAACGACAAGTAGTAGTTGTCTAGAGCTTTGACACCGGGCATAGTTTTGACTAGGGTCTTGACTATGCCCGGTGGACGCTCGAGAGTCACGTACCAGGAGGCTGCGCGGCGTCTGCTGCGAGACTCCGTCCTCGATGCTGTCCGGGAACTCCTCGACGAGAAGGAGTGGTCCGACATCACTATGGCGGAGGTCGCCCGGAATGCCGGAGTGAGCCGCCAGACGCTCTACAACGAGTTCGAGTCCCGGCAGGGCGTGGCCCAGCAATACATCCTTCGCCTTGTCGATCACTTCCTCGATGAGGCCAATGAAGCAGTGCAAACGCACGTCGGGGATGCGCGCGGCGCGATCAGCGACGCGTTCCAGCGATTCCTCGGCGCCGCCACCCAGGATCCCGCTGTGCGCTGGGCGCTGCTCGGCCGCGCGAAGGCCGAGATCCTCAGTCTCATCACCACCGACGGCTGGCCCGTGCTCGAGCGCGCGGTGGACCGGCTTGCTCGGATCATGCAGGACAACTGGCCACGGCTCGATGAGCGGGAGGCGCAGGTCACCGCGATGTACGTCGGTCGCATCGCCCTGAGCTTCATCGCTATCCCGCCACGGGCTCCCGACACCATGATCGAGGATTTCACCGATTTCGTGGCGCCCTATCTCGAGGCTGCCTACCGCAAGGCCAAGGCGCGCGACACCGCGTCCACCGCGTCCACCGCGTGATTCCCCGCGCGCCCAATCCCTGCGCGGTAGCAGCAACGTATCCCTAGCGACGTATTCCAGACAACGATGGAACAGGCCGGCTCGCGGCCCCACCAAGAAGATCCCCCAACAAGAAGATGGTGACGATAATGTCGGCTCTGCCGGTCGCAGACGTCCACAACGGAATCGAGTACAAGGTCGCGGACCTCGGGCTCGCGGAGTTCGGTCGCAAGGAGATCCGCCTCGCCGAGCATGAGATGCCCGGCCTGATGTCCCTGCGCCGCGAGTATGCCGAGGTGCAGCCGCTCAAGGGCGCGCGCATCACCGGGTCGCTGCACATGACCGTGCAGACGGCCGTGCTGATCGAGACCCTCACCGCGCTCGGCGCGCAGGTGCGCTGGGCCTCCTGCAACATCTTCTCCACCCAGGACCATGCGGCCGCTGCTGTCGTCGTGGGGCCTCACGGCACCCCGGAGGAGCCTCGCGGCACCGCCGTGTTCGCGTGGAAGGGCGAGTCCCTCGAGGAGTACTGGTGGTGCGCCGAGCAGGCGCTCACCTGGCCCGCGGCCGACGGCCCTGCCAACATGATCCTCGATGACGGTGGCGACGCCACCATGCTCGTGCTGCGCGGCGCGCAGTTCGAGGTCGCGGGAGTGGTCCCGCCGCTCGACGAGGATCAGCATTCCGCCGAGTACAAGGTATTCCTGGAGCTGCTGCGCGCGTCGACCGCCGCGGACGCGACCAAGTGGAGCACGATCGCCAAGTCGGTGCAGGGCGTGACCGAGGAGACCACCACGGGAGTCCTCCGCCTCTACCAGTTCGCCGCGGCGGGGGAGCTGACGTTCCCTGCGATCAACGTCAATGATTCCGTCACCAAGAGCAAGTTCGACAACAAGTACGGCACCCGCCACTCGTTGATCGACGGCATCAATCGCGGCACCGATGTGCTCATCGGCGGCAAGAAGGTGCTCATCTGCGGCTACGGCGATGTCGGCAAGGGCTGCGCCGAGTCGCTCGCCGGGCAGGGCGCCCGCGTGCAGGTCACCGAGGTCGATCCCATCAACGCGCTCCAGGCGCTGATGGACGGATACGACGTCGTCACCGTCGAGGAGGCGATAGACAAGGCCGATATCATCATCACCTCCACCGGAAACCTGGACGTCATCACCCTCGATCACATGCGGGCGATGAAGCACCAGGCGATCCTCGGCAACATCGGTCACTTCGACAACGAGATCGACATGGCCGCCCTCGAGCGCAGCCCGGAGACCTCCCGCATCAATATCAAGCCCCAGGTCGATGAGTGGGTCTTCGCCGACAAGGCCGGCAACCCGCTCAAGTCGATCATCGTGCTCTCCGAGGGGCGCTTGCTCAACCTCGGCAATGCCACTGGCCATCCCTCGTTCGTGATGAGCAACAGCTTCTCCAACCAGGTCATCGCCCAGATCGAGCTGTGGACGAAGCAGGATGAGTACGACAACGAGGTGTACCGCTTGCCCAAGCACCTCGACGAGAAGGTCGCGCGCATCCACGTCGAAGCGCTCGGCGGCAGCCTCACCAAGCTCACCAAGGAGCAGGCCGAGTACATCGGAGTGGACGTCGAGGGCCCCTACAAGCCGGAGCACTACCGCTACTGATGGGCACCCTCGTTGTCCTGGAGGGCCTGGACGGCTCCGGGAAGCGAACTCTCGCCGCGGCACTGCTGCGGGAGCTCGCCGACCGGGGCCTGCGGGCCACCAGCTTGGCTTTCCCGCGCTACGGGCAGTCCCAGCCCGCTGACATCGCGGCAGAGGCGCTCAGGGGCAAGCATGGCGATCTGCTTTCCTCGATCAATGGCATGGCCGTGCTCTGGGCGCTCGACCGGCACCAGGCCCGGCCCCTGCTCGATCAGTTGTGCGACGAGCACGATGTGGTGCTGCTCGATCGGTATGTCGCATCCAACGCGGCATACTCGGCCGCGCGCGGCGAGGTGCTGGACGAGGACAGCACGGTCGAGTGGGTGCGCGAGCTCGAGCATGGTCGGCTTGCCCTTCCTGAACCGGGCCTGCATATCCTCGTCGACGTCGATGTCGCGGTGGCGGAGCAGCGCGCCCGCCACCGCGAGGCCACCGAGCCTGGCCGAGCGCGCGATGCGTACGAGCGCGACGTCACGCTGCAGGAGCGCACCGCGCGGATCTACCGGCGGCTCGCGGAGCAGCACTGGACATCGCCGTGGATCCTCTACCGCGGCTCGGGAGCGGATGGCGCTGTCGCGGCGCTGGTCGACCGCATCGCGGACATCCGTGCGGACAGCGATGGGCGGGGCTAGAGTGGTAGGCAGCGCGGCGCGCCGGCGGCGTCAAAACCACGCCTGCAGGCATTTGAGTGTAACGATATGGGTATGAAGCCGAAGATTCTGGTTGTCGACGATGACGCAGCGCTAGCCGAAATGCTGACCATTGTGCTCCGTGGTGAGGGATTCGAGCCCTACGTCGTTGGAGACGGCACGCAGGCATTGAGCGCGGTCCGGGACATTCGACCCGACCTCGTGCTCCTTGACCTGATGCTCCCCGGAATGAATGGCATCGATGTATGCCGGGTGCTGCGCGCTGACTCGGGCGTCCCGATCGTGATGCTGACCGCCAAGACTGACACCGTTGACGTCGTGCTCGGCCTCGAATCCGGCGCTGATGACTACGTGATCAAGCCGTTCAAGCCGAAGGAGCTCGTGGCGCGCGTGCGTGCCCGGCTCCGCCGCCGCGAGGACGAGCCAGCCGAGCTGCTCAGCATCGGTGAGGTCGAGATCGACGTTCCCGCGCACAAGGTCACCCGCAATGGCGAGCTCATCAACCTGACGCCCCTGGAGTTCGATCTGCTGGTCGCGCTGGCCCGCAAGCCCCGCCAGGTCTTTACCCGCGAGGTGCTGCTCGAGCAGGTCTGGGGCTACCGGCATGCCGCCGATACCCGCCTGGTCAACGTGCATGTGCAGCGCCTGCGCGCCAAGGTCGAGAATGATCCCGAGAAGCCCGAGATCGTACTGACGGTGCGGGGAGTTGGATACAAGGCCGGACCGCCGTGATCGGTCGCGCCCGCACCCGGCGCAAGATCAATGGTCGGACCACGAGGTGGGTGCGCAGGTTCAGGGCGATAGGGTCGGCGCTGTCCCGCTGGTGGCGCCGTTCCCTGCAGCTGCGGGTCGTCGTATCCACGATGGCGCTTTCCCTCGTTGTCATCCTGGCGCTTGGATTCGCCCTGACGAACCAGCTCACCGCGCGGATGCTCGAGGCCAAGCTTGGTGCTGCGGTGCAACAGCTGGATTCGGCGCGGCAGACCGTGCAGCGCGAGCTCGCGGGAGCGGGGGACACCACTTCTCGGCAGGGCCGCATCAATAGCGCGCGCTCGGCACTGAACTGGCAGGTCGACAATGACCAGAACGCTGGTGGTGCTGGACTATGGACGCCCGTCCTCATCGCGACGGACCCGGAAGCGTCGCAGGGGCTGATCACCAGCGGTGCCGTGGAGCAGATCCCGGAATCGCTGCGCGATTATGTGCGCCAGGGCCAGGTCTCCTACGTGTACTCGACCGTGCCCGCGTCCGAGAACAGTGTCGTGTCCGCATTGATCATGGGCACGCCCACCGCCTCGGACATCCCCGGCCTGGAGCTGTACCTGGTGTTCCCTCTCGAGAGCGAGGCCCGGAGCCTGTCCTTGATGCGAGGGACGGTGCTCACGGGCAGCGCGGTGCTGCTCGTTCTGCTGACGGCGATCTCGCTGCTCGTGGCGCGCCAGGTCGTCATCCCCGTGCGTTCCGCGTCGCGGATCGCCGCCCGTTTCGCCGAGGGTCGGCTCAAGGAGCGCATGCCCGTTCGTGGCGAGGACGACATGGCGCGGCTCGCGATGTCGTTCAACGAGATGGCGGAGAGCTTGTCGCGCCAGATCACCCAGCTCGAGGAATTCGGCAATCTGCAGAAGCGATTCACCTCCGACGTGAGCCATGAGCTGCGAACTCCGCTGACCACCGTCCGCATGGCCGCCGATGTGATCTACGACAGCCGGGACGAGCTGGACCCCATGCTCGAGCGCTCGGCCGAGCTGATGATGCGCGAGCTCGACAGGTTCGAGAGCCTGCTCGCCGACCTGCTCGAGATCAGTCGCCACGATGCGGGCGTCGCCGAGCTCTCCGCGGAGCAGATCGACGTGCGCTCGTGCGTGCAGGCCGCGCTCTCCACGGTGCAGCGACTCGCTACCGACGCCGGCGTCGCCCTGATCGTGGACATGCCCGACGATCCGATCATCGCCGAGGTGGATCCACGCCGCGTCGAGCGCGTCGTCCGCAACCTCCTCGCCAACGCCATCGACCACAGCGAGGGCAACCCGGTGCTGCTCCGGATGCGCTCCGACAACGACACCCTCGCGGTCATCGTGCGCGACTGGGGCGTGGGGCTCAAGGCAGGCGAGGAGAAGCTGGTGTTCAATCGGTTCTGGCGCTCCGACCCCTCGCGCGTCCGGCGCTCCGGCGGCACCGGTCTCGGCCTCGCGATCAGCGTGGAGGACGCCCGGCTGCACAATGGCCGCCTCGACGCATGGGGCGAGCGCGGCTACGGATCGGTATTCCGGCTCGCGCTCCCGCTCTCGCGCGGTCGCAGGGTCACCACATCGCCGTTGCCGCTCAAGCCCGATCCCGAGGACATGGACATGCCGGTGATCGCCACGCCCACGGAACGAAGCACCAAGTCCGAGGTGGAGATCATGCTGGACCCGATGGAATCTGCCTCGGTGTTCACTCCCGACGACGTCGCCGATTCCCGCTCGGGAAGGGACTCCGAGGACGCGGGGTGGCACGCGCAATGAGGATCGATCAGCGCCCCGCCGCTCGGCGGATGCTTGGCTGGATGGCCATCGCCGCGGCCGCCATGCTGGCTGCCGCGTGCACGACCCTTCCGACCGACTCCCAGCCCCGCGCAATAGGCACGATCCCGCAGGAATCCATCTCCACCTCGGTGCCCGAGCCCACCCCCGGCATCGACGCCTTCCCTCTTGTGCGCGAGTTCCTGCGCGCCAGCGCTGACCCGAGGGGGCGGCACGCCGCGGCCCGCGAGTTCCTCACGCCCTCCGCCGACAGCCAGTGGAACGACAACGCGAACATCGTCATCGCCAACCGCATCGACGTGCTGTCCGAGGGCCTGCGCACTGCCGACACCGCGACGTTCGCCATCCGCGCCGACAAGGTCGGCCAGCTCAGCTCCGACGGGGTTTTCACCGCGGAGGAAGGGACCGTCGAGTCCCAGGTCACGGTGGTGATGAGCGATGGCGAATGGCGCATCGATGAGCTCGACAATGGCGTGATCATCGAGCGCCCGCACTTCCTGACCAGCTATGAGCGCTTCTCCGTGTACTTCCTCGACCCCTCCGGGGAGCACCTCGTCCCGGACCTGCGGTGGGCCGCGGTGTCCGAGGACCAGAAGGTCTCCCAGTTGATGGCCATGCTCATCGACGGGCCAAGCTCCAGGCTCGCGCCGGGCGTGCGGACCAGCTTCAATGGCGATGTGCGCTTGCGCGGTCCCATTACCAAGGCCGACGGCCGGGCCTCGCAGGTGGGCGTCGGGCTTGGTGGAGTGAGCATGGACTTCCAGGGCCTTGGCTCGGTTCCTCTTGAGGATCGCAGGCGGCTGGCCGCGCAGATCGTATGGACCCTCGACAGCGCAGGCATTCCCGGTCCCTATCTGATCGAGGCGGACGGGGCTCCGCTCGTGGAGGAGCATGCCTCGGGGTGGGGCCCGCAGGAGGTCGCGTCGATGGATCCGGTGAGCAGCACCGCCACCGAGGTGGGCCTGCACGCGGTTGTCGACGGCCAGGTCGTGGCAGTGACCGACACCTCCATCACCCCGGTGCCCGGGACAGCCGGAGCGCTCGACAGCGTGGAGTACGCGGCCATCTCCCACGATGGGCAGTCTGTCGCTCTCGTCGCCCGCAGCGACCAGTCCGACGAGGCGCCCTATCAATTGCTCATCGGCGACTACGGTGGCGCTTTGTCGGTCGTGGGGGAGGGCATGTCCATCACCCGGCCCACGTGGTCCACTAGCGACAGCGCGGCATGGGCAGTGATCGACGGGGAGACCGTCACCCGGGTGGCCCGGGATTCCGGCACCGGCACGTTCTCCACGACGACCGTCGAGTCCGGATCGCTCTCGGCGCTGCAGGGGCAGATCACCAGCCTGCGCCTTGCCTCCGACGGCACCCGGGTAGCCCTCATCATCGGGGGACGCGTCCATGTCGCTGTGGTCGCCGAGCCCCGTGCGGGCGAGTTCACCCTGGTAAACCCCCAGCCGGTAGCGCTGAACCTGACGGATACCGCGGTGGCGCTCGACTGGGGCACCCCCGATGCCCTGCTCGTCGTGCGCGGCGTGGCTGATGCGCCGGTAGCGCGGGTCGCGGCCGATGGATCTCGCGTCGAGCAGCTTCCGCGCAGCAACCTCTCGCCGCCCGTGACCTCGGTCGATGCCTCGCCGACCACCGAGTACGTGACGGATTCCCGGGGCGTGCTGCGGCTTGGCCGCGACGAGCCGCAGGGCGAGCGGTTCTGGCGCGAGGTCACCCGACTGATGGGCACCGACGCCAAGCCGATCCTGCCGGGCTAGGCGGTCGGCTGTGGATAGCGCGGCCGTTATCCACAGATCCGGCATCGCTGCGGCCTGCGCGTTGGCAATGCCAGAAGATCGTGGCATGCAGGCCTTGTGGGAGCTCATCGTGCCTCGCGAATGCGGGGGGTGCGGAACGCCAGGCACGAGCTGGTGTGGCGCGTGCGATATGACCGTGCCGTGGGAGCCCGCGAGGTGGATGCCCCGGCACGATCCAGGCGTGCCGGTGTGGACGCTGGCCCGGCATCGGGGACCGCTGCGCCGGGCACTCGCGGGGTGGAAGGAGCAGGGGCGCAGTGATCTTTCGCCAGTGCTCGCGTACCGGATGGCCCATGCCCTCGCGGTCACGGCCGGGGTCACTGGCCCAGACGCTTCTGGAGGCGCGAGCCGTACTGTGCTCCTGCCCGCCCCGAGCCGTTGGTGGGCCACGCGCATGCGGGGTCGTGATGCCATCGCCGGACTGGCCTCGCATTCCGCTCGTGTTCTCGAGGAGCATGGGGGTGGCGATGCTGTCGTGGAGCGCGCGCTAGTGCTGCACTGGCGCGCGCGGGACTCTGTCGGATTGACCGCGCGGCAGAGAGCCGCGAACGTGCGTGGACGGGTCCGCGCGCGCGGAGGCCGTCGCCGCTCGTCTCCCAGCATGGAGAGCATGGCGCGGGCCCGCGTTGTGCTGATCGACGACGTGGTCACCACCGGGGCGCTGCTCGCGGAATCAGTCCGTGTTCTGGGAGAGAATGGCATCCCTGTGCACGCGGCAATGGTGCTTGCTGCGGCCTGAGCCGGCCAGTGCAAACTTTCCGTGACTTTTCGGTCCGATCGGTAGCGCAACGGGAAACGACGTACTACCGTCGCGTTCACAACCCATAGCGCGGCGATCTGGGGAGGTGACGTCATCGATCCCTTGTGCCGGGTGCGGTTGATGAGGTTCCCGGCACTCTCGCACTGCAGCTGACACCGCAGGAACGGTGAGCAGCGGAATCTGGGAGGTATTGTGTCGACTGTTTCTCAAGCGGATCTTGTCCGGGCCCGAAACGGCGAGCCAGTAGAGCTCGACGAGGCCACCGAGGATCGCGGCAATCACGCGGACATTGTTGTCAAGGGCCGAAACGTCGAGGTTCCCGATCATTTCCGGATCCATATCGAGGAGAAGGTAAGTCGTCTCGAGCGGTTCCACCACGATGTCCATCTGTATGACGTCGAGCTCCAGCACGAGAAGAATCGTCGCCAGGCGAAACATTGCCAGCGCATCGAGATCACCGCGCGTGGCAAGGGGCCTGTCATCCGTGCGGAGGCGTCCGCCGAGAATTTCTACGCAGCGCTCGAGATCGCGGTGGACAAGCTCGAGAGCAGGTTCCGCAGGACGCGCGACCGGCGCAAGGTCCATCACGGCAGTCGCACCCCCATCTCGTTGGCCGAGGCGACGGCTGTCATGGAGCGCGAATCCATGATGGAGGCGGGCTCGCCCGCGCTCAACGGCAACGCCCGGGAGAGCAGCTCCAACGAGGACACGATGGCTGCGGCCGCAACCGTGCCGGACGACGGGATCGAGGAGTATCCAGGTCCGGGACATATCGTGCGCACGAAGGTGCACTCGTCCAAGCCCATGACTGTCGACGAGGCCCTATACGAGATGGAGCTCGTGGGGCATGACTTCTATTTGTTCCATGATGTGGATTCCGACAGTCCTTCGGTGGTGTATCGGCGCCATGCCTTCGACTACGGTTTGATCAGGCTGGCTTGAGGAAAGCGACGGATCACGATCCGCGCACTACCATGGAGTCCGGCTAGGTGGATGCCTAGCCGGATTTTCCATGGCAGGATGCCGCCCCGGGGGTGGTCACGCCGCCCGGGTGCACGCTGTCACGACGACGATTGAGGAAACCTGTACATGCTCTCGAAGCTGCTGCGAGTGGGCGAAGGCCGGATGGTCAAGCGGCTCCAGGTCATCGCGGACCACATTGGAACGCTCTCGCCCGACGTGGAAAAGCTGTCGGATGACGAGCTGCGCGCGAAGACCGACGAGTTCAAGCGCCGCCATGAAGCCGGGGAATCACTCGATGACCTGCTCCCCGAGGCGTTCGCTGTCGCGCGGGAGGCATCGTCGCGGGTGCTGTCCCAGCGGCACTTCGATGTGCAGGTCATGGGTGGCGCGGCGCTGCATCTCGGCAATATCGCCGAGATGAAGACCGGCGAGGGCAAGACCCTCACCTGCGTGCTGCCGGCGTACCTCAATGCCGTGGCGGGCAAGGGCGTGCATGTGGTCACCGTCAATGACTACCTCGCCAAGCGTGACTCCGAGTGGATGGGGCGCGTGCACCGGTTCCTCGGGCTCGAGGTCGGCTCGATCCTGTCCGGCATGACTCCCACCCAGCGGCGGGCCGCCTACAAGGCGGACATCACCTACGGCACCAATAACGAGTTCGGATTCGACTACCTGCGCGACAACATGGCGCATTCCACCGAGGAACTCGTGCAGCGCGGCCACAGCTTCGCCGTCGTCGATGAGGTCGACTCCATCCTCATCGACGAGGCCCGTACTCCGCTGATCATCTCGGGCCCGGCTGACGGATCCTCCAAGTGGTACGGCGAGTTCGCGCGCATCGTCCCCCTGATGAAGCCTGACGTGCACTACGAGGTGGATATCAAGAAGCGCACGATCGGTGTGCACGAGGCTGGCGTCGAGTTCGTCGAGGATCAGCTTGGCATCGACAACCTGTACGAGGCCGCGAACTCGCCCCTCGTCAGCTACCTCAACAACGCCATCAAGGCCAAGGAGCTGTTCCAGAAGGACAAGGACTACATCGTCCGCGATGGCGACGTCATCATCGTTGACGAGTTCACTGGGCGCATCATGCAGGGCCGCCGCTACAACGAGGGCATGCACCAGGCCATCGAGGCAAAGGAAGGCGTAGAGATCAAGGCCGAGAACCAGACTCTCGCCTCGATCACCCTGCAGAACTACTTCCGCATGTACGACAAGCTCTCCGGCATGACCGGCACCGCCCAGACCGAGGCTGCCGAGCTGCACGAGATCTACTCGCTCGGCGTGGTATCCATCCCGACGAACCGTACGATGCAGCGGGTGGACCAGGCCGACCTGATCTACAAGACCGAGCGCGCCAAGTTCGATGCCGTCGCCGATGACATCGCCGAGCGCTTCCACAAGGGCCAGCCCGTGCTCGTGGGCACCACTAGCGTGGAGCGATCCGAGTACCTCTCGCAGCTTCTGCAGCAGCGCAAGATCAAGCACAGCGTGCTCAACGCGAAGTATCACGAGCAGGAGGCGCAGATCATTGCCGAGGCCGGTCGCGCGGGCTCGGTGACGGTGGCGACGAACATGGCCGGCCGTGGTACTGACATCGTGCTCGGTGGCAACCCCGAGATCATCCTCGACATGCGGCTGCGCGCAATGGGCCTCGATCCCGTCGAGCACGACGAGGAGTACCAGGCCAAGTGGGATGCCCAGATCGACGATGTTCGCGCCGAGGTCTCGGCGGAGGCGAAGAAGGTCTGCGAGGCCGGCGGACTGTACGTCCTTGGCACCGAGCGTCACGAGTCGCGGCGCATCGACAACCAGCTGCGTGGCCGCTCTGGCCGCCAGGGCGACCCCGGCGAATCGCGGTTCTACCTGTCCCTCGGTGATGAGCTGATGCGCCGCTTCGGGGCTGTCGAGGTCATCATGTCCCGGCTCAACCTGCCCGAGGACGTGCCCATCGAGTCGAAGATGGTCTCACGCTCGATCCGCTCCGCGCAGACCCAGGTGGAGCAGCAGAACTTCGAGGTGCGCAAGAACGTCCTCAAGTACGACGAGGTGATGAACCAGCAGCGCAAGGTCATCTATGCCGAGCGCAACCGCATCCTGCGCGGTGAGTCGCTCGACGGCCAGATCAGCCACATGATCGACGATGTCCTCACCGCGTACGTCAACGGTGCGACCGCCGAGGGGTTCGCCGAGGACTGGGACCTCGAGCAGCTCTGGGCGGCCTTGAAGACGCTGTACCCGGTGAGCTTTGGCTGGCAGGAGCTCGCGGGCGAGACCAAGCCCGGCGAGCATTCCGATCTCACTCGCGAGCAGCTTCTCGACGCGCTTCTCAAGGATTGCCACGCGGCATACGCAAAGCGCGAGGCTGACATCGAGGCCGTCGCCGGGGAAGGCGCGATGCGACAGCTCGAGCGTCGTGTGCTGCTGTCCGTGCTCGACCGCAAGTGGCGCGAGCACCTCTACGAGATGGACTACCTCAAGGAAGGCATCGGTCTGCGCGCGATGGCGCAGCGCGATCCACTCGTTGAGTACCAGCGCGAGGGCTACGACATGTTCACCGGCATGATCGACGGCGTGAAGGAGGAAGTCGTCGGCTTCCTGTTCAACGTCTCGATCGAGAAGCAGCCCTCCCGGACGGTCCAGCCGGCGGCTGGGCTCAGCGGTGCTGGCGCGAGCCCGCTCGCCCAGGCCGCGGCCGCCTCGCGTGCCCAGCAGGCACAGGGCGCGCCCGCAGCGCGGCCCGCCCAGGATCCCGCTCCGGCGCAACCGGCGGCAGGCAGTTCCGCGCAGCCGCTCGGCGTGCAGGCCAAGGGGCTCGAGGACGACGAGCAGCCACCGCGGCTCACCTACAGCGGCCCCTCCGAGACGGGCGAGGCCCAGGTTCGCGGCGAGAGCAACACCGTCGAGGAAGGCGTGAGCACCAACCGTCGCGTGCGGCGCCAGGCCGAGAAGGAACGCAAGAAGGCCACCCGCGGGCTTCGCCGCTAGGCCTGCGGCCGTGGCCCCATGAGTGTGCGAAGAACGACAGGTTTGAGCACTGGACCTGTCGTTTTTCGCACTCTCGGGGCCTCGCACTCTCGGGGCCTCGCACTCTCGGGGCCTCGCACTCTCGGGGCCGAGGGCGATAGGCTCCCTAGCCCAGGTCGAGCGCGGTGCAGTGCCATGCGCCATGGCGACCGATCTCGAACCGCGCAGCGATGGCGAACGCGCGCTCGCCCCGCTCGCAGGTGCACGACGCCTCGATGCACTCGGCCGAGACTGGACGCACATGGACGCTGAGGATCCGTGCCGCTCCGGCTCCCGCAGGACACGGCTTCGAGTGCCGGGCGAGCAGAGCGATCACTGAGGGTGTCGCCGCGCGCTTGAGGTGACCGGTATCGCGCCGTTGATCGAGCACGTCGATCATGAGGCGGAACAGCGCAGCCGCGGCGGCCCCCGCGGTGTGCCCCTCGCGCTGCTCGTCGGCGCGGCGGTTGAGGGGCCTGGCCCTTCGAGCCGAGGAGATCCCGGGGAGCCGGCTCGGGCTGGCGCAGGGCGAAGCGTGCCGCCCGGGGGAGGGCTCGCTGCATGGTGGCGCAACGATGCGCGTGCCGAATACGCGCGTGACGTCGGCAGGCGCGCTGGGGCGTGGTGATGATGTGGCCATGATGGTCCCTCCGTGTCCGCTGTGATGCGGTGACCGTTCGCGACGGTGCCCGTATCATCCATTACGTGGTGTAGCGGCCGCGCGGAGAGGAGCGAGGCAGCAATAGACTACCTCGCTGTGTCAAGCGCGCGCGTCGACAGGCCCGCTGGATCGGACATGGCGCGGCCAAACCGGGTAGTCTGTGGTGCGGTATCGCTGACGAAGCGTGAGTGAGGGAGATTACAAGCTTGGTGCCGGTGTGTCCGCGCCGCCACATCGGGGGTGTCGTGAGAAGGATTTCCGCGTCGCGCGGTGTTGATGCGCGCCCGGTGCATGGTGGCGCTGGGTGGCGCGCTGGCGTGGTGGACCGGGAGGTCGTGCTGTGGTGAAGAAGCTGTCCAATCTCGACGCCTCGTTCTATTACATGGAGGAGAGCACGACGCCCATGCATGTGGGCACGTTGGCGATCTTCCAGAGCTCCGACGATGAGCAGCTTGACTATGACAGCTTGCTCAACCTGGTCGAGGAGCGGATCGGGCTCGTGCCCCAGTATCGCCAGAAGGTGCGCGAGGTGGCGCGTGGCCTGGGGCGGCCCATATGGATCGATGACGCGGATTTCGACATCACCTATCACGTGCGCCGGTCGGCATTGCCGCGGCCAGGCGACGATGAGCAGCTGCATGACCTGATCGCGCGGCTCGTCTCGCGCCCGCTGGATCGGTCGCGCCCGCTGTGGGAGATGTATCTCGTCGAGGGGCTCTCCGCGGGTCGCTCGGCGATCTTCATCAAGTCGCACGAGTCCCTGGTCGATGGCATCGAGAACATGGAGATCGGGCAGGTCATCTTCGATCGCAAGCCGCGCCCGGCCGAGCTCTCGGATGACTTGTGGATGCCGGAGCGCGAGCCCGGTGACCTCCGGCTGGTGGCGGGCGCCGTGATGGACCTCGTGTCGCGCCCGCGCGACGGCGTGCACACGTTGCGCATGGCGACGAAGGACGTATCCGCGACCGTGGGCAAGGTGGCGCAGGGCGCGGGCAAGGTTGCCTCGATGGTGTGGTCGGCAGCGAGCACCGCGCCCACGAGCCCGCTCAACGTGACGATCTCGCGGAACCGCCGGTATGCGGTGGCGGCGAGCTCGCTGGATGAGTTCCGGCGGATTCGCGCCCGCTACGGCTGCACGGTCAATGATGTGGTGCTCTCGGTGATCACGGGGGCGCTGCGCAACTGGCTGGTGTCGCGGGGCGAGCCCGTTTCGGCGTCATCGACAGTCCGGGCGCTGGTGCCGATGGCGGTG
Organism: Hoyosella levis; assembly: GCF_026008515.1. Lineage (GTDB taxonomy): Bacteria > Actinomycetota > Actinomycetes > Mycobacteriales > Mycobacteriaceae > Lolliginicoccus > Lolliginicoccus levis. The sequence continues at coordinate 17,443 of NZ_BQYM01000007.1, forward strand.
TACCTGGAGGGCTCGATCGATGGCACGGGCGGCGAGGCTCGCCGGAACGTGTCATCGTTCCTGATCGATCTGCCGGTGGGGGAGCCGAATCCGGTGGTGCGGCTCTCGCAGGTGGCGCATGCCACGGAGGTCCATGCCCATTCTGGTCGCTCCGTGGACGCCGGCACTTTGGTGCAGCTATCCGGTTTCGCGCCCGCGACGCTGCACGCGATGGGCGCGCGCGTCGCGAGCTCGTTCCCGCAGCGGGTGTTCAACCTGATCGTCACGAACGCTCCCGGCCCGCAGTCGCCGCTCTATTCGGCGGGCGTGCGGATGACGGAGATGTACCCGGTGCCGCCCCTGGTGAAGAACCAGGCTCTCTCGATCGGTGTGACGTCCTACAACGGTCGGATCTATTTTGGCCTGAACGCGGATCGGGGGGCGATGTCGGACGTTGACGTTTTTGCATCGATGCTCGCCGAGTCGCTCGATGAGCTGCGCGAAGCGTGTAGCTGAAGGAGTTCGAGTGCGGATCTATGTGCCGGTCACGATCAGGATGCTGCAGCAGCTCGTCGCGGAGCAGCAGTTGTTCCCGGTCGGGGGGACGGCCTTCGCGGTGACCCCGGCGCTGCGGGAAGCCTATGCCTCCGGTGACGAGGAGGAGCTCGCCGAGGTGGCGATGCGGGATGCTGGGCGCGCCTCGCTGCGCCTGCTTGCCGCCGAGACCGATGGCGCCGGGACCGATGCCGCCGAAACCGGCGCGGGGCCCGTGCTGCGGCGCGCGGTGCTGGCCGTCGATGCCGGGGACGCCGTGCTGCGGCCGGATCTTGATGATGCGGTAGTGAAGGTTTCCGGTCCGGTGCTGCTGAGCGATGTGGCGAGCGCGCATATCGATCTGGCCGCCGCCGAAGAGCCGGTCGCGCGCTTGCTGCCGGTGATCGATCAGGCCGACCTCGGGGACGAGGATGCCGAGCTCGCCCTCGGAGACGTGGAGGACCATGATCTCGCGTGGTACGCGACGCAGGAGCTGCACTTCCTCCTCGAGCTGCTGTGAGCCATGAGGCTGCGGAAGTGGCTGGAGAAGCCGGTCGAGGACCTGCCGGAGGTAGCGGATCGCAGGCTGCACCAAGCGCGCGCGGTGCTGACCCGGTTGACCACGCCGCTCATCCCGGATGACTACCTGCACCTGATCAATCCCTTGTGGTCCGCGCGGGAGCTGCGTGGCCGGGTCATCGAGGTCCGTGCCGAGACGGCGGACTCCGCGACAGTCGTCATCAAGCCGGGGTGGGGCTTCGATCACCGCTATCGGGCCGGGCAGTTCGTGGGCATTGGCCTGGAGATCGATGGCCGGTGGCATTGGCGCTCCTACTCCCTGACGAGTTCCCCGCGCGCGGGCGGCGGGGTCATCTCGATCGCGGTGAAGGCCATGCCAGAAGGTTTCCTGTCGACTCACCTCGTCGACGGGGTGGAGCCGGGAACGATCATCAGGCTCGCTGCCCCGCAGGGCGAGTTCGTCCTGCCCGAGCCGCCTCCGTCGAAGATCCTGTTCGTGACGGCGGGCAGTGGCATCACCCCGGTGATCAGCATGCTGCGGACGCTGGGCAATCGTGGCGGGGCGCCCGACGTCGTCCATGTGCATTGCGCGCCGCGCGAGAGCGAGGTGATGTTCCGCGCGGAGCTCGCCCGGCACGAGGCGCGGCCAGGCTATCGGTTGCACCTGCAGCTGACCGAAGATCAGGGCTTCTTCTCGCCCGCGATGCTCGATGCCATGGCCGCGGACTGGCGCGACCGGGAGGCGTGGGCATGTGGTCCGCAGGGGTTGCTGGATGCCATGGAGGCGCAGTACGAGGCCGAGGGGGTGGGGGAACGCTTGCATGTGGAGCGGTTCTCGGTGGATCGCACCGCGCACGCGACCGATGGCGGCACGGTGCGCTTTGCCCTCTCCGGCAAGGAGGTCGCGGTCGATGGCGCGACGACATTGCTCGAGGCGGGCGAGCAGGCGGGCGTCCGCATGCCGTTCGGGTGCCGGATGGGCATCTGCCACACCTGTGTCACGCAACTTGGGGACGGTTTCGCGCGTGACCTGCGCAGTGGCCGGGAGGCGTGCCCGGGGGAGCGGATCAAGACCTGCATCTCGGTCCCCGCGGGGGATTGCCAGCTGATACTGTGAACTGCATCACAGGCTGTTTGCCGTAGCCTACGGTGCACTAACCTGCGCACCAGTGGGTACATGTTGTTGCTCTGCCAAGGACGGTTGCGGATGGCCATCACCGATATCAAGGAGTACGCGCACCTCACCCCGGAGGACGTCGAAGCACTGGGGCGGGAGCTGGACCAGATCCGCGCGGGCATCGAGGCATCCCTGGGCGAGCGCGACGCGCGCTACATCCGAAAGACCATCCGGTTCCAGCGCGGCCTGGAGATCGCTAGCCGGGGCGTGCTCTTCGCGAGCTGGTTCCCGCCCGCCTGGCTCCTCGGCACTGTAGGGCTGGGCATCTCCAAGATCGTGGAGAACATGGAGATCGGCCACAACGTCATCCACGGCCAATGGGACTGGATGAACGACCCCGAGATCCACAGCAGCTCGTGGGAATGGGACATCTGCGACCCCTCCGCGCACTGGAAGCAGACCCACAACCACCTGCACCACAAGTACACCAACATCATCGGGCTCGACCCCGACGTGGGCTACGGCCTGCTACGCGTCACTCGCGATAGCAAGTGGGAGCCCTTCAACCTCGGCAATCCGATCTACAACCTCGTTCTCGCCCTGCTGTTCGAGTACGGAGTCGCGGTCCAGCACCTCGAGCTCGCGAACGTTGCCGCTGGGCTCAAGGACATGGATGAGTTCGCGGAGCAGCGCGACGAGGTCCTGCGCAAGATGCGCAAGCAGATCGCCAAGGACTACCTGTTCTTCCCCGCGCTCACTGGTCCCGGCTTCCTCACCACGCTTGCCGCGAACGTCGTCGCGAACATCATTCGCAACGTCTGGGCGCACGGCATCATCTTCTGCGGGCACTTCCCCGACGGGGCCGAGAAGTTCACCCAGGAGCAGTACCTCAGCGAGACCAGGGGAGACTGGTACCTGCGACAGATGCTTGGCTCCGCCAACTTCAAGGCAGGCCCGATCATGCGGTTCATGAGCGGCACCCTGTGCTACCAGATCGAGCACCACCTGTTCCCGGACCTGCCCAGCAACCGGCTCCAGGAGATCTCCGAGCGCGTGCAGGTCCTCGCCGAGGAGTACGACCTGCCCTACACGATGGCCTCGTTCCCGAGGATGTACCTGCAGACCTGGCGCACCATCATCAAGCTCGCGCTGCCGGATCGCTTTCTCACCGGCACCACCGATGATGCCCCCGAGACCAACTCCGAGCTCAAGTTCCGCATCGCCGGAGGCATCCGCGACTCCTTTGTCGGCGCCGACCCAGTCACTGGTGCCCGGCGGGGCCTGCGCACCGCGCTGGCCGCGCGGCGCAAGCGCCCGGGCATCGTGGTCGCGCTCCGCCAGGCGATCTCCGGTCCGTCCGCCGGGGCGCGGGCTGCCCAGCCCGTCGCCGCCTGACGCTCGGGCCCGCAGGTCGATTCCTAGCGCCGCCGGTCACCACTGGTCATTGGTTCCCAGGGCCGCCAGCAGCAGGCGCACCGCCATCGCCCTGCGCAGCACCGCGCCCTCCAGCTGATCGAACGCGCATCCCGGATCCTCCGGCGCCCCCAGGTGCCCGCATCCGCGCGGGCAGCGCTCCACGATCTCGGTGAGGTCATCGAACGCCCCCACCACGTCCTCCACACCGATATGGGCGAGCCCGAAGGAACGCACCCCTGGGGTGTCGATCACCCATCCGCCGCCGGGGAGGGCCAGCGCGATCGACTGCGAGGACGTGTGCCGTCCCTTGCCCACGCCCGAGACCCGGCCTGTCGCCCGGTACGCATCCGGCACCAGGCGATTGACCAAAGTGGACTTGCCCACGCCCGAATGACCGATGAGCGCGGACATGGTCCCCGAGATGCGTTCGAAAAGCGGCTCCAGATCATCCTCGACGCCCGTCGGCACGATGGGAAGGTCCAGGCCATCGAAGTGCGCGGTGAACACGCTCGGGTCCGCGAGATCGCTCTTGGTGACGCACAGCACCGGCTTGAGCCCGCCCACGTACGCGGCGATCAGTGCCCGCTCCACGAAGCCTGTGCGCGGCGTGGGCTCCGCCGCCGCGACGACGATGAGCAGCACCGTGGCATTGGCCACCACGATCCGCTCGAACGGATCAGTATCGTCGGCCGTCCGGCGCAGCACGCTCGAGCGCTCCTCGAGGCGCACGATGCGCGCGAGGGTGTCGTGGGTGCCGCTGGTGTCCCCAACGATGCCCACATAGTCGCCGACCACGATCGGTGTGCGGCCGAGCTCGCGCGCCCGCATCGCGACCACCAGGCGCTCGCCCGGCTCGCCGTCGAGGACCATGCAGCCCCACCGGCCACGATCCACCGAGACCACCAGGGCCCGCTCGGCATCAAGGTGCTCCGGGCGGTTCTTGGTGCGCGGCCGGGTGCCCTTGCCCGGTCGGATCCGCACATCCGATTCGTCGTAGCGGCGACGGCTCAGCGTGGATCGCCTCCCTCGAGCATGCGGGTCCACATTCCGTCGAAGCCCGGCAGCGTCTTGGCCGTGGTGCCGATGTCATCGACCTCTACATCGGGAACCACAAGGCCGATGATCGCCCCGGCCGTGGCCATCCGGTGATCGGCGTAGGCGTGCCACAGGCCAGCATGCAGCGGCACCGGGGTGATCTCCAGGCCATCCTCGGTCTCCACGCACTGCCCGCCGAGCCGGGTGATCTCGGTGGCGAGCGCGGCCAAGCGATCGGTCTCGTGCCCGCGCAGGTGCGCGATGCCTCGCAGCCGGGACGGAGCGGAGGCGAGCGCGGCGAGCGCGGCGACGGTGGGGGTGAGCTCACCGATGTCCCCGAGGTCCGCGTCGATGCCCTCGAGAGCGCCGGTGCCGGTGACGGTGAGCCCGTCCGCATCGAGCCGGACCTCGCACCCCATGCGCTCGAGCAGGCCGCGGATCTGATCGCCCGCCTGCGTCGTCTCCTTCGGCCAGCCCGGCACCGTCACCGAGCCGCCGGTGACCGCCGCGGCCGCGAGGAACGGCGTCGCGTTGGACAGGTCGGGCTCGATATCCCAGGTGGTCGCCGCCACCGGTGCGGGCGCGATCCGCCAGGTCGTGGGATCTGGTCGCTCCACCTCGATCCCAGCATGGGCCAGCATCTCCACGGTCATGTCGATGTGTGGCGTGGAGGGGACCTTGCCACCCGAATGCCGGACTGTCACACCTTGCTCGAAGCGTGCGCCGGCGAGGAGCAGGCCCGAGACGAACTGCGAGGATCCCGAGGCGTCGATCGTTACCTCGCCACCGCGCACCGCTCCTGTGCCCCGGACGGTGAACGGCAGCGCTGAACCCTCGACGTCGGCTCCGAGCGCCCGCAGCGCATCGAGCGTCACGCCCTGGGGACGGACGCGGGCCTGCTCATCGCCGTCGAAGCGCACCGCGCCGCTGGCGAGCGCCGCGACCCCCGGCAGGAAGCGCATCACGGTGCCCGCGAGCCCGCAATCTATCTCGGTGCCATGCAATGGGCCCGGCTCGACGAGTAGCTCGGTCTGGGCCAGCTCGGGGGCCGACTGCTCGGTGATGCCGGTGCCGAGCGCGCGCAAGCCCGCGATCATCAGGTTCGTGTCCCGGCTGCGGAGCGCCCCCCGCACCGTGGACGGGCCATTTGCGAGCGCCGCGAGCACCAGCGCCCGGTTGGTCGCTGATTTTGAACCGGGAACGGGAACAACAGCGGAGATCGGGGCAGGGTGATGCGGGGCGCGCCATGAGCTCATGCGCCTATCTTCCCGCATCCGGTACGTCCGCCGCGACAACGGGGCCGATCATGGCGTGATCAGCCGGAATTGTCAGGGACCCGTGCCAGGATGGAGGCATGTGCGGACGATATGCCGTGACAGCGGACCCAGCGACGCTCGCCGAGGAGCTCGATGCCCTCGACGAGACCGGGGGCGCGGCGCGGACGGGCTACAACATCGCGCCCACCACGGAGATCGCGGCGGTCGTTGACCGGCACGACCGCTCCGACGGCGACGACAATGCCGGGGCAGCCGTGCGGCGCAGGATCAGGGCCATGCGCTGGGGGCTCGTTCCCGTGTGGGCCAAGGATCTGAAATCCGGTCCCTTGCTGTTCAACGCGCGGTCGGAGACGGTGGCCACCAAGCCCGCGTTCCGGACGTCCTATTCGCGCCACCGGTGCCTCGTGCCCATGGACGGCTGGTACGAGTGGCGGCCCGCCACAACGGGCAGCCGACCCGCCAAGACCCCGTACTTCATGAGCCACCGAGATGGCGAGCGGCTCTACGCCGCCGGGATCTGGTCGGCATGGAAGGACCCCCAGGGGGCGAAAGACGAGGGCTCCCTGCTCAGCTGCTCCATCCTCACCACCGCGGCGGTGGGGAACCTCGCGGCCATCCACGATCGCATGCCGCTGATGCTCCATGCCGGGCAGTGGGACCAGTGGCTCGACCCTGATGGAGGCCCGCCCGACGCGCTGCTCGCTAGCCCTGGCGAGGCCTTCGCGGCGGCGATCTCCATCCGCGAGGTTCGTCCCCTCGTCAACAGCGTCCGCAATGATGGTCCCGAGCTGCTCCAGCCCGTTGCGCAGGCCGACGACAGCGCCACCGACGAGGGGGACGGGCCGGCGTTGTTCTAGCGAGCGCTGGCGTCATCCGCGGCCCACCCGGGAACAAACAACCTCGTCCACGGGTTGCACCGGACGGACGATATACAAGGGCGATCTGGGTTAGAGGTGTCGCGTGGGCTCGTTGTGCATGGAAGCGCCGGTGGATCAGCGCCTCGGGCAGGCGGTAGTCTTGAAGACTGCTATCAGTGAAGGGGCGCCTGTGCCAAAAGCGAATCAGTACAGCCCAGCCGAGGGCACTGACGAGTCAGCCAACGCCGCGGAGACCGCCACGCAGCTCGTGGAGCGGTTCGAGCGCGACGCCATGCCCATGATCGACCAGCTCTACGGGGCGGCGCTGCGGATGACGCGCAACCCGACTGACGCTGAGGACCTCGTCCAGGAGACCTACCTCAAGGCATACTCCGCGTTCAGCTCGTTCAAGGAGGGCACGAACCTCAAGGCGTGGCTGTATCGCATCATGACCAACACCTACATCAATGGGTACCGCAAGAAGCAGCGGCAGCCCGCGCAGTATCCCACTGACGAGATCACCGACTGGCAGATGGCCGCCTCCGCCGAGCATCAGTCCACTGGGCTGAAGTCCGCCGAGGTAGAGGCGCTCGACGCGCTGCCGGACGATGAGATCAAGAACGCGCTGCAATCCCTTCCCGAGGAATTCCGCATGGCTGTCTACTACGCCGACGTGGAGGGGTTCCCCTACAAGGAGATCGCGGACATCATGGGCACGCCCATCGGCACCGTGATGTCCAGGCTGCATCGCGGCCGCAAGCAGCTCCGCGCAGCGCTTGCCGATGTCGCCCGTGATCGGGGATTCATGCGCAACGCCGCCAACGGCGAGGAGGACAACGCGTGATGAGCACCCACGACCACACCGGCTCCGGCATGGACCCCCACGGCGACGATCACGAGCATGGGCTCGACTGCTCCGCCGTGATGGCTGACGTCTACCTCCTGCTCGACAATGAATGCGCCGACGGGGTCCGCGACCGGCTCCAGGCTCACCTCGACAACTGCGGGCCATGCCTCGAGCACTATGGCATCGAGGAGAAGATCAAGCGCATGCTATCCCGCAAGTGCGCGGGGGAGCGGGCGCCCGAGAGCCTGCGCGAGCGTCTCACGCTGGAGATCCGGCGCCAGGTCATCTACGGCGAGGTCACCCGCGTCCGCTACGAGGACTAGCACCAGCGCGGTGCTGGTGGCAGCCGGGGCCTCCCGCCTGCCGCAACCCGCGGGAGTGCCGCTCGTCGGCGCCGGGGCCTCCTGCCTGTCGGCAAAAGCACCGGATACCGTCAAACGCGATAGAAACTGTCCTGCAAATTGCACAGTTTCTATCGCGTTTGCTGTCGCGCCTCGATCAAGCCATCCGCGGCTCTGCTCAGCGGCCACATCCGCGGCGCTGATCCGGCGGCCACATCCGCGGCTCTGATCCGGCGGCGCCCGGTTCCGCCCGCAAATACACCTGTGGGGCCTGACCGGGATCTCGGTCGGGCCCCACAGGTGACGGCTGAGAGCGTTCGATGCTCAGGCGTTTGGGCGCTTGCCGTGGTTTGCCTTGTTCTTGCGGCGGTCACGACGCTTGCGGCCTCGCTTGCTCATGGGCTGTCTCCTCGGACATGAAATGGTTATCCACGCATTGTGTTGCCGATCCAGTGTACTCGTTGCCGGAGGGTGCCCCGCACAGTTGCCGCATGGGTCCGGAGCGTCGTCCCCGTGACCCGCCGAGGCCATCGACGGCCTGCTGCGTCCAGGCGGCTCCACCGGCCGTTCTCGCGGTGGGCTGAGGCGGGGCGGCGCGCGAGATGCCTGCCGGTGCGCGGTGGCGAGTAGTGACTGGGCTAGCCTTGGTGGATCAGTGTGATCGATGTCGCTGCGGAGGAACCCATGGCGGAAAATGTGCGTGCAGAAATGGTCGCGAAGGTGCTCGAAGTCGTGGTCCATGCCGGTGATGTCGTGAAGGAGGGGGACACCCTTGTGCTGCTGGAGTCGATGAAGATGGAGATTCCCGTCTTGTCCGAGTTCAATGGCACGGTCGACGTGGTGAACGTCACGAAGGATGACGTGATCCAGCAAGGTGACCTCATCGCGGTTATCTCCTAGGGCCTGCTTGTGTCCACGCTGAGCACGCTGCTGGCCGATCACACCGATCTGCCGGGCGAGGCCGTGAACCATCTGCAGCGACTCGTGGGCGAGTGGCAGTTGATCGCTGACCTGGCTTTCTCCGACTTCCTGATGTGGGTCGCCACCGGGGACCTCGAAGACGATGACGGTGCTGACGATCTGTCCGGGGCGCGGGCGGTGTGCGTGGCGCAATGCCGTCCGACGACATCGCCGACGGTGTATCCGCAGGACCTCGTGAGCAGTGGCGTCGATTGGGAGGATCATCCGGAGCTCGTGGCGGCGATGCTGCGGGGGGAGATCCTGCGGGAGGATGCGCCCCGCTGGCACGAGGGGACCCCGCTGGCGCGCGAGGCCATCCCGGTGCAGTCGGGCGGGCAGATCATCGCGGTGCTCACGCGGGATTCCTCGCTGGCGCAATTGCGGGTGCCGAGCGCCCTGGAGATGGCCTACATCGCGTGCGCGGGCGATCTGTGCCAGATGATCTGCGATGGCAGCTTCCCGTTGCGGGAGGATCTCGCCGGCATCCAGTCGAGCCCGCGGGCGGGTGATGGCCTCATCCGCATCGGCGTCGATGGCGTGGCGGAGTACGCGAGCCCCAACGCGTTGTCGGCGTATCACCGGATGGGCCTGAGCACCGAGATCTCGGGCCATGACCTCGTAGCCCTGACGCGACCATTGATCTCGGATCCGTTCGACGCCCAGGAGTTCGCGGTGCGGGTCAAGGCCGTGACGGCCCGGGAGTCGAGCATGCGGATGGAGGTCGATGCGCGTGGGGCGACCGTTCTGTTCCGTGCATTGCCGCTGTATCCGCATGCGGTTCCCGGTGGCGCCCTGGTGCTGGTGCGCGATATCACGGAGGTGAAGCGGCGCGATCGGGCGCTGCTATCGAAGGACGCGACGATCCGCGAGATCCACCATCGGGTGAAGAACAACCTGCAGACGGTCGCGGCATTGCTGCGGCTGCAGGTACGGCGGACTACGAACGAGGAGGCGCGGCAGGCGCTCGCGGAATCGGTGCGGCGGGTGAGCTCGATCGCGCTGGTCCATGACACGTTGTCGATGTCGGTCGACGAGCAGGTGAACCTCGATGAGGTCATTGATCGCTTGGTGCCGATGATGGTGGATGTGGCGACGATAGGGAAACCGATCGATGTGCGGCGCGAGGGCAGCATGGGCGTGATGCCCGCGGACAAGGCGACGCCGCTGGTGATGGTGCTGACCGAGCTCGTGCAGAACGCGATCGAGCATGCGTTCAACATGGGCGCGACGGCCGACCTGCACTATTCCGCGATGGAAGTGGCTGAGGCAGACGATCGTCGTGGCGAGATCGTGCTGCGCGCGGAGCGTTCCGCGCGGTGGCTCGATGTGGTGATCCACGACAACGGGAACGGCCTGCCCGATGGCTTCAGCCTGGAGAAGTCCGATCGGCTGGGCCTGCAGATCGTGCGGACGCTGGTCGCGGCCGAGCTCGGGGGATCGCTGACACTCGAGGAGAGCGCGGATGGCGGCACTGATGCATTGCTGCGGGTCCCGCTCGGGCGGCGGCGCTGAGGTGCGCGGGCAGATGCGCAAGGAAGTACGCGCGCATGAGCAAGCCCGGGGCCACGTATGGTCCCCGGGCGTTGTGCTCGATGCGAGTGGGCCTCCTGCTAGCGAGGCTCCCGCCAGTAGTGTGCTAGACCGTGCTGCGTGCGCGGGTACGAGCCTTGCGACGCTTGAGCGCACGTCGCTCGTCCTCGCTCATCCCGCCCCAGACGCCCGCGTCCTGTCCGGACTCCAGTGCCCACGAGAGGCATTCCGGGGTGACGGGGCATCGGTTGCATACAATCTTGGCCTGTGCGATCTGTGCCAGCGCCGGACCGCTGTTTCCCACGGGGAAGAACAGTTCGGGGTCCTCGTCGCGGCAGACCGCCCTATGGCGCCAGTCCATAATCGGTACTCCTCACTGGGTGTGCCGCGCACGAGGGGGCGAGGTGCGTCACACCGTTGTTGTTAGCAATTTACCCACGCGTAGCCATATTGTTTCCGCGCTGTTAACTAAGAATCGTGTCACGATCTCTGGGGAAGTCAATAGGTTTCCCCTGGACGTAACCTAAGTCACTGCGAGGAACCCGTGTGCGCGTCTTCGTGGCGCAATCTCGGACAGGAGTGTGATGTTGCTCACTCCAATAGTTCTACGCTCGGAAACTCTAGTGTGCGGCAATTCGGGCAGATTCGCTACCATTGGAGGAGAGCTAGGACTCTTCTGTGTCGAGTATCACACGCGGGGATTCGCCTGCGCGATCACGTCCAGCATGTCCGGCACCGCATGGAAGGCCACATCGTCCCGCATGCCGATGTAGTCCCCGTCCACCTGCAGGCCCATCGGTCGCGACGCCCGGACCCGCACTCTAGGCACATCATCGACACGGAGCAGGTGCCGGTGCGCGGGGCCTCCGCTGCCGAACACGATCTGCCGGGCCACCCGGGCTATCGGAACGATGCCCGCCGAGCGCATCGCGAACACGCCAAGTCCATTATCGAAACTCACGCCCGGATTCGTCAGGACAGGCCGTTCATCGATGAATGTCCATGGGCTCGCGTTCGAGACGAACGCGAAATATACGCCGTCATGGACTGCTCCATCAGGAAGCTCGACCGTCAACGCCGGAGGAAGCCGCCGCTCCCGCAGGAACGCCCGCGCCGCGGCCCGCATGTACCGGCCTGGCGTCGCCGTGCGACCGGCCGCGCGCTTCTTCTCCACCGCCCGCACCGCATGGGCATCGAGGCCCACGCCAGCATTGAACAGGAACCAGCGCCCCTCGCAATGCGCGAGCCCGATCCGTCGATGCTCGCGGCGCGCGATCAGGTCGAGGATCTGGTTGGCGGCATCGAGCGGGTCCGGCGCGATACCGAGCGACCGCGCGAAGACGTTCGCCGAGCCTCCCGGGATCACTGCTACCGACGGCACTGCGCCGAGCGGCAGCGAGGTCAGCAGGCCCTCGCGCGGCGGCTCGAGGATGCCGTTGACGACTTCGTTGACGGTGCCATCGCCGCCATGCACGATGATCAGCGGATAGCCCTGCTTGGTCGCCTCCGCCGCGAGCTCGGCGGCGTGGCCGCGGTGCGCGGTCTGCTTGATGCGCAGCGAGAGCTTGCTCGAGAGCGCATGACCGATGAGGTCACGTCCAGCTGACGAGGTGGTCGTCGCGTGAGGATTCACGATCAACAAGGCGCGCACGAGGACTCAGCCTAGCCGGTGATCGCGCGACCAGCGCGCCACCTGCCTCCGCGGGTTGGCCGGCTCGGCGCCCCCGGGGTTGCCGCGCTACCACCCGGCGGCACCGCTGCCTTACCCTGGCAGGGTGCCTAGGACTGGACCAGACATGCCCCCCGAGCCGGACGATACCCTGCCGCTGCCGGTGCCCTGGGGCATCCGCGCTGCCGGAGCGATCGTCGCGGCGCAGGGCGCCACATGCCTGGGGCTCGGTGCCTGGTACGCCGCGCGAGCGATCGCGTCCGAGGGCAACGAGGCGCGCTTCGGGATCGCCCTGTCATCGTGGTTCTTGCTGCTCGGTGCTGCGGTCCTCGCTGGTGGCATCGCGCTCGCGCTGGGCAAGAGGTGGGGCAGGGCCGTAGCGATCGTGATGCAGCTGCTCCTGCTACCGGTGGTGTTCTCGATGATCACCACCTCGCACCAGTACGCCCTTGGCTTCGGCCTTGGCGCCGTCGTCGTGCTGACGCTGGTGCTGATGATGTCCGGGCGCTCGAGCGACTGGCTCAACGCCGACTGAGCCCCTGCCCGGCAGGAGATATCGGATCGCCCGGCAAAACGCCCGCGCCGGTCCTCGCTTCGCGCGTGTTGATCAGGGACTATAGGACTCGTGACCAGAGTTCTCGCAATCGCCAATCAAAAAGGTGGCGTCGCCAAGACCACCACAGTGGCATCGCTGGGGGCTGCCCTCGCCTCGATGCAGCAACGCGTGCTGATCGTTGATCTCGACCCGCAGGCATGCCTGACCTTCTCGCTCGGTCACGACCCCGACAACATCGACGCGTCGGTGCATGACGTGCTCGTGGGCTCCCAGAAGGTCAGCAACGTCGTCCTCGAGACCAGCGACGGAATGACCCTGCTGCCGTCGACGATCGATCTCGCCGGTGCCGAGGCCATGCTGCTCATGCGGGCCGGGCGGGAGTTCACCCTCCGCCGCGCTCTCGATGCCGTGGCCCCCGAGTTCGACATCATGCTCATCGATTGCCCGCCGTCGCTCGGCGTGCTCACGCTCAATGGGCTCACCGCCGCGGATTCGGTGATCGTGCCCCTGCAGTGCGAGACGCTCGCGCACCGGGGAGTGGGGCAATTGCTGCGCACGGTCTCGGAGGTGCAGCAGATCACCAATCCTGACCTGTCGCTGCTCGGCGCGCTGCCCACGCTGTATGACGCCCGCACCACCCACAGTCGTGATGTCCTCGCTGACGTCTCGGACCGGTATGGGCTGCCCGTGCTCGCGCCACCGATCCCGCGCACCGTGAAGTTCGCGGAAGCCAGCGCCTCCGGTGCCTCGATCCTCGCGGCCCGCCGCAACAAGGGCGCGGATGCCTATCGGGCGCTCGCGCGCCAGCTGCTTGATCACTGGCAGAAGGGCACCCCGCTCGCTACGTTCGACCCCTACGCCAAGGTCTCCTGATCGGCAGCAGCCGCTAGGAGCGTGGTGCCAGCGCGACCAGGGCGTCGCCGCGCTGCTCGATGATCATCTCGCCCACAACGGCGAGATGGATGCTGCCCGGCGCGCCATCGCGCTCCACGGGAATGAGGCGTTCCTGCTCGCCGGTGCGGACGTCCACGACTGCGATGCCGGACGCGATGGGCACGAGCAGGCTGCCCGCCATCATCGCTGGCTGGCCCAGCGACCCCGGGAACTCCCAGATGGGGCGCTGATCGTTCGGTGACAGCGCCACGAGCCCTGCCCCTGCGCCCCAGACCCTGATGCCGGAATCGCCAGCAAGGACCGCGGGCAGGCCGGCCCCAGCGAAGGCATGGGCAGCGGTAGCCCCATCCTCGCGCGACACGTCTGCTGGCACCACGTTCGCGGGCAGCTCGTGCCGCCCGCGTGGGTTTGCCTGGCCGTCGAACATGGCGAGGGCGGGTCGGTCCCCGGGTATGGCGATCACGGTGGACTGGGGGGTGGCGAAGACGATGCGCGCGCCGTCCACCCCCGGCACCTCACCGAGCGTCCCGTCAGTGCGGGTCAGCAGGGCATCCCCGAACTCCTCGGGCTCGCGGAAGCTCTCGGGGTCGCTGGCCAGCATGACCAGGCGCTCGCCGACGTCGTCCGGGCACTTGACGATCATGGGGATGCGGCTCTGCGTGATAGCGGCATCACGGATCGCGCAATCGGCGCGTGGCTGCAATCCTGGCTCGATCGGTGCGCTGACCCGGCCTGCTTCCACCGTCCGCACGAGATCCGAGCGCCAGGCCTCGAGGCGGGCCGGGCCAAAGGATACGAAGCGGGATCCATTCGACTCGATCGTCACCGCGTCGTCCGCCTCGCTCGTGCGTTGCGGGCCCCGGTCGCCCGACGCTGGGTCGAACGCCGAGACCTCGCCGCATCCCCGCGGCCCACGGAAGATGGCGATCACCTTGTTCCACGTCGCGGTCACTGTGCAGATCGCCTCGGCGCGACGGTAGGACCATGCTCGATCACCACTGCGCGCATCGTGGCCAACTATTTCGTGAGCACGTACAGAGATGACCGCGCCCCGCGCGACGAGGGGCACTACCGAGCCGGGGCTTTCCGTGCGCCACGCCTCGACGACCGCGTCGGGTACCGCGGTGGCCTGCACGGCCTCGGGGATCGGCACGGCTGCGGTGCCGAGCGATGCGTGGCGGGCTGGGCTCGCCCACCACGCTCCAAATGCGGCGACGGCCAGGATCACGACCAGGAGAGCCGCCACCGCGAGATCAGCACGGTGGCGACGTTCGGGCGCGATCATGGCACGCTAGCTGCTCGCGGTACCAGGGCCGGTAGCCGATCCGGTGCCGGTGGGGGCCACGGACTGCGCGTCGCCGGCTGGCTTGCGGCGGCGCCGGCGGCGACGTGGTCCACCGGATCCCTTCTCGCCCGCGCCGGCATCATCGCCGCCACTTCCTGCCGAGCCGCCCTTGCCGGGGCCGCTGCCACCAGGCGTGGATCCGCTGGAGCCCGCGCCCGCGGGCTCGCCGCTGCTCGCGGACTGCTTGTTGCCCGTCCGCTGCCCGCCACGGGTGCGGCGACGCTGGCGATTATCGTCGTTCTTGCGAGGCGGCCGGGATGCTTCGGGCTTGCTGGACTGCTCCGCGGGGCCGTCGGTGCTCGAGCGCGCGGGGATGGAGACCCGGCCGGTCACCTCCTTGGGGATGTCCAGATCGGAGTACAGGTGCTCCGACGTCGAGTACGTCTCCACGGGATCGGGCTTGTCCAGGCTCAGCGACGCATTGATCGCCTTCCACCGCGCGGTGTCCTCCCAGTCGACGAGCGTGATCGCGATCCCCGTGCGGCCCGCGCGACCGGTGCGGCCGACGCGGTGCACGAAGGTGTTCTCGTCATCGGGGCAATGCAGGTTGATGACGTGGGTGACGTCGTCGATGTCGATGCCACGGGCCGCGACATCAGTGGCGACGAGGATGTCCACCTTGCCGGTGCGGAACGCCTTGAGCGCCTTCTCGCGCGCGATCTGGCCCAGGTCACCGTGGATCGGCCGCACCGAGAAGCCGCGCTCCTCGAGATCCTTGCTGAGCTGGTCCGCCTGCCTCTTGGTGCGGGTGAAGATCATCGTCGCGCCGCGGTCCCGTGCCTGCAGCACGCGGGAGACCAGCTCGAGCTTGTCGAGCGCGTGCGCCCGGTAGACGAACTGCGCGGTGCGCGCGTGCACGGCGGGGGAGTCATGCTCCTCGGCCCGGACGTGGGTGGGGCGGCGCAGGAACGTGCGGGCGAGCGTGATGATCGGCCCCGGCATGGTGGCCGAGAACAGCATGGTCTGGCGGTTCTCCGGCACCCTGCTGAGCAGCTTCTCGATATCGGGGAGGAAGCCGAGGTCGAGCATCTCGTCGGCCTCGTCGAGCACGGCCACCGAGACGCGATCGAGCTTGAGGTGCTTCTGCGAGCAGAGGTCGAGCAGGCGCCCCGGCGTGCCCACGATGACGTCCACGCCCTCGTTGAGCGCCGAGATCTGCTCCTCGTAGGGCCGTCCGCCGTAGATCGCCTGCACGCGCAGCATGCGGGGCTCGTCCGCGGATCCGACTGGCACTTCCTGCGAGATGCCAGTGAGGTCCTTGGTGACCTGCAGGCATAGCTCGCGGGTGGGCACCACTACCAGGGCCCGGGGCGTTCCGTCGAGATCGTCGCCGGTAGAGATGCGGTGGAGCAGGGGCACGCCGAAGCCGAAGGTCTTGCCCATTCCCGTCCGGGCCTGGCCGATCAGATCATCGCCGGCCATGGCGAGGGG
Organism: Hoyosella levis; assembly: GCF_026008515.1. Taxonomy (GTDB): domain Bacteria; phylum Actinomycetota; class Actinomycetes; order Mycobacteriales; family Mycobacteriaceae; genus Lolliginicoccus; species Lolliginicoccus levis. The sequence continues at coordinate 33,750 of NZ_BQYM01000007.1, forward strand.
CAGCGTCAGCTCCTGGATGGCGAAGGTGCGCTCGATTCCGAGCTTCTGCAGCGCGGCGACGATCTCGGGCCGCACCCCCAGCTCGGCGAAGCTCGGCGATTCGTGGGGTGTCGCCAGCACATCCGCGTCGGCGACAACGGTCTTGCCGGCTTCATGCGTCGTGTCGGATTCACTGTCATGGGTGAAGGTGCTCAGGATGTCCCTTTCGTTCGGGCTGCTCCCGGGCTTCCAGGCACAGGGAGCAGCATCCGGGCTATGCGGGCGCGCAGGGGCACGCCGTGCAGGTTCGAGCGCGACGACTCGCATGCATCCGGTCGCAGGCCATCCCAGGCCGCACGGAGCCACCCACAGGGCGGGTCGCCCGGCGACTCGACATCGCGACCGGGACGTGCGCTATAAGGATGCGCGCGCATCGCGTCCCCCCTATGGTAACTGCCGCGCGGCCCGCCGCTGTCCTGTCGCGCGGCCGGGCACGCCAGCGCGGCAGCCTCGGGGTCCGGATCGGTCTGGGGCAGGAGCAGGTTTCGCTACTAGCGCAGCCGCGCACCGGTGCCGCGGGCGCTGCGTTCGCTAGCCTTGCTGGAGTAGGGATGCCGGTCCCGGGCCCGACCATCGCGCGGGCCGCCGGTGTCGTTGAAGGCGTGACCGGCCATGCGGGCCGGGACGGATCGGAGGACAGCGTGGAGGTCAAGATCGGCATCGCCGACAGCAACCGGGAGCTCGTGGTCAACAGCACCCAATCGGTCGAGGACGTGGAGAAGCAGGCACGCGCGGCGTTCGAGTCCGGCAACCCGACGACCCTGGAACTGATCGATGAGAAGGGGCGCAAGTACCTGGTGCCCTCGGACAAGGTCGCCTACGTGGAGATCGGTCCCGCGGATCCGCGCAAGGTTGGATTCGCTGCGCTCTGAGCCTGGGACCACGGTGCCGGGTCGCGTGCCCCGCGGCCAGGTGATGTGCGTGGCTGCCAGATGGCGTGCCCCGCGGCCAGGTGATGGCAAAAGCACTAGAAGCAGCTAAACGCGATAGAAGCCGAGCGGATGGTTCGGCGGCTTCTATCGCGTTTGCTATGCGGTGGCCGGGTAGCTGCGGCGGAGCAGCTGTCCTATTCGGGCACGGGAATGTCGCGGGCTAGCGGCTCGGGCAGCGTGGTGCCCGCTCGCTGGTAGGGCACGTGGGACAGCCCGCCCCAGGCCAGCGCGACGGTCGTCTCCACCGCGTCGGACTTGCTGATGGGGCGGCGCGCCTCGAGCCAGTAGCGGGCATTGACCTGGCTAATGCCCACGAGCCCCACGGCGAGCATCCGGGCCCGGTAGGGGTCGAGACCCGAATCGTGGCTGACGAGGTCGAAGACCGCATCGATGCATGCCTCGCTGGCTTCCTCGACCCGCGCCTGCACCGAGGGATCGCCCAGCGCATCCGATTCGAAGATAAGCCGGTATCCCTGCGTGTCGTTGTCGACGAAATCAAAGAACGCTTGGATCGCGGCGCGGAGACGGCGCCGGTTGTCCGTCGTCGAGCGCAAAGCCTGTCGGACGCTTGCCACCAGGTTCTCCACGTGCGATTGCAGTACCGCGAGATAGAGCTCGAGCTTGCTCGGGAAATGCTGGTACAGCACCGGCTTGCTCACTCCGGCCCGCTCGGCGATGTCATCCATCCCCGTCGCGTGGTAGCCCTGCCCAGCGAAGACCTCGCTCGCGGTGGCCAGCAACTGGGCGCGGCGGGCACCCCGGGGAAGCCGGCCACTGCGACGGGGCAGCGGGCCTCCGGGGCCGGGAGCCTTGCCGCGCGCGGCGATCGCGCTGGGCGCTCCAGGCGGACGATCCGCAGCCCGGGTCACGTCCTTCACAGTGCGTCCCACCACCTTCCTGGTTGCACCGGCTTCGCCGCATCGCGCTCATCGCTCACGGGCATCGATGCCTGCGGCTTTGCTGGTAACACGACACTACCTTGCCGGTCCTGGGGCGGTCAGCGACCAGGAGACGCGGCCGATTCGCTGCTCGGCCGAACGGTGCTCGCTGGTTTACCCTGGACCCTGGTGGTGGACGGCCGTCCCGGGCGCGGTGCCATGCGACGGGAAACGGGACACCTGGAAGCAGCAACGAGAAAAACTGTGATGCGGCATCGGCGAGCGAGCGCATCACGAGGGGGACGGCGAGCGCAATCATGAGGACCCGCAGGACGCGACAGCGCCAGGACCGGCGCGGGCCAGCCCGGCACTTCATCGCCGCGACAGGGTGGCGGATCGCCGCGGTGCCCCTGCTGGTTCTCGCGATCGTGGTAGCGGTGCTGCATCCGTTGGAACGCACGGCGACGGGTACGGGCGAGGTCGAGGCCCGCCTCTCCGAGGCGGCGCACGGCTCGGTCCCGTTGCTCGATGGCGGGGTGCATGGCACGCAGCACGATCGCGACGAGCCAGCCGCGATCCCGTCCCCGAACGAAGGATTTGTTGTTGATCTGCCCACCGGGCACCTTCCCGGCGGCGGTGGCTACGCGACCGACGGTGCCGGGCAGTGGCGGATCGTTCCTGGCGGAACGGAGCCGGTCGGCGCCCCGGGAGCGCGCGTGTTCCGCTACACCGTGGAGATCGAGGACGGCGTTGATACCACCAGCTATGGCGGCGACGAGGCGTTCGCGCGGATGGTCGATGCGACACTAGCGAACCCGAAGAGCTGGACCGGCGATCCCCGGTTCGGCTTCCAGCGCATCTCTGATCCCGCGCATGGCGAGCCAGACTTCCGCGTGTCCCTGACCGCCGCGATGACGGTCCGTGAGATGTGCGGCTACACCATTGAGCTCGAGGTCTCCTGCTACAACCCCATTCCTGGCCGCGTCATCGTCAACGACGCGCGCTGGGTGCGGGGAGCGGTCCCGTTCCAGGGAGACATCGGCTCGTACCGGCAGTACGTGATCAATCACGAGATCGGCCATGCGATCGGTTTCGCCGCCCACGTGCCCTGCGAGTCGGAGGGCGCGCTCGCGCACGTGATGATGCAGCAGACGCTCTCCACCGCCAACAATGACATCGCCCAGCTCGACCCCTATGGCAGCATTCCTGCCAACGGGCTCACCTGCCGGTACAACCCGTGGCCCTTCCCGCCGGTCCAGTAGGGCAGGGACGACGATGACTTCCAGTGGGTCCCTGCCGCCGCTCGTGGAGCCCGGCCCGCCGCTCGCGCCCGCCGAGGCGACCCGCTATAGCCGCCACCTGCTCATCCCCGGCATCGGGGCGGCGGGCCAGCGCAGACTGCGCAACGCGCGCGTCCTGGTGATCGGCGCTGGCGGGCTTGGCTCACCGATCCTGATGTATCTCGCTGCCGCAGGCATCGGGACCCTCGGTGTCGTGGAGTTCGACGATGTCGAGCTCTCCAACCTGCAAAGGCAGGTCATCCACGGCGAGTCCGGCATTGGTCGGCCCAAGGGGGCGAGCGCGCGGGATGCCATCCGCGAGCTCAACCCCGGCGTCGAGGTGCGCTGGCACGATGTCCGGCTCTCGCCACGCAACGCGGTCAACATCTTCCGCCAGTACGACCTCATCCTCGATGGCACCGACAACTTCGCCACCCGCTACCTCGTCAGCGATGCCGCGGTGCTCGCCGGGAAGCCCTGCGTGTGGGGGGCGATCTTCCGCTTCGAGGGCCAGGCCTCGGTGTTCTGGGACGCGGCCCCGGACGAGCGGGGCGCGACCTATCGGGACCTGTTCCCCGAGCCCCCAGCGGCGGGCACCGTGCCCTCCTGCGGCGAGGGCGGGGTGTTCGGGGCGCTGTGCGGCACCATCGGCTCGATCATGGCGACCGAAGCGATCAAGCTGATCACCGGCACCGGCGACCCGCTCCTCGGCCGCGTGCTCGTCTACGACGCGCTGGCCATGTCCTTCCGGACGCTGCGGCTGCGGCGCAACGACGCGGCGCCCCCGGTCACCGCGCTCGCTGACTACGAGCAGCTCTGCGGCCTCCCCACTACTGATGTGCCCCCCGGGGCCGAGATCGCGCCCACCGAGCTGCAGGATCTCCTCGGCACGACCGCCGAGCCCGTGCTGATCGACGTGCGCAGCGAGGGCGAATGGGCACTGGCCCACCTGCCGGGCGCGCAGTGGATACCGCATACCGATTTCCTCTCGGGGGAGGCGCTCGCACGCATGCCAGCGGATAGCGATCTTGTGCTCTATTGCAAGACCGGCGTCCGGTCCGCGGCCGCGCTCGAGGTCCTGCGAGCCCAGGGATTCGCGACCGCGCGGCACCTCGCCGGAGGCATCGACGCCTGGGCCGAGCAGATCGACCCCAGCCTGCCCCGGTACTGACCCCAGCGGGCGCCCGTGCTGGGTATTTCTCGTGCTGGGAGTTTTGGCGACACCACGGCCTGTCTGCGGCGCCCCGGCGCCGGGAGCAGGTAGGTTACCGATCGTGAGTCCTGCCCCGCCCCCGGAACATGTGCGCGCCACCTTTGGCCTGCGCGAGATCGAGCCAGTGTTTCTCGGAGACGACTGGGACGGTGGGTGGCGGCTCGGGGACGTGGTGCTCTCCCCAGTCGGTGATCACGCCCGCGCCGCCTGGTCGGCGAAGGTCCGCGAGACCCTGCTCGTCGATGGTGCCCGCGTCGCCAAGCCTGTCCGCGCCACCGATGGCCGCTACGTGGTCTCGGGCTGGCGGGCCGAGACCTTCCTCGAGGGCTCGCCCGAGCCCCGGCACGACGAGGTCGTCTCCCTCTCGGTGCGACTGCATGCCGCCACAGCCCGCATGGAGAAGCCGCGATTCCTCACGCAGCAGCCTGTCGCGCCGTTCTCCGAGATCGATGTGTTCGTCGCCGCCGATCGCGCCGCGTGGGAGCCCACGCCGCTGCGCGACCCGCGCCGCACCGGATTGCTCGACATGGCCAAGCCCGGCGTCGACCGCAGCCTCGATCTGCTCAAGCACCTCGGTGAGCAACGGCGCGAGGTCAACCTGCCAGGCCAGCTCGTGCATGGCGACCTCTTTGGCACCGTCCTGTTCTCCGACATCGCCGCGCCCGGCATCACCGACATCAGCCCCTACTGGCGACCCATGTCCTGGGCGGCCGGGGTCGTGGTCATTGACGCCCTCTCCTGGGGTGGCGCCGATGACGGGCTCATCGAGCGGTGGGACGGCATGAAGGAGTGGTCGCAGATGCTGCTGCGAGCCCTCATGTTCCGCGTCGCGGTGCATGCCCTGCATCCGCGATCCACCGACTCCGCGCTCATCGCGCTCGAGAGCACCGCCGAGCGTGTGCTCGAGCTCGTTCGCGAGCAGGCCAGCACCGCCCGCTAGGAACTGCGGCTAGGGGAACTGTGGCTTGGCCCCGCCCGGTTGTGTGCGCTTTTGCACCCGGAAACGGTCGCGGCAGGGTGCATTCGGTAACACTTCCGAGCCCCGGTGCCCCCCGGGCAGCGGCCCGGGGCTGCCACTAGCCGTCGAGCTGGTCGAGGAGGCTGGTGAGGAACTGCTGCGCCTCGCGGCTTGCCCGGTCGGGGTTGCCGTCGATGATGGCCTGGACGAGTCGCTCGTGCTCGGGGTCGTAGTGGGGGGCCTCGCCGGGATGCGCGTCGGCGTGGGCGTGGATGGTGGTGCTGATGATGGGGAGCAGCGAGTCGTAGAACTCGACGTAGAGGGCGTTGTGGCTGGCGGCGACGATGGCGCGGTGGAGGGCGATGTCGGCCTGGACGGAGGCGTCGTGCTTGCCCTGGGCGGCGAGGTCCCGGCGTTGCTGGAGGAGGTCGCGCAGCGTGGCGATGTCATCGGGGGTGCGGCGGCAGGCGGCAAGCGCCGCGGCGGTGACGTCGAGGGCCTGGCGGAGCTCGAGGACGTCGCGGTCCGCAGCGGCGGCGAGATGGGTGGCGAGCGCGCCTGAGACGGGGGAGTCGGACAGCACGTAGGTGCCGGAGCCTTGCCGGCGCTCGAGCAGGCCGGCGTGGACGAGGGCCTGCACGGCCTCGCGGATGGTATTGCGGCCTGTCCCGGTCATCTCGGTGAGCTCGGGCTCGGTGGGGATGCGGGTGCCGACTGGCCATTTCCCGCTCGTGATCTCGTGGCGCAGCATGGTGGTGACCTGCGCGATGAGGCTGTTGCGTTGCACGGGCCGCACCATGTGTGCTCCTTCGTTGCTGTGCTGGGGCGTGAGCGTTGGGGCGAGGGCTTGAGCGCCGGGGCCGGGGGACGGGGCTCGGGCCGGGGGATGGGACGAATCGCGTGAGTGGGACGTGACCAACAATACTGTTGCCTCCTGACGATAATTCATCCTATGATTCGATGAATCCATGAGAGCGAGGTGACCAGCCCCCATGCCCCCCTATCTCCCATCGCAGGCCGTCGATGCCGAGCCCGCCACCGTGCCCCGCTTGGCCGCCCCGGCCCAGCCCGCGCCGCGCCTGGCCTGGCGCGGACGCGCGCTGGTGCTCCTCGGCATCGTCCTCGCTGCCTTCACGCTGCGCCTCGCGGTCACCTCGTTCACCCCGCTCCTCGCGGAGATCGGCACCGACATCGGCTTCGGCTCGGTCATGGCGGGCGTCTTTGGCATGTCCGCCCCGGCGATGTTCGCCATCGCGGGCATCACCGCGCCCCGCATCATGGCGCGCATCGAGCTCGAGCGTGTCGCGCTGCTGTCAGTAGCGCTCACCACGGCAGGGCTCGCCCTGCGCCCGCTCATGGGCTCGTCCACCCCCATGCTCGCCGCCACGATGCTGGCGCTCTACGGGATGGGCATCGGCAACATCGTGCTGCCACCACTGGTCAAGCGCTATTTCTCCGACCGTCTGGCACTGATCTCCACGCTGTACATCACCTTCGTGCAGCTCGGCACCGTCGTGCCCGCGGTCGTGGCGATCCCGGTCGCGGACCAGCATGGGTGGAGGGCCTCGCTCGCCATCTGGGCCTTCGTCGCGGCCGCTGCGGTCCTGCCCTGGATCGGGCTGCGCAATGCTTTCAAGGGCAACGCATCCAGGAGCAACGCTTCCACCACCGCGCCAGGCACGGCGGGGGATGCTAGCCACACGTTGATCGCTACGCCGCCCACGGGCCGGCCCTGGCGCTCACCGGTCGGGTGGGGCCTCGCGGTGATGTTTGGCATGACCTCGTTGATCACCTACAGCTTCCTGACCTGGCTGCCCACCATGCTCACCGATGCCGGGGTCGATCGCGTGGATGCGGGGGCGTACCTCGGGGTGTTCATCTTCTCGGGACTGCTTGCGATCATGGTGGTTCCCGCGATCACCACCCGCATGACCAACCCGTTCCCGCTCGCGCTGGCCAGCATGATCGCCCTCGCGATCGGCATGGCTGGTCTCGCGATCGCGCCCGCCGCGTTCCCGCTCGCCTGGGCGATCCTGCTCGGGCTCGGGCCCGCGACGTTCCCGATGGCGCTGACGCTGATCAACCTGCGCACCCGCAGCGCGCACGCCGCGGGAGCCCTGTCGGGCTTCACGCAGGGGGTGGGCTATCTGCTCGCGTGTGGCGGGCCCCTCCTCGTTGGCCTGCTCCACGATGCGACCGGTGGCTGGAACTTGGCCCTCGGGCTGCTCGCCGTCGCGATGGTGACGCTGATCACGGGCGCCTTCCACGCGTGCAAGCCCCGTGTGATCGAGGACACCTGGAACTAGAGGATCTTGCATCCCCGATACGCCCGCGAAACACCGGATTAACGCTCACCGTGCACTATTTGTCCAGGTGAGGAGATCTTGACGGTGAGGTCATCGCACGCAGCACCGAGGCAACACCTCGTGCCTAGCGTGAGATCCACGGTCCAGCAGCAGCGCTTTCCCGCGCCGCTGCTGGCTACACAACACCTTCGTCGTCGAAACCTTCGTCGTCGAACCGCTCGGCCACCACGCCGGACGGGGTCAACGAGGCCTAGGAAAGGGATCCAGCGATGACTCTAGTGAGCGAGAAGCCCACTCCGGGCGAGAGCGTGCCCTCCGGCGCGAGCATCAGCGGCGGCCAGTGGATCGATCACTGGGAGCCCGAGGACGAGACGTTCTGGGAGAAGACAGGCAAGAAGGTCGCCAACCGCAACCTGTGGTTCTCGGTCTTCGCCGAGCATCTCGGGTTCAACGTCTGGGTGCTCATGAGCATCGTGGTCGTCTACCTCGACCAGGTGGGCATCGCGTTCAGCGCGAGCCAGATCTTCTGGTTGCTGATCGTGCCCAACCTCGTTGGTGCCGCGCTGCGCGTGCCCTACACCTTCGCCGTTCCCAAGTTCGGTGGCCGGGCCTTCACCACGTTCTCCGCCGGCGCCCTGCTCATCCCCACCAGCATGCTGGCCTACGCGGTCACCACTGGTGCTCCATATTGGTTCTTCCTGCTCACCGCAGCGCTCATGGGCCTCGGTGGCGGCAATTTCTCCTCCTCCATGGCCAACATCTCCTTCTTCTTCCCGGAGAAGAAGAAGGGCCTCGCGCTGGGCATCAACGCTGCCGGTGGCAACATCGGTGTCGCGGTCTCCCAGTTGCTCGTTCCGTTCGTCATCAGCCTGGGCACGGGCATCGACCTGATCTGGGCCGCCCTCATCTGGATGCCGTTCATCGTTGTCGGTGCTATCGGCTCGTTCTTCTTCATGAACAGCCTCACCGCCGCGAAGCCGGACAAGGACTCCTACAAGCTCGCCCTGCAGAACCGCCAGACCTGGATCATGGCGTTCCTCTACGTCGGCACCTTCGGCTCGTTCATCGGCTACTCCTTCGCGTTCCCCACGCTGATCAAGCTCGAGTTCATGGATCTCGGGTTCGGTGGCTGGGTGCGCATGGCCTTCCTCGGCGCGCTCATCGGCTCGATCAGCCGCCCGTTCGGAGGCTGGCTCGCTGACCGCGTTGGCGGGGCGAAGATCACTCTCCTGGCCTTCGGGGCCATGGCGATCGGCACCATGACGGCACTCCTCGCGGTCAGCATCGGCAACTTCTGGCTGTTCTTCGCCGCGTTCGTCGCCCTGTTCATCCTCTCCGGCGTCAGCAACGGCTCGGCCTACCGGATGATCCCGCTCATCTTCTCGGCCCAGACCCGGGCGCAGGTCGCTGAGTTCGGCGGCGACCTCAGCGACGAGCTCAAGCGCTCGAAGCGTCGCGCGGCGGCCGCGGTCGGCGTGATCGGTGCGGCCGGTGCCTTTGGTGGCGTGCTCGTCAACCTGACGTTCAAGCAATCGGTGGCGATGGCCGGCACGCTGGTGCCCGCGCTGCTGGTCATCACCGGCTTCTACCTCGTGTGCGGAGCCGTCACGTGGTGGTTCTACCTGCGCTCGAGCTTCGCTATCGAACGCGTCCCCAACCTGGCCTACGCGAACGTGTAGGTCCCGCCTGATCCGCTTGCTGCCAGCATCGCCGAAGCGCGGTGCTGGCAGCGGCATTTGGAGGTATTCGCTGCGATGTCCATCACATCACGCAACCTGGTCGCGACCAGCACGCACTGCCCCTACTGCGGGCTGCAGTGCGCGATGACGATCACCGCGGACAGCGCAGCGGCAACTCCTGGGGACAGTGCCCGCTCGGCAACAGTGACGGGCCGCGCGTTCCCCACCAATCGTGGCGGGCTCTGCCAGAAGGGCTGGACCAGCGCGGAGCTGCTGCGCTCGCCCGATCGCCTCACCACCCCATTGGTGCGCCGTGGCGACCAGTTCGTCGAGGCCAGCTGGGACGAGGCTCTCGACCTGATAGCTGGCAAGATCCGTGCGATCCAGCAGCTCCACGGCAACGATGCGATCGGTGTGTTCGGCGGCGGCGGGCTCACCAACGAGAAGGCCTACATCCTCGGCAAGTTCGCCCGCGTGGCGCTGCGCACCTCCAATATCGACTACAACGGCCGCTGGTGCATGTCGTCGGCGGCCGCGGCCGGAATCCGCTCCTTCGGCGTGGACCGGGGGCTGCCGTTCCCGGTCAGCGACCTGACCAGCGCGCGGGCCATCATGATCTTCGGCGGCAATGTCGCCGAGACCATGCCCCCGTTCGTGGGCCACCTCGCCACCGCCGCGGACGCGGGCGGGCTCATCGTCGTCGATCCGCGCCGCACCGCCACCGCGGCACGTGCCGAGGACGGCGGAGGGCTGCACCTGCAGGTCAAGCCCGGCACCGATATGGCGCTCGCGCTCGGGCTCGCGCACATCGCGATCACCGAGGGCTTGATCGACCGCGACTACCTCGACGCCCGCACCGAGGGCTACGACGAGTACTGGCCGGAGGTGGCGCAGTGGTTGCCCGAGCGCACCGAGCGCGTCACGGGCGTACCGGTGGCGCACATGCGTCGCGCGGTGCGGATCCTCGCGGCCTCGCAGCGCGACGACACCGGCGCTTACATCCTCACCGCGCGCGGCGCCGAGCAGCATGCCGATGGCACGGACACCGTCTCCGCGATCATCGGGCTCGCGATGGTCCTCGGGATGCCCGGCAACAGGGGGAGCGGCTACGGCTGCATCACGGGCCAGGGCAACGGCCAGGGCGGGCGCGAGCACGGGCAGAAGGCGGACCAGCTGCCCGGCTATCGCAAGATCACCGATCCCGCGGCTCGTGCCCATGTCGCGGGCGTGTGGGGCATCGACCCCGAGGACCTGCCCGGCCCGGGCAAGAGCGCCTACGAGCTGCTCGACAGCCTCGGCCAGCCCGGTGGCGTCCACGCGCTGCTCGTGCATGGCTCCAACATCGCGCTCTCCGCCCCGCGCGCCGGTCATATCGTCGAGCGGCTCGAGGCGCTCGACCTGCTCGTGGTGTGTGACTTCGTGATGTCGGAGACCGCGGCGATGGCCGATGTGGTCCTGCCGGTGCTGCAATGGGCGGAGGAGGAAGGCACCCTCACCAGCCTGGAGGGCCGCGTGATCCGGCGCCGGACCGCCGTGGTTCCCCCCGAGGGCGCGCGCGGCGAGCTCGGGATCTGGCGGGGCCTCGCTGAGCGGCTCGGGCAGCCCGCTGATCGCTTCCCGGTGGCGCCGCAGGTCGTGTTCGATGAGCTGCGCCGAGCCTCGGCAGGGGGCATCGCCGATTACAGCGGCGTCACCTATGAGCGCCTCGACGCGGGCGAGGCATTGCACTGGCCGTGCCCGGAGCGGCCTGATGGCGCGCACCCTGGCACGCCACGGATGTTCCTCGAGCGCTTCGCTACCCCCAGCGGCCGGGCACGCTTCATCGCCGTCGGCTACCGGGGCCCTGCCGAGTCCGTCGACGCGGCATATCCGCTGATCGCCATCACGGGCCGGGTGCTCGCCCAGTACCAGTCCGGCGCGCAGACCAGGCGCATCGCCGAGCTCGCCAAGGCCGCGGGGGAGATGTTCGTGCAGGCTCACCCCGATACCGCCGAGCGGTGCGGCCTGCGTAACGGCGATTTAGCACAACTGGTAAGCCGCCGTGGCACCACGCGCGCCCGGGTTCACTGTGACGAAACAATGCGCGCCGACACTGTGTTCATACCGTTCCACTATCCCGACGCGGAGCGCGCCAACCTGATCACCAATCCCGCGCTGGACCCGACCAGCCGGATGCCGGAGTTCAAGGTCAGCGCGATCCGATTGGAGAACGCGACATGATCAGCCAGCACGCTTCCGGCGAGCGCGACATCGTTATCGTCGGCAACGGCATGGCCGGTGCCCGCATGGCGGAGGAGCTGCGCCTGCGCCAGCCCGACCCGCGCCAGCTCACCATCACCGTCATCGGCGACGAGCCGTGCCCCGCCTACAACCGCATCCTGCTCTCCACCGTCCTCGCGGGCGGGCTGACCGCGCGGGAGACCCGCCTCAAGCCGGACACCTGGTACGAGCGCAACGCCATCACCGTTCGCACCGGCGTGCTCGCGGAGAAGGTCGACCGCGACGCGCGGAGGGTCTACCTCAATGATGGCTCCATCGTGGAGTACGACGACCTCGTGCTCGCCACCGGCAGCAGGTCGTTCATCCCGCCGATGGACGGCATCCGCAACAGCGATGGGGTGCTCGCGCCTGGCGTGCGGGCGTTCCGCACCGTCGAGGATTGCGATGCCATCCTTGCCGCGACGACCCCGGGCGCGCGCATCACGGTGCTTGGTGGTGGCTTGCTCGGCCTCGAGGCCGCGCGCGGTGCCCTTGGCCGCGGCGCTGAGGTCACGGTGGTTCACCCGGCCGGCCACCCGATGGAGCGGCAGCTCGACGGGGACGGCGGCGCCGTGCTCGCGCGCGTCCTCGAGGACATGGGCATGCGACTGGTGCTCGGGCAGCGCGCCCGCTCGCTCATCCATGACGAGGACGGCACCCTGACGGGGCTGCTCCTGGAGGACGGCACCGAGCTCGCCACCGATCTCGTCGTGCTCTCCGCGGGCATCCGGCCCTGCACCGAGCTCGCCGACCAGTGCGGGCTCGACATCGGCCGCGGAGTGATCGTCGATGATCAGCTCCGCACCTCCGATGCGCGCATCCGTGCCATCGGCGAGTGCGCGGAGCATCGCGGCATGGTCTATGGGCTCGTGCAGCCCGCCTGGGAGCACGCAGCGGTCGTCGCCGATCATCTCACCGGCACCAACGCCACGAGCAGCTATGAGGGGACATCGCAGACGACCCGGCTGAAGGCCCATGGCATCGATCTCGCCTCGATGGGGGAGGTCTACACCGACCTGCATGACCGCGAGGCGGAGGTGCTGGCGCTGGCCGACCCGGTGCGCGGCCGATACGCGAAGGTGATCGTGCGCGACGACCGGCTGGTGGGGGCGGTCCTGCTGGGAAACCCCGAGGTCACCGGCATGCTCGCGCAGTACTTCGACTCGGGCATGGCCGTGCCGGCGGACCGGATGGCTCTGCTGCTCGGTCGCGGGGCAGCGGGAATAGCGGAGGCTGCCAGCCCGGCCAACATGCCCGGCTCGGCCGTCGTGTGCAAGTGCAACTCCGTCACCAAGTCCCAGATCACCGCCGCCTTCCGCGATGGTGCCCGCGATACCAAGGCCGTGGCGTCGGTGACGCGCGCCACCACCGGATGCGGGGGCTGCACCAGCGCGGTGGACGGCCTGTGCGGATGGCTTAAAAAGGGCGACCCGGACGCGAAACACGCACGCAACGAAGCGTCCATACCTTTGAAGCATAAGCACGAAGAAGGAGCGGCATGATGCAGAAGAACATCGTTGTCGTCGGCCACGGAATGGTCGGCCACCGATTCATCGAAGCGCTCCGGGCACGCGATGAGCAGGGCGAGTGGAAGATCACGGTCCTTTGCGAGGAGCCCGTGGCAGCCTACGACCGAGTAGCGCTCTCGTCCTATGTCAGCACGTGGGACCACAAGGAGCTCGCTCTCAGTGGCAACGATTACCCCGGCGACACGCATGTCGAGCTCCGGCTGGGCGAGCGGGGCGAGGCCATCGATCCCGAGGCGCGCACCGTCACGACCACCCGCGGCGACGTCATCAACTATGACAAGCTTGTCCTCGCCACGGGTTCGTACGCGTTCGTGCCGCCTGTTCCGGGCAAGGATGCCGAGCGCTGCTTCGTGTACCGCACACTCGAGGACCTCGACAAGATCCGCGCCGCGGCAGAGACCTCGCCCGCCGGATCCGTCGGTGTGGTCGTCGGCGGAGGGCTGCTCGGGCTCGAGGCCGCCAACGCGCTCAAGCTGATGGGCCTCACCCCGCACGTCGTCGAGCTCGCGCCCCGGCTCATGCCGCTGCAGGTCGACGAGGGCGGCGGCGCCCAGCTCAAGAGCCTCGTCACCGAACTCGGACTCACCATCCATACCGGTGTCTCTACCGCCGCGGTCATCGAGCAGCAGGATGGCACCCTTGCCGTCGAGCTCTCCGACGGCTCGGTCATCGACGCCTCCCTGCTCGTGTTCTCGGCAGGCGTCCGGCCCCGCGACGAGCTCGCCCGCGCCTCCGGCATCGAGGTGGGCGAGCGCGGCGGCATCATCACCGACCTTTCCTGCCGCACCTCCAACGACGACGTCTACGCCATCGGCGAGGTCGCTGCGATCGAGGGCCGTTGCTACGGCCTCGTCGGGCCCGGCTACGCCACCGCTGAGGTGGTCGCCGATCGGCTGCTCGGCGGCACCGCCGAGTTCCCCGGCGCGGACCTGTCCACCAAGCTCAAGCTGCTCGGCGTGGACGTCGCGAGCTTCGGCGATGCCTTCGCCACCACCCCGGGCGCGCTCGAGGTGGTCCTCAGCAACCCCGCGGCCGGGACCTACGCGAAGATCGTCCTCTCCGACGACGCGAAGACCCTGCTCGGCGGCATCCTCGTCGGCGACGCCAGCGCGTACGCCACCCTGCGCCCCATGGTCGGCCGCGAGCTGCCCGGCGACCCCGCATCCCTCATCGCGCCAGCTGGCGGCGGAGCGGCCGAGATCGGCACCGCCGCCCTGCCTGACGACGCGCAGATCTGCTCCTGCAACGCCGTCACCAAGGGCGACATCTGCGGGGCCATCGACAACGGCGCCTGCGACGTCGCCTCCGTGAAGTCATGCACCAAGGCCGGAGCCTCCTGCGGTGGTTGCCTGCCGCTGGTCAAGAAGCTCCTCGCCGACTCGGGCGTCGAGCTGTCCAAGGCGCTGTGCGAGCACTTCAACCACTCGCGCCAGGAACTCTTCCAGATCGTCCAGATGACCGGCATCCGCACGTTCTCCGAGCTGATCGCCAAGCATGGCACCGGCAAGGGCTGCGATATCTGCAAGCCCACCGTCGCCTCGATCCTTGCCTCGACCTCCAGCGAGCACATCCTCGATGGGGAGCAGGCAACGCTGCAGGACACCAACGACCACTTCCTCGCCAACCTGCAGAAGAACGGCACCTACTCCGTGGTGCCGCGCATGCCCGGCGGCGAGGTCACGCCCGATCAGCTCATCGTGATCGGCCAGATCGCCAAGGAGTTCGACCTCTACGTCAAGGTCACCGGCGGCCAGCGCATCGACATGTTCGGCGCCCGCGTCGAGCAGCTGCCGCGGATCTGGCAGCAACTCGTCGACGCCGGCATGGAATCCGGCCACGCATACGGCAAGTCCCTGCGCACCGTCAAGAGCTGCGTCGGCTCCTCCTGGTGCCGCTACGGGCAGCAGGATTCGGTCAAGATGGCCGTTGACCTCGAGAAGCGCTATCGCGGACTGCGCTCCCCGCACAAGCTCAAGCTCGCCGTGTCCGGGTGTGCCCGCGAGTGCGCCGAGGCCCGCGGCAAGGACGTCGGCGTCATCGCCACCGAGCGTGGCTGGAACCTCTACGTCGGCGGCAACGGAGGCCAGACCCCCAAGCACGCGGTGCTGCTCGCCACCGACCTCGACGACGAGACCCTCATCAAGTACATCGACCGCTACCTGATGTTCTACATCCGCACCGCTGATCGGCTCCAGCGCACCGCCCCCTGGCAGGAATCCCTCGACGGCGGCATCGACCACGTGCGCCAGGTGGTGTGCGAGGACAGCCTGGGCCTCGCCGAGGAGCTCGAGGCCGCAATGGAGAAGCACGTCGCCGGATACAAGGACGAGTGGGCGGGTGTCCTCGAGGACCCGGAGAAGCTGTCCCGATTCGTTTCCTTCGTCAACGCGCCGGAGCAGTCCGACCCGACAGTCCAGTTCACCGAGAGCGACGGCCGCAAGGTTCCCGTCGGGCTCGGAATGCCCGGAATGCCCGAGACGACCACAGCAGGGGTGAAGTAATGACCGCGCTCGATTTCCGCCAGCCCGTCCACGGCGAGGACACCGCCTGGACCCGAGCCTGCCCCTACGACTTCCTCATCCCCAATAGGGGAGTGGCGGTGCTTCTGCCAGGCCACGAGCAGGTCGCGCTGTTCCGGCTCGACGATGGCACCCTCCGCGCCGTCGGCAACATCGACCCCTTCATGAACGCCGCCGTGATGTCCCGTGGCATCGTCGGCGACCGCAAGGGCACCCCGGTAGTGGCATCGCCACTGCTGAAGCAAGCCTTTTCCCTCGAGACCGGGGCATGCCTCGACGACGAAGCGGTGGCGCTGCCCATCTACGACGTGCGAGTCAGCGAGGGCATGGTGGAGGTCCGTCCAGCTGACCCGCGGTGGCGCGAAGAAGTAGCGTGAGAACCGTGCCTCCATCCGCGACGACCCCCCGGCCCCTCACGACACAGGGAGAAGATGCCACCGACATGCTCGCGGGCTTCACCATCGGCATCACCGCAGCGCGGCGCGCCGAGGAGTTCGCCACGTTGCTCGAGCGCCGGGGCGCCACGATCATGCATGCCCCTGCGATCCGCATCATTCCTCTCGTCGACGACACCGAGCTCCGGCGCGCCACCGAGTCAGTGATCGCGGACCCGCCGGACATCGCCGTCGCCACCACCGGCATCGGCTTCCGCGGCTGGGTCGAGGCCGCCGACAACTGGGGCCTCGCCGAGCCACTGATCGAGGCGTTGGGCCAAGCACGCTCGCTGGCCCGCGGCCCCAAGGCCAAGGGCGCCATGCGCGCGGCAGGATTGCGCGAGGAATGGTCCCCGGAATCCGAATCCTCCGCAGAGGTGCTCGACCACCTGCTCGAGGAAGGCGTCGAGGGCAAGCGAATCGCCGTGCAGCTGCACGGCGCCACCACAGAATGGGAGCCCATCCCCGACTTCTGCGAGGTCATGCGCAGCGCCGGGGCGACGGTCATTCCCGTGCCCGTGTACCGCTGGCTCCCGCCCAAGGACCTCAGCCACCTCGACCGGATGATCGAGTCCGCGATCAACGGCGAGCTCGACGCGATCACGTTCACCAGCGCCCCCGCCGTCGCCTCGCTTCTCGGCCGTGCCCAGGACACCCACGTCCTCGAGCTGCTTCTCAACGCGATGCGCACCCGGGTCATCGCGTTCAGCGTGGGCCCCGTCACCTCGGCACCGCTCGAGACGCTCGGCGTCGCGACCACCCAGCCCCACCGCGCCCGGCTCGGCGCGCTCGCCCGTCACATCGCCGAGGAGCTCCCGCGCCGCGCCCGCAACCTGCAGGCCGGCGGGCATCACCTCAGCCTGCGCGGCAGCTGCGTCGTGGTCGACGGAGAGGTCAAGCAGGTCCCGCCAGCGTCCCTCGCCATCATGCGTGCCCTCGCGAAGCGCCCCGGGATGGTCGTCTCGCGGGAGGACCTGCTCGCGGTACTGCCGGGCGCCGGCGACGATACCCACGCCGTCGAGACAGCAGTAGCACGCTTGCGCGCAGCGCTCGGAGCGCCCAAAGTGGTGCAGACCGTCGTCAAGCGTGGCTACCGCCTCGCCCTCGACCCAGTGCATACCCATCCGACGGAGGACCGATGAGCCGAGCAGCAGCACAGCGCGGGCCCACTGTGGTGCTCGTCGCGCACGGGACCCGCAACCCCCACGGCGTCGAGATCATCGCCCGGATCGCCGAGTCGGTCGCTGCTCGCATCGGGCACGTCCCCGTCGCTTTCGTTGATGTGCTCGGGCCATCGCCGAGCGAGGTGCTGCGCGGCATCGACGGGCCCGCGATCGTGGTGCCCGCGTTCCTCGCCTCGGGCTACCACGTGCGCTCCGATGTGCCACGGGAGATCGCCGAGAGCGGCCATCAGGAAACGGTCGTGGCGCGCGCCCTCGGGCCCGACCCCATCCTCGCCGGGATCCTTGCGGATCGGCTGCGCGACGCGGGCTGGCAGCGCGGTGATGCCGTTGTGCTGGCCGCGGCGGGATCGTCCGACCAGCGAGCACTCGCGGATGTCGAGGAAGCCGCCCGGTTGCTCTCGACGCTTCTCGGCGCACAGGTCGAGGTCGGTTTCGCGGCCACCGCCGAGCCGCGCGTCACCGACGTGGTCGCCGACGTGCGCGCGCGCACTGGTTCGCGCGTTTTCATCGCGAGCTACCTGCTCGCCGAGGGCCTGTTCCAGAACCGCCTCCGCGAGTCCGGCGCCGATGGCGTCGCCGATCCCATCGGCGTGCATCCTGGCCTCATCGACCTCGTCTGCCGACGGGCCGGCGAAGCACAGCGTCCTGGCCGAGCTCGTGCTGGCGTCTCCCGCGCGGGATTGCTGGGCATCACTGCTGGGCGTCCTGGTCGCGGCCTGGTCGGCCGCTGGTCCGTGCGCGCCCGCTAGCTGCTCGGGCCGGGTTGTCGCGCCGGGTTGCCGCGCCGCGCGCGAACCGGGACCGAGCCCGCCCGCTCAAGCGGGAAAGACGTGGCGAACCGGCCGCAGTCGCACACGATCGCCGGACACCGAGATGTTCTCGGTCCGCAACCGCCGTGCTTGCTCCTGCGCGAGGTGCGGGGCCAGTGATCCGTCCGCACGCACCACCCGGTGCCAGGGCAGGTCCGCGCCATCGGTCCGGAGGATCCATCCCACCAGGCGGGCATTGCCCAGTCCGGCGGCACGCGCGACATCGCCATAGGTGGTCACCTGGCCGGGCGGCACCGAGCGGATGAGCGCGCGCACCCTTTCGACGTCAGCATCCTGGAGGGCAGGCACGTACTGTTCTGGCCCCCAATCGATATCGCGCGGTCTTGGCCGTGCGGCCTGGTGTCGCTCGACTGCCCGAGCGAGGGAGGTGCCGGTCACGGGCATGATGCCCGATCATGGGGCGCCGGTCCGGGAATGGCGTCGGCATTGTCACCACATGTAAGCTATGTCACGCTGCACGGCAGGCTATTGGTCACGGCGAGCAAATGATCACAAGGTTCCGCGGTCAATGTTCGCGGCAGGAATGCGAAGTCGTCGCAATCTTGTCGAGAATTGACGTGACTGTAATCATGCCCCCTGTAGCCTGGTAACACCACGATCACAAGCTACTACCAGAAGTGATCGTGCAGCGTGTCCCGAGGTGCGGCAAGCAAGACCGGCTAGCCGGAGCTTGTGCCGGCGCAGCACTCGAGGGAGTGCACGCATGATGCCATGTCGACCCGCGAGCCCATGCGCGGATCGGCTGACTCGCATTTTTAAGGAGTGCCTGAAGATGGATGACGCACCCCACGGCCAAGCCGGACGGGGCGGCGAGCACCTTCGCCCCTCGCCGTCGCCCGCGACAAGCGCGAGCGACTTCCACCGGTGCCGTCCGTCCCGGATCCCGCTCTCCCTCGCCGAGCAGCGACTCTGGCTCATCAACCGCTTCGATCCACGCGCGGACGTGCACAACGTGCCGATCTCCGTCGAGGTCACCGGCGACCTGGACCAGGCCGCGCTAGCCGCAGCGACCGCCGACCTGCTCGAGCGCCACGAGATCCTCCGCACCCGGTTCCCTGTCGCGACCGAGGGCCCGCACCAGGAGATCATTCCCGCGTCCGCGGTGCCCATCGACATCGCACCGGTTCCCATCCCTGATCATGTGGACCCGGCCGGGGCCATCGAGCAGTTCGCCGCGACCGGATTCGACCTCGCGGTCGAGCCTCCTTTCCGCGCCCGGCTCTTCCAGATCGCTGCCGACGAGTACATCCTCACGATCGTCGTGCACCACATCGCTGTCGATCGTGCATCGCTCAAGCAACTCATCGCCGACCTGTTCCAGGCCTACGAGGCGCGGTGCGCGCGCCGCGAGCCGGACTGGTGCGAGCTCCCCGTGCAATACGCCGACTACGCGCTGTGGCAGCGCGAGCTCCTCGGCGAGGAGGGCGACCCCGGCAGCGTCACGGCGCGCGAGATCGATTTCTGGCGGTCCGAGCTGGCCGGCGCACTGGAACTCCTCGACCTGCCCCTGGATCGGCCGCGTCCGGAATACCAGCTGCAGCGGGGGAGGACCGTCGAGTTCTTCGTCGGCGACACCGCCCACGCAAGCCTGCGGCGGATCGCCGCCGAGCAGCAGGTCTCGGTGTTCGCCGTGCTGCAGGGCGCGCTCACCCTGCTGTTCTCGAGGCTGTGCGGCACCGATGACGTCACGATCGGCACCACCGTCGAGGCGCGGGTGGACGAGTCCCTCGCCCCGATCGTCGGCATGTTTGGCAATACCCTCGCCCTGCGCAACCAGGTGACCGCCACCGAGACGGTCGCGCAGTTCCTGCGGCAGGTCCATGCGCGCGGCACCGATGCATTCGCGCACGCCGAGACACCGTTCGAGCGCCTCCTCGACGTTCTTGACATCAAGCGGACCACCTCGTACCACCCTGTGTTCCAGGTGGCCATGTCCATGCACTCCGACGACGAGTACGTGGCCTCTGTCGCAGGCATCGATATCTCGATGGGATCGATGCAGGCGAGCTCCGCGGACTGCGATCTCGAGCTGGTCCTCACCGAGTACACCGATGCCCATGGCGGGCCCGCGGGCATCGCGGGCTCGATGGTGTACGCCATCGACCTGTTCGACGAGTCCACGGTCGTGGCCATCGTGCAGCGGTTCCAGCGGCTGCTCACCGCGATCGTCGAGGATATCGATACTCCCATCCGTGATATCGATGTGCTCACCGACAAGGAGCGCGGGCTGCTGCTGCCGCGCCGCACGCTGGTGCATCGGTCCCTCGACCAGGCTTTGCGCGCCACCAGCACGCGACTCGCAGCGCTGACCGCATCGCCGCTCGCCCGGCGCGCGGAGTCCGGCTATGACGAGGTCATGGGCAAGGTATCGGGCGCCGCCAGCAAGATGGCCCCGGCCGCTACGGGCAACGAGCTCGCGCTAGCCCTGCTCAGCTATGCCACCGGCAAGATGGATTCCGCGACCGCCCAGCGCCTCGCTGACACCATGATGCGTTCTCGCGACGCCAGTGCTGAAACGCGCGAGATCACGGCCTAGCCCGCCTCGCGCGACCCCGGGCCCCCAAGGCGGGCGAATCCCGCAGCATTGTCGGACCCACATGATTGCATAGGACCATGGCAGCCAAGGCGGGGATACCGGAGGGCGTGCGGCTCGAGCTCGCCCAGGCGAGTCCCCGGGCATCGGTGGCGCGCGTATGGACCGGCGAGCCCGGCCGCTTGCTGGCCCTCGTCTCTGCCAGTAGCCAGGCCGCGGAGGGAACCAGCACCGCGCTCGCCTGGCGTCCATACCAGGTCCTTGGCGGTCCGGGCACGGGGAAATCATCGCTGATGGCAGACCTTGTGGTCGAGGCTCTGCGCGGCGGCGCCGATCCGGAGTCCATCCTCGTGCTGGTCCCGTCGAAGCATGCGGCAGGCACGATGCGTGATGCCATCAGCGAGGCGATCGTTGATGACCCGCCCCATGGTGCGCCCCGCGCGAGCCGCGAGCCGCTCGTGCGGACCGTGCATTCCTATGCCTTCGCTGTGCTCGCGCTCCATGCCGGCTTGTATGGGAATCCACCGCCCCGCCTGATCACGAGCAGCGAGCAGGACGCAGTGATGCGCGAGCTGCTGCACGGCGACATCGAGGATGACGCGGAGTACTGGCCGCCCGAGCTGAGGCCAGCTCTTGGGCTGGACGGTTTTGCTTCCGAGCTGCGGGATCTGGTGCGCCGGGCGGGCGAGCGGGGGCTCGGACCGGAGGACCTCGCGAGGCTCGGCAAGTCGCACAAGCGGCCCGCGTGGGTCGCGGCGGGGCGGTTCGCCATGGTCTACGAGCAGGTGATGATGCTGCGGGGCTCGGTCGGCATGGAGGCCCCGCAGGCGACCGCTCCCGCGCTCGACGCCGCGGAGCTCGTCAGCGCCGCCGTCACCGCGTTTGCTTCCGATGCCAACCTGCTCGACCAGGAACGATCGCGGGTTCGCTACCTCTTCGTCGATGATGCCCAGCATCTTGATCCGCAGGCCGCGCAGCTCGTCGAGCTCATCGGTACCGGCGCGCGGATCGCCGTCCTGTCCGGTGATCCGGACCAGGGGATCTACCGCTTCCGTGGTGCGGATGCCCGCTTCCTGGAGGGGCTCGCCGGGACTGGCTCGGATCGCCAGGTCGTGCTCGGCGAGAGCTTTCGCATGCCGGTCGCTATCGCGGGCGTTGCGGCGCGGATCTCCGCGCGCATTCCGGGGAGCCAGCCGCATCGGTCGCCCAGCCCATGGCAAGCCAGTCCAGGGCAGGCCAGTCCAGGGCAGGGCCATGTCCTCGCCGAGATCGTCCCCACCCAGGCGCGCGAGGCCGCTCTCATCGCGGACGTGCTGCGGCGCGCGCACTTGATGGAGGGCATTGCCTGGTCCGACATGGCCGTCGTGGTGCGCTCGGTCCCCACGTTGTCCGCGCCGCTGCGCCGCGCGCTAGTCTCCGCGGGGGTGCCGGTGACAACGCCGGTTCCCGAGCATCCACTAGCCGTCCAGCGCGCCTCGCAGGCCATGCTCGTCGTGGCGAGGGCAGCGGCGCGGCGAACGGTGCCGGCCCTGGTTGCCGAGGACGCGCTGCTCTTGCTGACCGGCCCGATCGGCGGCGCCGACCCACTGCTGCTCAGGCGCGTGCGGCGTGGTGCCCGGCGGGCAGAGATGCGCCGGGGCGGGGAGCGTGATTCCGCCGAGCTGCTCGCGCTGCTCCTCACCGCGGAGGATGACGATGCGGATGCCGAGGGACTGCGCCGTGACCTGACACGCGCGGAGGCGGCACCGATCAACCGGGTACGCACCGTGCTGCGCCGGGCGCGGCGGGCGGAACGGCGCGGCAGGGGAGTGGAGGACGTTCTCTGGGAGGCATGGTCGGCGACCGGGCTGCAGCAGCACTGGCTCGCGAGCGCGCTGCGTGGCGGTGCCGCCGGAGCACAGGCCGATCGGGATCTTGATGCCATCGTTGCCCTGTTCGACGCCGCCGCCTCGTACGTCGATCGGCTCCCCGGCGGCTCGCTCGCGGGCTTCGTCGAGCACGTCGAGCAGCAGCAGATCGCGGCGGAGCCCTTCCAGCAATCCCAGTTGCACGAGGAGTCGGTGACCCTGCTCAGCGCGCATGCTGCCGCCGGGCGGGAGTGGGATGTCGTGGCGGTCGCGGGCGTGCAGGAAGGCACCTGGCCCTCGCTGCGCGGGCGCAGCAGCCTCCTCGGTGCCGAGGACCTCGATGACATCCTGGAGCGGGAAGCGAGCGGCGAGCCGGAATCTCCGCTCTCCCGGCTCGCCCCGCTGCTGGCCGACGAGCGCAAGCTCTTCCTGGTCGCGTGCAGCCGGGCCCGGCGCACCCTGCTGGTCACCGCGGTCGAATCGATCACCGGTGACGCGGACCTCGCGCCCTCTCGCTTTCTCCTGGATCTGCGGGACAGCCTGGACCCGTCCGGGCCCCCGATGCCCGAGGCGCAGGTACTGCCCGTCGAGCACCCGGCGCGCACCGTTCTCGCCCTGCCCGCGCTGGTGGCCCGCCTGCGTTCCGTGGTGTGCTCGCCGCACGAGACCGAGCAGCGCCAGCACCATGCTGCGGCGCAGCTCGCCCGCCTCGCCGCGGCGGGGGTGCCCGGAGCGGACCCGAAGCGCTGGTACGGCCTGGCTTCGCCCAGCACCAGCGACAGCCTCTGGGAGATCGCGGACGGCCCCGTGCCCCTCTCGCCCTCCTCTGTGGAGGAACTGCTTGCTTGCCCGCTGCGGTGGTTGCTCACCAAGCACGGCGGCACGGATTCCGACACCCTCAGCGCCATCAAGGGAACGCTCGTCCATACGCTCGCGCAAGCCGTCGCGGGGCGCATTCCCGACGAGGAGATCACCGGAGCGCTCGAGCGGGCATGGCAGAAGGTCAACGTGGGCGCGCCCTGGCATGCCCGCCACGAGCTCGCCCGGATGGAAGGCATGCTCGACAATTTCCGGCATTGGTTGCAAGCCACCCGGCGCGAGCTCACCGAGGCCGGGGTGGAGGTCGTGATCGACGGCGTGCTGCCCGGCTCGTCGGGCGAGGACGGTGCCGCTGGTGACGGTACCGCTGGAAGCGCTGAGCTGCCCGACGTGCGGCTTCGTGGCCGCATCGACCGGCTCGAGCGTGACGCTGAGGGACGCCCGGTCGTGGTCGACATCAAGACGGCCCGCACCGCGATCACCGCGGGAAAGGCCGCCGAGCACGCGCAGCTCGCCACCTACCAGGTCGCCGCGCGGTCCGGCCTGATCCCCGGCGAGGACCTCGCGACCGGTGGCGCGCGCCTGCTCTACATCGCGCAATCCAATCGCACCACGGGCGCCGCGGAAAGATCGCAGGACCCGCTCGACGACGAGTCCTGGATCGAATGGACTGGGCTGATCCGGCAGGCCGCCAGCGCCACGCAGGGCCCCGTGTTCGAGGCGCGCATCAATGACGGTTGCGACCATTGCCCCGTGCGATCAAGCTGCCCGGTCCAGGAGGAAGGACGGCAGGTGACCGAGCTGTGAGCGGACGATCAGGCAGCCGTGCCGCTTTCGCGCGGGCACGGTTCACCCCCGAGCAGATCGCCCAGGCGATCGGGCAGCACTCGCCCACCGAGGAACAGCGCGCGGTGATCACCGCTCCCGCCGGGCCGGTCCTGGTCGTTGCTGGAGCGGGAGCGGGAAAGACCGAGACCATGGCTGGGAGGGTGGTCTGGCTGGTGACGAATGGTTTCGTGAGCCCCGAGGAGATCCTGGGCCTGACCTTCACCCGCAAAGCAGCCCAGCAGCTCGGTCAGCGTATCCGGGCACGCCTCGCCCGGATCGCGGGCTCCTCCCTGCTGCGCGACGCCGACCCGGCGGGCGAGCTGCGCACCCGCCTCGAGATCGCCGAGCCGGACGTGAGCACGTATCACGCCTATGCGGGCAGGCTGCTCTCCGAGCACGGCCTGCGCCTGCCCATCGAGCCCTCCGCGACGCTGCTCGGCCAGACCGAGCTGTGGCAGCTCGCGTTCAAGGTGGTCAACACCTGGGATGGCCCGCTGGACATCGAGCACACCCCGGCAACGATCACCGACTCGGTGCTGGCGCTGTCCGGCGCGCTCGACGAGCACTTGATCGATATCGAGGAGCTCGAGGACCATCCGCACGAGTTCGAGGACCTCATCGCCACCCTCCCGCCCGGGCCGCGCCAGCGTGCCGAGCCTGCCCAGGGCCTGGTCAAGCCGGCCCTCGTGCAGCAGCATCGGCGCCAGCTCATCCCGCTCGTGCGGCGACTGCGCGACGCGCTGCGCGCGGAGGGGGCGCTCGACTTCGGCAGCCAGATGTCCCTCGCCGCCCGTGTCGCGGCCCGGCACCCCGAGGTGGGCGTCATCGAGCGATCCCGCTACCGGGTCGTGCTGCTCGATGAGTACCAGGACACCGGGCACGCGCAGCGGGTGCTGCTGTCCTCGCTCTACGGCGGAGGCCAGGACCGCGGCCTCGCCGTCACCGCGGTCGGCGACCCCATCCAGTCGATCTATGGATGGCGCGGTGCCTCCGCGGCGAACCTGCCCCGGTTCGCCACGGACTTCCCCGGCCCGCGCGGCAAGCCAGCCACCCGCCTCGAACTACTCACCAGCTGGCGCAACCCTGTCCGCGCCCTCGCGATCGCCAACTCGGTATCGAACCCGCTGCGTGCCCGCGGCATACCCGTGAGCATCCTCAAGCCGCGCCCCGGTGCGCCCGAGGGAGATATCCGTCTTGCGCTGTGCGCGGACGTGGAAGCGGAGCGCGCCTGGGTGGCCGACCATATCTCGGTGATCTACCAGCACGCCCTCGATCGCGGGGAAGCGCCACCTACCGCGGCGGTGCTCATCCGCCGCAACCGCGATGCCGCCCCGCTCGCGGAAGCCCTGCGCGAGCGCGGGCTGCCCGTGGAGGTCGTCGGGCTCGGTGGCCTCCTCGACACCCCCGAGGTGCAGGACCTTGTCGCGATGCTGCGGCTCGTCGCTGACCCGATGGCCGGCACCGCGGCGATGCGGGTGCTCACCGGCGCGCGATGGCAGCTCGGCGCCAGCGACATCACCACCCTGTGGTGGCGTGCCCGGCAGCTCGCGCTCACGCAGCGCACCGGCAGCAGCGGGGCCGTCACCTCCTCCGAGGATCTCGATGAAGCCCTTGGCGAAGCGATCCCCGGCGAGCTCGCCGAGCATGCCGCCATCAGCGACGCGATCGCCGACCCGGGTGACCGGGCAAATTACTCCACCGAGGGCCACCGGCGCATCACGGCGCTGGCCGGGGAGCTCGCGCAGCTGCGCGGTCGGCTCGGCCAGCCCCTCACCGAGCTTGTCGCCGACGTGGAACGCACCATTGGCATTGGCATCGAGGCGGAGTCCCGCTGCGCGACCAGCATCGATGGCGGCACCGCTGGACGCGAGCACCTCGATGCGTTCGCGGATGTGGTGGCTGGGTACTCCCGCAACCCCGCAGCCACGCTGGGCGGCCTGCTCGGGTACCTCCAGGCGGCAGCGACCATCGAGAAGGGGCTCGCGCCGGGCGAGATCCAGGTGGCGCCCGATCGCGTGCAGATCCTCACCATGCACTCCGCGAAGGGCCTCGAATGGGAGGTCGTCGCGATCCCGCACCTGTGCAAAGGCGTGTTCCCCTCCGATTCACGCTCCGAGACCTGGCTCAGCAGCATGCGCGAGCTCCCCTCCCACCTGCGGGGCGACCGGGCCGAGCCCGGGGAGGAGGGCGCGGAAGGCGTGCCAGTCCTCGACACCAGCACCGCCACGAACCGCGCGCAGCTCAAGGACTCGCTCGACGCGCACACGGAAGCATTCGCGCGCCGCGGGCTCGACGAGGAACGCCGCCTGTTCTACGTCGCGGTCACCCGCACCGAGCGTGTCGTGCTGCTCTCCGGGCACCACTGGGCCGAGCAGGGACTCAAGCCCAAGGGTCCCTCGCTGTTCCTCGAGGAGGCCAAGGCGCTTGCCGAGGGCGAGCTCGCCGGGACCATCACCATCGAGCACTGGGCGGCCAAGCCCGATGAGGCCGAGAGCAACCCCTTGTCCGAGCAGGTCCATGCCGCCACCTGGCCGCGCGATGCCCTCGGGGCGCAGCGCGGCGCCGTGGAGGCCGGAGCCAAGCTGGTCCGCGCGGCGATGCGACAGGCCAAGCATGAAGCCGACGAGCAGCCAGACGAGGAACAGGCCGCGCAGGCCACGTGGGTCGATGCCGACGACACCGGGACCACCGACGATGCCGAGGCGCAGCGATGGGCCGAAGATGTGGATGCGCTGCTGCGCGAGCGCGAGCAACGGCGGGAAACGATCGTCGAGGTGCGCCTGCCGCGGCACCTTTCGGTCAGCAACGTCGTGATGCTCGCCGGTTCCCCCGAGGAGCTCGCGGTGCGGCTGCGCCGGCCCCTGCCATACCCGCCGAACCCGCTGGCCCGGCGCGGCACCGCCTTCCACTCCTGGCTCGAGCGTCGCTACAGCGCCACCCGGCTGCTCGATCTCGACGATCTACCGGGCGCTGCGGACATCGATGAGAAGGTCGACGACAACCTCGAGCAGCTCCAGGACGCCTTCGAGCGATCGCGGTGGGCAGCCCGCAACCCCGTCGAGGTGGAGGTGCCGTTCGAGACCGTCGTCGGCAACACCGTGCTGCGCGGCCGCATCGATGCCGTGTTCCGCGACGAGGACGGCGGCTGGACCGTCGTGGACTGGAAGACTGGCAAGGAGGCGGGGCCCCGCGATGAGCGGGCGGTCGCGATGCAGCTCGCGGCGTACCGCATCGCCTGGGCGGACCTGATGAGCACCACCGGTCATCCCATCGAGCTCGCCATGGTCCGGGCCGCGTTCCACTACGTGCGATCAGGCAACACCGTGGCGCCGCAGGACCTGCCCGACCGAGAGCAGCTCCGCGCGATCCTCGAGAATCCCGGCAACACCGCCGCGGCAAGCCAGGTCGATCCCGCCGACGCAGCGCTCGACCACTAGGCTCGGTGAGCATGACGAGAAGAATCCTGGTGTTTGGTGCCACAGGCTATACCGGCGGCCTCGTCGCGCAGGAGCTCCTCGCCCGCCGGGAACGCCCCACCCTGGTCGGGCGCGACCCCGACGCGCTCGCGCTCCGCGCGCGGGAGCTCTCGCCGCAGCAGCCGCTGCCCACCATCGCTCTCGATGTGCGCGACGTGGGAACGCTGCGCCGCACCATCACTGCTGACGACGTGATCATCACGACGATCGGCCCGTTCGAGGATCTCGGCCGCACCGTGGCGGAGGCCGCCGCCGAGGCCGGTGCCAGCTACCTCGACTCCGCGGGCGAGCCGTCCTTCATCCGCTGGATCTTCGCCAAGCTCGGTGCCCGCGCTGCCCACCGCGGCGCCCGCCTCATGCCAGGATTCGGGCACGAGTACGTCAGCGGACAGCTCGCCGGCGCCTGGGCCCTTGAGAAAGCCGCCGAGATGGGCATGCCCCACCGGCTCGAGATCGGCTACTTCCGCGCCAATGGTTCCCTGTGCTCCCTCAGCCGCGGCACCATCGCCTCACTCGCCGGGGCGAGCCTGCAACGCTCCTTCACCTACCGCGGTGGCATCCGTGACGAGCGGCCCGGCGCCCGCAGCGCCCGCTTCTCGATCGGCGGGCGCAATCGCAGCGGGTTCAGCATCGGCACCACCGAGCACCTCACGATCCCCGAGATCTCGCCGAGCCTGCAGGAGCTTGACGTCTACCTCGGATGGTTCGGCAAGGCATCGCCGATGCTGTCGCGCGCCAGCATCGCCGTGCCCGCGCTGCGCTCCATCCCCGGTTCCCAGCGTCTTATCGCCGCGGTCGGAGCGCGCGCAAGCACGATGCGCTCCAGCGAGCTCGACCAGCCCGCCCTCGCGCAGTCGCGCACCCTCGTCGCTGCCCGGGTGTTCGCCGCATCTGGTCATCAGCTCGGTGCCGTCAACCTCCGCGGCCCCAACCAGTACCAGCTCACTGCCTCCTTGCTCGCCTGGGCGGCCGTCGTGGAGTCGCACGCGAGCACGCGGGCCGTCCACCGTCGCACCGGCGTGCTGGGCGCGATCCAGGCTTTTGGCCTCGGGGCGATCCGCGACACCTGCCGACACTATGGGCTCGATGATGAGTCAGCTGGGCCCGAGGCAGAAGCACCCGCGCCGCCCCTGCTCCTCGCCGACGGCAACGAGGAATAGACGACCACGATCGCGAGTAGCCGCACCTGGCGCACGCCGGGCGCGCTAGCCTCGGGATGTGCGCAACCTGATGCGGAGGCGAGCAGCCGCGCGAGACCTGACAAGCCGGCCGCTGCATGCCCTTGTTGGCGTTGTCCGCATGCCCAAGCCCGAGACCAGCCCCATGAGCGCGATCACCTGGCGCATCGTCGGCGCCGCGCTGGCCGTGGCATTGACCTCGTTCGTGGTGTATTTCGACCGGGATGGCTACAGCAACTCCCTCGACACGCCACTGACATACCTCGACTGCCTCTACTACGCGACGGTCAGCCTCTCGACCACCGGCTACGGCGATATCGCGCCCCTGTCCCAGTTCGCGCGCGCCACCAACATCTTCTTCATCACCCCGCTGCGGGTGATGTTCTTCATCCTGCTCATCGGCACCACGCTGGAAGTACTGACCGAGGCCTCGCGCCAGGCGTGGCGGATTCAACGCTGGAGGGAACGCGTGCGCAATCACACCGTCGTAGTTGGCTATGGCACCAAGGGACGCACCGCGGTCGACGCGATGATCGGCGATGGCGTCCCCGCCAGCGACATCGTGGTCGTCGATACGGATAATGCGGTCCTCGAGGCGGCGTCCGCGCGCGGCCTGGTCACGGTGCATGGCTCTGCCACCCGCGGTGATGTGCTGCGGCTCGCGGGAGTCCCCCATGCCCGCTCGATCATCATCGCCACCAACCGGGACGATGCCTCGGTCCTCGCGACGCTCACCGCGAGGGAGATAGCGCCACGCGCGAAGATCATCGCCGCGATCCGGGAGTCCGAGAACACCCACTTGCTCAAGCAATCCGGCGCCGACTCTGTCGTGGTGTCCTCCGAGACCGCCGGGCGGCTGCTCGGGATCGCGACCACCACCCCCACCGTCGTGGAGATGATCGAGGACCTGCTCACCCCGGAAGTGGGTTTCGCCATCGCCGAGCGCGCCGTCACCGACGAGGAGATCGGCAGCTCCCCGCGGTCGCTGAAGAACATCGTGCTCGGCGTCGTCCGCGCCGGGGAACTGCATCGCGCAGACGACGAGGACATCGCCATGATCGAGGCAGGCGATCGGGTGCTGTTCCTCCGGCACGCGCATCGCGAAGCGCAGCGGATCAGCGAGAAACAGGATTCTCGATGAGCAGGCGCGCCCTCGCGCTCGCTCACACCCCGCTGCTTTCCCGCGCCGGGCTCGAGCGCGCCGCTTGGCTGCGCGCTGACTCCGCCGCGCTGGCGAGGGGCTGGGCACAAGCCCTTGTCCTGCGCATGGACGAGATGAACCAGGTGCCCATCGAGAATGGCGCCCTCCAGCTCGCGCCCGGCCCGTCGATCGCGGGAGCGCCCCCGCCCGGCGCCGTGCTCATCGCCGTGCTCGATACCGGGGGAGCGCACCACATCTGGGCCGTGCGCGATAGCACCCCGAGCGGGAAGCGGGCCGACCTGCGCTCCACGGGGGCACTGCTCGACGCGCGCGATGCCGGATTGTGCACAACAGCGCAAGCCGTCCTGAACTGGCACCGCCACGCACGGTTCTGCCCCCGCTGCGGAGGCGCCACCGAACCAGTGCAGGCCGGATGGGCGCGACGATGCCTCGGCTGCGGCCGCGAGGACTATCCACGCACCGACCCCGCCGCCATCTGCCTCGTCCACGACGGCGCCGACCATGTGCTCCTTGCCCGCCAGCCCGTGTGGCCCCCGGGCCGCTACTCGCTGCTCGCCGGCTTCGTCGAGGCGGGCGAGTCCGCGGAAGCCTGCGTCGTCCGCGAGGTGCACGAGGAGATCGGTGTCCTCGTCGACGACGTCCACTACCTCGGTAGCCAGCCGTGGCCGTTCCCGCGGTCCCTCATGCTCGGATTCCACGCCCGCGCCGACCGCACGGATGCCGTCGTGCCGGACCAGGACGAGATCGAGGACGCCCGCTGGTTCCACCGGGACGACGTGCGCGCAGCTCTCACCGCCGACGACGACTGGACCACGAGCAGGCCCGACCTGCCCTTCACCGCGCCCGGATCGATCTCCATCGCGCGCGGCATCCTCCAATCCTGGGCGCAGCACCAGTAGCCCGTCACGATCCTTTGGAAGGTGAAGATCCAGCCACCTCCGACGTGGCTGGATCTTCACGTTTCGTGTCCGGGACTAGCTGTCGATCAATGCCTTGACCTGGGCCAGCGACGGGTTGGTAGCGGTCTTGCCATTGGGGAACCGCAGCGTGGGCACGACATGGTTGCCACCATTGACAGAGCCCACGAACTCCGCGGCCTCCGGCTCGAACTCGATATCGACCTCGGTGAACGCGATGCCGGCCTCGCGCATCTGCTTCTTGAGGCGCAGGCAGAAACCGCACCAGCTCGTGGTGTACATCGTGACGGTATTCGTGGTGGTCATACCGGCAATAAACCACATCCACGGCGGCGCGTATTCCCGCGGTGGCTTCGAAGTGTCAGGGATCGCTGCCATGATGGAGGCCATGTCTCGCCCCACCACCGCCGCGACCTTGCCGCAGGACGACCTTCTCAATGGCCTCGACCCGGAGCAGCGGGCCGCGGTCACCGCGCCCCGTGGGCCACTCTGCGTGCTCGCCGGCGCCGGAACGGGCAAGACCCGCACCGTGACACGACGCATCGCCCACCTCATCAGCGCCGGGCACGTCTCCTCGGGCCAGGTCCTCGCCGTCACGTTCACCAGTCGCGCGGCAGGGGAGATGCGCACCCGGTTGCGGGAGCTTGGTGCCTCCGGCGCCGCTGACCCCACCGCGGGCCTCGTGCAGGCGCGTACCTTCCACGCCGCTTCGATGCGACAGCTGCGCTACTTCTGGCCGCGCGTCATGGGCGAGGTGCCGTGGCAGCTGCTCGACCGCAAGTTCCCTGTGGTGCGGCAGGCGGCGCAACGCGCGCGGGCCACCACCGATCCCGAGAGCGTGCGCGACTTCGCCGCCGAGATCGAATGGGCGAAGGCCTCGCTGATCGCCCCGGAGGACTATCCCGCAGTGGTCGCCGGCCTCGATCGGCAGATCCCCGCGCCACCGGAGATCGTGGCCGCGGTCTACGAGAACTACGAGTCCATCAAGTCCAGCGGCGACACCATGTACCTCGACTTCGACGACCTGCTGCTCTTCACGGCCGGGGCGCTCGAGGACAACGCCGTGGTCGCCGAGGAGTTCCGGGACCGCTACCGCTGCTTCCTCGTCGACGAGTACCAGGACGTCACGCCGCTGCAGCAGCGCGTGCTCGACGCCTGGCTCGGCGGGCGCGATGACCTGACCGTGGTGGGGGACGCCAACCAGACCATCTACTCGTTCACCGGCGCATCGCCCCGGCACCTGCTCGACTTCACCCGCACCTATCCGGACGCGACGCTTGTGCGGCTGGTGCGGGACTACCGCTCCACCCCGCAGATCGTGGACCTGGCCAACACGGTCATCGGGCAAGCCAGCGGCCGGATCGCGGGAATGCGCCTCGAGCTGATCGGGCAGCGGCCAGCCGGGCCTGTGCCGCAGTTCACGGAGTTCGATGACGAGCCTGCCGAGGCGAAAGATGTGGCGCGCCGTATCAGCAGCCTCCTCGCTAGTGGCACCCCGGCCTCCGAGATCGCGATCCTCTTCCGCATCAACGCCCAGTCCGAGGGGTACGAGCAAGCACTGACCGACGCGGGCATCCCGTTCCAGGTGCGCGGCGGCGAGGGGTTCTTCCAGCGCGCCGAGATCGTGCAAGCCATGAGCGCGCTGCGTGCCGCTGCCGAGCGCGATGACCTGCCCGAGGACGCGCCCCTGCCGACCCTCGTGCGGGCCATCCTCGCGCCCCTCGGGCGCACCCCCCAGCCGCCCTCGGGCCAGCAGGCCCGCGCCAAGTGGGAGTCGCTCGTCGCCCTCGAGCGGCTCGCCGAGGAGATCCAGGGCCTCGGCGAGCCCTTGAATCTCGTCACGCTGGTCCGCGAGCTACAGTCCCGCGCCAGCTCGCGGCAACCACCGGTCGTCGATGGTGTCACGCTGGCTTCCCTGCATGCCGCCAAGGGCCTCGAATGGGACGCGGTGTTCCTCGTGGGCATCACTGAGGGAACCTTGCCGATCAGCCACGCGCTCGGCGAACGGGGCAGCGGTGGCCTGCCCGAGGCCATCGAGGAGGAACGGCGCCTCTTCTACGTGGGCATCACCCGGGCCCGGGAGCACCTCGGCATCTCCTGGGCGTTGTCTCGCAGCCAGGGCGGCAGGCGCTCGCGCAAGCCTTCGCGCTTCCTGGATGCCCTGCTGCCCGAGCAGCGCGCGGTCACCGCGGCCAAGCGGCGTCCCGCGCGCAGCGTCACCGTCCCCGAGGTGGATGAGGGCCTGTTCGCCGCGTTGAAGGAATGGCGCCTCGGGGCCGCGAAGGAACAAGGCGTGCCCGCGTTCGTAGTGTTCACCGACGCCACGCTCTCCGCGATCGCGGCGGAACGACCGGGCTCCGAGTCCGATCTCGTGGCGCTGCCCGGGATCGGTCCGGCCAAGCTCGAGCGGTATGGGACCGACGTGCTTGCGGTGGTGGCGAACTACTAGACCGCAGTGGCCCGGTGCTGCTGGGCGGGGCGATAGCGGCTGGGCCCGGCGCTTGGGACCTTGGGCCTGGGAGCGGCCGCTGGGGCCTGGGAGCGGCCGCTGGGGCCTGGGAGCGGCCGCTGGGGCCTGGGAGCGGCCGCTGGGGTCTGGGAGCGGCCGCTGGGGTCTGGGAGCGGCGCAAACGCGATAGAAGCCGCCGAAAACCCAGGACAGCTTCTATCGCGTTTGACCGTTTCCCGTGCTTTTGCCGCCGCGCCCCGCGCGCCCTATCCCGGCCGCGCCCCGCTCGCCGCGCCCCGCGCGCCCTATCCCGGCCGCGCCCCCCGCGCCCTATCCCGGCCGCGCTCCGCTCGCCGCGATCAATGGCAGAAACCAGGAAAGCCGCGTTATCGCAGGTCAAAAATGGGTTGTGCCGCCCAGAGCGGCGTCGTAGGCTTGATTGCACCACAGCGGCGCACACGCGTCCGCACCGTGGAACCCCCATCCCGTCCTTGGGAAACCCGCACTGGGCCTCATCGCGCCCAGGCAGGACAACGGCAAGGCGCGGCGAGCGAAGAGGAGACAACGACATGAACAGTGCCAGCATGCACGCGGTCAATGGCGCCAACGCCACCGCCGGTGTTGCAGCTCGCGCTATTGTCGCTGCCCTCCCGCCCCGTACCGAGGTACCCGCAGGAGCCCAGCGCGATCCGCGCGGCACGATCAATGCCGCCCGCGTGCGCACCGGTTTCCCAAGGTCCATAGAGCCGTTCTTCCTGCACCAACGCTAGCCAGACCAGCAAAATAGGTCACCCTAGCGGTGCGGGGGGCGCATGAAGCCTCCCGAGCTTGCACGTCCGCGCTGATCAGCGCGATGCTCCCCGGAGGCATCCGCCCCACCGGTTTCTGATGCGACCTTGGCATTCACTGGCCCGTTCATTGCCTCGAATACCAAGGACATTCTCATGCATACCCTCGTTGACGATCATTCCACCGAGCTACACCCACTAGGCACTCTGCTCAGCATGGCTCGCCCCGCACGGGCACTTCCTTGCCACACCGCGGACCCGGACCTCTGGTTCGCGGCCGACCCCGCTGAGCTCGAGCAGGCCAAGGCGCTCTGCATCGGTTGCCCCATCAAGCAACGCTGCCTGGAGTCCGCCCTCGACAGGGAGGAACCGTGGGGCGTGTGGGGAGGTGAGATCCTCGAGCAAGGGGCAATCATCGCCAGGAAACGGCCGCGCGGCCGACCCCGGAAGGTGGCCTGAGGATCCACCTGCTCCGGGCTCGCCTTATCTGGGCTCGCCTACTCCGGCCCAGCAAGCTCCGGGATCCGATGCCGCATGATCGCGCCCATCGGCACCGACGCCTCGAGCTGGCACAGGATCGCCACCGTGCTCACCAGCACCCGATGGATCATCATGTACTGCGCGGGCATCGCGAATGCCCGCGCAGTGCGGAACTCGTTGCTACGCCAATCCGCGTACAGCCCGGACATGCTGCGCATCCAATCACGAGTGAAATCAAACATCTCGCCCCGCAGCATGCCCAGCATCGGATCGAGGAAGCCCGCGAGGTCTGCGGGATCGGGACCACGATCGGCACGCAGGTAACCGGCATCGACGAGGGCGTCGATCAGGCCGCGGAAGTCACTGGCCAGGCCCAGCTTGATCAATCGCACGAGCTCGGGCGGAAAACCACCCGAAGTGCGGATGACCGCGCCAAAATCCAGCACCCCCAAGCGGCCATCCGGGCGGATCATGAAGTTCCCCGGATGCGCGTCCACATGCAGCATCCCCGCGGTCCGGGGGGAGGACAGCACAAAGTCCGCCAGCAGCCCAGCCGCGTGCGCCCGCTCCACCTCGCTGCCGCGCGCGATGACCCGGGATAGTGGCACGCCATCCATCCACTCCGAGACCATCACCTTCGGGGAGCTCGCGACCACGCGTGGCACCCGCACCCCGGCGCTGCTCGCGTACGCCTCGGCGAAAGCGCGCTGATTGTCCGCCTCGAGCCGGTAGTCAAGCTCCTCCACCGTGCGGTCCGTCAGCTCGTCAACGAGCGCGCGCACATCCACGCCTGGAGCGAACGGCTTCATCAGTGGCGCGAGCCGGCGGATCTGCCGCAGGTCCGAGCGCAAGGCCTCGTCAGCGCCTGGATACTGAACCTTAACCGCGACTTCGCGGCCGTCGTGCCATGTGGCGCGATGCACCTGGCCGATGCTGGCCGAGGCCGCGGGCAGGTCCTGGAAATTGGTGAATCGCTCGGGCCAGCGCCGGCCCAGCTGCTCGTCCAGGACGCGATGCACCTGCCGTGATGACAGCGGCGGCGCATCGCGCTGCAACCGTGTCAACGCATCCCGGTAGGGTTCCGCCAGTTCCTCGGGCACCGCGGCCTCGAACACGCTCAAGGCCTGGCCGATCTTCATCGCCCCGCCCTTGAGCTCGCCCAGGACCGCGAACAACTGCTCTGCCGCCTTCGCCGACATCTCCGCCGACACCTGGGCGCCATCCTGGCCCGACAAGCGGCGCCCCCAGCCAGCTGCAGCCCGCCCAGCGTAGCCAAGCGGAAGACTGGCCAGGCGGGCCGAGCGCGCGGCACCACTACGAGGAATCTCAGACACACTCCCATCATCCACAAAACACCCGCTCATGCCCACGAGCGCCACGAGTTTCTGTCGACGCTCTTTCGGGCGCGAGGCCGGGGGAGTGCTGCACGCTGGCGGTGGTCCTATGCGGATTCCGCGGCGTCCCAGCACCGGCAGAGCGGGTGACGGGGCCATTGCCGCAGCGTGGTCGATCCATCGCGCGGATCGATCTCTACGGTGCTGCCGAGCACATCGAGATCGGGCCAGCGCATCGCTTGCCCCTCGGTGGCCTCGCGCGAAGCGCGCGCTACGGCCTCGATCTGCGCGAGCGCGTATCCGACGGTGGTGTGGATCGTGGCAGGTGATGCCGTCGTGGTCGTGCTGGCGAGCTGCGCGGCGACATAGGGCCAGGCGGGGTCCTTGTCGGTGCGGAAGAGGTCCGCGCACCTCGAGCAGCTCGTTGCGCCCGGTAGCACGAGCGGGCCGATCATTCCTTGCTGGTCGCGGGTGCGCACGAGCAGGTGCGGCAGCCCGGAGAGCGCCAGCATGTCGGTGAGGCGGGGCGGGAACAATGGCTGGTCGGCGAGGATGACGAGTGCTGTGCCATCCTCACCGATCGAGTGGTGCATAGGGTCGAGCCCGGTTTGGTGTCGGACGCGAATGCCAAGGCGCGGCAGGGCCCTGCCCAGGGCGTCGGATAGCGGTCCGTGCCCGAGCACACACATGCTGATCGGTGGCTTCAGGCCACTCCGCTGCGAATGGGACACAACGATACCGAGATCCGTCAGTGCCTCGAGGGCATCGATGAGGATGTCCTGGGGCACCCCCGCTTTCCGTGCTCGCCCGAGCAGCTGGCTCAGTGGGCGGCTGCCATCGGCGAGGCGGAGCAGGCGCGCCACCACCTCCGCGGGCACGGCTGCCGGGATCGCGATCGATGCTGCGGTGTCGGGGTTCCATCCGACCTGGACCATTGGGCCAGGTCGCACGAGGACGGGCCGTGACGGATCGATGACGGGAAACTGGTTCGTGCCACTCGGCGCCTCGCTGCTGCTGTCGGCATCCGCGCGGCTCGAGAGCTCGCCGGGCGAGGTGCGGATTGCTGTCATGAGTTGCAAGGGTTGCATGCCCGCTCCACCTGTGAGCGTTGTTATCCACAGGCTTGCGAGATCGCCGTGACTTGTCCACAATTTTCCCGATACGGAACCACTCGCGGGGCGTGCCTGTGCCGGAAGCGCACAGATCTATATCCTGTGTGTCATGAGTGACGGCGCGCAGCATGATCGCACGGCCGCAGGCGCACTGGCCTCCACGTCGAAGGGAGCCCAGCAGCATTCATCGCACGAGCTGACGCTGGCAGCGGTGACCAGCCTGGAAGCCCCGCGAGCAGGCGATCATCCCAGTCAGTCCCCAGCACTGCAGAACGCCACGCCTGCCGCGCCAGCGGTGGAGGTACGGCGCAGCACCCGCAGGCGCAAGACCGTGAGCGCGAGGCGGGAGGGCGATCGGATCATCGTCCTCGTGCCCAGCGGATTGTCGAGATCGGAGGAGTCCGCGCTTGTCGATCGGATGATCTCCAAGCTGGAAAAGGCTGATCAGCGGCGAGCGCTCGGCAAGCACGGCGACGATAGCGAGCTCCACGACCGCGCCGTCCGGCTATCGCAGCGGTGGCTCGGCGGGACGGCCGTGCCGCATAGCGTGGTGTGGGTCCCCGCGATGCGCACCCGCTGGGCGTCTTGCACGCCCGACGACGGCACGATCCGGGTCAGCTCGCTGCTGCGGGCCGTGCCTGACTACGTGCTCGACTACGTCCTGGTGCACGAGCTCGCCCACCTCGTGGTTCCCGGAGGTCATCCGCCCGAGTTCTGGGAACTCGTGGATCGGTACCCGCGCACTGAGCGGGCGATCGGATTCCTCGAGGCGTACTCCCGCATGAGCACCATGTCGACCGCGAGCGACACCGCAGTCAGCTAGCGAACGCGCCACAGGGGCCCCTCCACGAGGAGAGGCCCCTGTGCATCACGGGCGGCTTAGCTCGTGGGGTGCTCGCCCCCGCTACCGGTGCCGTCGTCGCCGCGATCGGAGTTGTCGTCGCCAGTGCTGTCGCTGTCCTTGCCGCGGGCCTCCCGCTCGGAGCGTTCCCGCTCCTCGGTGCGCTGCAGCTCAGCGATCGGATCATCGAACGCCGAGGTATCACCGCCGCCAACGGTGCGGTCGACGAAGCCAGCGGGATCGTTGAGATCGCCGGAGTCCGGCAGCAGGTCAGGATGCGCCCATACGCCGTCGCGCTGCTCCATGCTGCCGAAAGCAGCGAGCTGGGACCACAGCTGGGTTGCTTCCCGGATCCGGCGTGGCCGCAGCTCGAGGCCGACGAGGTTCGCGAATGTCTGTTCCGCCGGACCGCCCGAGGCGCGGCGTCGGCGCAGTGTCTCGGCGAGCGCCGAGGTCGACGGGATCCGGTCGTGGAGGGCGTTGGTGACCACTGCCTCGACCCAGCCCTCGATGAGAGCGAGCATGGTCTCCAGGCGATCGAGCGCGGCCTTCTGCTCTGGCGTCGTCTGGGGCTCGAACACGCCCTGCGAGAGGAGGTTCTCGATCTCGGCGGGGTTGGTCAGCGCGGACGGATCGATGTTGCGCGCCGCTTCCTCGATGGCGCTGATATCGATGGTGATGCCGCGGGCATATTCCTCGACGGCGGCGAGGATGCGGCTCCGCAACCACGGCACGTGGCTGTACAGCCGCTGGTGGGCTGCCTCGCGGGCCGCGAGAAACACAAGGACCTCGCGGTGCGGTACATCGAGCCCCTCGCTGAAGCTGGCGATCGCCTCGGGCAGCAGCGCCGCGGTGCCGGACGGGCCAAGCGGGATGCCGATGTCGGTGGAGGACAGGACGGACTTCGCGAGGTGGCCGAGGCCCTGGCCGAGCTGGGATCCGAATGCCGCGCCGCCCATCTGGCGGACGATGCCCATCATGGGGCCGATCAGGTTCTTCGCTTCCTCCGGCATCGCTCCGACCCACATGCCCGACATCTGCTCGGCCACGGGATCGCATAGCTGGGGCCAGGTGGGCAGCGTGTTGTCGAGCCAGTCGACGGGTGTCCAGGCGGCGGTGCGCTGGGCGCCGGAGGGCAGCGTGGTGACGCCATCGAGCCAGACGTCCGCGAGCTTCACAGCTTCAGTGACCGCCTGGCGCTGCGAATCGCTCACGGGCGAGAACGAGCCCATGTGCTGCCGCGCGACGTTCTGCGCGAGCGAGTAGTTCACCGGGCTGCCCTGCTCGCCGCCACCCTGGCCCATGCTGCTGCCCATCCCGGACAGCATCTGGCCGAACTGGCTGAGCATCTTGCCGAGCGCAGCGGGGTCGAGGCCACCAGCGCCCCCGAGGCCGAACTGGCTGAACGGATCACCGGCGCCCCCGCCGCCTTTTCCGCCCTCGTCGCCGCCCTGCCCGCGGCCAGCGCTGCCCGACCCGGACGAGCCGCTCTTGTCCTTGTCGCGGCGCTCGGGGTCGTCGTCGGGATTGGAGAAGCCAAAGGGCGAGTCGGTCATGTTTCCACGGTACAAGGCACCGCGGGCACGTCGCCGCCCCCGATCGGGATTGCCGTGACGCCCTGCGCGAACATCTGCGCCAGCAGGCACCCTGGCCACTGAACCAGCAGCACGCGGGCGGTGGCGAGGGAATCCGGCCAGGGAGCGCGCAGTGGCATTGTTCACACTGCATCGAGGCGTCGGAGCGCGACACCGCGCGGACCCTCTACCCTGGTCAGGGTGAACCGCCGGATCGTGACGCTCATCGTAGCGCTGGTGCCCATCGTTGTCTTCGGACTCATCGGAGCCAACGCCACTGTTCCCTATGCCGCGATGGGGCCCGGGCCCACGATCAACGCGCTCGGGCAGCTCGAGGACAAGCCCATCATCGTGCTCGAGGGCGTGGAGTCCGACGAGACGGCCGGGAACCTCAACCTCACCACGGTAGCGGTGCGTACCGGGCTCACCCTGTTCGACGCGATCGGGTTCTGGCTCAGTGGCCGCGATGGGATCGTGCCGATCGATGAGGTAATCCCACCGGGGCGCACCAACGATGAGATGCGCGAGATCAACCAGCAGGAGTTCGAGCGCTCGGAGTCCACCGCGGAGGTCGCGGCGCTGCGCTACCTCGACTATCCCTTCGTCGTGACGGTCGCCGGCTTCATCGAGGACAGCCCCTCGTCGAGCCTGCTCAAGGAAGGCGACATCCTCACCAGCGTCAACGGCGAGCCGGTTGTATCCGCGGTCGACGTCCCGGACCAGCTCTCGGGGTTCGCGCCGGGCGAGCCTGTCACCATTGGGTTCACCCGCGATGGGGTCGCGGGCGAAGCGACGATCCCGCTGGGCTCGCACCCCGAGGAGGAAAAGGGCATCCTCGGCATCTCGGTAGCGGACGAGCCCCTTGTCGACTTCGATGTGACGTTCAACGTCGACGGGGTAGGTGGCCCGTCCGCGGGCCTGATCCTCAGCCTTGCCCTGATCGACAAGCTCTCGCCCGGGGAGCTCAACGGCGGTCGCTTCATCGCAGGTACCGGCACCATCGACTCCGCGGGCACGGTTGGCCCGATCGGTGGCATCCGCTACAAGCTCATCGCCGCGAAGGAAGCCGGAGCGAGCGAGTTCCTTGTGCCGGCGGACAACTGCGGCGAGGCACGCTCGCACGCCGTCGACGGGCTCGAGCTCGTCCGGGTGGAGAAGCTCGCCGACGCGGTGGGCTATCTCGCCGATCTCGAAGCGGGCCGGGACGTCCCCACCTGCTGATCCGGGTCCCGGCGGAGACGGTCGAGCGCGGTGTCGTGCAGGATCTGTCGCATTCCGTACAGTTGGGGTGACTAGTGATCGCAATCGCGGCGCCCTAGGCGCCGCCAGGAACGTATGGAGTGGCACTCGTGGGCATACGGCCCCCTTCAGGTGTACCGTCCTTGTCCCGCCGCAGCCGGATCCTGATCGTGCTGGCCGCCATTGGCGGCATCTTGCTCGCGGTCGGTCCCCGGTTCATCGACGCCTATGTCGATTGGCTGTGGTTCGGCGAGGTCGGCTACCGCAATGTCTTCACGACCGTGCTGGTGTCGAGGATCGTGTTGTTCCTCGCTGTCGCCGTGGTCGTTGGCCTCATCATCTTCGCCGCGTTGCTAGCGGCCTACCGCACGCGGCCAGACTTCGCGCCGACCAACCCGAATGATCCCGTCGCGCGCTATCGTGCCTCGATCAACTCGCGGCTCAAGCTGTTCAGCATCGGTATCCCAGTGGTGCTGGGCGCGATGGCCGGCCTTGTCGCGCAAGGCAACTGGACCACGGTGCAGCTGTTCCTGAACCGCCAGGAGTTCGGCATCGCCGATCCTGAGTTCGGCCTCGACGTCGGGTTCTACGCATTCTCCCTGCCGTTCTACCAGCTAGTGCTGAATTGGTTGTTCGTCGCCACCGTCATGGCGTTCCTCATCAACCTCGTCGCGCACTACATCTACGGCGGACTGCGGCTCGACACCACCGACCGCAAGCTCACCAACGCTGCCCGCATCCAGCTCGCCGTCATCGCTGGCTCGTTCGTGCTGCTGAAGGCGGTCGCCTATTGGTTCGATCGCTACACGCTGCTCTCCGGCAGCCGCAAGGAGCCCACCTTTACCGGCGCGGGCTTCACCGACATCAATGCGGTACTCCCCGCGAAGCTGATCCTGCTCGCGATCGCACTGATCTGCGCCCTGGCCTTCTTCGCCGCGATCGTCCTGCGTGATCTGCGCATCCCCGCTCTCGCAGCTGGGCTGCTGCTGCTGTCCTCGATCGTGGTCGGCGCGATCTGGCCACTGCTGATGGAGCAGTTCTCCGTCCGGCCCAACGCCGTCGAGCGCGAGAGCCCCTATATCGAGCGCAACATCGACGCCACGCGTGACGCCTATGGCATCAACCCGGACCGCATCGATTACGTCGACTACCCGGGCGTGGGCACGCAGTCGCCGACCGAGAGCCAGGCGGATATCACGACGATCCAGAACATTCGCTTGCTCGATCCGAACGTCCTGTCGCGGACCTTCACCCAGCAGCAGCAGCTGAAGAACTTCTTCGGCTTCCCTGATCAGCTCAGCATCGACCGCTACGAGATCGATGGCCAGCTGCAGGATTACATCGTCAGCGTGCGCGAGCTCAACCCCACCCAGCTTGCGGCGAACCAGCAGGACTGGATCAATAAGCACACCGTGTACACCCACGGCAACGGCTTCGTCGCGGCGCCAGCGAACCGCGTGAACGCGGCAGTGCGCGACGCGGAGAGCTCCGATAGTGGCTACCCGATCTACACCGTCAGCGATATCACCGCGGACGAGCGGGACAACCAGGTAATCCCCGTCGAGCAGCCGCGCATCTACTTCGGCGAGCTCATCGCCCAGATGGATCCCGACTACGCCATCGTTGGTCACAGCGAGGACGCCACCGCGCGCGAGTACGACACCGACACCCTGCGCTACACCTACACCGGCGAAGGTGGCGTGCCGGTCGGCAACTGGGCGAACCGGCTCGCGTTCTTCGCGAAGTACTCCCAGCGCAACATCCTGTTCTCCGAGGTGATCGGCCCGGACTCGAAGATCCTGTTCAAGCGAGACCCCCGGGACCGCGTCGAGGCCGTCGCGCCATGGCTCACCCCTGATAGCAAGACCTACCCGGCCGTCGTTGACGGGCGCATCGTCTGGGTTGTCGATGCCTACACCACGCTCGACAACTACCCCTATGCGCAACGTTCCACGCTCGATAGCCTCGTGGAGGACAGCCTCAGCGCGGACGCCGTCCGGCCATTGCCGCCGAAGGAAGTCTCCTACATTCGCAACGCGGTCAAGGCCACCGTCGACGCCTATGACGGCACCGTCACCCTGTACGAGTGGGACGAGGAGGATCCCGTCCTGCAGGCATGGATGGGTGTCTTCCCCGATACGGTTCGCGAGAACAGCGAGATCAGCGACGATCTGCGCGCGCACTTCCGCTACCCCGAGGACTTGTTCAAGGTGCAGCGCGAGATGCTCGCGAAGTATCACGTCGATGAGCCCATCGAGTTCTTCACCAACAACGCGTTCTGGTCCGTGCCCAGCGATCCCACCGTCGAGACCGGCCGCCCTGACCAGCCGCCGTACTACGTGCTCATGGGAGACCCGGCAGGTGGAGCGTCCTTCCAGCTGACGAGCCCAATGGTGGGCTTCAACCGCGAGCTGCTCGCCTCGCACATCTCCGTCAGCTCGGACCCCGGCAACTATGGGCGGTTCACGATCCGAGAGCTGCCCACCGATACCCAGACCCAGGGCCCGCAGCAGGCGCAGAACGCCATGACCTCGGATACGCGCGTTGCCTCCGACCGGACACTGCTCGAGCGATCGAACAACCTGATCTACGGCAACCTGCTTACCCTTCCGATCGGCGATGGCGGCATCCTCTACGTCGAGCCGCTCTACACCGAGCGGAAGGTCAGCGGCAACACCGCGTTCCCGCAGCTCGCCCGCGTCATGGTCAGCTACCGAGGGCAGGATGGCCGGATCCGGATCGGGTACGACTCCACCCTTGCGGCAGCGCTCGGCCAGGTATTCGGCCCCGAGACCGCAGGGATCGCGACCGCCCCCGGTGGTGACGTGACACGAAGCGAGACCGCGCTCGAGGCCGGCGAGGATCTCGAGGGCGATCTTCCCGCTGATCCGGATGCCGGGAGCCCGGAGGACGAGGGCACCGCGGACGAGGGCAGCGAGGGCGCTGAGGAGCAGCCCATCTC
The DNA here is from genome assembly GCF_026008515.1 of Hoyosella levis. Taxonomy (GTDB): domain Bacteria; phylum Actinomycetota; class Actinomycetes; order Mycobacteriales; family Mycobacteriaceae; genus Lolliginicoccus; species Lolliginicoccus levis. Next base: position 77,329 of record NZ_BQYM01000007.1, read on the forward strand.
GCCGCCACTGGACTCCGCGCCAGAGGACGTGGTCGCCGAGCTCGACGCAGCGCTGGAGAACCTGCGCAATGCGCAGCGTGGCGGTAGCTTCAGCGAGTTCGGTGACGCGCTCGAGCGCCTCGACCGGGCCGTGGAGGCGTATCGGAATTCCGGAGGGAACTGATCACACGGCGATGATCCGCTAGCGCGGGGCACTGCGGCACTTGTCCGCGGTGCCCCGCTCTTGTCGGCGGGGGAGGGCCTCCTCGAACGCCTCGCCCCGGCGTGAGCGGGGCCTGGCCGTGGCTTCGGTGCGAATCTGGAAAATCGGCTCTGATCAGCGGTTACCGCCTCGATTTGCAAACGGTCGGAGCCTCCATGTAACGTTGCATTCACCAACGCGGGGTGGAGCAGCTCGGTAGCTCGCTGGGCTCATAACCCAGAGGTCGCAGGTTCGAATCCTGTCCCCGCTACTCGAGAAAGACCCCCTTTCAAGCGCGATCAAGTGCCTTGAGAGGGGGTCTTTTTCTATCGCCGAGATTCACTGTCCCGTGCACTGCTGGCCCCATGCATCAGGGGCTCTTCAGGCTCCCGGCGCACCTGCGCGGCGCCTGGGCGAGGAGCAAGCCTGGCGCCCGGAAGCCTCGAAGTTGCCGGGACGCGTCGTCTGCGGTAGCTGTGGTACGGTGCCGCGATCTAGGCACGGAGCGATAGAGAGGATGCTCACATGGGCCGCTACCCGCGGATTCCCCTCGACGATGCGATCGTTGTGCTCGCTGGCGTGCTCGACGGAACCACGCGCATCCTGGTCGAGGAGCTCCACGAGCTCGGTGCGATCGTGTGGCTCGGTTCGGACGATGTCACGTGCGCGGCTGCGATTGCGGACGAGCTAGGCCCCGGGGTCTTCGTCCATGAGGTGGAGCTAGGCTCCAGCCAGTCATGGGAGGGCTTCCGGGAGAGGGTGCTCGACGTTCATGACCGCATCGATGCCGTAGTTCTGAATCCTCCAGTGCCCGCCCCGTGCGGCTTCCTCGATGATGCTGGCGCTGCGGGGCAGATCGGGGCCGACGAGATGGTACGGATCATCACGCTAGGCCTGCGAGCAATGGCGCGGGCGATGGCGCGGGCCGGCCGTGGACATGTGGTCGCTCTCGCGCCGGTCAGCGGGATGTCGCCCGCTCCTGGCCAGGCCGCGAGTGGTGCGGGAGCAGCGGGAATCGTGGCGATGTGCCGATCTGTGCGCCTCGAGCTGCTCGCTGCGGGCGTCAGCGTCACGGCGTTGCTGGCGGCGAGCGGGCCAGGCGACGTCGCGCACGCTGTGCTGAGGTCCTGGGAGGCGAGGCCCGCGCAGATGGTGGTGCCGCGCTACATGTGGGCGTGGGCTCTGGTGCAGCGATTGCTACCGGATCCGCTGGTCATTGCTCTTGCCTACCGCTGGACTGCCACGCGTCCGCAGGGAGCGCATGTGTGACCTGGCCCCGATAGGTGGGGAGATGTCACCGTTCACACACGATTCGCGTACTGTTATCACGAATCGGCAGCGCTCAGCAGCGATGTCCGTTATCGTTTCGTGATGGTTCGAGGTGTAAGGGGGCACTCCTTGGCGGGCAGCGTGAACGATGGCCAGGCCGACCCGGGTTCGGCAGATCCCGGCGCAATAGGCACGAGTCAGCGTGCAGCGTCGGATGCCAGCATCGTGACGGCGACCGATGCGACGGCATCACCGGCCCGTGCACGGTTCCGGATCCCTACCACGGTCCTCGCGGTCGCCATCGCTCTCAGCTCCACCGCGGTGGCGGGCGTGCTTGCAGCCCAGGTATCCGGCGGCACGAGCGGAGCCCAGGCAGTCGTGGCGCAGCAAGCGCCCGCTCCTGGAGCGGTAAGCGCCGCGAGCGCCAGCGGACCGCTGCGTCCCGACCAGCCCGCCACGACAGTCGAAGCAGCCCCTGCGGTTCCTGCCCCTGAGGGAGGAGCCCCGGAAGCCGCGCAGAACCCGCTCGACGTGCCACCTCCGGCCGAGGCCCCCGCAGGTCCTCCAGTCGCGAACGAGGCCGCCGCGCCTGCTCCTGGCAACATAGCGCTCCCGGAGGCCGTCGCCCGCCCCTTCGCGATCGGCCCCACTTACGGCGGCATCCTCTCCTCGGACTTCGGCCCGCGCTGGGGAGAGTTCCACTACGGCATCGATATCGCCGCGCCACTGGGCTCCGCAGTGCTCGCTGTGACCGACGGTGTGGTGGTCGAGGCTGGCCAGGCGCAAGGATTCGGGCTCTGGGTGCGCATCACCCAGGACGACGGAACCGTCGGCGTCTATGGCCACGTCGATCGCTACCTCGTCCAGCCCGGCCAGCGGGTCCATGCGGGCGATATGATCGCCACCGTGGGCAACCGTGGCCACTCCACCGGTCCGCACCTGCACTACGAGGTGCGCAAGACTGATGGAACACCGATGAGCCCCCGCCACTGGCTCGCCCAGCGCGGAGTCTGGCTCAACTAGCGCGTAGCCTGGCTCACCCAACGCGTAGCCTGGGCGGGCTTGCTCAGGCGCGGGGTGGACGTGGTGGCCTTGTGATTGGCGCTGCCAAGTGGGTGGCACGGCCTGATGTTTGGCACGGCCTGATGTTTGGCACGTCGGCTGCGGCGGCAAAAGCACCGGATACTGTCAAACGCGATAGAAACCGACCTGGGTTTTCCGCGACTTCTCTCGCGTTTGCGATCGAGGCCAGAGGCCATCCGCCGGACCCTCCTCAGCGGCATCGTGGTGGCACCATTGCGATTGGTGTGACAGGCGCGCCCTTCCGCAGTCACCCGCCACCCCTGGCAGGTAGCTGCCACCCGTGCACGGGGCCGCCACGGAAATAGCGGTGGCAGCCGGAGCCGATCCGTGGCAGCTGTAGGCCATCCGTGGCAGCTGAGAGCCAGCAATCGCGCCCGTGGCTCGAACGCCGCCGCGTCGGCTCAGGCAGCAGCCATCCCGGGGATCCGCGCTCGCCGCCCGGCTGAATGCACCTGGCCCAGGAATGCCAATTGCCCCGCCCCCTTGCGAGGGGCGGGGCAATCCGAGCAATCACTACCGTTGCGGGTCCCTCAGGACCGGCGCTGGCGGTTCTGGCCCGCTTGAATCACTTCAGCTCGGAGGAGGACTTGCCGAGGAGACGGCGAGCCACGATGAGCTGCTGGATCTGCTGGGTGCCCTCGAAGATGTCGAGGATCTTCGAGTCGCGCGACCACTTCTCGAGCAGCGGGCGCTCGGAGTAGCCGAAGGTGCCCGCGAGCTCGACCGCGCGGAGGGTGACCGCGGTGCCGGTGCGGCCAGCCTTCGCCTTGGCCATGGAGGCCTCGAGCGAGTTGGGCTTCTTGTTGTCGGCCATCCAGGTTGCCTTCATCGACAGCTGGTAGGCAGCTTCCCAGTCGGCCTCGAGGGTGAGGAACTCTGCCGCGGCGGCGTGCTGGGAGAACGCGGGGGCGTTGTAGTCGATCTCGACCCCGGCCTCGCTGAGGATGCTGCGGAGCTCCTCGAGCGCGGCGCGGGCACAGCCGATGGCCATGCCAGCGACGAGGGGCCGGGTGTTGTCGAAGGTGGCCATGACCCCGCCGAAGCCCTTCTTGACGTCAACCTCGGGGCTACCGAGGATGTGGTCGAAGGGGATGCGGCAGTTCTCGAGCATGATGGTGGCGGTATCGGACGACCGGATGCCGAGCTTGTGCTCGAGCCGCGCGACGGTGATGCCGGGGGCATCCTTGGGAACCACGAACGACTTGATGGCGGCGCGGCCCTTGGTCTTGTCGACCGATGCCCACACGACGACGTGGGTGGAGCGCCCGCCAGCGGTGACGAAGATCTTCTCGCCGTTGAGGACCCACTCATCGCCGTCCTGGACAGCAGTGGCGGTGACGGCGGCGGAGTCGGAGCCGAAGCTGGGCTCGGTGATGGCCATGGAGGCCCATACCTTGCCGAACTGCTCGAGCTGCTCGTCGGTGGCGACCGAGGCGATCGCGGAGTTGCCGAGGCCCTGGAAGGGGATGGAGAGGGTGAGGCCGACGTCGCCCCAGCAGGTCTCGATGACGTTCATCAGGGCGGACATGTTGCCGCCGTTGATGTTGCCTTCGTTCTTGGCCTTCTCGCCACGGCCGAGGGTCGCGCCCGCAGCGCCACGGCCTGCGTCGGCCATGCCCTCGACGAGGCTTGCCATGGTGTCGAGCTCGACGGGCCGCTCATGCTCGGCGAGGTCGTACTTGCGGGAGATGGGGCGGAAGATCTCCGCCGCTGCCTGGTGGGCCTGGTTGGAGGCCGCCACCAGCTTCTTGGGGAGTTCGAGATTGATCATGTGAGTCTCCAGGCTTTTCAGGAGGGAACGGCTAGAGGACGACGACGCCTTCGGCGACACCGATGGCGCGCAGGTCGCGGTACCAGCGCTCGACGGGGTGCTCCTTCGTGAAGCCGTGGCCTCCGAGGAGCTGGACGCCGTCCAGGCCGATCTGCATGCCCTTCTCAGCGGTGATGCGACGGGCCAGGGCTGCCTCGCGGTCGAAGGAGAGGCCCTGCTCGGCACGGGAAGCGCCGCGCCAGGTCACCAGGCGCATGCCCTCGAGCTCGATGCCGATGTTGGCGACCATGAACGCCACGGACTGGCGGTGGCTGATCGGCTCGCCGAAGGCGACGCGCTCGTTGACGTAGGGGATCACGTAGTCGAGGACGGCCTGGCTGGTGCCGCAGGCGAGCGAGGCCCAACCGAGGCGGGACAGCTGGATGATGTCCTGGTAGTCCTTGGCGCGGCTGCTGGCATCACCATCGCCGAGCAGTGCCGACTCGGGCACGACGACGTTGTTGAGGTTCAGGCGGCCGAGGCCAGCGGCGCGCAGGCCCATGCTCGGGTCTGCTTCGACGGTCAGGCCGTTCGCATCAGACTCGACGATGAAGAAGGCAGGCTTGCCGCCGAGATCCGCGGCGACGAGGAACAGCTCGGCCGAGGCTGCGATGGGCACGAGGCTCTTGACACCCTGCAGGGTGTAGCCGCCGGCGGCGCGGTTGGCCTTGGTCTGCAGCTCGAACGGGTTGAACAGCGCCCGTGGCTCGTTGACGGCGACGACTGCGCCGGGAACGTTCTCGCCAGCGAACGAGGGCAGGTAGGTCTGCTGCTGCTCGTCGTTGCCGAACTGGGTGAGCGCCACGGCGAAGCCGCTGGGCGCGAGGATCGGCAGGGCGAGGCCCATGTCACCGTGTGCGAGCGCCTCGGCGACGAGCGAGTTGGTGATCGCGCCCCGCTCGGAGGCGGCGCCCTCGAGCTCCTCGGGAACGTTGATCAGGGTGATGCCGAGCTCGGCCGAGCGGGCGATCAGGTCGGCGGGCGCGGCGGCTGCGGCATCGGCGTCGTGAGCGGCCGGGCGCAGGATCTCGCCCGCGAAGTCCTTCACCGTGTCGACGATCATCTTCTGCTCGTCGCTCGGGGTGAGGTCGTAGAGGCCCTTCTTCTTGGCCTCGGAGTCGGGGAGCCGCTTGGGCTTCCCGGTTCCGGAGACCTTCTTGAAGGTCCGGGTGGCCGAGCCGAGGGTCTGGAAACCAGTCCTGGTGGCCTGGTACGCGACCCGATCGATCGGCTTGCGGAGGTTGTACTTCTCGGCGAGGCTCGACCCGGTGAGGCTGGTCAGCACGCGCATGGCGGTACCGATCGCGTCACGCTTGACAGGGTTGAGGCCCACGGCGGAGGTGGAGCTTTGCGAGGCACCACCATTTGGGTTCTTCTTGCTCATGATCTCCAGCTATTCGTGAGAGAAGGGTCAGTGTGGTCGCTATCTTACCCATGAGTAAGTTAAGTGCGCGAGGGGCTCGCCAAACTTGCTTGGACGTGTTGGCGAACTCACTTCAAGCTATCGAGTGTGACGGCGTGCAGGAGGCCATTTGAGCCAACCGCGCTGCCGCCGTGCGGACCGGGGGCTCCGTCGAGCGAAGTGAAGACGCCGCCGGCCTCGCGCAGCAGGATGTCGAGGGGCGCGAGGTCCCATAGGGACACCTCGGGCTCGGCGGCGATATCGACAGCGCCCTCCGCGACGAGGCAGTAGGAGTAGAAGTCTCCGAAGCCGCGCACGCGCCACACGGCATCGGTCAGTTCCAGCAACTGCTCGCGGTTGCCGCGATCCCTCCAGCCGCTGAGGCTCGAGAGCGACAGGCTGGCCGAAGCGAGGTCGGAGACCGCGGAGACGTGGATGCGCCGGGCCTCGCCGCCCAGGCTGGTCGCGTGGGCGCCCTGCCCGGAGCTCGCCCACCAGCGCCGGGCCAGCGCGGGCGCGCTCACCACGCCCACCGTCGGCACGCCATCCTCGAGCAATGCGATCAGGGTCGCCCAGACCGGTACGCCGCGCACGAAGTTCTTGGTGCCGTCGATGGGGTCGATGATCCATTGGCGGCCCGTGAAGGTAGCGGTGCCGCCGAACTCCTCGCCGAGGATGGCGTCGCCCGGGCGCTCGGTGGCGAGAGCGTCGCGCAGCGCGCGCTCCACGGCGAGATCGGCATCGGAGACGGGGGTGAGGTCGGGCTTGCTGTCGATGTGCAGGTCCAGGGCCCCGAAGCGGTCGAGGGTGATCGCATCGGCCCGCTCGGCGAGGGCGAGCGCGAGGGAGAGATCGGCGGCGAGGTCGGTCATGGGGAGCACGCTACTCGCCAGGTCGCGCTGCGCCCGATTGGGCATACACAATGAAAACCATTATCGTTAAAGTTGTGAACGCAGCCCCCGCCATACCCGTGACCGTTCTCTCCGGATTCCTCGGCGCAGGAAAGACCACCCTGCTCAATCACGTCCTCGCCAACCGCGAGGGCCGCAGGGTCGCCGTCATCGTCAACGACATGAGCGAGATCAACATTGACTCGCAGCTCATCGACGGCCCGCTAGCGGGGGAGGCGCGCCTCGACCGCACCGAGGAGCGACTCGTCGAGCTCACCAACGGCTGCATCTGCTGCACCCTGCGCGAGGACCTCGTCGAATCCGTCGCCGCGCTCGCCCGCGCCCGGAAGTTCGACCACATCCTCATCGAGTCCACCGGCATCTCCGAGCCCATGCCCGTGGCAGCGACCTTCGAGTGGACCTTCGAGGACGGCTTCCGCCTCGGCGACCTCGCCCGCATCGACACCATGGTCACCGTCGTCGACGTCTCGACGTTCCTCGGCGAGCTCGCCCGCGGCAACCGGCTTGCCGACCGCGGCCTCGCTGCCGGGGACGGTGACGAGCGCGGCATCTCCGACCTCCTCGTCGACCAGGTCGAGTTCGCCAACGTCATCGTTCTCAGCAAGACCGACCTTGTCACCGAAGGCGTTGCTGGCGTCGTGGAATCCACCATTCGCCATCTCAATCCCCGCGCCCGCGTCGTGCGCGCCGGGCACGGGCGGGTCCCGCTCGCCGAGATCCTCGACACTGGCCTGTATGACCCCGATGCCGCCGCCGAGGCCGACGGGTGGGCCGAGGAGCTCGCCTCCGGCCACACCCCCGAGACCGAGGAGTACGGCATCAGCAGCGTCGTGTTCCGGGCCAGTCGGCCCTTCCACCCCGATCGGCTCTCCCACGCCATCGACAGCCTCAAGGGAGTCCTGCGCAGCAAGGGATTCTGCTGGCTCGCCAGTCGCTCGGAGCATGCGGCCGTGTGGTCGCAGGCCGGACCGAACCTCATCATCGAGCCGGCCCAGCCCTGGGAGTCCGTGGACCTCCCGCCCGGGCAGGAGATCGTCCTCATCGGGCTCAAGCTCGACCGCAACGATCCCCGCGAGCTCCTGCGGGCCGCGCTGCTCACCGATGCGGAGCTCGCCGACGGTCCAGCGGCCTGGCGCGGATACCCCGACCCGCTGCCCGCCTGGGTGGCCCATGCCCACCCGCATTGAGCGGCATGCATGGCATCCGTGCCGGGTTAGGTAGGCTGGGGGACTGTGCAACCTGACGTTTCCGCAGACCTCGCTGACCTTGACACCACGCTGAAGACCGTCGAGGCGGTCGTCGACGTCGAGGAGCTGCAAACCCGCATCCGGGAGCTCGAGGACCAAGCCGCCTCGCCAGGCCTCTGGGACAACCAGGAGCACGCCCAGCACGTCACCAGCCAGCTCGCCTACGCCCAGGGCGAGATGCGGCGCCTCACTGCGCTCCGCCAGCGCCTCGACGACCTGCCCATCATGTATGAGCTGGCCGAGGCCGAGGAGGGCGAAGCCGCCAGCGACGCGCTCGCCGAGGCTGACTCCGAGCGGATAGCGCTCCGCGAGGACATCGAGCTGCTCGAGGTGCGCACGCTCCTCTCCGGCGAGTACGACCAGCGCGAGGCGCTCGTCAACATCCGCTCCGGCGCCGGGGGCATCGACGCCGCGGACTGGGCCGAGATGCTCATGCGCATGTACGTCCGCTGGGCGGAGAAGCACGACTACAAGGTCGAGGTGTACGACATCTCCTACGCGGAGGAAGCGGGCATCAAGAGCGCCACCTTCGCCGTCAAGGCCCCCTACATGTATGGGACGCTCTCGGTCGAGCAGGGCACCCACCGGCTCGTGCGCATCAGCCCCTTCGACAACCAGGGCCGCCGCCAGACCTCCTTCGCCGAGGTCGAGGTGCTGCCCGTCGTGGAGACCACCGACCACATCGAGATCCCCGACACCGAGCTGCGCGTCGACGTGTTCCGCTCGTCCGGGCCGGGTGGGCAGTCCGTCAATACCACTGACTCCGCTGTGCGCCTGACCCACCTTCCGACCGGGATCGTTGTGTCCTGCCAGAACGAGAAGTCGCAGCTGCAGAACAAGGCAGCGGCGCTACGCGTGCTCCAGGCCAAGCTGCTCGCCCGCAAGAAGCAGGAGGAGCGGGCCGAGCTTGACGCCCTGAAGTCCGACACCGGCTCCTCCTGGGGCAACCAGATGCGCTCCTACGTGCTGCACCCCTACCAGATGGTCAAGGACCTGCGCACCGAGCTCGAGGTCAATAACCCTTCCACCGTCCTTGACGGCAACATCGACCGTTTCCTCGAGTCCGGCATCCGCTGGCGCATGCGCGACACCTCCGCTGAATAGCCACGCGTACGCGGGCCAGAGGGTCGGCTAGCTCTCCAGGATGCTGTAAGGGCGCGCGGGACTATACACTCGGCGGCGTGATCACCCTGTCCGCTGTGTCGAAGCGTTACGGAAACGCGACACATGCCGCTCTCGACGGGGTCACCCTCGATATTGCCGAGGGCGACTTCGCCTTCCTCGTCGGGCCCTCGGGCTCCGGCAAGTCCACCCTCGTCCGCCTGCTCCTGCGCGACGAGAAGCCCACCGATGGCGATATCCACGTGGCCGGATACCACCTCAACACGATGCCCGGTCGCCAGGTGCCCAGGCTGCGCCAACGCATCGGTTGCGTCTTCCAGGACTTCCGGCTCCTGCCGCGCAAGACCGCGGGCGAGAACATCGCCTTCGCGCTGACCGTCATCGGCCGCAAGCAGTCCGAAATCCGTGCTGCGGTGCCCGAGGCCCTCGCGCAGGTCGGCCTCGAGGGCAAGGCCGACCGCTTGCCCCACGAGCTATCCGGCGGCGAGCAGCAACGCGTCGCACTCGCCCGGGCCATCGTCAACAAGCCGAGCCTGCTCCTCGCCGACGAGCCCACCGGCAACCTCGACCCCGTCACCAGCCAGGACATCATGCTGCTGCTCGAACGCATCAACGCCACCGGCACCACCGTCGTGATGGCCACCCACGACACCCATCTCGTCGACCGGGCGCGCCGACGCGTCATCGAGCTCGACAACGGGCGCGTCGTGCGTGACCACGCCTCCAGCGCATACCGGGCGGACCAAGCATGAACCTGGTCTTCCTCGTCCGCGAGGCCATCACCGGCCTCGCCCGCAACATCACCATGACCGTCGCGATGATCCTCACCACCGCGATGTCCCTCGGACTGCTCGGCGGCGGACTCCTCATCGCCGATATGACCACCCGCACCCAGCAGATCTACCTCGACAACGTCGAGGTGGAGATCTTCCTCACCGAGGACATCAGCGCCGCCGACCCCGACTGCAGCACCAGCATCTGCACCACCCTCGCCGACGACCTCGCCGCGTTCCCCGGTACCGACTCCGTCACCTACATCAGTCGCGATGAGGCCGTCGAGATCTACCGCCAGACCTTCGCCGGAGACCCTGAGATCCTCGAGCTCGTGCGCGCCGAAGCGCTGCCCGCATCGTTCCGCGTGCGCCTCGACGACCCCCGCCAGTTCGCCGCGATCTACGACCAGTTCCTCCTCTATCCGGGTGTCGAATCCATCCGCAACCAGGAAGAACTCGTCAAGCGGCTCTTCACCATCCTCGACGGGCTCCGCAATGGCGCGTTCGCCATCGCCGCTGTCGCCGGGGCCGCCGCGCTGCTACTGATCGGCAACATGGTGCAGATCACCGCCTACACGCGGCGCGAGGAAGTGAGCATCATGCGCCTCGTTGGCGCGACCCGCTGGTACACGCAGGTGCCCTTCATCCTCGAAGCGCTGCTCGCCGCCATGCTCGGCGCCGGCATCGCCATCGCGGGGCTGTTCGTCGCCAAGGGCGCCATCGTCGACAGCATGCTCGCCGCCGTCTACGAATCCAACATCATCGCGCCCATCACCACCGGATCCGTCGCCGCCGTCGCGCCCGTCCTGCTCGGCCTCGCCGCGACGCTCGCCGCCGCCACCGGCTACGTCACGCTGCGCTTCTACGTGCGGGACTGATCTGGCCCCGCGGTAATCGACTTGCGCGGACCCGTATCGTTGAAGGGCTAGGCAGCGCCAGGCCCGATCGCGGGGCAGGCATGCGCGAGAACGATCATGAAGGGACCATGAGGTGAAGGAGAAGGGCCGCAAGGTCATCGCGACCAACAAGAAGGCCCGCCACAACTACTCCATCCTCGACGTCTATGAGGCTGGTGTGGCCCTCATGGGCACCGAGGTGAAGGCTCTCCGCGAGGGCAAGGCGTCACTCGTGGACGCGTTCGCCACCGTTGATCACGGCGAGGTGTGGCTGCGCGGGCTGCACATCCCCGAGTACAACCGTGGCACCTGGACCAATCACGAGCCGCGCCGCACCCGCAAGCTGCTGCTGCACAAGCGGGAGATCGAGCACCTGGTGGGCAAGACCCGCGAGGGCAACCTGACACTGGTTCCGTTGTCGATGTATTTCGTCGACGGACGCGTGAAAGTAGAGCTCGCGCTGGCGCGGGGCAAGCAGTTGCATGACAAGCGACAGGATATGGCGCGCCGCACCGCGGAGCGGGAAGCCACCCGTGAGCTGGGACGACGCATCAAGGGCATGCGCGGATAGGTGTTCCGGCTCACCCTTGCGGGACAACGTGGATGACACTGTCCCGGCTTGTCGTTACACTAGGGGAACCTGATCCCAGGGACTACGGGGCTGATCGGTTTCGACTGTGTACGTAGCGCTGGGGGAAGCGTGCCGGTGCAGGCAGGAGACCACCGTAAGCGTCGCTGCAAACCTATAAGCGCCGAGAACACTCAGCGCGACTTCGCTCTCGCTGCCTAAGCGATAGCAAGTCCGTCAGACCGGGAGCGCCCTCGGCCCGGACCCTGGCGTCGCAAGAGGGACAAACCTTACAGCCCGGTCACGGGGTTGTAGGGGACATCAAACAGTGACTGGGATCGTCATCACGACTTGTCCGCGAGATTGTGAGATCCGAGTAGAGGCATAGCGGACTGCGCACGGAGAAGCCCCAGCAAAATGGCACAGGACCCGGGTTCAATTCCCGGCAGCTCCACAGGTACGAAGAAGGCCAGAGGCACCAAGCCTCTGGCCTTCTTCCTGTTCCGGCCAAGGCGCGCCTCCTGCTCGCGCCTGGCCTCCGCGTTCCGGCAAGGGTCCGTTCTCGTCACATTTCTTCCCCTTCCGGTTGCGGCACCACCCACCGCGGGCGAAGGTGAATCATTCGCCGCGCAACGGCTGCCGGCGGGGGAGCGGGCACCACGGAAGGGGCAGGACCGTGCACTACGTCATCGGCATCATCGGGCTCATCGTGTTCCTCGCGCTTGCCTGGGCTGCCAGCTATGACCGTCGGCTCGCTCTCACGCGGCTCAAGTACGTCGGCATCATGCTCGCTATCCAAGTGGTGCTCGGCCTGTTCCTGATCCGCACCAACGTCGGCCAGGCCGTCATCGATGGCATCTCCACCGCCTTCTCTGCGCTCCTCGGCTACGCCTTCGAAGGCACCAGCTTTGTCTTTGGTGGCCTCGCCGGCGACCCCGACGCCACCAATGGCCTCACGCCATCGTTCTTCATGGTCGTGCTCATGCCGATCGTGTTCATCTCCGCGATCATCGGCGTCCTCGAATGGTCCCGCATCCTGCCAGTATTCATCCGCTACCTCGGCCTCGCGGTCGGCAAGGTCAACGGCCTCGGCAAGCTCGAGTCCTACGGCACCTCCGCATCGGTGGTCCTCGGCCAGTCCGAAGTGTTCCTCTCCCTCAAGCACCAGATCACCCACCTCGATGAACGACGCCTCTACACCCTTGCTGCGGCGGCCATGTCCACCGTCTCCGCCTCCATCATGGGCTCCTACATGGTGCTGCTCGACCCGCAATACGTGGTCACCGCCATCGCCCTCAACTTCTTCGGCATCTTCATCGTCGTCTCCCTCATCAACCCCTACGACCTGCCCCCGGAAGAGGACGTAGCCGTCTGGCCCGATGTGGAGCGCCGCACCTTCTTCGAGATGCTCACCGAATACATCTGGGACGGGTTCCGCGTCGCCGTCACCGTCGCCGCCATGCTCATCGGGTTCGTGGCCCTCATCGCGCTCGTCAATGGCGCCTTCACCGGCGTATTCGGCGTCACCTTCCAGGAAGTGCTCGGCTACGCCTTCTCGCCCCTCGCCGTGCTCGCCGGAGTGCCGCTCAACGAGGCCGTGGACGCTGGCAGCCTCATGGCCACCAAGCTCGTCACCAACGAGTTCGTTGCCATGACGCAGATCGCCGCGGGCGACTACGAGCTGAGCGATCGCGCCTACGCCATCGTCGCCGTCTTCCTCGTTTCCTTCGCGAACTTCGCATCCATCGGCATCATCGCCGGTTCGGTCAAGAGCCTCGCCAGCGCCCAGGGCGACACCATCGCCAGGTTCGGACTCCGGCTCGTCTACGGTGCCACTCTCGTCAGCTTCATCAGCGCGACCATCGTCGGACTCCTCGTCTAGGTCCGATCCGCGGGCGCCGATCCGCGGGCGCCGATCCGCGGGCGCCAATCCGCGAATCTGCTAGCTAGTGTCACCATCCGGAGGGGTGTGTAGCGGCGTGTCGCGCGACATTAGCCAGCAGATTGCGCGCGGGGCTGTCACCGCAAACCAGCCACTGCATCCGCGGGCCCGCCGCCATGTGATAGCCCGCCGCAGCCCCGCCTAGGCCAGGTTGCCAATCAGTACGAAACTCGGGCACTGTAGCGTCGACGCGCCGCGCCATCACCGCGAAAGGACCCTCGTGAGCTCCCGACGATCACGCCAGAACCGATCACCCCGCACCGCGAGCTACACCCCCGAGAAGCCCTCCAATCGCACCACCTACGTGCTCGCGATCTTCGCGATCGTCCTCGCCGCCGCCGGAGTCGTGGGCATGATCCTGTGGCAGCAGCGCACCAGCACGCCCGTCGACGAAGGCTACGGGCCCGTTCGCGACGCCGCGGTAGCCATCACCGAGGACGGCAGCGTGCGGCTCGGCGATGCCAGCGCGCCGGTGCAGCTTGAGTTGTTCGAGGACTACATGTGCCCCGGATGCCGCGACTTCGACCATCTCTATGGCGACCACATCGCGCGCCACGTCGACGACGGCAACGTCGCAGTCGAGTATCGGCTCCTCACCTTCCTCGACACGGTCTCGAGCGACGGCACCTACTCCACCCGCGCCGCCGCAGCCGCCACCTGCGTCGCCGCGAACAGCAGCGCCACCACCTACAGCGCCTACCACTCCGCCCTCTACGACAATCGCCCCACCAACGGCAGCACCCGCACCGACGCCGAGCTCGCCCAGCTTGCCCTCGACAACGGGGCCGACCCGGCCACCACCGGATGCATCACCAGCGGCGAGTACCTCGACACCATCCGCGAGAACGCCGAGACCAACCGCCAGGCCATGATCGCCGCAGGAGGCGAAGGCACCCCCACCGTCGTTCACAATGGCGCCACCATCGACTTCGTCAACCGCCACTGGCTCAACAACCTCGTCGCCGGGCCCGCGGAGTAGGCGAGGGGCGGTGGCCTTCGTTCGACCGCCCAGGACTAGTCGCCCGGGCTCCAACGCGCCACCCGCAGCGATTTGGCGAACAAACCGGCCGTGGTGTAACTTCGATCAGGCAGCGGAACTGCACATGACAGACCGCACGGGGCTATGGCGCAGCTGGTAGCGCACCACACTGGCAGTGTGGGGGTCAGGGGTTCGAGTCCCCTTAGCTCCACTTCACAACCTCATACTCAAGCCACTTCATCGTTTCGGTGAGGTGGCTTGCTTCGTGCGAGGAGCCGTGCAGGTGCCCCCCATGCCACCTGTGGTTCTATCAAGACGCGCTTGCCATCCGCGGCCGCCTACAATTGATGTTCACCTAGCCTCGGCGACCGGGGAGGCGTTCGGATGCCAGCGACCACGGATGCGAGGGGCGCGCTTGCCGAGGCACGCATCGCAGCCTCCGGCCGAGACTGGTCGCGCGCGTTCGACCTCTTCTCCATCGCGGACGAGGCCGGTTGCCTTGAGCCGCCCGATCTGGTGCTTTTCGCTGAAGTCGCGCAGGCGGCGGGGCAGCTCGACACGACGATTGCCGTGTGGGAGCGCATCTATCGGCTGTGTAGCGCGGCGGGGGACACGGTTGGTGCCGGTGGAGCGGCTGCGCGGGTCGCCATGCACCTGCTCTTCGACGCAGCCATGATGGCCCCGGTGCGCGCGTGGCTGCGCAAGTCGGAGCAACTCCTGGACACGGTCCCTGATTCGGCAGCGCACGCCTGGTGCGCGGTCGTTCGCTCCTACGAGCGGCTGATGTCGGGCGATGTCCGCGCGGCGCGCGGGGCGGCGGATCGAGCGGTGGCGATTGGGGACGAGTCCGACATGGCTGCGGCAGCTATCGGGCGAGTCGTCCAGAGTCGCGTGATGATCCTGACCGGCGAGGTAGACAGCGGGCTCGAGTTGCTCGACGAGGTCGGTGTTGCCGTGCTCAGCGGGGACCTTGATCCCCTCGCAACGGGTGTCGTGTACTGCGAGCTGGTGTGTGTGCTGCAGGGGTTGGCTCAGTACGATCTCGCCGAGCAGTGGACAGCGGCGATGGAACGCTGGTGCGCGGCAAGCGCGACGGGCAGCCTGCACGGGCGGTGCCGCGTGCATCGTGCCGAGATCCTGCGGCTGCGGGGCGAGTACGAGCAGGCCGAAGCGGAGGTTCTCGCTGCCTGCCAGGAGCTGAGACCGGTATTGCGGCGAGAACTTGGCTGGCCACTGGTGGAGCTTGGCCACATCCGCCTGCGCCTTGGCGACCTCGCTGGTGCTCAGGACGCGTTCGCCGAGGCAGACAGCGTCGGCTGGGACGCCGCGTCCGGGCTCGCGCTCGTCCAGCTTGCCCGGGGCGCTGTGACCGCAGCATCGGCGACCATCCAGGATGGCCTCGCGCATCCGCGCCGCGTCCCTTCGAAGGAGCGACCACCGCACAGTGCTCTCGAACGCGTTCCCTTGCTCGAGGTCGAGGTTCAGGTCGAGGTCGCGAAAGGCTCGAGCGCCGCCGCTAGGGCCGCCGCCGACGAGCTCGGCATGATCAGCAGCACGTTCCGGGGCAAGGCTCTGGCCGCGACCGCCGCCTACGCGGACGCCCAGGTACGGCTAGCTGATCGCGACCTGGCAGGCGCGCTGGCCCGCTTCGCCGAGGCCGCCGACAGCTGGCAGGACATCGGCGCTCCCTATGAGGCTTCGCTGGCGTACCGGGGACTCGCCGACACACATCGCGCGGCCGGGAACCTGGTGCCGAGCCAGCGCGATCTCGACACTTCCCGCAAGCTTTATGAGCAGCGAGCCTTCGAGAGCCCACCCAGCGGGCGGGGCAAGCCATCGGTCCAGGCCTCGCTCGCGCGGGAAGGCGAGTACTGGTCGGTCACCTTCGAGGAAAGAACAATAAGGGTCAAGGCTCTCCGCGGGCTCGATTACCTGGCTCGGCTCCTGGGCGAACCGGGCAGGGAGTTCCACGTCCTCGATCTCAGCAACTCCGAGGAGATCGGGGATGCTGGAAATACCCTCGATGACCAAGCACGTACCGCCTACCGGCGCCGCCTCGCTGAGATCGACGACGACATCGATGAAGCGAGCATGACCGGGGATCCGCAGCGTCAAGCACAAGCGGAAGCCGAGCGCGAATTCCTGGTTCGTGAACTATCGCGCGCTTTCGGAATCGGCGGCCGCCAACGCCGATCGGGTTCCCTGTCCGAGCGTGCCCGTGTCCGTGTCACGCGGTCCATCAGATCGGCGATCGCCCACATGGCCGACCATCATCAAGCGCTCGGTGCGCATCTCGACCACGCGATCCGCACAGGCACATACTGCTCCTACTGCCCGGACCCTCAGCTCGTGGTGGAGTGGAGCATCCGTTCCCTCGACTGAATCGGATGCTCGGCGAGGAACCTGGACATAACGTTGGCGACCTGCTCCGGCTCTTGGATCTGTAGCAGGTGCCCTGCGCCGGAAATGCGTGCTTCCCGAACGTCGCGCACGTTCTCGCGCAAGAACCCGGCGACCTCGACCCACAGCGGAAGCGTGTCACTGCCGAGGATGGAGAGAACCGGTTGCGACAGCTGTGCGGCGCGCTCGGCGCTCAGTGACCATTCGGCCAGCGACGGTAGCTCGATTCCAAAGAAGGTATCCGCGTCCTGCACCGATTGCTCGACGGCGCCGGGGATGCGTTTGGCCAGGAGCGCATGGCATGCGGCCCAGTCCAGGCCGCTGACGGTGCTCATGAACGCCGCGAACGCTCCAGCGGGATCGCCTCGGGTGTAGCTCTCGAGGACCGGTCCCGCTCCCTGCAGGAACTCCTGCCCACCGGGCAGTGACAGGAGCGACAGCTCCAGCAGTGTCACCGTGCGAACCTGATCGGGCGCGCGAAGCGCGAGCTCAACGGCCACGGCGGCCCCGCTGGAATGGCCCGCGACGTGGGCGGCAGGGATACCAAGCTGTGCCAGCAATGCGCGGGCGTCGTCGGCATGCTCGGCAATCGTGACGGGTTCTCCCGTGTGAGTGCTTCCAGCCCAGCCCCGGCGGTGATAGTGGATCATCGCGTAGCGCGACAAGAGCGGGGGAACGTCCAGCAAGGGCCTGAACCCGTCGGCGAGCACCGGGCTGATGAACAACAGCGGCTCGCCCTCCAGTACCCCTGAAACCTCGTACTCGAGCTCGACCCCATTGACCTCAGCGATGCGCATGATTCCTCCTCAGTAGTGGAATTGCTCCTCACTGATGAAGGCGTAACACCCAGTGTTACGGGGGTAACGTCGGCGGGCTTTGGCTCGGCAGTGATCCAGCTCGCTGGCGCGTAGCTGGTGTGATCCATGAGGCGCGCATGTTCGTCGGCATTCCAGGGCAGCGGGCCCGGCGTTCGCGCTAGGTTTGAAGAATGGCTGGTGAAGCGGGCGCACAAAGTGGTGCGCAGGGTCCTGGGTATGTGTCATACGAGGAGTTCGCGCTGGCGTTCTTCCACCGCGCGATCTCGCGCGAGCGGATCCTCGAGGCGGTGTCGAGCCTCACGGGCGCCCCGATCGAGTTCGGGCCCATTGGAGCGGGCCCCGGGCGGATCGCGAAGGTCACGGCGCACGGTGTGGTGCGGGACCCGGAGGTGGAGCGGGTCTCGGATACCGAGCCGCTGCGCTTCGTGCTGAGCATCCCCGTGGACCTGCGGTTCGTGGTTCGCCTGACCGGAACAGTGCATCGCTTCCGCGCGGATGTGCGGGCTGACCTGCGATTGACCGCTCATGCCGCATCGCCTTTGCGGGTAGTTGTCGAGATCGATCCGCCATCGCGATCGGATGTGACCGTTGCACTGCGCGCCGAGGGCGTGGCTTCCAGCGTGCTCCAGCTCGTCTCGGGCATGGAGTCGGAGGTGCAGCGCTTCGTGGCGCGGTACATCCGGCAGGAGATCCAGAAGCCTCATATCGCCGCGGCGCGCGATGTGGACCTCGGGCCGATGATCGACGCGGCCGAGCTATAGCAGCGGTTGGTGGTTGGCTGGCCGCGAACCGCGCCCTCATCCAGTCGCGGTTGTGTGCGGTTTTGCACCCTCCCGCAATCGCAATAGGGTGCAAAACCGCACACTTCCGAGGCTGCGGGACTCGGGCCGGCGGGCCACGAGGTCTCCGCGCCCACGCTCGCGCAAGACCTCCCCGGGAAAAGCGAGTGGCCCCCACCTCGAGGATGGGGGCCACTTCGCCTGCCAAAGGCTAGGTCTGGGAGTCGTAGCCGAGGGAGATGTTGGGCATCTCGGGCCCGCCCTCGGAGAGCTCGTCCCAATGCTTGGCCATGTAGGCAGCGAGCCCGGCCAGGCCGAGCGCGCCAGCGGTGCCGATGAGGATCTGCGCGGCGCGGACCTTGCGGGACCGGCGCGGCTTGCTCGCCTTGGGCGCGGGGTCCACCTCGCCCTTGCCGGACTTGCGGAGCTTGCGCGCGGCGATCAGCGAAAGCTGCACGGGGGGGCTGGCGGCCACGGATCCTGCCTGCTTCACCCGGTCGGTGAGCGAGGTGGATTCTTCATTGCTGGTGTCGGGCTTGGTTCTGCCCAGGATTGCGGTCATTGTCTACCTCTCTGCGGACGGCAATACTTCCAGCGTGCCACGATCACTATCGGAGTGGTGCCGGATTGGTGCGCTTCGTCCGGAGGAGTTCAACGAATCCTTCTGGCCCGCCTAGTGTTCGCTGGCTGGCGGCGTGCTGCCGGAGCGCACGGGGTGCTGGGCGATGAAGTCGCGGGTCGCGGTGGCGAGCTCGGCGGAGTGGGAGAACGGCGCCCAATGGCCGCAGTCGAGCGGGGTGCTGGTGAGGTTCGGCACGAATCGGGCGTAGTGGTCGTAGTGGCCGCGGAGGACTGCCTTGTCGTGCTGGTTGATGATGACCTGCACGGGGATGCCGATGGTGCGGGGCTGGGGCTTGCTGAGCTTCGGTGCGAGGTTGGCGCGGTAGCGGTTGACACCGTTGGCCATGTCGTCCGCGAGGGTGACGGCGGTGTGCACCTGGGCCGGGTCGACGCCGTCGAACTTGCCGAGGAAGCCGGGCCACCGCTGGGAGAATCCGCGCCGGAGGACGAGTTCTGGCAGCTTCGGGAGCTGGAACAGCCCGGTGTAGAAGGAGGCAGCGAGCTGCTTGAGCGGTCCGGAGAGGTTGCGGGGCGTGGGCCGGGTGAAGTTCTCGTGCGCCCAGGAGCCGAGGATGTCGAGGTTCGGCCCGGAGGTGACGGTGAAGCTGGCAATGCGGTCGGCCGCGCGCGGCGATGAGGCTGCTTCCCAGACCTCGACGCCGCCCCAGTCGTGGGCGAGCACATGCACTTTCTCAGTGGGGCTGACGGCGTCGATGACGTGGTAGAAGTCCTCGGCGAGCAGGGGCAGCCGGTAGTCGGCACGCTGTGAGGGAACGGTCGATGCGCCCGCGCCGCGGGTGTCGTAGCTGACGATGCGGAAGGTGTCGGCGAGCAGCGGAACGACGTGGTGCCACAGCTCGTGGGTATCGGGCCAGCCGTGGACCAGCACGAGGGTCTCGCCGCTGGGATTGCCTTCCTCGAAGACAGCGAGCTCGATGGCGCCGTTGCGAACGGTGCTGCGGGTGGCTGGTGTGGTGGTCAACTGGGATCTCCGCTCGTCGATGCGCGCCAGGGTGCGCGCCTAGGGGGTGGGGCGTTGCCAGGGCTTGGGCAGGAAGCGGGTCGCGACCGTCGCCGGCCGCAGCGTGATGGTGGGGCGGCGCAGAGTCCGTGCTCCCCATTCGCCGAGCACCACGCCCGCCGCGAGCGCCACGCCGATGGCGAAGGCATTGCCGAGGTTGGTCAGGCCCGCCACCCGATCGTCGGCGATCAGGTTGTACAGGCCACGATAGACCGACAGTCCGGGTAGCAGCGGGGTGATGCCGGCGACGGCGACGACGAGCGGGGGCGTGAGCGCGCGCCGGGCCATCAGGCCACCGGCGAAGCCGACGAGGATGGCGGCGGTTCCACCGGCAGCGACGTTGCCGGCCGAGGCGCTGAGCGCCAGCAGGAATGTCAGCATCCCGGCGCCACCGCCGAAGGCTGCCGCGGTGAGCGCGCGGAGCTCGGCGTAGCTGGCGAGCGCGAAGAAGAGCGCGGCAGCGGCAGCGGCGGTCACCTGGACCGGGAGCCGGATGAAGCCTTGCATGAAGGTGGTGTCGATCATGGGCAGCTCGATCCCGATCTGCTGGGTGAGCTGCAATGTCAGGGCAACACCGGTGATGATGCCGCCGGTCATCATGACGACCTCGAGCAAGCGGGCGGACGCGGTGATGGGGGCCCCGGTAATGGCGTCCTGCACCGAGCCGACGAGAGAGAGCCCCGAGAGGAGCACCACGATCCCGGTGGCGACGATCTGCGAGGGATACACCGTGATGCCCAGTATGTCCTGGAGGGAATACATGACCGGCGCCGGGACCGTAGCGATCATGCCGCCGACGACCTGCTGGTAGAACAGCGGCAGCCCCAGCCTATTGAGAACGAGGTTCGTCCGATAGATCGCGATGGTCGTGAGGAATGACGCGAAGGCAACGATGGGGCCCGCGCCGAGCAGGACGGCGACCGATGCGGCCATTCCTGCCCAGGCCGCGGTCGCGACCCAGCGCGGATAGGGGTGGGGCGCGGAGACGATCGTATCGAGGATGCGGTGCGCCTGCGCGGGCGTGAGCAGCCGGTTGCGCATCTGCCGGATGAGGTGATCGACGGCAGCGAGCCGGGTGAAGTCGAGCGAGCGATGGTGCACCACGCGCATGGTGGTGGCAGGTGGCAGCGTGGGGCCACGGTGCGCGGTGATGATGATCGAGTTGTAGGTGACGTCCACCTCGCATTGCTCGAGGCCGTACGTCGACGCCACGAACTGCGTCTGCCATTGCGTGTCGATGGCGCCCGTGCCCGAGTCGAGCAGCACGGAGCCAACCCGGACCGCGAGGTCGAGCGCTTCAGTAACGGCAGCGTCATCGGTGAGGTCGATGGGCTGCAGGGGGAGGATGGCCGGGGTCGCCGCGGTGTCGATGGTGGCGTTAGTGCCACCGGCGCCGCGGCCCAGCTTCCGCATCCAGCTCATTGCGGTGGAGGTCCCCTTCCACGCGGGTGATCGCGTCTTGTGATGTGCACGTTCCATCATGTCTGGAACCCGGCCCAGAAGCTAAACGAATCTTCGGCGGGCCGCTGCCGGACATGCCCCGGCAACGGCTCGGACTAAAGATGTCGGACCGGTAACGTACTGTGCACTCCGATCAGTCCCCGGTTCGGCCGGGGAGGAGCAAGCATGGGACGAGCGGTGGAGGTGCCACGGTGGCTGAGCAGTTGACCTGCTTGGAGATCTGCGCGGGAGCAGGGGGCCAGTCACTGGGCCTGGAGCAGGCAGGGTTCGCGCATGAGCTCGCGGTGGAGCTCGAATCGGCGCCCTGCGCCACGCTGCGGATGAACCGGCCGGGCTGGACCGTGCATGAGGGCGATGTGCGCGAGATCAAGGGGCGGGAGTATCGCGGCATCGACTTGCTGGCGGGCGGAGTTCCCTGCCCGCCTTTCTCCATCGCGGGCCAGCAGCTCGGCGCGGACGATGAGCGTGACCTGTTCCCGGAGGCGCTGCGCCTGGTCGCGCAGGCCCGCCCGGCCGCGGTGATGCTGGAGAACGTGCGGGGGCTCTCCACAGCACGATTCGCGCCGTATCGGCAGTCCATCCTGGAGAAGCTCGATTCCCTGGGCTATGACGCGGACTGGCAGGTCCTGAACTCCTCGGAGTTCGGGGTGGCGCAATTGCGTCCCAGGTTCATCCTCGTGGCCGCGAAGCGCCGCTACATGAAGCGTTTCGAATGGCCCGGGGCCAAGGGCACGCCTCCCACGGTGGGGGAGGCGTTGTACCCGATCATGGCGAGCAAGGGCTGGCCCGGCGCGCAGCAATGGGCGAAGCAAGCGAAGGGGATCGGGCCCACCATCGTCGGGGGATCCCGCAAGCACGGCGGCCCTGACCTCGGGCCAACACGGGCACGTGCCTCCTGGCTGGCGCTCGGCGTGGACGGTCGGGGCATTGCAGACTCGGTGCCCGACGAGGACACCCCGCCCGACCATGTTCCGCGGCTTACCCTTGAGATGGTGGCCGCGCTACAGGGCTTTCCGCCCGATTGGCAGTTCTCTGGACGCAAGACCGCAGCCTACCGGCAGATCGGCAACGCCTTCCCGCCGCCGGTCGCTGCTTCCATTGGTGGATCCATCAAGCGCATGCTCGCCGCGAAGCCGGCGACGCGTGCCCGCCGTGCCGCCACGACGGTGCCGAGGCACTTGCGCGCGGTCGGCTAGGTCGCGCGCGAATGGGGCAGCGCGGGCGCTGGCACCGACGGGTGCTCCCCGGGCCGAGCGAGCCGCCACTGCTGCCCCTCGAGCACCACTGAGGGCAGTTCCCCAGGCGCTGCGGGAACGAGGGCAAAGCTCACGAACTCGCCGGGGCTCGGCACTACTGCCCCGAGGTCGGCGGCCAGCTGGCGGTGCGCCTGGTAGTCGCCGCCAGCGATGACGATGCCCTCGGCCTGCAAGGTCGAGCGCGCGCCACCGTTGGCGCGCACCCTTTTCATGTAATCGTCCTGCTCCGCCACGGTCGCCACGGTGTTCCTGCCGATGCGTCGTCCCGTGACGAGGCGGAACAACTCGTTGACCCGGCGCTGCCCCGTCCGGGCCGCGAAGATCCGGTCCACGATCTGCCGATCCACCCGCAGCAACACATTCGGGGGCAGTTCCGCATCGCGGAACAGCCACACCACCGAGGCCACCCCGGCCGGGGTGAAGGTCGTCTTGCCATCACGGTTGACGCTGGTGCGGCACAAGCCCGGCGTCGCCCGCGCCACCCCCAGGCTCCACGTCCCGTCCTCGTCGCTGGCCGTGCACACCAGCACGAGCTGCCCCAGCGATTCCGGCGGCAGCATCCACCCGCCCATGCGCTGCGAGAACTTGCAATCCACATCCAGCCCGTGGATCCGATAGTCGAGCAGCGCCCCATCCTCGAGGACGTCGCGGAACTCCCGGCGCAGATTGATCTCGATCAACGTGCCAAAATGCGTCTTCTCCGTCTTGTACAACTGGTCCCAGCGGTAGCGGCCCGTATGCTGCCCGTCGTACAACTGGTCGAACGTGGAGCGGAATACCGCAGCGAGCCTCTCGCCGCCCGGATCCGCCCCCCGCAGCGCCCCGACCACCACGCGCAGCGCCTCGTCATCCGGCAGGACAACCGCGGGCCCGCGCCCGACCGGGACAAGGTCGGCCTCCGCGAACAGTGCCAGGCCGTCTTCAGCGGGAACTGGCACCGGCTCGGACGAGGGGAGTGGCCACAATCCGTCGTTCACACCGACACTGTAGGCAACACCGCGACGCGGACGAAACCGCCAGCAATACTGGAGGCCGCGAAAGGAGCACCGCCCCGATGAAGCTCTCCCCGCTCGCCGCGCGCGAGCCCGCCCACCCGGACGGCGCTGCCGAAAGCATGTACGTCCACACTGACGGAGCGCGGATCCACTACGTGGTGCGCGGTGACGCTGCCGCCGAGCCCTTGGTGGTGCTGCACGGCAATGGCGAGGACCATGCCACTCTCGCTGCGCAGATCGCTGCGTTCGCCCGCGAGTTCCGGGTGATCGCCATCGACTCCCGTGGGCACGGGCGCTCCACAGCAGGCTCGGTTCCGTGGGACTTCCCGCTGCTAGCGAGGGACACGTGCGCCGTCCTCGATGCGGAGGGCGTGCGATCAGCCCGGCTATTCGGCTACAGCGATGGTGGCAACACCATCCTGCAGATGCTCCTTGACCATCCCCAGCGTGTCCGTTCCGCCGTCGTGGTCGGCGCGAACCTCGATCCCGCCGGCCTGCATCCCTGGGCGCGTGCCTCGATGGTGGCGCAGAAGATGCTGCTCGGCGTGGTCTCCCGGAGGCTTCCGTGCGTGCGCCGGTCGGTTCGCAAGCTCGCGCTGATGACCGACCATCCGCGGATCGATCCGGTGCGGCTGCGCCATGCGGAGGTTCCCGTGCTGGTGATGGCGGGGGAGCATGACGTCATCCGAGCCGGGCACACCGCGTTGATCGCCCGGTCTCTCCCGGCTAGCGAGCTGCACATCATGGCCGGTGCCGGGCATGACATCCCGATGGCCCGGGCCGTGGAGTGCGCGCAACGGGCGCTGGATTTCCTGCGCGATGCGTGACAGCGAATCCTGAGCGGGGGTCAGCGCCACCAGGTGTCGGCTGGCGTGACGGGCACCGTCCGCTTGTGCCGGGTGGCGAGGAAGATGCCCTCGATGCGCTCGGTGACCTGCTCCGAGGTTTCCTTGCCCTCGAGGTAGTCGTCGATCTCGTCGTAGGTCATCCCGAGGGCTGCCTCGTCGGGCAGCGCGGGCCTGCCATCCTCGAGGTCGGCGGTGGGGATCTTTTTCCAGATGCTGTCGGGGGAGCCGAGGTGCTGGAGCAGTTGCCTCCCCTGGCGCTTGGTCAGGCCGGTCAGGGGCGTGAGGTCAACGCCGCCGTCTCCGTGCTTGGTGAAGAACCCAGTGACGGCCTCTGCGG
Source organism: Hoyosella levis (assembly GCF_026008515.1). Classification (GTDB taxonomy): domain Bacteria; phylum Actinomycetota; class Actinomycetes; order Mycobacteriales; family Mycobacteriaceae; genus Lolliginicoccus; species Lolliginicoccus levis. The sequence continues at coordinate 102,048 of NZ_BQYM01000007.1, forward strand.
CGTGATCGGTGCCGACGACGAGCATCCTGAGCTGCCCGGCGATGGCGTACTGGGCGATCATGCGCTCGCGTGCCTTGATGTTGCCGCGGACGAAGTCACTGATCCCGTCGGAACCCCCGGGAACGCTGGCGATGGCGGTGGAGCATTCGGCACTGGCAGCGTCGGCGGCGGGCTTGATGTTGACGGTGATCGACTCGTCCGGGGCGATGAAAGCGAGCGCTGTCTGCGCGTCCTGCTCATCGGATTGGGCTCCATAGGGGAGCCGGACCGCGACGAAGCGGGCGTCATGGCCGTCCGCGCGCAGTTGCTCCGCGGCGAGCTGGCAGAGCTTGCCGGCGAGAGCGCTGTCCTGGCCGCCACTGATGCCGAGCACGAAGCCGCGCGTTCCGGTGCTGAGCGCGTAGTCCTTGAGGAAGGCGACGCGCCGCTCGATCTCGGTGGCGGGGTCGATGGCGGGGGCGACGTCGAGCTCGTCCTGGATGTGCTGCCGCAGATCGCTCATGGGACCACTTTAGTGCGCGCCGCGCTCGGCTTCAGGGCGCAGGTGGTCGCGCAGGGCACGAAGGGTGGTGAAGAACGCGTCGCGCTGCTCGGCGGGGATGCCGTCGAGGAAGTGCTTCTCGACGATGGCGAGGTGCCCGGGGAGCGTGCCAAGCAAGTGCGCGAGCCCGTCCGCGGTGAGGGCGGCGGTGGTGCCACGGCGGTCGTCGGGATTGGTCTCGCGAGCGACGAGGCCCCGGCCCTCGAGGCGGTCGACAAGGCGGGTGGCGCCACTATTGGTAAGGCCCGCTTGCGCCGCGAGATCGGACATGCGCAGGCGATGGTCCTGGTTGCGACTGAGCCGCAGGAGTGCTTCGAACTCAGCGGGGGCGAGCTGGTGGCTGGCGAGCTGCGTAGCGGTGTGGTCGGTGAGGGCGTTGTAGGTCTCCGCGAACATGCCCATCAGGGTGATGCGGGGGTCGTGGAGGAGCTCGCGGTTGTCAGCCATGCCTCGATGCTAGGCCAGGAAAGGGCGAATTTTATTGCCTCGGCAACGAGATGTTGGCGGTGTCACATGACGAATCGGCGGTTTGGCAAAGCTGATGGACCAGGAATGCCCAGGCCTCGATGACCTGCTCGAACGTCAGATGCTGGACCTGAACCTGGTGCAGCACAACGGGTGCGCTGATGACAGCGAGCAGCGCGGTAGCTAGAGCCTCCGGCTCCGGCACGCCCCCGAGCTCCCTCAGCAAGTAGGCAAGATGGGTGTGATCGACGTGGCGCGGCGGGGCCCCGAACAGGTTGGCCGGGTCGCGGTCGGCGGCGCGCTGCAGCTCGCCGTGCTGGCGCAGGAACTCGATCCGCGCGGTGCCGAAGGCCGCGAGACGCTGCTCGGGCGGCGCGCCCGGGCCTAGCGGAGGAGGGCCGAGGAGGAAGCCGTGCTGGAGTGCTTGCTCCTCGGTGTCGAGCAGTGCCTGCAACAGTCCGGCGCGGGTGCCGAAGCGGCGGAAGATGGTGCCCTTTCCGACGCCCGCGGCCTGGGCGAGGCAGTCCATGGTGAGGCTGTCGGCGCCACCCTCGGCGAGGAGCGCGCGGGCGCTGTCGAGTATGCGCTGCCGGTTGCGAGCGGCGTCGGAGCGCTCGGCATCAGCTCCCTGGCCCGCGGGGGGCCGGGGAGCGGGCAAGAGGGGGAGGGCATCCACGCCGTCATCGTATCGGGGCCGAGGCGATGTGATTCGCAGCACACCTTGGCTCGTTGCGGAAGTAATCGGACTGCGGTCCGGTTGAAGCGGTCAAAGGATCCCCGCGATCCCGCCAGCAGCCACCACTCCCAGTACCCCGGAGGAAGCCATGACCGCATCGACCACCATCGCCGTCCTCGTCGGCAGCGTCCGCGCCGACTCGCTGAACCACCAGCTCGCCCGCCTCGCCGCGGAGAACGCCCCGGGCGCCGTCAACGTCACTATCGTTGACGGGCTCGCTTCCGTGCCCTTCTACTCCGAGGACCTTGACAGCCCCGCCACCATCCCCGCAGCTGCAGCAGCCTTCCGGGAGACGGTGGGAGCCGCCGATGCAGTACTTCTCGTTACCCCCGAGTACAATGGCACCTTGCCCGCAGTACTGAAGAATGCCATTGACTGGGCCTCCCGCCCGTTCGGCGAGGGAGCCATCAAGGACAAGCCCGTCGCCGTGGCGGGAATCTCGGCAGGACAGTACGGCGGGAAGTGGGCTCACGACGATGCCCGCAGGTCGGCCGGAGTGGCGGGCGCCCGAGTGGTCGAGAACCTCACCCTCTCCATCGGCGGTGCCTACCAGCGCTTCGCCGATAACGGACCTGCGGACGACGCCGAGCTCGTGGACCAGATCCGCGAGGTCGTCGCGGAGCTCGCGAACGCGGTAGCGGTTGCGGCATAGCCGGGACCCTTCCGTGGCCGATATAGTGTCAGCCGACATCGCTAAGCGGAAGAGGGATCCCCATGAAGGTTCGTAAGTCATTGCGCGCGCTCAAGCAGAAGCCCGGCGCCCAGGTCGTCCGGCGGCGCGGCAAGGTGTACGTGATCAACAAGAAGGAGCCGCGCTTCAAGGCTCGCCAGGGCTGAGGCCACGTGAAGCACCTGGCTCGAGATAGCCGGCTGTTGTTCACGTGTGACCCAACCAGGCCTCGCCAAGCGCCCGCGTGCGGTAGACAAGGATCAGGAGTTCGCTGATCCCCGAAACCGCGCGCGGGCGCTTGAGCGAGGAGACCAACCGGTGAGTAGATTGCCTGGCGCCAAGGGCGCCTTCCCAGGATTCGTGGCCGCGACACCACGCGCACAGCATTGCCTCACCGTGCTCATCCGCGGCGGCGAGTTCCGCAGCGGAGACTTTGTCGTGCCCATCAGCGACGGCGGCCTCAAGATCAGCGGTGGCGTGACGGATGGCAAGTTCATCCCACCGTCCGACGGCAGCCACGGCATCTATGGCGAGTTCCTCGAGGTCCCCGGGGGAGTCACGGGCCTCGATGGCGTCTCACGCTTCCTCGGCAACATGGGCGCCGTCACCTCTCGCGTCGAGGCGGTCAAGCCCCTGGTCATCAATGACCTCCTGGCCTTCGACCTGACGCTCTTCCTCCGCATCCACGTCCACAATCCCTTCGTGGGCGGCGATTGCTACATCGGCACCCACGCCAAGCCACTCATCGTGCGCATGCAGCGCATAGACGGTGCCGAGAACATCCCACGGCTCATCCGCAAGGGCATTCCGGGCAGCGTGATCGGCATCAGCAACGTCAATGTCGCTGCCAGCGGCTTCCCCGTGCCCTCCGTGAGCGGAGCTGGACCCATGGGCGCGTTCAATACGGTCGTCAACCTCCGCGCGAGCCTTCCCAACGCGGGAACCACCTCGAAGCTGTCGGTCCGCACGGAGGCTTTCCTCGCCCAGAACCCCGACTTCACCGGCGAGTGACCCGCGCTGCTCCGGCGGGTGGAGCAAGTTGCCTTGAGCTGCCTACTGCACGAGGACTGTGCGAAAAACGACAGCTCCGATCACGGAAGCTGTCGTTTCTCGCACACTCGCAAGGCGCTCGGGCAGGAGCGGCCCCCTAGCCCTGCTCGTCCCGCCGCGGCCGACCAGGCCGGTTGATCGGTCGCGCGTCGCGAGGTTCCCGACCGGCGTCGCGCAGTGCCGCGCGCAGCAGGTACTCGATATGCGCGTTGGTGCTGCGCAGCTCGTCCGCCGCCCACTTCGCGATCGCGTCGTGGACGGCGGGATCGAGCCGCAGCAGGATCTTCTTCCGCTCCATGGCTACTGGTAGAGCGAGCCGGTGTTCACCACGGGCTGCGCGTCACGATCCCCGCACAGCACCACCAGCAGGTTCGAGACCATGGCAGCCTTGCGCTCCTCATCGAGCTCGACGACAGAATCCGCCTCGAGGCGGGCGAGCGCCTGCTGCACCATCGTGACCGCGCCCTCGACGATGAGCTGCCTGGCCGCGATGACCGCCCCCGCCTGCTGGCGACGCAGCATGGCCTGGGCGATCTCCGGAGCGTAGGACAGCCGCGTGATGCGGGACTCGATGACCTCGACCCCGGCCGAGGTGACGCGCGCGGCGATCTCCTCGGCGAGCTTTGCATTGATCGCGTCCGCGTTCTCCCGCAGCGAGAGCTGGCCCGACGAATCATACGGGTAGCTGCCAGCGATGTGCCGCACCGCCGCCTCGGTCTGGAACGCGACGAACTCCACGAAGTCATCCACCGCGAAGACCGCGCGGGCGGTGTCCTTGACCTGCCACACCACGACGGCCGAGATCTCGATGGGATTGCCTTCCACATCGTTGACCTTCGACTTCGTGGTCTCGTGATTGCGGATGCGCACCGACACCCGCTGCCGCTGCGTCAACGGATTGACCCAGCGCAGGCCCGGGATGCGCACGGAGCCGCTGTAATTGCCTCCGAGCACCTGCAGCACGCGCGCCTCGTTGGGCTCGACGAGCGTCAGGCCCACGAGCATGAAGATCGAGACGATGATGAGGAGGATTCCTGCGACCGCGAGGGCGATCCCCGGTGCTGCCGAGTCCTGGCCGAGCGCGATGCCGCCGAGGAGGATCGCGACCCCGGCGAGGACGCCCACGATCCCGCCGCCGAGCACGGGCCAGCCGTTGATGTTGGTGGCTTCTCGCTCGCTGATGGAGGGGGCGGGGATGACCGGGGTCCCGGCGGTGCTATCGAGGGGCGTGCGTGATTCAGGCATATAAGGCTCCTTCTCGAGCAGTTGATGCCATGATGATATCACTTTTTACGAGTGTGTGAATAGCGTGAGCGGTGCTATCCGCTCACGCTCGGTTCACGGCTCCTTGCGCACGATCGCCAGGATCTCCGGTCCACGGTCATCGAGCACGCGCGCCGCTATGCGTCCGCCGTAGAGCCAGGCAGCCCCTCCCGCAGCGCCACCCACTGGCACCGCCAGCCACGCCAGCCAGCCGCCGGGAGCGGTCAGGGCGAGCATCGTCACGAACACGACCACCACTGCGGCGATGGCCACGATCCCGGACAACAACGCAGGCCCATTGAACGAGCCACGCGTGGAGAAGGGGTTGCCCTGCTTCGCGGACGGCACCGGATACGGCGCGGTAGCGGAGGCCACCACCACGATGGCGGAATCGGCACCAAGCGCGAGGAGCAACGACCCCGCATCGAACGCGAGCGCATCCAGCCCTCGGCCGAAGAACAGGTAGCGCACGAGGATCGTGCCCATCAGCAGGGGCGCGGCCAGGACCAGCCAGGCCAGTTGCTTGCCGCGCACGTCCACCCGCGTGCCGCCCGGCGAGACCAGCACCTGCCACAACGACGGGCCGTCGAGCCCGTAGAGATTCAGCCACCCGCTCACTAGCAGGATCGTCAGGATGAACCCGGACGTCGTCAAGTACACCGCCAAGGCCTCGGAGATCGACGGCCCGGCGAAGATGACGAGGAGGAAAACAGGCACTATGAGCATCAGGGCCTTGCGGCGAGGGTCGCGCCATGAGAGGAGCAACTCCTTGCGCGCGGCTGCCGCAATGGGCGTCGACGCCCCGTCGAGCCGCGAGGAACCGCGCTTCGCTGATTCCCCACCGCCCTGCTCGGGCCACCTCAGCTGCCGGGCGAACAGGGGAGTCCAGGCTGCGGCGAGCGCGGCGACGAGAGCGGCAAGAGCGAGGAGCACTCCCAGGGCGGCTCCCCACTGGCCCGACTCGGCGAGCGCGGAGGCCGTGGCTGCCCAGCTGAACGGCACCGAGCGCAGGACCGTGCTCAGCCACGCCGGATCGCCGTCGACAACAAGCGGAACGATCAGCTGCAGGCCCATGTAGAGCAACCACAGCACGGCACCGAGGGCGACGGTGATGATCATGGCGGCATCGCGTGCCCGGCGGCTGGTTGCGGCACCCGCGAGCAGCAGCATCACCACGCGCGAGAGCCCCACGATGAACAAGGCCTGCAGCGCGACCGCGGGTACCGCGATGACCAGCGCGAGCGGGGCATGCAGCAGAGCATGCAGCGCCGGGCCCGCGAGGCCCACGATCGCCAGTGCTGCTGGAACCGTCAGCAGCGAGGTGGCGAGCATCGCGCGCGCGAGCGGCCCGGCTGGCACCGGGAGCAGCGCGAAGTGCACGGGACGCAGGCCGCCCCCGGAGATGCCCGCGACCATGGGCGCGAAGACCCACCCCAGGCCCCACCCGATCGCGAGCAGCGCAAGAAGATCATGGTCGGCGCCGGGGCGATCGAGCGAGATCAGGCCGACCGCGAGGGAGGCGAGCGCGATCACCACCCCGAGGAGCCCTGCCAGTACCTTCACGACGAGCGTGTTGCCGGTGAGCTGGTGGCGGGCCATCGTCCAGCGCATTTCCAGGACGGTTCGTGCCAGCCCCGGTTGTTCTGGCCGGGGTTGTTCTAGCCGGGATTGTTCTGGCCGGGGTCCTTCTAGCGCAGCCATTGCAGCTCCCCCTCATCGTCGGAGCGACCACCGACGAGGCGAACGAACACATCCTCGAGGGACTCGCTTCCGCGCACCTCCTCGATGGGCCCCCGGGCGGCGATGGATCCGTGGGCCATGATCGCGACGTGGCTGCACAATTGCTCGACAGTGGCCATCACGTGGCTCGACAGGATGACGGTGCCTCCACCGGCCACGTAGCGCTGCAGGATGCGCCGGATCGTTGCCGAGGAAACGGGATCGACCGCCTCGAAGGGCTCGTCGAGCACGAGCAGCCGGGGTGCGTGCAGCATCGCCGCGGCGAGGCCGATCTTCTTGGTCATGCCCGCCGAGAAGTCGGCGACGAGCTTGTCTCGGGCATCATCGAGCCCGAGCACGGCGAGAAGCTCGGTCGTCCGCTCGTCAATGACGCGGGGCTCCATGCCGCGCAGGAGCCCCTGGTAGCGCAGCAGCTCCGCTCCGGTGAGGCGATCGATGAGAGTGAGCCCATCCGGGAGGACTCCCATCAGCGACTTAGCGAGCACCGGTTCGCGCCAGGTGTCGTGGCCGAAGATGCGCGCCTGCCCGATGTCGGGGCGCAGCAGCCCCGTGCACATGGCCAGCGTCGTGGTCTTGCCCGCCCCGTTGGGGCCGACGAGCCCGAAGAACGACCCCGCGGGAACGTCGAGCGAGATCGTGCGGACTGCTGGTTGCTGGCCGTAGGACTTGGCGAGCCCCTCGATCTCGAGGGCATTGGTGCCTGCCATGCTCGGGCCTCCCGGTTTTCGTGACAGCGTGTATTCCCCTCTGGATCCTTCCTTCTCGCGTACGACCCCGCCACCGGAGAGCGATGCGCGTGGCGTGGAGCATGGATATAGCGGGGAACACGGATATGCTGATCGTGCATCGAGCGATGTGATCCACGACATAGTGTTGAGGGATACTGGAATGGGGCAGCGGTTATGCCCTCGGCTGGTGGTCCTCAGTGGCCCATGTCTTGCTCAGCAGATCGACAAGAGGAGAACCATGTTCGACAGCAGCGACGAAACACATGCCCGGCTCGAAAGCGCGCGAGCAGCGGAAGTGGTGCGCGGCCGCCATCATTGCGACTGGATCCCCGAGATCAAGAAAATGTCGGACGACGAGGCCCTCCCGCTGCTGCTAGAGATTATCTCCGCGGCCGAGGAATCCACGAAGATCGCGGGCTGGGCAATGCCCCGCATCTACACCCACATGGCCGCGGATATCTACGCGCGCCAGGGCCAGAAGGACAAGGCAATCGAGGTTTGTGACCGGTATCTCGAGCATGTCGAGCAATTCCGCATGCACAAGCCCGAGGGTGGCGACCGGGGAGTGGAAGAAATCATCGAAGTGCGTGATCAATTGAAATCATGATCTGGTAGCTATCGTTCGATAGCCGCGATCCGCGCGAGTCCTCCCGCCCGGCCCCGCAGGGGGCTGGCTCGAGGCTCGTTGCCGTAGTGATCGCGGGGACGCGTGGACCGGACGGGGCCCGCTGCATCGCATGTCCAAGCATGCGATGCAGCGGGCCTCCTGCTGTTGCCTGGCGCTGCGCCTCGGCCGGCGAGTGGGCGCGCGGAAGGCGTCTCGTCGCGAGCGCCAGGGCCTCTCCCGCGTGCTGCAGCATTCCGCAGTAGCAAGTGGCCAGGTCACAGCTGGTAGCGCTCGCGGGGCGCCCTGGAACGGTGGGATCGGGGCGAATGACACCGGTGTTATTCACCTCGTCGCAACATCTGGGACACCCGGCGTGGCGACACGCCAACTCGGGCCCGGGCGAGGCGTCGCGACCTGGGAATTTCAGGTTTGTGATTACAAGATATGCGATTCGCTTGCAGTGTCAGACACTAGGTGTAGTGTCTACGACAGAGCAGCACCCCCAAGGGTGGCGGTCGGAGGGGAAGCCGATCGGAGGCCTCGAAAGGTGCCGCTCAGCCGGTCCTGGGCCGGCTTTTGTCCGCTGCAAGGCGGGCTGATGACACTGGAGCAAGCGCCGATGGGTGCTGAGATGAAAGAGGTCGGCAGCAGATGAGCATCACTGTCTACACCAAGCCCGCATGCGTGCAGTGCAACGCTACCTACCGCGCCCTCGACAAGGCTGGCCTCGAGTACGAGATCATCGACATCTCCGAGGATGACAGCGCGCGTGACTTCGTCATGGCGCTCGGCTACCTGCAGGCCCCCGTCGTGGTGGCTGGCGATAACCACTGGGCGGGCTTCCGGCCAGATCGGATCAAGGAGCTCTCTGCCGTTGCGGCATGATGCCAGCGGGCGGCGCGCCCTGCGTGGCGCGTGGCCGCGCTAGCGAGGATTTAGTGCCGGGAGGCGCGCGGGAGGTCGGGCAAGAATTACGCGGCGGTGAAAGCAATGGCAAATATTGTTTACTTCTCCAGTATTTCGGAGAATACGCACCGTTTCGTGAAGAAGCTCGACCTTCCTGCATTCCGGATTCCCACTCAAAGTGAAGGCGAAGTTCTTGAGGTCGACGACCCCTATGTGCTGATCCTCCCCACCTATGCGGGCGGGAAAGACGCGCAAGGTCGCCACCTAGGGGCTGTGCCTAAGCCGGTTATTCGGTTTCTCAATAACCCTCATAACCGGAAACTCATCCGTGGCGTCATCGCTGCGGGAAACACCAACTTCGGTGATGCCTTTGGCGTCGCCGGGGACATCATCTCGACGAAGTGCCAGGTGCCCTACCTGTACCGCTTCGAGCTGATGGGCACAGCTGAGGACGTGCACCGCGTCCGCGAGGGATTGGAACAGTTTTGGCACCGACACTCACCACCCACATGACCCCGGCCCCCGTGCGCCAGGACGAGCCCGAGCTCGACTACCACGCGCTCAACGCCATGCTGAACCTGTACAGCCCCGACGGCAAGATCCAGCTCGAGGCTGACACCGCCGCCGCGCGACAGTACTTCCTGCAGCATGTCAACCAGAACACCGTGTTCTTCCACGACCTCGACGAGAAGCTCGACTACCTCGTCGAGAAGGACTACTACGAGCCCGAGGTCCTCGACCAGTACGACCGCGACTTCGTCAAGTCGCTGTTCCAGCGCGCGTACAAGAAGAAGTTCCGGTTCCCCACCTTCGTCGGCGCGTTCAAGTACTACACCAGCTACACCCTCAAGACCTTTGACGGCAAGCGCTACCTCGAGCGCTTCGAGGACCGTGTCTGCATGGTCGCGCTCAGCCTGGCCGCGGGCGATACCGCCCTCGCCGAGCGCCTCGTCGACGAGATGATCTCGGGCCGCTTCCAGCCCGCCACTCCCACCTTCCTCAACGCGGGCAAGAAGCAGCGCGGCGAGCCCGTGTCATGCTTCCTCCTGCGCATCGAGGACAACATGGAGTCGATCGGTCGCTCCATCAACTCGGCGCTGCAGCTGTCCAAGCGCGGCGGGGGAGTGGCGCTGCTTCTGAGCAATATCCGCGAGTACGGCGCGCCGATCAAGAAGATCGAGAACCAGTCCTCCGGCGTCATCCCGGTGATGAAGCTGCTCGAGGACTCGTTCTCCTACGCCAACCAGCTCGGGGCCCGGCAGGGCGCGGGCGCGGTGTACCTGCATGCCCACCACCCGGACATCTACCGCTTCCTCGACACCAAGCGCGAGAACGCCGACGAGAAGATCCGCATCAAGACGCTGTCGCTCGGCGTGGTGATCCCCGATATCACCTTCCATCTCGCCAAGAAGAACGAGGACATGTACCTGTTCTCGCCCTACGACGTCGAACGCGTCTACGGGGTCGCTTTCGCTGACATCGACGTCACCGAGAAGTACTACGAGATGGTCGACGACCGGCGCATCCGCAAGACCAAGATCAAGGCGCGCGAGTTCTTCCAGACGATCGCCGAGCTCCAGTTCGAATCCGGCTACCCGTACATCATGTTCGAGGACACCGTGAACCGGGCCAACCCGATCAAGGGCAAGATCACGCACTCCAATCTGTGCTCGGAGATTCTGCAGGTCAGCACGCCGAGCCGGTTCAACGAGGACCTGTCCTACGCGGAGATCGGCAAGGACATCTCCTGCAACCTCGGCAGCCTGAACATTGCCAAGACGATGGACTCGCCCGATCTCGGAGCGACGGTCGAGACCGCGATCCGGGGGCTCACCGCGGTGTCCGACCAGACGCATATCAACTCGGTGCCCTCCATCGAGCATGGCAACAACGAGTCCCATGCCATCGGCCTCGGCCAGATGAACCTGCACGGATACCTCGCCCGCGAGTACATCCAGTACGGGTCCGAGGAAGGCATCGACTTCACCAACATCTACTTCTACACGGTGCTGTTCCACGCGCTGCGCGCCTCCAATCGCATCGCGATCGAGCGGGGCAGCTACTTCAAGGGCTTCCCGGAGTCGAAGTACGCCTCCGGCGAGTTCTTCGACAAGTACATCGAGCAGGAGTGGAAGCCCAAGAGCGCGCGGGTGCAGCAGTTGTTCGACGGCGCGGGCATCCACATCCCCACCCCGGATGACTGGCTCGAGCTCAAGGCATCGGTGCAGGAGCACGGCATCTACAACCAGAACCTGCAAGCAGTGCCGCCGACGGGGTCGATCAGCTACATCAACCACTCCACGTCGTCGATCCACCCGATCGCCTCGAAGATCGAGATCCGCAAGGAAGGCAAGATCGGCCGCGTCTACTACCCGGCGCCGTACATGACGAACGACAACCTGGAGTACTTCCAGGATGCGTACGAGATCGGCTTCGAGAAGATCATCGACACCTACGCGGCGGCCACCCAGCACGTGGACCAAGGCCTGTCGTTGACATTGTTCTTCAAGGACACCGCCACCACCCGTGACCTCAACAAGGCGCAGATCTACGCCTGGCGCAAGGGAATCAAAACGCTCTACTACATCCGGCTCCGCCAGATGGCGCTCGAGGGCACCGAGGTCGAGGGCTGCGTGAGCTGCATGCTGTAGCGCGCGAACAGAACTGTCGGACTGCTCCTGTAGACCTATCCGCGTGACCCCACGCCAAGGCTCGGGAACCCGGTCCAGCCCGCTGCCCGGGCTGCAACCCAGGCAGCGGGACCAGGACCGCCGCACGGAAGACGACCGCACACATGAAAAGGGCCCGGCTGCTGCAACAGCCGGGCCCACGGCCCCAGCGCGCGCCAGGACCCATTCAGAGAACACCAGGGTAAGCGAGCACGGTCCCGTCAGCAATACGACGGGACCGGTATGGGGCATATCCATGCGAAAGGATTGCCAACTCGTGACCACCGCGATCACCCGGCCCGCAGCCGCGCACTACCCAAGCGGCCAGCATCCCGGTAGCCAGTACCGCAGCCCTGTCACCGGCCGCACCGACAGGGGCCCCGGCTTCCAGCGCCGTGTCCCCATCGCTGGCACCGCCGAGTTCAAGGAACGCATGCAACCGGTTCTCGACAGGCTGCGCCCCTACTGCTCCGGCCAGCCCGCCGACGATGTGGCCCGCCAGCTCGAGCAGGCGTGGGCGAGCGCCACCGGTGAGGCACTGCCGCAAGGCCTGCGCTCCACCATGGCCACGATCCTCGCCTGGGGCGAGCGCGTCGTCCTCGCATAGGGGTTTGCCCCCCGAAGCCGTCGCCGGATCGTCCTGACGGATCGTCGCAGCGCAGCCGCACGTTGAAATCCGCCGGTACTCGCATACCATCGGTATCTATGGCGCACGACGTGATCATCGTGGGGGCCGGCTTCGGGGGCATGGGTGCCGCGATCGAGCTGGGCAAGATGGGGATCGACGACGTCGTGATCCTCGAGCGCGAGGACGATCTGGGCGGAACCTGGCACGTCAACCACTACCCGGGCCTTGCCGTTGACATCGCGTCAGTCACCTACTCGTACTCGTTCGAGCCCAATCCGAACTGGTCGCGCCTGTACGCGCCAGGCTCGGAGCTCAAGGCCTACGCGAGCCACGTCGCCAACAAGTATGGCCTGCGCCGCCTCATGCGATTCGGAGTAGACGTGGTCGGCGCGACGTGGGACGCGGACAAGGCCGAGTGGGAGGTCGCTCTTGCGGGCGGCGAGACCCTGCGTACCCGGTACCTGATCACCGCCACCGGGTACCTCAGCCAGCCCAAGCTGCCCGACATCGAGGGCATCGAGGACTTCGCTGGCACCGTGATCCACAGCGCCAAGTGGGACGACGAGGCCGACCTCGAGGGGCGACGCATTGGCGTGATCGGCACCGGGGCGACCGGTGTGCAGCTCGTCCCGGAGCTGGCCAAGATGGCCCAGCACCTCACGGTGTTCCAGCGCACGCCGATCTGGGTGGTACCGAAGGTCGATTTCACGATTCCTGCGCCCGTTCGCACCGTGTTCAGCGCGCTGCCCATCACTCAACGCGTTGCCCGTTTCGCCAATTCGGCTGTCCTGGAGACGCTCAACACCGTGGGCGTGCTCAACTACAAGTACGGCCACCGGTTCAATGACGTCGCCGCGTTGCTAGCGAAGGCGCACATGTTTGCCCAGGTGCGGGATCGCCGGACCCGCGCCGCGCTCACCCCGCGGTACTCGTTCGGTTGCAAGCGGCCCACCTTCTCCAATGCCTACTTCCCGACCTTCGCGAGATCCAATGTCACGCTCGAGCCCACATCGATCCGAAGGGTGCTCCCGGACGGCATCGAGATGGCCAATGGGACGGTGCACGAGATCGACACCCTTGTGCTGGCGACGGGATTCTCGCTCTGGGAGAAAAACTTCCCCGCGATCGAGGTCACCGGCCGCGACGGGCGCAACCTGGGCGAGTTCTGGCGCGAGACCAGGTTCCAGGCATACGAGGGGTTGGCCGTGCCGAAGTTCCCCAACTTCTTCAGCCTGCACAGCCCCTACAGCTACACCGGCCTCTCGTACTTCTGGACCATCGAGGCGCAGATGGTGCACCTGCGACGCGTCTTCGAGGAGATCGAGCGCCGTGCGGCGCGCACCGTCGAGGTCACCGAGCAGGCCAACGCCGAGTTCCTGGACAACATGACCGACCGGCTGGGTCGATCGGTGTTCCAGCTGGGCTCCTGCGAGGGAAGCCGCAGCTACTACTTCGACCCGCACGGCGAGGCAACATTGCTGCGCCCGAGCTCGGTGATCGGCGCGCGGCGCGACGCCCGGACCTTCCCGATCGACGACTACGTGTTCGACTGATCGAGCGCCGCGAACAGCGCGGATGGAGCGCGGTCGGGGCGGGAGGCGAGACCGTCGAGATCACGTTCGCTCCGCCGGTCCCGGGCAGCAGCACGGTGAATGAGGTCTGGGTGAGCACGAACCCGAGCCAGGCCTCGGAGCCGACGGCGCGGCCGGTGCCCCCGGCGGCTGTGGCAGCAAACGCGATAGAAACCGCGGAGATCCGAGGGCGGCTTCTATCGCGTTTACCGGTTTCCGGTGCTTTTGCGGTGGCGCGGCCTCCAGCGCGGTCGCCAGCGCGGCCTCCAGCGCGGTCGCCAGCGCGGCCTCCAGCGGGGTCACCCGCCGACCCGCTGGGTCACCCCTCGTCCAGCTCGTCTCCTGGCATCGCGCGCAGCCGGTCGAGCTGGCGGCGTTCCCGCTTTGTGGGCCTGCCCGCGCCACGATCCCGCCGCGGCACCGAGGCGAGGACTTCCCGCGGCGGGGGAGCGGGACTGCGATCGAGGTAGGCGCGCTGCGCGACCGGTGCGCCCACTCGCTTGGCGAGCGGCGCCACCACTTCGAGGACGCGCAGCGTCCCGTGGTGCCACACGCGCACCTCGTCGCCTGGTCCGATGAGCTGCGCTGCCTTCGCCGATGCTCCGTTGACCCGGACGTGGCCGCCGCGGCAGGATGTCGCGGCCTGGGAGCGGGTCTTGGTGATCCGTACTGCCCATAGCCATGCGTCCACGCGGACGCGGCTGCTTCCGTGCTCGCTCATGCCACCAGGATAGGGGCGCGGGCATGCGTGGCACGATTGAGCAGAGCCCGGCACAGGGGTACTCTTCGCGGGTAGCCTCGATGGTCCGGGCGCCCGCTCCTCGTGGGCACCGTGACGCCAGTTGGTTCGAGGTTCAAGACTTATTGGGAGTAGGGGATCATGACGGCTCTTTCTGATGCACACAGCCCCGCTGGTGGTGCTCCGATCAAGCTCGTGAGCCGGGTCTCGGCCATCAACTGGAACCGCGTGCCCGATGAGAAGGACGCCGAGGTGTGGGATCGCCTCACCGGCAACTTCTGGCTGCCGGAGAAGGTGCCGGTGTCCAATGACATCCCGTCCTGGGGCACGCTCACCGATTTCGAGAAGCAACTGACGATGCGGGTGTTCACCGGCCTGACGCTGCTCGACACCATCCAGGGCACCGTCGGCGCGGTGTCGTTGATCCCCGACGCGTTGACGCCGCACGAGGAAGCAGTGCTGACGAACGTGGCGTTCATGGAATCCGTCCATGCGAAGAGCTACTCGCAGATCTTCTCCACCCTGTGCTCCACCCGCGACATCGATGATGCGTTCCGCTGGTCGGAGGAGAACACGAACCTGCAGCGCAAGGCCCAGATCGTCATGGACTACTACCGTGGCGATGATCCGCTGAAGCGCAAGGTCGCGTCCACGCTGCTCGAGTCGTTCCTCTTCTACTCCGGCTTCTACCTGCCCATGTACTGGTCGTCGCGGGCGAAGCTCACCAACACCGCGGACATGATCCGGCTGATCATCCGTGATGAGGCCGTGCATGGCTACTACATCGGCTACAAGTACCAGCGTGGCCTCGAGCTCGTGAGCGCCGAGCGGCGGCAGGAGCTCAAGGACTACACCTTCGAGCTGCTGTTCGAGCTGTATGACAACGAGGTCGAGTACACCCAGGATCTCTACGACGGTGTTGGCCTCACCGAGGACGTCAAGAAGTTCCTGCGCTACAACGCCAACAAGGCGCTGATGAACCTCGGCTACGAGCCGCTGTTCCCGAAGGACGAGACGGATGTGAACCCGGCGATCCTCTCGGCATTGTCGCCGAACGCCGACGAGAACCACGACTTCTTCTCCGGCTCCGGCAGTTCCTACGTCATTGGCAAGGCTGTCAATACCGAGGACGACGACTGGGACTTCTAGCCCGCGGCTCCATGCGTGCGCCGGTTAGGATCCGACGGTGAGCGCGATCCTGCTGATCGCCGCGCTGATAGTCCTGTTCGGCCTGGTCTCGGGACGGCTGCGCGGTAGTCCCGTGACCGCGCCGATCTTCTTCGTCACCGCGGGCCTCGCGATGGGCGCCACGGGCGTCGGAGCCATCGACGAGGCCGCGGATCACGAGGCCATCCGCGTGCTCGCCGAGGCCACTCTCGTCCTGGTGCTGTTCACCGATGCCGCGCGCATCAACCTCGCGGTGCTGCGCCGCGAGTATTCCTTGCCACTGCGGCTACTGGGCATCGGGCTGCCCCTCATGATCCTGCTGGGCACCGGCGCGGGCATGCTGCTGTTCGACGAGTTCACGATGTGGCAGGCAGCGCTCCTCGCGGCTGTTCTCGCGCCCACCGACGCCGCCCTCGGCGTGGCAGTCGTCAGTGACGAGCGAGTCCCCGTGCGCATCCGCCAGACCCTCAATGTCGAGAGCGGGCTCAACGACGGGATCGTGCTGCCGGTGGTGCTGGTGCTCGTGGCGCTCGCGGGCCAAAGCACACCGGGCACCACCACCGATTGGGCACAGTTCGCGGCTGCCCAGGTCGGCTGGGGCGTGCTCGCGGGAATCGGGATCGGTGCGGGCGGTGGCTGGTTTCTGCAGCGCGCGTCGGCCGCTGGCTGGGTCACCTCCACCTACCAGCGGCTCGCCGTGGTGGGGCTGGCCGCGGCCACCTATGCCGGTGCCGAATCGCTGGGCGGCAATGGGTTCATCGCTGCGTTCATGGCTGGCCTCGCGTTCGGCACGGTCGCGCGCCGCGAGACCCGCCACGTGGATGACTTCGCGTCACGCGAGGGCGAGCTCCTCACGATCATTACCTTCACGGTGTTCGCTGCCGTCGTCGCGGGGGACCAGCTCGCCGATGTCGATTGGCGGGCATTCGCGCTCGCCACGGCCAGCCTGCTCCTCCTCCGGCCCCTCGCGGTGGCGATAGCCACGGCCGGAACGGGGCTGCGCCTCGAATCGGTGTTGTTCCTGGGGTGGTTTGGCCCGCGCGGGCTCGCGTCGATACTGTTCGCGCTGCTCGTGGTGGAGCAGGCCGGTGTCGCGAACTCGGCCACGATCCTGCTCATCGCTACGACCACGGTGATGCTGAGCGTGCTTGCCCATGGCCTATCGGCCGCGCCGTGGGCCCGGGCGTTCGGTGCCCGGTCTAGCCAGCTCGATGCCGGCGCGCCCGAGCACCAGGTCGTGGAGGAGCATCATTTGCCGTCGCGGCACCGGTGGAACATCCATGTCCCGCCCGGGAACCTCCAGCGCTAGCCGCTGAACTCCACGCGAGCGATCGCCGGCCAGGCATTGCGCAGCTTTCCGATCGAGTAGATGAGCTTCATCGTTACTGGGCCGAACACACCATGCCCCGGCACCATGCGCTCGGTGCGGACCTTTTCGACCGCGGGCACCTTGGTGCGCAGCTGGTCCAGATCATGCGGGTCGAGGGAGAAATACATAGCTGGGATCTGGTAGTCCTCGCGCTTCTTCCAGCCCTTGCGCGTCTTGCGGCTGAACCACTCCGGCACGACGTTAAAGATGGCCTCGCTGCCGGGGAAGCGTTCCCCGCAGGCCTGCAGCAGCCCCGTGACCTCGTCCTCGGTGAAGTACTGGAACACACCCTGGGCCAGGATCAGCACGCCATCCTCGGGATTGGTGACGTGCTCCATCCAGGCAAGGTCGAACGCGGAGACCGGTACATTGACGAGCCGGTCATTGGCGGGAATGAGCCGGTCGCGCAGCATCGCTACCGGGGGCACGTCCACCGATACCCACCGCACCGTGCCGTTGTCGATGCGGAAGAAGCCCGTATCGAGTCCATCGCCGAGCGAGACGATCGTGCCCGCGGGATGCCGGGCGAGGAACTCATTGGACACCCGATCGAACGTGAGGGCCCGCATCCAGTTCGGCTGCGCTGTAGCGCCGAACTTCTCCCAGTCGTAGTCCAGGCTGCGAAACACCTGCACCGCCACGGGGTCCTTCAGCTTCGCGCCGGGGCGCTCGGCCTCCAGCGCGCGGTCACGGAGCGTTCCGAGCATCGTCTCGGGCACGGGGTCGAGGAGCTTCTCGAGCTCTTCCGGGGTGATCATATGAGGCTCTCCCTCGTGCGGATCGATGGGCTCGAAACCCCTGCGATCAAGTCTGGCGAATCGGATTCGGCTACGTCAACGCGTACGTACGGATAGTAGGGCAAAGCGGCCGAATTGCCAGGCAAATCAACCACGGCGCACCGGGAATGGGCGCTTCGTGATCGCGTCGCGCTACCGAAGGCCCTGGAACCATGCCTCCGCGCCAGCGGAGAGCGCCAGCGAGATGCGCTCGCGGGAGGTCGCGGCGAGATCGTCGGGCAGCTGATCGGGCGCGAACCAGCCGATGTCGGTGTTCTCCCCATCGGCCGGGTGGGGAGTGCCCGCGGCGTGCCGGGCCGCGAAGCAGATGTCGACGTACTGGGCCTGGTCGCCATTCGGATAGGTGATGACGGGGCTGGTGGTGACGCTAGTGATGCGTTCGAGAACCACCTCGATGCCTGCTTCCTCGGCGACCTCCCGGGCCAGGGCGGGGCCCGGTTCCTCGCCGGGCTCGAGGATGCCGGAGATCACCGCCCACTCACCGCTATCGGCGCGGCGGGCGAGGAGGATCTCGCCATGCTCGTTGCGCACCACGGCACTGACGCCGGTCAGCCAGAGCAGCGAGGTGCCCACATGCTGCCGGAGCTGGAGGATGAACTCAGGGATGGCCACGAGCGCCGAGCCTATCTCCTTTTTTCAAGTACAGAAGTTCCGATACTGTGGTGCCGTGCCTGCGCCAACCGCCATCCCCACGCCCTACGAGGATCTGCTCCGTGATGTCCTCGAGCATGGTGTCGCCAAGAGCGATCGCACCGGAACGGGAACGCGCAGCGTGTTCGGCCGCCAGATCCGCTACGACCTCAAAGCGGGGTTCCCGCTCATCACGACCAAGCGGGTGCACTTCCGCTCCGTCGCCTACGAGCTGCTGTGGTTCCTCCGTGGCGACGGCAACGTCGGCTGGCTGCAGGAGCACGGCGTGAGCATCTGGGACGAATGGGCAAGCGATAACGGCGACCTCGGGCCCGTGTACGGCGTGCAGTGGCGCTCCTGGCCGGCCGCTGATGGGCGGCACATCGACCAGATCGCCCGGGTGATGGACTCGCTGCGGGACAACCCGGACTCGCGGCGCCATATCGTCTCGGCCTGGAACGTCGGCGAGCTCGAGGACATGGCGCTCCCGCCCTGCCACGCGTTCTTCCAGTTCCACGTGGCCGACGGTGCTTTGTCCTGCCAGTTGTACCAGCGCTCGGCGGACATGTTCCTCGGCGTGCCATTCAACATCGCCAGCTATGCGCTGCTCACCGAGATGGTCGCGCACCAGCTCGGGCTCGAGCCCGGCGAGTTCGTCTGGACCGGCGGCGACTGCCACATCTACGACAACCACGTCGAGCAAGTGCGCACCCAGCTCGCGCGGGATCCCTTCCCGTACCCGCGGCTGCGATTCGCCCGCAAGCCCGCCACGCTCTTCGACTACGAGTTCGATGACTTCATCGTGGACGGGTACCAGCACCATCCGGGCATCAAGGCGCCGATCGCGGTCTAGGGGGAGCAGCATGCGATTGATCTGGGCGCAGGCACGCAACGGCGCGATCGGGGCCGGCGGCGCCATCCCCTGGCACGTCCCGGAGGACATGCGGCACTTCCGCGAGCTGACCCAGGGGCATCCTGTCATCATGGGACGCCGCACCTGGGATTCCCTGCCCGAGCGATTCCGGCCGCTGCCCGGCCGAGCGAATGTCGTGCTCACGCGCGACCCCGCATGGGAGGCGGAGGGCGCGCACGCCGTCCGCTCCCTCGAGGAGGCCACGATCAGCTACCCCGATGCGTGGATCATGGGCGGCTCGCAGATCTATGCCCAGGCCCTCGAGCAGGCCAGCACGCTCGGCATCTCTGGCCTGCACGTCACCGAGGTCGATCTCGATGTCGAGGGGGATGCGTTCGCGCCCGCCATCGGGCCGGGATGGCGCGTCACGGCTACCGGCCCCGGCGAGGGGTGGAGCATCTCCCGGACCGGCATCCGGTACCGGTTCCTCGAGTACGCGCGCCACTAGCCTGGCACGGAGCTGGAACAAGGCGCCATAGCGGCGCCCTGCTCCTTGTCCCGCGTCAGTCCTCCCGGTGCGGGTCCACCTCGAAGATCTCCGCGAGATCATCAAGGATCGCGTGCGCTCCCTGCACGCTCACTGGAGTCATCCAGATATCATCGCGCACGCTGACGCGCCGCCCCTCCAGCGTCTCCCATAGCGGGTTGCCGGTGAACGCCTCGGCGGCATCACGCACGGTGCGGGCGTCGGCGTCATCGTCGGGCTCGTAGGTGGACACGATGATCACATCGCCCTCGGCGAGGTGCAGGTTCTCCGGGCTGATGGAGTTCATGATGCTCGTCGGATCGCTCGGGTCGTCGAGCTGTGACTCCGGGCGCGCGATCCCGGCGTCCTGCAGGACGATGCCGCTGAACGACGAGGTGCGGTACAAGCGGGCGGTGGGCTCGCCGGCGAACCGGATGATCGAGACGACCGGGTCGCCGTGCTTGGCGTTGATCGCGTCGCCCACCTTCCGGGCGCGCTCCTCGTACGCGGCGAGCTCGGACTCCGCGAGCTCCTCCTTGCCGAGCGCCTCGCCGAGCAGCCGGATGTTGTCCTTCCACGTCGGGCCGGTGGACTGGGAGAACACCGTGGGAGCGATGCTCGACATCTGCTCGTAGAGTTCTCCGTGGCGGATCTCGGCGGAGATGATGAGGTCGGGCGCGAGAGCAGCGAGCTGCTCGAGGCTAGGGTCCGAGAGCTCCCCGATCGACGTCGCCCCGGCAGCGAACCGCTCGCGATCTTCCCCGAGGTACTCGGGCAGGCCCTCGCCGCGGTAATCGGTGTGGGCGACGAGCTGCGCATCGAGGAGCAGGGTCGCATCGGCGTAGGAGGAGTCCAGCGCGGCGATGCGCGACGGGGGCGCGGGAATGTCGGTCGAGCCACGGAAGTGCTCGACGGTTCGCGGGAAGCCAGCATCGCTGGCGAGGCCTTCCTCGGCGGTGGGGGCGGGGGAGCCGCATCCCGCGAGGACGGTGAGTCCCGCGAGGAGGAGGGCGGACCTGCGGCGTGGCATGCGGATAGTCATGTGGGGATCTTCCTGACGAGTTCGGGAAAGCGGGAAACCGCCGGGGGATACCCAACAGCACTCCGGCCCGCATCGGGGGAGTACGTGTACATCGCTTGGTGGGGGCCGTGTTGGCGCATGCCCGTGCGACCCCGCTGCGCGGGCGCAGTATCCTGATGCGGTTCGCCCCACGGAACTCGCGGCGGGGCACTAGCTCGGCACCATTTACGACAAAGAGTAGGACCGGTGCACACACTCGGATCCGGACGGTCTAGGATTCTCTGGTAGCGACAGCCAATAGTCCCTCGCCCGAACCAGAGCCCCGGGTCGTGGACGCCGCAGTCAGGAGGATCAGTGACCGCCGTTGCGCCCAAGCCAGTCCTAGACAGGCCGTATCCGCCCAGGCAGGGGCCGAAGGGCTCCCTGATCTATGACATCTTCACGACGACCGATCACAAGCTGATCGGCCTGATGTACCTCACCACGTCGTTCTTCTTCTTCCTCGTGGGCGGGGTCATGGCGCTGCTGATGCGCGCCGAGCTCGCTGTTCCAGGACTGCAGTTCCTGTCGAACGAGCAGTTCAACCAGTTGTTCACCATGCACGGCACGGTGATGCTGCTGCTCTACGCGACGCCCATCCTCTTCGGGTTCGCCAACTTCATCCTGCCGCTGCAGATCGGCTCGCCCGACGTGGCGTTCCCGCGGCTCAACGCGTTCGGGTACTGGCTGTACACCTTCGGTGCCCTCATCGTCGTGAGCGGGTTCTTCACCCCCGGTGGCGCCGCTGACTTCGGCTGGACGGCCTACACCCCGCTGTCGAACTCGCTGCACTCGCCTGGTCCTGGCGGTGACCTGTGGATCGCTGGCCTCGCCGTCGGCGGCCTCGGCACCATCCTGGGTGCCGTCAACATGATCACCACGGTCATCTGCCTGCGCGCGCCCGGCATGACGATGTTCCGCATGCCGATCTTCACCTGGAACATCCTCGTCACCAGCGTGCTGATCCTGCTGGCCTTCCCGCTGCTCACCGCGGCCCTCGCCGGCCTGCTCGCCGACCGGCAGCTCGGGGCGAACATCTATGACCCGGCCAATGGTGGTGTGCTCCTCTGGCAGCACTTGTTCTGGTTCTTCGGCCACCCCGAGGTGTACATCATCGCGCTGCCGTTCTTCGGCATCGTCTCCGAGATCTTCCCGGTCTTCTCCCGCAAGCCGATCTTTGGCTACACCGGCCTGATCTACGCCACCCTGGCCATCGCGGCTCTCTCCATCGCTGTGTGGGCGCACCACATGTACGCCACTGGCGCGGTCCTCCTGCCGTTCTTCAGCTTCATGACGTTCCTCATCGCGGTGCCCACCGGCGTGAAGTTCTTCAACTGGATCGGCACGATGTGGAAGGGGCATCTCACTTTCGAGACGCCCATGCTGTTCAGCGTCGGCTTCCTTGTCACCTTCCTCTTCGGTGGCCTCTCCGGTGTGCTGCTCGCCAGCCCGCCCATGGACTTCCACGTCTCTGACAGCTACTTCGTCGTCGCGCACTTCCACTACGTGCTCTTCGGCACCATCGTGTTCGCCACCTACGCCGGCATCTACTTCTGGTTCCCGAAGATGACCGGGCGCATGCTCGACGAGCGCCTCGGCAAGTGGCACTTCTGGTTGACGTTCATCGGCTTCCACGCCACGTTCCTCGTGCAGCACTGGGTGGGCAACGAGGGCATGCCCCGCCGCTACGCCGACTACTTGCCCGGCGATGGCTTCACCACGCTCAACACCATCTCCACCGTGGGCGCGTTCATCCTCGGAGCCTCGACCCTGCCGTTCATCTGGAACGTCTTCAAGAGTGCCCGCTACGGTGATGTCGTCACCGTCGATGACCCGTGGGGCTACGGCAACTCCCTGGAGTGGGCCACCAGTTGCCCGCCGCCGCGCCACAACTTCACCGAGTTGCCGCGCATCCGGTCCGAGCGCCCCGCGTTCGAGCTGCACTACCCGCACATGATCGAGCGGATGCGCGACGAGGCCCACGTCGGCCCCGGCCACGGCCACAAGGCCAACGAGCTCATCGAGGCCGACCGCCACGCCCCGCCGCCCTACCGTCCGAAGAACACATCCGAGGACAAGTAGCACCTCGCACCAGAACGGCCCTGCCTGCACAGCCCGCTGGCAGGGCCGTTGCGGTGGAACACCATTAGGCTTCACGCAAGGGGCGCGCGCAGCGCTGAAAGGGGAGACGACCGTGACCACGCCGGAGACAACAGTCCTGATCACCGTGACGGGTCGGGACAAGCCCGGTGTCACCTCCGTTCTCTTCGGGGCGCTCTCGCGGCACGACACCAACCTCCTCGATGTCGAGCAGGTCGTCATCCGCGGGCGGCTCACCCTCGGCGTCCTCCTGACCACCCCCGGTGACGCTGAATCGCTGCAGGACGAGGTCGAGCAAGCCATGGCGTCGATCGGGTTCGACGTCGACGTCGAGATCGGTGTCGCCCACGCCGAGCGACGTAGCCTCTCCACCCACGCCCTCGTGGTGCTCGGCAGTCCCGTCACCGCCCGCGCCTTCAAGGTCATCGCCCGCGAGCTCGCCAGCATCGGTGTCAACATCGACACCATCCGCGGCGTCGCCGACTACCCCCTCACCGGGCTCGAGCTGCACGTCTCCACCCCCAGCGGCACCGCTGAGGATGACACCATGCTCCGTCACCACCTCGCCGAGCTCTCCGCTGCCGAGGGCGTCGATATCGCCGTCGAGCGCGGTGGCCTCGCTCGGCGCGCCAAGCGGCTCATCGTGTTCGACGTCGACTCCACGCTCATCCAGGGCGAGGTCATCGAGATGCTTGCCGCCCACGCCGGGCGGGAAGCCGAGGTGCGTGCCGTCACCGAGCAAGCGATGCGCGGCGAGATCGACTTCACCGAATCCCTGCACCGGCGCGTCGCCGCCCTCGCCGGGCTCGACGCCAGCGTCATCGAGGCCGTCTCCCAGCAGCTCGAGCTGACTCCAGGTGCCCGCACCACCATCCGCACCCTCCGCCGCCTCGGGTTCCGCTGCGGCGTCGTGTCCGGCGGTTTCCGGCAAGTCATCCAGCCCCTCGCCGACGAGCTCGAGCTCGACTTCGTCGAGGCGAACACCCTTGAGATCATCGATGGTGTCCTCACCGGGCGCGTCGTTGGCCATGTTGTCGACCGTGCCGCCAAGGCCGTGGCGCTGCAGACGTTCGCCGATCAGCGGGGCGTGCCCATCGAGCAGACCGTGGCCGTCGGTGACGGCGCGAACGATATCGACATGATCGAAGCAGCGGGGCTCGGAATCGCGTTCAACGCCAAGCCAGCGCTCCAGCAAGTCGCCGACGCCTCGCTCACCCACCCCTACCTCGATGCGATCCTGTTCATCCTCGGCATCACCCGCGATGAGATCGAGCACGCCGACGCTGCCGAGGGAGTCGGTCGGCGCGTCCCCATCGCATGACCACGCCGGACCACGTCGATGCGGAGTTCATCGAGCGCCACGCAGCGCTCGTCGAGCACTGCCACCCCCGCGCGCGCCATACTTACCAGCCAGACCCCGCGGACCCCGCTGATGTGCGGGCCATGCAGATGGTGCTGCATATCCCTCGGGCCGAGCCGCCCACCCGGCATGACCTGCTCGCCGCTGCCGCAGCATCCGCCGTCGCCGTATGCCTCCACCCCAATGCCGGCCTTGGCGGGCCCTGGCACGATCCGCTGCACTCCTGGATGGGAGCGCGGATCCGCAAGGTCGCCCGGCGAGCCCGCGGGGCCGCATGGCACGCCGCCCAGGACGTGCCCGGCGTCACCTGCACGGCCGGGACCGCGCACGCGCGTGCCTTCGTGCCCGGCCGCATCGGTGACCTCGACCCCCGGATCAAGAAGCTACAGATCAGTGGCACTGACATCCCGCCGGAGCCCGCGGCCCCAAAGCCTTTGGGGCCTGCCCAGCCTGTCCTTGCGATCAACACCGCCCTCGGCATGACTGTCGGCAAGGCCGCGGCGCAGGCCGGGCACGCCAGCATGCTGCTCGCCGCCACTCTCACTGCCGAGCAAGCGTGGGAATGGGCGCGCCAGGACTATGCCTGCACCATCGTCGAGGCTGGCCCCGCGGATTGGTCCGCGCTCCTCGACCAGGCCCGCGACGGTCACGGAATCGTGGTCCGTGACGCTGGCTTCACCGAGATCGCACCAGGATCCGCCACCGTCGTCGCCCACTGGCCCGGATAGGGTCGCCGGGGGTGGAAACCTTGCCTCCCGGTCCTACCTCGGGATGATCGCAGGATCCGCCCCCAGGCTGACGAGACTGCCCGCGCGCGCCGATAATGTCTAGGGCATGACAACAACGCTGATCCTTGCTCAAGCAACCCAGGTCGACTCCGGCTACGCGGTGAGCATCGGGCTGGTGATCCTCCTCGCGGTCGTGGCGATCGCCGCGCTCGTGCTGTTCATCGCCGCCCTCGTCAGCGTGCTGTCCTCCACCGTGCTCAGTGGGGTGGGCAAGATCGTGTGGATCCTGCTGATCTTCGTGTTTCCGCTGCTCGGTCCGCTGCTGTGGTTCTTCCTCGGCCGCAACGTGCGCATCTAGGCCTCGTCGGCGGCGGGCCGGGCGGCTGCTGCTAGCGCTGGCCCGTCGGCCCGGCTGCTGCTGGCCCGTCGTCCGCTGGCCCGCCGGCTGCAAACGCGATAGAAGCTGTGCAAATGCCAGGTCAGTTTCTATCGCGTTTGACAGTTTCCCGTGCTTTTGCGGAACCAGCCGCCGCCAGCCACCAGCCGCCCGCCTCTAGCCGCGCGAGTCGCGGATGCGGGCGAGCGCCCCGAGCGCCACGCTGCGATCCATGGTGGACCAGTAGGGCGGCAGGGTGGAGCGCAGGAAGCCGCCGTAGCGGGCGGTGGCGAAGCGAGGATCGAGGATGGCGATGACGCCCTTGTCGTCGACGGAGCGCAGGAGGCGCCCGGCGCCCTGGGCGAGGAGCAGCGCGGCGTGGGACGCGGCGACGGTCATGAATCCGTTGCCGCCACGGGACTCGATGGCGCGCTGGCGAGCCCGCCGCAGCGGATCATCGGGCCGCGGGAACGGGATGCGATCCATGATGACCAGCGACAAGGACGGGCCGGGCACGTCGACGCCCTGCCAGAGGGAGAGGGTGCCGAAGAGCGAGGTTTCCTCGTTGGCGGCGAACTCGCGGACGAGCTGGCCCGTGGAGTTCTCGCCCTGGCAGAGCACGGGGGTGTCGATTCGCTCGCGGACCTTCTCGGTGGCCTCGCGGGCGGCGCGCATGGACGAGAAGAGGCCGAGGGTGCGTCCGCCGCTCGCGGTGATGAGGTCGACGATCTCGTCGATGTAGGCGGGGGGTAGCCCGTCGCGGCCGGGCGCGGGCAGGTGGCTGGCGACGTAGAGGATGCCGGATCGGCCGTGATCGAACGGGGAACCAGCATCGAGGCTGGACCAGCGCAGTGCCTGGGTGTCGCTGGGTGCTTCTTTCCCGGTGGCTAGTGCCGGGTCGGCGTCGCGGGTGGTCTCGCCGGGGGTGTTGCTGGTGATGGGTAGCCCCCAGGTGCGGGCGAGGGCATCGAACGCGCCGCCAATGGCGAGGGTGGCGGAGGTCAGGATCACGGTGGCGTTCGCGAAGAGGCTGGAGCGCAGCAGCCCGGCGACCGAGAGGGGGGCCACGTGGAGGATGGCGCCCCGGCGGTCATCCGAGGTGATCCACACGACGTCGCGGCGCTTGGCGGCATCGGGCTCGCCGAAGTTCTCGAGGATACGGACGACGGTGTCGTGGATCTCGTCGAGCGCGGAGAGCGCGGCGGCGCGGGCGCCGAGGGCCTCGGGCTCGGCATTGCCGGCCGAGCGGATGGGGCCGATGGCGGTGCGGGCGTTCCAGGCGGCGTCGCGCACGGCGGCGAGCGCGTACTCGGTGCCATGCGGCAGGGTTTCCCAGAGCCCGCCGGGGATGCTGTCGAGGACGTCGCCGAGGTTGTCGGACGCGGAGTGCAGCTGGTCGGAGTCGCGCTCGTCGATGAGCTTGGCGCACTTGCGGACGGCTGCGACGATGGTGCGCGCGGTCAGCTCGGCGGCGGCCGCTCCGGTGACCCTGTCGACGAGCTCGTGGGCCTCATCGATGACGACGACATCGTGGTCGGGGAGGATCTGCGCGTCGGAGAGCGCCCCGATGGCGAGGAGGGCGTGGTTGGTGACCACGACATCGACGTGCGCGGCCTGGGCCCGGGCGCGCTCGGCGAAGCAGTCCTCGCCGATGGGGCAGCGGGCGGCGCCGAGGCATTCGCGGGAGGTGACGCTGACCTGCCGCCATGCCTGGTCCATCACGCCGGGGGTTATCTCCTCGCGGTCGCCGATGTCGGTGGTCTCGGCCCAGTCGTGGATGCGGCGGACGTCGCGGCCGAGGCGGGAGACGGCGAACGCGTCGAACAGTTCATCGGCCTCGTCGTCGGGCTCGTCGGGTGTGTTGTGCAGCTTGTTCAGGCATAGGTAGTTGTTGCGGCCCTTGAGGATCGCGAACTGCGGCGTGCGGCCGAGGTGCGGGGCGAGGGCCTCGACGAGGCGCGGCAGGTCGCGGTCGATGAGCTGCTTCTGCAAGGCGATGGTGGCGGTGGAGACGATGGCGGTCTTGCCGGTGCGCACCGCGTGCTCGATGACGGGGACGAGGTAGGCGAGCGACTTGCCGGTGCCGGTGCCGGCCTGCACGGCGAGATGCTCGCCGATATCGATGGCGTGGGCCACCGCGCTGGACATGCGCACCTGGCCGTCCCGCTCGGTCCCGCCGAGCGCGGTGACGGCATGGTGCAGCAGGGTGGTGGTGGAGGTGGTCGCCGGTTCGGGCACGCCACGAGGGTACCCGTGGCGGGGGCTGGTCCCTAAAGCCCTCGGCAGCACGCCGGGCCGGAAGTGCTCAGCGGGCTACCCCGGCCGCGGCGCCAGGCTGGCCGTCGAGAGCAACGCCCTCGCCACGGAGCTGCTCGAGCGCGGTGTCGATGCTGCTCTGGGCCACTCCGACTGTGTAGTCGAGCAGGACGGTGGTGTCGAAGCCTTCGCGGGCGGCGTCGAGGGCGGTGGCGCGCACGCAGTGGTCGGTGGCGATACCGACGATGTCGACGCTGGTGATGCCGCGAGCGCGGAGCCAGTCGGCGAGGCTGGTGTCGTCGGTGCTGGCGCCCTCGAACCCGGAGTAGGCGGCGGTGTAGGCGCCCTTGGAGAACACTTCCTCGACGTTGTGGAGATCGAGGTCGGGGTGGAACTCGGCGCCGGTCGTTCCGACCTTGCAGTGCACCGGCCAGGAATCGACGAAGTCAGGCTCGCTGGAGAAGTGCGCGCCGGGATCGATGTGGTAGTCGCGGGTGGCAACGATCGCCCCGTACCGGGGCGCGGCGTCGGCGATGAGCGCGGAGATCTCGCCCGCTGTGGCGGAGCCTCCCTCGACGCCCATGGATCCACCCTCGCAGAAGTCGTTCTGGACGTCGACGACGATCAGCGCGCGATGCTCGGGGGCTGTTGCGTCCTGGTGGTTCGTCATCGGTGGTCCTCCTCGGTCAGGAACCGGGTGGGGATGGCAGGCTCGCCACGGGAGAGCGCGAGCCCCTCCCACGGCAGGGACCGCAATCCCTTCCGGGTGTTCTCGCGTGCTCCCTCCAGTGTGACGCGCGCGGCGGTGCGCTCGCCACCCTCGATGAACGCCCGCGTGACGGCCGTCGCATGCGGCAGCGGGGGCGGTGCCATCGCGGCAGGGTGGATGACTTCCTCGACGAGCGTGCCGGTGGGGCGCGCGATGCGCAGTGCTGCCTTCGCGCCGCCGATGGTCTCCTTGTGGCTGCTGCGCTTGGAGACGGGCACGCCATCGACCTCGACGAGCTTGTAGACCATGCCTGCGGTGGGCGCCCCGGATCCGGTGACGAGCGAGGTGCCGACGCCATACGAGTCGACGGGATCAGCGCGCAGGGCGGCGATGGCGTGCTCGTCGAGATCGCCGGAGACGACGATCTTGGTGCTGGTGGCGCCGAGCGAGTCGAGTTGCTCGCGGACCTGCCGGGCGAGGGGGCCGAGATCGCCTGAATCGATGCGCACCGCGGCGAGGCTGGTGCCGGCGATGTCGATGGCGGTGCGGACGCCCTCGGTGATGTCGTAGGTGTCGACGAGCAAGGTCGTGCCCGTGCCGAGGGTGGCCACCTGTGCGCGGAAGGCCGCGGCCTCGTTGGGGCCGTCGGCGGTGGTGTGCACCATGGTGAAGGCGTGCGCGCTCGTGCCGGCGCTGGGCACCCCGTAGCGGCGGGCCGCCTCGAGGTTGGACGTGGCGGTGAACCCGGCGATGTAGGCGGCGCGGGCAGCGGCGACGGCAGCCTCCTCGTGGGTTCGGCGGGAGCCCATCTCGATCAGCGGGCGCCCGTCGGCGGCGGTGACCATGCGGGCCGCTGCGGAGGCGATGGCGCTGTCGTGATTGAGGATCGACAGGGTGATCGTCTCGAGCAGGACGCACTCGGCGAAGGTGCCGGTGACGGAGAGGACGGGGGAGCCGGGGAAGTACAGCTCGCCCTCCGGGAAGCCGGTGATGGTGCCGCGGAACTGGTAGTCGCGCAGCCAATCGACCGTGTCGGCATCGAGGAACCGCGAGACGGACGCGAGGTCGGCGTCGGTGAAGCGGAAGGCCTGCACGGCATCAAGCACGCGCTCGGTCCCGGCGACGACGCCGTAGCGCCGGCCCTCGGGGAGGCGGCGGGCGAAGGCCTCGAACGTGCAGCGGCGGTGGGCGCTGCCATCACGCAGCGCGGCGGCGAGCATGGTGAGCTCGTACTGGTCGGTGCGCAGGGCCGTGGACGCGAGCGGAATGGTCACGTGCTCCACCGTAGTGCGATAGCTCTTCGGGGGCAGCCCAGAAGGCAGCCCAGAAGGCCACCCAGAAGGCAGTCCACAAGGCAGCCCAGGGATCAGCTGGGGGACGGCGCGGGCGAGCTCCGGGGGTGGAATTGTTGGCCGGTCGACTAGTGGCGGCGAAGTGGCTCGTCGTACCCTGGTGCTATGCCTGTTCCGATGGAGACCGAGCCCCAGGCCACCCCGGGCGGGATGGTCGAGGAGAGCACGGACGAGTCGAGCCAGCGTCCGTGGGTAACCATCGTGTGGGACGATCCGGTGAACCTGATGCAGTACGTCACGTATGTGCTGCAAAAGATCTTCGGGTATAGCCGCCAGAAGGCGACCGAGCTGATGATGAAGGTCCACACCGAGGGCAAGGCCGTTGTCTCCTCCGGAACGAGGGAGAAGGTCGAGGCGGATGTGCGCAAGCTGCACGCCGCTGGCCTGTGGGCAACGATGCAGCACGAGTCGTAGCGTCGCGCGGGTTCGCGTGCCGAGCCGTCGAGAATCGAAGGAAGTCGATATCCAGTGCAGTCCTGGTCCCGGAAGAACACGCTGAGCGGGGTCCGCATCCGGTCGCAGGTGGACCCGCACGAGGCGAAGGTACTGCGGTCGGTGATCCATTCCGTGGTGGCGATGCTCGACGAGCGGGAGTCCGACACCCCCCACGATGAGCTCGAGGAGCTGACGGGGATGCGCTCGGGCAACAGCGCGCCGCCCACCAATGCCGTTGTCGCCCGGTTGCTGCCAGATTTCTGCCGCCACGATCCAGACGATCAGGATGAGGATCTTGACGCGGCAGGCGTCGCCGAGCTCAATGGCGCGCTGCGCAGCCTGAACGAGCCAGAGATCATCGACGATAAGAAGGCTGCCGCGAAGGCGCTGCTCGATACGCTGCCCGCGGAGGGGGGCAAGATCTCGCTGAGCATGGCGCAGGCCGAGGGGTGGATCGCGGCGATCAACGATGCCCGCCTCGCGCTCGGCACGGTGCTCGAAGTGCACGATGGCATGGCCGAGGAGTTTGATCCCGAGGATCCGCGCGCCCCCCAGCTTGGCGTGTACCACTGGCTGACCTGGATGCAGGACGCGCTGATCATCGCGCTGGCCGGGCAGCGCTAGATGGCTCGGCGCCCAGCGACGCCGGGGCCGCGCAACAGCATCACCGACGTCGAGGGCGTGCTGGTGGGGCAGTGGACGCGTCTCGGGGCTGCGACGATGGGGTCGGGCTGGGCCACGGGCGCGACGGTGGTCCTCACTCCTGCGGGCGCGACGGCGAGCGTGGACGTTCGCGGCGGCGGACCTGGTACTCGCGAGACTGATCTGCTGGCGCCGCACAACACCGTGCAGCATGTGCATGGCATCGCGCTCGCCGGCGGCAGCGCGTTCGGGCTCGCCGCTGCCGATGGCGTGATGCAGTGGCTCGAGCAACAAGGCCATGGCTTGCGGATGGGCAGCGACGGAGCCGTGGTGCCGATCGTGCCCGCGGCGGTGATCTTCGACCTGCCCGTGGGCGGCTGGGCGAACCGGCCTGGAGCGGCAGCAGGACATGCGGCCGCGGAGAAGGCCGGTCGAGACGTCGAGACAGGCTCGGTGGGCGCGGGCACCGGCGCACGGGCGGGCGCGCTGAAGGGTGGCGTTGGCACCGCGAGCCTGTGCCTCGGCGCGGGTCCGGCGGAGGGGCTCACGGTGGGCGCGCTGGTGGTGGCGAACCCGGTGGGCTCGGTGATCGATCCCGAGACCGGACTGCCTTGGGGGCTGCTTGCCGGTATCGGCGACGAGTTCGCGGCGCCGATCCCCACCGCGGAGCAGATCGCGGCGTTGCGGGAACTCGGTGCCAAGGGCACGGTGCTGAACACCACCATCGGCGTGGTCGCCACCGACGCCACGCTCGACAAGGCTGGCTGCCACCGGCTCGCCGTGGCCGGGCAGGCGGGACTGGCCCGGGCGATCCGGCCCTCGCACTCGCCGCTCGACGGCGACACGATCTTCGCGGTAGCCACCGGCACGGCAGCGCTCCCGCCCGGCGTGACAGCGGCGCTGCCCGCAGGTATACCGGGAGGAACAGCCGTGCTCGCGGAGCTGGCCGCTGCCGCGGCGTCGTGCGTGGAGCGTGCCATCGTGCACGCCGTGCTCGCGGCAGTCCCGGTCGCGGGCATCCCCGCCTACACCACGATGGTGGCGGGAACGGCGACTGATACGGGAGGGGACCATGACCTACAGCCATAGAACGCCCATGACGGGCAGTCCGGCCCCATCCCCGTGGTGGCGCGCGGCCACCATCAGCGGGGGATTCGTAGCGCTGCTGTTCGTCATCGAGCTGATCGATGTACTGGTGAACCAGCGCTTCAACCAGGCCGGGATCCGGCCGCTGGACTCAGACGGGCTCAGTGGCATCCTCGTTGCGCCCCTGATCCACCAGGACTGGGCGCACCTGATCGCCAACTCGGTGCCGCTGCTGGTGCTGGGCTTCCTGGTGTTCCTGGGCGCGCTGCGGAGGGCGATCACCGCCACCGCGATCATCTGGCTCGTTGGCGGGGCGGGGACGTGGCTCATTGGTGGGTCCGGCGTGCATATCGGCGCGTCGATCATCGTGTTCGGTTGGCTCGCCTTCCTCGTCGCGCAGGGCTTCTTCAGCCGCAACGCAGTGCAGATCGCCGTCGGTGTTGCCGTGGTGTTCCTCTACGGCGGCCTGTTCTGGGGCGTGCTGCCAGGGCAGCCGAACGTCTCCTGGCAGGGGCATCTCTTCGGCGCCATCGGCGGGCTCGTTGCCGCCTGGTACGTCACCTCCCACGACCGGGAGAAACGGCGCGCCGCTCGACAACGACCGATGCCCCGCGATGGAATGACCTGGTGAACGCCAACGGATCGCCGAAACCACGTGTAGCCGGATCGCCCATCGTCGAGACGCCGGGCCCCGAGTCCCCGATCGGGATCTTCGATTCGGGCGTCGGCGGGCTCACGGTCGCTCGCGCGATCATCGACCTGCTTCCCGACGAGAACATCATCTACATCGGCGATACCGCCAACGGCCCCTACGGGCCGCTGACCATCCCGGAGGTGCGCGCGCACTCCACGGTCATCGCCGACGACCTCGTGGAGCGCGGCGCGAAAGTGCTCGTCATCGCCTGCAACACCGCCTCGGCCGCCTACCTGCGCGATGCGCGGGAACGCTACTCGATACCCGTGGTGGAGGTGATCCTGCCGGCGGTGCGCCGCGCCGTCAAGGCCACCCACAATGGGCGCATCGGCGTGATCGGCACGCAGGCCACCATCTCGTCGCGCGCCTACGAGGACGGGTTCGCCGCAGCCCGCGACATCGACGTCAGCGCCGTCGCGTGCCCCCGCTTCGTGGACTTCGTCGAGCGCGGCATCACCAGTGGCCGCCAGGTGATGCAGCTCGCCCAGGGCTATCTCGAGCCGCTGCAGCGCGACAGCGTGGATACCGTGATCCTTGGCTGCACCCACTACCCGCTGCTCTCGGGCGTGATCCAGCTCGCGATGGGCGAGGATGTAACGCTCGTATCGAGCGCCGAGGAAACCGCCAAGGATGTGTTCCGCGTGCTCACCGAGCGTGATCTGCTGCGACCGCACACCGGTGCCGCGCCGCGCCGTGAGTTCCTCGCCACCGGCGACCCCGACCGGTTCAGCAGGCTCGCCGCGCGCTTCCTCGGACCCTCGATCCCCGTGGTGCAGCACATCTAGCAGGCGCGGTGCTGGCGCGGCGGCCGGCCCGCCCGGACCGGCCCTGCCTTCGGAAGTGTGCGGTTTTGCACCCCGCCACCGCCCTGCGAGGGGGGCAGAACCGCACACTTCCGGCATCGGCGTCCTGGCGAGACCGCGCGCCCAGCATTACCAGCTCGCCAAGCACCGAGAGACCTGGCGAACCCGCCCGCTTCCAGCCGGAGCCGCGATAATATTGCGCCACAACGATTTCCAGAATTGCTTGCTCCGGCAAAGAAGATGCTCGCGTACGCATATCGCGATTTCGCCGCGTAACGAATCCGTGGGGATTCGGCGATCAACGCGTCACGAGTTGGCGTAGTTCTCGCTTCGGCCTGCAGAAATCGCCAGAGAAGCCAAATGTGAATTGGTGCGGCATGGCAGCATTAGAGGCATGCGCATTACCGTTCTTGGATGCTCCGGGAGCGTCACGGGCCCGAGCTCGCCGGCGTCGGGGTATCTCATCACGGCAGAAGACACCGCGCCACTGGTGCTCGACTTCGGTGGCGGGGTGCTCGGTGCGCTGCAGCGGTATGTCGATCCAGGTGACGCGAACCTGATGCTCTCGCACCTGCATGCCGACCACTGCCTCGACATCCCCGGCCTGCTGGTGTGGCGGCGCTATCACCCCGAGCCGCCGTCCGGGCGGGCGCTCGTCTACGGGCCCACGGACACGGCTGTGCGCATCGGTGCCGCGTCCTCCGAGGTGGGCGGGCATATCGATGATCTGTCGGACGTGCTTGATGTGCGTACGTGGGGCGATGCCGAAGAGGTCAAGTTCGGCAGCCTCACGGTGCTGCCGAGAAGGGTCTACCACCCCCCGGAGTCCTTCGGGTTCCGCATCACCTCGGCGGACGGGGCGGTGCTCGCCGTCAGTGGTGATACCGGGGTGTGCGACCAGGTGCGCGAGCTCGCCGTCGGCGCGGACCTCTTCCTGTGCGAGGCCTCCTGGACGGATTCGCCCGACCGGCCCAAGGGCGTGCACCTCTCGGGCACGGAGGCCGGAAAGCTGGCCCGCGAGGCTGACGTCGGCGCGCTGCTGCTCACGCATATCCCGCCGTGGACCTCCGCCGATGCGGTGCTCGCGGAGGCGAAGGCCGAGTACGACGGACCGATCCACGTCGTCAAGCCCGACGATCAGTTCGATGTGGCGCAGGCCCGTCTCGTCGAGGAATCCCTGACCTGACCCGTTTCGCCCGTAGCGTCGCGCGTGAACTACCGGTGGGGAAGCCGCTAGTCTCGAAGGGGTGAGCAGACGAGCAGATGGCAGAGCAGACGACGAACTACGCCCGATCCGGATTACCCGGGGGTTCACCGACCATCCAGCGGGATCGGTGCTCGTGGAGTTCGGCAAGACCCGCGTCATGTGCACCGCGAGCATCATCGACAGCGTGCCGCGCTGGAAGGACGGCAACGGCGAGGGCTGGCTGACCGCCGAGTACGCGATGCTGCCCGCGGCGACGCACTCGCGCAGTGGCCGCGAATCGGTGCGCGGCAAGGTGGGCGGGCGCACCCAGGAGATCAGCAGGCTCATCGGACGCTCCTTGCGTGCCTGCATCGACCTGAAGGCTATTGGCCCGCGCACCATCACCATTGATTGCGATGTGCTGCAGGCCGACGGCGGCACCCGCACCGCCGCGATCACGGGTGCTTTCGTAGCGCTGCATGATGCGATCACCTACCTGGGCGCGACGGATGCGTTGATCGATCCGAAGCCGCTCTCGTGCTCCATCGCGGCAGTGAGCGTGGGTGTCATCGACGGCCGGGTGCGGCTCGACCTGCCGTACGAGGAGGATTCGCGCGCCGAGGTCGATCTCAACGTGGTCGCTACCGATGCGGGCACATTTGTGGAGATCCAGGGCACCGGCGAGGGCGCCACGTTCCCGCGGTCCACCCTGGACGCGCTGCTCGACCTCGCGCTGAAGGGCTGTGCCGAGCTGGTCGAGATCCAGCGGGAAGCGCTCGCCGCGCCGTACCCGGGCGAGCTGCCGCTCCCGAGCCCGACCGCGCCGAAGAAGAAGGCCTTCGGCCACAAATGAGCAAGGGACGAGGCATCGCCAAGACGTTGCTGGTGGCGAGCCGCAACGCCAAGAAGCTCGCTGAGCTGCAACGCCTGCTCGATGCTGCCGGGATCACAGGTATCGATCTCGTGAGCCTGCGGGACGTGCCGGAGTTCCCGGAAGCACCGGAGACGGGGGAGACCTTCGAGCAGAACGCGCTCGCCAAGGCCCGCGACGCGGTTGCCGCGACGGGCCTGGCGAGCGTGGCGGATGATTCCGGCCTCGAGATCGACGCCCTGCATGGCATGCCGGGGGTGCTGTCGGCACGGTGGAGCGGCACCCATGGGGATGATGCCGCCAATACCGCTCTAGTGGTGGCCCAGTTGCGCGATGTTCCCGATGAGCGGCGTTCCGCGGCGTTCGTCTCGGCCTGCGCGCTGGTGCTGCCCGATGGCACCGAGACCGTGGAGCGAGGGACATGGCGGGGCGCTATCGCGCACGAGGCTCGTGGCGAGGGCGGCTTTGGCTACGATCCCGTGTTCGTCCCGCTGGTGGGCGAGGACCCGGTTCATCCCGTGCTGGCGGATCGCACCGCGGCCGAGCTGTCACCGCAGGAGAAGGATGCGGTGTCTCATCGCGGCCGAGCACTGGCGCGGCTGCTGCCCTCGATCGCGGCCTGGGCCGCTTCCACCTGAACGACCAGTCGATCGGGCCGTGGACGGGCGGCGCTGGCTACTCGCCCTCGTCCACGGTCTCGGCCGCCGGGTCGTCTTGTGGGTCACTTGGTGGATCGCCTTCGAGCGTTCCCTCGCCGGGCTCCTCGAGCACGCGCGGCTCGATGCGCAGCGAGCCGTCGATCTCCTGCACGGTAGGCGCGATGGCCTCGGCATCGCGGGACAAGGAGCTCACCCGCAGCTGCACCACATAGGTGGTGCCATCGATCTCGGGGACAACGGTGCGTTCGACCACCGCCATGTAGCCATGCTCCTCATCGCGGAACTCGCCCGATACCGCATAGGACGGGAAATCGCCCACCATCGTGTCCGCGTCATCGAGGGCGATCTCGAAATCAGGGAGATTGCGCAGCGCGCCATCCGCATGCTCAAGAATGTCCTCGGCGGGAACCACCCGATCAAGGCGCTGGACGGTCAGCACGGCGGTGGGCAGCGGGCCCGGATCCGATTCGAAGAACCACTTGGTGCCAAGCGCCACGAAATGCGCTTGCGGGTACGTGGCGGGGTCGGCAGGTTCCCAGCCCTCGGGGACCTCGAACGCCACGATCGGCCCGGTCTCGCTGCCCGGAGGCAGGGGAGTGCGGCCAATGCCTTGCTCACCGAGATACTCGTTGATCGTGGTGGCGCGCTCCGGCTCCTCCGGCGCCACCGGCATGGGCGCTGTGGGGGTCGCAGGAGGGAGCGACACGGCCACCGTGGTCGGTGTGGCATCGCTAGGGGCAGTGTCCTCGCTCGCGCACCCTGCCACGGCCAGTGCGCCCGCTACCACGATCGCTGTCCCCGAGCGACGGATCATCATGCTCTCTTGAATATCCCGCCGCCACCGCGATGTCAAAGCCACCATCCGCGACGAGTCACAATCGTTGCCCCGCCCGGGTCTTGCGCGTCACCTTGTGCTCGACGATGAACGACAGGAACGGGATCGTGCCCGCGAGCAGCACACCCAGCGTCGGCACCGGGCGCCAGCGCGCCTTCACCGCCAGATCCAGCGTCACCAGCAGGAACACGAAATACACCCAGCCATGCACCACCGGGATGATCGCCGCCCACCCTGGCATGTCCAGCTTCAGGATGTACTTCGCGATCATCTCCACCGTCAGCACCAGCAACCAGATGCCCGTGGTGATCGCCAGCACGCGGTAACGGGTCAACGCCGGGCCGATGCGATTCGGCAACGTGCTTGTCGGAGCAGTCACTCCGCGTTCCTTTCGTCAGAATTCCGGGGCTTGTCCTCGGCAAGCTCGGCAAGGAGGCGGTTGTACTCCCGCAACTGCGGGTCCTCCTCCTCGGCCCGGGCAGCGCTCCGCGGGCGCTGCGGCAGAAGGTCCTCCGGGATCTCCCGCGGCTCGTCAGTGCGCGGATCGACCTCGCCGCGCTCGAGCCGGACGAACCGAAGATACGCATACACGAAGAATCCCGCGAACAACGGCCACTGCAACGCATACCCCAGGTTCTGCGCCGAGCCAGACATCGAGTCATAGCGCTGCCACTGCCACCATCCCAGCAGCAGGCACGCGGCAGCAGCGATCACCACGAACACGATCAACGCGACGCGACGCGAACGGGAAGGAGAGGTGCCAGCCACACCACTACGGTACCGGCAACAGCGCTGTGGCCACGCTCACGCACGGTCGGTTCGGCGTCGCGCGATCGTGGGCGCGGGCGGGCAGCTCGGCCTCCGCTGTCCCGCAAAAGCCTATGAAACGAAACAAAAACTGCTCGAAACTGGTGCGGATTGTTGCGTTCCATAGGCTTTCGACGGTCAGGTTCTAGCTCGTGCAAACAGCGCGCCCGCCGCGATGGTGAGCCGGTGCAGATCGACGAGCTCGTCGGCCGCAAGGCGGGGGCCGATGTAGCCGCCCGCGAGGACGAACGCGACGGGGACGGATTCCCGCGCGCAGAACTCGAACACGAGGCGCTCGCGCTCGGCGAGGATGTCGCTGGTGATTCCCCGGAGCCCGCCGATGCTGCAGTCCTCGTGCGGATCCATGCCCGCGTTGTACAGCAGCAGGTCGGGCCGGAGCCTCTTCAACTGGTCGAGCGCGTGCTCGACGCGGCCGAGGTAGACGTCGGCGCGGTCGACCATCCACAGGGTGGAGTTGTCGGTGTCGGAGTAGGAATCGAACGAGGACACCGACACGTCCAGCTGCGTGATCCGCGGGTCGGTGCCGATGATGGAGGCCGTTCCGCCGCCGCAATGCGCGTCGAGGTCGAGGATGGCCACGGTCGATGTTTCCGCTTGCAGCGCCGCCGCGGCGGCGACCGCGAGCCCGTTGACGCTGCAGAAACCACTGCCCATATCGCGGCGGGCGTGGTGCAGCCCCGACGATAGCGAGCCCGCCGAGCCTTCCTCGAGCGCGGTCAGCGCGGCCGCGACCACCCCGCCAGTCGATGCGGAAATGGAGGTCCACAGGCCTGGATCCCAGGTGAGTCCCTGCGATTCGGCAACCACGCGGGGCCGTCCGGTGCGGAGCGCGTCGATGTAGTCGGGTTCGTGCGCGCCCTCGAGGTCGGCGGCGGTGATGGGGTCTGGCGTGGCGATCCGCACCCCGTCGATGGGGCGGGATTCGAGGGAATCAGCGATCCATCCGGATTTCGCGACGGTGTCGAAGCTTTCCTCGGAGGCGATATAGCGGGGCGAGTAGAAGACTTTCATGGGGTGCCTTTCGCGTTCTGCGGGCATGGCGAAGGTGCGCTTGGTGGAGGGTTTGCGCCGGTGGCTGGTTTGGGACGGCTAGCCGGTGGAGTTGCTAGCGCCGGTTCATCAGGTAGTCGCAGGGGTTCCAGATGCTGGGGTCGGCGATGTAGAAGTAGGCATGGCCACCTTCGGGGCTGCGGACCTCAAGGATTCCCCAGCGCGTTTTCCACCACGCTTGTCCGTCCGACAGGAACAGCGCGGCCGCGACGGCGTCCGGATTGTGGTTGCGGAAGCGGAAAACCTCATCGTCCTTCGTGACGACAATCTGGTCGTCGTCATCGACGGTGGCCGTCACCTCGACGGGATGCTTGTCCTCGAACGCCTTGCGCGCGTGGATCCAGTGGACGACGTGCCCGCTCTGGTACAAGCGGCAGCCGGGTACGCCGCTGCCGATGCGGACCACGGCGATCTCCTTTTCGTGGGAACCAGGTGTGCCATCGGGTTCAGGCGTGGCGTGAAGATCGTCGGTCATCGAGAACTCCTCGATCCAGGGCCCGCAGGGGCCAGCTCCTGCCGCGCGCCGGTCGACGCGAGGCCGCTTCCTCACCCGAGCCACCCATGAGCATGGGGTTGGCCTGCAGCCCAGTCGGGGCTTTGCGGCTGCATCTCGTGAAGCATTCGTCAGTGTACGGAGGGGGTCTGACAGAAAACGTCGAAGCCCGGGCGGGTGGTCCTGGACTCGACGGGAGGAGCGCTGCCGACACGGTGCCGGACGCGTACCAGCATTCTCGGTCGCAGTGGATAAGCTTGCTGCCGTGCGACGACTCATGCGACGAACGATCCTGCTCGGAATCCTTGGGCTCGTCCTCATCATCGCGGCATCGAGCGCGTGGGTGCAGTGGCAGAGCCGCTCACGCATCGAGACCGGAACCCCGCAGGAATGGGTCATCGTCCTCGGCGACCGCGTGCGCGACGGCGAACCCTCGGACTACCTCCGCGAACGTCTCGACACCGCCATCGGCATCATGCAGGAGGATCGCGCGGCACAGGTGCTCATCTCCGGGCACGCCGCCTCGAAAAAGGGCAACGAGGTCGCCGCCATGCACGACTACCTCACCGAGCAAGGAATCGAAGCGGAGGCGATCACCAAGGACCGGCACGGCGTGACCACCTACAACACGTGCGCCCGCGCCCACGACGTGTTCGGCATCAACAATGCCACCGTCGTCACCCAGGACTTCCACCTGCGGCGAGCCGTGGCGCTCTGCGAGGAACAAGGCATCCACACCGTCGGCGAGGAAGCGACCTCCGACGCCGGTACCTACCTCACTGTTCGCAACTGGTTCCGCGAGATCGTGCTCTCCCGGCCCAAGGCACTTCTTGATAGCACCCTCGATCCTGGGCCGCGGACTCGCGAGCGGTGAGTGGTTGCGGCAGCCTCCGGAACTGCGAGCGAAAGTCAACAGATGTCCGATTCTGGGGCGTGATTTGTTGACTTTCGCTCGCAGATTTTCACTGTCGAGTGGTGGGTCGGCGCGGCGCGCCCACCAGCGGCGCAAAAGCACCGGAAACAGCCAAACGCGATAGAAACCGCCCCTGGATCGAGGCATTTTCTATCGCGTTTGCAGTGAGGGCAGCGAACCCATCTTGTGCGCGAGGGGGGACTTGAACCCCCACGTCCTAGGACACTGGAACCTAAATCCAGCGCGTCTGCCAATTCCGCCACTCGCGCGCGCAGGGCATAGCGTACGGCGTGGCGCGGGCTGTCCGCTACTTGGTGCTGCGCGGCCACGCTGAGCCGCCTAGCGCAGGTAACGATTCGATAACGCGCACCACGCCGTCGAGGACCCCTGCCAGGCCCTTTTAGACGCCCTGAACTGCTCAAACAACCAAACATGAGCGGTTACTCATGATTAACCGTATTGGCTACCGGTCAGTAGCTTTCGCCGCGCCGAAAAAACATGAGGAAAACCTCACGAATGTGTGTCACTCTGAATCCAGGCCGCAACGAGCCGCGCACTCACCACGTGCCGCCGGACACCCACGCTCGGCCCCCTTGACCTTCCCCAGCACACCCCGCACCGGAGCAGCACATGACCTTGAGCGATCACCCCTACGCCCGCGATGCCGCCACGGCCCACCGCCACCCTGGCCGCACGCTGGTCGATGATTTCCGGGCCGGCACCCGCTACGCGATCGCGTTCGGCGGGCAAGGCTCCGACTGGCTGCCCGCCCTCGCCGAGCTCGCCCATGACTCCGGCACCACCGCTGAGCTCGCGGAGCTCGCGCAGCAGGCGAACACGCTGATCGCGCCGCTCGCCGATGACCTGCTGGCCATCCGGCCCGCCTTCGCCCCGATCGCCTGGCTGCCCGCCGCGATGCCCTCGGCAGCACCTAGCCAGAACACTGGCGCGCACATGATCACCGGGCCGGAAGCCAGGGGAGCCGCGCTGTCGCTGCCCGGCATCCTGCTCGTGCAGCTCGCCACGCTGCGCCTCCTCGCCCTAGAGGGCCTCGACACCCGCGCCATCCCGCCCGTTGCCACCGCCGGTCACTCGCAGGGCGCTCTTGCCGCGGAGGCGGTGCGCCACCACGGCGAGCGCGACGCCGAGATCCTCGCCATCGCCCAGCTCATCGGCGCCGCAGCCACCCTCGTGGGCCGCCGCCGCGGACTGCGCGCCCACGGCGAGCATCCTGCGATGCTGTCGATCTCGCGCGTTGATCCCGCCACCATCGAGCGCATCGTCGCCGAGCTTGCCGAGGGCCTGCACCCGGCCCAGGCGCCCGTGGTCTCGCTGCGCAACGGTCGCCGCCGCTGCGTCCTCTCCGGCCCGCCCGCGCAGCTCGACCGTGTGCGCCGCCGCCTCGCCGCGATCACCGCCGAGCAGCGCGCCGAGCGTGATGCCCGCACGCGCGGTGGCGCCATCCTCGACCCGGTCCTCGAGCCCGTCCACGCCGAGGTCGCCTTCCACCATCCCGCCATGGCCGAAGCCGTTGACCTCGTGGCCGACTGGGCCGCTGACTGCGACCTCGACGCCGAGCTCGCCCGGACCCTTGCCACCATTGCGCTCGTCGATCCCGTCGACTGGGTGCGCGACATCGAGGCGCTCGGCGAGGCCGGGGCCACCTGGATCCTCGACATCACCCCCGGCGACGGCCTGGCCCGCATGACCAGCTCCATCACCCGCGGCCTCGGCGTCGAGGTCATCGCCGCGAGC
The DNA here is from genome assembly GCF_026008515.1 of Hoyosella levis. Lineage (GTDB taxonomy): Bacteria > Actinomycetota > Actinomycetes > Mycobacteriales > Mycobacteriaceae > Lolliginicoccus > Lolliginicoccus levis. The sequence goes on from NZ_BQYM01000007.1 coordinate 143,894, forward strand.
ACCCGCGGCGGCCACCGCAACCTCTTCACCCCTGGCGCGGCGCCTCGCCCCGCCCCGGCGTGGACGTCCTACGCGCCGAGCCCCATCCGCCTGCCCGATGGCCGCACCGCCGTGGAGACCCGGTTCACCCGCCTCACCGGCCGCTCGCCGATCATCCTCGCCGGCATGACCCCCACCACTGTGGACGCCGCCATCGTTGCCGCGGCCGCGAACGCCGGGCATTGGTCCGAGCTCGCCGGGGGAGGGCAGGTCACCGCAGAGATCCTCCAAGACCGCATCACCGAGCTCGCCGCGGCACTCGAGCCGGGCCGCGCTGCCCAGTTCAACGCCCTCTACCTCGACCCCTACCTGTGGAAGCTGCAAGTCGGCGCGCGCCGCCTCCTGCAGAAGCACCGCGAGGCCGGGGCGCCCATCGACGGCATCACCATCACCGCGGGCATCCCCGAGCTCGACGAGGCCCTCGGCCTGATCCGTGACCTCACCGCGTCCGGCATCACCCACATCGCGTTCAAGCCCGGCACCACCGCGCAGATCCGCGCCGTCATCCGCATCGCCGCCGAGGTCCCCGAGCAGCCGCTGATCGTGCAGATCGAGGGCGGCAAGGCCGGTGGGCACCACTCGTGGGAGGACCTCGACGACCTGCTGATCGACACCTACGCCGAGCTGCGGGCCCGCCCGAACATCGTGATCGCCGTCGGCGGTGGCATCGGCACCCCCGAGCGGGCCGCCGAATACCTCACGGGCACGTGGTCACACGTCCACGGCTTCCCCGTCATGCCGATCGACGCCGTCCTCATCGGCACCGCCGCGATGGCGGCGCGGGAGGCCACCACCTCGCCCGACGTCAAGCGGCTCCTGGTGAACACCGCCGGCACCGAGCAGTGGATCGGCGCTGGCCACTCCACCTATGGCATGGCCTCGGGACGCAGCCAGCTCGGCGCGGACATCCACGAGATCGACAACGCCGCATCACGCTGCGGACGCCTCCTCGACACCGTCGCCGGGGACGCTAGCGCCGTCACCGCGCGCCGCGACGAGATCATCACCGCCCTCGCCGCCACCGCTAAGCCCTACTTCGGCGATCTTGCCACCATGACCTACCAGCAGTGGCTCGAGCGGTACGTGGAGATGACGGTCGGCAACACCGCGACCCGCTGGGACCTCGGCACCGATCTTGGCGCGGCATGCGACGAGTCGTGGCGCTCGGTGTGGACCGACCCCACCTGGAAGGAGCGCTTCGCGGCAATGCTGCGTCGCGCCGAGGCCCGCCTGCACCCGCAGGACCGGGGCAGGTTCGCTTCCCGCCTCGCCGACCCCACCGCCCCCGCTGCACCCTCGACGACCATTCAGCCGTCGCGCCTCGAATGGCCGCACGCCACCATCGCAGCGCTCCTCCAGGCGTATCCCGCTGCCGCGAGCACCGTCCTGCACCCCGGCGACCTGCCGTTCTTCCTGCACCTGTGCCGGCAGCCCGGCAAGCCCGTGCCGTTCGTGCCGGTCATCGACGCGGACGTGCGCCGCTGGTGGCGGTCGGACTCCCTGTGGCAGGCCCACGACCCCCGCTACACCGCCGACCAGGTGTGCATCATCCCCGGCCCGGTCTCGGTCGCGGGCATCACCGCTGCTGATGAGCCGATCGCGGAGATCCTCGGACGCTTCGAGACCGCCACCTTCGCGGCCCTGCGCGCTCCCGCCACGGCAGCTATCTCCCGCCGCCGCGTGCCGCACCCCTCTCCGCTCGGTGTCCTCCTTGCTGCTCCCGATGTCGCGTGGGGGAGCCGTCGCGTCGCGAACCCGCTCCGCCGCCTCGCTCCCACCCACCAGTGGCGACTGCTCGATGACGGCATTGCCACCGAGCCCATCTCTGGCGCCACCGCCCGCCTCGTCGACGATCGCACCGTCGTCCTCGATGTGCCGATGGGGTTGACGGGTCGCGCCCCGGCCGGGCTGGCGCTGCGCTTCACCATTCCCGCGTCCTGCATCGACGGTGGCGTTCCCCTCGTCACCCGCCAGGACACCGTCTCCGGCATGCGTGGCCTGCTGCGCCTCGCCGTGGGCGGCCCCGAGCTGCCACCCGCGCCACGCGGCACCGCCAGCCTCGGCACCAGCCTGCTCCCTGACGCCTTCGCTGATCATGCCTCCGTCACTGCGCTCGACCTCGGCGCCCACCGCGTGCCCACCAGCGCCCCCGATGCGCTCGTTGGCTCCTGCTGGCCGGCCATCTTCGCCGTCCTCGGCACCGCCCGCACGCCAGGCGGCGACCCCCTCATCGAGGGACTGCTCGACCTCGTCCACCTCGACCACCACCTCGAGCTCGTCGCGGATCCACCGGCTGGGTCCTCTTCCATCCAGGTGACTGCCACGCTCCAGTCCGTCACCGACACCACCGTGGGACGCGTCATCGATATCGAGGCGCGCATCGACACCGTGCCCGCGCGCGGCGTTCACCGGGTACCGCTCGCTGTGCTGCGGGAACGCTTCGCCATCCGTCACCGCAACGGCGCCGCGCCGCTCGAGCCAGCTCCTCCTGTCACCGCGGGCGAGCCCACCGCCACGCCCCGCATCGTGCTGCGCCGCGCCACCCTCACCGCGCCCCGCGACATGAGCGCCTTCGCCCGCATCAGCGGCGACCACAACCCGATCCACACCAGCCCCGCGGCCGCCGCGCTCGCCGGGCTCGACGGCCCCATCGTGCACGGCATGTGGCTCTCCGCCGCGGTCCAGCACCTCCTCGGCGCCGAGGATCTCGCCAGCGAGCACCGCGAGACCCCGCGCATCACCCACTGGACCGCGCGCTTCCTCGCCCCCGTCGCCCCCGGCAGCGCCCTGGACGTCACCATCGAGCGCACCGGCACCAGCAACGGCGCCACTCTCGTCGAGGCGACCTGCCGCGTCGACGGAACCCCCGTCCTCGTCGCCACCGCCCGGCTGCGGCCGCCCCGCACCGCCTACGCCTTCCCTGGCCAGGGCATCCAGCACAAGGGCATGGGCATGGCCGCGATGGCCACCTCGCCCGCGGCCCGCGCCGTATGGGAGCGCGCCGACGCCCACACCCGCGAGGCCCTCGGCTTTTCCGTCCTCGCCGTGGTGCGCGACAACCCCACCCGGCTACGTGCCCGCGGCATCGAGCACCACCACCCCGACGGCGTCCTCTACCTCACCCAGTTCACCCAGGTCGCCATGGCCACCCTCGCCGTCGCGCAGGTAGCCACCCTCCGCGAGGCCGGGGTGCTCGTCGACGACGCCCTCTTCTGCGGCCACTCCGTCGGTGAATACACCGCGCTCGCCGCCATCGCCGAGGTGCTGCCGCTCGAAGTGGTCCTCGAAGTGGTGTTCCGGCGCGGCTCCGCGATGCACGCCCTCGTCCCGCGCGACGCCGACGGGCGCAGCGACTACCGCCTTGCCGCGATCCGTCCCGCCCAGGCCGGCATCGCCGATGATGACGTCGCCGCGTTCATCGCCCGCACCGCCACCGAGACCGGCGAGTTCCTGCAGGTCGTCAACTACAACCTGCGGGGCAGCCAGTACGCCATCGCCGGCACGGTCGCCGGGCTCGAGGCGCTCGAGTCACGCATCGACGAGCGTCGTGCCCAGCACGGCGGCAAGCGCGCGTTCATCCTCGTCCCCGGCATCGACGTGCCCTTCCACTCCGATGTGCTGCGCCCCGGCGTGCCCGAGTTCCGGCAGCGCCTCGAGGAGCTCGTGCCGCACGGCATCGACCTCGCCGTGCTCATCGGCCGCTACATCCCGAACCTGGTGCCACGCCTGTTCAGCCTCGACCGTGGCTTCATCGCCGAGATCGCGGACCTCGTCGACAGCGAGCCCCTCGCCCGCGTCCTCGAGAACTACGAGAACGCCCTCGCCGACCCCTCCGCGCTGTGCCGCACCGTCCTCATCGAGCTGCTCGCCTGGCAGTTCGCCAGCCCCGTCCGCTGGATCGAGACCCAGGACCTGCTGTTCAGCGACGAGTTGGGCCTCGAGCGGTTCATCGAGATCGGTGTCGGCACCGCGCCCACCCTCGCGAATCTCGCCACCGGCACACTGCGCGCCAGCGACCAGCATCCGGCGCCGCTGGTGTGGAACTGCGAGCGCGACGCTGCCCTCGTCCTCGCGCAGGACGCCCCCGAAGCACCGGCCGCCGAGGAGCCCGTCGAGGCTGCCAGCGCCGAGGCTCCCCAGCCCGCGGCACAGCCCACCGCCCAGCCCGCCGGCTCGGTTTCCGCTACCCAGGACGCTCCGGACCTGCCCTACACCGCCGGTGACGCTGCCGTCGCCCTGATCGCGCTGTGGACCAAGACCCGGCCCGACCAGATCACCCCCGCCGACACCATCGAGGCGCTCTGCGACGGCGTCTCCTCCCGCCGCAACCAGGTCCTGCTCGACCTCGGCGCGGAGCTCAACCTCGGTGCCATCGACGGCGCGGCCGAGGCCACCATCCCCGCCCTGCGCGGCACTGTCGAGAGGCTCGCCCGCGCCTACAAGCCCCTCGGGCCTGTTCTCGCCGACGCCGTCACCGACAACCTGCGCCGTGCCCTCGGCCCCTCCGGCAAGCGCCCCTCGCACATCGTCGAGCACGTCACCGGGACCTGGCAGCTCGGCCCCGGCTGGGTGCACCACGTCTCCGTCGAGCTCGCCCTCGCCACCCGCGAGGGAAGCAGCGCCCGCGGCGGCGACCTTGCCACCATTGATGCCACCACCGCTGACGCGATGGTGGACGCCGCGATCACCGCGGTAGCCAGCCGCGCCGGGCTCACCGTCGCGAAGCCTGCCTCCGCCAGCAGCTCCGCTGTCGATCCGGCCGCGGCGGCAGCGCTCACCGAGGCACTCACCGGACCCGACGGCGTGCTTGCCACCACCGCCCGGCACCTGCTCGCCCGGCTCGGCCACGACACCTCCACGGCCGAGGCCGCGGACGACGACAGCGCCGCCAACGACCGCGCGATCCTCGGCCTCATGGCCCGCGAGCTCGGCACCGACTGGCCCCGCGTCGTCGCGCCCGCCTTCGACCCGGCTCGCGCCGTGCAGCTCGACGATCGCTGGGCTAGCGCCCGCGAGGACCTCGCCCGCATGTGGCAGCACCAGGACGACCAGCAGTCCAGCGGCCGGTTCGATGGCGCGGGGGAGGCCGTGGCACGGCAAGCCCACTGGTGGGCCACCCAGGCCCGGCAGCAGCAACGCCCCGCCCTCGCCGAGGCGTACCTGCGCATCGCCCACCAGGCAACCATGAGTACCCCCGGAGCGTGGTCCGGCGAGATCGCCGTGGTCACCGGAGCCAGCGCGGGATCGATTGCCGCCGCCGTCACCGCGGAGCTCCTCGCTGGTGGCGCCACCGTCATCGCCACCACCTCCCGCCTCGATGACACCCGGCTGCGCTTCTACCGCGACCTCTACCAGCAGCACGCCCGCCCCGGCGCAACCCTGTGGATCGTGCCCGCCAACCTCGCTTCCTACAGCGACGTCGACGCGCTGATCGACTGGATCGGCACCGAGCAGCGCGCCACCGTCGGCGCGACCACCACCCTGGTCAAGCCAGCCCTGGTGCCCACCCTGCTGTTCCCGTTCGCCGCGCCCCCCGTCCACGGCTCCCTCGCCGACGCCGGGCCGCGCGCCGAGACCCAGGCCCGCGTGCTGCTGTGGTCGGTGGAGCGGCTCATCGCCGGGCTCGGCACCCTCGGCGCCACCACGGATATCGAAGGGCGCCTCCATGTGGTGCTGCCGGGCTCCCCGAACCGCGGCATCTTCGGCGGCGACGGTGCCTACGGCGAGGCCAAGGCCGCCCTCGATGCGATCGTCGCGAAATGGCGCTCCGAGCGGTCCTGGTCGCAGCGCATCACCCTCGTCCACGCGCTGATCGGCTGGGTGCGCGGCACCGGCCTCATGGCGCAGAACGATCCGCTCGTCGACGCCGTCGAGGACGCCGGGGTACGCACCTGGTCCGCTACCGGCATGGCCCGCGCGCTGCTCGACGCCTGCACCGACGAAGCGCGCGAGCAAGCCCGGTCCGCCGTGCTCGCCCGCGACCTCACTGGCGGTCTCGCCGACGCTGACCTCGACCTCGCGGCGCTCGCCCGCGCTGCGGCAGGCTCATCTGTCGAAGGGCCGACAGCGACCGAGGAAGCAGCTGCTCACCTCATCGCCGCGCTGCCGCCCGCACCCAGCGCCACCGCCATCCAGCGACCCACCTGGGGCACCGTCGGCCTCGACCCCGCCGACATGATCGTCATCGTCGGCACCGGCGAGCTCGGCCCCTACGGTTCCTCCCGCACCCGTCACCAGATGGAGGTCACCGGCGAGCTCTCCGCCGCCGGAGTCGTCGAGCTCGCCTGGAGCACCGGACTGATCACCTGGGAGAACGACCCCCAGCCCGGCTGGACCGACACCACCACCGGCGACCACGTCCCCGAGGAGGACATCGCCGACCGCTACCACGACACCATCCTCGCCCGCTGCGGCATCCGGGCCTACGAGGACGACGGCGCCCTCCAGGACGGCAGCATCCCGCTGCTCGTCTCCGTCTACCTCGACGAGGACCTGCCGTTCACCGTGGGCGCCCGCGCCCAGGCCGAGGCCTTCCGCGACGCCGACCCCGCCCACACCACCATCGATGAGCTGCCCAGCGGCGAATGGCGCGTCACCCGCAAGGCCGGAACCGAGATCCGCGTGCCCCGCCGAGCACGACTCACCCGCAGCGTCGGCGCGCAGATCCCCACCGGCTTCGACCCGACCCGCTGGGGGATCCCCGCTGACATGGTCGCCGCCCTCGACCGCGTCGCCGTATGGAACCTCATCACCACGGTCGATGCGTTCCTCGGCTCCGGGTTCACCCCAGCCGAGCTGCTCCGCTGGGTGCATCCCGCTGACGTCGCCAACACCCAGGGCGTCGGCATCGGCGGGATGCAATCCATGCGATCGCTCTACGTCGATGCGCTGCTCGGCGAGCCCCGGCCGAACGACATCCTCCAGGAAGCGCTGCCCAACGTCATCGCCGCGCACGTCGTCCAGTCCTACATCGGCAGCTACGGCGACATGCTGCACCCCGTCGCGGCCTGCGCCACCGCCGCCGTCTCCGTCTCCGAGGCCGCCGACAAGATCCGCCTCGGCCGCGCCAGCATCGTTGTTGCCGGCGGCTTCGACGACCTCGGTCCGGAAGGCATCACCGGCTTCGGCGACATGAACGCCACCGCCCGCACCAGCGACATGCTCGCCAAGGGCATCGAGCCGGGACGCTTCTCCCGCGCCAACGACCGCCGTCGCGGCGGATTCGTCGAGGCACACGGCGGCGGCACCCTCATCCTCGCCCGCGGGGACATCGCCGCCGAGCTCGGACTGCCTGTGCACGGGGTCATCGCCTGGGCCGGAACGTTCGCCGATGGCATCCACACCTCCATCCCCGCGCCCGGCATCGGAGCCACCAGCGCGGCTCGCGGCCGCACCCGATCCGAGCTGCACCGCGCCCTCGCCAAGCATGGCCTCGCGCCCGACGACATCGCGGTGATCTCCAAGCACGACACTTCCACCCACGCCAACGACCCCAACGAGTCCGAGCTGCACGAGACCATCGCCACCGCGCTCGGCCGCGACCCCGGCAACCCCATGTTCGTCATCTCGCAGAAGACGCTGACGGGCCATGCCAAGGGTGGTGCCGCCGCGTTCCAGATGATCGGGCTCTGCCAGGTCCTCCGCGACGGAGCGATACCGCCCAACCGCAGCCTCGATTGCGTCGACGATGTCCTCGCCGAGCATGGCCGGCTCGTCTGGCCACGACAGCCCCTTCGCCTCGGCACCACCATGCCGCTGCGTGCCGGGCTCATCACCAGCCTCGGCTTCGGGCACGTCTCCGCGCTCGTCGCCATCGCCCACCCCGAGGCCTTCCTCCAAGCCCTCGGAGCGGGCGCCAGCGACTACCTCGGCCGCGCCACGCAACGCCAGCTCGACGGGCAGCGCAGGCTCCTCGCCGCCCAGTGCGGGCAAGCCACCCTCTACACCCGCCCCGCTGACCGGCGCATCCCCGGCGACTCCCGCGCCCACGAGACCGCGATGCTGCTCGACCCCGCCGCCCGGATCGGCGGTGATTCGCGATGAGCACCACCGCAGTGCGCGGCATCGGTTTCGACCTCGTCCACGTGCCGAGCTTCGCCGAGCAGCTCGCCCGCCCCGGGACGACCATGCTGCGCAACTTCACCCCCGCAGAACGACGGCACGCCGCGACTGGTTCCTCCCCGTCACCAGTGGAAACTTTTCCCGCCTCGAGCGGGAGAAGTTTCCACCAGCAGGAGGCGGCGGGGAGCCCGCCCAGCCAAGCCCGGCATCTCGCCGCGCGGTGGGCTGCGAAGGAGGCGCTGATCAAGGCGTGGTCGGGGTCCCGGTTTGGTCGGCCCCGCCTGCTCGCCTCCGTGGACTACCTGGACATCGAGGTCATCACCGACCACGACGGCCGCCCGCGCATCGTTCTGCACGGCCCTATCGCCGAGCACCTGCGGGACGCTGCCATCCACGTCTCGCTCACTCACGACGGCGACACCGCCGGCGCGTTCGTCATCATCGAGGGCTAGCTAGGGCTGCTCGGACCGCTAGTGGAAACTTCTCCCGCTGTGACGAGGAAGAGTTTCCACTAGCGGTGCCACGGCAGGCTGCGTGGTCGACCTCACCCGGTTGTGTGCGGTTTTGCACCCTCGAAGGCCGGGCGGAGGGTGCATTTGGTAACACTTCCGAGGGGGTGGCCCGAGAGCAGCCAACGCCAGCCGGAACCCACCCGCCAACTAGCGCCGGGAGCGGTGGCGGATCTCGCGCTCGGTGGCCTTGAGGTAGGCGTTGAGCATGCGCTTGAGCTCGATGATCGCCTCGGGGTGGGACTGCCCGTCACGGACGGCGAAGTTGAGCATGGAGTAGACCATGTGCACGCAGACCTCGGCGACCTTCTGGATGTACTCGGGGCTGGCAGTGGGCACCAGCGGCGCGATCACCTTGGCGGCCTGCTGGGCGAGGGTGCGCTCGTAGATGACGGCGGTGGTGCGGGTGGCCGGGGTGGATTGCACGGCGTGCCACACGGCGCGACGGGAGGGGTCGTGCAGCCAGAGGTTGGCGAGGTGGTCGAGGAACCGGTCGAGGAGCTGCTGCCATTGCAGCGCGGGCACTTCCTCCCCGAACGCGGCGAGCTCGCGCTGGACGGCGACGAGGTCGTGGCGGTCGAGCTCGCAGACGATGACGTACTTGTTGGCGAAGAACTGGTAGAGGGTGCCGATGGGCACGGCGGCGCGCTGCGCCACCTCCTCGCAGGTGAAGGACTCGAACCCGACTTCGACGAGTAGGTCGCGGGCGGCAGCGAGAATAGCCTCGAACTTGCGGCGGCTGCGTTCCTGGGCGGGGCGGCGCCGGGGGAGCAGCTCCTCGGGCGCGCCGGTGGGCTCGGGGATCGTCGCGATCGCCCGAGCGCCGCCGGTGTGCTTGCTCGCTGCTGCCTCCACGCCCCGAAGGATATAGGGGTTGGCGATCTCGCGCGGCAGCGTCATGGGTGCAGGCCCTCGCAGGGGGTCAAACTCCGAGGTCGCGGCGGAGCTTGGCGACATGCCCAGTAGCACGCACGTTGTACTGCGCCGCGGCAATAGTGCCGTTCTCATCGACGAGGAAGGTGGAGCGGATGACACCCTGGACGGTCTTGCCGTACATCTTCTTCTCGCCGAAGGCGCCCCATGCGGTGAGCGTTTCCTTTGTGGGGTCGGAGAGCAGCGGGAAGGTGAGCTCCTCCTCGTCGCGGAACTTGGCGAGCTTGGCGGGCTTGTCGGGGGAGACGCCGATGACGTCGATGCCCTCGCCCTCGAGCTCGGCGAGGTTGTCGCGGAAGTCGCAGGCCTGCTTGGTACAGCCGGGGGTGCTGGCGGCGGGGTAGAAGTACACGATGACCTTGCGGCCCGCGTAGTTGCTGAGGGATACGACGTTGCCGTCGGCGTCGGGCAGTTCGAGGCGGGGGGCGGTGTCGCCCACGTTCAGCTGGGTGTTCTCGCTCATGTGTTGCAACACTAGGCGACATGCGAGGCTGGCGTCATGCGGGGCTGCCTGGCTGTTTTTCGGCGGTGCGTCCGCCATGATCGGCACACGTGTTCTAACGTAGGTGCCGACAGACTTTCCAGCTGATGGAGGACACGTGTCCAGAAACCCCGAAAGCATTGAGCGTGACATTGAACGTGCTCGGGAGCAGCTTGCGAGCACGCTTGACGAGTTGGCCGTGCGGGCTGATCCGCGCCGTGCCGTGGACTCGGTGAAGGCGCGCGTTGTGGCGAAGTCGGAGGAGCCAGAGGTGCGGATGGCGGTCGCCGGTGTGGGCGTGCTGTTCGTGCTGATCGTGCTGTGGCGGATCTTCCGCTGATACGTGTGTGCACCAAGCGGGCAGCCGGATGGTTGCCCGCTTGTCGTCTTTCCGGGGGTTGATGCGGTGGCCCGGCCGGGTGTGTCGCGCGGGCTGGAAGCAGCGCGGGGCTAGCGGGAGCGCCAGTGCTGGACGCCGAGGGCGATGAGGCGGAGCTGCTTCTCGCCGCGGTCGAGGATGTCCCGTTCCTCGGCGGGGTTGCGGCGGTCGGCGCGCAGCAGGTGGTCGATGAAGTCGAGGATGGTGGCGGTGATGAGGTCAGCGACCCATTCGATGTCGTCGAAGTCCCATTCGCGCATGGCGGGGGCCCGGCTGAGGTCGGCGGCGAGCTCGCGGCCGAAGATGCGGATCTCGGTGGCGATGGCTCGCCGGATCTCGGGCGCTCCGCCGTAGCGTTCCTGCGTGAGGAACCGGAACTCCCGCTCGTGGTCGCGTACCTGGCGGACCACGATGGTCAGTGATGCCTCGATGGCGAGCGCGTCGGTGTGGCGGCGGGCGTCGCGGAGGATCTGGCGCAGTGCCTTGGCGCTCATCTCGACGAGATTGACGCCGAGGTGCTCCATGGAGTCGAAGTGCCGGTAGAAGGCGGTGGGGACGATGCCGACGGCACGGGTGACCTCCCGCAAGGACACGCTCGAGAAGCTACGGTCATCGAGTAGTTCCAATGTCCCGTCGAGGAGTGCCTGGCGGGTCCGTTCCTTGCGTTCGGTTCTGCTTCCGGGCCCTGTCACGACGATAAGTCTAGGGCGCGCGGCGGCGGTGCACGCATGAGCACTGTCATGGGGATCACGCGGGTTGCTGTTGACAGTGGGGGAGAGGCACCCCCAGAATATTGGGTGTACAGACGTTCACTGAAAGTTCGGGCTTGGGTTCGTTGAAGGACCGGGCCTAAGGTTCAGCAACGATGAGGAGTTCCCAGTGACCACATCGATTACGCCGCGGGCCCTTCCCACCCGACCTAACCCGCCGCGCTTTGGCAAGAAGCCCACCCTTCCCAAGGGTCGCCCGTCGCTCGTCAAGCTCTTCGAGGCCCTGGCCACCCCCCATGCGGTGGACCGCTACCTCGAGCTCGTCAACCCCATGGTGACGGTGCGCGACCTGCGCGCCAAGATCACCAAGGTCGAGCGCCACACCAAGGACACCGTCACCCTCGAGCTGCGACCCACGCGCCAGTGGAAGGGCTTCGAGGCCGGTCAGTTCGTGCAGATCGGCGTCGTCGTCAACGGCGTCCGCCACACCCGCTGCTTCTCGCCGGCGAGCTCCGTGCATCGCCGCGACGGCCGCATCGAGCTGACCATCAAGGCGCATGCCGATGGCTTCGTCTCCCGCTACCTGCGCGAGAACGCCGAGCCCGGCATGATCGTCGACCTCGCCCAGGCCAACGGCGTGTTCAAGCTGCCCGCCAAGCGTCCCGAGAAGATCCTGCTGCTCAGCGGTGGCAGTGGCATCACGCCGGTGCTGTCGATGCTGCGCACCCTCGTCGACGAGGGGCACCAGGGCGACATCACCTTCCTGCACTACACCGACACCATCAACGACGTTCCCCATGCCGACGCGCTGCGGGAGATCGCGGCCCGGCACGACAACGTCACCCTGCTCATCGCGTCCACCCTCCCCGGTGGTGGTGGTGACCTGCAGGGGTTCTTCGGGACCGAGCATGTGGACATCGCTGCTCCCTGGTTCGCCGAGGCCGAGTCCTTCCTGTGCGGCCCGCCGCCGATGATGAACGCCATCCGCAAGTACTACGACGAGCGTGGCCTCGGCGAGAAGCTGCACACCGAGGAGTTCCAGGTGGCCGGCAGTGTCGCCGCCGACACCGAGGACGCCACCGGCACCATCGCCTTCTCCAGCAGCGATGTGCAGCGGGAGAACTCCGGCACCTCCCTCCTCGAGGAGGCCGAGTCCGCCGGGCTGAGCCCCGACTACGGCTGCCGGATGGGCATCTGCTTCACCTGCACCGCCGTCAAGAAGACCGGCTGCACCAAGAGCCTGCTCACCGGCGAGATCAACGACCTCCCGGACGAGCCGATCCAGCTGTGCGTCTCGCAGGCTGTCGGCGACGTCGACATCGACATCTAGGCAACGCGGGGCCGGGTCCGCCAGCCGGACCAGCGGCCCCCGGAACGACTAGCGAAATCCCAGGACAACACCCGTGACGGTGCACCCTTGCCCAAAACCGGCACTGTCACCAGCCCTCAGAACGAGAAACTTCCAGAGGAGATACATCATGGCTGTCATCAACCTCCCCGTCGCCCCACCCGCCCTGCCCGGCCGCGAGCTGCGCCGCAAGGCCACCTCGACACTCGCCAAGGCACCCATCGCCGGACGCGCGTTCCGCTCGCCCGCCGAGCCGGTCGCCGAGCAGCCGGTGCGCCTGACGCCCGAGCAGGTCGAGGAGTTCGGCCGCCAGCTCGAGGCACTGCGTGCCAGGATCGTCGCCGACCTCGGTGACAAGGACCGCGACTACATCTACAACCTCATCAAGGTCCAGCGTGGCCTCGAGGTCGCTGGCCGTGGCCTGATGTACTTCCTGCCCGCATGGCCGCTCGCCGTTGCCTCCCTCGGTGTCGCGAAGATCCTCGACAACATGGAGATCGGCCACAACGTCATGCACGGCCAGTACGACTGGATGAAGGAGCGCGGCCTCAACTCCCGCGTCTTCGAGTGGGACAACGTGTGCCCTGCCGACCAGTGGCGCCACTCGCACAACTACATGCACCACACCTTCACCAACATCCTCGACATGGACCGTGACATCGGCTACGGCATCCTGCGGATGGACAAGGACCAGAAGTGGCACCCCTACTTCCTGGGCAACCCGGTCTACGCCTTCCTGCTGATGACCTTCTTCGAGTGGGGCGTGATGCTCCACGACCTCCACGCGGAGGAGTTCGTCAAGGGCCAGCGCGACATGGGCGAGGTCAAGAAGCTCGCCAAGGGCTGGCTCGGCAAGGCAGGGCCGCAGGCGCTCAAGGACTATGTGATCTTCCCGGCGCTGACCGGGCCACTGTTCCCGACCACGCTCGTGGGCAACGCCGCGGCGAACCTGATCCGCAACGTCTGGGCCTACAGCATCATCTTCTGCGGCCACTTCCCCTCCGGCGTGCAGGTGTTCACCAAGGAGGAGACCGCGAACGAGACGAAGGCGGAGTGGTACCTGCGCCAGATGCTCGGCTCGGCCAACATCACCGGCGGCAAGCTGTTCCACATCATGTCGGGCAACCTGTCGCACCAGATCGAGCACCACCTCTTCCCGGACATCCCGGCGTTCCGCTACCCCGAGATGGCGCCCGAGGTGGAGCGCATCGCCACCCAGTTCGGCCTCCCCTACAACAAGGGCGGCTTCACCAAGCAGATCGGCTCCGTGTGGGGCAAGATCTTCAAGCTCGCCCTGCCGAACTCGCTGGTCAGCCACGAGGAGCCCGCTGGCGTGATCATCGAGCGCAAGGCCGAGGAGGCAAAGCAGCCCGCAGCGTGATCCGCGCGGACGCATGAGACAAGGCCCGGGCAGGGCAATCCCCGCCCGGGCCTTGCTGCGTGCTGGAAGACCCTGCTTACCGTGTCAGGACAGGCACATCCTCATGGTCGGTGAGCCACACGTGCGCGAGTTCCTCGAGCGTGCCCTCGTGGTGCAGCTTCTTCAGCGCCAGCGAGGCGCATTCCGTGAAATCACTGTCCTTCTCCAGAACCAGCCCGAGGAACTCGGTGACCTCATTGGGGGCGGGGAACCGGCCCACGACCACACCATTGGCGAGCTGGTCGTTCGCGATGCGCACTGCCGTCGGCAGGTCCGCCACGAGAGCATCGATCTCGCCGACAGCGAGCGCTTCCGCCGCAACAGCAACGCTGGGGTAGCCCACGGGCTCGGTGCCGGGCTCGATGGAATGCGTCGCCGAGTACATGCTCGTGGAGCTCGAGTCCGCACCGATCGTCACGTCCTGCAGATCATCCAGCGTGGTTGCGTCCGCGGCGGGAGTGCCCTCGAGCGCGACGATGGCCTGGGCCACGGCGTAGTAGGGGTCGGAGAAGTCGATGTTCTCGCGGCGCTCGCCCATGATGCTGAACTGGTTGATCGCGAAATCGAAAGGCTTCGGACCAGCCTCGAGCGCCTCGTCGAATGGAACGCGCACAAACTCCGTCGCCTCCGGGGAGTACCCCAGCGTATCGGCGACGGAACGCGCGATGGCACCCTCGAAGCCTTGCCCGCTAGCGGGATCGTTGTTGATGATCCACGGCGCGAAGGCCGGGTCATCCACCGCGATGGTCAGCGCCTCGGGAGCCACGGTCCGTCCTCCTCCGGGGCCGCAGCGAGCCGGGATCGAGCCCGCATCCTCGCGCGGCAGGCGCAGCGAGCCCTGTGGCGTCTGGGCATACTCTTCCTCCTGCTGCGGGGCGCTGGACCCGCAGGAGGCGGCAACAAGAGCAAGGGCAGCGAGCGGTGCGGCAGCTAGGCGGCGCGGGTATGTCGGCATCGATCACGCTTCCTCGACGGGTGCGTCCATGATGGACCCATTATGCGGCAAGCCAACTCGGCCGCGGGCCAACCAGCGACGAACTGGCAGGACCATCGTGGCGCAACGGGGCGAAGGGGCCCTCTTTCCCAGGGCCAGGCCTGTCGATGGGAGGGCGGCGATGCCTCTGCCCGGCTTGTGCAGGATGCACTGTTCGCGCAGGCGGGCAGCCTAGTCGGAACCGCTTTGATCACACATTGTTATATAGAGTGACCTTGTTCATAGCCCCCTGCTGATTCCATGAGAAGTCGGATAGTGTCTACCGGGCTGATCAATGATGATCACCGCGTACGAAATGCGCGCAAGCAGGCGAGGGGAGGGCATGACATGGTGGCTTTGCCGCTGCTGGGAACGACCAGGGCAGTGCGGGGCATTCCTGCCCGTGGCCTCGCTGTCGCCCAGACCCTCGTGGAAGCGGTGCCCGTCCCCGCCCCCCGCGTGCTCCGCAAGCCCCCAGCGCGCGACCCGCGCCCCGCCCGCGACACCGTCCGGCTCACTCTCGAGCAGGTCGAGGAGCTCGGCCGCGCCCTCGACGAGATCCGCGCCCGGCATCTCGCCGACATCGGCGAGCGCGACCGTCGCTACATCTACAACCTCATCAAGGCGCAGCGCGCCCTCGAGATCACCGGCCGCGGCCTGTTCTACCTCGGCTTCATCCCGCCCATCTGGGTCGCCGCCGTCGCCGCGCTCTCCCTGTCGAAGATCATCGACAACCTCGAGATCGGCCACAACGTCATGCACGGCCAGTACGACTTCATGCACGAGCGCGGATTCAACTCCCGCGTCTTCGAATGGGACATGGCCGTGCAATCCGACCTGTGGCGCTACTCGCACAACTACCGGCACCACACCTTCACCAACGTCATCGACCAGGACCGCGACATCGGATTCGGTGTCATGCGCATGGACGAGGACCGCCCCTGGCACCCCTTCTTCCTCCTGAACCCCCTGCTCGGCGTGCTCATCGTCACCTGGTTCGAATGGCTCACGGCATTGCACGTCCTCGAGCTCGACCATTCCGTGCTCGGCGACGAGACCGACACCAAGGCCAGCAAGGTCGTCGCCCACCTGTGGGAGAAGATCCTGCCCCAGGCGATGAAGGACTACGTGTTCTTCCCCGCTCTCACCGGGCCGCTGTTCCCCCTCACCCTCGCCGGCAACGCCACCGCGAGCATCATCCGCAACCTCTGGGTCGGCAACCTCGTGTTCTGCGGCCACTTCCCGGCCGGCGCCCAGACCTTCACCGAGGAAGAGATCGCTGGGGAAACGCGCGGCGAGTGGTACCTGCGCCAGCTGCTCGGCTCCGCCAACTTCACCGGCTCGAAGGCCCTGCACATCCTCTCCGGTAGCACCGGCCACCAGGTGGAGCACCACCTCTTTCCTGATATCCCCTCCTGCCGGCTGCCCGAGATCGCCCTCGAGGTACAGGCCCTCTGCGAGAAGTACAACCTGCCGTACAACACCGGCTCCCTGCCCGCCCAGGTGCTGTCCGCCTGGATCCGGATCTGCAAGCTCTCCCTGCCCAAATCCATCGTCGGCACGGAGAAGTTCCGCACTGTTATCGTGGAACGCGAGACCACAGCACCGGCCTGACCCGCCAAGCCGGATGAGCGTGGCGCCCGGGCCGAACCCCCAGCCGGAAGAAGGAACCATGGTCGGCAAGCTGGAACAGCGCAAGGACATTGCCCAGCAACTCGTCGAATCCGCCGCAACGCATGTCGGCCGCATCACCGTCATCATCACCGGTGCGGTCGCTGGTGTGGCACGCGAGATCGGTGACTGGATCACCGACGGCTTCGAGATGGCCGAGGCGGCGAAAAAGGCCGGCGAGGACGGGCCCCGGCGCATCGAGCAGCCCGCGCCGCGCGAGATTCTCGACGCGGACCTCGACGAGGAGTAGCCGGTCTCGCCTGGCGCGGGTGTGCGCAGGCGCGCATCGGCGAGTGTGCGCAGGCGCCCGCGAGTGTGCGATCTGCGACAGGTTTTGTGCTCCGAGCTGTCGTTTTTCGCACTCTGAGCGGCGGGCGGCAGGCTGCGGCCTCGCGTGCCGGCAGGCTGCGGCCCTCAGCAAGCGCCAGCCGAGCGCAGCGCTTCCCGCACCTCCTCGACGACGAGGTCCGGCCGCCGCATCATCGGACCAGTGACCCGCACGACCCGCCAGCCCGCGCGCAGGAGGCGGTTGCCCCGCTCGGCATCACGACGGGCCTGCTCGGGATCGGTGAAGTGATGCGATCCCTCGTACTCCACCGCGACTTTCCACCGCGGCCACGCGAGGTCTGTGCGTCCGATGAACCGGCCCCGCGCGTCGCGCACCTCGAACTGGGTGACCGGCCGCGGCAGGCCCGCGCGCAGCAGAAGCAGTCGCAGCTCGGTCTCGCGCGGTGATTCAGCTCCAGGGTCCACGAGCCCCGCTAGGGCCCGCAATCGCGCGGCCCCGGGTGTTCCGCGCAGCGTGCTCGCGAGGTCGAGCAGGTTCGCCGGTGCGAAGTCGGTGGCGCGGCAGAGCGCATCGATGTGCTGGATCGCGCTATCGGTCTCGTGGCGCCGCGCGAGGTCGAACGCGGTCCGGGCAGGACTGGTCACCCGCATCCCGAGCCGCTCGGTGATGTGCCGGGGGTGGATGCGGTCGCGGTGCGCCACGAGACCTTGCACTCGCACGATCCTGTCCACCGCCACCTCGGCGGGCGCATCGCTCGGAAGCCAGCGGGTGCCATGCGCGGCAGCGGCGGAGAGGCCGGATAGCACGCAGGCGCCGTCCGCCCACAGCCATGCCGCGCGGGCCTTCGCCAGCGGCGTGACGGGCGTGGCGGGGTCGAGATACACGCCGGGGAGCAGCCGGGTGTAGTGGCGCTGCGCGGTGCGTGGCGGGATGCCTCGGTGGGCGGGCTTGAACGGTTGCACGTGACATTGGACGCGCGCGTGCCCCGTTTGGATCCGTTCCGGGCGAGATTCCCCGCGAGAGTGCGAAAAACGACAGTTCTCCTGCGTGGAGCTGTCGTTTTTCGCACTCGCGCAAAGGCCAGAGAGCTACATCTTGACGCCGATGTACTTGGTCTCGAGGAACTCGTCGATGCCGATGAGCCCGCCCTCGCGGCCGAGGCCGGATTCCTTGACACCACCGAAGGGCGCGGCGGGGTTGGAGACCACGCCCTGGTTGAGGCCGACCATGCCGGACTCGAGTGCCTCGCTCACGCGCAGCCCGCGGCGAAGGCTCTCGGTGTAGACGTAGGCGACAAGCCCGAAGGGGGTGTCGTTGGCGCGGCTGATGACCTCGTCCTCGGTATCGAAGATGCTGATCGCGGCGACGGGGCCGAAGATCTCGGTGTGGGTCATCTCGGCATCGTCGGGCACGCCGGTGAGGACGGTGGCGGGGTAGAAGTAGCCCTCGCGGTTGAGGCGCTCCCCGCCGAGGAGGACGTCGGCACCGCGGCGGGTGGCATCGTCGACGAGGGTCTCGACCTTCTGGATCGCGGCCTGGTCGATGAGGGGGCCGACGATGAGGCCGCTCTCCACGCCACGGGCGGGCGTGTACTTGCTGAGCTCCTCGACGAGCTTGTGCGTGAACTCGTTGGCGATGTCGCGGTGGACGTAGATGCGGTTGGCCGCGGTGCACGCCTGCCCGATGTTGCGCATCTTGGCGAGGATGGCGCCCGTGACCGCCTCGTCGAGGTTGGCGTCGTCGAACACGATGAAGGGCGCGTTGCCGCCGAGCTCCATCGAGGTGCGCATGACGGTCTTGGCGCATTGGCCGAGGAGGATCTTTCCGACCTCGGTCGAGCCGGTAAACGAAAGCTTGCGGCTGCGGGGGTCGTGGATCAGCGGCGGCATGACCTTGGAGGGTTCGGTGGTGAGGATGACGTTGACGCTGCCGGCGGGTGCTCCTGCGCGCTGGAGGATCTCGGCGAGGGCGAGCATCGAGAGGGGAGTGGCCTCGGCGGGCTTGATGATGCTGGTGCAGCCGGCGGCGAGAGCTGGGCCGATCTTGCGGGTGCCCATGGCCATGGGGAAGTTCCACGGAGTGATGAGCAGCGAGGGCCCGACGGGCTCGTGGCGCACGATGAAGCGCGCACCGCCGGCGGGGGCGTCCATGTAGCCGCCGTTGATGCGGACGGCTTCCTCGGAGAACCAGCGGAAGAACTCGGCGGCGTAGGCGATCTCGCCCTTGGCCTCGGCGAGGGGCTTGCCCATCTCGAGGGTCATGATCAGCGCGAGGCGCTCCTGCTCGGCCATGAGGATGTCGTAGGCGCGGCGGAGGATCTCGCTGCGCTCCCGCGGTGGCATGGCGGCGAGTCCTGGCTGCGCCTTGTCTGCTGCCTCGAGGGCGGCCATGGCCTCATCGGGGCTGGCGTCGGCGACCTCGCACAGGGTGGCGCCGGTCGAGGGATCGGTCACCGCCATGGTGCGGGCGGTCTCGACGAATTCTCCGCCGATGAAGAGTCCGGTGGGGACGGAAGCGATCGCGTCGCGCTCGTCCTGGGGCGTGGGGGCCATCGCATCTCCTTGCGGGCATTGCCTACAGTTCCGCAGTCATGGTATGCCTATTGTCAACAATCCGACAATAGGATGTCCCCTTCAAGGATGGAGCCTGACAGTGACCCGGCTATCGCCCCTTCTCAAGCAAGCCACCCCCGTCACCGTCGAGCGAGGCGAGGGCAGCTACCTCTACGGCACCGATGGTCGCCGCTACCTCGACTTCACCGCCGGCATCGGCGTCACGAGCACCGGTCACTGCCACCCCCGCGTCGTGGAGGCCGCCCAGAAGCAGGTCGCCTCCCTCATCCACGGCCAATACACCACCGTCATGCACAAGCCGATGATCGAGCTCATCGAGAAGCTCGGCGGGGTGCTCCCGCCCAGCCTCGACTCGGTCTTCTTCGCCAACTCCGGCAGCGAGGCCGTCGAGGCCGCCCTCCGCCTCGCCCGCCAGGCCACCGGACGCCCCAACGTCATCGTCTTCCACGGCGGCTTCCACGGCCGCACCGTCGCCGCGGCATCCATGACCACCTCCGGCACCCGCTTCAGCGCAGGCTTCAGCCCGCTGATGGCAGGCGTGCACGTCGCGCCGTTCCCCACCGCCTACCGCTGGGGCTGGACCGAGGAGGAGGCCACCGCCTTCGCCCTGCGCGAGCTCGACTTCCTCTTCGCCACCATCAGCGCCCCCAACGAGACCGCCGCGTTCATCATCGAGCCAGTCCTCGGCGAAGGCGGCTACATCCCCGCCAACACCACCTTCATGCAGGGCCTGCGCGAGCGCGCCGACAAGCACGGCATCCTGCTCGTCATCGATGAGATCCAGACCGGCTTCGGCCGCACCGGCAAGTACTTCGGCCACCAGCACTTCGACGTCAAGCCGGACATCATCACCCTCGCCAAGGGCATCGCCAGCGGCTTCCCCATCTCCGGCATCGCCGCGTCCGAGGAGCTCATGTCCAAGGCCTGGCCCGGGTCGCAGGGCGGCACCTATGGCGGCAACGCCGTCGCCTGCGCCGCTGCCTGCGCCACCCTCGACGTCATCCGCGACGAGGGCCTTGTGGAGAACGCCGCCGCCCGCGGCACCCAGTTGCTCGACGGCGTCACCAGCCTCAAGACTCCCGCCGTGGGACAGACGCGCGGGCTCGGGCTGCTCGTCGGCAACGAGTTCGTCGACGCCGACGGCAACCCCGATGGCGCCACGGCCGCCGCCGCGCAGAAGCTCGCCGCCAGCAAGGGCCTGCTCCTGCTGATGTGCGGCGCCTATATGAACACCGTGCGCATGATCCCGCCGCTCGTCGTCACCGAGGAGCAGGTCGATGATGCCCTCGGCACCTGGAAGGAAGTCCTCGCCGAGATCTAGGCCGCGTCTCCCGCGAGGCCGACTCCCTCAGGAGGCCGCGCGATCATGAAGCCCCAGCCACCTCCCACGTGGCTGGGGCTTCACGATCGCGGCTCCGGACCACGCGGCCAGGCAACCCTGGTCCCGTACAGTGCGGGTCATGCGCTCTCCGATCCCGGACTACATGCTGGAAGTCCTCGTAGATTGCCGCACCGCCGATGGGGGCAGCGTCGCCGACTACATCCCTGAGCTGGCCCGCGCTGATCCCGATCGGCTCGCGCTGGCCATCGCGACCCCCGAGGGAGCGCTATACAGCGCTGGCGATGACGAGGTGGAGTTCTCGATCCAGTCGATCTCCAAGCCGTTCGCCTACGCCCTCGCGTTGCACGACAACACCCTGGAGGAGGTGCTCGCGAAGATCGGGGTGGAGCCGTCGGGCGATGCGTTCAACGAGATCTCGCTGGAGGACAAGACGGGTCGGCCGCGCAATCCGATGATCAACGCGGGCGCCATCGCCACGCACTCGCTCATCCATGGCGCCAACTGGGAGGAGCGGACCGAGCGCTTCCGGCGCCGGATGAGCATCCTCGCGAACCGGGAACTGTGGTTCGACGATGCGGTGTTCGAGTCGGAGATGGGCACCGCGCACCGCAATCTTGCCATCGGCTACATGCTGCGCACCGTCGGCATCCTCGAGGGCGATCCCATCGACATCGTGCGCGGCTATATCCGGCAATGCTCGCTGGAAGTCACCACTCGCGATCTCGCGACAATGGCCGCGACGCTGGCCAATGGGGGCGTGCAGCCACAGACGGGGCAGCGAGTGTTCGGCGATCTCACCGCGCGCCAGGTGCTCAGCGTGATGATGACCTGCGGCATGTATGACGCGGCGGGGGACTGGGTGTCGACGGTGGGCATTCCCGCGAAATCTGGTGTTGCCGGGGGAGTGATCGGCGTCCTGCCCGGGCAGGTGGGCATCGCGGCCTTCTCTCCGAGGCTGGACGAGCACGGCAACAGCACCCGAGGCGTGAAGGTGTTCGAGCGGCTGAGCACGGACATGGGCATGCACCTGATGGAGGTGCCTCCGGTAGGGCAGGCGGTGCTGCGTGGCGTATCGGACCGTGATGGCGTGGCGGTGTTCCGGTTGCAGGGCTCGATCCGGTTCTCCGGCGCGGAGGCGGTGCTGCGTGAGATCGAGTCCCACGAGGTCCTCGATGACGGTGTGGTGCTAGACCTGAGCAGGGTGAGCGGGGTGAGTGACGTGGCGCGACGAATGATGCTCGAGGCGGTGCGCCGCTTGGTGCTCCACGATGGCAAGACCGTGATGCTGGTCGACCCGGACGCAATGCTGGGGGAGCCCGACGCGGGCGAGGGCGTGCGCCCCGATGTCCACCGCGAGCTCGATGAGGCACTCGCGGCCCTGCAGGCCCGGTAGGCGGGGCCATCAGCGGCCCGCGACTCGATACGATGGGGCCGTCGTGCGCGGACCTAGGAGCGGTGGAACATGAGCAGTGACACGCTGGTGATGATCGCTGCCGCGGAGGCCGTGATCATCCTCGTGCTGGCATGGCTGCTCGCGCGTAGCAATCGCCAGGTGGCGAGCCTGCGGGAGGAGTTGCGTGCCCGCGCGGCAAAGCGGCTTCTCGCAGGCAGCCGGGATGCCCTAAAGACCGTGTGGAACACAGCGAGCCTCGTGCGCGCCAAGGGCATCGGCGCGGCCGTGCGATCCTCGGTGGAGGACCTCGCGGGGTGGGCGCAGGTGGAGCGGCCCGACCTGGCTCGCATGGCTGTGGACGGGCGCGTCGTGATCCTGTTCTCCGACATCGAGGGTTCCACCACATTGAACGAGCACCTCGGCGATCAAGCGTGGGTGCGCCTGCTGGCCAAGCATGACCGGGTGGTGCGGCTGGCGGTGGCGCGCCATCACGGCCATGTCGTCAAGAGCCAGGGCGACGGCTTCATGGTCGCGTTCCAGTCCCCGGACGATGCGGTGCTGTGCGCGGTAGCCATCCAGGACCAGTTCGCGCGGGCGAGCTGGGCCTCGCGCAGCGGGGTGCGGGTGCGGATCGGGATCCATTCCGGGCGCTCGGTGCGGCGCGGCGATGACCTGTTCGGCCGCAACGTGGCGATGGCGGCGCGGGTGGAGAGCCAAGCCGAGGGCGGGGAGACCCTGATCTCGGAATCTGTGCGCAAGCGCCTCGATCCCGGGTTGCCCATCTTGATCGAGGGGCACCGCGAGGCCGAGCTCAAGGGATTCGAGGGAACCCACGTGCTGCACCTGGTGAGCTCCAGCTGATCGCCGGGGCGCGGGTGTTTAGGCCCCTCCCGGCCGCGCCAACCGGCCGCCCCTCCCGGCCGCGCCAACCGGCCGCGAGTGTGCGATGTGCGACAGCTTTTCCTCGATGACCTGTCGTTTTTCGCACACTCGCGGGGGCCGGGCGCACACCCGCGGGGGCCGCGTGCCCACACTCGCGGGGGCCGAAGGCGCGGGGGCTACTTGCGCCGTACCGGATTACGCGGGCATCTCCCCGACGGTGGTGGACATGTCGATGAGGCCCAGTGTCTCGCCCTGCGGAGACTGCACGACGCTCATCCGTCCGTAGGGGCTGTCCGACGGTGGCATGAGAATGGTGCCGCCGTGGCTGGTGGCGGCGTCGGTGGCGGCGTCGCAATTCTCGACGGCGAAGTACGCGTTCCACATCGGCGGGACCTCGGCGGGAGCCATGTCGTTGAGCATCATCCCCGCCACGCCCTCGCCACCGAGCTCGGCAACGAAGTACGTCATGCCTTCCTCGGAGAGCTGCTTGTAGCTGTAGCCGAAGAGCTTCGCGTAGAAGTCCTTGGCACCGTCGATGTCGCGGGTGTGCAGCTCGTTCCAGCACATGCCGCCGGGCTCGTTGACCACGGCGGCGCCGGTGTGATCGATGGGCTGCCACAAGCCGAAAAAGGCGCCGGTCGGGTCGACGATGATGGCCATGCGGCCCTCGGTCATCACGTCCATCGGTGCTACGGGCACCTGCGCCCCGTTCGCGGCCGCGGCTTCGGCAGTCGCGTCCGCATCCTCGGTGGCCAGGTAGGTCGTCCACGCCGAGGGCATGTCCTCCATGCCTTGCGGCTTCGGCATGATGCCCGCGGCGACGTGCCCGTTCTTGCGCGCGATGAGGTAGCCGCCCGTCTCGGTCGCGGTCTCCTCGAACTCCCAGCCCATCACTGCCCCGTAGAACTCCCTGGCGCGCGCGACATCATCGACCGCGCAGTCTGCCCAGCAGGGGGTTCCAGCGGGCCAAGCGGTATCCCGGATCGTCATGATTCCTCCTCGTGAAGTGTGCCTTCGGGAGAGGGTGCGGCGGGAAGCTCTCCCTGTGATGCACGCTACGCACGGAGTCCGACAACAACGCCGGGATGGGTTACGGCTGCGCGACGGCTTGGCGAAGAATCGACCCCTGTCCTGCCACACCGACTGCTGCTCGACAGCCGCGAGCGAGCACCCCGCCGCGGCCGCATCACGCCGGTTCGAGCGGTCCGGTGAGGTAGCGCTGCAGGGTGGGCGCGATGAGCCGCACTACTTCGGCGGCGGGGGCGTCGGCGATGGGCTCGATGCGCACCAGGTAGCGGGTGACGGCGAGGCCGAGCAGTTGCGAGAGGGCGAGGTTGGCGCGGAGCCGCCGCTCCTGCTCGTCACCGTCGAGGGCGGTGATGAGGACGGGGATCAGCTGGTGGTTGATGAACTCGCGGATCGCGGTGGTCATGCCGTCCTGGGCGAGAACAGCCCGCAGGGTGTGCGCGAGGCCGGTGCCGGCAGGGGAGTCCCAGACGGCGACGAATGCTTCGGCGAAGCGGTGCCCGAGCTCTGATCGCGGGCCATTAATGATGCCCTTCACGACATCGACGGGATTGATGGGGGCGCGCATCGCCGCGATGAACAGTTGCTGCTTGGTGCCGAAATGGTGATGGATGAGCGCGGGGTCGACCTGGGCGCGAGCGGCGATGCGGCGGATGCTCGCTTTGTCGAAACCGTCCTCGGCGAAGAGTTCCCGGGCGGCGTCGAGGATGCTCTCGCGGGTCTCGGCGGGATCGCCCGGTCGGCGT
This sequence comes from Hoyosella levis, assembly GCF_026008515.1. Classification (GTDB taxonomy): domain Bacteria; phylum Actinomycetota; class Actinomycetes; order Mycobacteriales; family Mycobacteriaceae; genus Lolliginicoccus; species Lolliginicoccus levis. The sequence continues at coordinate 168,669 of NZ_BQYM01000007.1, forward strand.
CCGCGCTGGCTGGCTGGCGGTTGCTCGGGCATGGGGTCCTTCCTGGTGATGGGGTGCGGCGGCGCAAGGTCATGGGGTGCGGCGGCGCAGGGTGGCAGCGGCGAGCACGAGGGCCAGCGCGGCCACTCCCGCGACGATGCCGATATCGCCCCAGATCTCGGCGGTGGCGGGGGAGGGCGCAGCGATCTCCTGGAGCGCTCTGACGCCATAGGTGAGAGGCAGGATGTCGCTGATGTGCTGGAGGACGATGTTCATCTCTGGACGGGGCACGAACAGTCCGCACAGCAGGATCTGGGGGAACGCGATCAGCGGCATGAACTGCACTGACTGGAACTCGGTGCGGGCGAAGGCGCTGGTGAACAGGCCGATGGAGACGCCGAGGAGCGCGTTGACGACGGCAACCAGCGCGACGAGAGCGGTGCCGGCCGTGGGGCGCACATCGAACGCGAAGTACGCGATCGTGATCGTGACAGCGGCCTGCGCGGCGGCGGCGAGGCCGAACGCGAGGCCGTAGCCGAAGAGCAGGTCGAGCTTGTGCAGCGGGGACGCCATGAGCCGCTCGAGGGTGCCGGAGGTGCGTTCGCGGAGCATGGCGATGCTGGTGATGAGGAACATGACGGTGAACGGCAGGATGCCGAGCATGATCGTGGCGATGCCCTGGAACAGCATCGCGTTGTCCTCGTACATGAAGTACAGGATGGTCAGCAGGAAGCTGGGCAGCAGCAGGATCATCGCGATGGTGCGATGGTCGCGGCCGAGCTGGCGCAGGACCCTGCGGGTGGTGGCGAGCAGGATTCGGATGTTCATGGTGGCCTCCGGGCGTGAGGGCGGTGGCGTGCCCCAGGGGGTCGGCTAGGCGGTCAGCCGCGGTGGGCTAGGGCGAGGAAGGCATCCTCGAGGTCGTCCTGGCTGGTGGTGCGGCGAATGGCGGCGGGGGTGTCGTCCGCGATGAGGCGACCGTCGCGGAGGAAGAGCAGCCGGTCGCAGCGGCGTGCCTCGTCCATGACGTGGCTGGCGACGACGATGGTGGTCCCCGCCTCGGCGAGCTGGTGGAACATGGTCCAGAGGTCCTCGCGGAGCACGGGGTCGAGGCCGACTGTGGGCTCGTCGAGCACAAGCAGGCGCGGGGTGCCGACGAGCGCGCAGGCGAGGGTGACGCGGGTGCGCTGGCCGCCGGAGAGGTCACGGACGATCCTGTCGCCCGGCAGGTGATCGAGGTGGACGGCAGCGATGGCGCGCGCTACGTCGTTGTTGCTGCATCCGTAGAGGGCGGCGAAGTACTCGACATTCTCGGCGATGGTGAGGTCGTCGTAGACGCTGGCGTCCTGGGTGACGTAGCGGACCGTGCCGCGCAGGGAAGGGGCGCCCGCGGGCTCGCCAAGCACGGTGATGGTGCCGGACTTGATGATCTGCACGCCGACGAGGGCGCGGATGAGGGTGGTCTTGCCGCTGCCGCTGGGGCCAAGCAGCCCGGCGACGGTGCCCTCGGGGATGGCGAAGCCGAGCGAGTGGAGAACGGGGTGCTTTCCGCGGTGGACGGTGAGGCCGTCGACCGTGATGGCGGGGGAGGTCATGGCACGCATCCTTAACTCAACGGTGTTGAAATAAGAATAGCGCCGCGTGCGCGGCACTGGCAATGCCTGACGCGTCTACGGTTGCGTAACCACGCCCTCGTCCTCAAAAGTGTGATCCGTGCTACCCGATCCCGGTGGCGCGGACGACGAGCTTCGAGACGAAGGAACCACTGGTGGGCCATTACCGCAGCAACGTGCGCGACCTCGAGTTCAATCTGTTCGAATCACTGCGGCTCGGCGACGTGCTCGCCACCGGCGGCTTCGGTGATCTCGACGGCGACACCGTCCGCGAGATCCTCACCGAGGCCGCGCGGCTCGCCGAGGGGCCCATCGCCGACCCCTTCGCTGACGCCGACCGCAACCCGCCCGTCTTCGACGCGGCCACCCACAGCGTCGAGCTTCCCGCGAGCCTGGTCAAGGTCGTCAAGACGTGGCACGAGGCCGAGTACTTCCGCATCGGCCTCGATCCCGCCATCGGCGGCGAGCCAGCACCCTCCATGCTTGGCTGGGCCATCAAGGAGCTCGTCCTCGGCGCCCAGCCCACCGCCTACATGTACCTCGCCGGGCCCAAGGCTGCTGACATCATCTACGGCATCGGCAATGAGCAGCAGCAGCACTGGGCGCGGCTCATCGTCGAGCGCAACTGGGGCGCCACCATGGTGCTGACCGAGCCCGATGCCGGCTCCGACGTTGGCTCGGGACGCACCAAGGCCACCGAGCAGCCCGACGGAACCTGGCACATCGACGGGGTCAAGCGGTTCATCACGTCCGCCGATTCCGGCGACCTCTTCGAGAACATCATGCATATGGTGCTTGCCCGCCCCGAGGGTGCTGGCCCCGGTACCAAGGGCCTCTCGCTGTTCCTCGTGCCCAAGCATCACTTCGACCCCGAGACGGGCGAGCCTGGCGAGCGAAACGGCGTCTTTGTCACCGGCGTCGAGCACAAGATGGGCATCAAGGCCTCCGCCACGTGCGAGCTGACGTTCGGCCAGCATGGCACGCCCGCTGTCGGCTGGCTCGTCGGCGACGTGCATGACGGCATCGCCCAGATGTTCCGTGTCATCGAGGAAGCCCGCATGATGGTCGGCACCAAGGCCATCGCCACGCTCTCCACCGGCTACCTCAATGCCCTCGACTACGCCAAGCAGCGCGAGCAGGGTTCCGACATGACGCAGATGACCAACAAGGACGCCCCGCGCGTCACCATCACCCACCATCCTGATGTGCGCCGCTCGCTGATGCTGCAGAAGTGCTACGCCGAGGGCCTGCGCGCCGTGTACCTCTACACCGCCGCCCACCAGGACCCCGCCGTCGCCGCCATCGTCTCCGGCGCGGACGAGCAGATGGCAGCCCGGGTCAACGACTTCCTCCTGCCCATCGTCAAGGGCGTCGGTTCCGAGCGGGCCTACCAGCTGCTCTCCGAATCACTGCAAGTCCTCGGCGGCTCGGGCTTCCTCCAGGACTACCCGATCGAGCAGTACATCCGCGATGCCAAGATCGACTCGCTGTACGAGGGCACCACGGCCATCCAGTCGCAGGACTTCTTCTTCCGCAAGATCGCCCGCGACCAGGGAGTCGCCGTCGGCCACATCGCCGGGCAGATCACCGAGTTCCTCGACAACCCCGACGCCGACGAGCGCCTCGCTGCCGGGCGCGGCCACCTGCGCGCCGCGCTCGAGGACGTGCAGGCCATGCTCGGCGTCATGTTCGGGCACCTCATGGGAGCCAAGGACGAGCCTGGCAACCTCTACACGATCGGGCTCGGCTCGGTGCGGCTGCTCATGGCCATCGGCGACCTCGTCATCGGATGGCAACTGCTCCGCCACGCCGAGATCGCCCACGCCGCGATCGACGCCGGAGCCAGCGACACCGCCTTCTACGAGGGCAAGATCGGCAGCGCGCGGTTCTTCGCCGCCAACGTCCTTCCGATGATCTCGGCCACCCGCGCAGTGCTCGCTAGCCTCGACAACTCGATCATGAGGCTCGACGAGGCCGCGTTCTAGCCGTCTTGCGGGCGCCCCTGGGCCTATCCGCGCGTGTACTCCGCGTGCAGGTGATGGGTCAGGGGCGTCTCGGCATGGGCCATCCACATGTCGAACACCAGGCGATCGCCGTCGAGCACGAGCTTGCGGCGCACATCATGCACGGGCTTCGCCTCCACCGAGCGCTCGATGCGCACCGGATGGAACTCCAGCACGCCCTCGTGCCAGCGCGTCGCGTGGATCTCGGTGAACCCGGTTGGCTGGCTCAGCAGCAGCTCCACGCTGCCTGACGTCGTCCGGCGCAGGTAGCCGCACTCGGTGTGCATCGGTTGCTCGGTGCGTAGGTTCCAGGTGCGGGAGCGATAGAAAAGGAACGGCTTGCCCGAGGGCACGAGCTCGATCTCCTCGCGGTAGTCGAACTCCTCGATAGTGGGGTAGTGGCCATGGCCGGTGCCATGCCATGTTCCGGCGAGGGCGGCAAGCTCATGCAGCGGATCGGTGGGGCTGGTCATCATCGTCTCCCTGGGGCTGGTCGGGGCCTGCCTCGAGGGTATCGATAGGACCGGGCGCCGCGGGTGGTGCGGGCCAGCTTGGCGTGGTTCGGCCCGGTTCAGCCCGCGAGAGTGCGAAAAACGACAGGTGAACGGCGTCAACCTGTCGTTCTTCGCACTATCGTGACGTTTCGAGCCGCCGTGCCCCCTACACCGAGAGGACGTGCGCGGCGTAGCGGGCGACAGCGAGCACGAGGTCATCGGAGTGGCGGGGCCCGACGATCTGCAGGCCGACGGGCAGCCCGGCCTTGGTGCGGCCGACGGGGATGCTGATAGCGGGCTGCTGGGTCATGTTGAACGGGTAGCTGAACGGGGTCCACTGGGCCCAGGACTTCAGCCCGCTTTCGGGCGGCACGTCGTGGCCAGCCTCGAAGGCGGTGATCGGCATCGTGGGGGTGATGAGCAGGTTGTGGATGTTGTGGAAGTTGCCCATGGTGATGCCGAGCTGCGCGGAGACAGCGCGTGCCTCGAGGTACTCGACGGCAGTGTGGCTATTGCCGGCGTCCCAGACCTTGCCGAGCTCGGGATCGACCTTCTCGCGCGATCCCTCGGGGAACCCGGCCAGCAGGGCTGCGGCGCCGGCGGCCCAGAGCAGCTCGAAGGCCTCAATGGGGTCGCTGAAGCCGGGGTCGGCCTCGGTCACGGGCAGCCCGGCCTCGTCGAGCTGGCGGACGGCCGCATCCACGAGGCTGGCGACCTCGGGGTCGACGGTGATGTAGCCGAGGTTCTTGGAGTAGGCGACGCCGAGGCCGCGGACGTCGCGGTTCATCTGCCCCCGGTAGGTGGTGAAGGTGGGGCCGAGGTAGGTGGGGTCGCGCGGATCGGGGAGGGAAAGGATGTCCATGAGCAGGGCGGTGTCCTCGACCGTGCGGGTCATGGGGCCGCCGTGGGCGAGCGGACCGAAAGGACTCGCGGGGAACATGGGGACACGGCCGTGGGTGGGCTTGAAGCCGACGATGCCGCAGAACGAGGCGGGGATGCGGATGCTGCCGCCACCGTCGGTGCCGACGGAGCAGGGGCCGAGCCCCGCGGCGACAGCGGCGGCGCTGCCACCGGAGGAGCCGCCCGCTGTCTTGCTCGGGTCGGCGGGATTGCGGGTGATACCAGTCAGCGGGCTGTCGGTGGTGGCCTTCCACGCGATCTCGGGCGTGGTGGTCTTGCCGACGAAGACCATGCCGTCCTCGCGCAGGCGCGCGGTGATCGGGCTGTCGATGGTCCATTCCTGGTGGGGGTCGATGCACTGCGAGCCGCGCAGGGTGGGCCAGCCCTTGGTGAGGAAGATGTCCTTGATGGAGATGGGCACGCCGTCGAGGAGTCCCTTGACGTGGCCGCGGCGGTAGCGCTCCTCGGCCTGCTTGGCCTGCTTGAGGGCACGCTCGCTGTCGACGAGGCAGAACGAGTTGATCTCCGGGTCGCGCGCCTCGATGGCGTCGAGCACGGCCTGGGTGGCCTCCACCGGGGAGAGCGAGCCCGCGGTGTAGGCGGTGACAAGCTCGGTGGCAGTCAGCTCTGTGGGATTCATGCGTGCTCCTTAGCCCGGGACGTAACCACGATCTTTGTCCACGATATTGAGTAGCTCGGTTCCGCGCGTCCATCGCTGGAAGTTCTCGACGAACAGGCTAGTCAGGTCATCGCGCCAGCCGACGACATCGCCAGCGTTGTGCGGCGTGATCATCACGTTGCCGAGGTCCCAGAGTGGGTGGTCGGGCGGTGGTGGCTCGGGATCGGTGACGTCGAGGGCCGCCCCTGCGATAGTGCCCTCGCGCAGCGCGGCGACGAGGTCGTCGGTGACGGTGAGGTCGCCGCGGCCGACGTTGATGAAGCGCGCAGTGGGCTTCATGGCGGCGAACATATCGGCGTTGAACATGTGGCGGGTCTGCGGGGTGCTCGGCGCGATGGAGACGACGTAGTCGGCGGTGGCGAGCGCGGCGGGGAGGTCCTCCTGGGCAATGATCGTGCCGAGGTCGGGATCATTGTCGCGGGCACGGCGGCCGGATCCTGTGACCTTCATCCCAGCGGCGCGCAGGAGGCGCCCGATGGCGCGGCCGATGGGGCCGGTGCCGACGACGATGACGTGCTTGCCGGCGATGCGCTCGGACTCGCGGTGCTGCCACTCGCGCTCCTGCTGCAGCCGCAGGGAGCGGGGGAAGTCCTTCGCGAAGGAGAGGATCTGCCCGAGCACGTACTCGGCGATGTGGGGGTCGAAGATGCCGCGCGAGTTGGTGACCGTGACATTGCTGGCAGAGAGCGCGTCGAACATGAATCGCTCGACGCCCGCGGAGGCGATGTGGATCCATTCGAGCGAGTCGGCCTCGGGCCAGGCGTCGGGCACGGCGTGGCTGAAGAAGTCGTAGGCAAAGAGGATCTGTGCGCCGGGCAGGTTCTCGGGGAGGTCCTCGGCAGTGGTGTAGCGGAGGGTGGCGTGCTCGCGGACGGGGGCGAGGAGGTCCTCGTCGGGCCGGGTGTCGCCGTGGAGGACCGTGATGATGGGGTTCTCGGTCACGTTGACACCGTATGAGGCACTCGTATGATTGTCAACAATCTGCTTAAATGCCAGAAGGAACACTCACGACTGAAGGCGAGGGCCCGTGTTGGAACTCAACCTCCCCGACTTCGAAGGCCCCATCGCGCAGCGCGGGGTCGGGATCATCGCGCCCTTTGACATGGCCCTCGAGCGCGAGCTGTGGCGCTGGCTGCCACTCGAAGTCAGTCTCCACCAGGCGCGCACGCCCTACGAGGATGTCGAGGTCAGCTGCGCCATGGCCGAGCTCGTCTCCGACACCAAGCTCATCAAGGCCGCCACCCGCGACGTCATGCACGTCGAGCCCGAGGTCGTCGCCTACATGTGCACCTCCGGCAGCTTCGTCAACGGCGTTGCCCACGAGAAGGCGCTCCGCGACGCCATGATCGAGGCCGGGGCGCCCGATGCCATCACCACCAGTGGCGCCCTCGCCGAAGCCCTCGTGCATCTCGACCTGCGCCGCATCTCCGTCATCACCCCTTACGACGCACCGCTCACCGAGCGACTCCACGACTTCCTCGGCGAGCTTGACGTCGAGGTACTCAAGTCCGACCACCTCGGCCTCGGCGGCGGCATCTGGAAGGTCAACTACCGCACCATCGCCGAGCGCATCGTCCAGGCGGACACCCCGGAGTCCGAGGCCATCTTCGTCAGCTGCACCAACCTGCCCACCTACGACCTCATCGAGCCGCTCGAGAACCTCCTCAACAAGCCCATCCTCACCGCCAACCAGCTATCCATGTGGGCCTGCCTCGGTCACATGAAGCTACCCATGATGGGGCCCGGCAAATGGCTCCGCGACGTATTCCAGGGAGAGTGAATGAGCACCACCACCGCCACCGCCCTTGGCTTCATCTACCCCGACCACGCCGCCGAGGATGACTACCCGCTCGCCGAGAGCCTGCTCCGCGAGGCGGGCGCGGATGTGGCGCTGAAGGTCGAGCACATCTACGGCACCGACCTGCACGCCATTCCTGAGCTGCTTGATCTCGGTAGCCCCGACAAGCTCGCCCACGGTGCCAGCCTCCTGGTCGGCTCCGCGCCCGCCGCGGTCATCTGGGCCTGCACCTCGGGCAGCTTCGTCTACGGGCCCGAGGGTGCTCCCGGCCAGGTCGAGGGGCTTGCCGAGGCGGCAGGCACGGCCGCATCATCGACGAGCTACGCGTTCGTGCACGCTGCCCAGTCGCTCGGCATCACCAAGGTCGCGGTCGCCGCGAGCTATCCCGACGATGTCGCCCGGCTCTTCGTGGAGTTCCTCGCCGCCGCGGGCATCGAGGTGGTGCGCATGTCCAGCGCCGGTATCGATACCGCCGCCGAGGTTGGTACCCTCGCCCCCGACCAGGTCCTGGATCTCGCAACGTCCAACGACCACGCCGATGCCCAGGCCCTGCTGATCCCGGACACGGCGATGCACACCATTGGAGTGCTGCCCCGCCTCGAGTCCACGCTCGGCAAGCCCGTCCTCACCGCCAACCAGGTGACCATCTGGGAAGCCCTGCGCCTGGCCGGGATCACGGCGGTGCAGCCCGCGCTCGGAACGCTGTTCCAGGAAAGGCCCCACCATGACGATGTTCGATCTTGAACCCGTCGCCCGGCAATCCACCGCGGAACTGATCGCCGACCGGCTCCGCATCGCCATCATGCGGGGCTCGCTCGCACCGGGCGCGCAGCTCGGCGAGGCGGACCTCGCCGCAACCTTCGACGTCTCTCGTGGTCCGGTGCGCGAGGCCATGCAGCGGCTCGTGTCCGAGGGCCTGCTGCACAGCGTCCGCCATCGCGGCATCTTTGTCATCGAGCTGACGATGGACGATATCGAGGATGTCTACTTCGCGCGAGCAGCCATCGAGCGGGGGGCGATGTGCCGCATCCTCGATGGCAGGCGCGGGGCCACCCATGCCGCGCTCGGCCCGGCGGTGGAGATGATGCGATCGGCGGCCGACCGGGGCGATGCTGCTGCCGTATCGGACGCGGACCAGCAGTTCCACGAGGTCCTGGTGCAGAGCTCGGGCAGCCCGCGGCTCGTGCGTGCCGCCCGCACCCTGCTCATCGAGACCCGCATGTGCCTCGGCGCCCTGCAAACCACCTACGGCGATGTGCATGAGCAGGTCACCGAGCACGCTGCGCTGCGTGACGCCATCGGTGAAGGGCCCGTCGAGATCGCGTACCGGCTGCTCGCCGATCACATGGAGGACGCCGTGGCGCGGCTCCGGGCCCAGCAGGCCAGCGTCAGCGAGACGCCGGCATAGCCACGAGGGCGGCAGCGCAGCTCGGGCCATCGAGGAACGTGTCGTCGTCGCCATCGCCGGGGCAGCGGAGCTGGACGCCGGGATTGACATAGGCCTGGTGCCGATCGAAGGGTGACAATCCGTCGGCGCCGATGACATTGCCCGCGTCCGCTGGGTCCCCCGAGGGATCGCACACGCTATCGCCGGGTATGCACACCGAGATCACTCGCGGATTGCGCTCCATCCAGTCGTCCTGCTCGAAGCCACTCAGCGGGACCATGCGGAAGATGCCCTCGCCGCGCTCGGCGCCGGCCGTCATCGTCGATTGCGCGGCCGACCGGCTGGGGTCGCCGAACAGCACGATCCGTGACACATGCTCGAACACGCCCGTGCCGTGCTGCTCCTCCATCGCGAGGGCGGTGTTGATCACATCGGCGCCCTGCGAGACCCCTGCCACCACGACCTCGGTGCCACTGTCCCCGCACGCCGCGCCGATCTGCCCGAGCGCGGAGCGCAAGCTCTCGGCACCCGCATCCACCGAGTCCCGGTACACCACCGGGTACAGCAGCAGGCCCTCGCCCACCCGCACTGCCGGATAGTTGATACCGAGGCCAGCAGGCTCGGACTTGCCCGACTGCTCCCGGTGCGCGCTGAAGGACTCGAAGAACGCGTGGACGGTGGGCCCCATGCCCAGGCCCTCGGTGCCATTTGGGTATACGACGCTGCCCGGCGCGGTGGTGGCGGCCGCGCCCTGCGGTGGCTCGTTCGATCCGCGCACCCCAAGCACATAGGCCTCGGAGCATGATCCGCCGATCCTCTCGCCAAGCTGCTGCCCGGGGGCCGTCAACGCTTGCTCATTATCGTTGGCCTGGGCCGCGGCAGAGGGACTGGCGGCCATCATCGCGCTGATAGCGAGCAGGGCGGTCCGCGCGGTGTAGCGCCGGAGCCGGCCGCGCGTCCTCGTGGCCGGGCGGTTCGTGGCGTGGAGCATTACTCCTATTATCCAGGAAACAACCGGGGTAGAAGCTGAGGATCCTCCGAGAATATCGCGTACCGGGCTAGCGCAGGCCCGGCAGCAGGCTCGCCCACCATGAATTGCTCGTTGCCCCCCGCGGAGGTGAGGGTTCCGCGTGCCGGGCGGCGTGCGCGGTGGGGACCGCGAGGTAGGTGGGGCTCGAACGACCGGGAAGAGTAGGCCGATCGATCACCTTCCAGTGGTTCGACTCCGCCGATGAAGCGGCCGCGATCGCGCTCCCCGAGGCGACCAGTCCCTCCGGCAGCGAGCGCGCATGCTCGGCGAGCAGCACAGCCTCGTTCACCGGATCGCCGACGACCGTGTACTTCGAGCGGTCCGAGGAGCCGATGATCGCCGCGATGACGTGCCCATGGGAAATGCCAATGCCTGCGCGCGGCGAGAGGTGGCCGAGCCTGCTGGTGAGCTGGCGCGCGGTGGCCAGTGCGCAGGCGGCAGGATCGTCGAGTGGCTCGGGCGCGCCGAAGATCACGAGTGCTGAGTCGCCGGCGAACTTGTTGACGAATCCGCCGCCCTGCCCGGCCTCCTCTACCACGATGGCGAAGATCTCGTCGAGCAGCGTGACCACCTCTTCCGCCGGGCGATGCTCGACCACGCTCGTGGGTCCCGCCAGGTCGATGCACAGGGCAGCCACCGCGTGGTGCGTCTGGTGCTGCTTGCCCGGTGATTCCAGCACATGGCGGGCGAGCTGCTGGCCGAGATGGCGGTCGAACAGGTCCCGCAACCGGGTGCGCTCGCGCAAGCCGCGCGACATGGAGTTGAACCCGGCCTGCAGGTCTCCTAGCTCGGTGCCGTCGAAGACTGGCACCTGGGCATCGAGGTCGCCCGACTCGATCCGCGCCATTCCCTCGCGCACTACCTGCACCGAGGCGACGAGGGACGAGCTGGCCAGCACGGCGAGCAGGGCGCCGAACACCAGCACGATCGCGCCGATCGCGAGGATCGCGAAAGCGAGAGTGTCACGGTCGAGCTCGTCATCCAGCAAAGCCTCGGACGCGAGCACCAGGAGCGCCATCACCGGTACCGCGGTGCCCACCAGCCACCCGATGAGAATCCGGGCACTGATCGTGCCTAGCCTCTTCCGCGCGGCCGGATTCGCCGCGAGCGCCTTCGCGACGGTCGGGCGTAGCGCGAACTCGCTGAGCAGGTATGCCATGACGCTCACCACCACGGTCGTGACCGCCGCGAACAGCCCGACACGGATGCCGACCTCACGGTCGATGGAGCCGTAGCCGAGCGCGAACAGCACTGTCCCGAGGGCCCAGAGCGCAGCCTGGACGAGGGTCAGCCGCCACGGCATCGCCAGCGCGGATCGTTGCTGGGCCTCGTCCGGCACCTGGCCGTCGATCGCCCATCGCAGCTCGCGGGTGGCCCGCTGCGTCGCGAGCAGGCCGCCCAGGAGAAACGCGACGATCAGGTAGAACGGCACGGCGATGAAGTTCAGCTGCGCGAACCGGGCGTCCAGCACCATCGGCCCGGGCACCACCAGCGCAAGGAACGCGATCACGCTGCCCACGCCCACGCCATTGGCAACGAGCAGCAATGCAGTGAGCAGCACCTGGATGCGCAGGCGATCCCGCGGGTGCTCGGCGGGATCCCCGAGGATCCACGAACCAGGCACGACGGAAAGAGTGGTCTTCATGAAGCGCAGGGCATTCTGATCCGGTGATCCTTCGCAGCGAGGGAAGCGTGGTCACCTTGATTGTCGTTCGCGCAGGCCAAAGGGTTTCATGCGCAAGTAAAGGGCGTGGTGAGATGTTCGCCATGTCGCGTGGCAGGAGTGAGCGGGGTCACTGGGGAGTTGTTCACAGAGTGCCCCCGACAGGAATCGAACCTGTGGCCTGGACTTTAGGAGAGTCCCGCTCTATCCGACTGAGCTACGAGGGCATGCGCGGCACGCGGAAGCGAGTGTACCGCGAGGGCGGGCGGGCTCGCACGCGCGGCCCGGGGCGCTGGAAGGCTTGTTTGCTCCCCGCCGCACCGGGCTTGCCTGGCCTGTGCAGTGTTACACCACGTGAACAGGTGTACCGCTCGGTGGTGCATCGCCGATTGTGACAACGAACCTTGTCGCATAAGTGCTGTTCATTTCGCGTTTCCGTTGTCTAGACTCAGCAGAGCGTGAACACAGTGACGCATATCGTCAACGCTGGGTGAAGAACCGGGCCAGAGAGGCCCAGAGGGACAGTTGGGGATAGAAGTGAGCAACTTTCAAGCGATGAACCCTGTGCGACCGACCGTGGACATGCTGCGTCGCAACGAGATCTGCTCGCGCATCCTGGACGCTGCGGAGGAGTGCCTGATGCAATCCGGCTTCCGCGCCCGGGTGCACGCGGCGATCGCCAAGCGCGCTGGCCTGTCACGACCCACCGTCTACAAGTACTTCGGCGACCAGACGGCCATCATCGAGGCACTGTTCGAGCGGGAGGTCAACAGCTTCCTCAACCGCTTGCGCCCGGTCATCGAGAGCGGTACCCACGCGAAGGCACGGCTCGTCGACAGCGTTGTCTTTGTCGTGAGCTACGCCCGCGAGCATGAGCTGCTGCAGAAGTCGCTCAAGGAGGATCCGCAGGTCGTGACCCACTTGCTCAGCTCGCAGGGGCAAACCCTCATCGAGCGGGTCGCCACTTTCATGACGCCCTACTTCACCCGCGACGACGCAGAGATGGATGAGCGGGCCCTCGTCCCCATGGCTGAATGGATCTACCGCGTCGTCACCTCGTTGATCACCACGCCCGGCGTGGTCGATACCGAGAGCCCCGAGAAGCTGCGCGTCTTCGTCACCGAGCTGATGGAGCTGCCGAGCCTCAGTGGAGCGCTCGATGCCCGCCCGGTCCGCGAGGCGGGGGCGGCACCCCTGCAGTAGCGGGCACCTGGGACGGTTTCACGCTCGGCCAGGACCGTCTGGCAGGGTGATCGCCATGCGGACAATACTTCTCATCGGTATCGGCGCGGGCGATCCCCAGCAGCTCACCCTGCAAGCCATCGACGCGATCAAGCGGGCCGATGTGTTCCTCCTGGTCGACAAGGGCGAGGCCAAGCGCGAGCTCGTGGACCTGCGGCGGGCCTTGCTCGACACGCACCGGCCCGACGGTGGCTACCAGGTGGCCGAGATCGATGATCCGCCACGCGATCGCGCCCCCGGCGACTACCAGCATGCTGTCACCGACTGGCACGCCCGCAGGGCAGCCATCTTCGCGGAGACCATCGCCGCAACGGTGCCCGAGCACGCCACGGGAGCATTCCTCGTATGGGGCGACCCCACCTTGTACGACAGCATCCTGCGCATCCTCGAGCTCGTGCAGCACGGCGGCCGCATCGACCTCGAGGTCGACGTCATCCCCGGCATCACCAGCATCCAGGCGCTCGCCGCGCGGCACCGCATCCCGCTCAACCGCATCGGCGAGCCCATCCACATCACCACGGGGCGCCAGCTCGCCCAGGGCCTGCCCCCGGGGGTGACCAACGCAGTGGTCATGCTCGATGCCCATCACGGCTACACCGCTCTCGAGGAGCGCGAGCCCGGCGCCTGGAACATCTGGTGGGGCGCCAATCTGGGCACGCGAACCGAGCAGCTGATCGCCGGCCCCATCGCCGATGCGGCACCGGCGATCGGCCGTGCCCGCGAGACCGCCAGGGAAGCCGCGGGCTGGGTGATGGATACCTACCTGGTGCGGCGGGCGGACGCGGCGGGCTAGAACAAGGCGGAGGGGCCGCCGGGGATGCCGAGGCCGGGCTCGTTGCTATCCCAGCTCTGCGGCACCAGCCCCCACTTCTCCAGTTCCTTGATGACCAGCGAGCGCAGGGCGCGCGAGGTAGGAAAGCGAACGGGGTCCAGGCCATTGACGGCCAGCGTGTAGTGGTCGCCATTGCGCAGCAAGCAGGCATCGATCACGAGCTGCCCGGCGAGCGCGTCCACCGCGGGGAACCTCGGGTGGGCGGCCCGGGCCGCGCTGGAGGCCACCTTGTACTTGCCGAGATGCGTGAGCTGCTCGGGCAGCGTGCCGACGTGGGACGCGATCGCCTCGGTGATCGAGCTGGAGCTCGTCAGCCGGGTGGCGACCCGGTCGGGCACGATGTTGAGCGTGGCGAGCGGGAACGCCGCGGGGCGCGCAGCTTCGGGAATGCTGCCCGATGACGTGCGCTGGAATGCCTCGCGGGCCCGGTCGCGGAGGAGGAACAGCTCGCCGTACCGGCTGCCACGGGGCGCCCACGTGATCGTCGACAACGTCAGCGCATTGGAGCGCAAGGGTTGCCCAGGCCCGGGATCCTCGCTCGAGGTGTCGAAGGGCATGCCAATGGTGACCGGCTCGTGGAGCCCCTTGGCGCCGCTGCTGTACATGAGGTTCGACACGATGCACACCAGCAGGCTGTTCGGGGTGCCGCTCGAGCGGGCCGCGACGGCATCCCATTCGCTGGCCATCACATCAATGATCGTCGTGGCCTCCCGCCAGGCAGCCGGGATCCGGCCTGTGGCAGCGATCGTGGCGGCGCGCTTGCGGCGCAATGCGTCCACCCGGTTGCGCCGCATCTGCCGGACGATCTCGTCCCGATTGGTGCCCTGCACGAAGATCGCATAGAAGGCAAGCAGCGAGCCGAGGACGAACTGCCAGTACTGCACAGCGGCGTCACGAAGCTCGCTGGCGAGCGAGCGGCGCCGCACGAGGCCCGCGCGATTCTGCTGCTTGCCCGCGACCGCTGCCTCCACCGCCGCGATGAGGCCCCGGGCGTCAGTGAGGGCGTGCGAGCACACCAGCGAGATGATCGTTCCGCCGTCGTCGATGCGGACGACGCTGAGCTCCCACCCGATGCCATGCTCGGGATTGAGCCGGGTGAGGGTGCGCTCGTTGGCCCACTCGATGACCCGATCCCGGGGGATGGCGTGGCGCGTGTAGTGAATGGGCGCGATGCTCGAGCCCTGGGCCCAGTAGTGCCGGGCACCGGGCACGAGAGGCTTGATGACGCGCCGGTTGAGCGGCCCCACGGCGAGCCTGCGATGCAGCTGCGACAAGGTGGTTTCGTCGACGGTCTCGTCGAACATCCAGATCCCCTGCATCACCACCGGCATGCCGTGGCCGCGGTGGGTCCGCAGGAAGTGCATATCCACGAGGCTCAGGTAGTTGCCGTCCTCGGCGGCGAGCGTCATGAGCGGCCACGCCAGGACCGGTAGCGCGCGATCAGTGCCGCGGTGGAGCCATCGACCTCTCGGCCGGCCGGGGGCGCGGCGGGATCAGCGATGAGCGGCAGCAGTTCCTTTGCCTGCGTCTTGCCGAGCTCGACGCCCCATTGATCGAACGGATTGATGCCCCACACGGTGCCCTGGACGAGCACCTGGTGCTCGTAGAGCGCGATGAGCTGGCCGAGCACGGAAGGCGTGAGCCGTGGCGCGAGGATGGTGGTGCTCGGTCGATTGCCCGGCATGACCTTGTGCGCCACGAGGCTGGGCTCGGTGCCATCGGCGGCGATCTCCTCCGCGGTGCGCCCGAGCGCGAGGATCTGCGACTGCGCGAAGAAGTTGGCCATGAGCAGGTCATGCATGCTGGAGCCATCTGCGGTGACGAGGTCATCGGTGGGCTCGGCGAATCCGATGAAGTCGGCGGGCACGAGCCGGGTGCCCTGGTGGAGCAACTGGTAGAACGCGTGCTGCCCGTTGGTGCCGGGCTCGCCCCAGTAGATCTCGCCGGTGCTGCCGTCCACCGCGGTGCCGTCGCGGCGCACCGACTTGCCGTTGGACTCCATGGTGAGTTGTTGCAGGTAGGCCGGGAACCGTGCGAGATCGTCGGAGTAGGGGAGCACCACGCGGGATTGCGCGTCGAGGAACTCGCCGTACATCACGCCGAGCATCCCGAGCACGACGGGCGCGTTGCGGTCGAGGGGCGCCTCGCGGAAATGCTGGTCGATCAGGTGCATGCCGTGCAGGAACTCGGCGAAGCGCTCGCGGCCGATCCGCAGCATGAGCGACAGCCCGATCGCCGAGCCGACCGAGTAGCGCCCGCCCACCCAGTCCCAGAAGCCGAACATGTTCGCGGTGTCGATCCCGAACGCGGCCACCCCCTCGGCGTTCGTGGAGACCGCCACGAAGTGCCGCGCCACCGCCGAATCATCGCCGCCGAGTCCCTCGAGGAGCCAGCGCCGGGCAACCTCGGCGTTCGAGAGGGTCTCAAGGGTCGAGAAGGTCTTCGAGGCGATGATGAACAGGGTCCGGGCGGGGTCGATCATCGCGAGAACGGCAGTGAGGTCCGCGGGGTCCACGTTGGACACGAAGTGCGCGCTGATCCCGGCATCCGAGTAGTGGCGCAATGCCTCGCTAGCCATCGCGGGACCAAGATCGGACCCGCCGATGCCGATATTGACCACCGTGGTGAGGCGCTCGCCCGTCGCACCGCGATGCTCGCCGGAGCGCACCCGGTCGGTGAACTCGCCCATGCGATCGAGCACCTCGTGCACCTCGGCGACCACGTCGGTGCCGTCGACGACCAGGCTCGCGGATCGGGGCAGGCGCAGCGCGGTGTGCAGCACGGCGCGGTCCTCGGTGGTGTTGATGCGCTCGCCGCGGAACATCGCCTCGCGCTGCTCGGTGACGCCCGCCGCGTCCGCGACGGAGGACAGCAGCGACAGACCGGTCGCGTCAACGCGCTGCTTCGCGAAGTCGATGTGAAGGTCGCCCGCGGTGATCGACATGGTGGTGGCGCGATCCGGATCGGCCGCGAACAGCTCGCGCAGCGTGCGCGCCCGCAAAGTGAGCAGATGGCTCGCCAGCGCGTTCCACTGCGGGGTGCCACGCACCGCTCGTGGCGCGCGCTGGGGGGAAACGGCCTGGCGGTCGGGGGTGTGCGTCACCATGCGCTCCTCGGGGTCTCGTCTGGTCCCGTGCGGTCGAGCCTAGACGGTGGACGGCGAGGCTTCAGCGCAACGTGTCTAGCGATCCCTGCCGAGGCGTCCGCGGCCGAGCCGCAGCAGCAGCATCGCGAGCGTCTGCCCCTCGGGGCCGAGCTCGCTGAACCTCTCGATGACCCTCATCTCGCGGTTGTGCACGAGCCGCGGGCCGCCGGAGGCCATGCGCACCTGCCCGATGATGCGGGAGATCTCCGTGCGCCGCTTGATGGCCCGGAGGATCTGCGCATCAAGCTCATCGATCTCCTTGCGCAGCTCGTCGATGTCGGGCGCGGCGCCTTCGATGGTCGGCTCGCTCGACCCATTCATCGGTGGAGTGTGGTCGGCCGGTGGCATCGTCAACGTGTATCCCCTGTCCTGGCGTCTGTCCAGCTGCCCGAGCCCGTGGCCCGGCGCTCGCGTAGACCCCTGATTCTGCCACGTCGCTCGGACGGATCTCCCGGGTCCCGGCGGGATGGGCCGGGCGCGCGTGGTGGGCGTTGTCGGTGCACGGCCTTATCCTGGTGAGGTCCGCGACGAGCAGCAAATCATGGGGTGAGGAACATTCTTTCTGGTACAGGCCAGCACGGGTGGGGCAGCGCGACCGGGACGGCAGGGCAATGGCCGGGCGGCGCAGCGCCCGCGGCGGGCATGGTCGCGCCTGGGATGGGCGGCGATGCGGGGCAGATCCTCGAGGGCCTCAACCCCGCGCAGCATGAGGCAGTCGTCCATGCGGGCACGCCCCTGCTGATCGTGGCGGGCGCGGGCTCGGGCAAGACCGCTGTGCTCACCCGCCGCATCGCCTACCTCCTCGCGCACCGCGGAGCGCGCCCCTCGGAGATCCTCGCGATCACCTTCACCAACAAGGCTGCTGCCGAGATGCGGGAGCGCGTCGCGGCACGAATCGGGCCCGTCGGCGCCAGCATGTGGGTCGCGACGTTCCACTCCACCTGCGTGCGCATCCTGCGATCCCAGGCCGGCCTCGTGGAGGGGCTCAACACCAACTTCTCCATCTACGATGCTGATGACTCGCGCCGCCTGCTCGGCATGATCGCCAAGGATCTCGAGCTCGACGTGCGCCGCTTCACCCCGCGCTCGCTGGCCGGCCAGATCTCCAACCTGAAGAACGAGCTGATCGATCCCGCGCGCGCCGCCGACGATGCCGAGAGCGCGCCGGGGGAGCTGCCCCGCGTGGTGGCCCGCGTCTACGGCATCTACCAGCGGCGCCTGCGCGAGGCGAACGCGGTGGACTTCGACGATCTGATCAACGAGACCGTGCGCCTGCTGCAGCAGTACCCGGACGTCGCCGCCTACTATCACCGCCGGTTCCGGCACATCCTGGTCGACGAGTACCAGGACACCAACCACGCGCAATACGTGCTCGTGCGCGAGCTGTGCGGGGCGGGAACGAACCAGACAGAGGGGATCGCCCCCGCCGAGCTGTGCGTCGTGGGCGATGCTGACCAGTCGATCTATGCCTTCCGCGGCGCGACGATCCGCAACATCATCGAGTTCGAGCGCGACTTCACGGATGCGACGACCATCCTGCTCGAGCAGAACTATCGCTCCACCCAGAACATCCTGACCGCCGCGAACTCGGTGATCGCCCGGAACGAGGGCCGGCGGCCCAAGAACCTGTGGACCGAGGCGGGGGCGGGCGAGCCGATCGTGGGCTATGTCGCCGACAACGAGCATGACGAGGCAACCTTCGTCGTCTCCGAGATTGACCAGCTCGCCGATGCTGGCGACGTCAACTACTCCGACATCGCCATCTTCTACCGCACCAACAACTCCTCCCGCGCGCTCGAGGAGATCCTCATCCGGCACGGCCTGCCGTACAAGGTCGTCGGCAGCGTGCGGTTCTACGAGCGCAAGGAAGTCCGAGACATCGTCGCCTACTTGCGGGTGCTCGCGAATCCGGATGACACCGTGAGCCTGCGGCGGATCATCAATACGCCTCGCCGTGGCATCGGCGATCGCGCCGTGGCCTGCGTCTCGGTGCATGCCGAGCAGCGGGGGATCGGCTTCGGAGCTGCCCTGCGCGATGCCGCCGAAGGGAAGGTGGCGCTGCTCGGCACCCGGGCCCAGCGGGCGATCGGTGGGTTCGTCGAGCTAGTCGATGAGCTACGTGCCCCTCTCGCAGTCGGCGGCAGTGGCGTAGGCACTGGCGAGGGCACTGGCGAGGGCACTGGTGACGGCGACGACCTCGACCTCGGACGGATCGTGGAGACCATCCTGGACCGGACCGGCTACCGGGCCGAGCTCGAGGCCAGCAACGATCCCCAGGACGGGGCGCGGCTCGACAACCTCAACGAGCTGGTCAGCGTGGCCGCCGAGTACAGCCACGAGGCGATGCGGCTGCGCGCCGAGGGCGTCACCGCCGCAGAGGGCGAGCCCGAGCCTGGATCGCTCGCGGCCTTCCTCGAACGGGTCTCGCTGGTCGCGGATGCCGACCAGATCCCCGAGTCCGAGTCCGGCGTCGTCACGCTCATGACGCTGCACACTGCCAAGGGGCTCGAGTTCCCGGTCGTGTTTGTCACGGGGTGGGAGGACGGCCAGTTCCCGCACATGCGCTCGCTGGGCAACAACGATGAGCTCTCCGAGGAGCGGCGCCTCGCCTATGTCGGAATCACCCGCGCGAAGCAGCGGCTCTACCTGACGCGAGCGGTCACCCGGTCCGCGTGGGGCCAGCCCACCGCCAACCCCGAGTCCCGGTTCCTCCAGGAGATCCCCGAGCAGCTGATCGACTGGCGGCGCACCGCGCCGAGCCCTGCCAGCCAGTTCGGGGCCAGCCAGCTCGGCAGCGCCCAGTTCGGGGGCAGCCAGTTCGGGGGCAGCTGGGGCCAGTCCAGCGGAGGCCAGCGAGGAGCGGGCCAGGGCGGATGGTCCTCGCGCAGTGGCCAGGCTAGCCAGGCTGGAGCAACACCGGACCTGCCGCGCGCGCGGCCGCGCCGCCCCATGCTCGAGCTGGCTGCCGGTGATCGTGTCAGCCACGACTCGTTCGGCCTCGGCACCGTCGTCAGCACCGAGGGCAACGGAGCCATGACCCGGGCGACCATTGATTTCCGCGGCGCCGGCACGATGACCCTGATGCTCGCGGGCGGCGTGCCCATGGTGAAGCTCTAGGCCTGCGCGCAGCGCAAGGGGCGCGTGCCCCGGGATTGGCACGCGCCCCTCATGCTGCGCTGGATGCTAGGCCATGCCTAGCGGGTCGCTCAGCTAGCGCCGAAGACGTTGACGCCCTTCTCGGACAGCCAGCCGATGGGGTCGATCTTCTGGTCGCCGTTGATCCACACCTCGAAGTGCAGGTGCGGCCCGGTGGAGAAGCCGCGGTTGCCCATGGTGGCGATCTGCTGGCCGGCCTCTACGCGCTGGCCGACGGACACGGTGTTGGTGTCGTTGTGGCCATAGACGGTGACGGTGCCGTCATCGTGGCGGACGCGGACCCACAGGCCGAAGCCCGCGGCGGGGCCGGAGTCGATGACCTCGCCACCGGCGACGGCGACGATCGGGGTGCCGATCGGGCCGGCGATGTCGACGCCACCGTGGAGGGTGCCCCAGCGCTGGCCGAAGGTGGAGGTCAGCACGCCGATCGCGGGCAGCTGGAACAGCGGCTGGCGCAGCGCCGCCTCGCGGGCCGCGCGCTCATCGCTGAAGCGCTGCGCGGTAGCGAGCTGCTGGGCGAAGGCGGAGGGGTCGAGGGCCCGATTGACATTAAGGACCTGCACGGTGCCGGCCGGGGCGCTGGCCTCGGCGGCAACGAGGTCGATGTTGTCGTCGGAAGCGCTCGAAGCGGCGAAGGTGATGTCGTTCGCGCTCGACGTGGTGTCGGAGAGCAGCACGGCCTGTCCGCCGACGACGGATGCGCCGATGGTGACGATCGCGAGGGCCATGCGGCCCTTGGGGGAACGCTTCAGGGCATGGGTGTTCGATGTGGTGCGCAGCATGGGGTATCCAGAAAGGGGTGCGAATCCCTCGGGTTGGTTCCGCCGCGGTCTCGCTCAAGACTGCGGTGTCATCCCGGTTGATGACTCCAGCGGTGGTGGTGCTTACCGCCGGTGCACGATTCCTTATCCCGTCCGCGGGGCCTTGTGCCTGTCGGGGCGCCCCGTGGTCGTGATCAGATCGTGACTTGCACTGATGAAAAGGTAACGAAACGGTTGCGACGCTTGCAAGCATTCACGGTCGCTCGGGGCGTTATTGAGAGCGCACTCACAGCGCAGGGGGGCAAAACCCCTGTTTGCGGGAGTGCAGATGGTATTTACCCACGCAAATTGTCTCACGATATGGAACGGTGTTCGCTCCCGGCTAGCGCTCTAGCGGGTATCGAGACCTTATTTCCATCAATCCGGCCGATCCACGACTGCTATCGATGCGGCAGATCTGCTAGCCCTGCCTGACTGCTGCCGCGGCTATCACGGTGGTGGCCGCGGATCAAGGATGGATGGCCCGCATCGGGTGGAGGGGGTCGGTCCATATATAGGTGGCGCCTCTATAGGAAGCAGTTGCCAGCCGCCCCCTCACCACGCCGCCCTGGCCTTGGTGAACCCGGCGCGCGACTCCCGATCGCCCACCAAATACAGCCATAACGTCACGTTTCGTGGCCCCGCGCGATAGGTTGGATTCGCCTAGGGCGTGACGTAGCGCACGTCCGGGCCATGCCTGTGCCGCGCGCGCACATGGCCTGGACTAAGGTCCGACTTGGCTCGCCCCAACCCGGGTGAGCGTCACAGTAAATGAGACGGTGAGCACATGGATCTCTTCGAATACCAAGCGAAAGAGCTTTTCGCGAAGCACGGAGTCCCCACCACACCGGGGCGCGTCGCGGACACAGCTGAGGAAGCCGAGCAGGTCGCCGCGGAAATCGGCAAACAGGTCGTGGTCAAGGCCCAGGTGAAGGTCGGTGGCCGCGGCAAGGCCGGTGGCGTCAAGCTCGCCTCCGACGCCGCTGATGCCCGCGCCAAGGCCGAGGACATCCTCGTCCTCGATATCAAGGGCCACATTGTCAAGAAGCTTCTCGTCGCCGAGGCCAGCGACATCGCCGAGGAGTACTACATCGGCTTCCTTCTCGACCGCACGAACCGCACCTTCCTCGCGATGTGCTCGAAGGAAGGCGGCGTGGAGATCGAGCAGGTCGCCGTCGAGAACCCCGACGCGCTCGCCAAGGTTCCCGTGGACGCCACCGAGGGCGTCAGCATCGAGCTCGCCCGCCAGATCGCCGAGCAGGGCAAGCTGCCCGCCGAGGTCCTGGACGCGGCCGCGGAGACCATCGCCAAGCTGTGGGAGGTCTTCGTGAACGAGGACGCGCTCCTCGTCGAGGTCAACCCGCTCGTGCGTACCCCCGATGACCAGATCCTCGCCCTCGACGGCAAGGTCACCCTCGATAGCAACGCCGACTTCCGGCAGCCCGACCACGAGCAGTTCGTCGACGCCGATGCCGCCGATCCGCTCGAGGCCAAGGCCAAGGAGAAGGGCCTCAACTACGTCAAGCTCGAGGGCGAGGTCGGCATCATCGGCAACGGCGCCGGACTCGTCATGTCCACCCTCGATGTGGTGGCCTACGCCGGCGAGGACTTCGGTGGCGTCAAGCCCGCCAACTTCCTCGACATCGGTGGCGGCGCCTCGGCAGAGGTGATGGCCAACGGCCTCGACGTCATCCTGGGCGACCCGAGCGTCAAGAGCGTGTTCGTCAATGTCTTCGGTGGCATCACCGCATGCGACGCCGTCGCCAACGGCATCGTCAAGGCCCTCGAGATCCTCGGCGACGAGGCGAACAAGCCGCTCGTGGTGCGCCTCGACGGCAACAATGTCGAAGAGGGTCGACGTATCCTCGACGAGGCCGCGCACCCACTCGTGCAGCAGGTCGACACCATGGATGGCGCGGCAGCCAAGGCCGCCGAGCTCGCTGCAGCGGCAAAGTAAAGGGGAACGAAGACAATGGCTATTTTCCTTACCAAGGACAGCAAGGTCATCGTCCAGGGCATCACCGGGGCGGAAGGCACCAAGCACACCCGCCGCATGGTTGCCTCGGGCACCAACATCGTCGGCGGCGTCAACCCGCGCAAGGCGGGTAGCGACGTCGATGGCATCCCCGTCTTCGCCTCCGTCAAGGAAGCGATGGAGAAGACCGGAGCGGACGTCAGCGTGCTGTTCGTGCCCCCGTCCTTCACCAAGGCCGCCGTCATCGAGGCGATCGACGCGGAGATCCCCCTCGCGGTGGTCATCACCGAGGGCGTGCCCGTGCACGATTCCACCGAGTTCTGGGCATACAACCTGAAGAAGGGCGGCAAGACCCGCATCATCGGGCCGAACTGCCCCGGCATCATCAGCCCCGAGCAGTCCAACGCCGGCATCATCCCCGCCAACATCACCGGCGCCGGCAAGATCGGCCTGGTGTCGAAGTCCGGCACGCTGACCTACCAGATGATGTTCGAGCTCGCCGACTTCGGCTTCACCACCTGTGTGGGCATCGGTGGCGACCCCGTCATCGGTACCACCCACATCGACTGCATCCAGGCATTCGAGGATGATCCCGATACCGAGCTGATCGTGATGATCGGTGAGATCGGTGGCGACGCCGAGGAGCGCGCCGCCGACTACATCAAGGCGAACATCACCAAGCCCGTCGTCGGCTACGTCGCCGGGTTCACCGCTCCCGAGGGCAAGACGATGGGCCACGCCGGCGCCATCGTTTCCGGCTCCTCCGGCACCGCGCAGGCCAAGAAGGATGCGCTCGAGGCCGCAGGCGTAAAGGTCGGCAAGACCCCGTCCGCCACCGCGGAGCTCGCGCGCGCGATCCTCGAGAAGAAGTAGACCCCTAGCGCTGGGTCCTCGGACGCCGCGGCACTGCGACTCGCAGGCCGCGGCGTTCGTGTGTGTCCTTGTGTCCGCGGCGAGTGTGCGAAGTACGACAGGTTCGAGCACTGGAGCTGTCGCATATCGCACACTCGCGGCGAAGCAGCGGCGCGCCTTTCCCCGTCCGCGGCGGCGAGGTGCCACTCTCGATACCGATGACCGATCTGCAGACACGAGCCCGCGCATCCCGGCAGGATGGCCGCGACAACGAGATGAGCGATATCGCCCGCTCGCTCATGAAGGCAGCATTCGTGCCCACCGGGACCGTGGTGGGTGCCATCGCCGTCACGATCGTGGCGCTGCTGCTCGCCTCCCGCAGTGATCTCACCGGTGTGTTCGCCGCTGTCGGCGCGTCCTGGCTGGCGATCCATCAGGTAGTGCTGCCGCTCAGTGGCGTGCACCTTGGTGTGCTGCCGCTCGTGCTTACCTTCGGGATGTTCGCGCTCACCTTCCATTTCGTGAGGCGCGCGAGGCGAGTGGCCGCCACCACCCGCGAGATGACGCAGCTCATCGCCGCGGCCACCGGCATCCCTGTTGTCATGACGATCATTTCCTTGGCCGTCATCAAGGATGCCTCGACTGTCCTGAAGATCGATACCCCCAACGTACTGATCGCGCTGCTGCTCACGGCCGTGCTTCATGGCGGCGCGGCCACCGCGGCCCTCCACCCCCTTGTCCGGGAACGCCTCGAGCAGCGATTCACTCCTCCCGAGTGGATGGCCGTCGCGCTCGAGGCGGCTCGGCGGGGCGCGCTGGTCCTCGTGGCGAGCAGTGCGGCTGTCACGATCGCTCTGCTGGTGCTCTCCGCGTCAAAGGTGCTCGAGCAACTCCTCGCGTTCGAGGGAGCCGGGGCGTTCCTCGGCCTCGGCGCCCTCTCGCTCCTCTACCTCGGGAACATCATTGTCGGCATGGCGTCCGTCCTGGTCGGCGGCAGCGTGCAGATCGGTGATGCTTCCGCATCGCTGTTCGCGACAGAGACAGCTTCGCTCCCAAGCCTGCCCGTTCTCGCGATCATGCCCGACGGGCCTGCTGGGGCATGGTGGCCTATCGCGCTGGTCATTCCCGCAGCGGTTGCTGTCGCCACCGGCAAGACCGTGACCCGCTATCACCTCGAAACCCGCGATCAGGTAGCCACCGTGCTGACGGCGGCGGTCCTCCAGGCCGGGGGATTGCTGGTGCTCGCGCTCCTCGCGGGCGGCCCCATCGGTGTGCTCGGTAGCGCCTCCTATTCACCCTGGCTCTCGAGCGGTCTCCTGCTCGCCTGGATCGCGACGATCGGCACCGTCGTGGCCACTGCCACCGCGCGGGTTGCTGATCGGCACGAGCGCCGCGAGCGCAGGGCGGAGATCGAGCAGGCTATCGCCGAGGCCCTCGAGGACGAGGCGGCCGACACCAGCGAACCGGACCACTCCGAGCCGACCGTGGACGGGGAGCAGAGCGAGCAGGAGACGCTGAAGCAGGAGACGGCGAAGCAGGAATCCGGCAAGCCGGCGAGTACGCGGTCTCCCCGTGCCGCCATCGCGACTGCGGGCAAGCTGCTTCCCTCGATGCCAGGCAAGGGTGGTCGCCGCAGCAAGCCCGAGGCCGGGGGAGAGGTAGCGCCCGGCGACGATTCCGGAACGGGGCCCGCGAGTGCCGAGAATGACGCTGCAGAGCCCGCGAGTGCTGAGAAAGCGAGCCCGGAGCCCGCGGGCCCCACGAAATCAAGCCCCGAGGACGATGCTGCCGAGAAGGGTGCCTCCAAGCAGGATGCAGCCGAGCCGCCCTCCGAGAGCGAGGACAAGCCCGCGAAGAGCAGCGCCAAGCGTGACCGAGGGAAGGACACCAAGCGCGAGCGGGGGCGTCGCCGCCGCAAGGCGTGATAGCACAGTCCCGGACCCGATGGCGACGCCCCCGATGCCAGCCACTAGGCTATGTCGCGTCGGTCGGCCCAGCAGGGTCGATGTGCTCGCCTGAACCAGGAGATCCGCGCTGAACCGCCTCGATCATTCCCGGAGCCCCCGCCTCGGCACCGAGGATGCACCAGCCCGCATCGTCGTGCTCGC
Organism: Hoyosella levis; assembly: GCF_026008515.1. Taxonomy (GTDB): domain Bacteria; phylum Actinomycetota; class Actinomycetes; order Mycobacteriales; family Mycobacteriaceae; genus Lolliginicoccus; species Lolliginicoccus levis. The sequence continues at coordinate 194,325 of NZ_BQYM01000007.1, forward strand.
CTCGGGCAGCGGCACCCTGTTCCAGGCACTGCTTGATGCAGCGGCGGACAGTTTTCCGGCACGGATCGTTGCGCTCATCACGGATCGCGAATGCAATGCCGAGGAACGTGCCAAGGAAAGCGGCATCCCGGTGGTCCGCATCGTGCCCGCGGACCACCCCACCCGCGAAGCGTGGAACACCGCGCTCGCCGAAGCCGTCAACCAGCATGCGCCAGACCTAGTGGTCACAGCAGGATTCATGCGCATCCTCGGCAAGTCGTTCCTCCGCGCATGCACGAGCAGCATCGTCAACAGCCACCCGGCGCTGCTGCCCTCGTTCCCCGGGGCCCACGCGGTGCGCGATGCGCTGGCCCACGGCGTGCGGGTCACCGGAACCACGGTGCATCTCGTCGACGACGGTGTCGATACCGGGCCGATCCTGGCGCAGGAAGCAGTGCCCATCAAGCCCGGGGATACCGAGCCTGGACTGCACGAACGAATCAAGGAAGTCGAACGGCGCCTCCTCATCCAGGTGGTAGCCGACGTGGTGACCCGAGGAGTGGTCATCGATGGACGGAAGGCCATGATCCCGTGAGCAACAGCACCCCACCCACCATTCCCATCAAGCGCGCCCTCGTCAGCGTCTATGACAAGACTGGCCTCGAGGACCTTGCGCGCGGGCTCGCCGAGGCAGGCGTGGAGATCGTTTCCACCGGCTCCACCGCCAAGCGCATCGCGGACGCGGGCGTCGCCGTCACCCCGGTGGAGGAGCTCACCGGCTTCCCCGAGACCCTCGACGGCCGTGTCAAGACCCTGCACCCGCGCGTGCACGCCGGGATCCTCGCCGACACGCGCAAGGATGAGCACCTCGAGCAGCTCGACACCCTCGGCGTCGAGGCGTTCCAGCTCGTCGTGGTCAACCTCTACCCCTTCACCCAGACGGTGGCGTCCGGCGCCACCGAGGACGAGTGCGTCGAGCAGATCGATATCGGCGGCCCCTCCATGGTGCGTGCCGCGGCGAAGAACCACCCCTCCGTCGCGGTTGTCGTCGACCCCGCTAAGTACGCGCAGGTCCTCGAGGCCGCGCGCGGCGGCGGGTTCAGCCTCGACCAGCGCATCGAGCTGGCCGCCGAGGCGTTCCAGCACACCGCCATGTATGACGTCGCCGTCGCGAGCTGGATGACCAGCGTCCGTGCCCGCGCTACCGCCGACAGCCCGTTCCCCTCGTGGGCCGGCGCCACCTGGGGGCGCAGCTCCGTCCTGCGCTATGGCGAGAACCCGCACCAGGCCGCGGCGCTCTATGTCTCGCCAGCGGGTGGAGGCATTGCCTCGGCCGAGCAGTACCACGGCAAAGAGATGTCGTACAACAACTACACCGACACCGACGCGGCATGGCGTGCCGCGCATGACCACGACGCACCATGCGTGGCGATCATCAAGCATGCCAATCCGTGCGGCATCGCGATCTCCAGCCTGTCCGGTAGCGGTGCCATCGCCGATGCGCACCGCCGCGCGCATGCCTGCGACCCCGTGAGCGCGTTCGGGGGCGTCATCGCCGCCAACCGCGAGGTGACGGTCGAGATGGCCGAGCAGGTCGCCGAGATCTTCACCGAGGTGATCGTCGCGCCCTCCTACGAGGAGGGGGCGGTGGATGTGCTCAGCCGCAAGAAGAACATCCGCATCCTGCGGGCCACCGCGCCCGAGCCGCGTGGCACCGAGCTGCGTGCCATCTCCGGAGGCATCCTGCTCCAGGATCGCGATGTCCTCGACGCCGACGGTGACGATCCCGCGAACTGGACCCTCGCCGCTGGCGAGGCCGCCGACGACGCCACCCTCGCCGACCTCGCGTTCGCCTGGCGCGCCTGCCGGGCAGTGAAGTCCAACGCGATCCTCCTCGCCCACGAGGGCGGCACCGTCGGAGTGGGCATGGGCCAGGTCAACCGGGTCGATGCCGCGCGCCTCGCGGTCTCACGCGCCGGAGACCGGGCACAAGGCAGCGTCGGAGCCTCCGATGCGTTCTTCCCGTTCCCTGACGGCTTGCAGGTGCTGCTCGATGCCGGGACGCGCGCCGTGGTGCAGCCCGGTGGTTCCGTGCGGGACACCGAGGTCATCGCCGCCGCCAAGGAAGCAGGGGTCACGCTGTACCTGACGGGCGCGCGTCACTTCGCTCACTAGCCGGACACTGGCACGCCCGCCACGATCATCCGCGTGGCGGGCGTTGCCGTCCCGGCGGCATGGAATTGCTGGCTAGAGGAGCACGGCGCACGCCGCGATCACCGGGACCGAGAGCACTGTGGTGACGATCGCCGAATCCCGCGCGAGGACCACCCCGCGGCCATACCAGCTGGCGAACACAAACACGTTCTGCGCCGTGGGCAGTGCCGCGAGCACCACCACCACAAGCAGCGACTGGCCCTCGAGCCCGAGCAGCCACGCGCCGATCAGCAAGGCGAGCAGCGGCTGAACGATCACCTTGATGGCCGAGGCAAGCAGCACATCGCGGCGCGGGCTCGTGCCTCGACGCAGCGCCCGCGTGCCATGCAGCGAGATCCCGAACGCGATCAGTGCGCCCGGCACCGACATGCCGCCGACGAGCTCCACGGGCTGATCGACGACCTCGGGCAGGCTGATGCCAGTGAGGGCAACGAGCATGCCCAGCGCGGCCCCGATCAGGATCGGATTGCGCAAGGGTGCCGCGATGATGCCCGCGAGGGAACGTCGCTGGAGTGGATCCCGCGTGATGATCTCCAGGATCGCAAGGGCGATCGGACCGAGAAAGACCACTTGGAACAGCAGGACCGGCGCGATGACCGCCGCATCGCCGAGCACATACACCGCGATGGGCAGGCCCAGGTTGACGGAGTTGACGTAGGACGCGGCGAGCCCGCCGATGATTCCCTCCGCGACCCGTCGGCGCAACCAGGCGCGCGCGAGCACGAAGTACAGCAGCGCTGCCAGCGAGGCCGAGGCCGCTGCGACCACAAGACCGGGGGAGAAGACGACCGATACATCAGCGTGGGCGAGCGTGTGGAACAGCATCGCCGGTGTCGCCACGAGGAAGACCAGCCGGGCGAGAACCTGTTCGCCGCCCGCGCCAAGAGCGCCCGTCCGGCCGAGCAGGTAGCCCACCCCGATGATGCCGAGGATGACCGCGAAGCCGACCGCCACTCCTGACATCCGCGCGCCCATCCTCCCCGGCTGATCCTCGGCCACTGCGGTCCGAGCGTGGTGCCATGCTAGGCCGGGAACCTGGGGCGTCGTTATGGCCTGGGTCTCTGTCTAGGGGCGCCGTCCGAAACGACAAGGTCGCCGGAAGGACCGGGAAAGCACGACTAGCCCCGGCAGCGTCGATCTGTGCTGCTGGGGCTAGGGCTGTGCTGCTGGGCCGGTTGTGGCTAGCGGCTGGAGAAGGGGAGAAGCGCCATCTCGCGCGCGTTCTTCACGGCGATAGCGACCTGGCGCTGCTGCTGTGGCGTCAAGCCCGTCACTCGGCGTGAGCGGATCTTGCCACGGTCGGAGATGAAGGTGCGAAGCAGGTTGACGTCCTTGTAGTCAACGTGCTCGATACCGGCTGAGATCAGCGGGTTCTTCTTCGTCTTGCGACCCTGGTCTCCGCCCTTCTTCTTTACTGGTGCGGTGCTCTTCTTGCCCATTTACCCTTCGTTCCTCAACGTTTGTGGTTTACCAGCTGGACTTGCTGACACCGGGGAGCTCGCCGCGGTGTGCCATCTCGCGCACGCGGACCCGGGAGAGTCCGAACTTGCGGAAGTAGGCGCGCGGGCGGCCGTCGACGGCGTCGCGGTTGCGCACCCGGATCGGGCTGGCATCGCGGGGCTGACGCTGCAGCTCGGAGACAGCGTCCGCGCGATCCTCTTCGGAGGTCGCGGGGTTGCTGATGATCTGCTTGAGCTCGTTGCGGCGAGTCGCGTACTTGGCGACGATGGCCTTGCGCTGCTCGTTGCGGGCGATCTTGGACTTCTTGGCCATCAGCGCTCCTCGCGGAAGTCGACGTGCTTGCGAACGACGGGGTCGTATTTGCGCAGCACGATGCGGTCTGGGTTGTTTCGGCGGTTCTTGCGGGTCACGTACGTGAAACCTGTGCCAGCCGTCGACTTCAGCTTGATGATGGGGCGCACGTCATTTCGCGCCATGGTGTTCCCTTCCTAGTTCGATAGCGGGGTGGTGCTAGACCTTGTCGCCACGTGCACGGATCGCGGCGACAACGGCCTCGATGCCATCCCGATCGATGGTCTTGATGCCCTTGGTGGAAACCTGGAGCGTGACGTACCGGCCTTCGCTGGGCAGGAAGTACCGACGACGCTGGATGTTCGGGTTCCAGCGACGCGAGGTGCGCTGGTGCGAGTGGGATACGGACTTCCCAAAGCCCGGCTTGCGCCCAGTTACTTGGCAGTGCGCCGACATGACTACAGACCTCTCGTAAGTGACGTTCATTTTCGACAAAGCCGACGGGACACGGTACCTTCTCGGTAAGGAATCTGACAACCATTACCGATAAGGAGCATCGAGTGACCGATCAGCGCACACCCGTCGTGCTGGTCTGCGGATGGCAAGAAGATGCTAGTCTCATTGCGCGCGCATTTCAACGCGAGGGTACCTCAATCGTCCACTATGACCTCGCAGAGGTCAAAACGGGCGTCGTCTGCAGAGCATTGACCACCACTGACGGTGTCACGTCCCGCATGCGAACAACCCTGCTCGCGGCCGCCCCTGGTCGTGCAGCGGACGCGATCCGCGAGGATCTCCTTCCCTTGTTGCGCCGTCTGGCTAGCCGGAGCCGTGTAGAGCGGATATTACTCCTCCTGCCCCCGGCCCTCGACATCGAGGACCTCCGCGAGACCATCAGCACCGCTGCCGTCGCCGGGATGATCGGCCATCGCGACGGCCCGCTCCGCGACGACATCCGCATCGATGCGGTGCTCAGCGCCCTCGACGCGAAAACCTGGCTCGCCGACGCCACCAGTGCCGAGACCCTCGCCGAGCGCGGGCTAGCTGGCTGCCCGGACGAGCGCACCGTCGCTAGCGCAGTGACCAGCTGGGCCCGATCCGCGGATGGCATCGCCGTCCTGGGCGCGCGAGCGGACCATGGCGGCCCCATCCTGGATCATCCTGGCCTCGACCATTTCCCACGCCTCGCTGCGATCCTGGACCGCCTCGCTCCCGGCGTTCCCATCGCCTGGCAGGGCGGCGACATCATCCCTGACCCCCACGCCCTGCTCGCGCTGCTGCCCGCGACCGCCAGCCGCCCGGCTGCCCCGAGCATCCACGACCCCCTGCTCGCCGCGCAGCCACCGCTCGAGGCCGACCACGGCATCCAGTGGCTCGAGTTCGGCGCGACCCGGCCCTTCCATCCGCAGCGCTTCCACGAGGCGCTCGACCCCATCCTCGACGGCACCATCCACGCGCGCGGCCGCGTGTGGCTCGCCACCGCTCCAGACGCGGTGCTCTGGCTCGACGCGGCCGGGGGAGGACTGACCGTCAGCGCCGCGGACCGCTGGCTCGCTGCGATGACCCCGAGCGAGCAGGACGCGCAGCCCGCGGATCGCACCGCGATGGCAGCGGCGCGCTGGACACCGGAGCACGGCGACCGCCATACCGCGCTCGTCCTGCTCGTCCATGACGGGCAGCCCGAGCGGATCCGGGACGCGCTCGGGGCCGCGCTGCTCACCGATCCCGAGCTCGCCGCGGGCCACGAGCTGTGGCGGACATGGGAAGACCCCTTCGGAGAATGGCACCAGGATCCCTGTGCCGGCTTCCCGGGATACGGCGCCTCCACGGGCGCAATTGACATCGACACAAGGAAAGAAGGACACTAGTGCGACCAGCCATTCATCCTGAGTATCATCCGGTTGTCTTCCAGGACGCCAACACCGGATCCATGTTCCTCACGCGGTCCACCGCTACGAGTGAGCGGACAGTGAGCTGGCAAGACGGAAACGAGTATCCGCTCATCGTCGTCGATGTGACCGCCGAGTCGCACCCGTTCTGGACGGGCGCGCAGCGTATCCTCGACACGGCCGGCCGGGTAGAGAAGTTCCGTCAGCGTTATGGCAACCGTGCCCGACCCGCGGGCGCTCGCAGGAACGCGGGCGGCAAACGAGAGGAGCTTGATAGCAATGGCAGTACCCAAGCGTAGGAAGTCGCGCGCGCGGACGCACCACCGCCGCTCGCAGTGGAAGGCCACTGCGGTCGACTTGGTGCCCGTGACCGTGGGTGGCGTGGCGACCCGGGTGCCGAGCCGCATCGTCAACGCCGTCCGCCGCGGACTGATCGACCCCGACAAGCTCTGATAAGAGCCACCTCGGGCTAGCAGCATCGTCCTAGGGCCCGCGCAGCATCGCTGCGCGGGCCCTAGGCTGTGCCTGTGCTGCTGACCATCCTGGATCTCTCTGGCATCGCTGCGTTCGCGGCATCCGGCGCGCTCGTTGGCGTTGCCAAGCGCCTCGACGTGTTCGGCATCTGCCTCGTCGGGGTGACCACAGGCATCGGTGGCGGCATCATCCGTGATGTGCTGCTGGGCATTCATCCACCCTCCTCGCTGCAGACCTGGCCGGCGTTTGCCACGGCATTGTCGGCGAGCATCCTGGCGATGTTGCTGCACCCCGAGCTGCGTCGATTGCGCGCGGGCGTCCTGCTGCTCGATGCGATGGGGGTCGGGGTGTTCGCGACCGGCGGCGCGGCCATCGCGCTGGAGGCGGGCGCCGGGCCGCTCGCAGCGATCGTGGTGGGGACCGCGACAGCGATCGGCGGCGGGGTGATCCGCGACGTGCTCGTCAACGAGATGCCCCTGCTGCTGCACCGCGATCTCTACGCCGTGCCCGCGTTGCTCGGTGCCGCGCTGATCGTGGCCGCCGATGGGATCGACATGCCGAGCACTCCCGCGCTCGCGGCGGGCGTGGCGCTTGCTGCCGGGCTACGGCTCGCCGCGCTGCGCTGGGGCTGGAACCTTCCCGTCGCCCCGCGCGCCCCGGAGACTCCGGGATAGCGCGGCGACTCTTACACATTGTTCAGGTGGGCAGTACACACTAGTGGGCATGCGGATACTCGTTGTCGATGATGATCGGGCGGTGCGGGAGTCGCTTCGGCGGTCGCTGTCCTTCAACGGCTACACGGTGGACCTCGCCGTTGATGGCGTCGATGCCCTGGAGCAGGTCGCGGCCACCTCGCCGGACGCTCTCGTGCTCGACGTCATGATGCCCCGTCTCGACGGCCTCGAGGTGTGCCGCCGTCTGCGCAGCCAGGGCGACGATCGTCCCATCCTGGTGCTCACAGCACGCGATTCGGTGTCCGAGCGAGTCATGGGCCTCGACGCCGGGGCCGACGATTACCTGCCCAAGCCATTCGCGCTCGAGGAACTGCTCGCGAGGCTCCGGGCGCTGCTGCGGCGACGCGGCGCGGCGGACGCCGACGACGGCACCGGCGAGGCGATGGAGTTCGCAGGGCTCACCATGGATCCCGTGACCAGGGAAGTGACCCGCGATGAGCGGCAGATCAGCCTCACCCGCACCGAGTTCTCGCTGCTCGAGATGCTGATGGCCAACCCGCGGCGGGTGCTCACCCGCGCCCGCATCCTCGAGGAGGTGTGGGGCTATGACTTTCCGACCAGCGGAAACGCCCTCGAGGTGTACATCGGCTATCTTCGTCGCAAGACCGAGTCGGAAGGGGAGCCGCGGATCATCCACACGGTGCGTGGCGTGGGCTACGTGCTGCGGGAGACGCCCCCGTGAGGACAGAGGGGTGGTTGCACCCCTCGCGGCGCATCGGCCGCACGATGTCCCTCCGTACGCGCGTCACCTTGCTCGCGGCGTTCGTGGTGACGATCGCGGTCGCGCTGATGGCCGGCGCGGCGTTCAGCGTTGTTGCGCGCGCGCTCTACAGCGATGTGGATGACCAGTTGCGCAAGCGTGTCGATCTGATCGTCGCGTCGCACCTGCCCGAGCGGTTCGGCAGCGATGCGGTCACCGCGGCCTCGCTGTTCTCCGACACGCTCTCGGGCACCCTGATCTATCCCGACAACACCGCCGCGCCGATGTCGCCGTTGATCGAGCTGGGCGAGCCCGAGTTCGCGGTGATCCGGGGCGAGCAGGAATCGTCGCTGCGCACCATCGGCAACCGGCGCGTCATCGCGCAGCGCTCCAACCAGGGCGCCACGCTCGTCCTTGCCCAGGACCTTGCCCCCACCCAGGAGGTTCTCGACCGGCTTGCCCTCGTGCTGCTGATCGTCGGCGGATGCGGAGTGATCCTTGCTGTGGTCGCCGGCACCGGGGTGGGCCGGACCGGGCTGCGGCCGGTAGCAAGACTGACGGCCGCCGCTCAACGGGTGGCGCGCACCGACGACCTCACCCCCATTCCCGTCACCGGCGATGACGAGCTTGCCCGGCTGACCGAGGCGTTCAACTCGATGCTGCTCGCCCTGCGCGAGTCCCGGGAGCGCCAATCCCGGCTGGTCGCCGACGCGGGGCATGAGCTGCGAACCCCGCTGACCTCGCTGCGCACCAACACCGAGCTTCTGATCGCGGCGAGCAGGCAGGGCGCGCCCGCGCTGGCCCCCGAGGACATGGAAGGCCTCCAGGAGGACGTGCTCGCCCAGATCGAGGAGCTGTCCACCCTGGTCGGCGACCTCGTGGACCTCGCGCGGGAGGACTCGACCGAGCCCGGCATGGAACGGGTGGATATCGCGGAGATCGCCGACCGGGCCATCGAGCGCGTGCGCAGGCGCCGCACCGACGTCGAGATCGACGCGTCCACCCTCGGCTGGTGGGTGTGGGGCGATGCGGGCGGCTTGACCCGCGCATTGCTGAACGTGCTGGACAATGCCGCGAAATGGAGCCCTCCGGAAGGTCGCATCACACTGCGGATGCAGCCAGGCCGCGGGCGCAACGTGGACGTGACCATCGAGGACGAGGGCCCCGGCATCCCGCTCGAGGAGAGGGCGCTGGTGTTCGAGCGCTTCTATCGCTCCGACGCATCGCGATCCATGCCCGGCTCGGGGCTCGGGCTCGCGATCGTCTATCACGTGCTGCACCGCCACGGCGGCAAGGTCACCATCGACGATGCCGACGGCGGGGGCGCGCGAGTGACCCTGAGCATTCCCGGCGAACCGGTCGAACAGTGATCCTGCTCTCGTGGCAGAATTATCTGTCCAGTCTCAGGATGCTCTCAGAGCGCCGATGCACCGTGTGGCTACAAGATCCGAACGGCGACGCCCCGGCAGCGGTCGCATGGACCATGAGGAGCTGATGTCATGAACTACGGAGCTGAAGGGGGCAATCCGCCCGGCCGCGATCCCCGGTACGGACTGGGCAACCCGCCACAGCACTATCCACCCATGGGCGTGGAGCCACCGCCCGGCAGCCCGGCACCAGGAGGAACGGGCGGCCCCTCCCCGGGGGGCTCGCCCCCGGGGGGTCCGGGCGGTCCGCCACCGGGCGACCGCCAGCCCCGAGCCGAGCAGCAGCCCCGATCGCGCGGTTCGTGGATCATCGTGGGAGCACTCGTGCTGGCACTGGCCAGCGGCATCTTCGGTGGCCTCGTGGGCGCGGGGATCGCTGGGCGCGATGGCGGCAGCGCGCAGACTACCCAGTTCGGTGGCCAGCTGCCCTCCGTGGCGGACCCGGAGGAGGAGGCGCCGCTAGGCTCGGTCCAATGGGCGGCGGAGCGCGTGCTGCCGTCGGTGGTCAAGATCGATGTGGATACCGCAGCGTCCTCGGGGAGCGGCTCCGGGGTGATCCTGAGCAGCGATGGCGTGATCCTGACCAATAATCACGTGGTGGTGGGCTCCGATGGCACCGTGGAGGTGGCGTTCAACGATGGATCCGTCGCGCCCGGCCGGGTCATCGCTGGCGATGCCCAGTTCGACATCGCTGTTGTCCAGGTCGAGGGCCGTACCGATCTCACTCCCGTCGAGATCGGAAGCTCGGGGGCGCTGAACGTGGGGCAGCCAGTGGTGGCGATCGGCTCGCCGCTCGGGTTGTCGTCGACAGTGACCACCGGCATCGTGAGCGCGCTGAACCGCCCGGTATACGCGGGTGGCGAGACGGCCGAGGAGACGTCGGTGATCGATGCGATCCAGACCGATGCCGCGATCAACCCGGGCAACTCGGGTGGCGCCCTGGTAAACCTCAATGGCGAGCTCGTGGGCATCAATACGGCCATCGCGACGCTCGGGCGCGCCGGTGGCGGCCAGGGCTCGATCGGCCTGGGCTTCTCGATCCCGATCGACCAGGCCAAGCGCGTTGCCGATGAGCTGCTCTCCACCGGTGCGGTGCGCAAGGCGACCCTGGGCGTGCTGGTGGACATGCGTGACCCGGAGCGCGGCGCGCTGGTCACCGAGATCGTTCCGGATGGCGCGGCCGAGCAGGCTGGCATCCCACCGGGGGCTGTGGTGGTCGGACTCGATGATCGGCCCATCGCGACCGCCACGGCGCTGATCGCGGCGGTCCGCTCGCAAGTACCGGGTGATGTCGTGGAGATCTCCTGGATTCCGCCCGGCGGCGGCGCGTTGCAGCGCGCTCAGGTCGAGCTGCGGGAAGGATGACAAAGCGCAACACATTCGTGGGCGAGACTGTTGACGATTCCCGTTCCGTGGCAATGGTCACGGGCATTACGGTAAGAGGTATGGAGATGCAGACATCGCCGCAGGGGCGGGCGCTCGTGGTCATTGTCGATGACGGGCACACATCGGGTGAACCGCCTGAATCTATTGGCCCGCTAGTGCGGGAGCTGCTCACCGAGAGCGGTTTCCACGTCGACGCGATCGTCGCGGTGCAGCCAGATGAGGTGCAGATTCGCAATGCACTGAATACCGCAGTGATCGGCGGGATCGACCTGGTCATCTCGATCGGTGGCACGGGCAGCACGGCGCGGGATGTCACTCCCGAGGCCACCGCAGGCGTCCTGGACCGGGAGATACCAGGCATCGCCGAGGCATTGCGGGCATCGGGGCGAGCGGACAGCGTCCAGGACGCGGCCCTGTCGCGAGGGCGTGCCGGGGTCTCGGGCAGCACCGTGGTGGTGAACTTCGCGTCCTCGCGAGCGGCGGTGCGCGATTCCATGGCGACTATCGGACCGCTGGTGTCGCACGTGCTTGCCGAGCAATCGGATTTCGACGGCGAGGTCGTGTACCGGTGAGCATTCCCGAGGATCCGCGCGAGCGTGCCCGGCAGCGGGCGAGGCTCGATGCGGTGTTCGGGGATGTCCTGCCGGAGGAGCGACCCTCGACCGGCGCACGCTCCGGGGCAGAGGACTCCCAGCTCGAGCAGTGGTTGCGGGAGAACAAGCCACCGCATCACTGAGCTGGTAAAGGCCCACGCAAACAGGTCCCGCCCTCGATGACCTCGAAGGGCGGGACCTGTGCCGCATGCGGGGTGGGATCAGGAGCGCGGAGTCTGGTCCTGCGAGGTCTGGGCCTGCAGGAGGTCGCGGATCTCGCTGAGCAGCTGGATATCGGTGATACCAGCTTCCTCGTCCGCGACCTGCTCCTTGATGAGCCGCTTCTTGGCGTGCGTGAACGGCACGATCAGCACGAAGTAGACCACTGCTGCAAGGATCACGAAGTTGATGACCGACGTGATCACCGAACCCACGTCGATGAACGTGGCATCGATCCCGGGGCGGATGAAGAACCCGAGACCATTGACATCCGTGTCCGCGCCAACGGCAGCGATGAGTGGATTGATGATGTTCTCGGTGAACGCCGTGACGATAGCGGTGAACGCGGTACCGATGACGACCGCGACAGCGAGGTCAAGCACGTTGCCCCGCATCAGGAAATCGCGGAAACCTTTAAGCATGGGGACTCCAGGTGTGTGCAGTGGATGGCCAGAAATTACTCGGCTGGAATGGATACTAGCGCCACGGCGCCCGCCATGATCCGCCAACGCGGCGCTGGCTCACCGAAGCGTCACCGTCACGATTCCCTGCGCGGCATGAGCGGCCACGGCTACAGCCTCGGCGGGGCCGAGCGCGAGCACCGCGAGCGCCCCGCTCGTCTCGCCAGCGGTGCTGGTGAACAGGACCGCGACATCCTTGGCGAGCACGCTCGCGGGCAGCTCCGAACCTGGTGGCACGGCAACGACATCGACCCGGTCGCCCGGCTGCAGGAGGCTGGTGACGGCAGGGTCGGAGAGCCTGACGGGGACCGCGCGCGCACCGGACGCGTGGCTGGTCTCGTCGACGATCCTCGGTGTCAGCAGCCGCGCGTCGGTGATGATCTCGCCCGCGCGGATCGGCGTAGCGGCGCGTGATCCGATGGCCTGGTCCTTCGTTATGAGCGCGGAAGGCGCCAGGCTTGTCGCTTCCACGGCATGCACGGCCACGTTGGCGGTGGTGAATTCCTCGCCAGCAGCAATGGCGCGGAGGGCGATCGTCGCCTTGGTGTGATCGGGCCCGCGCTGGAGAAACATGAGGAGCGCGAGCGCGAGCAGCAAGAGAGCGATGGCCTGGCGGGCGCGGTGCAGCTGGTGGGGCGCGATGGCGCAGCGGCTAGTGATCTTGTCGAGCAGGCTGGGGGAGAGGTCGTCGATCCTGTCAGGGGACCGCGGGCGCTGCCTGCGGGGCTGCGCGGGCGCATGATCTACCGGGGGCACGCGATCTCCTGGGGCTGCGGGCTGGCATGGCGTTCCCCGAGCGAGATGCTGGGCATGCTGCGCGAGGTTGATCGCAGTCTAGGGAGCGTGACAGGCCTGCTGGACCCATGCGCGCGGGGTTGTGGACAACCCGGGGTTCATCCACAGGATCGCTGCGGGAGAGCCGCGGCCGGGCAGGTGATCGTGCTAGGAGCCGGAGCTACCCTCTGTGCTGCTGCTCTTCGTGGAACTCGTCGACGAGCTGCTATTCGAGGAAGCGGATGCGTTTGCCGAGCTCGCGGAGCTGCGGCTATCGGTGCGGTAGAAGCCGCTGCCCTTGAACACGATGCCCACTGAGTTGAACAGCTTGCGGAGCTTGCCATCGCAGCGGTCGCACTCGGTCAGCGCGTCATCGGTGAACGACTGGACGATGTCGAACTGGTGATCGCACGCTGTGCAGGCGTAGGAGTAGGTGGGCATCGGGGACCTCCATGAGGACAGGATCAGCTGTTAGCACTCTATCGCGCGGAGTGCTAGGAGTGGTAGTGGGCCGCGCTAGCCGTTGCGGCGATCACCTTCCTCCAGTGCCCTCAACGCCCACGGGCAGCCGTATATGCCCGCCCCCGGGCGTGATCACTCCATCCATGCGCACATCGTGCGGATCGGCGGGCAAGCTCGCCACCAGCTCCTTGTCGCGAACCACTGCTACCAGCGGTGGCCGCCGCGCGAGCGCCCCCAGCGCTCGGTCGTAGAATCCAGAGCCCCGGCCCAGCCGCGTGCCCATGCGATCGACCGCTAGCGCTGGAACCAGGACCACGCCGCACTCCTGCACCGCGCGCGGCCCGAGCAATGGGCCGTCGGGCTCCAGGATCCCGTACCGCGCTTCCCGGAATCCCGCCGCGCCGCTGAACCGGGACCAATCGAGAGCCTTGCCCGGCCGCATCACCGGCAGGATCACCTCGAACCCGGCCCCGGCCAGGGCCTCGAGAATCAGGACCGAGCCCGGCTCCGTTCCCGAGGGGGCATACGCGGCGATCTCGCTTCCCGGAGCAAGAGACCGGGCCACCGCTACGGCGTGCACCGCGAGTTGATCCGCCTCGTTGGCATGCACGGACCGGGGCAGGGTTGCGCGCTCGTGAACGAAAAACGTACGCCACGCGGACTTGCCGTGTTGCTTGCGCGGATCAGGGCGGAACCCCGGATGATCGGTGTTAGTAGCATCACCAAGCATGGATAACCTCGGTATTCATCTCGCACACTTCTAGCGGGCCGGCGTTTTCCCATGCGCGGCATCTCTGCCAGTTCCACAATAGGCATGACGACAGGCACGTGACGACATGGCAGTGTGCAGCACGAACAGGCTTATACGCGAGCAGAACAATGAGGTGGAAGATGAGTGACGTCGGTGCGGGTCCCGCGAAGCCGTTTCGCACAGCGATCGTTCCCGCGGCGGGGCTCGGGACGCGCTTCCTGCCCGTGACCAAGACGGTTCCCAAGGAACTCCTTCCGCTCGTGGACACGCCTGCGATCGAGATCGTGGCGAGCGAGGCTGCCGAGGCCGGCGCGGAGCGACTCGTCATCATCACCTCCGAGGGCAAGCAGGGCGTGATGGCCCACTTCATCAAGCACGACGTGCTCGAGGGCACCCTCGAGGCCCGGGGCAAGCACGCGCTGCTCGACAAGGTCCGCCGGGCCCCCGCACTGCTCGATGTGCAAGCCGTCGTCCAGGAGAAGCCCCTCGGCCTCGGTCACGCCATCGCCTGCGCCGAGGCTGTCCTCGACGACGACGAGGATGACATCGCCATCCTCCTGCCCGATGATCTCGTGCTGCCCACCGGCGTGCTCAGCAAGATGGCCGCGGTGCGCGCCCGGCATGGTGGCAGCGTCATCTGCGCCATCGAGGTCGAGGCCAAGGAAGTCAGCTCCTATGGCATCTTCGACGTCGTTCCCACCGGCAACGACGACGAGGCCGACACCGTCCTCAAGGTCACCGCGATGGTCGAGAAGCCCGCCCGCGAGGACGCGCCCTCGAACCTCGCCGCGGCGGGCCGCTACGTGCTCGACCGGGCCATCTTCGACGCGCTGCGCCGCATCAACCCTGGGGCGGGGGGCGAGCTGCAGCTGACCGACGCCATCGAGATGCTCATCGAGGAAGGGCACCCCGTGCACGTGTATGTTCACACGGGAAGCCGACACGATCTCGGAAATCCCGGCGGCTTCATCAAGGCTGCGGTTGACTTTGCTCTCGACGACGAAGAGTATGGTCCGCCGTTGACGCAATGGCTGACCGAGAGGCTTGGCCTCCCCTCCCTGCCGGGCCTCGTTCCCACTTCGGACGAGGACCCAGGCCCGGAAGGGGACTGACCGGAAGGAAGGGGTCCATGCGCACGGTCGAGGAGCAGCACGCTCGTATCGCGGAGGCGGCCGTGGAGCTGGAGCCACAGCGAGTCAGCATCGCCGACGCGCGCGGGCTCGTGTGCGCGGAGGAAGTGACAGCCCGCAGGCCCCTGCCTGGGTTCGATCAATCCGCCGTCGACGGCTACGCGGTACGCAGCATCGACATCGCCGAAGCTGGCCCGGACCACAAGGGACAGTTCGGCCAGCCAGCGGATCTCGCGCTGCCCGTGGTCGGCGAGATCCGGGCCGGAGCCAGGCAGATCCCGCGGCTCCAGCCCCAGCAGGCGGTCCGGGTCGAGGCCGGGGCGCCACTGCCCGCGCTCGCTGACGCCGTCGTGCCGCTCGACGGCACCGATGGCGACCGCACGAAGGTCGCGATCTATAGCCCCATCAAGCCAGGCACCAACATCCGGGAAGCCGGTGATGACGTGCGCGTGGGCGATGTGGCGGTCACCGAGGGCACCTTGATCTCTGCCGCGCATGTGGCGCTGCTCGCCTCCGTCGGGCGCACCGACGTCCTCGTCAGGTCCCGGCCCCGCATTACCATCATCGCGGTGGGCCCAGAGCTGGTGGACATCGCGTTCACCCCGGACACGGGCCAGGTGTACGACGTCAACAGCTACGCGCTCGCCGCCGCCGCCACCGAGGCCGGTGCCATCGCCAACCGTGTCGGCATCATTGATCCCTACGCGGACGCGGTGCGCTCAGCCATCGCCGAGCACCTGCCGCAATCAGACATACTCGTCATCACCGGGGGAGTGGGCGGCCGAGCCTCCGACACCGTGCAGGAGGCGCTCCTCGATTTCGGCAATATCGAGATCAGCCGCGTAGCGATGCACCCCGGCGGCGTCCAGGGCTTCGGGATGCTCGGCGACCGCAAGGTGCCCACCTTCCTGCTGTCCGAGCTGCCCACCAGCGTGCTCGTCGTCTTCGAGATCATGGTGCGGCCCCTCGTGCGCGGCATGCTTGGCCGCCCCGACCCCTACCGCCGCCGCGTGAAGGCGCGCACGGTCAATGACTTCACGTCCGAGCCTGGCGTGATCGGCTACGTGCGCGGCAACCTCATGCGGGATAGCGGCGGCAAGTACCACGTGCGCGCCCTCGGCGCGGTCGACGGCGCGAACCGGCTCGTGCACCTAGCGGACGCGAACTGCCTCATCGAGCTCGACCCGGGCACCACTCACGTCGGGGCGGGGGAGATCGTGCACGTGGCGTTCCTGGCGCAGCGCGGGTGACGCAACCGGGCTGGCCGGCTGTTGTCGGCCCCATCACCACGGCCGCGGGCACGATCCTCCTGCGGCCTGTTCGGCTCCGGGACGCATCGCACTGGAGCCGGCATCGCCTCGACGACGAGAACTATCTCCGGCCGTGGGAACCTACCGGCGAGGGCGGCTGGATCCCGCGCCACCGGGCAGGCAACTGGCCCGCGGTCTGCATGACCCTGCGGGCGGCCGCGCGCAAGGGCACGATGATGCCGTTCGCCATCGAGGTCAACGGCGAGTTCGCTGGCCAGCTCACCGTTGGCAATATCGTTCGGGGGCCGTTGAGCTCGGCCTGGATCGGCTACTGGGTCGCGCGCTCGATGGCGGGGCAGGGCATCGCTACCGCCGCGCTCGCGCTCGGCGTGGACCACAGCTTCACAGCCAGCCACCTGCATCGCCTCGAGGCGACGGTGCGGCCCGAGAACCATGCCAGCCGCACCGTCCTGCGCAACGTGGGCTTCCGGGAGGAAGGACTGCTGCGCCGGTACCTGCACGTCGATGGTGACTGGCGGGACCACACCCTCGTGGCGCTTCTCGCCGATGAACTGCCCGACAGTGCTGCCTCGCGCATCGTCCGCATGGGCAAGGCATCATGGTGAACTCTTAGAATCCCCGCTCGGCGCGTCGCGCGTTACCCAACGGTGATCCCACCTAGCCTGTCCTCGAGGCGTCAAGCACTGTTGACGCGAACGTCCTGAGCTTGGCAGCAAGAAGGGAGCCCGTGCTCATGCCGAATTCGTTCCTCTGGTTGGGACTCGTGGCACTCTCGCTGTTCGTGCTCGTTCCCATGATGGTGAACACGCGCGAACCTGTCTTCCGGGCGGGCGACCGTGCCTTCGCCACCAGGGTCCTGCATTATGGCGGGGCACGACCACGCACCGAAAGTGCTGCCGCGGCCGCGCCCATCACGAGTGGCGCCATGCAGGCACACATCGAGCTGAACACCAATCCCGGGGAGGATCGGATGGCAATGCGCGATACGAGCAGTCACGGCGGGGCAGCGGCCGGGCCGTCCGAGGAGGAGCTAGCGCGCCGTCGCGGCCGCGGCGGCTTCGACCCGGAGGCCGATGCGCTAGCGAGCGCCGCGCGGTACCGGTTGCGCCAGCGCATCGTCGTTGGGCTGGCCGCGACTGTGGTGCTGTCCGCCGTTATCGCCCTCATCGTTGTGTCGGCGGCCTGGTACTTGACTATCGCCAGCATCATCGCCCTCGGCGGCTACCTGATGTACCTGCGCACCCAGGTTCGCATCGAGCAGGATATCCGCGAGCGCCGCATGGCCCGACTGCGTGGCGAGCGTTCCCTGCGTGACCCGCGCGCTGCCGGGGGCGATCCCAATGGCCTGGACCCCCGCGACGCCGAGTATGTCGCCTTCGACGACGAGGACCCCGAGTTCGATCCCGTCGGGGACTATGACGAGCCCGGCTACCAGTACCACCCCGGCCAGGCGCGCTAGCCTGCACTTGCCCCTGGCACGGTTGTGATCCAGGCCAATGTTTCTCCAGCAGCGTGATGCGACACACAAGCATTACGGGCCGGTCACCGTTCAGCGATATGCCGGAAACACGGCACGCGAACACTGGAGTGCATGGAATGGGAACGCATCAGTGACACTGGACAGATCTGGCGCGTGCGCGTGCAACTCGTGGACCGGCCAGGAACCCTCTCGGCCCTCACCGCGCGCCTCTCCGCGCACGAGTGCAACCTGCTGGCGGTGACCGTCCTGCCCATATCGGGCAGTGACACCTCCGAGGCAAACGTCGTCGACGACTTCGTCCTTCGCGCCCCTGCCAGCATGACCGCGGATCACCTGCGCGAACTCGTGGAATCGGATTCCGTGACGTGCTGCGGGCTCACTGCGGGCAGCGTCAATGACCTCGTCGACCCCGAGACCACCTTGCTGCGCCTCGCTCGCGCTGCGTTTTCTGGAAAGATCACCATTCCCGAGGCGACCCGGCGATTGCTCGGCGCTGACTCGATGCAGCCCGTCGACCGCACCGCGCAGGCTCCCGAACAGGCCATGCTCGACGCCACGGGCCACATCGCCACCATCGCGACGGGAGGAAGCACAGCGCGATACACCCGAGCCTGGGCACCCTACGTCGATGGCGAGCTTGCCCGCGTCGAAGCGCTGCTCGAGCTCGTCGCGCCCGTACCGGAGACGGCTCGCAAGACGGAGGCTACCCGCGTTGCGCCCGTGGAGGCAGAAGCGCCAGAGGTGGAGATGCCGCCTGCCACCACGCTCGCCACGCCGCGGGTCCGCCAGCTCTCCAGCCTCGACGTCCAGTTCCTCAACGCCGAGACGCCCACTACCGTCATCCACGTCGGCGGCCTGACCATCCTCGACCCCAGCGAGCTGCCCGGCGGGCTTCTGACCGCGCCCGCGCTCCGCGACGTCATCGCCAGCCGTCTCCACCTCGTGCCACCCCTGCGCTGGACTCTGCGCACCGTGCCCCTCGGCATCGACCTGCCCTACTGGGACGATCAGCAGCCCGTGGACCTGCACTACCACGTGCGCGCCATCGACCTGCGCCACGAAGGCGACGGTTGCACGAGCGATGCGGCACTGCGCGAGCTGGTCTCCCGCCTCGACGCCACGCACCTCGACCGCAGCAAGCCGCTGTGGGAGGCCTATCTGATCACCGGCCTCGACGGCGGGCGCCAGGCCCTCTATACAAAGGTGCACCACGCCGTCATCGACGGAGTATCGGGCGCCGAGGTCATGGCCGCGGTCATGGACCTCACTCCTGAGCCTTTCGCCGTGCCACCGAGCACAACCCACGGGCCCGAGTACCTCGCGCCCCGCGCTCTCCGGCTGCTCGGCCACACCGCCCGCCGCGCCGCCACCAAGCCCGCCCGCCTCGCCCGCGCCGCCCGCACCATCGCGCCCCATATCGCCGACGTGCCCGGCATCATGGCACTGCCCGGTGCTGATCGAGTCGCGCGGGCAGCCAGCCGCAGCACCACGGGCGCGCAGCCCGAGCGGCCCGGTGCCCCGCCCATGACGCCGTTCAACCGGCGCATCACCGCGCGCCGCAGCATTGCCACCACCAGCATTCCACTCGCCGACATCAAGACCGCCAAGAACGCCTGGGGATGCACCGTCAACGACATCGTCATGGCACTGTGCACCACCGCCATCCGCCGGTGGCTCAGCGACAACGATGCGCTGCCCGCCAAGCCGATCGTCGCCTCCATGCCTGTCTCCGTCCGCACCGCCGAGCAACACGGCACCGCCGGCAACCAGATCGGTTTCATGCCCACGATCCTGCCCACCCATGAGCCCGACGCGGCCCAGCGCATCACCCACCTCACCCACGGCATCGCGGCCGCCAAGCAACGATTCGCCGACGCGCCCGCCACCCTCCTGCACCATGCGACCGAGGCGCTCCCGCAGTTCCTCCACGGCGTCGCTTCCCGCGCCGTCTTCGCCACCGCTGGCGTCGCCGCGCCCCCGTTCAACCTGCTCATCTCCAATGTGCCCGGTCCGCAGATGCCGCTCTACGTCGCCGGGGCCAAGGTGCTGCACAACTACCCCGTCTCCGTCATCTCCGACTTCACGGGCGGGCTCAACATCACCGTCATGTCCTACAACGGCAACATCGACTTCGGGCTCGTCACCTGCCCCGACCTCATCCCCGACATCGACACCCTCGCTCGCCACCTCCATGACGCGATGGCCGAGATCCTCCAGCTTGCTGCCGTCGGTGCGTCGGGAGCGGCGGCTGGGGCGCGGGTGCGCTGAGAGTGGTGTTGCCGTCGCGGGGAGCGGCGCGCGGCGTGGTGCCGGGGAGCGGCGCTGGGGGTATGGCGCTGGGTGCCGCGCTGGGGGCATGGCGCTAGGTGCAGCGCGTCGATTTCCACACCCGGCGCAACGGCTGCTAAAGTTCCACACGACACAACCTGGGGCTATAGCGCAGTTGGTAGCGCGTCTCGTTCGCATCGAGAAGGTCGGGGGTTCGATTCCCCCTAGCTCCACCAGTGTCAACGCAGGCCAGGGCCGTTCCGGTGATGAACCGGGGCGGTCCTGGCCTGTTTTTGTGCGCTAGTGGGGAGCTCCGGGGCCTTCTGGGTGAATCTGCCAGCTGATGTCACTCGACACGCCGCGACACGCTCCCGCATGCGTGACATGAGCTAGCAGATTTTGCGGGGACGGGCGCTCGGAGTTCGAGTCCGCCAACCGATGCAAGTAGGCGAATCGCGTAGCGTCGACGATATGGGCACAGCACAGCATTCCCAGGAACCGTCGCTGCCAGCACGACCAACGGGCTTGCGCAGGCTCGCGTTCCGGCTGCCGATCATGCTGTACAAGCTCCGGCTCGGCTTTGTCCTCGGGGAACGGTTCATCCTGCTGCGCCACACGGGGCGCAAGTCCGGGCGGCTCCATGAAACGGTAGTGGAGGTCGTGGCGCACGATCCCGACGAGGGCTCGTGGACCGTCGCGGCTGGATTCGGTCCGAAGACTGATTGGTACCGCAATCTGAGGAAGCAGCCAGACACTACGGTTCAGGTTGGCAACCGGGAGTTCCCCGTGGTGGCAACATTTCCCGACGAGGAGACCGGCGGCGAGATCATGGTCCGGTATGCCCATGCCCACCCAGCAGCTGCTAAGCGGAGCACTGCCTTCCTCGGGCATTCAGGCGACGCAACCCCAGAGGGGTATCGGCGGCTCGGTCATGCGATCCCGTTCGCAATCTTCAAGCCCGTCTAGCAAGGCTTGCAGTCGTTGGCGGCTCCAGCGCGACAGTGCGGATGCGTGAGCTGCGCCGGTGACATCCTCTGAGATCGCCTTGCGCGGGGCATGGGCGCTCCGGTCGCGCTCGCGGATTGCTGGTTCAGCGGCGCGCGATGCTGCTATCCCACCTGCCCGCCACTGCGGCTAGCCGGGTGCTAGCAACATGGTGGCTCGTTGCGGCCCCGCTGTTTGTGGGTGGCCCCTTCTGGGTGAATCAGCTAGCTGATGTCACTCGACACGCCGAGACACGTGCCCGCCTGCGTGACATTAGCTAGCAGATTTCGAGGGGACGGACGCCCGGAGTGCGAGACTGGGCGTCGTGAATATTGCTAGCCAAGCCACGGATTGGTGGCGTGCCCGCTCGCCGGTGGAGCGCATCACCGTCTACATGGTGTGGCCGTGGTACCTGGTGCTCTGGATGCTTCCGCTGCTGTGGGTGGGAACGGCCTGGTTCGTCGCGCCGAGGCGGGATTGGTTGCTCTCCGCGCTGGTCATGGTGGTGCTGCTCGGCTTCGCAACAGTGGTGTTCCACGGCGGGATGCAGCAGCGCATCCACCCTGATTCGCCGGTGACGCGCGCGCCGTGGCGGTGGGCGACGGTGCTGCTTTTCGTGGCGGCCGTCCATTTCGCGGTGCTGGCAGTGGTGGGCGAGGGCGATGAGGACTGGGTGCTCGCGCATTTCTGGAGCGGCATCTTCGTCGTGGCGATCGCGCTGGGGCCATTGTTGCGGCAGCGCATGGCCGCTGTGGTGGGCCTGGTGGGCGCGGTCGCGGCCTTCGTCGTGGCGGGAACGGTTGGTTTGGCGGTCGCGGCAGCGGTGCTGGCGCTGGTGATGGTGCTGCTGGTGCATTCGACGCTGTGGCCGATCGATGTGATGCGGCAGCTCGAGGAATCCCGCGCGCGGGAGGCGGCGCTGTCGGTGGCGGAGGAGCGGCTGCGGTTCTCCCGGGACGTGCATGACGTGGTGGGGCGCGCCCTATCGACGATCGCCATCAAGTCGGAGCTGGCGGCGAAACTCGCGGATCGGGGTGATCCAGCGTCGGCGGCGCAGATGCGCGAGGTGGAGGGCATCGCGCACGAGTCGCTGCGGAGCGTGCGGGAGCTCGTCCGCGGGTACCGGACGATCGATCTGGACAGGGAGGTCCGGGGGGCTCGCGAGCTCCTCGAATCCGCCGGCATCACAACGACCGTCGAGGGCGGATCCCAAAATGTTCCGGACCTTGTGCGGGAATCCGCGGCGTGGGTGGTGCGCGAGGCAGTGACGAACATCCTGCGGCACTCGCACGCCGGTAGCTGCCGCATCGTCATCGGGGTGGAAGGCGTGGCCATCACCAACGATGGCGCGGCCGCAGGGTCGCGGGCCACCGAGGGAGTCGGGCTGACGGGACTGCGCGAGCGCCTGGCTACCGTGGGTGGAGAACTGTCCATCCGGCGCAGCGAGAACGAGTTCACAGTCGCGGCCCGGTTCCCCGGCTCCCGCTCGATGGGGGAGGCGCGATGACCAGCAACGAGCGCGTGATCAAGGTCCTGCTCGCCGACGACGAGAACCTGATCCGCAGTGCCCTGGCCGCGATGCTGTCGCTCGAGGATGATCTCAAGATCATCGCCGAGGCCGCCGACGGGACCGAGGCGCTGGCGAAGGCCCGTGCGCTGAGCCCCGATATCGCCGTGCTGGACCTGCAGATGCCAGGCCTCGACGGTGTGGAGCTCGCCGAGCTGCTCACGCGCGAAGTACCGGACTGCCGGACGATCATCGTCACCAGCCACGCCCGCCCCGGCTACCTCAAGCGGGCCCTCGCCGTGGGGGCGCGGGGGTTCCTCCCGAAGACCGCCACCGGAGCCACCCTGGCCGACGTCATCCGCCGCGTCGCCGATGGTGGCCGCTACGTGGACCCTGACCTTGCCGCGGATGCCATCAGCGCCGGTGACAGCCCGCTGACACCGCGTGAGGCCGATGTGCTCGACGCCGCGGCGGACGGCGCCCCGATCGAGGAAGTGGCCCGCCGCGTCTCGCTCGCGGCGGGCACCACCCGCAACTACCTCTCCTCGGCGGTGACGAAGCTCGGTGCACGGAACCGTTTCGATGCCTGCACCATCGCCCGCCAGCGCGGCTGGATCTAGGACCTACGCGCGCGGCTCCCACCGCCACGTTGCCCGTGCAAGCCACAGGCCAGCACCGATCCACACCACGGTGGACAGCACATCCACCAGGACGATCGGCATGCCCAGCGCGGCCGGAGCAGAGGCGAGATCCGCGCCCATGCCGCGGGCGAGCAGGTCCGCGACGCCAGAGAACGGTGCCAGCAGCAGCCACGATCGTGCCTCGGCCTCGATCAACGGCTGCAACGCGAGCGTCGGGAACGCCACGCTCACCAGCAGCACCGGGATCGTGGTGAACTGCACCGACGCAGCGCTCGTGGAGAACGCGCCCGTCGCGATGCCACCAATGATGCTCAGCATCACTACGCCCACCAGGCCCGCCAGCAGCAGAGCCCAGCTCTCGGGCGCCGGTGCGCCCAGCAGCGTGAAGGCACCCAGCACGAGCGCGCCCACGACCATACCGATCACCAGGTACGGCGCGGCGAGAGCCAGCACCATCTGCACCGGCGACAGCTCCGTGGTGCGCAACGCCTTGAACACATGGGACTCGCGGCGCACCGCGATCACGATCGCCAGCGCCGAGGCCACCGACATCGTCACCAGCACCGGCGTGGTCGACGCGACCATCGTGCCCCACACCGCGCGATCGTCAGACTCCACGACCGTCGCCAGCAGGATCGCCATGACCGGGCCGAACGCCAGCATCGCCAGCACCATCCGCTGCTTGAATGTGTAGCGGACCTCGAACAGTGACATCCGGGCAACCCGCTTCGCCGGGCTCAGTGGGGCTATTGTTTGCGAGCTCATGCCTGACCTCCTGCGATCTGATGGAAAACCTCATCGAGCGAAGCGGGATTGGCGCGGATCATCCCGAGCTCCACCCCCGCCTCGTCGGCCTGCTGCAACAGCCACAGCATCGACCGCTGCTGGTCCGCTGCCTCCACCACCACCGTCGGCTTGCCGCGCTGATCACCGACCGTGATCGACACGCCCGCAGGCGGTCTCGGGCACCACCCGGGCGGCGCGGAAACCACCTCCGCCACCACGCGCGCCGGACGGCTCGCCAGCACCTCCTCCAGCGTCCCCTCCACGGCGAGCACGCCCTCATGCACGATGCCGACCCGGTCAGCGAGCTGCTCCGCCTCCTCCAGGTAGTGCGTCGTCAACAGCACCGTCGACCCCGCCGCCTTCAGATCACCAATGACCCGCCACATTCGCTTGCGCGATTCCGGATCCAGGCCGGTCGTCGGCTCATCCAGGATGATCAGCTCCGGGCTGCCCCACATCGCCAGCGCCAGATCCAGCCGACGCCGCTCGCCACCCGACAAGCTCTGCACCGCAGTGCCCGTCTTGTGCGCGAGATCCACGCGCTCGAGCACCCGTGCGGCATCATCGCGCCGCGACGACAAGCCAGCATGCAGGTTCACCGTCTCCCGCACCGAGATCTCGCCGAAGTGACCACCCTGCTGCAGCACCACGCCAGTCCCGCGCCGCACCACATCAGGCTGCTCCCGCGGATCGCGCCCGAACACCCGGACAGAACCACCCGACCGATGCCGGAAACCCTGCACCGTCTCGAGAGTGGTCGTCTTGCCCGCGCCATTCGTGCCCAGCAGCGCGAAGCACTCGCCGCGCACCGCCCCGAACGAAACGCCGCGGACCGCCAGGAAGTCGCCATACCGGCACTCCAGCGAATCCACCTCCACAACCAGTTCACTGTTCATGACACTTATCGTCTTCGGTTGCCGGGTTTCGCAGTAGAGCAGCGCATCACGAGAAAGTGGGAGGAATGCACGGGCGAGGCGTGACAGGTGTCATGGGGTGGGGGTGTGCCGTGCGCGAATTTGCTAGCTGATGTCACGCGACACGCCGCGACACGGTCTGTTTGGCGTGACATTAGCTAGCAGATGCTGGGGGCAGGTGAGCGGGGAGCCGGTCGGGCGCCTCATTTGTGACGCAGTCCACAGTGGAGTGATGGAACCATCGTCGCTCGGGTTGCGTCCTACTTCCCAAGGCGATTGCTGGCGACGACCAAAGGGGATGGGCATGCGGGGAGCGGCGGCGGGGTTGGTTCTGGCTGCGGGGCTGCTGGTGGGGTGCGGCCTGCCTGTTGCCACCGAGGGTGGCGGGGAGGCGACGACCATCGCTGCCACCCCGACCGCGCCGCAGCGCCCGCCCGCGCTGTTCGATCCGTGCACCGATATCCCCGACGAGGCGCTGGAAGCGGTGGATGTGGAGCGGGACTCGCAGTACATGAGCCTGTACGGGACGGTGAAGCTGTCGGGGGAGCACTGGGATGACCACCGGGAGTGCGCGTGGCGGGGCGAGGATCATCGCATCTTCATTGTCTCGGAGATGCGCTCGCTTGATGAGGTGCGCCAACGACCCATCGCCTCGGTCGTCACCGACGTGGTGATCAATGGTCGTGCCGGGATCCGCAGCAACCTCGACTCGTGCGGGGCGCGGTTGTGCGCGGAGATCGCGCTGCCCACGGGGGAGGGCACGGTGTGGGTGAACCTGAGGTTGTCGCCCCTCGGGGACCGTTCGCTGCATGCTAACGAGGAGGTCATCCGCTACACGACCCTGCTCGAGCCCTATCTGCCTGCCCGCTAGCCACGAGCTAAAGCGCCGCGCGGCTCCTTACCTGGGAGTCTGCTGGTCATTGGCACGAGGCACGCCGCGACACGAGGCCGGAAGCGTGACTTCTGCTAGCAGATCACCTTGTCATTGTGGTGCAACCCACAATCGCGCGGGGAACCATCGGTGTGATGAGTGCGTCCAACTCTTCAACGAATTGATTGATCAGAAGCAGGGGGACAGGCATGCGGGGAGTGGTGGCGGGAGCGGGCTTGGTTGTGGCGGGAGTGCTCGTGCTGGCGGGCTGCGGCCTGCCTGTCGCCACCGAGTTCGAGGGGGAGGCGACGACGATCGCTGCCACCCCGACCGGGCCCGTGCGCCCGCCCGCGCTGTTCGACCCTTGCACCGACATCCCCGACGAGGCGCTGGAAGCGGTGGATGTGGAGCGGGACTCGCAGTATATGAGCATCTATGGCAATGCCAAGATCTCCGGAGAGCACTGGGATGATCACCGCGAGTGCGCCTGGTGGGGCGAGGACCATCGCATCTGGATCGCCTCGGAGATGCGCTCGCTCGACGAGGTGCGCGAGCGCCCTATCGCCTCGGAAATCACCGAGGTGGTAATCAACGGGCGTGCCGGGATACGTAGCAACCTCAAGTCGTGCGGGGCGCGGGTTTGCGCGGAGATCGCCCTGCCCGCTGGCGACGGCACGGTGTGGGTGAACCTGAACCTCGCATCGCGGGGGGACAAGTCGTTGCACGCCAACGAGGAGGTCATCCGCTACACCACGATCCTCGAGCCCTATCTGCCCGCCCGCTAGCCACACCACCACGACCCCAGGGGAACCACCATGTCCTCACCGATCACCACCGCCGGGGGCCTGCTCGAGCTCGACCCGGCCTCGATCGACCGCGCCATCGCCGCCTGCGAGCAGCTTGGCACCGATCTTGCCGATGTCCAGCGCAACCGCATCCGCACTTTTCCCTCGGCTAGCCTGCGGCTGGGCACCCTGCCCTCGGGCCAGGCCCTGGCCGGAGCCTACGGATCCCTGTGGGACGGCGGGGAGGCCTCCCTCGATGGCATCGTCACCTCCCACATCGCCATCGCCGAGGCGATGGCGAAGACCCTGGGCTCGGCGCGCGACCAGCTGAGCGGCACTGATGCCGACGCCGCCGCGGCGCTCGCCGCCCTCGAGTCGCTTGCCAAGCAGGGGGGCACCGGTGCGGTGCTGGCCAAGAGCCTGCTGCCCAGCACTGACGTTGCGAGCACCGACACGAACGGGCCGATCGAGTCGCTTGCCAAGCAGGGCGGCACCAGCGCGGTGCTGGCCAAGAGCCTGCTAGCTGCTGCGGCGGCGGTGTTCAACCTCAGTCCGCGCTCGCCGGGCTACCACGCCTTGCCGGTGGCGGTCACCGAGCCGTTCGCGGCGATGGGGCATGCCGAGATCGCCGCGGCCGCCACAGCGCTGGCCGCCGACCTCGACAGCCTGATGAACTTCGCGGACTCGTGGAAGCTCGCTGCCACGGGCCTCACAGACGCTGCCGAGGATGCCGCGGCGGGACTGCGCGTGCTGCCTGCCGGGCTGTCCGGCGAGCTTGCCGATCGGATGATCACCGCGATCGAGGACCACCTGGTCAACCTCGCCACCCTGGGAGCGGTGGCGACTGAAATCGGCGGCAAGCTCGACACCGCGGTTCAGGGATTGTCGGACGCGGCTCGGGCAGTGCCGGATGTACCAGTGATGAGCACCGCCGAAGTCGCGGACCCGACAGGAGCATCGCAGGCGCAGCTGGCCGCCGAGCATCAGGCGGCCCTGGAGCTGGCGCGGGATGCGATGGAGCTGCGCTACCGCCCAGTAGTCCACGATGCCGCGGACCGGGTGCCGCTGCTGCCTCCAGCAGAGGTGCCCACTACCGGCAGCGCGGCGCGCATCGCGTCGGGCGGTCCCTCGGAAGGCGGCATTGCGGCAACGAGCGCGGGGGAGCCGGGACCTGGCGGGGCCGGAAGCGATGCGTCCAGCAGAGGCCAGGCCGCCGCGTATACGGGCAGCAGCCTGGCTGCCAGTGCAGGGCGGGACGCCACCGAGCCGAGCTATTCGGGCCAGCACGGCGAGCCGACCACCCTTCCGGCCGGGACACAACCCGCGGGCCTGGCCACGGCTAGTGGCGAGGCCCCCGCATCCCCGAGGCCAGGCATCGGTGCAGGGTCAGGCAGTGGTCCGGGAGCGGACGGCGCTCGTCTCGCGGGCCCCAGCGGTCAACCCGGTGCCTCAGGCCCGGGCGGGATGTACGGACCTGGTGGCTCAATAGCAGGTGGAGCGGCATCCGGTGGGGCACCGCGCGGTAGCGCGCCCGGCAGTGCTCCGGGCAGCGGACGACCACCTGCCAGCAGTGGCGGGGCGCCGAGGCTGCCCGGGGGAACCCTCCCCCCAGCCACCGGCACCGCCACCACCGCACCCAGCGCTCCAGGCACAAATGCCCGTTCGATGATGGGCGGCATGGCTCCGATGGCACCGATGGCAGGTGGAGGCGCCGCTGGGGGCCAGGGGCACACCCCGGCGTCGTACCTGACATCCAAGCGCAATGGCCGTGCACTGATCGGGGACCTGCCACGCACGCCGCGAGGCATTATCAGCGGTTCCGACGAAATATTCGAGAAGTAGCCCGGGCAAAAGGCCCGCAAACGCCTATGAAACGCAACAAATAGTGCTCGGGATCAGGGCAAATCGTTGAGATTCATAGGCGTTTGCCGCGAGGCCCGCGGGACCACAGGGCGAAAGACCCGCAGCAGTCACCACCGACAAGCAGTGACAGACGCCACAAGGTCCGACGGAACCAATCGCAGCGCGAGCGCGTCCAATCTCTTGTGTCAAAAAGGGGGGATCTATTGTGACCGCGCCATTGCATGGGGAGGAGCGCCGCCCCGCTGCCGCTGAGGGCAGTGCAGGCGTGCTGCACGTCGAACCGGAATTCCTGCGGCTGGTTGCTGGCAGGTTCCGTGACCATGCGACCACGGTCGAGGGTCTCGACCCAGCGGCTGGGCTGGGTGCTCTCGCGGCGGATCTGCCCGGGGCATCGAGCGCGGCGTCCGTGCCGTATGCGGCGGCGTTGATCGACCAGGCGATCCAGGTCGTCGCGGACAGGGCGAACGCGTTGGGCGACCTGGCGCACGGCACGGCGGAGGACTACGACCTTACTGAGGCTCAGTTCACTGCGGATCTCGGCGCGTTTGGTGGTGGCTCATGATCACTCGTACCGCCGTGATGCAGTGGCGCACGGACTCGATCACCCGCCACGCCGAATCAATCGACGCAGCCGGTGGCGCGCTGTTCAGCAGCGGCAAGACCATGAATGCTGAGTTCGCGCAGCTCACCGAGGCCTGGGTGGGGGATGCCAGCGTCGCGGCGGGGGAGCGCGCGGGCAGCGAATGGCAGCAGACCCGCACGATCGCGACGATGATCGAGGACGTCGCCGACGACATCAAGCGTGCCCATTTCACGCTCGGTTCGACATGCGCTGCCCTGCAGGATCTCGTTCGCGAGATCGACGCGCAGCCCGCGACGGTCACTGATTCCTGGCAGGTCCAGGCGCGCGCGGATGTCGACGAGGGTGTGGTCACCGCCTGGCAGACCCGGATCAATCATCTCGTCGGTGATCTCACTGCCCAGGACCATGCTCTCGCGGCACGGCTTGACGCGTTCATCGACGAGTTCGGGCGTGCCATACCGCAGAACTCGGGACATGAGCCAGGAGACGGTGCCAGGCTTGGCGATGCGCTCGCTGCGGCCATCACCACCAACATCCCCTACGACAGCATCTATGGGCGCATCCCCATCGAGCTTGCTCAGAGCATCGGCGAGCACCTCGAGGAGGTGGGTCTCACGCCCCGGCAGCTGGAGGCTCTCGCCGCGGGCGAGCCTGTCGCAGCTTCGCCTGACCAACTGATGTTCATGAAGAACTTCGTCGAGCACGCGGGCATGAACGGAATCCTTGCGCTTAGCAGGCACTACGCTGATGAGGGAACGGAGCAGAGCGCAGCGCACCAGACCGCGCTGGCGAATACTCTCCTGGCAGTGTCGAACGAGAACATTGGCACCGGAATCGCAGGCGGTGAAGTCCGCGGCCCGGGAGGATTCGAGCAACTCCCGGACGATCTGCAGGAGCTCATTCATTGGAACCGCGATGCCGACCGCTATCCCAGCGGAAGCGAAATGACGGCGCTCCGGGACTTTGCCGGACTTCTCGAAACCTCGGATGCCACATATCGGCCGGGGGAGGAACTCGGCGCGCACCTTGTTGACCGGGCCGCGGATTTCCACGCGCTCGGATACGAGGCCGAGCATCATGTCCGCGAACCGAGGACAAACCCCTATCCCATGCGCGGTGAATACGACGGGATAGCGAATACCTTCACCGAGATCGGCACCCGCAACGAGGATTCCTCCGCCGCGATCCTCACCGGCATCTACAGCGATGGGCGCGAACTACCTAGATACGAACGCGATACCGCCGTCGGCTGGCTCCTCCTCGAAGGCGGCGAGCCAGCAGAAAAACTCATCGACTGGATCCAGGACGACGCGACATCACCCAACCTGGACACAGCGCAACGAACCGGGGAAGCAGCATTCGGCCTCGCGAGCGCCATCTCCTCCGACGACTCCGGAATCAACGGCAACAATCACGACGCATTCCTCAACCTGCCCGACCGCGACGGGCAACCCCTCGGTCAGCACGACCCGAGCATGACGCGCGCGATAGCGAACGCATTGACGTCGTACATCGCCAACATCGGACTCATCGAACCCGGATTGCTCACCACCCGGGGATTCTCGGACATGGTCGAAGAGGACTCCATGCGCCTGTTCTCCATCATCGACAGCAACCCAGAAGTGGCCAAAGATTGGAACGGCAGCGTTTACACGGCCATCAAGGAGATCGAGGATCGCTACGTCGCCAGCCTGCTTTACGAGGACAAGCCCTTGAACGCGCTCGGCCACCCGGTGGGCCTATTGCAAGAGTACGTCGTGGAGGGATACCTGAGGGAGGTTGATGACCGCAACGCCGACCGGCAGGAAGCTTCGGACGCGCAGCGCGCCGCTATCGAGCGAACAGGCACAATCACGGGCTCGGTATTGTCGTTCCTGCCCTACGCCGGGCCTGCCATGGGCGGGGCTACCGCCCTGCTGGCCGAGGGCTATTCCAGCCACAGCGTGCCCAACATCGAGCCGATGGATGCGGATACAGGAGCACGCTCCAAGCACGTCGATGCGCGCCACTACTACAATCTCATCGTGTCGCTCGATGCGCGAGGAGCGCTGGATGCCAACGAATACATCGACCAGTACCGCGGTGCCGATGGCGCGTTCCTGCCCTACGACGAGGCCATATCGGTCGACAACCCGCGGACGAGCGAAAGCGCGCGCGCTGTAGCGTTCGAGGATGATGTGTACCACGGACTCGAACAGCAGGGATTCGAGATTGACAAGTTCATTCTCATGATCAGGAAATCACAGGAAGATCTGAAGGTTCCGCAATGAAAATCCGGACTACTGATCGGCTTCCTGGCGCAGTTTGCGCAGGTCTAGCCGGTCTGCTGCTTGTAACCGGCTGCGCCGAGAAACAGAAGCTAGCTGAGCCGATATTTGATCACAAGTGTTTTTCGCTGATTTCTTCCTCTGCTGCATTGACCCATAATCTCGTTGGTTATTTGGAGGACACGGAAGGGCTCGATCAGTTTAATGGCGACTTCGCCAGCTACCTGGACGAATCGGGAAAGCTATTGCCGCTCGAGGAAGCGCTCGTGCGGAATAATCATCCGCAGGGTGGCTCGCGCGGCTACGCGAAGGTCGATGAAACCATGGCGCACTACCTGACCTCAGTAGGATTTCGCGACAGGCCGCTGCAATACGGGTTCTACGAGGCGATGCAGGAGACCCGCGACCGCGAGCAACTGCTCACCGATGACTACCTTCTGTATGCGATCGCAGAGATCGATGAAGCCCACAGGGCTGCAAGGCCGGAAACCTCAGCCGCGCTGCTGCCTGACTCGCCGATCCTGGATCCGTTCCGCGACGAGGATGGGCTGATCCCATACGAGGATGCGCTCGCGCTGGTCAAGCCCACCGATGATCCGGCGATCGGGCATGCGGCGTTGACGCGCATCCTGACCGAGTACTTCGTCACCCACGACATTCCGGTGGATGTGGTGATCGATACGTATCGGGACGTGACCAGCGACTGCATCGTTGAGCGGGTGGCGGAGTGAAGGGTGTTCGGTGCCGAACATGCGGTCGTTTGACCTACGCAATGGCTAGCTCAACGTGACATTCGGCCCGCCCCTCGCGGGCGCGGCGTCCGCAAACGCTAACGTGCTCGTCAGAGAGTGGATGACGCCTGCGCACCGATACTGCGCCTGGACGGTCAACAGCAGAATGCCCATGCTCACTCGCCCATCTGATACTCAAACGCTTGACGCACCAGGCCCATGATGTAGGTGAAGTCAGAGGACTCATCGAGGGTGACTTGGATGTTTCCATTTCCCCACTTGCCGAGGCCGGTGATGTCTTTCGCGAGGCCGCGCTCGTCGTGCAGGGCTTCGAACGGCATGTTCAACGTTAGGCGCATGCGGCTGACCTGGGGCACGATGTCAACGAAATTGGTCTCGGTCTTATAGGCGATGTAGAGCTTGAGAAAGTGCTCGGTGACGGCGGGATCAAGCCCTAGTACGTGGGACCGGAACTTCTCGAACAGCGCACGGCGCTGCGGCGGAAGCAAATAGGGGTGGTCCTCGACGGTGTAGCCGGTTTCCTCCCGCGGCTCCCGGAATGCTGTCAGTTCCTGCGCGCTCAGCGTGGGGCGGGGCCAGATGGTCACAGCCTTGGCGGCGAGCTGCGCGGCTCGGGCTTCGATGGTGTCGGCGTTCCAGGTTTCTATCTGGCCGAGGCCTGCGTTCAATCGCAGCGGGCTGTCCTTGAACCCGCCTTCCATGTCCCGCTTGTCGGCGAATGGCCGGTCGCTGTACTCGGAGTTGTAGCCGGTGAGGGTGAGATTGCCGAGGGTGTGGAGGTAGCGGGCCTGGACCTGCTGCCACTCGGGCCCCAGTACTTGGGACTGCTGCACGGATAGGTGACATCTGATCTGTGGTGCCGCAAGGCACTGCTGGAAGGATGTGCCCTGTGCCGAA
>NZ_BQYM01000008.1 GCF_026008515.1 Hoyosella levis
CGGAGCAGGCCGATCAGCGACTTCAGGAACACCGACTTGCCCGTGCCCGACGGGCCGAGCAACGCCGACACCTCCCCGTTCGGAATGGTGAACGACACATCGGACCAGATATTCGTCGATCCGAATGACTTAGTCAGACCCTCGACCGCGACCTCGACTCCCACGGAACCTCCCAGCTTTGCCACACCACGAATCAGTGTGGGTCGCGTCACTTTAACGCACCCCAGTGGCACGCACCCAATGAACAATAAACTGCCGCAAATGCGACGATGCGGGCGCCCTCCGAAATGGGGGCAAAACGCCGTGTTCGAGCACCTCGGAGGCGTATCCGCGAATGCCGCAGTGGGATTCGAATAGCGTTGCGGCACAGTTGATTTCAGTATTGAATTGCGCCGCAGGGCAGCTCTGGCCAGCCGGACGAGACTGCCCTGCGCGGCGCCCCGCGCGCCCTCCGGATCCCCCCAAATCGGGCTCGGGTTCGTACGCGGTCTCCCACTACGCGGGCGCAGATTGAAAAGGCGCGCGACGGGCGAACGAGTACGCGCAATGGGGCCACCCATGAATGGATGGCCCCATACGCAGGATTCACGCCCGAAGGCAGGATCCCGAGAAACTAGCGTCAGATCACTTGAGGGAGACCTTGGCGCCCGCTGCTTCCAGCTTCTCCTTGGCGGCGTCCGCCTGGTCCTTGGCGACAGCCTCGAGGATGGCCTTGGGAGCTGCCTCGACGAGCTCCTTGGCTTCCTTCAGGCCGAGAGCCGGGATGATCTCGCGAACGACCTTGATGACGCCGATCTTCTTGTCGCCAGCAGCCTCGAGGACGACGTCGAACTCGTCCTTCTCCTCGACGGCCTCGGCCGCGGCGGGAGCAGCGCCGCCCGCGGCGACAGCCACGGGAGCAGCAGCGGTGACCTCGAAGGTCTCCTCGAAGACCTTGACGAACTCGGAGAGCTCGAGAAGGGTCATCTCCTTGAACGTTTCGATCAATTCGTCAGTGGTGAGCTTCGCCATGATTGACGTTCCTTCCTAATGTGGTCGCCCCAACCGTTCTGCAGTTCGGGGCTGGTATGAATGCCGGACGCGGGGTGACCTCAGGCCTCCGCGGATGCGCCTTCGGCTGCCTTCTTTTCCTGCAGCGCTGCTGCCAACCGCGCCACCTGCGAAGCAGGCGCGTTGAACAGACCCGCAGCCTTCGCCGTGTTGCCCTTCATCGCCCCGGCGAGCTTGGCCAGCAGGACTTCGCGCGACTCGAGGTCGGCGATCCTGTTGACTTCCTCCACCGAGAGGGAGCGGCCATCCATGTAGCCGCCCTTGATGACGAGGGACTTGTTCTCCTTGGCGAACTCCTTGAGCGCCTTCGCCGCATCGACCGGCTCACCGGTGATGAAAGCGACCGCGGTAGGACCGGAGAACAGATCATCGAGACCCTCGACGCCAGCATCGCGCGCGGCGATCTTGACGAGGGTGTTCTTGGCGACGGAGTACGAGGTACCCGCGCCGAGCGACCGGCGCAGTGCGGTCAGGCTGGCAACTGATAGGCCACGGTACTCAGTGACCACTGCCGCGGTAGAGCCCTTGAACTGCTCAGCGATCTCTGTGACCGCGGCGATCTTCTCTGCATTTGCCATGCTTCGCCTCCTCTCTCCTCACTCGCCCGAGAACCATTGGGCTGACATACGGGAGAAGGAACGGGCAACAGCCGACGCGGGCGGCAGAGAACAACGGGAGGGAACACCACGCCCTGTAGAAACAGGCACGAATGGCACACCATCTCCCCAGTCTCGTCCTCCTGCGCGGGCCGCCGGTTTAACCCGGACCTTCAACCGCTTCCCACGAGCCCCCGGAGGAGCAGGCAGAAGCATGTGACCAACGGTCTTCGGTGAACGTATATGGGATGGGATCGACCAACCCAAGGGAAAATCGATCGGACATAAGTCCGGGGCATACTGTACTCGGTGCTGCCACCGGCACCAAATCAGATCAGCAAGCGCGCTAGGATCGCCACCATGACGACCGAGGTTCCCACGAGATCCGGCTTCGCTGAAGCCGGAGACCTGCGCCTGGGATTCGAGGAGCATGGACCCGCGGACGGGATCCCGATCCTGCTGATCATGGGTTTTGGCGCGCAGCTGACCCTCTGGCCGCAGCAGCTCTGCACCACCCTCGCCATGAAGGGCTTCCGGGTGATCCGGTTCGACAATCGCGATATCGGACTCTCCACCAAGCTCGACGGCACACGGGTGGAAGGCAGGTTCCTCGCGCGGATCCTGCGCAGCCAGCTCGGCAAGCCCAGCGACGTTCCCTACACGCTCGTCGACATGGCCGAGGACACGCGCCAGCTGCTTGATTCGCTCGGCATCGAGCGCGCTCACATAGTCGGGGCTTCCATGGGAGGAATGATCACCCAGGTGCTCGCCGCGCAGTACCCCGAACGGGTCCACTCGGCCACCATCATCTTCTCCTCGACCAATGAGCCCTTCCTGCCTCCGCCGACGCCCACCGCGCTCAGAGCGCTGCTCGCTCCCCCGCCCAGGAACCCCACGACCGAGGCCCTCGTCGAACGCAGCGTCCGCACATTCCGCGTGCTCTCGGGCCCCGGCTACCCCAGGTCCACGGAGGAGCTCCGCGAGCTCGCGCTCGAGCAAGTGCAACGAAGCCACTACCCGGCAGGCATGGTCCGGCAGTTCGCGGCAGTGCTCGGCACCGGATCGCTACGCGAGTACGCCCGCGCCATCACGGCCCCGGCGACGGTGATCCATGGCTCCGCCGATCCCCTCGTCCGGCCCAGATCGGGCCGCGCTGTTGCCCGGGCGATCCCCGGGGCCAGCCTGACCGTCATTGACGGCATGGGGCATGACTTGCCGCCGGCCCTCGTGCCACGGATCGCCGGGGAGATACTCGCGGCGACCGCGCGGGCAAGCTAGTTGCGAGGCCGCCGGGGTTGCACTGGGGGCCGGGACAGTGCTGGGGGCAGGACAGTGCTGGGGACCGTACCGACGCAAACGCGATAGAACGCCCCGAAAGACCAGGACAGCTTCTATCGCGTTTGGCGGTTTCCCGTGCTTTTGGCATCGCGCGGCAGCCCTGCCAGCACAAGGCCGCCCGCCATCACGCGGCCGACCCGCCCGGCTGGCCATTTGCCGCCCAGAAAGCGCGGTGCCCCGCTTGCCGTGTGGCAAGCGGGGCACCGAGACTCGAACAGCTCAGTCTTCGCCGAGAAGGTTCCGGGTCTTGGAGGGATCCACCGGGATGCCCGGTCCGGTGGTCGTCGAGACGGTGACCTTCTTCATGTAGCGTCCCTTGGCCGCGGACGGCTTCGCGCGCAGGACCTCGTCGAGCGCTGCGGCATAGTTCTCGACAAGCTTGCGCTCATCGAAGGACGACTTGCCCACGATGAAGTGCAGGTTGGACTGCTTGTCGACGCGGAAGCTGATCTTTCCGCCCTTGATGTCGGTGACGGCCTTCGCGACATCCATGGTGACCGTGCCGGTCTTGGGGTTCGGCATGAGGCCGCGAGGGCCGAGGATGCGAGCGATGCGACCAACCTTGGCCATCTGGTCCGGGGTGGCGATCGCGGCATCGAAGTCGAGCCAGCCGCCCTGGATCCGCTCGATGAGGTCCTCCGCGCCGACGGCGTCGGCTCCGGCGGCCTCGGCCTCGTTGGCCTTCTCGCCAGCGGCGAAGACGATCACGCGGACGGTCTTGCCGGTGCCGTGGGGCAGGCTGACGGTGCCGCGCACCATCTGGTCCGCCTTGCGGGGATCAACGCCGAGGCGGATAGCGACCTCAACGGTGGAATCGAAGTTCTTCGAGCCAGTCTCGCGAGCGAGCTGGATGGCCTCCACGGGGCTGTACAGCTTTGTATTGTCGATCTTCTCGCTAGCGGCGAGATACGCCTTGCTGCGCTTTGCCATGTCTGTCCAATCGTGCCGAGATCATCGGCTAGGTCAGTCGTGGTCCGGACCAGCGCCTGGTCCTCCCACAGTCTTGCTTGATCATGTCTGAATTTCGTGCACATGCAGCGATCCGGGTGCCCCGGGCAGTCGCGCGGGACGTGGCATCGCCACAGGGATCACTCGACGGTGATGCCCATCGACCGGGCGGTACCGGCGATGATCTTCGCGGCCTGATCGATATCGATGGCGTTGAGATCTTCCTGCTTGGTCTTCGCGATCTCGCGGACCTGGTCCCAGGTGACCTTGGCGACCTTTTCCTTGTGCGGGGTCGGCGATCCCTTCTGGACTCCGGCGGCCTTGAGCAGGAGCTTCGCGGCAGGCGGCGTCTTGAGCTTGAAGTCGAAGGAACGATCTTCGTAGACGGAGATCTCGACGGGGATCACGTTGCCGCGCTGCGACTCGGTGGCCGCGTTGTACGCCTTGCAGAACTCCATGATGTTGACGCCGTGCTGGCCGAGGGCAGGGCCGATCGGCGGGGCCGGGTTAGCTTGGCCGGCCTGGATCTGGAGCTTGATTACTCCAGTGAGCTTCTTCTTCTTCTTGGGGGGCATCTCGACTTCCCTGAACTGTTCGGTGTTTTCCTGATTCTCACGCCACTACGGCGCAGTAGCGCAAGCCCGGGTGGGCCTGGTTTGCTACTGCGCCGATCACCATGGCCGTGAAGCTAGATCTTCGAGACCTGGTTGAACCCAAGCTCAACCGGGGTCTCGCGTCCGAAGATGGAGACGAGCACCTTGAGCTTCTGCTGCTCGACATTGACTTCGGAAATACTGGCGGGCAGGGTCGCGAACGGCCCGTCCATGACGGTGACCGACTCCCCGATCTCGAAATCGACCTCGATCGTGGGCTTCGGCGCGAACCCGGTGTCGTCCGCGGACTGGGAGGATCCCGCGCTGGCAGGCTTCTTGCGCGCCTGCGGCGGCAGCAGGAACTTCACTACCTCGTTGATCGTGATCGGGGATGGCCGGGACGGAGTGGCACCAACGAACCCGGTGACCCCGGGGGTGTTTCGGACGACGCCCCATGCCTCATCGTTGAGGATCATGCGGACCAGGATGTAGCCAGGCAGGATCTTGCGATTTACCTGCTTCTTCTGGCCATTCTTGATCTCGGTGACTTCCTCGGTGGGCACCTCGATCTGGAAGATGAAGTCTCCGGCATCGAGGTTCTGCACGCGGGTCTCGAGGTTGGTCTTCACCTTGTTCTCGTAACCGGCATAGGAATGCACGACGTACCATTCGCCCTCGGCACGGCGAAGCTTCGCCTTGAGCTCTTCGACAGGATCCTGCTCCGGCTCGTCGACAATGGTGTCCGATTGATCGGTCACCACGTCGTCCTCGCCTGGGAGGTTCACTGCATCGTTCTCCGGGGCGCTCACTGGGCTACTCGCTTCCTCTCTAAAGTCACGCAATCTCTGTCCGCTTCCGGGCCGGGCGGCACCGGATCCTCCAACTCGCCGGGATCCGGTCACGGCTCCAGGCTACCCGTACAGCCAGAGGACCCCGCGGGAGAAGACCTGATCCAGGCCGAAGATCAGCCCGACCATGAAGAAGAGGAAGATGAACACCACGATCGTATAGGTGACCATCTGCTTCCGGTTGGGCCAGATGACCTTGCGGAGCTCCGAGATCACCTCACGAATGAACCGCGCGATCAGCTGGAACGGGTTCTCGCGCGTATCGGTCCCCAGCTTGCTCGGCGATGACCCGGCGGGCTCAACAGTGTTGCTCGGGCCGGACCCTTGCGCTCGGGCTGCTCGCTTGCCGGCCGGGCGCTGGGCCCCACCGGATTCGGCCGAACCAGCAGAACGGGGATCATTCTCTTCCCCGTCAGCCCGTCGACCTGGCTGCTCACTCACCCGTGAATCCTTCCGTCGCTGACCGTCGCAGCAGGGGCGACAGGACTTGAACCTGCAACCTGCGGTTTTGGAGACCGCTGCTCTGCCAGTTGAGCTACGCCCCTTCGGTGTTGTGCACCTCTGGATGACCAAGAACAACGCGCCACCATAGGGCGGCGCGCCACACTCTAGCCACAGGGTCTTGAGTGTACTTGACGATCAGCGATCCGTCACAATCGCAGGGGCGTCACTCCGCAGCGAGCCGCACCGTGGCTGCCGCTCGGCCAAAGATGCGGCGCCCCTCCGACTTAGCCACCAGCGTGACGACCGCCGTGCGATCAGCCTCGTTCACGGACTTGACCTTGCCGCAGAACTCGATCATGCCCCCCACCTCGTCGTCGGGCACATATACCGGGCTCGTGAAGCGCACCGCGTACTCGAGCACGGCCGTGGGGTCGCCGAGCCAGGAAGTGAGGTAGGTCCCCCCGATTCCCATCGAGAGCATGCCGTGCGCGACGACGCTGCGCAGCCCAACCGCGCTCGCGGTCGCATCGCTCCAATGGATCGGGTTGAGGTCGCCCGAGACCCCGGCATAGCGCACGAGGTCCGAACGGGTCACCTGGTACTCCCGCGGTGGCAGCTCCATGCCTTCGCTCACCGTCGCCATCGTGGGCCGAGCATCTCCCAGCGCGCTCATCACTGCTCGCCCCCCGCAACAAGATCTTCCCGGCGGATCAGTGTCGTGTAGGTCGTTTGCACGATCTCGTCCTTGTCGTCGAGCAAGTGGTTCGCCGTGACGATCACATCATTGCCCGCCATGTGCCGGAAGGAATCGATGCATGTCTCGCCCCTGAGCCGGTCCCCCGCGACGATGGGCCGATGGAAGACGAACCGCTGGTCGGTCTGCATGATATTGCGCAGGTCCGATGACCACCCGAAGTGCTCGAACATCTCGAGGGTGGTGATGACGCCCAGCACGGAGGCGAAGGTCACGGGAGCGATGAGTGCATCGTGCCCGAGGTCGCGGGCCGCCTCCTCGGAGAAGTGCGCGGGATGGTCGTCCTGCACCGCGATCGCGAATTCCCGGATCTTCTCGCGTCCTACCTCATAGAAACTAGCCATGCGGTACTTCGCGCCGACACTGTCTGCCGTGAAGGCCACTGTGCTCACCACCTCGTTGACGGACGCTGCATCACGGAAACGCTGCGCGGATAGCTAAAAACATGCGTGCATGC
The DNA here is from genome assembly GCF_026008515.1 of Hoyosella levis. Lineage (GTDB taxonomy): Bacteria > Actinomycetota > Actinomycetes > Mycobacteriales > Mycobacteriaceae > Lolliginicoccus > Lolliginicoccus levis. Next base: position 7,029 of record NZ_BQYM01000008.1, read on the forward strand.
ACCTTATCCACCTTTGGGCCCATTGGTCGTGGATGGGCGCGGCCTGTCCGCGAAATGTGATGGGATCCGGAGCACCTGCCCGGTACGGCTAGGGGTGGTCCACGAACATGAATGGAGGGGCAGGCCTAGGCGGCCTGCCCCTCCATATATCCCGATGTCATGCCTTGTGCAGTAGCGGTGGCCGGACTTGAACCGGCGACACAGCGATTATGAGCCGCTTGCTCTACCGACTGAGCTACACCGCCTTGCCCGGACCGTGATGAGGATAGACCGGGAAACCCACTGTTGAGTGAGCCCCCTAACGGAATCGAACCGTTGACCTTTTCCTTACCATGGAAACGCTCTGCCGACTGAGCTAAGGGGGCACAAGCTACTGCGCACGGATATTCGCGGTTCGGCTAGACCCACGAGCCCCATGCGTTGAAGCCTCCAAGAGGGTACACAGATTTTCACCCTGCGCACAAACTCGCTGCTCACCGGGATGATGCACAGCCCGCTAGCCCCATCCATAGGTCCCTGCTAGCCACAGCTCGCCGGGCAGCCAGCGACGCCGGATACAGACAAGGACCCAGGAACAGCACGTGTTCCTGGGTCCTTGGATGTGGCAGGTGAAGGATTCGAACCTTCGTAGGCGATGCCGACGGATTTACAGTCCGCTCCCTTTGGCCGCTCGGGCAACCTGCCGTTCACACGCTGCTTCCACCCCGAGGTGGGCGCACCGTGTGAAGGCACAATACATCGAAAGGGTATGCCTTATGCAAATCGGGGCCAGCAAGGCCAGCGATGCCACTGATGCCTCCGATGCCACTGATGCCGCCGATCGCCCGGGCCGCCGGTGGTTGGCCACGCGCCACTCATGGCTGGCTTATGGTGGGTGCGCACATCCGCGGGTTCGACAAGGCTGGAGGACAACATGGCTGATTCATCATTCGACATCGTGAGCAAGCTGGACCACCAGGAGGTGGACAATGCGCTGAACCAGGCTGCCAAGGAGATCGCGAACCGCTACGACTTCCGCGGCACCGACGCGTCGATCGCCTGGTCAGGAGAGGAAGCCATCGTGCTCTCCGCGAGCAGCGAGGACCGGGTCAAGGCGATCCTTGAGGTCTTTCGCGAGAAGCTCGTCCGCCGCAGCATCTCGATGAAGGCGTTCAAGCCGGGCGATCCGATCCCATCGGGCAAGGGATTCAAGATCACGGGATCACTTGTGGAGGGCATCGAGCAAGAGCATGCGAAGAAGATCTCGAAGAAGATCCGCGATGAGGGCCCCAAGGGCGTGAAGGTCCAGGTGCAGGGCGATGAGCTGCGCGTCTCCAGCAAGAAGCGCGACGACCTGCAGGCAATCATCGCGCTGCTCAAGGACTCGGACTTCGAGGTGGCGCTGCAGTTCGTGAACTACCGCTGATCCCAGGCCATGCGCTCGAGCCGCGCGATGCGCTCGGCCATGGGCGGATGGGACGCGAAGAGCCCGACGAAGCGTTCCCCGGCACGGAAGGGGCTCGCGATCATCAAGTGCGACTCCGATGCCAGGCGCGGCTCCGGGGGCAGCGGCGCGACCGCGACTCCCCGCTCGATCTTGCGCAGCGCGGAAGCGAGGGCCAGCGGATCACCGGTCAGGCGCGCACCGGACTCGTCGGCCTGGAACTCGCGGGACCGCGAAACGGCCATCTGGATGACTCCCGCCGCGACAGGGCCAAGCAGCGCGATGAGCAGCAGTGCCATCGGATTCGCGTCGTCATCATCGCCACCACCAAAGATCGAGGCGAAGATAGCCAGGTTGGCCAGTCCGGAAATGATGCTCGCCATAGCCCCGGCCACGGACGAGATCAGGATGTCTCGGTTGTAGACGTGGGCGAGCTCATGGCCGAGAACGGCGCGCAGCTCTCGCTCGTCGAGCAGATGGAGGATCCCCTCGGTGCAGCACACCGCGGCGGTGCGCGGATTGCGTCCCGTCGCGAACGCGTTCGGGGCGATGGTCGGGCTGATGTAGAGGCGTGGCATGGGTTGCTGCGCGACCGTAGCGAGCTCCCGGACAATGCGGTGCATGGCGGGCTGCTCGAACTCGCTGACGGGCTGGGCGCGCATGGCCCGCAGGGCGAGCTTGTCGCTGCTGAAGTAGGCGAAGCCATTGATCCCGACCGCCACGAGCACGGCGATCCAGAGGATGGCAGCGTTGCCGAAGAGTGATCCCACGAAAATGATGAGCGCGGACATGCCACCGAGCAGCATGGCGGTCTTGAGCCCATTCGCGTGACCGGTCATGACTCATTCCTCCACGAGAGCGGCACTGGCACTCTAGGAACGAACAAGCACCTGCCGTGGGTTCCACGGGCAGGCTGGGCCGTGGGTGATCTACCCCACGCGGCTCGCGGTGTAGTCGATGACCTGCAGCAGCGCGGTACGAGCGGCCGAGCCGGGGAACTCAGCGAGCTCGGCGCGCGCGACATCGGCGTAGCTGGCAAGGTCAGCACGGGCCCGCGCCATGCCCTCGGAGGCACGGAGGAGACGCAGCGCCTCCTCCACCAAGCCGTCGTCGGTGATCGGCCCGGCGAGCAGCTCGCGCAGTCGATCACCGTCGCTTCCTTGCTGGTCGAGCGCGTACAGCATGGGCAGCGTGAGGACTCCCTCGCGGAGGTCGGTCCCCGGGGTCTTGCCTGACTTCGCCGAGACCGAGTCGATGTCGATGATGTCGTCGCAGATCTGGAAGGCCATGCCCACCGCGTCACCGACCCGCTCGAGCCGATCGATCTGCTCGGGCGTGCCGCCCGAGAAGGTGCCGCCGAACTTGCCGCTCGCCGCAAGCAGCGAGGCCGTCTTCTCGCGGATCACCTTCAGGTAGTGCTGGACCTTGTCCTGGGCTGGGGGCGCGCCCACCGTCTCGCGCATCTGGCCGGTGACGAGCTCGGCGAACGTCTCGGCGATGACGCGGACCGCGTCCGGCCCGAGCGTCGAGAGCAACCGGGACGAGTGCGCGAAGAGGTAGTCACCGGCGAGGATGGCGATGCTGTTGCTCCACCGCGCGTTGGCGCTGACGGCGCCGCGCCGCATCTTGGCCTCGTCCATGACGTCATCGTGGTAGAGGGTGGCGAGGTGCACCATCTCGACAACGGTGGCCGCAGTGGTGATGGCGTGCTCGTCCGGCTCGGGCCCGAGCTGCCCGCAGAGAATGGTGAAGAGAGGCCGGAAACGCTTGCCCCCGGCGCGCGCGAGATAGAGGGCGGTCTCGGTGAGAAACTCCTCGCCGTCGGACAACTCGTCGATGAGGAGCTTTTCCACGGACTCGAGGCCACTGCGCACGACCCCGGCAACCTGGGCGTCACCGAGGTCGATCCCAGCGACGACCTGATCGTCGCGTGATGCTGCGTCGTCACTATTCACGGTGCTCGTGCCCATTCTGTCGCTCGGGTTGCCGTGGATGTCATCCACCATGTGAACACCGTAGCGAACGCGCGCGCCATGCACGTGATGGAACAGGCCGATTGAGACATGTCTCGCCGAACGCGGGCCTCGGCCCGAAGTAAGCTGGACGCGTGTCCCGCGCAAGTGATTCCCCCGCCCCTGATTCCTCGGCCCCTGATTCCCGCTCCGAAGGCTCCCCCGCTGCCGGCTCCCCCGCTGCCGGCTCCCCCGCTGCGACATCCGCGAGCGATCCGAAGGGCGAAGCTACAGGACCGGAGGCTCCCGAGCAGCCGGTGGATGGGCGCAGCGTGCGCTGGGAGGACCACAAGGCGGCCCGGCGGAAGATCGTGCTGGATTCAGCGCTCCGCGCGATCGACTCGGAGGGCTCCGACGTAGGGGTGCAGCAGATCGCCGAGTACGCGCGGCTTCCGCGATCGGTGGTGTACCGGCTCTTCCGCGAGCGCACCGACCTCGACGAGCAGGTGCGCGCGCACATCGTCTCCTCGATGATGGAGACCCTCGCGCCCGCCCTCGTGCCCGAGGGATCGGTCGAGTTCGCGATCAACCGCGCCATCCACACCTATGTGGACTGGATCGCCGCGCACCCGAACCTGCACCAGTTCCTCTCCACCGGCCCGAAGCGCCCTGCTCGTGCCGCGCAATCGCTGGATGGAGTGAAGACCGCCTTCGGCCTTTATGTGACCGATGTGATCGCGGCGGGCCTTGCCACGCTCGACCTTCCCGGCGACCGGGCCGAGGCAGTCTCGTTCGGGCTCGTCGGGCTCGTGGACGGAGCCGTCAACCAATGGCTGCACCACGGCGAGGGCAGGTTGCCAACCAGCGAGCTCGCCGATGTGCTCAGCAGCGCTGCCCTCGATGTGATCAGCGGGGCGCTGCGCGACCTCGGCGTGACTCTCGATCGCCAGGCCTCGCTCGGCGAGATCACTGGCGATATCCGGCCGCTGCTGGAGAACTAGGCCACGGTGAGCTACCGGGATAGCGCCTAGTCGCCGGTGATCCCCCAGCTCGCGAGGTATCCCTCGGGAAGGTCGTCGCTGGGCGCCTCGGGGGTATCCAGCGACGTCCGGCTGAACCGCGGTGCCGGGGCGGGCTGGGTGACCCCGCCGATCTCGACGTAGGTGCCGCGCGCGGCGTTGTGCGGGTGATGCTGCGCTTCCCACGCATCAACGACGGGCGAGACGCAGGCATCGCTGTCGGCGAAGATCTCGGTCCACTCATCCTGGGTGCGCTGCAGGAATGCCTTGGCGAGGGTCTCGCGCCACTGCGGCCAGCCGGTGGGGTCGAGGTGGAAGGGCAGGTCCTCATCGTCGATGCCGAGCCGGGCGATGAGCTCCGCGTGGAACTGGGGCTCGAGCGCCCCGACGGCCATGTGCTTGCCATCCGCGGTGGCGTAGGTGTCGTAGCAGGGCGCGCCGGTGTCGAGGAGGTTGGTGCCGCGCGGGCCGTTCCAGAGGCCGTTGGCGCGCATCCCATGGAGGAAAGTCGTCATCAGGGCTGATCCGTCGACCATCGCGGCGTCGATGACCTGGCCTTGCCCGGAGGTGTTGCGCTCGTGCAGCGCGGCGAGGATGCCGAGGGCGAGGAGCATTCCACCACCGGCGAAGTCGGCGAGAAGGTTGACGGGCGGGGTGGGCTTCTCTCCTGCCCGGCCCAGGAGATCGAGCGCGCCCGAGACGGCCGCATAGTTGATGTCGTGCCCGGCGCGCGGCGCGAGCGGGCCGTCCTGGCCCCAGCCAGTGATGCGCCCATAGATGAGGCGGGGGTTTCGCGCGTGCAGGTCAGCGGGGCCGATGCCGAGCCGCTCGGCGACCCCGGGCCGGTAGCCCTCGACGAACACATCAGCGGCGTCGCAGAGCGCGAGGAGGGTTTTCTTGCCGGACTCGGACTTGAGATCGAGGGAAAGGGTGTTCTTGCCCCGGTCAAGAGGGCCTTGCGGCGGGACGAGGCCACCACCACCGCCGGCGCGCTCGATTCGGAGAACTTCTGCGCCGAGGTCGGCGAGGATCATGCAGCCGAATGGGCCGGGGGCAAGCCCTGCCATCTCGATGATGCGTATCCCGTGGAGCGGTCCTGGCATGATTCTTGCCTCCTGTCCCGGCGCGGCGCGCCAGCCCAACATTATTGGGACAGGATGTCACATCTACCTGGCGGGGTGCAGCACCGGCTCGCCGGGGACAGGCACTACCGCACCGCGCGGTGCAGCGCCACGATGCCACCCGTCAGGTTGCGCCACTGCACATCACGCCAGCCCGCCGCAGCGATCCGCTGCGCGAGCGCCCGCTGGACCGGCCATGCCCGAATCGATTCGGCCAGGTAGACGTAGGCATCAGGGTTCGAGCTCACCGAGCGCGCCACCGCGGGCAGTGCCTTCATCAAGTACTCCATGTAGGCCGTCCGCAGGACCGGAACCACTGGCGCCGAGAACTCGCACACCACCATCCGCCCACCGGGCTTTGTCACCCGCCGAAGCTCCGCGAGCGCCTGATCCACATCGGCGACGTTGCGCAGCCCGAACGAGATCGTCACCGCGTCGAACGACTCATCACGGAACGGCAGGCGCAGGGCATCACCGGCGACCATCGGCACGCGCCGCCCGGCCCCGGCCTGCAGCATGCCCTTCGAGAAGTCCGTCGCCACGACCCACGCGCCGGACCGCGACAGCTCCACCGTCGAGACGCCCGTCCCCGCAGCAAGATCCAGCACGGACTCGCCGGGCGCCAGGCCGAGCGCCCGCCGCGTGGCCTTGCGCCACAAGCTGTCCTGCCCGAACGACAACACCGTGTTGGTGATGTCGTAGCGCCGGGCCACGCCATCGAACATCGAAGCGACCTCGCGGGGGTCCTTATCGAGGGTGGCGCGGGAGCTCTGCACGTTGGTCACCTAGACGAACCTACCCGTTCGCGGAACACGATGTCATGCGGTAGCAGGGAGCTCCGTCGCCGTGAAGCCCGCGACCTCCGCGTAGTGCCCGAGCAGCTCATCGCAGATCGCCGGCCAGGTCCGCTGCAGCACCGAGCGGCGCGCCGCCCGGCCGAACTGCGACCGTGCCATCGGGTCAAGGAAGGTCTCCACAGCGCCGGGCAGGACCTCCTCGAAGCTCGGCACCGGCAGCAGGAATCCGGTGCGGGCATTCGCGATGAGATCCTTCGGCCCGCCCGCATCCGGACCGATCACTGGGATGCCGCTGGCCAGCGCCTCCTGGATCGCCTGGCAGAAAGTCTCATGCTCGCCGGTGTGGACGAACATATCGAAGCTCGCGTAGGCCCGGGCGAGCTCGAGGCCGCCGAGCTGCCCGGTGAACACCGCGTCGGGCATCATCCGCTGCAGCTTCGGCCGGTCCGGGCCGTCGCCCACGATGACGATCTGCACGTCATCCCGGCCGCTGAGGACCGCGAGCCGCTCGACGTGCTTCTCCGGGGCGAGGCGGCCCACGAACCCGACGAGGAGCTTGCCCTCCGGGGTCCACTGCTCGCGAAGCTCGCCACTGCGGCGAGTCGGCGAGAACCGCTCGATGTCCACTCCCCTGCCCCATCGGTGCACCCGGGGGACGCCGTGCTTCTCGAGATCTCGTACCGATGCGCTCGAGGGCGCGAGAGTCCGGTCGCAGGCACGGTGGATGCGGCGGGTCCAGCTCCAGGCGGCACGCGCCGTCAGGCCCAGTCCGTAGCTGTCGGCGAAGCCCGCGACATCAGTCTGGAAGATCGCCACCGCGGGCACGCCGAGCCGTCGAGCGGCACCGATGCCGCCCGCGCCCAGCAGGAACGGCGACGCGAGATGGATCACGTCGGGATCGAACTCGCGGAGGGCGTCGGTGATCCACGGCTGCGGCAGTCCCACGGGCAGCGAGGTGACCATCGGCACCATCACCGCGGGCACGTGCAGCACCGGGAAGCCCTCGTACTCGTGGACAGCCTCCTCGTCACCGACGGCACCAGGCGCGATCACGATCGCGTCATGGCCGTTTCGCTTGAGATGCTCGAGGACGCGGAGCACCGAGTTGGTCACACCGTTGACGTTCGGCAGGAAGGATTCGGACACGATCGCAATACGCATAGCTGCAGCGTGAACGAGGTGAACGGCGGCCAGCCAAGCGCGCCATGACCAGCAGGAGAATCTCAGTTGAAGCTCTCGGCGTCGCGTCGCCTGCCGTGCCCGGGTTGTTCAGATCGCTGTAACTCGCGCCGGATGTACCAGAGCGGCAGCGCCGCGATCAACCAGGTGATGAGCACGATGGATGTCGCCGGGGGGACGGCAACCCACGCGTCCCGGCCAGCCACTCGCACCAGGTCGGGATCCGTGCGCGCGTACTCCACCTCGATGCGCTGGCCCACCACCAGATCGGTGGGATAGAGCACACCCAGCCTGGGGTTGTGCAGCACGCCGTCGGAGGTGCTGAAGATGACCGCGGAGCGCCGGACCCCCGCCGAGAGCACCTCCGCGGTGGCGACCCCCATGTCCGATTCGATGATCATATCGTTGCGCCACGCGCCGACCACGAGGATCACCGCGAGCATAGTGATCCCCCCGGCCAGGAGGAGCACTGCACGCCTGGCCCGCCGCAGCATCCGATATCTCACGAAAAGCAGCGTATCCGCTAGCGGGCGACGGTCGCGCGGATCGCGCTATGCAGCTCCCGCAGCCCCGACCGGTCCGTGCGGACCTCCACGATGCGCACTCCCCCGGCATCGGCCGCGCCCTCGGCGAGCACTTCACCGAGTTGGTCGAGCTCGGGCTGCTGGTAGGGGATGTTGTATGCCTCGCACAGTGCCTTGACGTTGACCCCGTGCGGGGTGCCGAAGATCCGCTCGAAGGCGCCCGCGTAGACCGGGTCACCCTGCTCGAGCAGCTCGAAGATACCGCCGCCATCGTCGTTGGCGACAACGATGGTGAGATCCTCCGGCCGTGGCTCATGCGGGCCAAGCAGCAGGCCGGAGCTGTCATGCAGGAACGTCAGGTCACCGAGCAGCGCGATGGCCCGGCCGCCATGCGCGAGCGCCGCCCCCATCGCGGTGGAGACGGTGCCGTCGATCCCGGCGACGCCACGATTGGACACCACGCGGACGTGCTCGGGCACGGGGCCCGCGAGGGCGGCATCGCGCACGGGGTTGGACGCGCCGAGCACGAGCAAGTCCCCTGGCCTTGCCGCACCGACGATCGCATTTGCCACATGCAAGCCGGTTGCCTTCGGATGGTTCGCGAGCTCGCTCCGCATCGCGATCCGCGCGCGTTGCGACAGGTCCTGGCATTGCTCGAGCCACGAGCGCCGGGGCGTGCCCGAGAGCACCGCGCGAGTGCCCGCCGCGGTCAGGTTGCCGGAGATGTCGGGCCAGCGCGGTCCCGTCGTGAGCGCATGAACGGCGATCCGCGGATCCGCGAGCAGCCGGGACACAGAGCGATGCAGGGTGGGCCGTCCCGTGATGATGGCCTGCTGGGGATGCAGCTCGCCGAGCGCATAGGGATGCACCGCGATACCGCCAGGCACATGGCGCGCCGTCGGCTCGGTGACCGTTGGCAGCCCCTCGAGCTCGGGATGCTCGCCCGAGCCGTGCCCCGCCACGACGATCGTGTCGAGCGAGACATCGATCGGCAGTGGCACATCGAGATGGGCACGCGGGGTGCTGGTCCACGGCGCGCCGTCGGGACGCCCGGGCGGCACCGTTCCGCCGTCGATCTCGGGCACAAGCGGCTCGCGCAGCGGCAGGTCGAACTGCACCGGCCCCGCGTTGCCGGTGCGGTCACCGCGCGCGGCTGCCAGCACCCGGCACACCGCCGAGCGCCATTGGCTGTTCTGGTCCCGGTCCTCCTCCGCGATGCCCAGGCTGATGCAGGCGCGCACCTGCTCGTTGAACATGCCGAGCTGCTCCACGGTCTGGTTGGCACCGGTACCGAGCATCTCGTACGGCCGGTTCGCGCTCAGCACGATCATCGGGACGCGCGCGTAGTTGGCCTCGAACACCGCGGGCGTGAGGTTCGCCACGGCCGTGCCGGAGGTCATCACCACTGGCACTGGCTTGCCGGAGCCCAGAGATAGGCCGATAGCGAGGAACCCGGCGGTGCGCTCATCGATGCGGACATGCAGCCTGATGCGGCCCGCTGTCTCGGCGGCATGGAGCGCGAAGGCCAGTGGCGCATTGCGGGATCCCGGGCACAGCACGACGTCGCGGACGCCGCCGCGGACGAGCTCATCGACGACAGCACTGGCCTGGGCAGTGGACGGGTTCACGCTTCCAGGGTGTCAGATTTCGCGGCGCCGCGCGGCCTACCGTGTCCGCTCCGGCACCCGCCCCGGCTGACATGGCCCGCCGAGGGTGCGACGATGGCAGGCGTGCGCACACATTTCGACCCGGTCCTGATGGAACCCGACCGGGTATACCAACTGCTGACCGCCACCGTGGTGCCGCGGCCCATCGCCTGGGTCTCGACCCGGTCCGCGGCCGGGGTGGACAACCTGGCGCCCTACAGCTTCTTCACCATCGCGAGCACGCGGCCGCCGATCGTGCAGTTCTGCTCGGTCGGCCACAAAGACAGTGTCCGCAATGTCGCCGAGACGGGCGAGTTCGTGGTCAACCTCGCCTCGCAGCCCATGCTCGATCAGGTCAATGCCAGCGCGGCCGCGTACGGAGCCGGGGAGAGCGAGTTCGACAAGCTCGATATCGCCCTCGAGCCCAGCGTGCGCGTCGCCCCGCCGCGGGTGCTGCACGCGCCCGTCAGCGTCGAGTGCGTGCGCGAGCGCATCATCGAGATCGGTGATTCCTTCCTCGTGCTCGGCCGGGTGGTGTTCGTCACCGTGAACAGTCGCGCGCTCGATGAGGACGGCTTGCCCGCGAGCCAGGCGCTCGCCCCGCTGAGCCGCCTCGGTGGCACCGAGTGGGGCGTGGGGATGGACACGCGCGAGGTGCCGCGGCCGATCCCACCAGCAGCGAGCTAGACGGCAGCGGCCGGGCGCTCGGCGAGGATGCGATGGCACCGGTCGAGGCGCTCCAGCCACCACTGCTGCCGCTCGGGGGTGGCGGCGAGCCGGTCCAGCGCGGCAGGGTCCGGGACGGGCCGCTCGGCCAGCATCGTACCGGCGTTCCAGGCGGGCGGCTCGGCCACATCGTCGAGAAGCAGCCGGGAGGTGCCCAGCCCGCACGCATGATGCAGCTCGGGCAAGGCCGCTGCGGTAGCGAGCCCGGTGCCGATGCCCACTGCGGTGTCGATGGCGCTGGAGACCACCACGCGCATCCCGGCAGCGGCGAGGCTGTTGGCGATGCCCAGCACGCGCGCGGGGCCACCGAGCGGGGCAACCTTGATGACCGCGATATCGGCAGCCTTCATCCGGGCGACGCGCAGCGGGTCGGAGGCCCGGCGAATGCTCTCGTCGGCCGCGATCGGCACTGCCACGCGCTGCCGCAGAGTTGCGAGCTCCTCGACCGAGCGGCATGGCTGCTCCGCGTACTCGAGATCCCCGAGCTGCTCGAGCGCGGCGGTGGCCTCCTCGACCGTCCAGGCGCCATTCGCATCGATGCGGACGGTGGGCACGAGCTCGCGCACCGCCGCGACACGGGCGAGGTCATCAGCGAGGACCTGGCCGCGCTCGGCGACCTTCACCTTGGCGGTGGTGGCACCAGGGAACCGAGCGAGCACCGCGGGCACATCGGCGGCGGGCACGGCGGGAACGGTGGCGTTGACGGGGATCGACGATCGGAGCGCGCGGGGCGGGGGCTGCCAGGCCGCGGAGATAGCCGCTGCCAGCCAGGTCGCCGCCTCCTCGTCCGGGTACTCGGGGAACGGCGCGAACTCGCCCCAGCCGTGCGGGCCCTCGATGAGCAGCGCCTCGCGATGCTCGATGCCGCGGAAGCGCACCCGCAGAGGGAGCGACACCACGCGCGCGCTGCCGCGCAGCTCGGCAAGTCCGGGCAAGGCAGGTGCGTCCATGCCCGCCACTGTAGGTGACGGCTCTTGGAGGCGACGGCCATTGGAGGCGGCGTCCCTCAGCGCGCGCGGGCGGCCTCGCGCAGCGCGTCCCAGGTGGTGATCTTGCTTCGAGGGCGCCCGGTCCCCCGCCCTCCAGTCTTCTCGACGTTGTCGATGGCCCGCCAGCCCGCCAGCCCGATCGCTCCGGGGCGACGTTCCGCGAGCATTTGGTGGAGCTGCTCCCGCCCACCGATCGGTCTGTCGAGGGCCCCGGAATTCGCATCGTCGACGATCGACCCCATGGTGTCGATGGCGTCGGCGCGGTTGTACCCGAGCGGCCCGCGGGGTCCACGCTTCGCCCAGCCCACCACGTAGGTGCCGCTCATCGTGGCCACGCGGCCATGCTCGTGCGCGGCGGTCCCCGTGCTGTCATCGACGGGCAGGCCCGGCGGCGGGCCCGGCTGGTAGCCGACGGCGCGCAGCACCAGGGAAGCGTCGATGATCCGGTCGCGCGGGGACTCGCCGGGCCGGTGCTCGCGGACCTCGATGCCGGTCACGTGGTCGTCGCCGAGGATCCGCAGCGGCGTGGTGCGGTACTGGAAACGAATGGTGCGATCTCCCGGCGATGTAGCGCGCTGCGCATGCTGGCGGGCGACGGCGAGCTTCTGCGCCACCTCCGGCTCGGCCTCGCGCCGCAGCCACTCGCTGGTTGCCCCATCGACCTCGGTGTCCGCCGGATCGATGACCACTGATGCCCCGGGGATGTTGCCCATGCCCACTAGCTCGGGCAGCGTGAACGTGGAATCGAGCAGGCCACGGCGCCCCAGCACCAGGACCTCCCGGATGCCGCTGCCCTGCAGCGCCTCGAGCGCAGGATCGGCGATATCGGTGCCAGCAAGCGCTTCGGGGCTGATCGCGAGGATGCGGGCGACATCGAGAGCGACGTTCCCGGTGCCAATGACGACTGCGGTGTCCCCCTCCAGCCGGTATTGGTCGCTCGCGTGGTCGGGGTGGCCGTTGTACCAGGCCACGAAGTCGGTGGCGGCCACGCTGCCCGGAAGTTGCTCCCCCGCGATGCCTAGCTGCCGGGGCGAGCCCGCGCCCACCGCGTACACCACGGCGTGATGATGATCGAGCAGGTGCTGGTGCGCCAGATGGGTACCGACCTCCACATCGAGGTGCAGGCCCAGCGCGGGCTTGCCGAGCAGGGGCGCGAACATCTCCACGACCTGCTGCGTATCAGCATGGTCGGGCGCGATGCCTGCCCGCATCAGCCCGAATGGGGTGGGCAACCGGTCGAACAGCTCCACCTCCACCCCGCCGAGGCCGAGCAACTGCTCGGCCAGGTACAGCCCGGCCGGCCCCGTGCCGACGATCGCGACGCGCAACGGCCCCGGGGCGAATCGCAGCGCAGGCGGGCGCTCCGGCCTCGTTGGCTCCGCCCCATAGGGATGCCGGTCGAAATAGGCGGCATTGATGTCGATGAACGGCTCCTGCTCCACCGGCAGCGAATCCTCCGGGAAGATCGCCGACACGGGGCACTCATCCACGCACGCGCCGCAATCAATGCACGCATCCGGCTCGATATACAGCATCTCGGCCGTGGCGAACAGCGGATCCGTCAGCGCGGGATGGATGCAATCGACCGGGCACGCCGGCACGCACGAGGCATCATTGCAGCAGGATCGTGTAATGACATAGGCCATCGGACCAGTCCTCGCCGTCGCCGGGGGCACTCCCACCCCAGTATGCATCCCACCGCCTATGCTCGGGACCGTGACGTTCAACGAAGAGCTGTGGGAGCCCGTACCCGGATTCGACGACCTGACCGACATCACCTACCACCGGCACGTCCGCGATGGTGCCCGGCAGGGCGTGGTGCGCGTCGCCTTCGACCGCCCCGAAGTACGCAACGCGTTCCGCCCGCACACCGTCGACGAGCTGTACCGCGTCCTCGACCACGCCCGCATGTCCGGGGACGTTGGCGTGGTCCTGCTCACCGGGAACGGCCCCAGCACTAAGGACGGCGGCTGGGCCTTCTGCTCCGGCGGCGACCAGCGCATCCGCGGCCGCACCGGCTACCAGTACGCCAGCGGCGACACCTCCGATACTGTCGACAAGGCCCGCGCGGGACGGCTCCACATCCTCGAGGTGCAACGCCTCATCCGCTTCATGCCCAAGGTCGTGATCTGCCTCGTCAACGGCTGGGCAGCGGGCGGCGGCCACAGCCTCCACGTCGTCTGCGACCTGACCCTCGCCAGCCGCGAGCATGCCCGGTTCAAGCAGACCGACGCCGACGTCGGCAGCTTCGACGCCGGATACGGCTCCGCCTACCTCGCCCGCCAGACCGGCCAGAAGAACGCCCGCGAGATCTTCTTCCTCGGCCGCGCCTACACCGCCGACGAAATGCACCGCATGGGCGCTGTCAACGCCGTCATCGACCACGATCAGCTCGAGGACACCGCCCTCGAATGGGCCGGCGAGATCCTCGGCAAGTCCCCCACCGCCATCCGCATGCTCAAGTTCGCGTTCAACGCCGTCGACGACGGCCTGGTCGGCCAGCAGATCTTCGCCGGCGAGACCACCCGCCTCGGCTACATGACCGACGAGGCAGTCGAGGGGCGCGACTCCTTCCTGGAGAAGCGGGCGCCCGACTGGTCCCCGTTCCCCTGGTACTACTGACGCCCTAGCTGACCCCGATTTCCCGCGAGCACGAGGAGGCTGGCCCCATGGACATCCTGAGCAGCCGCATCATCCTGCGACCCCGCGACCCTGCCGCCACGCTGCGGTTCTACCGGGACGTCCTGGGGCTAGCCACCTACCGCGAGTATCCCGGCGGCACCGTCCTCTTCGCTGGGCAAAGCCTCATCGAGGTTGCTGCGCACGGCCACGACCCCAGCGCCGGAACGTTTGGCGGAGCACTCTGGCTCCAGGTGCGCTCGCTAGCCGACACCACCCGGCAGCTCAAGGAGCGCGGCGCGGAGATCACCCGCGAAGCCCGCACCGAGCCGTGGGGCCTCATCGAGATGTGGACCACCGACCCTGACGGCACTCCCATCGTGCTCGTCGAGATCCCCGACGACCATCCACTGCGCCGCGACCAACGGCCACCCGCGAGCCCCGCCACCTGAGGCGCCATACTTAAGCCATGAGCGGTCCGCGACTCTTCGGCGAATGGCTGCCGAAGCGAGAGATGGAGCGACTGCTCGCGCTCGGCAAGTCACTGCGCCCACCTGTGCCCACCACCCCCGGGCAGCTCCTCGAGCTCATCCTGCGCATCGCCACGGACCGACTCGTTGGCAGACGGCTCACCCTCCGCACGGGAAACATCGACGTCTCCTTCACCCCCGTCGAGATCAGCAGCAACCTCCGCACCCTCGACCTCGCCACCGGCGCGCTCAGCGAGCTCCGCGTCACCGCCAACCACGTCCGCTGGCAATCCACAACCCTCCACCAGGTGCAGGTCGCTTGCCGCGACGTCAGGCTCCGCTCGCTGCCCGCCCCCTACCTCGTCGCCGGGCGCGTGGACCTTCGCATCACCGTCACCAGCACCGAGGTCCACCACTGGGTCAAGCAGGTCGCCCCCGACATCGACGTCGCCATCACCGACCGCGGCCGCATCCACGCCAGATGGGCCCGCCGCCCCCTGCTCGGCCACATCGAGCTCCGCGCCACCGCCGGCGAATCAGTCATCTACCTTGACCCCGTCGGCATCCACCTCTGGCAACGCAGCCTGCCCATCGCGCACCGCATCCGGCCCTTCGCTGTCACCGTCCCCGACCTGCCCCACGGCCTCCAGCTCACCAGCATCGAGACCGGCCCGGGCGAACTCATCATCCACGGCGTCACCGATCGCGCCCGCGAGCGCCTCGCCATGATCTCGCTCACCGAGATGCTCGCCCTCATCACCCGGCTCGTGGACCAGATCACCGGGTAGAGGCGGGCGCGCGGAGGCATTGATGGCCCCGGCAGTGGAAACTTCTCCCGCCTCAACCGGGAAAAGTTTCCACTCGCGGGGCGGGGCGCCCGGAACACAGGCAATCGTTTCACTGCCACGGAACCCGGCAGGTGGAAGCATTCGGCCTCACGTACCTTCGTCAGAAGTAGCGGTGGCAACAAGATGGTCGCGCGGGGCTCGATCCATTGCGGTCAAGCGCCTACGTGTTCGGCGAGGCCATGAGAATGCACCGTATCCAGCTTCGAAAGGGAATGTACATGGACGATGCACAGGACAGCAGGCCTGCTGATACGGGCAATGTCGGCGCGGAGGATACGGCGAGGAGAACGCCAGCAAGTCGCTTGCACTGCTCGACAAGGCCATTATTGCTGCCGATTCGCTCATGCTAAAGCGAGTCGAGCGCCTGCGGGCGAAGCACCCCGAGGCCAGTGCCGATCAGTTGGTGAAGAAGCTGGAGACCACATTCATGTCCGCGGTAACGGCCAGTGGTGCAGCCACCGGCGGCGCTGCGGCAGTCCCTGGAGTCGGCACGGCCGCTGCACTGGCCATGACGGCCGGGGACACTAGCTGGTTCATGACGGCCTCAGCAGCACACGTCCTGGCGGTGCTTCGCGTGCATGGCATTGAGCTTGTCGACCTCGAGCATCAGAAGGCTGTCGTGCTCACCGTGCTGGCCGGCGGAAGCGGATCGGTCTTCGCTTCCAAAGCAGCGGGACGCACGGGCGCTCACTTGGGCAAGCTGCTCACCAACTCTGTACCGCTGACCACGATTCGTTCGATCAACCGCGTGCTTGGCTACAACTTCGTCACCCGCTATGGCACACGCCAGGGAGTCCTTGTCATCGGTAGAGTCGCTCCTTTCGGGATCGGGGCAGCGATCGGCGCCGGTGGCAACCTGGTCTTCGCCAAGGGCGTGGTGAAATCCACCCGTTTCGCTGCTGAGACTGCTCGCAACCTCTAGCTCTTGCCACGAGTGGAAACTTTTCCCGGTTGAGACGGGAATAGTTTCCACTGGCGGCGCGGCCCAAAGCCGCTACCCCTACCGCCCACGCGGGTAGCGGGCGTGGAGGAGGCGGGCGCGGAGCACGGCGCAGGCGAAGATGACGGCGATGCTGTCGGGTTGCGCCTCGCCGGGGTGGAGGATGCCGAGAGCCTCGAGCTCGTGGCGGAGCTTGCCGAGGGTGCGGGAGGCGGCTCTCACGGATGCTTCGCTGATGCCGTCGTGCCAGCCTTCCTCGGTGAGCATCGCGTCGGCGAGGAAGTGCGCGTTCATGGTGGTGGTGCCGCGGGCGGTGCTGGCGAGCGAGATCATCAGTGCTTCGGCGATGACCGCTTCGGCCGTGTAGCGGGTACCGATCCAGTCGTGGACGAGGGTGTCGAGCACGTCGTCGATGGAGAGATGGCGGGCGCGCGCTCGCAGGGTTGTGCGCCCGTTGGCGCGGTGGACGAGCCCAAGGCGTTGCAGGACGAGGCGGAGCTGGCGCTCGGCGGCGGTCTCGACGCTCGACGTGTGGTGCTCGCCGTGCTCCTGCAGGTAGCGGTATGCGGTTCGGGCGGCATGGAGCGGGACGATCCGGGCTGCATGGATCACGCTGGCGAGCTCGTCATAGAGGGCGGCCCGGGTCGGCGACAGGGTGGACCACAGCTCGATGCGGCAGTCGAGCAGGTCGTCGAGGAGGGTGTGACCGTCGTGACCGGTGGCGAGGATGGAGTGGGTGATCGCTTCGCGGCTGCCCTGGCTCAGCCTGGGCCGCCCCGTGGTGACAACACCGTCGGTGATCGTGGCGACCTCGAGGGTGGCGGCGATGCGGTCGACGATGTCGAGCTCGCTGATGGTGCAGATGGGTTGCCAGGAGACGACGCGGGTGTCGGGGGGCGTGACTCCGGATGCGTGCATGTGCTCGCGAAAGATGGATTCCCATGTCTCGTCGGTCTCGATGGTGAGCAGGGCGCGGGTCTCGTCGCTGCGGGCGATGGCGGCATAGCGAGCGAGGCCGAGGCGATCGAGCAGGTCCGCGAGGGCCTGGCTACGGGCCCAGGCCCGCTCGACGCCGAGGTCGAGGCGCCGGATGGTTGCCCAGCAATACTGCTGCACGCTGGCCTGGATGGGGCCGCCGGGGGGCGAGAGCGCGACGAGCTCGTGCCATGCGGATTCGGCGTCCGCTGCGACGGCGGGGTCATCCGCATCGAGCGCGCTGATGGCTGCCGCGACTGACTCGTCCACATACCCAATGTATCGCTGCTAGCACCCGCTGTCCCGCCCCAGCAAATGCCAGCGCTGGCGAGGGTGGCAGCATCAAGCGCATGACCGTTCCCGTTCCCCTGCCGATACCCACTGGCGCCGGGGCAGCGGAGGTCCTTGATGATCTCGCTGCGGCGCTCGCGGGCCGCGAGACATGGCTCCCGGTGCCCGAGGGCGACGAGCGGGAATCGTTGCGGCTGCGGGACGCGATGGCCGGGCACGTGCTTCCCACGGATCGGCAGACCGCGATCGTCGTCGCCACCTCCGGCACCACGGGCCTCCCGAAGGGCGCAATGCTCTCCTCCAGCGCGTTGCACGCCAGTATTGCGAGCACTCATGCCAGGCTCGGCGGGCCCGGCCGCTGGCTGCTGGCCTTGCCGCCGCATCATGTGGCGGGGCTGCAGGTGCTACTGCGGAGCCTAGTCGCGGGGACCACGCCGACCGTGCTCGATGTGGCGGGCGGGTTCTCTGCCGAGGCCTTCGCCGAAGCCACGGAACGGATGCTGGCTGGCCCAGGACCGTGCTACACCTCGCTGGTACCAGGGCAGGTGCGGAAGATCCTCGATGACCCCCGTGCCCGCGCCGCTCTCGCGGGGCTCGACGCCGTCCTCGTTGGTGGCGCAGCACTTCCGACGCAGGTTCGCGACGCGGCACGGACAGCGGGCGCGCGCCTCGTGCGGACCTACGGCATGAGCGAGACCTGCGGCGGGTGCGTCTACGACGGTGTGCCCCTCGATGGCGTGAAGGTCCGCCTCGACGATGGCCGGATCATGCTCGGTGGGGCCACGCTCGCGCACGGCTATCTCAACGCGCCCGGCCATCCCGCGTTCGCCGAGCCTGGCTGGTTCCGCACCGACGATGCCGGCGAGCTCGACGGCAGCACGCTCGTGGTGACCGGTCGGCTCGATGAGGCGATCACCAGTGGTGGTCTCACCGTGGTGCCGCAAGTGGTCGAGCGGGCCCTCGGCACTCATCCCGCGATCGCCGAGTGCGCGGTGGTGGGCCTCGACGATGATCGGCTCGGCCAGCGCATCGCCGTGGCGATCCTCGTTTGCCCCGGCCAGCCGGCTCCCACGCTCGAAGCAGTGCGCGAGCATGTAACAGGGCAGCTCGGGCCGCGCGCTGCTCCCCGAGAGCTCCACATCGTCACCGCCCTCCCCCACCGTGGCCCCGGCAAGATCGACCGGCGCGCGCTGCGCGAGCAGCTTGCTGGTAAGGGCCAGCCGCAAACGCGATAGAAACCGCGGAAAACCCAGGTCCGCTTCTATCGCGTTTGACGGTTTCCCGTGCTTTTGCCGCCGGGCATCCCGAGGGCAACCGCTGCGCAACCCCCCAGGCGCCCTCCACCCACCGCCGCCTGACCCGCGCGTCCAACCTGCGGCCGACCGGCCAATGCTGATTAGATCAAGGCATGGCATCGGTAGCTGAATGGATCGAGGGGGCGCGCCCGCGCACGCTCCCGACCGCCCTCGCCCCCGTGATCGCAGGTACCGGCGTCGCCGGGGCCGCGGGCGGCATCGTGTGGTGGAAGGCCCTGCTAGCACTGGTCGTCGCGGTCGCGCTGGTGCTCGGGGTCAACTTCGCCAACGACTACTCCGATGGGATCCGCGGCACCGACGATGATCGGGTGGGCCCCATGCGCCTGGTCGGTTCCGGCGCCGCCGACGCAGCCCTCGTCAAGAAGGTGGCGTTCAGCTGCTTCGGGGTGGCGATGCTGGCAGGCCTCGTGCTCGCGGCCACCACTGCCTGGTGGATCGTGCTCGTGGGGCTGCTGTGCATCGCGGGAGCATGGTTCTACACCGGCGGCTCCCGCCCCTACGGCTACCTCGGCTTTGGCGAGATAGCGGTATTCGTGTTCTTCGGGCTCGTCGCGGTGCTCGGCACCGAGTTCGTGCAGACCGGCTCGGTGACGCTCGCGGGGCTGTGGTGCGCGATCGGGATCGGCTCGCTGACCACCGCGGTGCTCGTGGCGAACAACCTGCGCGACATCCCCACCGATGAGGTCGCGGGCAAGGTTACGCTCGCGGTTCGCCTCGGCGATCGCCGCACCCGGCAGTTGTACCTGGCGCTCGTGCTCGTGCCATTCCTGATGTGCCTACCGCTCGCGCTGCAGCATCCCGCCGCGCTCCTCGGCCTGGTGGCCCTCCCCATGGCCCTGCGCGCATACATCCCCGTGCGCTCCGGGGACACCGGTCTGGCGCTGATCGGGACGTTGCGCGACACTGGCCTGGCGTTGCTCGGCTGGGCGATCCTCGTCACCGTTGGGCTCAACGCCGGGTGAGTACCAGTCCGCAACTGTCGAAAGGGAATCCTTCCATGCTGCTCACCGCCGCTGTCGGCGCGCTGCTCCTGCTCCTGCTGGTCACCGAGTTCATCGCCGTCGTCGCGGTCGGCGCGTACGCCTTCTCGCTCGGAGGCTCCGATGCGACGGGCGCGGCACTCGCGATCGCTGCCGTGCTCCTGATCGCGGTGCTGTGGTGGGCATATGCCTCGCCCCGATCTCACTACGATTTCCCGCCCGGGCGGATCCTCGTCAAGCTCGCCGTACTAGCAGCGGCCACCTACTCCATCTGGATGCTGTGGGGAGCAACCCTTGGCATCGCCTTCGCGGCGGCGTGGATCGTGGTGCACCTGCTCGCGGAGTCACCGATCCTTCCTGCCAGCGAATAGCAACGCCCGGGCTTGTTTCAGCCCGGGCGTGCTTAGTCGGACGTGCTTAGGCGCGATCGGGAACGATCATGCCGAGCACCAGGTTGACGACCGCGATCAGCAGCCCGCCCCAGAATGCCGCCCCGAATCCCGCGATGATCAGGCCAAAGTCAAGGTAAGTGGTGATCCACTCGGTGAGCAGTAGCATGAACGCGTTGATGATCAGCAGGAACAGGCCCAGCGTGAGAATGATCAGCGGCAGCGCGAGCAGCTTGACCACCGGCTTGACCAGCATGTTGATCAGCGTGAAGATCACACCGATCGCCACGATGAATAGCACGTTCTCGGCCGTGGTCTCGCCAGGGGTATACAGGTCGATGCCCGTGATCCACTCGGCAGCGAGCCAGATCGCGAACGAGTTGATCGCTAGGGTCAGCAGGAAAATCATGCCCCCATCGTGGCACGCTGCTGGTTGATATGCCCGGTCCAGTCGGAAGCGTCACATCTCGGCTTGCCGCGCGCGGTCGGCGGGGGGCCCTGCTCGCGAGAGGCTCGCGGCGGGCAAAAGCACGGGAAACCGCCAAACGCGATAGAAACCGACCTGGGATTATCGCGGTTTCTATCGCGTTTGCGGCTGACGGCGCCCAGCGGGCACCGGCCCCTACTCCGCCGCGACCGCGCTCAGGATATCCATCCGGCCCGCCCGCCAGGCAGGCACGAGAGCACCGGCTAGCGCGAGCATCAGCGCAGCGAGGGCGTACAGCCCGGCCACGGGAACGATCTCGTAGTTGATGCTCACCGCGGTGGTGCCCGATAGCGCCACGGTGGCGAGGTAGTGCAGCGCGCCACCGAAAAGCAGGCCCAGCGCGCCGCCCACGATGCCGACCGAGACGGCTTCCACGAGCACGGTGCGCGCGATGAAGCGTCGGCTCGCGCCCATGGCGCGAAGCACGCCGAGCTCGCGGCGCCGGTCGAGCACCGACAGCATGAGGGTGTTGAGCAGGGCAACGGCCGCGACGAGCGCGACGATCCATTGCACGCCCACGGCGAGGGCTCCGGCCTGCTCGGTGGCGCCGCGGGCCGCGCCATACGCCTCGGCGCCCGTCTCGAGGAATACCCCATCCGGGAGCTGCTCGCGCACCGCGGCGATCACCGTGGCAGCCTCCGCGCCGTCTGCCACCTGCACCTCGAGGAAGGTCGAGCCAGGCCGCTCGTACCACTCCTGCATCATCGCCAGCGGCATCGCGAGCATCCCTGATCCCACGGAGAGGTAGTCGATGACGCCGATGATCGGCGCGGAGCGGGCGCCGCTGGGCGTGGCGAGCTCGACAGTATCCCCGGTCTCGAGCCCGATCTGCCGGGCAAGCTGGCGGGACAGGACGATCCCGTCGCCCTGGTGCAGGGCTTGCCGCAGGGATTCGTCCATCATCCGCACGGCGGGCGCGGTGGTGCCGGGCATCGCCCCGAGGACCATCGCTTTCAACGGCGCGCCACCGGGACTGCTGATGTTGGCGTAGGCCCACTGGCCCTCGGTGACGCTCTCGATCCCAGGGGCCTGGTCGAGCACCTCGTAAGCCCCCTCGGGCACGACCGGCCCGGCGGGGACGACATCGACGGGCGTGGTGGAGAGGTAGAAGTCGGCGTCGGCGAGGGGCGCGACGAGGTCGCCGGAGGAATCCACCAGGTTGCGCATGGATCCGGTGGTCGATACCGCGACCGCGACAGCGATCATGACCGTCACTGCGGTGGCCCAGACGCGGCGTGGGGCGCGGGACGCGGATTCGGACGCAAGCCTGCCGGGTGCTCCGCCGCGCAATGCGAGCCAGGCGGTGGCACCGCTGATCCCGCGGATCACGCCGTAGCACAGGGCCAGGCCGCCGACCGCGAACAGCGCGCTGGCGACGAGGGCGCGGCGATCCTCGAACTGGAAGGCCATCGCGAGCGCGAGCAGCATGACCGCGATCCCACCGATCGTGGCCGTTCTCGTCCACGGCTGGTGATCGCCCTCCGCGGTGATCACATCCGCGGGCTGCAGCGCCTCGACTGGCGCCACGGCGAACACTTGCCGCGCGGCGACGGCGGATGCTGCCACGCTGGCGAGGATGCACAGCAGGACCGCGATGATGGGCGCGTACCACTGCACCGCGAAGGTGATCTCGGTGCTGAATGATTGCAGCAGCACGGGTGGTATCCGGTTGACCGCGAGGCCGCCCATGAGCGCGCCGAGGGGGACCCCGAGCGCACCACCGAGGGCGCCGAGGAAGGCGGCCTCGCCGATGAGGCCGCGGACGATGGTGCCGCGCCGCGCGCCGACCGCCCGGAGCGTCGCGATCGCGGGCCTGCGCTGCGCGACCGTCATGTTCATGGAGTTGAAGACGAGGAACGCGGCGACGACGAGCCCGATCATCGCCACGATCAGGGTGGAATCGCGGGTGAGGGCGATGGCCGAGCCGGCCTGGGCGGTGCGGAAGCCTGGTTCGGCGACGAGTGCCTCGCCGTCGATGGCCTGCTCGATGCGCTCGCGCGTGGCGTTCGCATCGGCGCTGGGCTCGAGCAGGACGAACACGGAATCGAGGATGCCCTCGCGGCCGGCGAGGCGTTGCGCGACGGGAAGGGCGGTGATCAGGAAGTTGCCGCCGTTGATGGCCGCCGCATTGGGCGTTTCGAGGACCTCGATGACGGTCGCGGTGCCTCCGGCCAGTTCGATCTCGTCGCCAGCGGTGGCGCCGATCCCGGGTCCGGCGAGCACACCGCCCGCGAGGAGGTCCGAAGGAGCCGCGTCGAGGCCGTCAGCGATCATGCTGCCGAGCCGGGCTGCGCTGGCGTCGCTGCCGAAGAGCAGTGTTGTTCCGTTGTCGGCCGTCGGGACGGGGGTCCACACCATTGGCACCGCCGCATCGACCCCGTCCACGACGCGCACCCGGCCCACGACGGTGTCGTCGAAGCCGGTGTCGGTGATGGCGGTGATCTCGAGGTCGGCATCGCCGGCGACGGTGGCCGAGAGGTCCCCCACTGATCCGGTGAGGGACCCGTAGGTGGAGAGCACGGAGACGATCAGCGCGGAGGAGACCGCGATGACGGCCGTGGAGATGGCGGCGCGCACGGGCCGGGCCCACAGTTCACGAAGGTGCAGCAGCCACCAGCGGTCGAGGTGCGCGCGAACGCTAGCCATCGGCGTGCTCGAGGCGCCCGTCGCGCATCGCGAGGACGAGGTCGGTGCGATCGGCCGCGGACGCGTCGTGGGTGACCATGACGACGAGCCGGTTGGTGCTGCTGTGCGCGATGTCGGTGAGCAGGTCGAGGACGCCGCTTCCGGTGCGGGAGTCGAGGTTGCCGGTGGGCTCGTCGGCGAGGATCACGGGGGGATCGTTGATGAGCGCGCGGGCGATGGCGACGCGCTGCATCTGCCCGCCCGAGAGCTCCGCGGGCCGGTGGTCCACCCGATCCGCGAGCCCCACCCGCTGCAGCAGCGCGATCGCGTCCTCGCGGGCGCTGGAGAGTGCCTGCCCATCGAGGAGCCGGGGCACGGCCACGTTCTCCCAGGCCGTAAGGGTCGGCAGGAGGTTGAAGAACTGGAACACGAACCCGATGTGGTGGCGCCGGAACTCGGCGAGCTGGGTGTCGCTGTAGGCGCCGATGTCGTGGCCGCCCACGGTGACCGTGCCCGAGGTGGGGGTGTCCAGCCCGCCCATCAGGTGAAGCAGGGTGCTCTTGCCTGCTCCGGACGGGCCGACGATGGAGACGAACTGACCGCCGGCGAGGTCGAGGTCTACCCCGTCGAGGGCGCGCACGATCTCCTCGCCGAGCCGGTACTCGCGCACCACCTTGTGGAATCGCACTGCCGGATCGTTGCCGCCGCTGGTCATGGGTGCTACTCCCCTGCTGTCCATTGCCCCGTAGTCCACTGCCCTGTCGCGAGGAAGTCCTCGATCACCTGAGTGGGCCCCGCCAGATCGAGGCCTTCGCGTGCTATCCAGCCGTCGTCGAAGTAGGTGCCCGCGTACCGGTCCCCGCCGTCGCACAGCAGGGTGACGACGCTGCCGCTGCGCCCCTCAGCGATCATGCGGGAGATCAGTTCGAAGGCACCCCACAGGTTGGTGCCGGTGGATCCGCCGACGGGGCGGCCCAGGTGGCGCGACGCGAAGCGCATGGCGGCGATGGAGGAGGCATCGGGGACGCGCACCATGTGATCGACGACCTCGGGCACGAAGGATGGCTCGACCCGCGGCCGCCCGATTCCCTCGATGCGCGATCCGCACGTCTCGGTCAGTCCCCGATGCCCGGTGCGCCATGCATCGAGGAAGACCGAGTTCTCGGGATCGACCACGCACAGCCGGGTGGCATGCCGCTTGTAGCGCAGGTAGCGGCCCATCGTGGCGCTGGTGCCTCCCGTGCCCGCCCCCACGACGATCCACTCCGGCACGGGATGCTCCTCGAGCTCGAGCTGCTGGAAGATCGATTCGGCGATGTTGTTGTTGCCCCGCCAATCGGTCGCCCGCTCGGCGTTGGTGAACTGATCGAGGTAGTGCCCGCCGCAGGCCTCGGCGAGGCGCTGCGCCTCGCGGTAGATCTCGCTGGGCTCGGAGACGAAGTGGCATTCGCCGCCCTGCGCCTCGATCAACGCGATCTTCGATGGGCTGGTGGTCGCGGGCATGACGGCGACGAAGCGCAGCCCGAGCAGCCGCGCGAAGTAGGCCTCGGAGACAGCGGTCGAGCCCGAGGACGCCTCGATGACGGTGGAGCGCTCGTGGATCCACCCGTTGCACAGGCCGTACAGGAACAGCGATCGGGCCAGGCGATGCTTGAGACTGCCGGTGATGTGGGTGGATTCGTCCTTGAGGTACAGCTGCACGCGCGCCTCGGATCCGGGCCACTTCTCGGGCAGTGGATAGCGCAGCAGGTGGGTATCGGCGCTGCGCTGCGCGTCGGCCTCGATGAGGCGCACCGCGTTGTCCGCCCAATCCCGGCTGGGCGCAGCGGAGGTGGACGGCAAGCCCTGGCGCGGTGGGGTCACTGCCCGCCCGTATCGCCCTGCTGCGCTCCCCGCAGCCGCGCCTCGAGGTCCGCTCGCTGCTGGCGGCGCTGCGAGTCCAGGGCGGCGATGCCTTCGTTGATGCGCTGGCGCAATGGCTTGAACAGCACGAAGGACAAGGGCATGGCGATCAGGACGGCGAACAGCAGCGCGACGAGGAGGTAGACCTCGACCCCGACGAGCATGCCCCCGCCGATGATCATCCCGGCGATGATGGCCGCGAGGACCAGCCTCGCGATGGTGAACAGGATGATGTCGCGGACGAGGGTGCCCTTGGTGTGCTGGCGCTGCGGCGATGCCTGGGGTGACGATGACGAGGTGCTCACGGCTCAAGGCTACCGAGTACTTGGCCGCGCGCTCTGCCCGCCACCGGCCATGGCACTTGGCGGTGGAGCATGCAAGGCCAGTCGAGGGCAGCGAGGTCTGGCCAGGACGCCAAGCAGGGCCCTCCACGACCGTGGAGAAATGCCCGCTTAATCCCTTACTTCCGCTTTACCAACGTCCTACCGTTCGAGTACCTGGCCCCCTCGGTGCCACTATTGATCAAAGTTCATCCGGTCACAAACCGAAGGAGCACGGAAATGACTGTCATTGGATTCGAGACCAACGAGCGACTGCTCACCCCCGGCCAGGTCGCCTCACTCTTCAGTGTCGACCCGAAGACTGTTTCCCGCTGGGCGCTCGCCGGACGGCTCGGATCGCTGCGCACCCCGGGCGGGCACCGTCGTTTCCGCGAGTCCGAGGTCCGCGAGCTGCATGCCCGGCTGACCTCCGAGGCGCACCGCTGACACCACGCTGGAGCCCGGGCCAGGGTCTTCCTGGCCGGGACAGCACCGCACCGCTACTCTCGTAAGGAGAAGGAGGTGCGTCATGCTGTGGATCCTGGCCATTCTGGGGCTGATCCTGCTCACTGTGCTCTTGTGGCGCGCTTTCGGACCCACCTTGCTCGGGCGGACGGACAACACCCCCCGAGCAGTTGGCCCGGATGATGATCCCGAGTTCTTGTGGCGGATCAAGAAGGACATGAGCAAGGAACGTCCAGTCGACCCGAACCGCACCGACCCGCAGAACGAGAGCGGCGAGGCATAAGGGAGCGGAGATCCGGGACGGCCCGCGCGGTCGCGATTTTCCATACACGACGAAAGCGGTGGGGAGCCTAGGCTCCCCACCGCTTTCGTGTGTCTCGATCGACTATGTTGTTCAGCCCTTGCTCGCGTTGCCGAAGCCGCTCGCCAGCGTCGCCGCGAGCTCCATCAGCGCGAGCTTCGTGGCGGGGCGCAGGCGCTCCATGTCGATCTCCGCGCCCTCCTCGAGGTGCGGGTCGAAGGGCAGCATCTGGACGGCACGGCTGCGCTTGCTGAAGTGCTGTACCACCTTGTCGAGATCAACCTTGCCCGCCTTGGGCCGGGCAGCGTTGATGACGGTGACCGACCTGGCGACGAGGTCAGCGTGGCCGTGCGCCTCGAGCCAGTCCATGGTGGCCGAGGCGCTGCGTGCGCCATCGACCGATCCCGAGCTGACGATGATCAGCGCATCCGCGCTATCGAGCACGCCCGACATCGCGGAATGCATGAGCCCGGTGCCGCAATCGGTGAGCACCAGGTTGTAGAAGCGCTCGAGCACATCGAGGACCTCGTGATAGTCCGTGGCGCTGAACGCCTCCGAGACCGCGGGGTCGCTGTCGGATGCCAGGACCTCGAGCCGGCTCGTCGCCTGCGAGGTGAATGCCCGGACGTCGCTGTAGCGCTGGATGTCGGCGCCCTTGCGGAGCAGGTCACGCACAGTGGCATCCGTACCGAGGGGCAGCTTGTTGCTCAGGGTGCCCCGGTCCGGGTTCG
Source organism: Hoyosella levis (assembly GCF_026008515.1). Classification (GTDB taxonomy): domain Bacteria; phylum Actinomycetota; class Actinomycetes; order Mycobacteriales; family Mycobacteriaceae; genus Lolliginicoccus; species Lolliginicoccus levis. The sequence goes on from NZ_BQYM01000008.1 coordinate 34,064, forward strand.
CGTCCACCGCGATGACCCGGTCGCCGCGCAGCGATGCGAACGTCGAGCCGACAGCCGCGGTCACGGTGGTCTTGCCGACGCCGCCCTTGAGGCTGAGCACCGCGATCTTGTGGCAGCCGTAGAGCGAGCCCCGGATCTCTGCGGTCAGCTCGGCGATCCGGGCTTCCTTCTTGCCGTCGCCCAGATTGACCGACCCACCAGTGCAGGAGTAGACAGCCTTCCGCCAACCCCGCCGCGGCGCTGGCTTGACCGGCTTGAGCAGGACCTCGCTAGAGAGATCCCACGAGTTCAGGCTGCTCGATGATGCGCCTGGACCAGCGAAGAGATCCGTGGTGGCCGCTGCTATGGCGCCGGAACCCTTGCTGGATGCGGCTGGCGCGGCCTTCGGTGCGGACGGAATCCGTCCGGCCTGGTCATCGGACCAAATGCCCGGGACGTCCTTCTGCAGTGGATCGTTCTTGTACGCATGGCTGACCTGACCGGTCATCGCCACCTCCCCCTGAAGCGCGTGAACTGAATGATGGAAGCGACAATCCCCCGATTGGTCGCCGATATTGAGTAAGCACCATCGGGCGGTCCCGCGCAACCCCACGCGAGCCAGCCTCCCAGATAATGAGACCGCCCGGAGAGGCTCGGCAAGCTCCCCCGCTGGCCGCCCGGGCCCCGCCAGAATGCCTGCGGAGAGGGTGCGTGCTACCGTTGCGCCGTGAGCTTCATGACCCTGTTATCGCTGGTAGGAGGCCTTGTACTCCTCGTTGGCGGCGGCGAGCTCCTTGTTCGCGGTGCTACCTCCCTCGCCCAGAGCATCGGCATGTCCGCGCTCGTCGTCGGCCTCACAGTCGTGTCCTTCGCAACATCCGCTCCCGAGCTCGCGGTCAGCACTGGCGCCGCGCTCGACGGCTATCCCGGGCTCGCGATCGGCAACGTCGTGGGCTCCAACATCGCCAACATCTTCCTCATCCTTGGTGTCGGCGCCCTTCTCGCTCCCTTGCTCGTGACCTCCCGAATCGTCCGCAAGGACATTCCGGTGATGATCGGGCTCTCGCTGTTCCTGCTCGCCCTCGCACTCGACGGCTCGATCAGTCGTATCGACGGCATCATCCTGCTGGTGATCCTCCTGGTGTACTTGGTGGCGCTAGTGACAGTCACGCGGCGGAAATCCGACGGCAGTGAAGATCCCGCACCCGATGCAAGCCCCGCCCCAAGCAGCTCCCCTGGCAGCGTCACTGGTAGCGGCACTGGGTCGCGAGCGAAGCAGGCCGCGACGAGTACCCTCCTCGTGCTGCTCGGAGTGGGGCTGCTCGTCGCCGGCGCGCAGTTCCTCGTGCACGGCGCTACCACGATTGCCACCCAATTCGGCCTCAGTGACCTCGTCATCGGCCTTACCGTGGTGGCCATCGGCACCTCGCTGCCCGAGCTCGCCACCACCGTCATCGCGGTGCGCAAGGGCCAGGTCGATCTCGCCGTGGGCAATGTGGTGGGCAGCAACATCTTCAACATCGGCGCCGTGCTCGGCATCACCGCCGTGGTCGCTCCCAGCGGGATCGACGTCGCGCCCGGCGCGGTGGGGTTCGACCTTCCCATCATGATCGCCGTGGCGCTCGTGCTGCTCCCGATCGCCTTCACTGGTCTCGCGGTGGCCCGCTGGGAGGGCGGGGTCTTCCTCGCGTTCTACGTCGCCTACCTCGGCTACCTCGTTCTCGACGCCACTGATCATGATGCGCTCGAGCCCTTCGGCGCGGCGATGCTGTGGTTCGTCATACCCATCACCGCGTTCTGGCTGCTCGTTCTCGCGGCGCATGAAGCGCGCAAGCGGCTCGCCCGCGTTTAGCGGCCCACTGGCGCAGGATTCGCTAGCTATTGTCACGCGACACGCCGCGACACGGACTCGAGAACGTGACATCGACCAGCAGATTCCGCAAAGGCGAACCCCCAGCTGGCGGGCCCAGCAGGCGGCTAGTTCAGGCCGGCGTAGGAGTGCAGCCCCGAGATCACCATGTTGATGAAGAAGAGGTTGAACACGATCGCGAGGAAGCCCACGACGTTGATCCAGGCGGCCTTGACGTCCCGCCAGCCAGCGGTGGCGCGGGCATGCAGGTACGCGGCGTAGACCACCCAGGTCACGAAGGACATGGTCTCCTTGGGATCCCAGCCCCAGAAGCGGCCCCACGCGGCCTCGGCCCAGACCGCGCCGAGAATGACGCCCAGGCCGAAGATGGGGAAAGCCACGATCGTGACGCGGTAAGCGATCCGGTCGAGGGTTCGCGCCTCCGGGAGGCGGCTCGCGATGCGACCGCGCACTCCCCCGGGACGGGCATCCTCGGCGCGACCCTCGATGAGCGCATAGCGCACGAGGAACATCAGGCTCGCGACGCCCGAGACGAGGAATAGTCCACTGCCAAGCACGGCGAGGGAGACGTGGATCGGCAGCCAGAACGACCTGAGCGCTGGCACTACCGGGGCCGAGTCCGCGTACAGCACGGTTCCCGCGACAAAGACCAGCGCCACGACGGGCGCGAGGATGAAGATCCACAGCGGGCGATGCTCGGGCTTCCGGACGAAGACGAGGCCGCCGACGACGGTGGCGAGCACCATGCCGGAGACGAACTCATACATGTTGCCGAGCGGGAACCGTCCCGCGGACAGGCCGCGCAGCACGATCGAGGCGAGCTGGAACACGGCGCCGAGCATGACGAGGGCGTAGCCCATGCCGCCGAACTTGTCGAACCAGGTGCGCTGCGCGGGCCGTGATGAAGCACTTCGCGGTGACGCTGGCGAGCGCGACGCCCCCGAGGCCCCGGTGGCAACCCCGGCGGGCTCGCGCTGCTGCGATGCCCGCACGCGCGAGGTGGCGTATTGCCCGGCGAACATCACCATGGCGAGCACGTAGATGGCGAAAGCAACCTGGAAGGCGCCATCGCTCCAGCGCGCGAGCTCAGGATCCACGTTCATTCGGCACTCCAGTTTCTCGTGTTGCCATGTGCGCTAGGCATTGCGGCCATCGTCACCGCTATCGGAACGGCGCAGCCCGAGATCATCGACGAGCTCGTCGAACTCGTTGCCCCACCCGGCCTGATCGGTGCGGGCCAGGCCGCCCATCTCTACTACAGTACGTCGTTCATCGCTATCGGGGCTCGCTGCTCCTGGCGCGATGCGCACCCAGACCCGGCGGCGCGTGATCGTGAGCGACGCTAGCAGGCCCAGCGTCATCGTCACTGCCGAGACGAGCACCCACTTCTGCGCGGGATCGTGCGATACCTGCAGCGAGACCCACTCCTCGGCACCATCGAAGCGCACCTCGGTGCCGTCGTCGAGGACTTCGGACTCCCCCGGGTACAGGTTGACGCGGGCCTCGCGGACAAGGCGCTCCTGCTCGATCATCGACTGGTCGAGCGCGAAGATGCTCTGCGGCTTGCCCGTATCGAGCCCCGTATCGCCGCGATAGATGTCGATGGCGACGGCGGGATCGAGCATCGCGGGGAACGACGAGGTGAGCAGCGTGCCGTCCGGGAAGGCCGCGGTGGGCGCGAACAGTCCCTCGATGGCGATCTGGTTCTTGCGGCGCTCGGCGCTGTCGCTGTACAGGCCACCTGGCGGGTCGAAGCGCATGGCTCCCGAGCTGAGGAAGGTGGTGGCTTCCTCGGGCGCGAACTGCAAGGTCTCGGTGCGCTCCTCGCCGTTGGGGAAGGTCACGGTGAAGGTGGGCGCGAAGCCGTGGCCGATCAGGTACACCCGATCGCCCTCGATGCGCAGTGGCTCGTTGACGCGCAGGCGATAGGGGCGCCAGGTGCCGGTCGCGAGGTCCTCGCCCGCCTGGTACTCGATGTTGGAGGTGAACATCTCCGCCTGGCCCGAGGGCAGGTAGTCGGCGGTGAAGTCCTTGACACGAACGCAGAACTGCGCGAGATCGGTGCCGTCGACGTCGACGCCCGCGCGGAACGAGTCGTACACCGCGGGGCTGCCGCTGCAGAAGCCTGGCCCGTCGTCCGCGATGACGATGACAGAGCCCTCGTAGCCGAGGATGCGGCCAACGGCCACGGTGGCGAGCACCCCGACGAGCGCGACGTGGAAGACGAGGTTGCCGAGCTCGCGGGAATGGCCGCGCTCCGCCGAGATCTCGATGACGCCGTCCTGGCGACGGATGCTCGTGCGCCACCGGCGGAACAGTTGCTCCGCGCGGCCAGCGAGCTCCTCGGGCTCGGTGTCCGCGGTGCCGACCGCGTGACGGGGCAGCCGCGCGAGGTTGCGGGGCACGCGCACGACGGGCGCCCGCATGGCCCGCCAGTGATCAGCGGCGCGCGGCAGGATGCAGCCCACCAGCGAGATGAAGAGCAAGGCGTAGACGGCAGTGAACCAGAAGCTGCTGAAGACGTCGAAGAACCCGAAGGTGTCCAGGATGGGGCCGATGGTGGGCCTATCCGCGATGTACTGCGCCACCTTCTGCGCGTTGAGGCTGCGCTGCGGCAGCAGCGCGCCCGGCACGGCAGCGAGCGCCAGCAGGAAGAGCAGCACCAGCGCGGTGCTCATGCTGGTGAGGCTCCGCCACAGATTGCGCAGCGTGGCCAGGACCTTGCGAAGCACTCATCCTCCCCATCTGTGGGCGCGTGCTCCCCGGCTCGCGCCTCGTTCCCAGGCGTTCAGTGGTCGATCAGCGGATTGGTGGCCCATCAGATCGGCAGCACCGTGTCGGTGATGAACGCATCGCGCGCCCAGCCGACAAAAAGCTCCCACCCGCCGGTGACGAGGGCGATGCCCACGGCGATCAGCATGAGGCCGCCGAGCACCTGGATCAGCCGGGCGTTGCGGCGCAGCCAGCCGACCCCGCGCAGAGCGGCGGTCGAGCCGAAGGCCAGGATCACGAAGGGCAGCCCGAGCCCCAGGCAGTACGCGATGATCAGGATGACGCCGCGGGTGGCAGTGGTTCCCTCGGTCCCGGCGGCGAGCGAGATCACCCCGGCCAGGGTCGGGCCCAGGCAGGGGGTCCAGCCGAGGCCGAAGATGCCACCGAGCACGGGGGCGCCAAGGAGGGACGTGAATCGTCGCGGCGAGAATCGTGCCTCCCGCTGCAGCGCGGGGATCAGGCCGATGAACACCAGGCCCATGAGGATCGTGACGACCCCGCCCACGCGCTGGAGCAGCTCCCGGTTGAGGCTCAGCGCTCCGATCATGCCGAATACTGATGCCGTGGCCAGCACGAACACCACGGTGAACCCGGCCACGAAAAGCGCGACGGCGCCGGCCACTCGCCAGCGGGTGCGATCACGGATCGTGGTGAGGGTGGTCGTCCCCTGTGCTTGCTGGACCGTGGTCGGTGGCGCTTCGGCACCCACGAGGCCCGCGAGGTAGGACAGGTAGCCGGGCACGAGGGGGATGACGCAGGGCGACGCGAAGGACACGAAGCCCGCGAGCACCGCGACAACGATCGCCGCGAGCATGGGGCCGGCCACCGCGGTATCGCGGAAGGTGTCGCCGATCGACGCGGCGAGGAGCACGGTGGTCATTCGGCGGCCACCCGCTCGACCACCGGTTGCAGGTCCTCGGCGAGCAGGTCCTTGAGGAACACCGCGGCCACGCGGTGCTCCCGGTCAAGGACCACCGTCATCGGAACCACGCTGGTGGGGATGCCGCCCAGCGCGAGGAGGGTCCGCATGGGCGGGTCGTAGATCGAGGGAAAAGTGAAATCGGAGGAGGTCACGAAGTCCTGCGGCTTGCTGATCTGCCGGTCGCGGACATTGATGCCGATGAGCTGCACGCCGAGGTCCTTGGTGTTGTCAAAGACCTCTTGCAGCTGGGGCATCTCGGTGCGGCAGGGCGCGCACCACTGGCCCCATACGTTGAGCACGACGACCTCGCCCGCGTAGTCCGAGAGGGCGATGGTCTCGTCGGGCTGCATCAGCGAGGGCCCGGCGATCCCGCCCACGGTGCCACGCTCGGCGGGCGGATCGTAATAGATCTCGGTCTGCCCGCCCGGCGAGACAAAGTTGAAGGTGCCCCCGTAGACGACGGCATCGTCACCGGAGGAGCAACCCACGAGCAGCGAGCCAGCCAGGGCCACCGCAGCGGCCAGGGTCCAGCGTCGCGGAGAGCGCGGTCTCATGCCCGCGTCACCGTGGGATCCGAAGCTCCCGCCGGCTCGGAGTACACGATGTCGATCAGCTCGTCACCCTCGTAGACCAGGGAGGTCAGTGATGCCAGCGAGCACTGCCGATGCCGCGGATCGTGCCAGAGCCGCTGCCCCTGCAGGAACCGCCGCAACGACCACACTGGCAGCTGGTGGCTCACGCAGACCGCCTCGTGCCCGGACGCTGCGGCGCGGGCGGTATTGACCGCGGCGAGCATGCGGTGCGCGATCTGCAGGTAGGGCTCGCCCCAGGACGGCCTGAACGGATCGCGCAGCTTCATCCAGTGCCGCGGGCGGCGCAGCGCGCCATCGCCCACAGAGACGCGCAGCCCCTCGAACTGGTTGTCCGCCTCGATGAGGTCCTCATCGGTAGCGACCTGCAGCCCATGCTCCTCGGCGATGGGCGCGGCGGTCTGCTGGGCGCGCAGCAGCGGGGACGCGACGATATGAGTGATGTCGTGGCCCGCGAGCGCCTTGCCGACGAGGCGGGCCTGGTCCTGACCGGCCTCGGAGAGACGGAAGCCGGGAAGCCGGCCATAGAGGATGCCGTTGGGGTTGTGCACCTCGCCGTGGCGCACGAGATGCACGATCGTGCGGATATCGCTCGAGCGCGCGCTGTCATTGCTGGGATCGGTCACGTCTCATCCTCCTAGAGCGGATGTCGTCCTGTCAGGCCTTCACGGGCTCGGGCGGTGTCGCGGCCGCCGCGGCCTCCGCCGCTGCTGGCACCGCGCGTGCGATCACCTCGAACGCCTCATCATCGAGGGCCGCCGAGACGAACCATGCCTCGAACGCGCTCGGTGGCGCATACACGCCCCGGTCGAGGAGGGCATGGAAGAACGCCGGATATCGCCACGTCTCGCTCGCCTTCACCTGTGCATAGTCTTGCACGGAATGATCGGTGAAGAACACGCTCACCATTGTTGCCGCTGATTGGACATGGTGCGCGATGCCCACGGCATCGAGCGCATCAGCGAGCAGCTCGCGCAGCGCGGCATGGTTGCGGCGCAGCGCGGCGTACACGTCGGGGGTGGCGTGGCGCAGCGTCGCGAGGCCCGCGGCGACCGCCACGGGGTTGCCCGACAACGTCCCGGCCTGGTAGACGGCTCCGTTCGGCGCGAGGTGGTCCATGATGTCGGCCCGGCCACCGAACGCCGCTGCTGGCAGGCCGCCGCTCATGACCTTGCCGAAGGTGTAGAGATCACCGGCCACCCCGTCGATGCCATGCCATCCCGAAGCGCTGACCCGGAAGCCCGTCATCACCTCGTCCATGATGAGCAGCGCGCCATTCTCGTGGCAGGCCACGCGCAGGCCCTCGTTGAACCCGGGCAGTGGCGCGACCGCGCCCATGTTGCCCGCTGCCGCCTCGGTGATCACCGCCGCGATCTCGCCCTTGTGCCGGGCGAACGCCTCGCGGACAGCGCCAAGATCGTTGTAGGGCAGCACGATGGTGTCGGCGGCCTGCGCGCCAGTGACGCCCGGTGAGGTCGGCAGGGCGTAGGTAGCGACGCCGGAGCCCGCGTGCGCGAGAAGGGAATCAACGTGGCCGTGGTAGCAGCCGGCGAACTTGATGATCTTGCTACGACCGGTGAAGCCCCGGGCCAGGCGCACCGCGCTCATCGTCGCCTCCGTGCCCGAATTGACCAGTCGCACCCGGTCCACCGGCTCCACCCGGCGCACGATCTCCTCGGCGAGCTCGACCTCTCCCTCGGTGGGAGCGCCGAATGAAGTGCCCTTCAGGGTTGCCTCGCGCACCGCCTCGACCACGGCTGGATGAGCATGCCCGAGGATCATCGGCCCCCAGGAGCAGATCAGGTCCACGTAGCGATTGCCATCGACGTCCACCAGCCAGGGGCCGCGCGCCTCCCGGATGAACCGGGGCACTCCCCCGACGGCACCGAACGCGCGCACCGGCGAGTTCACTCCCCCGGGGATAACGCGCGAGGCGCGGTCGAAGAGCTGGGCGGAACGGGGCACGTGGGCGTGGTCGCGGGGCTCGGTCACGGCTACCAGTGTTCCAGCTTCCCGCGCGCACGTCGACGACGGGGTGTAGTACCGCGCCTATGGCAGGTCCCGCTCATCATCCATGCGCAGGATCGCGAGCTTCTCGATGTACTCAACCTCGGTGAGCTCCCCGGCCGCGAACCGGCGCCGCACCTCTTCCTCGGCCGCGCTGCGCTTCTGCGGCAATGCCGGGCGGGCGTCCTCGGGTGCCGGGGTCGCGCTGAGCCGCATGATCGTGGCCACGGCAAGGACGAGCAACGTGATCGCCACGACCGCCAGGAGCACCATCATCATGCCTCCCATCATGGCACCGGGCGCGCCGGGCCGCAGGGATGCGTTCCTGAGCAGGGCCTGAGAACACCCTGCTAACCCTAGCGAGTGCGGTTATCGTCGAAGTCATGACCAGCACTGGGCAATATCTGCGCGACGCACTCGACGGTCCCTGGAAAGAGGTCCGTGACAAGTGCCGTGAATACCTTCCCGCCGACATCTTCGCCTCCGACCCGACCCTCGACACCAAGGCTGCCCGAGCGCGCGCCCTCGAGCAGATGCATGCGCTCGTCGAGACCGGCTACGCCGAGAGCGGCTTCCGCCAGGAGAACGGCGGGACCGGCGACGTCGGGGCGGCCGTGGCGGGCTTCGAGATGCTCGCCTACGCGGATCTCTCGCTCACCGTCAAGGCCGGCGTGCAGTGGGGCCTGTTCGGCGGCGCGGTCGAGAACCTGGGCACCAAGCGCCATCACGACAAGTACATCCGTCCCCTGATCAACCTGGACCTGCTCGGCTGCTTCGCGATGACCGAGTCCGGGCATGGCAGCGACGTCCAGCAGCTCGAGACCACCGCCACCTATGATCCGGCCACCCAGGAGTTCGTGGTCAACTCACCTACCCCCTCGTCCCGCAAGGACTACATCGGTGGCGCGGCCGAGCATGCCACCATGGCCGCGGTGTTCGCGCAGCTGATCACCGAGGGCGAATCGCACGGCGTGCACTGCTTCGTCATTCCCATTCGTGACGAGAACGGGGGCGACCTCCCCGGCGTCACCACCTCCGACTGCGGCCACAAGGGTGGCCTCGGCGGCGTGGACAACGGCCGCATCATGTTCGACAATGTGCGCATCCCGCGCGAGAACCTGCTCAACCGGTACGCCGATGTCGAGGAGGACGGCACGTACCGTTCCGAGATCGAGAACGATAGCCGCCGGTTCTTCACCACGCTTGGCACGCTCGTGCGCGGCCGCATCAGCGTGGGTGGCGCCGCGGCGGCCGCGGCTCGCGTTGCCCTGAGCATCGCTACCCGCTACGCGCTCAAGCGCCGGCAGTTCCGTCCCGCCAACGATGAGCCGGAGAACGTGCTGCTCGACTACCTCGCCCACCAGCGGCGCCTGCTGCCCCTCATCGCCAAGTCCTACGCGCTGGCCTTCGCGCAGAACGACCTCGTGCGCAAGATGCACCTCATCCAGACCGGGCAGAACACCGACCCGGAGGCGCAGCGCGCGCTGGAGAAGCGGGCCGCTGGCCTGAAGGTCGCGCAGACCTGGCACGCCACCCGAGCCATCCAGGAATCCCGCGAGGCCTGCGGCGGTGCCGGATACCTCTCGGAGAACCGGCTCGTCACCCTCAAGGCCGACACGGATGTCTTCACCACCTTCGAGGGCGACAACACCGTCCTCACCCAGCTCGTGGCCAAGGAACTGCTCACCTCCTACGCCGACGAGGTCCGCGACTACGACGCCTCCGACTGGATCCGCTTCGCCGCGACCATGGCCGGTGACGTCGTGCGGGAGCGCTCCGGCGTGCGGCAGATGATCCAGACCCTCTTCGATCGCGGCGACGGGAGCGTCGAGGAGGGCGACCTGTCCAAGCGAGCATCGCAGCTGCAGCTCTTCGCCGACCGCGAGGACTACCTCGTCCGCACCGCCGCGCAACGGCTGCGCAATGGCGCGAAGGAGGGTGATGCGTTCAAGGCGTTCAACAATGCCCAGGACCACATCCTCAAGGCAGGCGGAGCGCACATCGACCGATTGATCCTCGAGGAATTCATCGACGCCATCGAGCTGATCAAGGACGAGGAGGCCCGCAAGATCGCGGAGACGCTCTGCGATCTCTACGTGTTCACCGAGCTCGAGGCCGACCGGGACTGGTTCATCATGCACCGGTTCATGTCGGTGGAGCGCGCCAAGGCGGTCCGCCGTGGTGTCAACGAGCTGTGCGAGGCGCTTCGCCCGCATGCGCTCACCCTCGTCGAGGGCCTCGGCGTTCCCGAGACGATGTTGCGCGCTTCCATGCTCCACGACGCCAACGTCTACGAGCGCGAATAGGCTCCACGGCGAAGCAGCGGGCCCCGGCGGGACTAGCGCCGGGGCCCGCTGCTTGTCTCCTAGCGGTGGCGGCGCTGCCGGGCGATATCGGCAAGCACGACCCCCGCCGCGACCGAGGCGTTGAGCGACTCGACAGCACCTGCCATGGGAACGCTGACGATCACATCGCAGGTCTCGCGGACCAGCCGCGACAGTCCCTTGCCCTCGGAACCGACAACGATCACCAGCGGAACATCGACACTGGTGAACTCATCGAGCGGGACCGCTCCCTCGGTGTCGAGGCCCACCACGAAGTAGCCGTTCTCCTGGAAGTGCTTGAGCGTCCGGGTGAGGTTGGTCGCGCGCGCCACGGGGATGCGGGCCGCCGCTCCGGCGCTGGTGCGCCAGGCCACGGCGGTGACGCTCGCCGAGCGCCGCTCCGGGATGAGCACTCCGTTGCCGCCGAACGCCGCGGTCGACCGGACGACGGCGCCGAGGTTGCGCGGATCAGTGATGTTGTCGAGCACCACGACCAGCCCTGGATCAGGTGATTCGTGGGCCGCGCGCATCAGATCGTCGGAATGCACGTACTCATACGGCGGCACCTGCAGGGCGATGCCCTGGTGCATGCCGTTCGTGGTCATCCGGTCGAGGTCCGACTTGGGCAGCTCGAGCAGCGGGATGCCCTTGTTGGCCACGTATTGCACGGCCTCCGCGACACGCTCGTCCGGCTCGCTGCCCACCGCGACGTAGAGCGCGGTGGCGGGCACTCCGGCCCGGAGGCACTCGACGACGGGGTTGCGACCGAGCACGAGCTCGGGCCCATCCCCAGCGCGGCGGCGCGCGGCCTGGGCCCCGGCCTTGCCCTGTCGTGCCTTGGCCTGCACCGCAGCACGCCGCGCGGCGGGATGGCCGACCCGCGCCTCCGCTGGAGGCGTGGCGCCGCGGCCCTCGAGCCCCCGGCGCCGCTTGCCACCGGTGCCCTTGACCGCACCCTTCTTGGTGCCGGATTTACGGACCGCGCCCCGGCGGCTGGAGTTTCCTGGCATTGTGTCCCTCGTTCTCCCCTTCCGCGCGCGAACCGCGGAAGCGCTAGTGGTCGTTCCTCAGGGCCCACTCCGGCCCATCTGGTGTGTCTGTGATGTCGATGCCGAGCGCGGCGAGCTTGTCCCGGACGGCATCAGCGGTGGCCCAGTCCCGATCGGCGCGCGCTTGCTGTCGACGGACGAGCTCGTCGCGGACCAGCACATCGAGCGCTGCCAGGGCGGCGTCAGTGCTGTCGGGCGCCGCCTGTCCCCCGCGCCATTGCGGCGCGAGCGGATCGACCCCCAGGATGGCAAGCATTGCCCGCACCTGGCCAGCTAGCTCCCTGGCCCGCTCAGGCTCGCCGCCCTCGAGAGCGGTGTTTGCCGCGCCGATGACGGTGTGGATCTCCGCGAGCGCGGCCGGCACCCCGAGGTCATCATCGAGGGCGGCAGCAAAGGCGCTCGTCCACGCGCCCACCGAGATCTCGCCAGCCCGTCGCGCTACCCGGTCCAGGAATGCCTCGATGCGCCGATAGGTCGCCGCAGCCTCCTGGACGGCATGCTCGGAGTACTCCAGCATGGACCGGTAGTGGGCGCTGCCCAGGTAGTAGCGCAGTTCCTGCGGCCGCACCCGCTCGAGCATCGCGGGGATCGACAACGTGTTGCCCAGCGACTTGGACATCTTCTCGCCACCGAGGGTGACCCAGCCGTTGTGCAGCCAGTAGCGGGCGAAGCCGCCTCCCGCGGAGCGGCTCTGCGCGATCTCGTTCTCGTGGTGCGGGAAGACGAGGTCCATCCCGCCGCAGTGGATGTCGAACTCCGGGCCGAGGTACGCCGCGGCCATCGCGGAGCATTCGAGGTGCCACCCGGGACGGCCCTGCCCCCATGGCGTCGGCCAGGACGGCTCGCCTGGCTTCGCGGCCTTCCAGAGCGTGAAATCACGCTGATCGCGCTTGTGGCCGCCGGCGCCCTCGCCCTGGTGGACGTCGTCGATGCGATGCCCGGACAAGGCGCCGTACTCGGGGAAGCTGCGCACCTCGAAGTACACGTCGCCGCCGGCGGCATAGGCGTGGCCCCGGTCGATGAGCACCTCGATGAGCTCGATCATCTGGGTGATGTGCCCGGTAGCGCGCGGCTCCACGGAGGGGGGCAGCACGCCAAGCTTCTCGTAGGCCCGATCGAAGGCTCGCTCATAGGTCGCGGCCCACTCCCACCAGGGGCGTCCCGCATCCGCGGCCTTCGCAAGGATCTTGTCGTCGATGTCGGTGACGTTGCGCACGAACCGGACATCCTGCCCCTGCGCGAGCAGCCAGCGCCGGAGCACATCGAATGCCACCCCGCTGCGAACATGGCCGATATGTGGCTCGCCCTGCACCGTCGCGCCACACAGGTAGATCGAGACCTGGCCGTCGACGAGCGGGGCAAAGTCCCGCTGGGTGCGTGTCGCGGTGTCAAAAAGGCGCAGGGTCACAACGCATCATCGTACTGGGTCGTCCGGTGCATTCTCGAATCCACGGGCCGCGACCGAGGTATTAGGTTGCCTTCGAGATCAGGGCTGTCGCGACCGCGGCGATGCCCTCGCCGCGACCGGTCAGGCCCAGTCCGTCGGTCGTGGTCGCCGAGACCGATACAGGCGCCTCCAGGATCCCGCCCAGGACCTCCTCGGCCTCGGTGCGTCGTGGTCCGATCCGTGGCCGGTTGCCAATCACCTGCACCGCGGCATTGCCGATGGTGTACCCGGAATCGGCGAGCATGTCGCGCACGTGCGCGAGCAGGGACGCTCCGCTGACCCCGTCGAGCTCGGGTCGCCCGGTGCCGAACACGGTACCGAGGTCGCCCAGCCCGGCCGCGGAGAGCAGCGCGTCGCACAGCGCGTGCGCGGCGACATCGCCATCGGAGTGCCCGGTGCAGCCGGATTCCCCCTCGAACAGCAGGCCAGCCATCCAGCATGGCCTGCCTGGCTCGACGGGATGGACATCGGTTCCGATTCCCACGCGCATCACGCTGCTGACTCTATCCGCTGGGGATGTCACGTGCCGGGAAGGGCCCTCGCGCCGACGAGCGACTCGGCGAGCCGGAGATCGAGCGGCGTGGTGATCTTGAAGGCGAGCGGATCGCCGGGCACGGTCCGCACCGGCACGCCGTTGCGCTCGCACGCCATCGCATCATCGGTCAGGTCGGCCGCGGCGAGGGCCGCGGCATGGGCCGCCCGAAGTACCGCGACGCTGAACCCCTGGGGGGTCTGCACTGCTCGCAGCATGGCGCGGGGCGGCGTGGATGCCACATAGCCGTGCTCATTGATCGTCTTGACGGTGTCGGTCACCGGGAGCACGGGGATCACCGCGTCCTCGCCCGACCAGAGCGCCTCTGCCACACGAGCGATCACGGACGGGGGCGTGAGTGCCCGGGCGGCATCGTGAACAAGCACATGGCGCGCGTCGCCGAGCGCGTCGAGTCCCGCACGAACGGAATCCGCGCGCTCCGCTCCACCTGCCACCACACGCACTCCGGCGCCCGCGATCTCCTGGGCCTCGGCGAGACGGTCAGCGGGCGCGACGACGATGATGTGGTCGATCACGCCGGAATCGCGCAATCCGTCTACCGCCCAGGACAATAAGGGGCGCCCACCGAGAGCCATGAAGGCCTTCGGGAGCGCCCCACCGAGACGAGTACCCTTGCCCGCTGCGGGCACCAGGGCCACGGTCCGGGATGACGTGCTATTCACACCAGGCGATGCTACGCGCCCGGCTATTTCGGATCAGGATGCTTCGGCATCACGACGCGACAAGGACCTCATCGAGCATCGAGGCTGCCTTGACATCGTCGGTGCCCTCCGCGAGAGCGAGCTCGCCAACGAGGATCTGCCGCGCCTTGGCGAGCATCCTCTTCTCGCCGGCCGACAAGCCACGATCCTGGTCGCGGCGCCACAGGTCACGCACGACCTCCGCGACCTTGTTCACATCCCCGGAAGCAAGCTTCTCGAGGTTGGCCTTGTAGCGGCGGGACCAGTTGGTCGGCTCCTCGGTATGCGCTTCACGCAGGACCTGGAACACCCGATCAAGGCCTTCCTCGCCAACAACGTCACGAACGCCAACATACTCGGCGTTGGCGGCAGGAACCCGAACCGTCAGGTCGCCCTGGGCAACCTTCAGTACGAGGTACTCCTTCTGCTCACCCCGAATGGTTCGGGTTTCAATAGCATCGATCGTGGCTGCACCGTGATGGGGATAAACAACGGTGTCTCCGACCCTGAAATTCATATGTCCCGTACCCCTTTCGATATGACTATGCTAACACGAGCCTGCCCTAAATGGATGACGTCCTTGCAGGTCAGCGCCGTCCACACCGAGGCACCACCGCTCACCTGCGGTTCTTCGGGGCTTGCAGTTGCAAACACCCCGGCCAGGATTGGCCCGCCAAGGCCCGCTCCCGCGCGCGCCGACCGCGGGCGGGAGCGGGTGGACCATGCCCATGGACCGAAACGACCAGAAACCCCACCCACCGCGCACGACCGGTCCCGGGCCAACTACTCTGCATAGTGGAAGCGTTCGCACGGCGCACGGTGCGCCTCGCGCTGCTTCACGATCACCAAGAGCCCGGGAGGACCGACCGTGACTTCGTCAACAGCGCAGCACCGCGCACAAACCACTGTGCTCACCTCGCGCTCGCGCACGCGCTCGCATCGTCTTGCTGCGATGACGCTCGCGCTCGGCGCGAGCTCAGTGCTCGCCCTGGCCGGCTGTGGTGCCGGGCAGCTCACCCAGACCGGCACCAAGGTCGCAGCGGTCACGGGAAGCGCGGTGGAGATCGGGGATCTCGCGCTGCGCAACGCGCATGTCGTCTTCGAGGGCGACGAGACCGCGTACCCGCTCGAGGCCGCGGACACCGCCTCGCTGGTGTTCACCCTCGTCAACACCAGCGCGACGCAGGACGAGACCCTGCTCGGCATCGAATCCTTCGAAGCGCAGGTTGCCCTGCCCGAGGACGCCGAGCTCGAGATCCCTGCCGGTGGTGTCCTCGAGGTCGGGGTCGCTGCCCAGGAGCTCGAGGAGGAGGACGCCGACCGTCCGACGATCGAGCTGTCGAACTTGAGCCCGGACGTGCGCCCCGGCCTGACCGTGCCATTCACCTTCACCTTCGCCGAGGCTGGTGACGTCACCGTCAACGTTCCGATCGACGCCGGCGCCGCCTCGCAGCGCACCTACGTGCCCGCCGAGCCCCTGGGTCACTGACCCCCCGCGCACGGCTTGAGACCGTCCCGGCCTAGCACCCCATGGTGCTAGGCCGGGCCTCGTACGGTCGGCCCCCTGCCAGACCACCCGCTGCTCGCGGCGCGCGATGACAGGCCGAATACACGCGGGCCGGAAGTGTCAGGGGCATGGACTAGCCTGCTGCATTGTGGTCCGAACCAGAACGAGCTTCCGCTGCACCGCCTGCCAGCACGTGACATACAAGTGGGCAGGACGCTGCCCCGAATGTGGCGCATGGGGCTCCGTCGAGGAAGCTCCGGCGCTCTCGACCCTGCAGAAATCAGCGCTGCAACGGTCGGCCCTGCCCGAATCCCGCGTTGCCTCGACCACCGGGGGCCTCCTCCCGTCTAGCCCCGCGCTGCCCCTGAGCCAGGTCGAGGGCACCCAGGCAGCAACCCGCTCCACCGGGATCGGCGAGCTTGACCGGGTCCTCGGCGGCGGCGTGGTCTCCGGCGCGGTGATCCTGCTCGCCGGGGAGCCCGGCGTGGGCAAGTCCACGCTGCTTCTCGAAGTAGTGCGCCGCTGGGCCGACAACGATATCGCGCTCTACGTGACGGGAGAGGAGTCCGCGGGACAGGTGCGACTGCGCGCGGAACGCATGGGCGCCCTGCACGACCGCGTCATGATCGCCTCGGAATCGGAGCTCGCGACCATTCTCGGTCACGTCGAGCAAGTAGGCCCGAGCCTGCTGATCGTCGATTCGGTGCAGACGATGCGGGCTGCGGATTCCGAGGGCACCACGGGCGGGGTGACGCAGGTGCGGGCGGTGACCAATGCGCTGACCGCGCTAGCGAAGTCAACAGGCATCGCGGTCCTGCTGGTCGGCCATGTGACCAAGGATGGCTCGGTCGCCGGGCCCCGATCGCTCGAGCACATCGTTGATGTGGTCCTGCACTTCGAGGGCGACAAGAACTCGACACTGCGCATGATCCGCGGCATCAAGAACCGGTTCGGCCCCACTGACGAGGTGGGGTGCTTCGAGATGAAGGACAGCGGCATCGCCGAGGTCTCGGACCCGTCGGGGCTCTTCCTGCACCATCATGCGCACAGCGTCCCCGGAACCGCGATCACTGTGGCGATGGACGGCAAGCGGCCCTTGCTCGGCGAGGTGCAAGCCTTGGTCGCGGGCAGTGGCATTCCGTCCCCCAGGCGCGCGGTGAGCGGCCTCGATGGGGCGCGGGTGGCAATGATCCTCGCGGTGCTCGAACGACGCTGCGGGGTAGCTCTCACCGGCTCGGAGGTGTATGCGGCGACGGTTGGCGGTATGCGCGTAACCGAGCCCTCCGCGGACCTCGCCATCGCGCTAGCTGTCGCCTCGGGCGCGCGGGACCGGGCCCTGCCGGAGAAGACCGTGGTGATCGGCGAGGTCGGGCTCGCGGGCGAGGTGCGGCGCGTGCCGGGAGTGGCCCGACGGGTCCAGGAGGCGGCTCGCCTTGGTTTCACCCGTGCCATTGTCCCCGCGGATTCCGAGGCGCTGCCCGAATCGGTACGGGCCCTGCGTGTTCGCGACATGGCCGAGGCGCTCGCGCTGCTGCCGCGCGACTAGCGATCTATTCGGGGGCGACCATGCGACGCCCCCAGTTCTGCAGTAGCCTTCATTGACGTTTCATCGTGGCCAAGCAGTCTTCATGAACAAGCAGGGAGTCGTTCCGTGGCGCAGCGAGCCCTTTCGCCGGATCTCTCCACCATCGCCCGGCTCGCGCCGGGAACGGGGCTGCGGGATGCGCTCGAGCGCATCCTTCGCGGACGTACCGGCGCGCTCATCGTGCTCGGCCTCGACGACGTCGTCGAGCAGATCTGCGATGGCGGGTTCAGCCTCGATGTGGAGTTCGCGCCAACCAGGCTCCGGGAGCTCGCCAAGATGGATGGGGCTGTCGTGCTCTCCGCGGATGGCAGGCGAATCGTCCGGGCCAACGTGCATCTCGTGCCGGACCCGTCGATCACGAGCAGCGAGACGGGAACCCGGCATCGCACCGCGGAGCGCACCGCGCACCACACCGGCCATCCCGTGATCTCGGTGAGCCATTCGATGGGCATCGCGACCGTCTACACCCACGGCCAGCGCCATGTGCTCGAGGATTCCGCGACCATCCTGTCGCGCGCGAACCAGGCCATCGCCACCCTTGAGCGCTACAAGAACCGGCTCGATGCCGCGACTCGCTCACTGACCGTGGAAGAGCTCGATGATGTCGTCAGCCTCCGTGATGTGCTGCTCGTCATCCAGCGCTGCGAGATGGTCCGGCGCATCGCCATCGAGATCGACCGGGCCGTCATCGAGCTGGGCACGGACGGGCGCCAGGTAGCGCTCCAGCTCGTCGAGCTGCTTGGCGACAATGACCAGCTGCTGCGCGTCGTATTGCGCGACTACCTGCCCCATCAGGGCACCCCGGCCATTGCCGACGCCAACGATGTCGCCACGGAGCTCGCTGGCTTGTCCGATGCGATGCTGCTCGACCTCAGTGCGCTCGCCCGCCTGCTCGGGCATGACACCCCCGCTGATTCCCACGAGATGACGGTTTCTCCACGGGGCTACCGCTTCCTCGCGCAACTGCCAAAAGTTCCGGTCTCCCAGATCGAGCAGCTCGTTGACGCGTTCGGTTCCCTGCAAGCGTTGCTCGCCGCGCGCCCGGAGAAGCTCCACACGGTCGAGGGGATCAGTTCCTACCGTGCCCGGATGATCGCCGACGAGCTCTCGAGGCTCGCCAGTTCCACTCTCGAGGATCGCTTCTAGCCCGCGGGCGGCGGAGGGGGCGGGCTAGGCAATGCCGCCTCCGGCTCGGGCTCGGGAACCGATGGGTCTATGACGGTGAACTGAACCGGCTCGGACTCCACCTCGCCCACCTGCGCGGTCACGCGGTACTCGCCCGGCGCTACGGGGTTCCGTGATCCGGAGCAGCCTGGTGCGGAGGACGTGCCCGACCAGGTGATCGCGAACGCGACCTGGTCCGCGGGAGCGAGCGTCCACACATCCCGCCCCGTGCCGGGCGCGCAGTCGGTGTTCACCCAGGTGCGCCGATCGCCCTCGACCGCCCTGACCATCACTTGCTGCACGGCGGGACCGAGATCGCGCGCGCAGGTCGTATCACCGATATTGGTGACAACGATGCCAAACCGGGGCTGGTCGCCCACCAGGTACTCGGCGCGATCGATCGTCGCGCGCAAACTGATCGACTCGTCCTTGCAGGGCCCCTCCGCGACCTTCGGCTCCTCATCGAGGTCCTCGAGGTCCTCGGAGCCTGGCTCGGAATCGTCCGCAGGAGCCTCCTCGACGACTTCCTCGGCACCCTGCTGCTCGCCGCCCGGAGCATCGTCCTGCTCCCCCGCCTGCTCGCTCGCGCCGTCCTGCTCGGATGCGCTGCTGCTAGCGGCAGCAGAGGGGGGCTGCTCGTCACCGCCCCGGAACAGCGCGACGACCCCGACGATGATCCCCACGATCAAGGCCAGGACGAGGAGTAGCACGACGGCGGCGGCCACGATGCGGCGCCGACGATACACCTCGGGCGGGTGCGGGAGCCGGCGCGGACGGCGCGGGGAGGGATAGCGAGGGTCGTGCACGGGACTTACGGTATTCCCGATCGTTACCCGGCAGCCTGATCACGGCGGGCGTGTCGGCTGTGAGTTTCGCCCCAGGACCCTCGCCCCCGAAGCCCCAGCAGGCCGCTAGCGATCCGACATGTCGTCGATGTCCCGATCGCCGACATCGCCGATCACGCTGCGCAGCCGGGCCTCGCCCTCCGCGAGCTTGTATGTCACTCCGACGATCGCGCACCGGCCAGCATCGACCGCCTCGGCGACCACGCGTGATCGCGCGAGCAGCAGCGTCGATGTCTCCTGCACATGCTGCGCCTCGAACTCATCGATCGCGCTCAGCCCACGCTGCTTGGCACGCAGCAGCGAAGGCGTGACACGCTCGACCACATCGCGCACGAACCCCGCGGGCACGTCCCCGCCCTCGAGGGCATTGACCGCGGCCGCGACGGCTCCGCAGCTATCGTGGCCGAGCACCACGACGAGGGGAACATTGAGGACGCCGACGCCGTACTCGATGGATCCCAGCACCGCGGAGTCCATCACATGGCCAGCGGTGCGCACGACGAACATCTGGCCGAGCCCCTGGTCAAAGATGATCTCGGCGGCCACGCGGGAGTCCGAGCAGCCGAACAGGACCGCGGTGGGGTGCTGCGCCGCTACAAGCTTGGCACGATCATCGATACCCTGGCTGGGGTGCAGGGGCGACCCGCTGACGAAGCGCTGGTTCCCCTCCTTGAGGGACTTCCAGGCGGAAATCGGATTGGAGGATGGCATGGGTCCATTCTGCACTGTTTCCCGCCCGGCTTGGCGCGCCATACCGGGAACAGCGTCCCGGACAGCCTAGGAAATAGCGATTGAAATGCGACGATGTCCGCTTCTGTGAGGGTGTGAAGTGTTGGTGAAATCGAGCGGGACCGAGCAGTGGCGCGGCGCTGAGGAACTCGTAACATGGTTCCGCGACGAGGCCCGCGACCTGCCGTGGCGCCGCCCCGGAGTCTCGGCCTGGCACATCCTCATCAGCGAGATCATGCTGCAGCAAACGCCCGTGGCCCGGGTCGAGCCGATCTGGCACGACTGGGTACGCCGCTGGCCGCGACCCTCCGATCTTGCCGCGGAATCCCCTGCCGAGATCGTGCGCGCCTGGGGCAAGCTCGGCTACCCCCGCCGCGCGCTGCGCCTGCACGAGTGCGCTGGCATCCTCGCCCGGGACCACGGCGACGTGGTCCCCGACGATATCGAGCAGTTGCTCGCGCTTCCTGGCATCGGCACCTACACCGCCCGCGCGATCGCCTGCTTCGCCTACGGGCAATCCGTGCCGGTCGTGGATACCAACGTGCGGCGCGTGATCGCCCGCGCCGTGCGGGGGGACGCCGAGCCAGGGAACCCGTCAGCGACCCGCGACCTGCGCGAGGCCGCGGCGATCACCCCGAGCCGCGATGGCGCGGTGTTCGCGGCCGCCCTGATGGAGCTCGGGGCGGTGATCTGCACAGCACGAAGCCCGGAATGCTCGCGCTGCCCGCTCCCCCGCTGCGCCTGGGTGGAAGCTGGCCGGCCCGCCGCGACCGGGCCGAAGCGGCGCAGCCAGGGCTATGCAGGCACGGACAGGCAGGTGCGCGGCCGCATCCTTGATGTGCTGCGGGGCGAGACAGGGCCGGTCGAGCGGTCCAGGATCGACAGCGCATGGCTGCTCGACGGGGTCCAGCGAGACCGCGCGCTTGGCTCGTTGCTGTCCGACGGGCTCGTGGAGCAAACCAGCGACGGCCGGTTCGCCCTGGCCGGCGAGGGTGGCGCGGACTAGGCCGGGCGGCGGCCGTGCGCTGGCATGGCATGGCCGCGCTGGCATGGCATGGCCGAGCTGGCATGGCAGCCAAAAGCACGGGATACTGTCAATCGCGATAGATCGCGCGGTGGGATTTTCGCGGCTTCTATCGCGTTTGCTCGCGGCCGAGCTAGGACGCCTCGCGGCTGAGCTAGGACGCCCCGCGGCTGGATTAGGACGCTCGCGGCCGAGCTAGGGCGCCCCGCGGCCCCGCGCGGGAATCGCCGCGAGAAAGGCCTCCACCGCGCCGCGATACTCCTCCGGTGCCTCGTCGTGGATGAGATGCGCGGTGCCAGGGACCTTCTGGTAGTCCGTCCATGCCGCACGAGGGACGCCCGCCATCTCGTTCATCTGCCCCGGGATGGTGAGGGTGTGCTCCCCCTCGAGCAGCAGAGCCGGGCAGCGAACGCCCCGCCACTGCTGCCAGTAGTCACGGGTGCCCCAGTGGCCGGCTATGGCGCGCCACGTATCGATGCGGCCGTGCAGGCGCCAGCCCGTGGCCGTCCGGTCGAACGAGTCGAGGAAGTAGCGGCCCGCCACTGGTCCGAACATGTCGAGCACCTCGTTCTCGTCGGTGAACTCGGCCGGCCAGGATGCGAACCAGGCGTCCCACGGCTGGGTGGTGCGGCCCCGGTAGTCCGGGCACATGTCCTCGACCACGATGGCTCGGACGGCATCGGGATGGGCGGCAGCGGTGCACCAGGCGTGGAGCCCGCCCATGGAATGACCGATGAGGATGGCCGGTTCTTCCCAGCCCGCCAGGATGGCGGCGATGTCCTCGACGAAGGCCTCCGTGACAATGCCGGCGCCATCTTCGCTCCCCGCGCCGCTGATGCCACGGTGGTGCGGGGCGTCGTAGGTGTGCACCCGGCCGTAGCGGCGCAGCCAGGGCACGCATGGCTGCCAGGTACGGCCTCGTCCCATCAGCCCATGCAGGAGGAGGATCGGGCCACCGTCGCCACCGTGATCGACCAACACGCGGAGTGACTCTACGCGAGTACGATCACGGCATGCCTGTAGTGAAGATCAATGCCATCGATGTGCCCGAGGGTGCTGGAGCCGAGCTCGAGAAGCGCTTCGCCGCGCGCGCGGGGACCGTGGAGGACTCGCCCGGGTTCCTGGGGTTCCAGCTGCTTCGGCCGGTGAAGGGCGAATCGCGCTACTTCGTGGTCACCCAGTGGGAGTCGGACGAGGCTTTCGACGCCTGGGCCTCGGGGCCTGCCCGTGCCGCGCACGCTGGCGGGGAGGGCAAGCGGCCCGTGGCGTCGGGGGCATCGCTGCTCGAGTTCGAGGTTGTCCTTGATGTGACCCCGAAGGGTGCCGCGGGCTAGCCGCAGGCCGTCGCTCGACGCCTCCGCGAACTAGGCAAAAGCACGAAAGACCGTCAAACGCGATAGATGCCGTCCTGGGTTCCCGGCGGCATCTATCGCGTTTGCGGCTATGGTTCCTCACGGCTTGTCGCGACCACGGCTCGCCGCGGAGGCGACAGGTGCCTCAGAGCAGCGAAGCCTCGAGGCTGATCTCGACACCGGCGAGGGCCTTGCTCACGGGGCAGCCTTCCTTGGCCGCGTTGGCGGCTTCCTGGAACGCTGCCGCGTCAATGCCCTCGACCTCGCCGCGGACGGTGAGCTTGCTCGTGGTGATGCGGAGTCCACCGTCGCCATCGGGGGCGACCGTGACATCGGCGCGCACCTCGAGGTTCTGGGGGTTTCCCCCGGCCTGGGCGATCTGCCCCGACAGTGCCATCGAGTAGCAGGATGAGTGCGCTGCCGCGATCAGCTCCTCCGGGCTAGTGGTCCCATCGGCCTCGTCCGCCGTCCTCTTGGGAAACGAGACGTCGAACCGGCCGATGCCCGAGCTGGTGAGTTCCACGGTGCCGCCGCCCTCCTGGAGGGTGCCGTTCCAAGCGGTGCGTGCCGAACGTGTTGGCATTGTGGTCCTTTCCGTTGATGATTGGCCCCATCTTTCCGGGCCCGTACCCAGTCTTCCCCAATGTGCCCAGGCTGCAAGTATTTCCGGGGCTTTCTTCTAGACTTCGTGGCGTGAATCGTGTGCCCCGCTCGCTTGCTGCCCTCGCCCTCGCTGGCTCCCTCATCGCGGGCGCTGGCCCTGCGCTGGCGGATTCCCCTGCGCTGGCGGGCTTTCCTGCCGCCGGCGCGCTGCCGGGTTCATCGGCAGGCACGTCATCCCCAGGCGCGCCATCTGGGCCATGCGCCTCGCATGCGGATGATGCGCGCCTCGCGGAGCTGTCCGATCCGGCGCGCATCACGGGCAGCACCACCCTGGAGCGGCTGGAGGACGCGGCGGCACGGCATTCGCGCGTTACTGCCCTGCTCGAGTCACAGGGCGACCGCCGGGGGC
The DNA here is from genome assembly GCF_026008515.1 of Hoyosella levis. Classification (GTDB taxonomy): domain Bacteria; phylum Actinomycetota; class Actinomycetes; order Mycobacteriales; family Mycobacteriaceae; genus Lolliginicoccus; species Lolliginicoccus levis. Next base: position 57,475 of record NZ_BQYM01000008.1, read on the forward strand.
TGTTCTCGGTGGGCCTCGACGCGGTCGAGCAGCACGCGGTGCTGCCGATGCAGCGCGACAGGGAGCAGTTCGTCGATCCGCAATGGGCGAACGAGCTGAGCCTGGATCTGCTCGAGCGGTATCTCGCTAATCTTCACGCACGACTGACCGGCGGCGTGCTGGAGCCGCAGTGGGAGCGGTTCTTCGATCTCGCGGAGGATTGCTCCGCCTCCCCCGCGCAGGCTGCGATGGCTGGCTACAACGCGCACTTGACGGTGGATCTCGCGCGGGCGGTCTCGGCGGCCGGGACCCGGGATGCGCATGTGCCGGACTTCTTCCGCATCGTTGATGCGATCGCGCTGCGGGGCGACTTGATCATTGATCGCACGCGTGCTGCGTACGGGGCCGATCTGGGCCCGTTGTGGCGCGGCTATGTGGTGGGCCCGGCGCTCGATTCGCTCGTGGGCGAGGGCGTGGGCACGACGGCGCTGTTGAGGTTCGCCGACGTGGGATACAACTCGCTGACCCTGGCGCACGGCCTCGCGCTGCAGGAGCCCATGCTGGCTGGGGATGCGGAACGGCGAATCGCGGGCCTGTGGTCAATGGCCGACGATGTGCTGGCTGGGCTGCGCCTGGCTGGAGGGCTGTAGGCGCCCACCAATGGGCAGCCGGCTAGTCCGGTCCGAACGCCAGGGGCGGGGCACCTTCCGGTGCCCCGCCCCTGTTCGTTCTTGCTACTCGGAGTCTTCGCTGGAGTTCTCGCCGGTGGCGGCAAGAGCCTCAGCGGGTTCCTCGCTGTCCTCCGCGGTGACGGTCTGCTTGCCGGTGAAGGTGAAGGTGGCGTTCTCGCCGATTCCCTTGCCGTCCCAGCCGTCGACGTCCACCACGATCGTCTGGCCGGACTCGATCTCTCCGAACAGGATCTTCTCGGAGAGCTGGTCCTCGATCTCGCGCTGGATGGTGCGGCGCAGCGGCCGCGCGCCGAGCACGGGATCGAACCCGCGCTTGGCGAGCAGGGCCTTGGCCTGGTCGCTCATCTCGATGGCCATGCCCTTGTGCCGGAGCTGGGTGGCCACGCGGTTGGTCATCAGGTCCACCATCATGATGATCTGGTCCTGCGTGAGCTGGTGGAACACGATCACGTCGTCGATGCGGTTGAGGAACTCCGGCCGGAAGTGCTTCTTGAGCTCGTCGTTGACCTTGAGCTTCATCCGCTCGTAGTTGGACGCTTCGCCCGAGCCCGCTGTGAAGCCCAGGCCGACGGCCTTGGAGATGTCAGCGGTGCCGAGGTTGGAGGTGAAGATCAGCACGGTGTTCTTGAAGTCGACCGTGCGGCCCTGGCCGTCGGTCAGGCGACCGTCCTCGAGGACCTGCAGGAGGGTGTTGTAGATCTCCTGGTGGGCCTTCTCGATCTCGTCGAACAGGACCACGCTGAACGGCTTGCGCCGCACCTTCTCGGTGAGCTGGCCGCCTTCCTCGTAGCCAACGTAGCCGGGAGGGGCACCGAAGAGCCGCGAGGCAGTGAAGCGGTCATGGAACTCGCCCATGTCGATCTGGATGAGGGCGTCATCGTCACCGAACAGGAAGTTGGCGAGCGCCTTGGACAGCTCGGTCTTGCCGACGCCGGAGGGCCCGGCGAAGATGAACGAGCCCGAGGGGCGACGTGGGTCCTTCAGGCCTGCACGGGTGCGACGGATCGCCTTGGAGACCGCATTGACAGCATCCTCCTGGCCGATAATGCGCTTGTGCAGCTCGTCCTCCATGCGCAGCAGCCGGGACGTCTCCTCCTCGGTGAGCTTGAAGACGGGGATGCCGGTCCAATTGGACAGCACTTCCGCGATCTGCTCCTCGTCGACGGTAGCGACCACATCGAGGTCGCCGGAGCGCCACTGCTTCTCGCGCTCGGCGCGCTGCGCGACGAGCTGCTTCTCCTTGTCGCGCAGGCTCGCGGCCTTCTCGAAGTCCTGCGCGTCGATGGCGGATTCCTTCTCGCGCCGCGCATCGGCGATGCGCTCGTCGAACTCGCGCAGGTCTGGTGGCGCGGTCATGCGGCGGATGCGCATCCGGGCACCGGCCTCATCGATCAGGTCGATGGCCTTGTCGGGCAGGAACCGATCGTTGATGTAGCGATCCGCGAGGGTCGCTGCAGCGACGAGGGCGCTGTCGGAGATCGAGACCCGGTGGTGGGCCTCGTAGCGATCGCGCAGGCCCTTGAGGATCTCGATGGTGTGCTCCACCGACGGCTCGCCGACCTGCACGGGCTGGAAGCGACGCTCGAGCGCGGCATCCTTCTCGATGTACTTGCGATACTCGTCGAGCGTGGTGGCGCCGATGGTCTGCAGCTCGCCGCGCGCCAGCTTGGGCTTGAGGATCGAGGCAGCGTCGATAGCGCCCTCGGCCGCGCCGGCACCCACGAGGGTATGCAGCTCGTCGATGAACAGGATGATGTCACCGCGAGTGTTGATCTCCTTGAGCACCTTCTTCAGGCGCTCCTCGAAGTCACCGCGGTAGCGGCTGCCCGCGACCAGGGAGCCGAGGTCAAGCGTGTAGAGCTGCTTGTCCTTGAGAGTCTCGGGCACCTCGCCATTGACGATGGACTGGGCGAGGCCCTCGACGACGGCGGTCTTGCCCACGCCGGGCTCGCCGATGAGTACCGGGTTGTTCTTGGTGCGGCGGGAGAGCACCTGCATGACCCGCTCGATCTCCTTCTGGCGACCGATCACGGGGTCGAGCTTGCCCTCCATCGCGGCCTGCGTGAGGTTGCGGCCAAACTGATCGAGGACCAGCGAGGTCGAGGGGGTCCCAGCCTCTCCTCGGCCCACGCCAGCTTCCGCCGGCTCCTTCCCCTGGTAGCCCGAGAGCAACTGGATGACCTGCTGGCGGACCCGGTTGAGGTCAGCGCCTAGCTTGACGAGCACCTGCGCGGCGACCCCTTCGCCCTCGCGGATCAGCCCAAGCAGGATGTGCTCGGTGCCAATGTAGTTGTGGCCAAGCTGCAGCGCCTCGCGGAGGCTGAGCTCGAGCACCTTCTTCGCGCGGGGCGTGAATGGGATGTGGCCGGAGGGGGCCTGCTGGCCCTGGCCGATGATCTCCTCGACCTGGTTGCGCACGGCCTCGAGCGAGATACCGAGCGATTCCAGGGACTTGGCAGCGACTCCCTCGCCCTCGTGGATGAGGCCGAGCAGGATGTGCTCGGTGCCAATGTAGTTGTGGTTGAGCATCCTGGCTTCTTCCTGTGCCAGAACGACAACGCGCCGTGCGCGATCGGTGAACCTCTCGAACATCGCTCTCCCTCACACTCCTCGTTAGGCCCGGACGCTGGCGCGCGATGGCGAGCGCCTCCGCATGCCGTCGCTGATCCCGGCATTCCGGTCCTTGCCGCGCATCACCACTCTAGTTGCTGAGAGCGAACCGCGACGTCGCACCATGCTTATCCTTGTCGGCCGGCACCACCAGCGTGGCGCTCGACCGTGGGCCCGGCCATGCTGGCCAGATCCCCGGTATGACGTCTCGACCTAGGTCTTTCCACCATACGTACCAGAACAACGCCTCGGCGACCCAGATCGTTTCCCGCGCCGCTACGCCTACAGAGAACACGTGCGCGCCGGTGCAATACCGCGCTGAGGGGAGGCCGCGCTGGCGGGAGGCCGCGCCGCGCTACAAGGCGGCGCGAGCCACTGCGGATCACCGCAGTGGCTCGCGCCGAGGTCAAGAATTATCACCGGGAATCGTGGGCTCGGCCCACCACCCCTCAGTTGGCCTTGTTGTATGCCTCTGTCACTTCCGCGGAAATACGACCGCGGGCGGAGACCTTGTACCCGTTCTTCCTCGCCCATTCGCGGATCACGGCGCTCTGCTCGCGGTCCAGCGAGGCGCGGCCCTTCGCTGTTCCACCACCTGCAGCACGGCGGGTCTTCCGGCCCGCGACACGGCGGGAATGCGCAACCCACTTTTCCATCTGCTCGCGCAGTTTCACGGCGTTATCCGACGAGAGGTCGATCTCGTAGGTCACGCCATCGAGCCCGAACTCAACAGTCTCGTCGGCCGGTGCTTCCTGATCGAGATCGTCGATCAGGGTGACGGTTACTTTCTGCGCCATTGCTATTTGCCTCTCTCATCATCAGTTGCACGCTCCATGCCCCGCGAACCATGATGCCCGGGGACCCTGAGCAAAACAATAAGCATGCCCACCGCCGATGATAGAACTAATTAGCTGCTTTTTCCAAGCGGACGCACAATCGGGAACAAGATGGTTTCACGGATTCCCAGCCCAGTGAGCGCCATAAGCAAGCGGTCGATTCCCATGCCAGTGCCCGTCGTTGGTGGCATGCCATGCTCCATCGCGGCAAGGAAATCCTCATCGAGAACCATGGCCTCGTCGTCACCAGCAGCAGCAAGGCGTGCCTGGTCAACGAATCGCTCGCGCTGGATGACCGGGTCGACGAGCTCCGAGTAGCCAGTGGCAAGCTCGAATCCCCGCACGTAGAGATCCCACTTCTCGGTAACCCCTGGCTTGGTCCGGTGCTGGCGCGTCAACGGGGAGGTCTCGACCGGGAAGTCGCGCACGAACGTCGGAGCATGGAGATGATCACCGATAAGGTGCTCCCACAATTCCTCCACTAGCTTGCCGTGGCCATATCCCTTGCCCTCCGGGACCTCGAAGCCGACGCGCTGCGCGATGGCAAGCAAGTCCTCCACCGTGGTGTCTGGCGTCACGTCCTCGCCAAGGATTTCGGATAGCGAAGGATACATTTCCATCACTGTCCACTCGCCGTCGATATCATAGACCGACCCATCGGCAAGGATGATCTGACGCGTACCAAATGCAGCGTCCGCGACTTCCTGGATGACTTCACGTATCATCCGCGCCGAATCATCGTAGGTTCCGTATGCCTCATACGTCTCGAGCATCGCGAACTCGGGCGAATGCGACGAGTCCGCTCCTTCGTTGCGGAAGTTCCTGTTGATCTCGAAAACCCTGTCGATACCGCCAACCACGCAGCGCTTCAGAAACAGCTCGGGAGCGATCCGGAGGTACAAGTCCATGTCGAGCGCGTTCGAATGCGTAACAAATGGGCGTGCCGCGGCACCGCCATGCAATGTCTGCAACATCGGTGTCTCTACCTCAAGGAAACCCCGGCGCTCGAGCGCGTTGCGCAGCTCGCGCACCACGGCCATCCGCTTGCGCGCCATGTCCCGCGCTTCCGGGCGCACGATCAGGTCCACGTAGCGCTGCCGGATTCGTGATTCCTCGTTCAGTTCCTTGAATGTCACTGGCAACGGGCGCAATGCCTTTGATGCCATCTGCCACCCGCTGGCCATCACGCTCAGCTCGCCGCGGCGGGAACTGATGACCTCGCCAGTGACCTGGACGATATCGCCGAGATCCACATCCGACTTCCACTGGCCCAGCGCGTCCGCACCGATCTCGGCGAGGCTGAGCATCGCCTGCAGCTGGGTGCCATCCCCTTCCTGCAGGACCCCGAAGCACAGCTTGCCGGTGTTGCGGATGAACATCACCCGGCCCACGACGCTCACGTGCTCGCCCGTGGACTCGCCCGCCGCGATGTCGCCGTGCTTCTCGCGGACCTCTCGCAGGGAATGCGTGCGCTCCACCGAGACCGGATAGGCCTCGCCTCCGGACTCGATGAGCCGGTCGCGCTTCTCGCGCCGAATGCGGAGCTGCTCGAACTCGTCGCTCGCCGCGCTCGCCGCTGCGCTCGTCGTGGACTGGGAAGGATCGGACACTGGACTCACCGTCGCCTGGTTGTCGGAATCTCGGGCAGCACTCACGACAGACCAGAATAGTGGCTCAGTGCCCAACGTCCCGCATCGCGGATCAGTGCGCGGCCATCACCGCAGCATCACGATGATGCCCGACACCGCCGAGGATCGCGCGCAGCGGCTCCACCGGGCCTTCCTCCGCAAGGCCGGCAAAGCCATCGACGAGCACGCGGGCACGCGTGATGCCACGGCGCCGGAGCTCGGAAACGATGGGCTGCGCGGCCATCCCGTCCGCGCTGGCGATGATCCATTCGATGTCGGTGCTCGTAGCCTCGCGGAACCGCACAGCGCTGCGGGGATCAACGCGATGGGCCACCTTGTCCGGGTCGATCGCGATCGCCCCGAGCAACGGGCCCTGCGCGATGCGCTCCTGCTGCGTGCGGATATCAATGACGCGCGCTCCCCGCGCGACCGCGGTCGGCAAGTCGCTGGGGAAGAGGGCGGTGGCTGCGAGATCGTCGAGCGGGGCCCGGTGCCGCGCCACGGCATGCACCGCGACGGCGGGGCCACCGGCCACGGGCCGAGTGCCCCGCATCGTGCCGCTCGCGAATGATGCTTGCTCGCCACTGCCAGCCCGGCGCGTGATCCGCCCCTCCCCGTTCCAGCGCTCGATATCGAGCTCGCCGGTGAGGACCGTGATCGCTGCGGCACCCAGCCCGGTCGGCCGGTGCCATCGGGTAGTGGGCTCCTGCTCCACGAGCCACACCTCGATATGGTCATCGCGGTGCAGCAGCCAGCGCTGGCGGCCTGGCACGACCTCGTGCGCAAGGAACTGGGCGGTGCCATCGAGCACCCGCGCGGCGTGCTCATCGGCAGTGGCGAGCAGGACCGGCGCGGAGGGCACGCGCGCGGGCGCCGCTGCGGCAGCAGGAAGGGATGTAGCGGTGGCGATCATGGGGGAAATCTCCAGGGGAATGTCGGCAGAACAGTGCGGCGGTCTCAGAGGGCGCGACAGTTCTGCGGACAGCAGGCATCGACGCGCCAGGAACGGCACGCCACATGCTTGGAGATCCACATGCCTATCAGTGTTGCACAGGCACAGCAGGATCGGTAGCCGATAAGGGCATGGATCACAGGTTGCTCAGCGCGCGGCACGCTGGGCATGCACCGCGGATGCGCGCGGGTTGTGGGCCACCGCGGGGCGATGTGGCCGTCGCTGGGCCGCTAGGTGGCGCTCGAACACCAGGCGCAGGCCCGTCAATGTCAGTTCGGGCTCGTGGCGCAGCACCGTCTCGCACTCGTCGAGCACCAGGGTGGCGAGGCCGCCCGTCGCGATCACGGTCGCGTCCTGCAGGCGCGCTTCGCGCTGCACGCGCCGCACCAGGCCATCCACCTGGCCAGCGAACCCGAAAACGACCCCGGCCTGCAAGCACTCGACGGTGTTCTTGCCGATGACCGACCGTGGCCGCACCATCTCGACCTTGCGCAGCGCCGCGGCCTGGCTGGCGAGCGCATCCACCGAGATCTCGATTCCTGGGGCTATCGCGCCACCAAGGAGCTCCCCGCTGGCCGAGACGACATCCACGCTGGTGGAGGTGCCGAAATCGACGACGATGCACGCGCTGCGGCAGGCATGGTAGGCGGCGAGCGCGTTGACCACCCGATCAGCGCCCACTTCCTTGGGATTGTCGACGAGCAGCGGCACGCCGGTCTTCACGCCGGGCTCCACGAGCACGTGGGGCACGTTCGGCCAGTATCGTTCGAGCATGACGCGCAGCTGGCGCAGCAGCGACGGGACCGTGGAGAGCCCCGAGACCCCGGTGACGCTCGCTGCGAGAGGCCCGAGCAGGCCACGCACCATGAGAGCGAGCTCATCGGCAGTGGTCCGCGGGTCTGTGCGCACGCGCCAATCAGCGACGAGGCGCGATTCCTCGCCAGCGCCCTCGAAAAGGCCGAGAACGATATTGGTGTTCCCGACATCTACGGCGAGCAGCATGGTCAGGCAGCGTTCGGCGCGGCGGGCTGCGCGGGCGAGCGGGGCGACTTGAGCCCGGAGCCCTCGGGAGCGTGGGCGGGGTCCACGCCCAGCTCGATCTGCGCGTTGGCCTCGTCGACGAACACGATGCGCGGCTCGTAGGCCCGCGCCTCGGCATCCTCCATGACTCCATAGGAAATGAGGATGACCAGGTCACCGGGATGGACGAGGTGCGCTGCCGCCCCGTTGATACCGATCACGCCGGACCCGCGCTCGCCCGAGATCACATACGTCTCGAGGCGGGCGCCGTTGTTGATGTCGACAATGGTCACCTTCTCGCCCTCGATGAGGTCGGCGGCGTCGAGCAGGTCGGCGTCAACGGTGACCGAACCTACGTAGTGCAGGTCGGCCTGGGTGACGGTCGCTCGATGGATCTTGGATTTCAGCATGGTGCGGAACATGACGGGGTTCTCCGTTCAGTGGTGGTCGGATTGCGGTTCGGGCGAGCCCGTCCGAGGACCCGGTGCCACGACCAGGCCAACGTTGTCGATCAATCGGGTCTCCCCGACCCGGGCGGCGATGAGCAGTCGTGCCTCCCCGCCTTCCGGCTCCAGCGGCTCGAGCTGCGGGCCGCGCAGCTCCAGGTAGTCGAGCGTGATGGACGGCGCATGGGCCAGTACCGCATGAGCGGCGGCGAGCACTGCCTCCGGCCCGTGGTCCCCAGCGTGAGCGCCAGCGACCAGCGCGGCCGAGAGCACGGTGGCGTCGTGGCGCTGCTCCTCGGTCAGGTAGCGGTTGCGGGAGCTCATCGCCAGCCCATCAGCTTCCCGCACCGTGGGCACGCCCACGATCCGCGTGCCGAGATCGAGGTCGGCGACCATCTGCCGGATCAGCGCGAGCTGCTGGTAGTCCTTCTCCCCGAAAAAGGCGGCATGGGGGCGCGCGATGAGCAGGAGCTTCGCCACGACTGTCAGCATTCCCGCGAAATGCCCGGGGCGGCTCGCGCCCTCGAGCTCGTCCCCGATCGATCCGGGATGGACCATGGTGCGCCGGCCCTGCGGATACATCTCGCGCGCGGACGGCGCGAAGACGATCTCCACGCCGGCCTCGCGCAGCAGCTCCACGTCAGCGTCGAGGGTTCGCGGGTACTTGTCGAGATCCTCGCCCTCGCCGAACTGCAGCGGATTGACGAAGATCGAGACGATCACCACGCTGTTGGGCGTGCGGCGGGCCATCTTGACCAGCTCGATATGGCCCGCGTGCAGCGCTCCCATGGTGGGCACGAGCACGACCTGCCGGCCCGTGCGGCGCAAGGCCGAGGAGATCCGCGCGACCGTAGCGGGATCCTGATGGACCCGCAGATCGCCCGGTGCGAACAATGTCGTGTTGCCACTCATTGGCCCTGCCTCCCGTCGAGAACGTCGAACATCGGCACGCCCGCGCCGGATTGCTGGGCGGTGCGTCGCGCGAGCGCCCGGTATCCGTTCGCGATTTCGGGGTCCACCTCGCCCAGCGCATCGAGGTGCCGGGCAACCGTGGCGGAGTCGCCGCGAGCCACTGGCCCGGTCAGCGCGGACTGACCGCGCCGCAGCACGTTGTCCAGCGCGGCGGAGAGCAAGGGTGCCACCATTCGCTGGGCCGTCGCGCGCCGCTCCAGGCCGGGCACGTCACCGAGGGCTGCTTCAAGAGCGGCCACCGCGTCAACGACCAGGGTCACCAGGTGGTTCGCGCCATGGGCGAGCGCCGCGTGATAGAGGGCGCGGTCCTGCTCGGGAATGGGAACGGGCTCTGCTCCGATCTCCAGGACAAGCGCCTGCGCGACCGCGGAACCGGTCGCATCGGCAGCAGTGACCCCGAAGCAGGCGCTGCGCAGCCGCTCGGTGTCCTCGGCGGAGCCCAGGAAGGTCATGGCCGGATGCAGTGCCAGCGCGAGCGCCCCCGCTTCGACGAGCGGCTCGAGGACGGAGATCCCGTAGGTGCCGGAGGTGTGGGCGACGATCGTGCCCGGTCGCACCGCGCCGCAGGCAGCGAGACCACGGGCCAGGCCGGGCAGCTCGGTATCGGGGACGGCAAGGACAAGCAGCTCGGATCGCTCGGCCACCTCGGGCGGCGGCAGGATCGCGGCATCGGGCAGCCGTGTGGTCGCGCGACCGACCGACGCATCGGACACCGCGGAGCAGGCTACGACGGGGTGCCCAGCGGCCGCGAGGGCCTCGCCGAGCGCAGTACCAACCCGGCCAGCGGAAATGACCCCGACCGCTAGGCGCGCGGGCATGGGGTCGCGAGTGAGCTCGTGTGAGGTCACCTTTGTCCTCTCGTTCGTTCCAGTCCTGCGCTGCAGGTACCAGACGTGTGCGTCAAGGATAGGCTCGTTGACCTCGGATCCTGAAGGCCTAGGGCAGGTGAGGTTTGTCACCCATGCCCAGGCTACTCGGCGCGCGCCGTCGCCCGATCCGCCCCGATGTCATCCTCGAGCTCGGCATCGACGACCTCCTCGGGCGCTCCAGCGACGGCGATCGGGGAATCGCCCGCGGGGCCTATCTCGCGGACCTCTATCTGCTCCACGGTGCTGCGGGTAGCCAGGGCGTACTCCACATGCCCACGCATCGAGGCCATCTCGTGGCGAAGCGCGGCAAGCTGCTCGGCGGTCTCGGTCCGCGAGCGTGTATCGAGCTCGCGGCGCAGCCTCGCCTCGACAGTCAGCTCGTGGCGGCGACGGCTCGTGATCTCCCGCGAGAGCTGCATCTCGTACACCAGGCGCATGTCACGGATGCGAGCACGCTCTGCTTCGGTCTCCTTGCGGTACTTGACCACCGCCACCACGCCGATGATGGCCGCCCACAGCGCGATGACAAACCCGATGCGCAGTGCTTCGACGCTAGTGCTGAGCATCAGGAAGACACTGGCCGCCGCGGAGAGCACCACGACGAGGGCGAGCAGCGAGCTGCCGCGGCGCCGATGCCTGGCGCGGCGGGCATGTGGCGAATCCTGCTGGGGTCCTGCGTGTTCCGGCATGCCCCAGAAAATACCGGTGTGCCTGCCCCCGCCGCGGCAACTGGCTCGGCGAGCCTCAGGAAGCCGGGCCCCGGCGGTCGTCGTCCTCGGGATCGTCGGGCGCGCGGCAGGCCCGCTCGAGCCACAGGGCTGCCGCGGCGAGCAGTAGCCCGCCGAGCGTGCCGACGATGGTGGCGGGGAAGTCCTCGGTCGCCGCCCTGATCGTACCGACATCCGGGAGCAGCACGAGCAGCAGGCCCGCCCATGCTCCTGCGAACGCCGCGCCGATCAGCGACGACGCCTTGGCGAGCGCCACGATCCGCGCGATGGTCACGGGTTGCCACTGGTTCGGGCCAAGCCCGACACGATGCTCCGTGATGCTCCGGGCGATGCGCACGGCAAGCACTGCCTCCATGATCGCGACCGGGTACAGGGAGCCGCCGATGTACCAGCGCAGCGGTGGCAGCGCGCCGGGAAAACCCCGGGCCAGCAGCCAGGCCGCGATGAGCGCGGTGACCGCGAGCGCGGCAAGATCAGAGATCCGCGTGGCGCGCATGGCTCACCAGCCCGTCGGTGGCGCGAGCGGCCGCACGGCCTGCACCTCGGCGTCCGGCAGGCGATCCAGGAGATCAGTGAGCGAAATGCCCGCGAGGGTCGCTCCTCGTTGCACCTCCGCCCAGGGCACGAGCACGAAGGCTCGCTCGTGAGCTCGCGGGTGCGGCAGCGTCAGGCGTGGATCGTCGCTGCGGATCTCGCCGCGGGCATCGTGGCAGGCGATGATGTCGACATCGAGGGTGCGCGGGCCCCATCGGATGTCGCGCACCCGCTCGGCAGCCTGCTCGCACTGCTGCGCCAGGTCGAGCCAATCGGCGGGAGCCCAATCGGCGGCCTCGGCGAGGAGGATCGCATTGAGGAACGGCTCCTGCTCGACCCCGCCCCAGGGGGGTGTCTCGTAGATCCGGGAGCGGGCGACGAGCCGCGTGCCCAGCGCGTCGATGACACCCTCGAGGTGAGCGCGCCGATCGCCGATGTTGGAGCCGATGGAGAGGACTGCGAACGTCATCGCGCGCCCGTTCCCGCTTGGTCGCGGTGGCGCACAACCGTCACGGAGACGTCGGCGAACGTGTGCGGGATCGGCGCGGACGGCTTGTGGAGGGTGACCTCGGCCCGCTGGATCCGGGCATCGGCGATGACCACATCGGCGATGCGGGTGGCGACGGTCTCGATCAGGTCGCATGGCTCGCCGCTGATGATCCCGACCGCTGTGTGGGCGAGCGCGCCGTAATCAATGGTGTCGTTGAGGTCATCGGTGCGCCCGGCGGTGGTGTGATCCACGGCGAGCAGGATATCGACGATGAATTCCTGGCCGTCGCGCCGCTCGTGGTCGAACACGCCGTGGTGGCCCCGGGCCCGGAGGCCACGCAGATGGATGAGGTCGCTGCTGGTCATCGCGGCACCTCTCCCCCGGTGCTGCCCCATGCCTGGGCCACCGCGAGCGCGTCGAGCGTGGAGCGGGCATCGTGCACCCGCACGCCCCAGGCGCCGCGTGCCGCGGAGAGGGCGGAGATGGCGGCGGTGGCGGTATCGCGCTGATCAACGGGCCGGGGATCGCCCTCGGGGCCGGCGAGGAGCGATCCGAGGAAGCGCTTGCGGGAAGCCCCGACGAGCACCGGGAATCCCAGGCCCGCGAGGTGGGGCAGGGCCCGCAGCAGTGCCCAGTTGTCAGCGGCTGACTTCGCGAACCCGAGACCGGGGTCTACGAGGATCGCATCGGGCGAGACCCCGGCGCGCACTGCGGCATCGACCTGGCTGAGCAGCTCGGCACTGACCTCGGAGACGATATCGCGGTAATGCTCGCGCCCGCTGTCGCGGCGGTGCACGTAGTCACCATTGGAGCGCCAGTGCATAAGGATCCACGGCACCTTGGCGTCAGCGACCACTCGCGCCATGCGCGGATCGGCCTGGCCCCCGGAGACATCATTGACAATGCTGGCGCCCGCTTCGATCGCAGCGCTCGCGACATCCGCGCGCATCGTGTCGATGCTGCACGGGATTCCCTCCGCGGCGAGGGCCTCGATGACGGGAACCACGCGGCGGGACTCGATGCCCGGCTCCACGCGGGTAGCGCCCGGCCGCGTTGATTCCCCGCCGATGTCGATGATGTCCACTCCCAGGGCATGCAGCTCGCGGCCCCGCGCCACGGCACGATCGGTGCGCAGGTACTCCCCGCCGTCCGAGAAGGAATCCGTGGTGACGTTGACGATGCCCATCACCACGCAGCGCCCGGGAGCGGGCAGGAGCGGGTGGCGGAACGACATGCTGGCTGGTCCTGTGCTGGTCATTTCCTGAGGATCAGGTCGAGTGCTTCGGAGCGCGAGATGGGGCTGGTCTTGAGGATGCCGCGCACCGCGGAGGTCGTGGTGGTGGCGCCCGGCTTGCGGATGCCCCGCATGGCCATGCAGAGGTGCTCGGCCTCGATGACGACGATCGCGCCTCGTGGCTCGAGCTTGCGCATGAGCGCATCAGCGATCTGGCTGGTGAGCCGTTCCTGCACCTGGGGGCGCTTGGCGTAGAGATCGACGACGCGCGCGAGCTTGGACAGCCCTGTGACGCGGCCGGTCGGCCCCGGGATGTAGCCAACGTGCGCGACCCCATGAAACGGCACGAGATGGTGCTCGCACGTGGAGTACATAGGGATGTCCTTGACGAGGACGAGCTCCTCATGGCCCTCGTCGAAGGTCTTGTCGAGCACGCTATCGGGGTCGGTGTGCAGGCCCGCGAACAGCTCGGCGTAGGCCCGCGCGACACGTGCGGGCGTCTCGGCCAGCCCATCGCGGTCCGGGTCCTCCCCGATGGCGAGCAGCAGCTCGCGCACCGCGGCCTCGGCCCTGGCCTGGTTGAACGTGCTTGGCCCGGGCACGATGTTGGCGATCTCAGTCACGGTCATCCTTGGCAGGTGGAGTGTCTCGGGAGGGCTCGCGCGGGGGCCAGCCCGGCGCTGACCAATCGGAGGGCTCGCCGTAGCTGCGCTGCTTCGCCGATCGGCCTCGTCCGGGCCCGGCTCCGACGGGCGCTGGCGCGGTGCGTTCTCCGCGTGGAGCATCATCGTCCCGCGCTCCAGGTGATTCCTGCCCGGCGGGATCGCCCGCAGGCTGCTCGCGGGTGGCGGGCTCCGGGGGCGGCCAGGGCTCGCCACGTTCCTTCGCGAGCTCGCCGGGGGTCTTGATCGGTGGCCGTGTCGACGGGATGCGGTTGCCAAAGTCGTTGAACTCGGTGATCCGCGGCCGCTTCGTCACTCCCCCGAGGATGCGCTCGAGATCCTTGCGGTTGAGCGTTTCCTTCTCGAGCAGCTCCGTGGCGAGGTGGTCGAGCTCGTCGCGGTACTCGTCGAGGATCTGCCACGCCTCGGTGTGCGCGGCCTCGATGAGACGACGCACTTCCTCGTCGATGTCGCGCGCGATCTCGTGGGAGTAGTCCGGCGACATCCCCATCGTGCGGCCCATGAAGGGATCGCCATGCTCCTGCCCGTAGCGGACCGCGCCGAGCCGGGGGCTCATGCCGTACTCGGTGACCATGGCCCGGGCGATCTTCGTGGCCTGCTCGATGTCAGAGGATGCACCGGTGGTGGGCTCCTGGAAGACGAGCTCCTCGGCGGCGCGGCCCCCCATGGCGAAGACGAGCTGCGCGATCATCTCCGAGCGCGTCATCAAGGACTTATCGTCCTCGGGGACGGCGAGGGCGTGGCCACCGGTGCGCCCGCGGGCCAGGATCGTCACCTTGTACACCGGGGTGAGGTCGGGCATCGCCCAGCCGGCGAGGGTGTGGCCGCTCTCGTGATAGGCGGTGACCTTCTTCTCGAGCTCGCTGATGATGCGGCTCTTGCGGCGCGGCCCGCCGATGACCCGATCGACAGCTTCCTCGAGCGCCTCATTGGTGATGGCGGTGCCGGCCTCGCGAGCGGTGAGCAGGGCAGCCTCGTTGATGACATTGGCGAGGTCAGCGCCGGACATGCCGACAGTGCGCTTTGCCAGGCCATCGAGGTCGACGTCGGGCGCGAGCGGCTTGCCCTGCGAGTGGACCCGCAGGATGGACCGGCGACCGGCGAGATCAGCGTTGCCCACCGGAACCTGGCGGTCGAAGCGACCGGGACGGAGCAGGGCCGGGTCGAGGATATCGGGCCGGTTGGTCGCCGCGATCATGATGATTCCCTGGCGGGCACCGAAGCCGTCCATCTCCACGAGCAGCTGGTTGAGGGTCTGCTCGCGCTCATCATGGCCACCGCCCACCCCGGCGCCGCGCTGGCGACCGACGGCGTCGATCTCGTCGACGAAGATGATGCAGGGGGCGTTCTGCTTGGCCTGCTCGAACAGGTCGCGCACCCGGGAGGCGCCGACGCCGACGAACATCTCGACGAAGTCGGAGCCGGAGATGGTGAAGAACGGCACGCCGGCCTCGCCCGCCACGGCCCTGGCGAGCAGGGTCTTGCCGGTTCCGGGCGGGCCGAACAGCAGGACGCCCTTGGGGATCTTCGCGCCCAATGCCTGGTACCGCGCGGGATGCTGGAGGAAGTCCTTGAGCTCCTCGAGTTCCTCGACCGCCTCGTCGGCGCCAGCAACATCGGCGAACGTCGTCTTGGGCATGTCCTTGGTCAGCTGCTTGGCCTTGGACTTGCCGAATCCCATCATGCCGCCGCGCCCGCCGCCCTGCATGCGCATCATGATGAACAGGAACAGGCCCAGCAGGATCAGCATGGGCAGCATGAACAGCAGCAGCGAGGACAGCCAGCTTTCCTGGGTGACCTTGGTATCGAAGCTGTCGAGCTCTGCGGCATTGACCTGGTCGTAGATCTGCTCGGCCGCGCCCGTGGGGTACTTGGCGATGATCTGGGTGTTGCCCTCGGACTCGTCGATGGCCTCACGCAGGGTCAGCCGCAGTTGCTGCTCGCGGTCATCGATCTGGGCCTCCACGACGTTGCCGGACTCGAGCTGCGACACAGCTACCGAGGTCTCGACGTCGTGGTAGTCGCGGGTGTCGCTGCCAAAATAGGTGAACGCGTAGATCACCAGGAGGATCGCGGCGATCAGGGCGAGGTTTCTGAAGACTGTCTTACGGTTCATACAGATTTAGCCGGGTGGCTTATCCTTCCAGTGCACGGACCGAAGCTCGCCGGGCAGCAAACACACCTGGCGGTGAGATTCCAGGCTACCGCCCGTTCACGGCAAGGGGTAACCGCGCGCCGATCCGGGCCCGTCCGCCCGCCTCCGCGCATGGCCGGAAACCTTGCGACCGCAGGCATTTGGCCCGGCAGCGACCACGCTAAGCCTGCAGCGAACTAGCAATAGACCTTGGGATCGAGCAGCCCGATATAGGGCAGGTCGCGGTACCGCTCGTCGTAGTCGAGGCCGTAGCCGACCACGAAGTCATTCGGGATGTCGAAGCCCACGTGGGTGATCTCCACCTGCATGCTGATCGCCTCGGGCTTGCGCAGCAGCGTGCAGATCTCCAGCGAGCGCGGGTTCCGCGCTTCCAGGTTGCGCACCAGCCAGGAGAGCGTGAGCCCCGAGTCGATGATGTCCTCGACGATCAGGACATCCCGGTCCGCGATATCGCGGTCGAGGTCCTTGAGGATGCGAACGACGCCGGACGACGAGGTGGACGAGCCGTAGGAACTGACCGCCATGAACTCCATCTGCGTCGGAATGGGCAGCGCGCGCGCCAGATCCGTCATGAACATCATCGCGCCCTTGAGCACGCCCACGAGCAGCAGGTCCTCCTCGGGGTCCTTCCCTGGATCTGGCTGGTACCTCTGCGCGAGCTCGGCGGCCAGCTCAGTGGTCCGGGCCCGGATCTGGTCCTCGCTGATGACCACGGATGCGATATCGCCGTCATACACGACTAGGTACCCCTCTCCTCGCGCCGATTCCCGGCACTGCATGCGGCATGGGCGGGCACCCGCTCGTGGATGCCCAGTGCCAGCGTGCCATGCCGGCGCTCGACGACCAACCGCGCCCCCTCCCGCGCCTCGCCCGGGGGCCACGGCACCGCCACCGCGCCCTGCCCCCGCCACTCCGTCACGAGCTGATCGATCGCGTCGAGGTGCGCGCTGGCGAGCGCTCCCGATCCCTCGTCCTGGAGCCAGCCGCGCACGACCCGGGAGCGCACCGCCACGGGAAGTGCCTGCAGGTTCTCCACGAGCAGCACGGCCCCATGCTGGGCTCCCATGCGGGCGTCGGTGGCCATCTCGTCGAGCGCGTCGTTGTCGTCCTGCAAGAGCCGTGCCGTGCGGGCCAGGGACTCCGCGGCACCGCCGCCAAGGATCGATTCGAGCAGGGGCAGCGCTTCCTGGCGCAGCCGCGCCCTGGTGAAGCGCCCGTCCACGTTGTGCGGATCCTGGAACGGCTCGATGCCCAGCTCGGCGCATGCTGCCTCGGTGGTGGCCCGGCGGATGCCCAGGAGCGGGCGGCCCCAGGGCGGGGCTAGCGGCCGCATGCCCGAGATCGACCGAGCGCCGCTGCCGCGCGCTAGGCCGAGGAGCACGGTCTCGGCCTGGTCATCAAGGGTATGGCCGAGCAGCACGGTAGCAGAGCCACGAGCACCGTCGAGCGCCTCGTACCGCGCCCTGCGGGCCGCTGCCTCCATGCCCCCGGCTCCCGCGACCGTGACCGGGACGATAGTGGCGCTGTCGCATCCCAGACGCGTCGCGGCCCGCGCGGCAGCCTCCGAGAAGCCGCGTGAGCCATCCTGGAGCTGGTGGTCAATAGTGATCGCTGCCACTGGGCCAGCCGCTTCGGCCACGACGGCCGCGCACAGTGCCGTGGAATCCGCGCCGCCGGAGATCGCGACGGCGATCGGCCCGCCATCATGATGCTGGGCAATCCAGGACCGGACCGCGCGGCGGACTTCCCGCAGCGCTGGAGTCGCTTCTGCTGGGGTGGCTTTCCCTGGGGGGCTTTCCCTGGGGGAGGCTATCCGAGGACGCGTGCTATCCATGTCTCCGGCTCACGTATCTCGCTGGGCCTCGGCAACGTATCGGGCGAGTTCCAGATGGTGTTGAAGCTATCCATGCCGACCTGCGCGACGATCGCATCGACGAAGCGCTTTCCCTGCGCGTACTGCGCCATCTTGGCGTCCATCCCGAGCAGTGTCCGCATGATCCATTGGAGGATCCCACGGCGCTCGTGGCGTCGCTCGTCGAACACCGCGCGGATGTGCTCGACGGTGGGCACCACCCGCGGCCCCGCGGCATCCATGACGTGCTCGGCATGACCTTCGAGGACCGTGCCCAGCATGATGAGGCCGATCATGGCCTCGCGCTGCTCGGGCGGCTGGGACTCGAGGACAAGCCCGAGGACGCCGGTGCCGAGCAACGGATCGGGTTGCTGGGAGCCATCGTGCGAGCGGATCGCGGTGACCAGGCGCTGGCCGGTCGCGAGAAGCGGCTCGCCGCTTTCCGGGGTGGCGGTATCGATGAGCGCGCGCATGTGCCCCGCCAGCCAGGGGCTCGCGGAGAACTGCACGCGATGGGTGACCTCGTGCAGGCATACCCAGGTGCGGAAGTCGCGGGGACGCACCCGCGTGGCGCGCTCGGTGTGGATGACGTTCGGCGCGACGAGGAGCAGTTGCCCGCCCTGTCCAGCGAAGGGGTCGTACTGCCCGATGATCGCATTGGAAAGGATGCCCAGCACCGTGCCTGCCTGGAGCCCGGACGCGCGCCCGGCGAGCAGTCCCCTGGGCCGCTCGTCCATCGAGCCGCCCAGCAGGCCCGCAAGGGAGCCGGCGGCCGCGCGGGACCAGCCAGGACGGTCAACGATGAGCGCTTCGGGAACGGGATGGCCATCCGCGAGGCGCGTGACCTCCCGAACCGGTTGCTCGGCGCCCGCGGAGAACTCGACGAGCTCGCTATGCAGCTGCTCGCGCGTGTAGCTCGACATCGATGGCTCGGGGCGGGCCAGCCGGGCCGCGATGCGCGCTGCCAGCATCCAGTCGACGGTCGCACCGCTGCGGGAATCCCCGTCGGTATCCGGGGACCGGGGTGCTGGCTCGCTCGGGCGGTCCACCTAGTTGCCTCCGTCGTCCGGTGTCGCGGTGCTCTCGGTGCCGACGATATCGCGCAATCGCGCGGCCGCGGCATCGAGAGCCGGCCTGGCCTCGAACGCGTTGCTTCCCGTGGAGATGAACGCGAACGTGACGATCCGCCCATTGGTGGTGGCAGCATAGCCGACGAGCGCGCTGACGCCCTCGAGCGTTCCGGTCTTCGCACGGACCCATCCCGCTCCCCCGGAACTGCTTGCTCCGGCGAAGCGCTCGGCAAGTGTGCCGTTGCCGGCCGCCACGGGCAGCAGATCGAGCATGGGCCGGAGCCGCACGGTGCGCAGCGCGGACTCCGAGTCGATCTCGCTGGCCTCGCCGCTGGCCCGGCCCACGGTGCCGACCGCGGCCGCTAGCACCGAATCGAGCAGCGCCACCGTGATGCGGTTATCCGTGGAGAGGCCACTGGCATCCTCGAGCTCGAGCCCGTCGGTGAGGAAACCATTGCGGGCCAGCACCGCGCGGATCGACCGGGCCACGCCACGGAACGACGCTGGCTCGCCCTCGGCGATGGCGATCTCCCGGCCTACCGCCTCGGCAAGCACATTGTCGGACTCGTGCATGAGCTGGCGCAGCCGTGTCAGGAGCGGAGCGGATGCCACCTCCGCGATGACGCGCCCGGTCTCGGGCATGTCCTCTGCATCGGCAACGACGACGGCGTCCGCGGGCAGGCCCAGCCGCTCGGCGAGAAGGCTGCCAGCCGCGAGCGCGGGCTCAGTGTGGCGGGGCGACTCGGGCTCGGTCGGGAGGATGCGCCCGCCGTCGACCATCACGGGGTCCATCGGCGCGATGTAGCCCTCGGCGATGCTCTCGTCCTCCCACCCGCGGGCCATGGCGGGACCGCTGAAGGCACTGGTGGCGACCACGATCCTGCTGGCCTCGACGCCTGCTGCCCTGATCTGCGCGACCAGATCGTCGAGCCGGGCCGCGCCCTCGTAGTAGGTGGCCGCGCCCGCTGCGCTCGAGCTCAGCGTGACATCGCCCTCGCTGGCGAGGACGAGCTCGCCCGGGCCGCTTCCCGCGAGCACACGGGTGCTGATGCGCTGGCCGGTGGGCACCGCGAGCAGTGCCGCGGCAGCGGTGAGCACCTTTGTCGCCGATGCCGGGGTGCGGGGTGTCGCGGGATCGCGGGCCCACAGCACAGTTCGCGTGTAGGGGTCGCTGACATGCCCGGAGAGCGAGCCCAGCGCGGGGTCCTCCGCGAGCTGGTCGAGGGCAGCCGCGGCGCGCGAGCCATCGAGCGGGGAATCATCCCAGGCCGCGGCGGGCACCTCGATGTCC
The DNA here is from genome assembly GCF_026008515.1 of Hoyosella levis. Classification (GTDB taxonomy): domain Bacteria; phylum Actinomycetota; class Actinomycetes; order Mycobacteriales; family Mycobacteriaceae; genus Lolliginicoccus; species Lolliginicoccus levis. The sequence continues at coordinate 77,516 of NZ_BQYM01000008.1, forward strand.
GGGACCACGAGCGCGGGGGCCGGGTCGACAGTGAAGTCACGGCTGTCCTGGTAGCCCTGGACGTACCGGGCGCCCACCGCGACGCTGGTAGCTCCGAGCACGGCAAGCACCAGGATGATCGCGAGCACCATGAGGCGCCGCTGCGGAGCACCGCCACTGCCCGGGGCCGGACCGTCGGCTTCCGCGCCCCCCTGGGACGGGGCGCCACTGGAGGCATCCGCGTCGTCCATCAATACTCCTCCAGGGTGGGTTGTTGCTCGCGCTCGCAGTTCCAAGACTATCCTTGAGCCGCTGCCCGTCATGGTTGGCGGGCGTGCTCGCGAAATTTCCTGGAACGCTACGACCGAAGCGAGGACGTGTGGAATTCGACGTCACTATCGAGATCCCGAGGGGTCAGCGCAACAAGTATGAGGTGGATCATGCGACGGGGCGCGTCCGGCTCGACCGCTACCTGTTCACCTCCATGCAGTATCCCGCGGACTATGGCTACATCGAGGACACCCTCGGCGGCGATGGCGACCCGCTGGACGCGCTGGTGCTGCTCCCCGAGCCCGTGTACCCGGGCGTGATCGTCGAGGCGCGGCCGGTCGCGATGTTCCGGATGCGGGACGAGGCGGGCGACGACGAGAAGGTGCTATGCGTGCCGACGGATCCGCGCTTCGATCACATCCAGGACCTCGCGGATATCCCCGAGCACCAGCTGGCCGAGATCAAGCACTTCTTCGAGCGCTACAAGGACCTCGAGCCGAACAAGGAAGTCCATGCGGCTGACTGGGTCGGTCGCGAGGAGGCCGTGTCGGAGATCAACCGGTCCATCGATCGCTTCACGCAGAACGGTCACTGAGCAGCTTCGTGCCGAGCAGCTCCGGCTACCGCGATCGAGGTGGCCGGGGCTGCTTTGCTAGTTCAGCTCCGTGGCGTTGAGCGTGGAGCTGGGCAGCATCGCGTGCTCGAGAGCCCATCGCTCGAAGATGGCCTGGTACTTGCCGGTGACGATGACCGTGTCGATGGCGTCGCGCACGAGCGGACCGAGCTGCGCGTCCTTCTTGACGATCGCGGAGACGAGCGCGGGCCGCACGCCATCGCCGGGAACCTGGCCCACGATCCGGCTGCGCCCCTTGGTGACGGACTCGAAATTGAGGATGGACATGGGGCCGAACGTCGCATCGATCTCGCCAGCCTCGAGCGCTGCCTGGTATTCCCAGGTCTCGGAGAAGTTCTGCAGCTCGGCGGGCTCCAGGCCAGCGTTGCGGAGCGAGGCGTTCCAGTCCTCGAGGATCTCTTCGCTCTTGGTCTGCCCGCCCACACCGATGCGGAGGCCGGAGATATCCCCGGGGTGCTGGAGCGACTCGATGGGCGAGCCGTCGACCACGGCGAACGCCTGGTTCTCCTGCTGGTAGGCGACCATGTCGTAGCGAGCGAGCCGCTCCGGGGTGAGTGCGATGTTGCCGAGCCCGACGTGGAAGCGGCCGTCGGTGACGCCAGCGAAGACGTCGAGCCAATCGGTGATGATCAGCTCGAGCTCGAGATCGAGCACATCAGCGATCAGCTGGGCAAGATCGGGCTCGATGCCGATCATGGTCATCGCGTCATCGGCGCGGAAGGACAGCGGCGGATAGTTCCCCGTCATTCCGACTACGAGGGTTCCGCCATCGCGAACCTGCTGGGGCACGGCGTGCGCGAGCTCACGAACAGCCTCGGCCCGGATGCGCTGCTGGTCGGGGCTGGTATTGACGACGAACAACTCGGCGGGCAAGGAGTTTCCCGCGGGCTGGCTCGAGCGATTGCATCCGTTGAGCGCGGCAAGGAGCACGAGCAGCACCACGAAGCAAGCAACGACGACTATCGGCCGTCGCTGCGGACTGGTGTGGCTGGTCATGTGTCCCTTCCCCCGTGGGGCACTGCGGTCCTGCCGATCGCGCGAGCGATCCCGGGATTTCTGTGGATGAGGATACAGACAAATGATCCGGATCACGCGTCCGATTGGTCCGCGTGTGACCGGCGCGACATGAGGCGCCGAGCCCCTCGCCGCGGAAAAATATCCCAATTGTAGGTGTGTCCTACTATCTATTCCCCCCGCGAACCGGTACGGTATCCCGGTGCCCGACACGCCGACTTTCCCCCCGATGCCGCTCGACGGCACCGAGTTCCTGCTCGCGCGCCTGCATCGCGAGCTGCGCGACCACACCGAGCGGCAGCTCTGCGATGCCGGCTTCTCCCTGCGCACCCACTGGATCCTCGAGTGCATCACCCACGACGCTCGCCCATCGCAGCAAGACGTCAGCAACGCGCTCTCCATCGACCGCAGCGACATGGTCCGCATCATCGATGATCTCGAGGACCGCGGACTGCTCACCCGCACGCGTGACAAGAAGGACCGCCGCCGGCACACGCTCGCGCTCACCGATACCGGCGACGCCGCCCGCTCGCTGTGCCGCGGCATCGTCGATGATGCGCTCGTCACCGTGCTCGCGCCGCTCAGCCGAAAGGAACGAGCGACGCTCCAGCAGCTCACCCGCAAGGCACTTGCGACCGTGGCTCCGGTCTCCGCCAAGGGCCAGGGCAAGAAGTCGCGCACGGATCAAGCCACGGCGCCGAACACAGGACAGACCAAGCGCAGCGCACCAGCGAAGGCGAAATCGTGACCACCAGCACCCTGGACCACACCGATCCCCGAGGCACCGGGACCCCCGACCTGCTGCGCGCGCAGCGACGCGCCCCCGCGCCGCGCACGCTCCTCGACATCCTGCACGCGACCGCCACCGAGTACCCCGGCGCGCCCGCCATCGAGGCCATGGATGTCACCTACACCTATGCGGAGCTGATCGCCGAGGTGGGTGATCGTGCCCGCGCGCTGCACAAGCACGGCATCGAGCGTGGCGACCGGGTAGGCGTGCGCCGTTCCTCCGGCACCGCCGAGCTGTACCTCACCATCCTGGGCGTGCTGGCCGCCGGGGCCGCCTATGTGCCCGTGGACGCCGATGACCCCGACGAGCGCGCCGAGACGGTCTTCCGCGAGGCCGGAGTGGCCACCATCATCACCGATGAGGGGATCCCCGCCCGCCGTGTGCGGCGCCTGTCCCGGCTGCAGCCGCCCCGCGCTTCGGACGACGCGTGGATCATCTTCACCTCCGGCTCCACCGGCCTGCCCAAGGGCGTGGCCGTCACGCACCGCAATGCGGCGGCGTTCGTCGATGCCGAGGCCAGCCTGTTCCTGCGCCCCGAGCCCCTGGGCCCCGGCGATCGCGTGCTCGCCGGGCTCTCGGTGGCCTTCGATGCCTCGTGCGAGGAGATGTGGCTGGCCTGGCGCAATGGCGCTTGCCTCGTGCCCGCGCCCCGCGCCCTGGTACGAAGCGGCGAGGAGCTCGGCCCATGGCTCATCGAGCAGCGCATCACCGCCATCTCGACCGTGCCCACCCTGGCCGCGCTGTGGTCGAGCGATGCGCTCGCCGCGGTGCGGCTGCTCATCTTCGGCGGCGAGGCATGCCCGCCCGAGCTCGTGAGCAGGCTGGCCGCGCCTGGGCGGGAGATCTGGAACACCTACGGCCCCACCGAGGCCACCGTCGTCGCGTGCGCGGCGCCCCTGGTGCCCGGCGAACCGATCCGCATCGGGCTGCCACTCGACGGCTGGGACCTCGCGATCGTCGATACCAGTGGCCAGCCGGTTTCCCCCGGCACACCGGGCGAGCTTGTCATCGGTGGCGTCGGCCTCGCCCGCTACCTCGACCAGGACAAGGACCGCGAGAAGTACGCCCCGCTCGAGTCGCTGGGCTGGCAGCGCGCCTACCGCAGCGGCGATCTGGTCTCGTTCGACGGCACCGGGCTCCTCTTCCACGGGCGCGCGGACGACCAGGTGAAGATCGGTGGCCGACGCGTCGAGCTCGGCGAGATCGATACCCTGCTGCAGGACCTGCCCGGGGTGGTCGCTGCCGCGAGCACGGTACAGCGATCGCAATCGGGCACCCCCGTCCTGGTCGGCTACCTCACCACCGGCGGCGCCGAGCTCGACATGGCGGATGCGCGGGCCAGGCTGGCTGAGCGCCTCCCGGCGGCGCTCGTGCCGCGCCTTGCCGTCCTGCCCGACCTGCCGGTGCGCACCTCCGGCAAAGTAGACCGCGCCGCGCTGCCGTGGCCGCTGCCGTCCACGAGCACCACGGGCCACGCCGATACCCTTACGGGCCTGGAAGCCTGGATGGCCGAGGCGTGGGAATCCGTCCTCGGCGCCGAGGTGACGCGCATCGACGATGACTTCTTTGCCCTCGGCGGCAGCTCCCTCACCGCGGCGCAGCTCGTCTCGCGGCTGCGCGAGCAGTTCCCCGCCCTGACGGTGGCCGAGCTCTACGAGCATCATCGCCTCGGCGAGCTTGCGGCGCACCTCGGCGCGCAGGCTCCCGCCATCGCGGCCCAGCATCGTCCCGTGGCCCCGCAACCACGGCGCAGCCAGCTCATCCAGGCCGCATTGCTCGCGGTGCCGTTCGCGCTTTCCGGCGCGATCTGGACAACGTGGGCCGCGCTGGCCTCCACGATGCTAGGCCACTTCGCGAGCGCCGACTGGCTGCCCAGCGTGCCCTGGCCCGCGCTCGCGCTCCTCGTAGCGCTGCTGCTGACCCCGCCAGGTCGCATCATGGTCAGCGCCGGATCAGCCCGGATGCTCCTCGCTGGCCTCGAGCCCGGCACCTATCCACGCGGGGGCAGCGTGCACCTGCGCCTGTGGCTGGCCGAACGGATCGCCGAGACCGTGGGTGCCACCAATCTCTCCGGCGCCCCCTGGATGACGCTCTACGCCAGGATGCTCGGCGCCCGCATCGGCAAGCACGTCAGCCTGCACACCGCCCCGCCGATCACCGGAATGCTGACTGTCGGAGCCCGCGCAGCGATCGAGCCCGAGACCGACCTCAGTGGCTACTGGGTGGACGGCGACACCGTCCACATCGGCAGCATCGCGATCGGCAGGCGGGCGACCATCGGAGCACGCACCGCGCTCCTCCCAGGCACGCGCATCGGCAAGGGCTCCGAGATCGAAGCGGGTTCCGCGGTCTCCGGCATCGTTCCCTCCGGACAGCGCTGGGGCGGTTCGCCCGCGCACCAGACGGGCAAGCCACGCAACGACTGGCCCGCTAGCCCGCCCCCGCCCGGGCGCCGCTGGGGGCCCGCGTACGGCGTCACCGCTGTAGTGCTCGCCGCGTTCCCGCTCGCCGCGCTCGTGCCCGCGCTGCTTCTCCTCGTCCCCGTCCTCGAGGCCGCCAGCACTCCCACCGAGGCCATTGGCCCCCTCGTGCTCTGGGCACCGGCGGCAGCGGTCCTGTCCATGGTCACGTTCGCGGTGCTGATCGTCGTCGCCATCCGGATCCTCGCGATCGGCCTGCGCCCCGGCACTTATCCCGTGCGCAGCCGCGCCGGCTGGCAGGCCTGGGCCACGGAGCGCTTGGCCGACTCCGCGCGCACCTTCTTGTTCCCCCTCTACGCGAGCGTCCTTACTCCCCTGTGGCTGCGCCTTCTCGGGGCCCGCGTCGGCAAGAACGTCGAGGCATCGACAGTGCTGCTGCTGCCAAAGTTCACCACCATCAACGATGGCGCGTTCCTCGCCGACGACACCCTTGTCGCCGGTTACGAGCTCGGCGGCGGCTGGGTGCGCATCGGCCACACCAAGGTCGGCAAGCGCGCCTTCCTCGGCAACTCCGGCATGGCCAGCCCGGGCCGCAAGGTCCCCAAGAATGGCCTGGTCGCGGTGCTCTCCACCGCGCCCCGCAAGGCCAAGCGCGGCTCCTCCTGGCTGGGTAGTCCGCCGGTGAAGCTGCGCCGCCCCTCGCGCCCCGGCGACACCGAATCCCGTACCTACGCCCCACCGGCCCGCCTGCGCGTGCTCCGCGCCATTGTCGAGCTCGGCCGCATCGTGCCCGTGATCGTGACGTTCCTGCTCGGCAGCATGGTGCTCGCCACACTCGTCCTCGCGCTCGATCGATACGGCACCGTGGCCGCGCTGCTCCTCGCCGGCCCCATGCTTGCCCTGGCCGCGGCGCTCGCCGGCATCGCTACCATCGTGGCGAAAAAAGCACTGGTCGGACGCATCCGCGAGCATGAGACCCCCTTGTGGAGCAGCTTCGTCTGGCGCAACGAGCTTGCCGATACGTTCACCGAGATGGTGGCCGCCCCCTGGTGCTTGCGCACCTGCATGGGCACACTGGTGGGCAACGCCTGGCTGCGCGGCATGGGCGCCTCGATCGGCCGCGGCGCATGGTGCGAGACATACTGGCTGCCCGAGGCAGACCTTGTCACCCTCGGCGATGGGGCCACGGTCAACCGGGGCAGCGTGGTGCAGACCCACCTCTTCCATGATCGCGTGATGAGCGTCGGACCCGTCACCCTCGGCAACGGCGCCACCCTAGGGCCGCATAGCGTCGTCCTGCCCGCCGCATCGCTCGGCGACAGCGCGACAGTGGGACCCGCATCACTGGTGATGCGCGGCGATGCCGTCCCGCCCTCGAGCAGATGGCGCGGCAATCCCATCGCGCCATGGACCACGGCCACCTGACGACACCCACGGGGAACCAAACCTCAGGAAGGACGCACCGGTGAACGGCAAGTCCAGGAACATGCTCGACCCCTACCTCCCCACCAGTGGGAACACTGGCTACCACGTATGCCGCTACGACCTCGCCCTCTCCTACCGCGTCACCACCAACCGGCTCGAGGGCCACGCGCTCGTCACCGCCACGGCCTCCGAGGACCTCAATACCATCGCCCTCGACCTCGGATCGGCTCTAAGGGTCACCAAGGTCAAGGTCAACGACGCCGGGGTCATCAAGTTCACTCATCGCGACAACAAGCTGCGCATCAAGCTCGCCGGGACCATCCGGCGCGGCGATCTGGTCCGCATCGACGTGCGCTACGCCGGGCACCCCAAGCCGCTCGACAACATGTTCGGCAGCATCGGCTGGGAGGAGCTCACCGAGGGCGCCATCACTGCCAACCAGCCCAACGGGGCATGCACCTGGTTCCCGTGCAACGACCACCCCAGCGCCAAGGCGTCGTATCGCATCTCCATCACCACCGAATCGACCTACCAGGCGCTCGCCAACGGCACGCTGGTCAGCCGCAAGTCCAGCGCCGGGACCACCACCTGGGTCTACGACCAGCCCGAGCCGATGTCGCCCTACCTCGCGACCGTGCATATCGGCCGATATACCACGCACACCGTCGCCGCCACGCCCGTGCTCATCAAGGCAGCAGTACCGCCGCTGCTGCGCCGCCGATTCGACCATGACTTCGCCCGGCAGCGCGACATGATGACCACCTTCATCAGCATGTTCGGGCCCTACCCGTTCCCCTCCTACACCGTCGTCGTCACCGAGGACGAGCTCGAGATCCCCCTCGAGGCGCAATGCCTGTCCATCTTCGGCGCCAACCATTGCGACGGCAGCCGCGGCTCCGAGCGCCTCATCGCGCATGAGCTCGCCCACCAGTGGTTCGGCAACAGCGTCACCGCCGCCCAGCACAAGGACATCTGGCTCCACGAAGGGTTTGCCTGCTACGCCGAATGGCTCTGGTCCGAGCACAGCGACGGCCCCACCGCCAAGGAATGGGCCGAGCACTACTGGACCAAGCTCGACAGCAGCCCCAAGGATCTGGTCCTCACCGATCCCGGCCCCCGCAACCTCTTCGACGACCGCGTCTACAAGCGGGGCGCCCTCGCCCTGCACTCCCTGCGCTGCCGCATCGGCGACGACGCCTTCTTCTCGCTGCTGCAGGACTGGACCACCCGGCACCGCTTCGGCACCGTCACCACGCAGAACTTCACCGAGCTCGCCAGCAACTACACCCGCCATGACCTCGACGGGATGTGGAACGAGTGGCTCACCCGGAAACCTCTTCCCAACCTTCCTTGACTGCGCGCGGCCGCCGAGAACCCAGAAGCACCAGCAGCAAGCACATCACCGCCACCGTCATGCCCACCAGGAACATCACCGGATAGCTCAGCCACGACGACGCCACCGCCATCGTCACCGGAACCGCGAACCCCAGATAGCTGAGCGAATAGAACACCGCGTTGAGCCCCGCCAGGTCATCCGGGGTGGCGATCCGCTGCACCTCCAGCAAGCCCGACACCAGAGCCATGCCGTAGCCCATGCCCAGCACTGCCGCCGCCAGCACCACCACCGGGATCGACAGGGTCAATGACGCCCATGCCGCCAGCGGCAGCGCCACGATCAACAAGCCAAACGCCGTGATCGACGACCGCGCCGAACCCGGGCGATCGATCCGCCGACCCAGCGCCTGGATGCCAAAGCCACAGCCGAGCGCGATGAGGCACAGCAACGCCGAGAACGCGATCGGCGCCGAGGACACCCGCTCCGACATCAACGCCGGCAAGATGGCGTACGCCGATGCTGCCGCGCCGAACACCCACGGCGCGAGCGGCACCACCACCAGCCAGAAGCGCCGGTGCGCCACCGACGGGATCCGCAGATCCTCCCGCAACGGAGCTGTCCGCTTGTCCGCTGGGATATCCACCCGCGTCTCCGGGACCCCCAGCAACCACACGAACCCGGCGGCTGTCACCACGATGTGGAAGAGATACGGGAAGCCGCTCGGCCACGGCCCCCACTCAGCCAGCACGCCCGCCACCCCAGCGCCCACACCGAATCCGGCGGTCAACGACATCGCCACCCGCCGCGGGCCAGCCCCCGCCGCCGCACCTGGCTCGAACGGCGCGCGCGACAGCTCAGTCAACCAACTGCCGCCCACGGCCATCGCCAGTCCCAGCGACACCCCGGACAGCAAGCGGCCCCCGATCAGCACGGCTGCATGATCCGAGCCCGCCGCCAGCACTGCAGAGCCTGCGATCGCCACCAGCGGGGCAGGCACCATCAGCGCCCGGCGCCCCCATCTATCCGATAGTGGCCCGCCCAGGAGCAACGCCGGAACGATCCCCAGCACATACGCGAACAACAACGTATCCACCACGACGTCAGAGAACCCCTGGTCCAGGCGATACATCGTCAGCAGCGGCGTGAACTCGTTCCCGCCCCACGCGATAGCGAACAAGGACACCGCGACAGGGACCCAGAAGCGGTGGTCCGGATTGCTGCTCGTGCCCGTCATGAGCCCGGCTCCTCGCTGCTCGATGTGCTCGGAGTGCTGCCGGTGGTGTCGCTGGGACTCGCGGTGCCAGACTGGCGCGCCTGTCCGCACTGATCCGGGCGCGACCGCGGCGGCAAGCGATGCACCGTCCGCATATGCCGCCATACCCGATCGGCATACCGCTCCGCATCGCCCTGCCGGATCGCATCGACCAGCGCGCCATGATCAGCGAGGATGTCCCTCGCGGCCTGCTCCCGCGACATCACCGACTGGTGCGACATGCGCCGCTGCCGGTCCCGCAACGTCGCGTAGAAGCCCTCGAGCAGCGGATTTCCCAGCGCGCCCACGATCGCGCCATGGAACAGGGCGTCACCCGCGCTGAACGCGGCCACATCCCCCGTCCGCGCGTCATCGCGCATCCGCGCCATCACGTGCTGCAGGCGTTGTACGACGTCCGATCGCCGATCCGGCTCCGCCGCCAACCGGCGCACCGCCTGGACCTCCACCAGGAACCGCGCCTCGACAACCGACTCCGCCTCGCCAGGCGCCACCGGGACCACCAGCGCGCCCCGCTTCGGGAACAGGCGCATCCACCCCTCCGATTGCAGGCGCAGGAAGCCCTCGCGCACTGGCGTGCGGGAGACCCCCAGCTCGCGTGCTACATCACCTTCGCTGAGCAGCTCGCCACCAGCGAGAGTTCCTGTGATGATCTGCTCCTTGACCGCCAGGTACACGCGGTCCGCCGCGGATTGCACCCCGCCCATCCCGCGCGCGTGGTCGGCAGCGGCCAGGGGTTCGGGGCGGTCGCGGGCAGGCCCTGGGGGACCGCCAGGAGATCCGGGATACAACATAGACACAAGATGTATTTATACGCCTGCTCGCGGTATCGCGCAGCGTGGGCGGGGTCGCGGCGGCCCTCGCAGCCGGCACCGATCGTGCAGATCCAGCCACCGTCCGCGGGGCCAGTTCTTCACGAACGATGGTCGCTAGGTTTAGCCAGCGCCACAGTGGGCACCCTTTGATCAGGGGGAGGACAACCAAGCAATAAGGAGGCAAAAATGGCCAAGTTCATGGACAAGCTGCGCCACAAGGGCCAAGAGCTCAAGGGCGAGACCAAGAAGGCAGCCGGCCGCGCCACTGATAACCCGCGCACCGAGCGCGAAGGCGCTGCCGAGAAGGCCGCGGGCCAGGCCAAGCAGGCCAAGGACCACGTGAGCGACGCTGCCGAGAAGGGCAAGCGCACAATCCGCGAGTAAGAGACAGCAAAGGCGGAGCCACTGCACCACGGTGGCTCCGCTTTTTGCTGCGGTAGGCGCTTGATTGCTGAAAGCCTCTCGCTGCGCGAAACAACCACGGCAGAGCGACCGGACTCACATGGCCACCGCGCTCACATTTGGGCGCTCACATTCGGGCCAGGCAGGCCACGCTGAGAGCGCCCCATGCAGCCGCGACACCCGCGACCTTCATCGCCTGATCGCGAGGCTCCAGCCCAGCACCGAAGATCACCGCGTCCGCGAAATCGGAGGCGGCCCGTGCCCCCGTCGCCAAGCGCAGGGCAGGCCCGGCGGGAGCGAGGACCATCGCGACCGCCATCGCCGCATCCCGCGCCGCGACGGCTCGTACTGTCATCTCCACCGGCCGAGGCACTTCCTGTGCGTCATCCACCAGCCCGCAGGGTGCCGCCAGCACCTTCGGCCGGAGCAGCACGGCGATGCTGTAGGCCAACGTCATGCATCCCACCGCTCTCGCTGCGCGAGGGGCGCTCAGGAGTTCTCTAGCCGCCATCTTGGATCCTTTTCCTCATCGGGTGCGCTGACATTCAGGAGCATCCGTCATTCAGGAGCGTCGTCTTCCGAGCGAACCGGCTTCACATCCGCGCGCTCGCTCAGGTTGCCACTTGCTCCCTCGCGCTCCCGCTCGTCGATGATGCCCTCCTCCAAGTCATCCACCTCAGCGGATAGCTCATTGCCAGTGTCGTTGCTCTCGTTCCACTGCTCCTGGTCCTTCTGCTCCTTGACCTGATCCTTCTGGTTGCTTGGCTCCCCTCGACCGCCCTCGTCGCGGTTCCGGTCGTCCTTGCTATTGCCATTCCCGCTCATCTAGCTCGCCGTCCTTCCGCCCACACAGGCAGTGTCCAAGCAGTCGCTCCGGCCTGGTGCGGTGCGGAGCAGAGCCGGATCGCTTCCCGGCGGCGTAGAGCCCTCGCCATGACCGTGCGCTCCGGCTGCCGAAGCGGCCGCTCATCGTGCAAGCCCTGGCTACCCGCACCACTCTGGTTCAAACCCGCCCCTGGTCGCGCGCCACGGTACCGGGCAGCCCTGCTGCACACGTTTGACCTGGTTTCCCAGCGGGTATGACCCGTATAGGAACGCGAGCCGCGCCACCAGGGGGCAGCCGCGCCCCTCGGCAAAGAAAAGGAGCGGGACATGAGATCCTCCACCCGCGTATTCCGGGGTGCTGCCACCGCTGGGGCGCTCCTCCTCGCTGCGATCGGTTGCGGCACAGAGACGGGCGGCGACGTGACCTGCGCGAGCTTCAACGAGCAGAGCAATACCGAGAAACGAGAGACCGCTGCGGAGTTCCTGCGGGAGGGATCAGACGAGCCCGGGGAGACCGACACCGCCGAGAGCGAGGCCGCGGTCGATGCCGCGGTGCTCATCATCATCACCTTCTGCGCGGTCGAGGAGAACAAGGACATCCCGATCAGGGACGCCGACCTCGATAGCTCGACCGAGTCCAGCCCGGTATAGCGCCAAGGCCTGCTGCCGCGCTCGCCCACGACTCGGGCGGCCCGGCACCGCTAAAGGATGAGCTTCGCCTACGCCAGACTTTCGCACGTCGGCCCAACCAGTCTCAAGACCCTTGCATACGACAAGGGCGCCAGGGGGCTCAAACCGCCTGCCAGCGGCAATACAGGCTCTTCTATCACGCCTAGAACAAACCATGCAATAACATTGGCGCACTACCTTCCAAGGCAAAACTAGCGCCAAGTTAGGGCGCGTCCGCCCGGCACTAGTCGACCAAATCCTTCGTAAGATGCAATTCGCCAGCTAAATGGGATAGAAATGCGTCCATTAGATCGATTGCGCTAATGAATCTATGACGCCGGCCGAACGACCTGCTGCCAAATTCCAGCTGATTGCTCACAATAGAGGGCGAAGTATCAGACGAAGGATCTTTGCTGCTGCTCTGCCACCCTACCAGAATTGCACGCCGACAGCAGCAAGACATTCAGGCCCTGACTACACACGAGGTAATCGAGATACTCAGCACGGCACCCCGCGAGCTACACGTGTCCCTATGTGCAAGCAACGACTACACTACGCGTAAGGCGCTAGCAATCGTTGCGGCGGTGCGCCAACGATTAATTCTCGCTCCAAGATTTGAGCCAAGAACCACACCGCCTATGACGCCTAGCCCGACTCGAGGCGGCTAGCCCCCACGCTGCGCACACCATCTTCGAATCCGCCTTGCATCCATACGACGCTCTCCACAGTGCAGGCTCCGACATCACGACGCGCGACGCGCTTGTTCCAGGCAATCTAACGCCTGACGAGCACCTCGCCGCCCTCCTAGTCAGAACTCCCCGCGCATCGGCACTACAGGCACCGGCCTGTTCTGACTAGAATCGCCCACATCGAGTGATCGGTGTGGGCATTCTTGTGGGACGCCGCTGCTCGTCCGCGCACCATGTTTCGCACCAGGCACAAACGAAGGTTAGGATGAAAGGGGCACAAACTGGCGTCCTTGGGATACCCTGACAGCAGGTGACCCGTTGTCGACGAAGGGGCTAGGCGCATGACTGATCAAACCGAAAATGCCAAGCAGGCGCTATACATTCTCGGTTTTGCAAGAGTCAGTTTCGAGGGCCTTGAGGCGCCACTCACAGTATCTGACGCAGTCAAGCAAAGCTGGCAGCCAGGTCGGCAACTGGAGATATACAAGCGACGCTGGACGCTCTCGCGCATCCTGGAAGACGACGGGGAGGGCTGGTACGGAAAAATCGGGTTCGTCAATAGCAACGAGGTCGACACACTCTTTTTCGACACCGAAACTAAAAACTTTGTTCGAGGCCAAGCCCCCTCGGGCGTTGTCGTACCATTCTATCTAAACCGCAACGGGCTTATAACCTACCAGCTCATTTCCAGCCTAGTTCGCGAGCAGACATTCATTCGAGCCTTTTCAGAATTGATGTCATCTGATGCAACACGACTTTATAGGTGGAAACTGGACCCTTACGTTCAGGACATTGAATACGAGGACTGGCGCAAGAGTACGACGCGTGTGACTCGCTTCGACTTCAGGCTTGAACGCCCGAATCCTAGCTATCATGACGACCAGATAGTTGAAACCCTAATCGAGGGGCTGAATGTCGAATATATTCGATTGACTGGGTCGGAATCTGCAGACGACGGCGTCTCCACAACGTCAGATCCATTCGAACAGGCTATGGATCATGTCTTACGCGGTTACGGAAAAGCCACACTCACGGGTATCGACGAGGAAGGAAACGAATCGATCTGGACTAAGGCGAAGCGAGCCGCGTCACGGATACCAGCGCGCGTAAAGTCGTATGGCCAAGGCGGCCAAGAGGCCCCCCTGGCCGAGCTTAAGTCGGGGATCGACTACCTCCCGAAGACATCAAGCGTGGCACCCCTGGAGCCAGAAGATGACGCGTACGTCGGGTAGTCCCAGCTTGTTCAAGCGTCTGCTCAACGAGTGGGACGCAGCCTTAGCCGTGCTGTGCGGCATAACCTTTGCAGTATTCGTAATCCCTAGCACTCGTGAACTTATCGACGCTCGGCCCTATCTGATCGGGTCGGCCACGACATGCGCTACGATCGCAGCTAGCTGGACGATCGGAATGCGCTGGCTAAGCGACTTTCTTCATAAAACCGAATACGGCGAGCTCGTTCGAACTGTAGACATCAACGAACGTCGAGCATCGAAGCCATATTGGATCGTAATGATCACGGGTTACGCACTAGCATTGCTGTCGATATTTACTATCGTCTTATATGAAACTTTGTCGAGGGTCGTTGTGGCGATTCTTCTTTCAGTGATCTTAGGTGGCACGATCTATTGCATCCTGGGGTCCATATCGCTTGGCCGTGTTACACGGAGACACCAGGCTCGCGCTTCTCGGGTCAAGGCAATCAAAGAGGAGAGCATGCGCCTCGCCCGCGAGCAGAGGCGAAAAGATGCCGAGTAGTTCGATCCCGTTCAATCATGTGCGCAGGGTGTCATCACACCTAACATAATGTGCGTGCCCGCCATCGACATCTAAGGTGTGGCAGATTCAGGCGCGTGACCGCCAGCACATCGGCAAAGCGATTCAATCAAAACTCGTCACCAATTTCTGCAGTTCTCGATTCAAAGGCGCGAGTCTCGCTCACGTCGTAGGCGCGGACTGGTGAAATCTATCTCCTCCACAGCATCGCACTCAACTTCAATCGTGACTCGGTGGTCGTCGGAAACCGCTACCAGTCAGGATGTCGACACCTCCATAAATTCTTTGGCGGCCTGACCGTACAGGCTAAGGACCTGTTGGCTGTTATCAAACATCGCCTGTAATTTGTAGCAACATTTTTTTGCAGCTGACACGGCATCCGTATGAGTGAAACTGCTCCCGGTCCGGACGATCAGGCGCAGGATCAGTTCGATCAATGAAGTTTCATTGGTGTACGCACATCGGACATCACATATCTAACCCGCGAGGACAGTTCTATTACCGTTGCTGGGTCAAGGAAGATCTATCGAGAATAATATTTGACTGGCCGGCAACGTACTGCATGCGCGCTTAGTTGGCGATCGACACTCCCGAAATGGCCGTTGCAGCTTGGCCGGCGACGTAGCCGGATCCAGTTTTCACTCGAACTGCGGACTTCAGTTCACCTCCGGGGTAGGCACGCCGACTTATGCGCGTTTTGGATCGCCAGGACCGATGGGCGAAACGGAGATTACTGGAACAAAACAGTTGCGGTGATTCTGCGGTCGGCTTTCAAGCACGGGTACCAGTACTGACAAAGAGTTTCCGTACCATATCGTTGGCTACTGATCTTGATTACTGGGGGCTTTCTAGAATATTCGAAGCAGGCGCTCCACAGTCGGAATACTCAACCGTCCGAGATTGCAGACAGTCGTCTAACGCGCCCAGTCAAACCCTGTATCACTGTCCAATTTCTGTGTGAACCCCTGAAAAATGCCTAGGCCTTCGAGGTTTTGACCTTCTTCGATTTTCACCGCACGTTCAATCTCACCATTGCCAGCTACACGCTGCGAATCATCCGACCTTTCCTTGCCTTGTAGCACGACACTGTTGGAGTTTCGGTACCTCTAGAAAAGTTGCGGACCCACGCTCGAGTCGGTTCACGTCAACTCTTCTGCGCTCACTGGCCACCCAATATCCAATAATAACCGGTACGAAAACTATGACGAGACTGGAGGTTGAAATAGACGCGATTATAGCGTCCAACTTATTAATTTTGTGTGAGCAATCCAGTAGCCAATCTAATTGACATGAAGCACCGGCCCGCAGAACCATAGAATGGTAACTCTGCGCAATGTATTGGTCCACTTAGTCGGCATACCCTGGCAGTTTACTTACCCAGTGACGACAGCATATCTGGGCCGTCCGACAGATTGTTATTGACGAACCACGTCATCGCGACAAACCTTGGGCTTCTATGGCTCTGGTGCCCTTGCCAGGATTCAACGTCTTCCTGCCGACACAAGTTCAAGTTCGATCAGGTCTACGTCAATGATGCACAGGCCTTGCGTCGAGAAGCCGGGCCTACTTCTCATGCTCGAATCCTTCCAGAGGCACCTTCGCGATTAGTTCTAGCTCTATCCGCAGCATCGAGCTATCGTTGCGGCCCTGCCACCAGACAGTAGCTGATCCACCCCCAACTGCATACGCGGATGGTATCGCTATCTGCCACCACTGAGTCATTGAACTTCCCTCGATGAGCGTAGCCACACTGCCGACTAGTCGCGCATTCATTTCACTTGCAGGGACCTCCGTCAGTCTTGGCGTGATCTCCTTTAGTGGCCGACCACAGCACGTTTCGGTCGTTCGTGCGCTTGCTGGCATGCCTGCAAGCAGGGGGCACCGCCGTACCTGCACACCCCCAAGGCTGAACCAGGGCGCAAACGGTGCAGATACCGCGGCATGTTCCAGACCGGCAAGCGATATCTGCCTTTGGAGCGTTGGACCAATAGTTACCACAACCTGATCACACACGGCTTCGACCCGAGAATGCCAAAAGCCCCAGGTCAAACACTGTTTGACCTGGGGCTTTCCGTGAGCCGCCTGGGGGAATCGAACCCCCGACCTTTTCATTACGAGTGAAGCGCTCTACCGACTGAGCTAAGGCGGCGTGCCGGGGCGTGCGCCTCGGCGTTGTGCAGTCTAGCGGGTACGCGCGGGGTTTGGAAAACATGCTGGTCATCCGGGCGGCTTGCAAGCCCTCCCCCGTCCCGCATCATCCCTGGCGCATGTGCTCGCTGATGGTAGTGAGCATGGCGGTGATGGCCAGCTCTGGCTTCGTGTTGGTGGCGAGGGTGTCGCGGCAGTGGAGGATCGCGTCGATGCAATGCAGCAGCGTCTCGGGGCGGGTGGTCCGGGCGAGCTGAGCGATGTCCTCGGACTTGTCGGGATGGATGGGGCCGATGGTGGTGCCAATGCTGGCAAGCAGCGCGTCGCGGTAGTAGCCGGCGAGATCGATCAGGGCACGGTCGAGCGCGTCGCGGATCGCACGGGTAGCGCGCGACTTCTGCTTGCGCTCGAGTTCCTTGAGCACTCCTGCGGAACCGCGGAGCGCTCCGGCAGCCCCCTTGCCGGTACCTCCTGCTCCGAGCGCGGTGCGTAGTTCCTCGGTCTCCCGGGCATCGATCTCGGTGGTGAGGGTCTTGGCGTCCTCGGTGGCCGTGGCGAGGAGGGTGTCGGCCGCGTTGATGGCAGCGGCGGGGCGGTCGAGCGTCGGCGGCATCGCGAGGACGGTCGCGCGCCGGTGGCGGGCTTGCTCATCGGTGGCGAGCCGGCGGGCCCGGCCGATGTGCCCGGCGGAGATGGCGGCGGCCCAGTGGGCGGTCTCGGGATCGAGGTGTTCGCGCGCCTCGAGGGCCTCAGCGATGGCGGTGGTGCTCGGGGTGGTGAGGGTGATGAGCCGGCAGCGGGAGCGGAGGGTGACGGCGATGTCGTGCGGGTCCGGGGACGGGGCGCACAGCATGAAGACGGTGTGGGTGGGCGGTTCCTCGACCATCTTGAGCAGCGCGTTGGCGGCGCCCTCCGTGAGCCGGTCGGCGTCCTCGATGATGATGATGTGCCAGGCTCCGACACTGGGGCGGCGCGCTGCGGTGCGGACGATGGCGCGCATCTCGGCGGTGGCGATGCTGAGGCCCTCGGGGATGATGCGCCGCACGTCGGAGTGGTTTCCCTCGAGCGTGCTCGTGCAGGCGGCGCAGTGCCCGCAGCCGGGCTCGTCGGGGCTGGTGCATTGCAGGGCCGCGGCGAGGCAGAGGGCAGCGATGGAGCGGCCGGAGCCAGGCGGTCCGGTGAACAACCAGGCGTGGGTCATGGCGGAGTGCCCGGGGCTGGCGCTGCCGCGCGTGCTGCGACGGGCATCGGTGGATGCGGCCAGGAGCTCGCCGATGGCGTTGTCCTGGCCGAGGAGTTTGTCGAACACTGCTGCCACAAGGGCAGCGTAGCGCTGTGGCCGCTCTCGTGGTTACTGGCTGGGTGGTTACTGGCTGGGTGAGTGGTTACCGCCAAGTGGTTACCGCTGGCGGCGGGGATGCGCGAGGATCGTGGTCATGGGTGCGCGGAATTCATTGGCTGGGGCGCGGGAGTCCGTCATGGTTGTCGCGCGGGGATCGGTCGCGCGGCCGTGGCCGTTGTACGCGACGGGCATGCAGGTAGCGAACGTAGCGGGCGCGGTGTTCGTGTTTGGCTTCCTGCAGTTCCTCCTGCCGGGCGGGGACGCGGTGCGGCTGGTCGAGCTGCTCGATGCGGAGCGGCTTGGCCCCTTCCTGGCATACCTGGTCTTCACGGCAGTGGTGAGCACGGTGGTGGCGTGGTGGCTGGCGTTGCCGGTGATCGTGTGGCAGCAAGACCCTGGGGATGGCGCGCGGGGGCTCGTGGCGCGGGATCGGGCCTTGAAGATCCCGCAGCTGCTGACCTGGGTCTACGCGGCGTTCTGGCTGGTCGGCGGCGTCATCTTCGTGGTGTCGACGGCGCAGTCGGTGGAGCTAGTGGTGATCACGTCGGTGACGGTAGTTATTGGCGGGGCGACAGCGTGCGCGGTGGGGTACTTGTTCGCGGAGCGAGTGCTGCGGCCGGTGCACGCGGCGGCGATGGCGGTGGGCGACGCGAGCCTCCGGCATCCGCCGAGCGTATCGAGCCGCCTGCTAGTGGGGTGGGCGGTGAGCGTCCTGGTTCCCGTCGCAGGGATTCTGGTGGTCACGAACTCCGCGTTGACAGGCAGCCTCGTGGCGGACACGAGCGCGGTGCTGACCTCGATCATGGCGTTGTGCGCGGCCCTGGTGGTGGCGAGCTTCGTGGTGACGAAGCTGACGTCGAGCGCCATCGCGGATCCGATCGCGCAGTTGCGGTCCGCGCTGCGGCGGGTCGAGGCGGGGCGATTCGATACCCCGGTGCGGATCTTCGACGCGACAGAGCTGGGCCAGTTGCAGGCGGGCTTCAACGAGATGGTGCGGTCGCTGGCGGAGCGGGAGCAGATCCGGGAGGTCTTCGGGCGCTACGTCGGCACCGATGTGGCGCGGCGAGCATTGAACGACGGCGTGCGGCTCGGTGGCGAGGAGCGCTTCGTGGCGGTGCTGTTCGTTGACCTGGTGGGATCGACAACGTTGGCCACGCGGCGGGATCCGGCGGAGATCGTGACGTTGCTCAATGAGTTCTTCCGCGTCGCGGTGGAGGTGATCGACCGCTTCGATGGGCTAGTGAACAAGTTCCTCGGTGATGCTGTGCTGGCGGTTTTCGGCGCGCCGCTGGAGCATCCGGATCCGGCGGCCGCGGCACTGGGTGCAGCGCGAGAGCTGGCGCAGCGATTGCCGTATGTGCTGCTCGCGGGCAGCGACGATGCGCCGGTCGGGTTTGGGATCGGGGTTGCTGCGGGCACGGTAGTGGCGGGCAACATCGGTGCCGCGCATCGCCTGGAGTACACAGTGATCGGTGATCCGGTGAACGAGGCGGCCCGGATCACGGAGCTTGCGAAGGACGAGCCGGGGGCGGTGCTGGCCTCGTCGGTAGCGGTGGAGCGGGCGCATCCGGACGAGGCCGAGAAGTGGACGATCGTGCGGTCGGTGGAACTCCGGGGGCGGGGGGTGGCGAGCGAGCTGGCCGCGCCGGGCCGGGGCCCCACTTCTACGGATGATGCCGCGGGCAGTGGCGCTGCGCAGGAGCCACCGCTCTAGCCGGCAACGACTTCCCTCCCGGCGGCAGTCGCCGGAAAGCTGTGCGTGCCCGGCCGCCCTTTCCCCGCTATTCCTCTGCCGCTATTCCTCGGCAGGCGGGGCGTCCTTCTTCGCCGGGGCTTTCTTGGCCGGCGCCTTCTTAGCGGTGGACTTCTTCGCAGCTGTTTTGGTCGCAGTCTTCTTCGCAGCGGCCTTCTTCGCGGGCGCCTTCTTGGCAGCGGCCTTCTTCGCGGGAGCCTTCTTGGTGGTCTTCTTCGCTGGCCCGCGGGCACGCCGGTCGGCGAGCAGCTCGGCCCCCCGCTCAACGGTGAGGGATTCGACCTCGTCGCCCTTGCGGAGGCTCGCGTTGGTCTCGCCATCGGTGACGTAGGGGCCGAACCGGCCGTCCTTGATCACCATCGGCTTGCCGCTCGCGGGATCGTCGCCTACCTCGCGGAGTGGCGGCGCTGCGGCCTGGCGCCCGCGTCGCTTCGGCTCGGCGTAGATCTTGACTGCCTCGTCGAGAGTGACGCTGAAGATCTGGTCCTCGGTGGCGAGCGAGCGGGAGTCGGTGCCCTTCTTGAGGTACGGGCCGTAGCGACCGTTCTGCGCGGTGATCTCGGTGCCAGTCTCGGGATCGCTGCCCACGACGCGAGGCAGGGAGAGCAACGTCAGAGCGTCGTCAAGGGTGACGGTGGCGATGTCCATGGACTTGAACAGCGACCCGGTGCGCGGCTTGGGCTTCTTCTTGGTGGACTCGTCGCTGTCGGGGACGATCTCGGTGACGTAGGGGCCGAAACGGCCTTCCTTGGCGACGATCTCGTGCCCGGTCTCGGGGTCGGTGCCGAGGCTGCGGCCTTCCTGGGGGGTCGCGAAGAGCTTCTCGGCGATCTCGAGGGTGAGCTCGTCCGGAGGAAGGTCGTCGGGAAGGTTGGCGCGCTGGGACTTCGGTTCGCCGCTGTCGCTGGTGACGGTGCGCTCGAGATAGGGGCCGAACCGGCCGACGCGCACGAAGATGTCCCGGTCCTCGCTGTCGGTGAACAGCTTGATGGAGTTGATCTCGCGCGCGTCGATGCCTTCGAGGTTGACTCCGACGAGCTTCTTGAGGCCACCGAGTCGGGCGAGCGTTCCTTCCGCGCTGGTGTCGTCGCCGAAGTAGAACGCGCCGAGCCAATGGGAGCGGCCCTGGCGGCCCTCAGCAATGGCGTCGAGGTCATCCTCCATGGAGGCGGTGAAGTCATAGTCAACGAGGCGGCCGAAGTGCTGCTCGAGCAGCCCGACGACGGAGAACGCGACCCAGGAGGGGACGAGCGCGCTGCCCTTCTTGTAGACGTAGCCGCGGTCCTGGATGGTCTTGATGATCGACGCATAGGTGGAGGGTCGGCCGATGCCTTCCTCCTCGAGCTTCTTCACCAGCGACGCCTCGGTGAAGCGTGACGGTGGATTCGTGGTGTGGCCCTCGGGGGAGAGCTTGTCGGCGTTGACGGCGTGGCCCTCGGCAAGCCGGGGCAGACGGCGTTCCTCGTCGTCGGCCTGGCCGCCGGACTCATCATCGACCGTCTCGACGTAGGCGCTGAGGAAGCCGGGGAAGGTGATGGTGCGCCCCGAGGAGCTGAAGGTGCACTCCTCGCCGGTGGCGGCCGTGCCGGTGATGCGCAGGCTCAGCGTGGTTCCCTTGGCGTCGGCCATCTGGGAGGCGACGGTGCGTTGCCAGATGAGCTCGTACAGCCGGAACTCATCCTGCTCGAGCACGCGGCTGAGCTGGCCCGGCGTGCGGAACGATTCGCCGGATGGGCGGATGGCCTCGTGCGCTTCCTGCGCGTTCTTGACCTTGCGGGTGTACTGGCGGGGCGAGGGCGAGACGTACTCGGGCCCGTAGAGCTCCCGGGCCTGGTTGCGGGCTGCGGTGATGGCGGACTCGGACAGGGTCGTCGAGTCGGTACGCATGTAGGTGATGTAGCCGTTCTCGTAGAGCCGCTGCGCGGTGCGCATGGTGCGGTCCGCCGAGAATCGCAGCTTCCGTCCAGCTTCCTGCTGCAGGGTCGAGGTCATGAACGGCGCGTACGGCTTGCGCGTGTAGGGCTTCTCCTCGGCGGAGGTGACGACGAGCCCGACACCGGCGAGCGCGTCGGCGAGACGGTTCGCGTGTGCCTCATCGAGGACGATGACGTTATCGGAGTTCTTGCGCTTGCCATCGGGGCCGAAGTCACGGCCTGTGGCCACCCGCGCCCCATCCACGGCGCTGAGCTTGGCTCCGAAGGCGCGCGGTGAAGCGCTTTCCCCGGCATCGAGGGTGGCGGCGATGTCCCAGAAGCTCGCGGAGCGGAACCGCATGCGCTCGCGCTCGCGCTGCACGATGATGCGCGTGGCAACGGATTGCACGCGGCCTGCCGACAGCTTCGGCATGACCTTCTTCCACAGCACCGGGCTGACCTCGTAGCCGTAGAGGCGGTCGACTATGCGGCGTGTCTCCTGGGCATCAACGAGATCGGTATCGAGGTCGCGGGGATTCTCGGCGGCGGCGCGGATCGCGGACTCGGTGATCTCGTGGAACACCATGCGCCGGACGGGGATCTTCGGCTTGAGCGTCTCGAGGAGGTGCCAGGCGATGGCCTCGCCCTCGCGGTCACCATCTGTGGCGAGGTAGAGCTCGTCGACATCCTTCAGCAGGCTCTTGAGCTCGGTGACGGTGGATTTCTTGTCCGCGCTGACGACATACAGCGGCTCGAAGTCAGCATCGACGTTCACGCCGAGGCGCGCCCACGGCTCGCCCTTGTAGCGGGCAGGAACATCCGCCGCGCCCTTGGGCAGGTCGCGGATATGCCCGCGCGACGACTCGACGACGTAGTTCGCGCCCAGGTAGGAGGCAATCTTCTTTGCCTTGGTGGGCGACTCCACGATCACCAGGCGCCGGGTTGCCGCCGGCTTCCCGGAGCGCGCCGAACCATTCGCCGTGCCACTTCCGCGTGCTGCCACCTGACGCTCGTACCTTTCTGAATTCCTGCAAGGATGTCATTCAACGCTGCCGTTCAACGCTGTCACTCAACACTGACACAGGCAGTGCCGTTCATGCCGCAACCTGTCTGCCACCGCTGTGCCCAACGGAGGCAAGTATGCAGCACCAGTCCGACATCGCGCCCATCGGACGATGCGAGCTTGCTCGACCGATGGATGCGCAGGGGCTACTCGCCTGGTTCAGCAGGAGCCTCCGCGGGCTCTTCCCCGGGCTCTTCCGCGGGGGTCGCTGCAGGGTCCTCCGCAGGGGGTTCTTCCGCGGGTGGATCCTCGGCGGGGGGATCTTCGGGCGCCACGAGGGGCTGGCAGGCCGGCACATCCTCGATCACCGCATCAAGCTCGTCGGACTGGTATCGCTCGAGATCGGCGAAGGCGCCCGTGATGGGGTTCGGTGTGCCCTCGATGCGCTCGGTGAACTCTGACATCGCTACTGGGTCGCCAGGCTCCATCTCGTCGAGGGAGGCACGCAGCGCGTCGACCTCGTCCGCGGCCTGCTGCGTGGAGTTCGAGAGGTGCTCGGCGAGGCCCGGCGGGATGTCATCCACGGGCGGGTCACCGAGCTCACGGAAGCTGACCGCGGAATCTGCTAGCACGGTGCGCAGATGGACATAGAGATCGAGATACGTCTGGCGGGCCTGCTCCACCTCCGCCGGCGGCTCGGCGACGACAACGTCGTAGTACTCGAACGCATCCGTGAGCGCCACGAATGGCCCGCAGTACCGGGTGAGCCAGTCCTCGGTGGCGATCGTTTCCTCGGTCGCGCTCGCGGAGCCGGAGCTATCCCCCGCGGATCCGTCGTCCGCTGCGTCGTCGCTGCCGCACGCTGCCAGCAGCGGCTGCGCGACGAGGACCGCGAGCGCGATCATGCTGGTGCGAGCCGACGTTCCCATGGACTGTTCCCCGCTTCCCGATGGCCGGGCGGAGCCGAATTCTCCGCTACCGTGGAGTCTTTCTTGAGGACACCGTAGCGCTCGGGAACGGGGAGCGGGTGCGAAGTCGCGCAAGCCGGACCTGCCTCGAGGGCACTGGGCGCGCCGCGCGGCCAGCCCGGACGGCGAGAGGAACGATCAGCCCACCCGGTACCCCGTCAGCGCTCGGGCCTGCGCCCCGTAGCCATCGCGGGTCGGGTGGAAGGGCAGCAGGTCCTCGTGGAAGTCACCGATCCGCGTGATCCATCGCTGGCCGATCGGCTGGCACGCATCGTGGCCCGCTGTCGCATCCTTCAAGGACCAGAACTCCACCCCCAGCGATGCCGCGGCGGCCCGCTGGGCAGACTCGATGCGGTCAAGGACCGTGCGCGCATAGGCCGCGCGCGGCTGGAAGTCCGGTGCCTCCAGCCCGTTGATCGGCAAGCACACCGAGGTGTCGCGCGGCAGCACCGTCGGGTAGCCCACGATCGCGATCCGCGCGTTCGGCGCCTCCGAGCGGATCCGGCCGATGATGTCGCCACTGTCTCCGGCGGTCAGTCGTCGCGCCAGCTCAGGGCCGGTGATGGCGTCCGGCCGCACCGCCGCTGGGTCGGCCGCATCGTTGCACCCGTTGATGAAGTCGAGCACGCACGTGCCCACCGACCATGCGGCACTGCGGCCCGCGCCGCCGTAGGTCTCGTTGCCCGCGAACTGGATCGTCACCAGTTCCGTTCGCGGCCCCATCGCACCGGCGGCCGTACTGATCTGCTGTCCAAACGTATTGGTGCCGCGACCATCAACAACAGCGCCGGAGCACGAGGCGTCGAACCAATCCCCGCCAAGCCCCCATTGCTGCGCGAACTGCTTGGGCCAGGCAAAGGGCAGCTGCGGGCAGCCCCCGAACGGGTCATAGCTGGGCCCCGAGGTGAAGCTATCCCCCAGGGACACGTAGCGGGCACCGGCCTGATCGCCTGGCTGCGCGCCCGCGATGCCGTGCCCTCCAATCGAAAGCCCGGCGACCGCAAGCGCGCTCGCTGCCGCCACGGTCACTCCACGTCCCAGGGTTCTCGTCCAGTTCATGCGCACACCGATCACCGTGCCAGACACCTCCTGTCGGCGCGGCAGGTGTCCGGATATCCGGCAAAATCGGGATCGCGCGCGATCGACGTAGACTGCCCACGTCCAGCGCGCGGGAAAGGAGCAGGCTATGGCAGGCCACGGCCTTGGCGATGATCTGCTCGCCGCCATCGCGGACCGATCCCCCGCACTGCTCACCGGCGCGCCCACTCATATAGACCGCGAGCAGGGAAGGCCCGGCATTCACCAGGCCTGGCCGGACTGGACCTACCCTGGCCTGCGCGATGAGCTCATCGAGCGTGGCATCACCGCCCCCTACGCGCACCAGGTGGAGGCGGCCAGCCTCGCCCGCGACGGGCAGCATGTCGTCCTCGCCACCGGCACCTCCTCCGGGAAGTCACTGGCATACCTGCTGCCCGCCCTCACCGCGCTCGCCGAGCAGCCCCGCGCCACCGCCCTCTACCTCTCACCCACCAAAGCGCTCGGTGCCGACCAGCTGCGCGCCACCCGATCGCTGACCAGCGCGGTTCCCGGGCTCGCCTCCGCCGAGCCGCATCTCTATGACGGTGACACCCCGACCGATCACCGCCGCTGGATCCGCGATACCAGCAGGCTCGTGTTCACCAATCCCGACATGCTGCACGTCGGCATCCTCCCGAACCATCCACGGTGGAGCCGCTTCCTGCGGGGCCTGAGCTACGTGATCATCGACGAGTGCCACCACTACCGCGGTGTCTTCGGATCCCATGTGGCCTGGACGATCCGCCGACTGCGCCGCATCGCAGCCCGCTATGGATCGCACCCGGTGTTCGTGCTCGCCAGCGCCACCACCGCCAATCCCGCGGAGGCCGCCACAAGGCTCATCGGCGCCGACTGCCAGGCCGTCACCGAGGACGCCGCGCCGCGCGGCCACCGCACCACCGTCCTGTGGGAGCCCGGCCTGGCTGGCTCCGGGGATCCGGCGCAGCGCCACTCCCCGCACACCGAGGCCGCCCTGTTCACCGCTGCCCTCGTCGAGCAGGGAGCACGCACCCTGATGTTCGTGCGCTCGCGGGCAGGGGCTGAGCATGCCGCGATGATGGTGCGCGAGCGGCTCGGCCCGCCCCTCGCCGGGACCGTCGCCGCCTACCGCGCGGGATACCTGCCGGAGGACCGGCGCCGCCTCGAGGCAGGCCTGGCCAGCGGCGAGCTGCGCGCCGTCGCCACGACCAATGCGCTGGAGCTCGGCATCGACATCGCGGGGCTCGATGCGGTGGTGCTCACGGGGTTTCCGGGCACGGTCGCCTCGTTCCGGCAGCAAGCAGGCCGGGCCGGGCGGCGCGGGCAGGGCGCGCTCGTGGTGCTCGTCGCCCGCGATGATCCACTGGACAACTACCTGATCCACAATCCCGCCGCTTTGCTCGACAAGCCCGTGGAGGCGACGGTGACCAACCCCGCCAATCCCTATATCGCTGCCCCGCAGGTGATGTGCGCCGCGACGGAGCTACCGCTCTCCGACGAGGAAGTCACTGACCTCGGCATCGCGGGAACTGTCGCTGGTCTCGCCGGCCAAGGATTCCTGCGGCGCCGGCCACGCGGATGGTTCCCCGCTCCCGGCATTGACGCGCACGGCAAGACCGGCCTGCGCGGCACGATGCTCGAGCAGGTCGTGATCGTCGAGTCGGCCACCGGCCGACTGCTCGGCACGGTCGATGCGTCGCGGGCGCCCGCGACGGTGCATCCGGGCGCGGTCCATCTGCACCAGGGCGAGGTTTTTGTCGTGGATGATCTCGACCTCGAGGAGGGCATCGCGCGGGTCACCGCGGGCGATCCTGGCTACACCACCGTCGCCCGGTCGGTGAGCGATATCCGCATCATCGAGGTGATCCGGTCACAGCAGCACGGGCCAGTAACGGTAGGGCTCGCCCGCGTCGATGTGACAAGCCGCATCACCAACTACCTCCGGCGCGGACCGGGCGGCGAGGTGCTCGCCACCATCGACCTGGACATGCCGGAATCGACCCTGCCCACGGTCGCGGTCGCGTGGACGCACACCCTGGGGAGCCTCGGCGCCGCGGGCATCGCCGACGAGGACATCCCCGGAGCGCTCCACGCTGCCGAGCACGCGGCGATTGGCCTGCTGCCTCTCTTCGCGAGCTGCGATCGCAACGACATCGGTGGGGTATCCACAGCTCTGCACCCCGATACCGGCATGCCCTCGGTATTCGTCTACGACGGCCATCCAGGAGGCGCGGGCATCGCCGAGCACGGCCACGACCACATCCGGCAATGGCTCTCCGCGACGCGTGCCACGATCCGCGGGTGCCGTTGCCGCGCCGGGTGCCCATCCTGCGTGCAATCACCCAAGTGCGGCAACGGCAACGAGCCGCTCGACAAGGCCGCGGCGGTCCGCGTGCTCAGCACTGTCCTCGACGCCCTCGGCTAGCTGGCCAGATTGCCGGCTAGCTCCCGTCGACGCGCTGGGCGGTCTCGGAGAGGATCGAGACGTACTCGTCGAGTCCCCACGTGAGCGACAGCGCCGTGGGCGGGGAGACAGCCGCGATGAACGAGGTGCCGACGATCTCGGCCACGCGCCCGTCCTGTACCTGGCCCATCAGCTCGGCCTCGGGGGAGGTGAGGAACTCCGCGGACGCTTCGGGGGTATCCGCGTAGGAGACAAGGATGTCGCTCTCGAGGTCGCCGAGGCGTTCCTGGCTGAGCGTGTAGTAGAACGTTGAGTCACCGTTGGCGAGCGCATCGACGCTCTCGGCGTTGACGAGCCCGAGGTCGAGGGTGAAGCCGACCCGCGGATCGGCTGGCTTGTAGACGTAGAACGCATCGGGAGTGTTGAACACCATCGCGACGGACTTGCCCGCCAGCTCGGGGTGCTCCTCGGCCTTCGCGGCGATCTGAGCCTCGATATCGGCGAGCAGTGCATCGGCCTCATCGGCCTTGCCGAGGGCCTCGCCAACGATGCGGATGGTCTCGCGCCAAGGTGTGGACCATGCCTTGTCCGGGTACGCGACGGTCGGCGCGATCTGGCTGAGCTGCTCATAATCGGACTCGGTGATGCCGGAGTAGACGGCCAGGATCAGGTCCGGCGCTGCCGCAGCGATAGCCTCGAACGGAGGCTCGCTGGCTTCCGGCAACATCGTGGGCGTGGCGTCACCGCTCTCATCGAGAGCTTCCTGGACCCAGGGCAGCATGCCGTTCTCATCGCCGCCATAGGTCTGGCTCTGGATCGCCACGGGCGTGACGCCGAGCGCGACAGCAGCATCAGCACTGCCCCAGCCCCAGGTAGCAACACGCTCCGGGGAATCCTCGATGGTGGTCTCCCCAAAAGCATGGGAAATGGTGATGGGGAACTCTCCATCACCGGAGGAAGCGTTGGTCGACTGCTCGGCCTGGCCACCGCAGGCGGCCACGGCGAGCGTCATGCTCGCGAGCAGCGCGCCCAGCAGGGGCGCGGCGCGATGGCGACGATGCACCATGGTTAACTCCTTGGCTCACGGAATCAATGTTGCGGCGAACCCTAGTTCCCCAGCTTTTGCCCTAGTTGTATACGCGGTTATCCAGCATCGATGACGACAATTCAGGTCCGGCCCGCGCGCTCGCGCGCACCTGCCACGCCGCGATCCACTCCCCTTCCGTCCCGCTTGCTCGCCGCACCGGCCGCACGACATCGACGCGCACATCCCCGCCGTCGATCCGGCACTCCTCGAGGGTGACCCGATTGCGCCGGGCAATCTCGCGGGCGACCGCGCACGGCTCGCCCGGCAGCGCCCAGGCGTGATGCTGGGCGGCCGCGAGCGCCGCGAGATCGGCACCCGCCTGCGCCGAATGCCGGGCCGCCACCACCGCAACAAGGTGAAGCACCATGACAACGATGAGAACAAGGACCAACATGCCGGCCGCAGCGATCACCGTTGCGCTGCCGTCGTCATTGCCCAATCGTGTAGCGCGCGAGCTCAACCCTGCCGCCTGCCTGGCTCGATGGCAGCAATCGATTCGGCAGTCAGCGTGAGACCAGGAAGCATGGCTGGCCGTAGCGTCACCCTGGCAGTCACCAGCATTCCGTCGTCAGCGATCGAGATCGTCGCGTCGCCGGGCGCGAGCCGGGCGCCCGCATCGACCGCCCGGCCCTGCTCGTCCCGGGCAGCCACGAGCGCCACCTCGCGTGCCGCATCGATGCACCGCACATAGGAGGCACCGACTCCCAGCACGCCTACGCACATGCCGATCACCATGACGAGGATCGCCATCGCGAGCGCTGTCTCCACCGTCACGGCGCCCTCGTCGTCGCCAAGGCGACGTCTCGCGGTGCGCTGGCCAGCTGGGCTAGGGGGTCTAGCTGGAGCCGGGGGTCCAGCTAGATCTGGGTGGATAGGGCCTGCTCGATGATCCTGGTCAGCGCGCCAACGACCGCGTCGCTCGAGACCACGGCGTAGAGCAATGCCGCGAACGCGGCTGCCGCCACGGTGCCTATTGCATACTCGACGGTGCTCATTCCCTCGTCGTCGCGGGCAAGCTGGCGGAGCCTGCCGACCGGAATGCGTGGTGCCTTCATTGTTTTCCTTTCGATTGCCCGGTCGCCGGTTGGCGTCCCGGGAGGATTCATACGTTTCCGCGAACGGGGCCCGGAAGTCGGTGCAGGCTCGGACTTCGGCGGGGGCGCGGATGTCGATAGATGCAGGGATGTCGATGGAGGCTGGAATGCTCATCGCAGGACCGCCGGGGCGAGCTGGGTGGCAAGGCCGACCACGACGGGGATGATCCCGAGGCAGAGGAACGCAGGCAGGAAGCAGAGCCCAAGGGGCGCGGCGATGAGGACGGATGCTTTCTCGGCACGCGCGATGGCAGCATGGTGCTGCTCGTCGCGCAGCGTTCGCGCAGCGCTTCTGGCTGTCGCAGCGAGTTGGGTCCCGGTGCGATGCGAGCGCTGTGCCGCTCGCGCGAAGGCCCGCTCTTCAGGGGATGTGGCGGCGGTCGACCAGGCGGTGGCAGCGTCAATTCCGAACCCAAGCAGTTCGGCCACGCGCCCAAAGATGGTGGTTCCCGTGGCGCGGGCGACCGCTTGGGCGGCCGCGGCAGGCCCGAGGCCCGCCGTCAGGCAGGCAGCGTAGAGGTCGAGCGCGAGCGGTTCGAGCGGGGCTTGCCGTGCCGTGGGCGCGATGCTCCCCACGACGCCTCCCTCGCGGCGGTGGATCTGGCTCAGCCGGGGCACGAGCGCCCGCTCCGGGTAGGCGAGGATTCCGGCTCCAGCGAGAATGCACGCGATGGCTGTGGCTGTGGTCATCCGCGGGCCGCCTTCTCAGTAATGGCGTGTGTCCACAGCAAACCGGTGCACGCGAGGGTGGCGCCGACGAGCAGCAGCGCGTTGCCGATCGATGTAGTGACAAGGACGCGCAGCGGGCTCGCGCCGATCAGTTCACCGAGGATCGTGCCGAGCGCGGGAAGCATTGCGAGCAGGACTGCGGTCGCCCGGGCGCCGGCGAGCGTTGCGCGTACGTGCTTGTCGTGCCTGTCGCCGAGAACGAGCCCGGCCCTGGCCTCATCGAGCAGGGTCGCGAGAGGTACGCCTTGGGTGGTGGCTAGCATCCAGGCTGCTCCGATGTGCCTCACGCGGGCATCCGCGCCTGGGTACTCGAACGCTCCGGCGACGGGCAGGCCTAGCTGCGTCCGTGCTGACGCCCGGGCGAAGGCTCCGGCGATGCTCTGCTGATGATCGCTGCGAAGGCCGGCCGTCGCAGCGGCGGGGTGAGCACCGGCGCGCAGCTCAGCGATGATGTCATCGAGGCAACCTAGGAGTGTCGCGGCGGATAGCTCGGTTGCCCGGCGCGACCGTGCGCGCGAATGTAGGCGTCCGGCCGTGGCCGCGATGATGACCGCGACCAGCGTGAGTGCAGGGCCGAGCAGGATCACGGTTGCCAGCAGTGCGAGGGCACCGGCCATCCACTGCCACCCCCGGACGTGGGCGCGCAGCCGGAGCTGCCTCGCTAGCCATGCGTGGCGGGCGATCCCGAGCTGCTCGAGCCGGGGACGCACGGTCGCGGCGGGGATTGCGAGCAATGCCGCGGCCGCGAGGATGAGGCTAGGGCCCATGGTGCCCTCCGGTGGTGTGGTCCTGCCGGGCGAGCAGTGCGAGGAGGTCCGTCCATGCCGTGCTCGCGCCGTGCCGCGCCGTCCATGCGGTCTCGACGGTGGTGAGTCCGTTCGGGTGGGGCTTGATGATCCCGATCTCTGCGAGCACGCGCTGCGTGTGCTCGCGCTGGACATGAAGCACGACGTGGGCGGCCGCCGCGAGCTGGGCATGGAGAGCTCGCCGTGGCAATCCGCCGAGCGCTGCGAGCGCTTCGAGACGGGCGGGGAGCTCGCGGGGCGAATTTGCGTGCACGGTTCCCGCCCCTCCCTCGTGCCCGGTGTTGAGCGCTGCGAGAAGGTCGACGACCTCGCTGCCGCGCACCTCACCGATGACGAGCCGATCAGGACGCATGCGCAGCGCCTGGCGGATGAGGTCGCGCAGCGGTATGGCGCCGATGCCCTCGATGTTGGCGGCGCGGGCGGCGAGCCGCACGAGGTGCGGGTGAGGTGGATTGAGCTCGGTGGCGTCCTCGATGCAGATGATGCGCTCGTGACGGGGCACCTCTGCGAGCAGGGCAGCGAGCAGCGTGGTCTTGCCTGTACCGGTGCCTCCGGTGATGAGGAACGAGCGGCGCGCGTGGATGAGCGACTCGAGCAACTGCTGGCTGGCCGGGGTAAGCATGCCAGTGCCCGTCAGATCACGGAGGCTGTGGCGAGCGGGCCGGAGGATGCGCAGGGAGATGCACGTTCCGTCGACGGATAGCGGGGGCAGCATGGCATGCAGCCGGACCGAGGTGGCGGCGTGACCACGGGGCACGTGGCCGTCGACCCAGGGCTGTGATTCATCGAGTCGTTTGCCCGCAGCGATGGCGAGGCGCTGGGCAAGGCGCCGGACGGATTGCTCATCGGGCAGGTGCACCTCCGTGGGGGCGAGGCCGCTGCCCCGGTCGGCGTATACGGTCCCGGCACCGTTGACGATCACATCAGTGATGGTCTCGTCGTCGAGCAGGGCGTCGAGCGGGCCTGCGCCGTTGAGGTCGGTATGCACCGCGCGGAGGACCGCGAGGGTGTCGTGATCGCTGATCATCCCGCGCGACTCGTCGCGAATCAGGGTTACGAGTTGCTCCGGGGTGGGGTGCTGGTTGTTGTCGGCCAGCCGCGCCCGGACCCTGTCGAGAAGCTGCGCGTGCTGCTGGGTCATGTCGCCCCGCTTGTGGAGGTGGGCCTGCCCTGGTCGATGGATGGCTGCGCGAGCACAGACATGGCTGCTTTGCGCAGCGGCGACCGGGCGGACAGGCTCAGGCCGCTGGTGTCGATCCGGTAATCGAGCCGGGGCTCAGGGCGCATGGAGGCAATCACTCGGGCATTGCATGCCTGGCTGATGGTGGTGGCCGCGAGTCCACTGGGCGCGGGCCCGCGGACGATGATGCCGATGTCGCGGCTGCGCGGCCGCGTCCATTGCATGACCTTTTGCGCCGCTGCGCAGGCCCTGAGGTTGGCGGGAACCACGATGACGGTGAGGTCGGCCGCGGCGCAGGCGGTGACTGCGGCGGCGTCTCCGGTGCGTGGCATGTCGCAGACCGTGAGCCGCCCGGAATCGCGGGCGGAGGCAAGGATGGTCTCGAGCGCGGGCGGGCTAGGCGGTGTCACCTCGGTGCCGCGCTGGTGGGCGAGGAACGCCGTGGTGCCGTGGGAGGGCAGCGCGGACCACAGTGCTTCGGGCGCGATGCTGCCCGTGATGGCCGCGATGTCATGCCAGCGGGGCCCGGGATCGTTCTCCGCTGCGAGCAGCAGGTCAATGCCGCAGCCGTGGCCATCGAGGTCGATGACGAGGGAGTCATGCACGTGGGCCAGAGCGAGCGCGGCAGCGAACACGGTCGCGCCGGCTCCGCCGCAGGCACCGGTGACAGCGATAGTGCGGCCACGGCTGGTGCTGCTGCGCGAGCGGAGGCCGGAAATGGCCTGCATCATGGCGTGCTCGTCGTCTGGGAGCTCGAAGACGTGCTCGGTGCCGAGCGCGACATGATCGCGCCATGCGTCCGGGCTGGGGCGGGCGGTGTTGCCGCGGACAACCACACTGATGATGCTGCTCCGGCGGCCGAGCCCGCTCTCCCGGCAGCGCCGGGCACCGAGGTCGTCAAGGATCACGAGCGGCGCGGTCTCCCAGAGCGTGCGCAGTGACGGCGCCTCGCTGGTGCTGGATAGGCCCCGGGCCGCGGGAAGTGCGCTGCTCCCAGGTTCATGCTGGTCCGCCTCGACGATGCCGAGGCCAAGCGAGGCGGTGATGCGCCGGGTGCTGGCGAGCAGCTCGGGATCGTGGATATGGGCGAGCGCGGCGTCGGGATGGGCCGGATATGCGTGGTCCGCGCCGGGAAGCTTGGGCATGCCCCAACTGTGCGGGGACGCCATTCAAGGTTCGAGCTACAGCAGCTCGACTGTGGATAAACCGGCCTCTGTGGATAACACCGCGGGAGTGGCCACCAGGGTGTAGATAGAGGACGACCCCCGCCAGGGGGGGAGGGGCGGGGGTCGTCGGAGTTCAGCCCCGGGGGGTCGGGCTGAACTCACCCGGATCATGTCCGAGTGCCTTCATAGTACACACGATCGCGCAAGTGTTTCCGCAATCAAGCACCAAATCTTGGACAAATCTCAGTCTACAACCAGCCCTCTACAGGATCAACGCCGAACGTGCAGCGCGGACAGCGGCAAACTGTGGCCAGTGCCACTATCCTGGGCGTGTGACTCACCCTCATGATGGCACCGCGCACGAGCGATCCCCTGCCGCCTTCTTCGACCTGGACAAATCCATCATCGCGAGGTCATCAACGCTGGCATTCAGCAAGCCATTCGCGGAGACCGGGCTGATCAATAGGCGGGCGGTGCTCAAGAGCAGCTATGCGCAGTTCCTCGCGCTGCTGCCGGGAGCCGACCATGAGCAGACAGAGCGCTTGCGCACCCATATCGCCTCGATGTGCGCTGGCTGGGAGATCGAGCAGGTGGAGGCGATCGTCGAGGAAACGCTGCGCGATATTGTCACGCCGTTCGTGTTCGCCGAATCGGCAGCGGTCATGGAGGACCACCGCTCGCGCGGCCATGCCGTGGTGGTGGTCTCGGCGTCCGGCCGCGAGGTCGTCGCGCCCATCGCTGATGCGCTAGGGGCGGACGCGATCATTGCCAGCGAGATGGCCGCGAAGGATGGCAAGTACACGGGTGGCTATTCGTTCTATTGCCAGGGCGAAGAAAAGTCCGATGCGATCTTCCGGCTCGCTGCGGAAAGAAACTATGACCTCGCGCAGAGCTACGCGTACTCCGATTCGATCTCGGACTTGCCGATGCTTGATCTTGTCGGGCATCCCACCGCGGTCAACCCTGATCGACAATTGCGGCGAAAAGCGGCATCGGCGGGCTGGCCCATCCTGACTTTCTCGGATTCCATTTCACTGCGGGAGCACCTCCCCGCGCCGTCCACGCGGACGCTCGCCACCACTGCCGCGGTCGGGCTCGGGGCGGCCCTTGCGGCGGGCGCTGTGGCGCTCAGTTTCCTGCGGCGAGCCCGCTAGAAGTTTCTGGACTCGCTCCAATTCACTCGAACCCCTTGCAGCGGATGCAGGTCAGGAGTACAAAATAGGTAAGGGAGCACGACAGGACAGGGCCGAATCGGAAGAGAAGATCTCGACTCCCCCGGTCAAAGCTCCTGGGCACGAGCACCAGGCACCCACGCGGAGCACGCCGCGTAAGGGCAGAAGTGTTGTGGGCCTGCGAAACGTCACCAATACCGGACTAGTTCTCCCCTTGTGGGAAGGGGAAGCAATTTCAGGTGGCGCTCTCGCCGAGGCCTTCCCACACAACCCACATAAGCACGCATGGTAACCTGGGACTCAGTGCTACGCGGGCGGTGAATTGGGTTTCACCGCCCGCTTTTTAATGCCTGGATGTCCCCAGTGGCGCGCGACGAATTTTCATGATCGCGCCCCATTCATGATCACCATCGGCGCATTCCCGGCTAGGCGCGCGCGGCATCGGCGATGGCTACTGCCTCCCGGCCGCCAGCTTCCATCGCGCCGCAGCACAGGATGACCCAGTTGCCCACGCCCTGCGCGGTGCCCTCCGCGAAGCCCGTTGCCGCGCTGCGGTAGGCGCTCGCCCGCTGCAGCCAGCTGGCTTCCGGAACACCGAGGTTGTGCGGGTCGAGGCCCGAGGTGACCGCGATGAGCCGGGATGCCGCTCGAGCGACGATTCCGTCGGCGGTGCCGAAGGGCCGCAGGGCGAGGAGATCGCCGTGGACCACCGCCGCGATCACCGGCGCGGGTGCCCGCGTCCCCCCAGTGACGAGGTGAGCGAGGAGCTCGAGCCTCTCCCCCACCCCCGGCTCGGGCCGCGGCCGACCAAGCCGGTCCCGATCATCGACAAGGTCAGCAGCGGCAAGCATGTGCAGCCGAGCCAGGACTTGCAGCGGGGCCCGCTTCCAGGTTCCCGAGAGATTAGTGAGCGCTTCCCCGTCGAGCGCCTGGGCCACGCGCATCGCACCAGAGAGCGTGGGATCCTCGATCTTGCCGGAGGCGTCGAGCTCGGTCCGGCCGCCGTCGAGGGCGGAGGATGCCCGGGCCGCGCGCACCGAGGCCTCGGTGGCGCTCTTGGCCCATTCGCGGCGGTTGGCGGCGTGGCGATGTGCTTCGCCGAGCGCGGACCGGGCCCGTTCCGCGGCGTCGTGGATTCCGGGCATCTCGAGTATCGGCGCTAGGGGATCTGCAAATTCGGTCACGCATCTAGACGCTACCGCCACTCGTGCCCTGGCCTGAAGCGACGATGGTCTCCTGGCGCTTCCATCTCGCGCTGCCGACGGCGGCCGGGCGCCAGTTGTGTGCGGTTTTGCACCCGGATCCGCGCCGCGAGGGGTGCATTCGGTAACACTTCCGCGCGGCGCGAGAACCGGCGCGAGAACCGGCGCGAGAACGGCCGAGAGAACGACAGCGGCATCGCCACCCAGCTCGCTTCCGCCCTCCTGTGATCGCGGCCCACTAGCCCCTTCGCTGTGCGCCTCGCCATGTTCTTGCTGCCGAGGAGCGCTTGCTCACTTATCGCTCGTTGAGCTTGGACCGGGACAGTCTGTGCCGCAACGTATTCGGCGGATGAGTAAATGGGTCACCGTGACGCGCTAATGCCAATGCGGTCGAGCCCGAACAGCGAGAGGCCGCACGGGAACCAATGAGCGATCGCCCAGCGCCGCAGGACAAGCCCCCGCACCCGGACAACGAGGACGAGTTCACCGGGTCCTGGCGCCATGTGGGCCTCGGTGTCGTCCTGATCGCCATGATCGTCACCTTCATGGCGACCACGACGATGATCTACCGCAATGCATTCTCCGAGCGCATCGCGGTGACGCTCGTGGTCGGGACCGTCGGCAATGCCCTCGCGCCAGGCTCTGATGTGAAGCTCGGTGGCGCTCTCGTTGGAGAGGTCACGGGACTTCGCCTGCGGCCGGGCTTCGAGGTCGAGGTGTCCCTTGCCATCGAGGGGAAGTCCGCGCACCTGGTGCCCTCCACCGCGACAGCGCGCGTCGTGCCCAAGACCTTGTTCGGGGAACGCTATGTCCAGCTCGTCGGTTCGGGCATCGGGGGCCGGCCCGTGCGGGAGGGCGATGTGCTCCACGAGAACGCGAGCGGCAGTGCCATCGACGCCTCCCGGATGTACGACGTGTTCTACGACCTGCTCGACGCGGTGCCGCCCGCTGACCTCGCCTCAGCCCTGGGATCGATGAATGCCGCGCTGGCGGGGCGCGGGGAACGCATCGGCGAGATGATCGATCGATTCTCCCGCATGGCTGCTTCCCTCAACACCGAAGCACCTGCCCTCGAGCAGCAGATCACTGGCCTCGCGGAGCTCACCGAGACCTACTCCGATGTGCTGCCCGAGCTCGTTGTCGCGCTCGACGATCTCCGGACCACCAACAAGACGATCGTCGAGCGGCGCGGCGACCTCGCGGCCATGCACGAGGCATTGATCGGGGCAAGCAGGTCCGCGGCCGAGATCCTGGAGGAGAACAAGGACCGCATCATTGGCATCACCGCTGATTCGCGGGAGGCGCTCGAGGTCCTCGCCCGCTACTCCCCCGCTTTCGGCTGCACCCTGTCTTACTTCGCTGGGCTGCGCGACAGGCTCGAGACCGCGTTCGGCAAGGGCAAGGGCATGCCCGGGCTGAACATGACGATCGAGCTCACGAACCCGCGTGGCAAGTACGTGCCGAACCAGGACGAGGCGCGATTCTTCGATGACCGCGGTCCAGTCTGCTACCAGCCGGTCGATCCTGCTGCGGGAAGCTTCCCCCAGTATCCAGGTGGCCCCTTCAACGTTGGCGCCTATGCGGTGCCCTCGCGCAATCCCGGCCAGGAGGATCTCGCGGAGCTGCCCGATCCTCTCGCCCTCGCCGCCGAGGTTGCCGCGGCCCCCGGTTCCGAGGCCGAGGGCCAGGCGCGGCAAGCGATCTACGGGCATGCCACGGGAACGGATCCGGCCGATGTCCCTGGCTGGACAACCTTGATCGGGGCGCCCCTGCTGCGGGGCACAGCCATCAGCCTCCAGCCCGGCAGCCCGGAGCCCGCCAGGCCCGGGCCTGGCCAATGACCACGAGGAGCCCACCGCCGGCCGCTGGATTCCGACCGCTCGTCGCTGGTGTGATCCCACACACAGGCAAGGGTCGTGCGCGCCCCGGCGGGATGTGACTACCCTCACAGGCAGAGTCCCACAGGGTTGAGCCGGACACCATGTCCGCCAATCGAGGAGCCGAACGAGGAGTAGCACGCAATGTCGACAGACCTGACCGAGCGGGCCCTATCCGCCTACGCCCCCAGCGCGGAGTTCGCGGCGCAGGCCAACGCGCAGGCAAGCCTGTACCAGGAGGCCGAGGAGGACCGGGAGGCGTTCTGGGCAAAGCAGGCCCGGCGGCTGCACTGGCACACGCCCTTCACCGAGGTGCTGGACTGGTCGGAGGCGCCGGTGGCCAAGTGGTTCGCCGATGGGAAGCTGAATGTCGCCTACAACTGCGTTGACCGGCACGTCGAGTCCGGGCACGGGGATCAGGTCGCCATCCATTGGGAGGGCGAGCCCGGGGATTCGCGCGCGCTGACCTACAAGGACCTCCTCGCAGAGGTCTCGAAGGCGGCCAACTACCTCACCGAGCTGGGAATGCAGCCCGGCGACCGGGTCGCGATCTACATGCCGATGATCCCCGAGGCGATCGTGGCGATGCTCGCCTGCGCCCGCCTGGGGCTGACGCATTCCGTGGTGTTCGCGGGGTTCTCCTCGAGCGCGCTGCGTTCCCGCATCGATGACGCCGCCGCCAAGCTGGTGATCACCACGGATGGGCAGTTCCGCCGTGGCAAGCCCGCGCCGCTCAAAGCCGCGGTCGATGAGGCCATCGGTGGCGACACACCAGCTCCGTCGGTGGAGCATGTGCTCGTGGTGCGCCGCACCGAGCAGGAAACGCCGTGGCAGGACGGCCGCGATGTGTGGTGGCACGAGACGGTGGAGCAGGCCTCGGACCAGCACGAGGCACAGGCCTTCGATGCCGAGCACCCGCTGTTCCTGCTCTACACCTCCGGCACCACGGGCAAGCCTAAGGGCATCGTCCACACCTCGGGCGGCTACCTCACGCAGACGTCCTACACGCACGATGCCGTGTTCGACCACAAGCCTGGCAAGGACGTGTACTGGTGCACCGCCGACATCGGCTGGGTGACCGGGCACAGCTACATCGTGTACGGCCCGCTGTCGAACCGCGCCACGCAGGTGGTCTACGAGGGCACGCCGAACTCGCCGAACGAGCATCGCCACTTCGAGGTGATCGAGAAGTACGGCGTCACGATCTACTACACGGCACCGACGCTGATCCGCACGTTCATGAAGTGGGGCCGGGCGATCCCCGATGCGCACGATCTGTCGACGCTGCGGCTGCTCGGCACGGTGGGCGAGCCGATCAACCCCGAGGCGTGGCGCTGGTACCACGAGGTGTTCGGGCAGAGCCGGTGCCCGATCGTGGATACGTGGTGGCAGACCGAGACGGGCTCGATCATGATCTCGCCGCTGCCAGGCGTGACGGAGTGCAAGCCGGGCTCGGCAATGGCTCCCCTGCCGGGCATCTCGGTGAAGATCGTCGACGACGAGGCAAAGCCGGTCCAGCGCGGCGAGCAGGAGGCCAATGGCTACCTGGTGGTGGACAAGCCGTGGCCGTCGATGCTGCGTGGCATCTGGGGCGACATGCAGCGCTTCAAGGACACCTACTGGTCGCGGTTCGCCGAGCAGGGCTACTACTTCGCCGGCGATGGCGCGAAGTTCGACGAGGATGGCGCGATCTGGGTGCTCGGCCGTGTCGATGACGTCATGAACATCTCCGGCCACCGGATCTCGACCGCCGAGGTCGAGTCGGCGCTCGTCGGGCATGACGCGGTCGCCGAGGCCGCCGTGATCGGGGCTACGGACGAGACCACGGGACAGGCCATCGTCGCGTTCGTGATCCTGCGCCAGGGCGTGGAGAACACTGGCGAAGAACTGGTGGCGGACATGCGAGCGGCAGTGGCCAAGGACATCGGCCCGATCGCGAAGCCACGGGATATCTACGTCGTCCCGGAGCTGCCCAAGACCCGCAGTGGCAAGATCATGCGCCGCCTGCTGCGCGATGTCGCCGAGGGCCGCGAGCTGGGCGACACCTCCACGCTGGTCGATCCAGCAGTGGTGGAATCACTGCGCCAGAAGTAGCGCATCCCCCAGCACGACCAGGGGCGGGCAAGGCCTCGATGGCCTGCCCGCCCCGTCGTGTTTGACCGATGATCACGCGGAAGTTGGGCCGCAATGCGCACCTAATCCGGTACGGATGGCCCAAGACGTGGCAACATAGGCGGCAGACCGCCTTTCGATCGTCGAGCGAGTAGACGCCACAACCCAAGTGGAGGAGTGCACGTGACCTTCAACGACCGCAGCAATGGGCGTTACACGGGGGACGGGGTGCCACGTACCGTCGCGTCGATCCCGCTCGCGGACGCGGATGCCCGACGCCCCGGTGAGTCCGTCTCGATCGGCGATCTCGTCAAGGAGGCGACGTCGCAGGTATCGACGTTGTTCCGCGCCGAGGTGGAGCTCGCCAAGTCCGAGGTAGTGGGCGAGGTCAAGAAGGGCGTGAAGGGCAGCGTCTTCTTCGTCGTCGCCGGCGTCGTCCTGCTGTTCAGCCTGTTCTTCTTTTTCTTCTTCCTCGGCCATGTCCTCGAGCTCTGGCTGTGGCAATGGGCCGCCTGGGGCGTCGTCTTCCTGATCATGGTGCTCGTCGCGGCGATCTGCGGCCTGATCGGCTACCTGAAGGTGCGCAAGCTCAAGAAGCCGGAGCACACCATCGAATCGGTGAAGGGCCTGCGGGAGGTGCTGCCCTCCGCGGAGCGGTTCGCCCGCGGCGAGCTGACCGAGTCCCAGCGGGCCCAGCTTCCTGGATCCTCCTCGAGCTCGCGATAGCAGGCAGCCCGGAGAATAGCGGGAAGGGCGCGGAATGGTTGCCCCCGATCCATCGCGCGTGCGGCTAGAAGGCCCGTGGAAGCACCGGGACGTGCACGCGAATGGCATCCGGTTCCATGTGGCGGAATCCGGGCCCTCTGGCCCCGATGTGCCGACGGTGCTCCTGCTGCACGGTTTCGGTGAGTTCTGGTGGACATGGCGCAACCAGTTGCGCGCGCTCGCGGACGCCGGGATCCGTGCCTTCGCGGTGGATCTGCGGGGCTATGGCGATACCGACAAGCCTCCGCGCGGCTATGACGGCTGGACGCTCGCCGGCGATACGGCTGGGCTGGTGCGCGCGCTAGGCCTGCAGGACGCCATCATCGTCGGCCACGCCGAGGGCGGGCTGGTGTGCTGGGCCACGGCCGCGCTGCATCCCCGGCAGGTGCGTGCCATCGCGGTGCTGGGCTCCCCGCACCCGATGTCAGTGAAGCGCGCGGCACTGCGCGACCGCAATCAGCGCGCGGCACTGACGCGGGCCTTGCTGCCATTCCAGGTCCCGTGGCTGCCCGAGCGCCGGCTCGTGCGCGATGACGGCGCCTACGCGGAGGAGATGCTGCGGCAGCGCGGCGGCGTGGCATGGGTGCGGTCCGATGATTTCGCGGAGGTCGCGCGCCATGCCCGCATGGCGGTGCAGATCCCCGGCGCCGCGCACTGCGCCCTGGAATACCACCGGTGGGCTTTCCGCTCGCAGTTCCGTTCGGACGGGCGGCGCTTCTTCCGATCGATGCGCGAGAAGCTGTCGCAGCCCGTGCTGCAGATCCACGGCGGAGCGGACCCGTTCATCCTTGCTGGCTCGCTCTACCGGGACAAGACCTGGGCTCCCAACAGGGAGCTGCAGATCGTGTACGGGGTCGGGCACTTCGTGCACGAGGAGGCACCCGACCTAGTGAGCTCACGACTCATCGAGTTCGTGCGCGCCCACTCGGGCCCTGGTTCACACGCAGGCGCCGGTTCCGACGGGATTGAACGCTGACGCTGCCGCGTTGACGTGCGGGGCGATCTCCCTGTTGGTGAGGACGAAGCCAGTCTCGGGGTCGTCAGCGGCCGCGCCGAACACCAGCCCGAGCACGTTGCCCTGTCCATCGAGCAAGGGGCCGCCGGAGTTGCCCTGCCGGATCGTCCCGCGAATGGTGTAGACCTCGCGGTTGACGGTGCTGGCCTGGTAGATGTCCGGGCCGGAGAGCTCCACCACATCACGGATGCGTACTGCGTTCGCGGTGTACGGCCCCCCGCCCGGGTAGCCGACGACAACGCCGCTGGTACCACGCTCGACAAGTCCATCGATCACCTCGAGCGGGGCAGCGGGCAAGCCGGGAGCTCGCAGGATGGCGATGTCGGCGGATGGGTCGAACACAACGACGGTCGCATCGAACACGCCATCCAGGGTCTCGACGGTCACGCCCTCGGTACCAGCGACGACGTGCGCGTTGGTCATGACCAGCGTGGGCGCGATGACGATCCCGCTGCCCTCGAGCGACTTCAAGCAGGAGGTAGCGGTACCGCGGACCCGCGGCACGCTGCGCTGCACATCGGTGACCACCGGGGAGAAGGCGACGTCCCCGTCGGGCGGATCCACCGCCGCGATGGGCGTGCGACCGAACGGCCCGAGCACATCGGGCAGCCCGGAGGTGTTGATGAGGTCGGCGAAGTCGCGGGGGATCTCCTTGAGCCATTCCGGGGCTACCTGATCGACCTGGGTCAGCAGGTTCGAGCCACGGACGGCTGCGGCGAGATCCGCGCGGCCCGCGGATGCCGCGGGGATGGCGAGCAGGTAGGCCGCGAGAAGGATCGCGATGCCCTGGAAGATCGCACCGATCATGCTGTCGACGAAGTGCAGCAGCGAGGCGCGGAGCAATCCGCGGGCGGTGCGGCCGATCACCATGCCACACACCTCGCCGAGGATGACGAGCGCGACAATGAGGATGATCCCGATGATCAAGCGCCCGAACTGATCGTCGACGAGGACCACGACGCGCGGCGCGAGCATGATCCCGAAGATCGCGCCGATCACCACTCCGACGAACGCGAGGCCCGAGGCGAGAGCGCCGTGCCGCCAGCCGGAGACCGCTGCGAGGAGCACTCCGACGAGCAGGATGAGGTCGATCCACTGCGAGCCTGTCACGAGCGACGCACCTCCATGCCGTACTGGGCGAGGGTTGATTCCATGTCCCTCACATCGGACTGGTCCCAGGGCTTCTCCCACCCGGAGACCGAGAGCATCCCCGCGAGAAGTCCCGCGGTGAAGCCCCAGATCAGCATGCCGTCTGTGACGAATGCTGGCGAATCGTACGGGATGTCAGGATGGCGCAGCGCGAACCGATTGCCCGGTTCGATGAGGTCATGGACGGCGACGGTGTCCACGCGGGAGGCTTCGGTGGGATCGACCACACCGATGGGGCTCGGGGTTTCCCAGTAGGCGAGAACCGGGGTGACCTCGAACCCGGAGACGGGCACGTAGATCCCGGGCAGCAGCGAGAGCGGCCGTACGCCGGCGGGATCGAGCCCGGTCTCCTCGCGCGCCTCCCGCAGTGCCGTATCGACCGGCCCGGCATCACCGGGGTCCGCGGCCCCGCCCGGGAAGGCGACCTGGCCGCGGTGCTGGCGCATCGTGGCGGCGCGCTGCGTGAGCAAGATGAAGGCGTCATCGGGCAGTCCTCCCGGACGCCGGGGGTCGGATTGCTCGCTGCCGCCGAAGAGCATGAGCACCGCGGCGGGGCGCGGGACGACCTCCGCGGGAGGGCGCAGCATCATGCGGGGGTGCGCGTCGGGAGACTTGGCGCAGACGTGCGACAGCCATGGCGGGGTAGGCCCGTGGCCGAGAGTGCTCATCGGGGTTCTCCTTGCAAGGCTGCCGTGACCGCATCCTGGATCTGCCCGGGAGTGGTGAAGGGTTCGGCGAGAATACCGGCGACATTACCGCCCGCATCGAGCACGATCGTGACGGGGAGCACCGGGGGCGCGCCGAGCTGGGCTGGGATGCGCCCCTTGCCATCCTGTACCCCAGGCATGGTCACTTCATACTGGGCGAGCCGGGCGAGGGCATTGCCCTCGTTCGGGTCCCGGTGCACGGTGAGCACGGTGATGTCTCCGGCCACGCCGCGCGCGTACTCCTGCATGGCCGGCAACTCCTCGGCACAGGGCCCGCACCAGTAGGCCCAGACGTTGAGCACGGCGGGCTTGCCGGCGAGCGCGGCCTCGAGATCCACGGGAGCGCCGTCCGCGAGGCAGCCCACTTCCACGCCTCGCAACGGGTTGTCCCCCGCCCAGGACGCTCCGGTGGCCCCGCTCATGCCGGGGCAAGGCTCGAGGCCAGCGCGGGCACGCTCGGCCGCGAGCGCTTCGTTGCTAGCGGGGGGACGGCCGGCGCCCTGCTCGGCCTGGCTGCCGCGACCGGGCAGGGTGCTCGGCGTGGTCGCCTCGTCACCGCCGCGTGGCCAGATGGCGATGATCAGCGCGAGCACGATCGCGAGGGCAGCGAGGCTGCCCCGGGCGCCCGTGCTCATGACGCGTCCTGCTCGCTCGCGGGCCGAGCGAGCGCGAGCAGGTGCTCGGTCTCAGGGCCGCGGACGAGCGTCGCGGCGGTCGCGTAGTCAGTGGGGCCAGCGCCGAACGACGGGCAGTCACGGGCGAGGATGCAGGCGCCGCAGGCGGGACGGCGGGAGTGGCATACACGGCGGCCGTGGAAGATGACGCGGTGCGAGAGCAGGGTCCAGTCGCGCTTCTCGATGAGCTCGCCGATGGCGTGCTCGACCTTCACCGGGTCAGTCTCCTCGGTCCACTGCCAGCGGCGCACCAGGCG
This sequence comes from Hoyosella levis, assembly GCF_026008515.1. GTDB lineage: Bacteria > Actinomycetota > Actinomycetes > Mycobacteriales > Mycobacteriaceae > Lolliginicoccus > Lolliginicoccus levis. The sequence goes on from NZ_BQYM01000008.1 coordinate 121,406, forward strand.
CCCGAAGTGGGTGTCGACGGTGATGCCGGGGATATCAAAGGCGTTGCCAAGGATGACGTTCGCGGTCTTGCGGCCCACCCCGGGCAGTGTGACGAGCTCCTTGAGGGTGCTCGGCAGCTCGCCGCCGAACCGCTCGGTGACGGCCTGCCCGAGCCCGATCAGCGAGGTGGCCTTGTTGCGGTAGAACCCAGTGGAACGGATCAGTTCCTCGAGCTCGGCCCGGTTGGCCCCGGCATAGTCAGCGGCGGTGCGATAGCGGTCGAACAGCGCCGGGGTGACCTCGTTGACACGCTTGTCCGTGCATTGCGCGGAGAGGATGGTGGCGACAGCGAGCTCGAGCGGCGTGGTGAAGTCGAGCTCGCAATACACGTGCGGAAAGGCGCGCCCAAGGGTCCGGTTCATGCGGCGGGCACGGCGCATGAGGCCTAGTCGGGTCTCGGGCGCGCGGCGCGCGCGCCGGCTCGGCTGGGGTGTGCTCACGTGTCTAGGGTACGTATCGCTCGGTGGGGCCGTGCTCGCGCGAGCTAGTGTCCGGGCCGGTGCCGGGACGTTGCCGTTCCGAGACCTACGCGGTGTTGACTAGGTCCATGGAAGAATTGGCGGTGCTGCTCATCCCGGTGCTGCTGATGTTCTTTGCCATGGGCCTTGATCGGGTCGAGCGCATCCTCCTGGCGAGCTGCGCCGCGGATTCGCCCTTGGTGGAGACGGGATCGCCGCGCCGCGAATGAATTCCGCGCGCGGTCCGCGCCGAGCCCCCGAGTGGAATTTCCGGGGCCTATTGTGCAAGATCAAGTGGTAGCCACCACACTCTGGGCAGCATCGTGACCCGCTCCCCCTGCTGTGCAAGGCTTCATCGGCTGCGTCCATAACGCGAAAGCACCGGACAATATGTGATGAAAGCCACTAGAGTGGGGCTGAATGCGGGCGTTCGCTGCGTGCGCAGCCTGCGTTCCCAAGACATAGCGGCGCTGGATGCTGTTCCAGTGCCGACGAGTTCCCGAAGGAGCCCACGTGGACGAGATCCTGGCCAGAGCCGGAATCTTCCAGGGAGTCGAGCCCTCCGCCATTGCCGCGCTCACCCACCAGTTGCAGCCGGTGGATTTCCCGCGCCAGCATGTCATCTTCAACGAGGGCGAGCCGGGTGATCGGCTGTACATCATCGTCAACGGCAAGGTAAAGATCGGTCGCCGGTCCCCGGATGGCCGGGAGAACCTGCTCGCGATCATGGGGCCGTCGGACATGTTCGGCGAGCTGTCCATCTTCGACCCCGGCCCACGCACGTCGAGCGCGACGACCGTCACCGAGGTGCGGGCCGTGAGCATGGACCGAGCGGCGCTGAAGGAGTGGATCGGGCAGCGTCCCGAGATCGCCGAGCAGCTGCTGCGCGTGCTGGCACGCCGGTTGCGCCGCACCAACAACAACCTCGCGGACCTCATCTTCACCGACGTCCCGGGCCGTGTCGCGAAGGCGCTGCTGCAGCTCGCGCAGCGCTTCGGCACCCAGGAGAATGGCGCGCTGCGCGTCACCCATGACCTGACGCAGGAGGAGATCGCGCAGCTCGTGGGCGCCTCCCGCGAGACCGTCAACAAGGCACTCGCTGACTTCGCGCATCGTGGCTGGCTACGCCTGGAGGGCAAGAGCGTGCTGATCTCCGATTCGGAGCGGCTGGCGCGCCGGGCCCGCTAGGACTGGAACTGCGAACGCGAGAGAAGCCGCCGGATTCCCGGGTCGGCTTCTCTCGCGTTTGATGGTATTGGGTGCCTTTAACCCTGCCCTGGCCGCTGCGGCAGCCAGCCAATGCCCTACCGCTGTGACCCCATCGCGGTTGTGTGCGCTTTTGCACCTGGTATAGCGCGCTGGAGGGTGCATTCGGTAACACTTCCGCGCCCCGCCACGCGTCCCGGCCGCCCCGTCACGCGTCCCGAGCGCCCCGCCACGCACGCAGGCCCGCGATGCGAGCGCCCCGGCTCAAGGCCTCAGTCAGCCTCGGGCTGCGGGTCCGCCACGAGGCCCTGCTGGACGCGCAGCACCTTGATCAGCTCGTGCACGATGTGCACCGAGGATTCCGAGAGCCCCGCGAGCTTGTAGGCGACGTCATGGATGGACCGGTCGGCCTGCAGGCGCATCATGTCGATCTCATTGCGGCTGCGCTGGCGCCCCCCGTCCTCGAGGAAGAATCGCACGTCCACGCCGAATGCCGCGGCAATGCCCTCGACCGTGCGGAACGAAGGCGTCCGGGCCTTGCCGGACCGCAACTGGCTCAGGTAGGACTCGCCGAGCTTGAATCCCAGTTCGGTGGATCGACGCGCGATCGCTGAGCCCGTATAGCGCCGCCCCTGCGGGTCCGGCACGTTGCGGAACAGCTCATCGAGGCGCTCGGCGAAGACACCACGCTCGTTCGTCTCGTTGTCATCCACGCTCGTCGCGGCTGTATTGTGCGCGCTCCCCTGGACCGCCGTTGGCTCAGTCATCTGCTCCCCGTTTCTGTCGCATGGACCTAATGCGTGCGGGAAATCCCCCCGTGGTCGATCGGTCGCCGATCGCTTCCGGCAGCCCCCCAGCTTGCTGCCGCGCGGCGGCAGCTCCGGAAGGCATCCCCGCCTAGGCCTGTCGGATGCGCGAATCCCGCGCATCGAACACCTTTGTCCGGTAGCTTAGTACGGTTGTCCGGATCATGCGCGATCGCGGAGGTATGCGAGCTGCGCCAGCACCGATGACTCCGCCGCTCCCCACAGCGACCGATCCACCGCGGCGTAGACATGCTCGACGATGTCCCGGGCGCTCGCGCTGTCCCCGAGGACCCGCAGGGCCTCGCGCACTTCATCGAGTCTGTGCAGCCTGTGAGCCTTGTAGGCGCTCGCGGCATCCGCGGCGTCCGATAGCTCGGGGCCATGCCCGGGAAGCACGAGATGACCGGAATGATCATCGATGATGGCATCAAGCGTGTCGAGGTAGTTACCGAGATCACCATCTGTTGGGTCGAGCACAGTCGTGCCGCGGCCCAGGATCGTATCGCCGGTCAGGAGCACGGGCATCGAGGCATCAGCCACCGCGAGCATGATCGAGTCCGCGGTATGCCCGGGCGCCGGCACGACAGTGAGCGCGAGGCCGCCCGCTCGCAGCGCCTCCCCATCCTCCAGGGGAGCAGCGTCGCGGCAGTGCTCGGGCAGCCGGGCTCGCACGGGAGCTCCCGTGCGCTCCGCGAGCATGTCGATGCCGGCGGTGTGGTCGTGGTGGCGGTGCGTGATGAGGATGAGCTCGATCGCGCCGGCCGCGGCGATGATCGCCTCGGCGTGCTGCTCGTCCATCGGGCCAGGATCGACAAGGATGCGGCCGCGGCTCCCGGGATCGCCAAGCAACCAGGTATTGGTGCCCTCGAGCGTCATCGGGCCGGGGTTAGGGGCGACGATGACCGCCGCAGCGTCGGTGACGGGGCGGGCCTGCCCGTATGCGGGGTGCGCGAGCTCGCTTGGCATGGATGCTCCCCTTTCCCGTTGCTCGTCCAGCCTACCGCCGTGGCCTGCGGCCCGATCAGCGCGGACCTCGGTACGGTAGGTGGATGCGCGTGGGTTTGGTGGGTGCGGGCCAGTGGGCCTTGATGACGCACGCTCCAGCGCTTGCCGTGCATCCCGGCGTGGACCTCGTGGGCGTGTGGGCGCGTGATCCCGCCGCGGCGGCGCAGGTGGGCGCTCCGGTCTTCGATGATCTCGGTGACCTGGTAGAGGCCTCGGACGCGGTGGCGTTCGCGGTGCCGCCCGCGGTGCAGGCGGAACTGGCGATGTTCGCTGTCGCGCGGGGCAAGCATGTGATCCTGGAGAAGCCGGTGGCGGGCTCGGTGGCCGATGGCCTCGCGCTCGAGCGCCTGGCCTGGGAGCGCGGCGTGCGCGCCGTCGTGTTCCTCACGCGGCGGTTCGCGCCGGAGACACGCGATTTCCTGGACGCCGCAGCGGGCCGGGAGTGGGCCTCCGCGGATGCGGAGTGGCTGTCGGGCGCATTGCTCGGCGGTCCGTTCGCGACCTCGTCGTGGCGGCAACGTGGTGGCGCGCTGGTGGATGTGGGCCCACATGTGCTGGATCTGCTGATCGAGGTACTCGGGCCAGTGACCGACGTATTGTGCGCCCGCCGGGACAGGTTGAGCGATGCCACCAAGGTCATGCTCGAGCATGCGGGGCAACGGGTCTCGACCGCGACGTTGTCGATGCGCACGCCGGTGCTGCCATCACGGCTGCGGGTGAGCGCGCAGGGCCCGTCGGGCGTGGTGGAACTGACGAGCCGCGAGACGCCCGCGCTGGAGTGCTACCGGACGATGCTCGACGAGTTCCTTGATCGCTCCGCGAGCCCCGGCATGGCGGTCGGTTCGCTGCACCGGGGGGTGGAATTGCTCGAGGCCGTGGCGCGGATCGAGCAAGCGATGCGGGTGGAGCAGCTAGCCCGGGAATCGCTGCGATAGGGAATCACCGCGATAGGGAATCACTGCGATAGGGCGGACCGGACCACCGCGTGCAAGGTGTCGTTGAGCATGCCGAGGATCGCCTGGCGGGTGCCCGTGCTCGTGCGCGCCCAGCTGAGGGCTAGCTCCTCGGCGAATGACAGCCAGGCGCCGAGCCCGGCGCGGAGCAGTTCGCTGGGCGGTTCCTGCAGGTCGAGCAGGTCGATGATCTGATCCACGAGGGCTGCCCGGGTCTCGGCGAGGATCTCGCGTATCCAGTCCTCGGACCCAGAGGACTGGAAGAGCGCCACGTACGGCTGGTGGCGGCGCTCGATGAAGGAGAGGTACCCGTCGAGCATGTCCTCGACGGTGGTTGCGGTGCCAGCCTGCCGGGCGGCGCGCAGCAATCGCTTGCTCGCGGCCCGGATGACAGCCGCGTAGTAGTCCCGCTTGGTGGGGAAATAGTGGAACAACAGGCTGCGGGAGATGCCCGCGGCCACGGCTACCTCGTCGATGGTGATCTGGTGGAGCGGGCGGCGGGTGAGCATCTCGAGGCCGATCCCGATGAGCTGGCGACGGCGCTCGTCGGGGTTCTGCCGGTTCCGGCGCGGGGGCGTTGCGGTGGCGCCTTCGCTCACGGGCTGTCCTCCTTGGGGTTCTCGCGGCGGGATTCTCGCAGCAAACTCATCGAGCAATGCTCGATAGCGGAGTAGTCTATCCGCCATGGACTTCTCGGCCTCCGCCACCGCTTCCGAGTACCGCAACCGGGTCGGAGAATTCATCACCAGCGAGATTGCCCCGGTCGAGCAGGAGTACTACCAACAACTCCGGTCCCAGGCCTCGCCCTGGAGCGTTCCGCCCCTCATGAATACCCTGAAGCAGCGCGCCCGCGAGGCTGGATTGTGGAATCTCTTCCTCCCGCCCGAGTACGCCCGGCGCACCGGCCACGGCCCAGGCCTGAGCAACACCGACTATGCCCCCAGCGCCGAGCTGATGGGACGTCATGCCATAGCGCCCGAGGTGTTCAACTGCAACGCCCCGGACACCGGCAATGCCGAGGTGCTCGTCCACTACGGCACCGATCGGCAGCAGGAAGAATGGCTGCTGCCCCTGCTGCGTGGCGAGATACGATCCGCGTTCTGCATGACCGAGCCCGAGGCCGCCTCCTCGGATGCCACCAACATGACGGCGACCGCGGTGCTCGACGGCGACGATGTGGTGGTCAATGGTCATAAGTGGTTCTCCACCGGAATCGGCCACCCCGACTGCGCCTTCGTGATCGTCATGGCGCTCACCGACCCCGACGCCGACCGCCACCAGCGCCACTCGATGGTGCTCGTTCCCCTGGGCACCCCCGGCATGGAAGTGGGCCGGATGCTCGATGTGCTGGGGTTCCAGGACGAGCCCTACGGCCATGGTGACGTCACCTTCACCGACGTTCGGGTCCCGCGGGGCAACATCATCGCGGGGCCTGGCCGCGGCTTCGAGATCGCGCAGGGACGGCTCGGGCCCGGCCGCATCCACCACTGCATGCGGCTGATCGGCCTCGCGGAGCGTGCCCTCGAGCTCGCCGCGCGCCGGTCGACGACGCGCACCGCGTTCGGCAAGCCCCTCGCCAATCTCGGCGGCAACCGCGAGCGCATCGCCCTCGCCCGCATCGCCATCAACCAGGCCCGGCTCCACGTCCTGCACACCGCGTGGCTGCTCGACCAGCAAGGCCCGCTCGGCGCTCTGTCGGAGCTGTCGCAGATCAAGGCGTCGGTGCCCCGCATGGCTCAGGAGGTCGTGGACATGGCTATCCAGCTGCATGGCGCGGGCGGTCTCACCAGCGACTATCCGCTCGCGGCGGCGTTCGCTGCCGCGCGCTCGCTGCGCCTCGCGGACGGCCCGGACGAGGTGCACCTCGGGGTAGTCTCGCGCTTGGAGCTCGCCCAGCACCGCGATAGGAACCGGAACGGAGCATGACCATGGCCACCACTCGGCAGAAGATCCTCATCACGGGCGCGAGCTCGGGGCTCGGCGAGGGCATGGCGCGGGAGTTCGCCACCCTGGGCCGCGACCTGGCACTGTGCGCGCGGCGCACCGATCGCCTCGAGCAGCTCGCCACCGAGCTCCGGTCCGCGCGCCCGGGCATCAGGGTCGCGGTCCGCGCGCTCGACGTGAATGACCACGATGCGGTTTTCCGCGTGTTCGGGGAGCTGCGCGACGAGCTCGGCGGCATCGACCGCGTGATCGCCAACGCCGGTCTCGGCAAGGGCCAGCCGCTGGGCACCGGGAGCTTCGAGGCGAACCGGCAGACCGCCGAGACCAATGTCATCGGCCTGCTCGCGCAGTGCGAGGCCGCCCTCGATATCTTCCACGCCCAGGATTCCGGGCACCTCGTGGTGATGTCCTCGGTCAGCGCGGTGCGCGGCATGCGCGGCAATATCACGACCTATGCGGCGACGAAGGCCGCGGCGGCCTCCCTCGCCGAGGGCATCCGCATGCAGCACCTGCGCTCCCCCATCGCCGTGACGACCATCATGCCTGGCTATATCGAGTCCGAGATGACCGCGCAGGCCCCCAGGACACCGCTGATGACCGATGCGCGCTCGGGCGCCCGCGCCCTGGTCAAGGCGATCGAGCGCGAGCCGGCGAAAGCCTACGTGCCAGGCTGGCCGTGGACGGTGCTAGCCCAGGTCATGAGGTTCGCGCCGCTGGGCGTGGTCCGGAGGCTGAGTTGAGCGGGGACGACCAGACCATAGCGCCGCGCGAGGATGACGCGTTCGACGTCGCGCGCCTGCACTCCTGGCTGTCAGCGCGGGTCGAGGGCCTGGATTCACTGCCCGAGGTTCGCCAGTTCCCTGGCGGCGCCTCGAACCTGACGTACTTGTTGTCCTACCCGGGCCGGGACCTGGTGCTCCGGCGCCCTCCTGGCGGGCACCGGGCCGCCTCCGCCCACGACATGCGGCGCGAGTTCCACGTGCAGGAGGCCATCGCGCCCCGCTTCCCGCATGTCCCGGCGATGCTGGCGCTGTGCACCGACGAATCGGTGATCGGCTCGGACTTCTATGTGATGGAGCGCCTTTCGGGCGTGATCCTGCGGCGCGATCTCCCCGAGGGCGCTGAGCTGGCACCGGACCGCGCGCGAATGGCCTGCACGCAGATGCTCGACCGGCTCGTCGAGCTGCACGGCATCGATATCGACGCCGCTGGCCTGCGCGACCTCGGGAAGGGCACCGGCTATGTCAGTCGCCAAGTCAGCGGCTGGTCGGACCGCTACCGGCGCGCCCGCACCGACAACGTGCCCGACTTCGAGGCCGTGATGAGCTGGCTGGCGGAGAACCAGCCGCCCGATGTGGGGACCTGCCTGATCCACAACGATTTCCGGTTCGACAATGTCGTGTTCGACTCGCTGGAAACGCTCCAGGTGATCGGCATCCTCGACTGGGAGATGGCGACCCTCGGGGATCCGCTGATGGAGCTCGGGGCCTCGCTGGCGTACTGGGTGCAGGCCGATGATGACGAGGTCATGCAGCAGACCCGCCGGCAGCCCACGCACCTGCCCGGAATGATGACGCGCGACGAGGTAGTGCAGCACTACTGCGCGCGCACCGGGATCGATCTCGACGACTGGACGTTCTACGAGGTGTACGGGCTGTTCCGCCTCGCCGGCATCGTCCAGCAGCTCTACAAGCGGTATCACGATGGCGGCACCACCAATCCGGTGTTCGCCAGCTTCTGGATGTTCGTGGGCTACCTGGAGTGGCGCTGCATGTCCCGCATCGGTCTCGCCTGATCCAGCGGCGCGCATGGTGCCCACGCGCCTGCACCTGACTGGATGCGTGCCCGCAACCACCCCACCGGGAGCAGCCATGCCCACTATCATCGGACCCAGGACCGTCACGGCGCCAGACAACTAGCTAGCGAACGCGGGAAGAGAAGAATCCATGACCTCTCGACAGCCCTTCATCATCTACACCCTGACCGACGAGGCCCCGCTGCTCGCGACCCGCGCGTTCCTGCCGATCGTGCGCGCCTTCACCCAGCCGGCGGACATCGAGGTCACCACCAGCGACATCTCCCTCGCGGCACGCATCCTCGCTGAGTTCCCCGACTACCTGACCGAGGAGCAGCGCTTGCCCGATAACCTCGGCGAGCTCGGTCGATTGACGCAGCTGCCCGAGACCAACATCATCAAGCTGCCCAACATCAGCGCCTCGGTGCCCCAGCTCGTGGCGGCCATCAAGGAGCTCCAGGGCCAGGGCTACGACATCCCCGACCTCCCGCAGGATCCGCAGACCGACGAGGAGAAGGAGATCAGCGACCGCTACGCCAAGTGCCAGGGCAGCTCGGTCAACCCGGTGCTGCGCGAGGGCAACTCGGATCGGCGCGCGCCCAAGGCCGTCAAGGAGTACGCGCGCAGGCATCCGCACAGCATGGGCGAGTGGTCGATGGCGTCGCGCACCCATGTGGCACACATGCGGCATGGCGACTTCTACCACGGCGAGAAGTCCATGACGCTCGACCGCGCGCGCGACGTCAAGATGGAACTCGTCACCGGCGAGGGCAAGCTGATCGTGCTCAAGCCCAAGGTCGAGCTCGGTGAGGGCGACGTCATCGACAGCATGTTCATGAGCAAGCAGGCCCTGCTCGAGTTCTACGAGGAGCAGATGGAGGACGCGCGCAAGACCGGCGTGATGCTGTCGCTGCATGTCAAGGCCACGATGATGAAGGTCTCCCACCCGATCGTGTTCGGCCACGCGGTGCGGATCTTCTACAAGGATGCGTTCGAGAAGCACCAGGAGCTGTTCGACGAGCTCGGCGTGAACGTCAACAACGGCCTCGGGGATCTCTACGACAAGATCGAGTCGCTGCCGAGCTCGCAGCGCGACGAGATCATCGAGGACCTGCATCGCTGCCACGAGCACCGCCCCGAGCTGGCGATGGTGGATTCCTCCCGCGGCATCTCCAACTTCCATTCGCCCAGCGATGTGATCGTTGATGCCTCGATGCCAGCGATGATCCGCTCGGGCGGCAAGATGTACGGCGCCGACGGCCGCACCAAGGACACCAAGGCGGTGATGCCGGAATCGACGTTCGCGCGCATCTACCAGGAGATCATCAACTTCTGCAAGACCAATGGAGCGTTCGACCCCACCACCATGGGCACCGTGCCCAATGTCGGCCTGATGGCGCAGAAGGCCGAGGAGTACGGCTCGCACGACAAGACCTTCGAGATGCCCGAGGCCGGTGACGCCAACATCGTCGACATCGAGACCGGCGAGGTGCTGCTGACCCAGCATGTGGAGGCCGGCGATATCTGGCGCATGTGCACCGTCAAGGACGCGCCCATCCGTGACTGGGTAAAGCTCGCGGTCACTCGCGCGCGCGATTCGGGCATGCCGGTGCTGTTCTGGCTGGACCCGTACCGCCCGCACGAGAACGAGCTCATCAAGAAGGTCCAGGCCTGCCTCAAGGAGCACGACACCGAGGGCCTCGACATCCAGATCATGTCCCAGGTCCGCTCCATGCGCTACACGCTCGAGCGGTTGATCCGCGGGCTCGATACCATCGCCGCCACGGGCAACATCCTGCGCGACTACCTCACGGACCTCTTCCCCATCCTCGAGCTCGGCACCAGCGCCAAGATGCTGTCCATCGTGCCGCTGATGGCGGGCGGCGGCCTCTACGAGACGGGCGCGGGCGGATCAGCGCCCAAGCATGTCAAGCAGCTCGTGGAGGAGAACCACCTGCGCTGGGACTCGCTTGGCGAGTTCCTCGCGCTGGCCGTCAGCCTCGAGGACATGGGCCGCAAGTTCGGCAACAACCGTGCCCGGATCCTCGCCGACACGCTGGACGCGGCCACGGGCAAGCTGCTCGAGAACAACAAGAACCCCTCGCGCAAGACCGGCGAGCTCGACAACCGGGGCAGCCAGTTCTATCTCGCGCTGTACTGGGCGCAGGAGCTCGCCGCGCAGACCGAGGACTCGGGCCTGCAGGAGCACTTCACGGCGCTGGCCAAGAAGCTCGCGGACAACGAGGAGACCATCGTCAAGGAGCTCGCGGAGGTCCAGGGCCAGGCCGTGGAGATCGGCGGCTACTACGCGCCTGATCTCGACAAGCTCGACGCGGTGATGCGACCGAGCAAGACGTTCAACGCCGCCCTCGCGGAAGCGCAGGAGTAGCCCCCGCCCTCCCGGAACGAGCGATCCCCGGCCGCCGCGCTCCGCGCGGCGGCCGGGGATCGTTGCGTGATGCTCTCTTATCGATGCAGCAGCAGCTCCCGCTACTCGCCGCGGACCCGCACGATGACCTCGACCTCGACGGCGGCATTGAGGGGCAGCTCGGCGACACCGACCGCGGAACGGGCATGCTTGCCCGCATCGCCGAAGACCTCGCCGAACAGCTCGGACGCGCCATTGATCACCTGGGGCTGGCCGTTGAACCCGGGTGCCGAGGCGACGAAGCCCACCACCTTGACGACCTGCTCCACCGCATCGATGCCGACGAGCGCATCGATCGCGGCGAGCGCGTTCAGCCCACAGATGCGCGCCATCCCCTGTGCCTGCTCGGGCGTGACCTCCGCGCCCACCTTGCCCGCGGCCTGCAGCTCGCCGGCCACCAGCGGGAGCTGCCCGGAGGTGTAGACGAAGTCACCGGCCCGCAGCGCGGGCACATACGCGGCGACTGGAGGCACGACAGGAGGCAGGGCGAGGCCTAGTTCCTTGAGGCGCGCGCTAGGGGTGGCGCTCATGCGGACAGCCCCCTCTTCAAGTAGGCGACGTGCTGCTCGCCAGTGGGGCCGGGCAGCACGGTGACGAGTTCCCAGCCGTCCTGGCCCCATTGATCAAGGATCGCCTTGGTCGCGTGGGTGAGCAGGGGGACGGTGGCATACTCCCAGCGGGTGATCTCAGACATAAAAACCACCCTAGTCGGGCCACTACCCTTGATGCAGCTTATAAGCTCGTACCGTGTCTAGCTCCGACTCGTGGTCCCGCAAGGCCGCCCGCGCCCGGCTCCACTTCATCAGCGGCAAGGGCGGCACCGGAAAGTCGACTGTCGCGGCAGCGCTCGCGCTGGCCCTCGCAGCGGGCGGGCGCCGTGTGCTGCTCGCTGAACTGGAGGGCCGCCAGGGCATTGCCCAGCTGTTCGACATCCCCCCGCTGCCCTACGCGGAGACGCGGGTAGCGGCCGCCGACGGAGGCGGTGAGGTCAAGGCGCTGGCGGTGGATATCGAGGCAGCGTTCCTCGAGTACCTCGACATGTTCTACAGCCTGGGCCTGGCCGGCAAGGCGATGCGCAGGGTCGGTGCCATCGAGTTCGCCACCACGCTCGCCCCCGGGCTGCGCGACGTGCTGCTGACCGGCAAGATCAAGGAATGTGTCATCCGCCGCGATGAGCGCGGGCAGCATGTCTACGATGCGATCGTGGTCGATGCCCCGCCGACAGGCCGTATCGGCACGTTCCTCGATGTGACCAAGGCGATGTCGGACCTCGCGAAGTCCGGGCCGATCCGCAGCCAGAGCGACGGGGTGGTCAAGCTGCTCCACTCCGATGACACGATGATCCACCTCGTGACGCTGCTCGAGTCGCTTCCGGTGCAGGAGACCATCGATGCCGTCAAGGAGCTGAAGGAGAAGGAGCTGCGCGTCGGCTCGATCATCGTGAACCGGACGGACACCGAGCACCTTCCCGCGGAGCTGCTCGATGCCGCCCAGGCCAACGAGCTCGATCGGGACGCGATCCGCGCGGGTCTCGGCAAGGCTGGCATCACCGTCACCGACGAGGAGCTCGACGGCCTTCTCGTGGAGGCGGCGGAGCAGGCGGCGCGCACCCGCGCGCAGCAGGAGAGCGCCCGGCAGCTCGAGGAGATCGACATCCCGCAGCTTGTTCTTCCGACCATGACCGACGGAGTCGATCTCGGCGGGCTCTACGAGCTGGCACAGATCCTGACGGAGCAAGGGGTCCACTGATGAGCATGCCCGATATCGACGACGCATCGGTCGACCCGGTGCCCGACTCGTCCATCCCGTGGTTGAACGTCGATCGCTTCCTCGCTGATTCGTCGACCCGCGTGGTGGTGTGCTGCGGCGCCGGCGGCGTCGGCAAGACCACCACGGCCGCCGCGCTCGCGGTGCGTGCCGCGGACATGGGGCGCAAGGTCGTGGTGCTCACGATCGATCCCGCCCGCCGTCTCGCCCAGGCTCTCGGGCTCGGGGCGCTCGACAACACGCCGCAGCGGGTCGAGCTCGAGGGCTCGACGGGCGAGCTGGACGCGATGATGCTGGACATGCGCCGCACCTTCGATGAGATGGTGCAGGAGCACTCGTCGCCGGAGCGGGCCGCGGCGGTGCTAGCGAACCCGTTCTACCAGACAGTCGCCTCGTCGTTCTCGGGCACGCAGGAATACATGGCGATGGAGAAGCTCGGCCAGCTCGTGCACCAGAAGCGCTGGGACCTGATCATCGTCGACACCCCGCCCTCGCGCAACGCGCTGGACTTCCTTGATGCGCCGCAACGGCTCGGAACGTTCCTTGACGGTCGGATGATCCGGCTGTTCATGGCGCCAGGCCGGGGCCTCGGCAAGATCGTCACCGGGGCGCTGGGGCTGGCCATGAAGGGTGTTTCGACCATCGTCGGATCCGAGATGCTCTCGGATGCGTCGAGCTTCGTGCGCTCGCTGGATTCGCTGTTCGGTGGGTTCCGGGAGCGCGCCAACCGCACCTACGACATGCTGCGCGCTCCGGGCACGGAATTCATGGTGATCGCGGCCGCCGAGCCGGATCCGCTGCGGGAGGCCTCGTTCTTCGTCAACCGCCTAACCAAGGAGGGCATGCCGCTCGCGGGCCTGTTGCTCAACCGCACGCACCAGACGCTGACGGATCTCGGCGCGGACAAGGCTCGCCTCGCCTCGGAGGAACTGGCGAACGGGGACACGGCGGACGGGGACACGGCGCTCGCGTCGGCAGTGCTCGCGATCCATGCGGACCGGGCCACCACGGAGAAGCGGGAGCAGCGGTTGCTCACCCGTTTCACGCTCGCGCACCCGCGGGTGCCAGTGGCGAAGGTCCGCACATTGCCCTACGAGGTCTCTGACCTTGCGGCGCTGCGGGCGATCGCGGAGCTCTGGCGCAAGCACTAGCCGACGTGCCGGCGGCGCGGCGGTCCAGCCACGGCAAAAGCACTGGAAAACGTCAAACGCGATAGAAGCCACCCGATCATTCCGGCGGTTTCTATCGCGTTTGTGGTTGAGTCATCTCGCTGAGCTCCAGGGTGGCGGCTTCGACAGGCCCAGCCCGACTGAGCTTCCCCTCTCGGTCGGCTGGGTGGCTTGTCGTCCGATCGCCTTCTTCAGCCCGCTGATTGCTGAGCGCGCTGCGTGGAGAAGAACTCGGCCCAGGACTCCACCTCTGGGTGCTGCTTGAGAAGGGCGCGGCGTTGCCGCTCCGTCATGCCACCCCAGACTCCGAACTCGACGCGATTGTCGAGGGCGTCGGCGCCACATTCGAGGACGACCGGACAGTGCCGGCAGATCGTGGCGGCCTTGCGCTGCGCTGCCCCCCTCACGAAGAGCACGTCGGGGTCAATGCCGCGGCATCGGGCCTGGGAAACCCACGCGATGCGAGCCTCGGCCTCCTCCGTCGACATCGTGGCTGTCATCGGGAGGCCACCGCCGCGACGCTGCGCGGGTCGCTTGATCGATGCACTGGACGCTATGGGCGCCGATTGATTCATCACCTTCGCTGACTCCCTACTTCCGGCCCCCTGCGGTCGTGTTCTTGCACGCTGACCAGCCCCAGGCTGGACGCGCATCCCCCGCAAGCGATCTCGTGCGTCCTGTGGGATGCAGAAATCACTAGCCCCATCAAGCACCAACACGTGATCTCTGGATCACAGTTGGCCATTTAGTGTTGTGCGAGTCACACTGGCAACAAACTTAGGTACTAACTGCGCTAAATGCAACCTCGGATTTGCCTCCGAGACGGGACGGTTACCAGGTCGACGCACTACCGCTTCCTGCACCCACGTTAATCCGTCCGGCACACAGTCACATCTCCGCACAGATTCTTTTGTGCAACAACAATTCCCGCGCTGCAAGCCGAGAAGCTTCCAGGCGCTCCCAGATGCCCGGAATACCACGAACCAGGCGCGCCACATGGCACCCGCCCCGCGCGCCCTACCGCTTCGCCCCCGCGCTTCAGTACCCTAGGTACCGTGGCGATCGGAAACACTCTCGCAAAGCTCGGCGGCACCAGCATCCTCGGAGGCGTACTCCTCGCAGGAATGCTCTTTCCCGCGGCGGGCGGATTCGGCCTGGCATCCAACAAGGCCGCGCAGACAGTCGAGAACACCTCGGCCCAGCTCATCGAGGGCGAAGTACCCGCCATCACCACGGTCGTCGACGTCAACGGCGACACCATCGCGCACATCTACGAGCAGCGCCGCACCGAGGTGCCCTCCAACCGCATCTCCGACGAGATGAAGCTCGCCATCGTCTCCGTCGAGGACAAGCGCTTCGCCGACCACGAGGGCGTCGACTGGAAGGGCACCATCCGCGCCGCCCTGACCAACACCACCAGCGGCGAGGTCCAGCAGGGCGCCTCCACCCTCGTCCAGCAATACGTCAAGAACTACCAGCTCCTCGTGCTCGCGCAGAACGACGCCGAGCGCCGCGCCGCGATCGAGACCACGCCGGCCCGCAAGATCCGCGAGATCCGCATGGCCCTCGAGCTCGACAGCCGGCTCACCAAGGAAGAGATCCTCACCCGATATCTCAACCTCGTGCCCTTCGGCAACGGCGCCTACGGCATCCAGCAGGCCGCCCAGACCTACTTCGCCATCGACGCCGCCGACCTCAACGTCACTCAGTCCGCCATGCTCGCGGGCGTCGTGCAGAGCAGCTCGGCCCTCAACCCCTACACCAACCCCGAGCGCGTGCTCGAGCGCCGCAATGTCGTCCTCGACACCATGATCGAGAACATCCCGGAGCGCGCCGCCGAGTTCATCGCCGCCAAGGAAGAACCCCTCGGCGTCATTCCCGAGCCCCGCACCATTCCACAGGGCTGCATCACCGCCGATGACAGTGGCTTCTTCTGCGACTACGCCCTGCAATACCTTGCCGAATCCGGCCTCAGCCGCGACCAGCTCCGCCGCGGCGGCTACCGCATCCAGACCACCCTCGACCCCGAGATCCAGGCCTCCGCCAAACGCGCCGTCAATAACAACGCCAACCCGAAAACCCCAGGCGTCGCCAGCGTGCTCAATCTCATCCAGCCCGGCAAGGATGCGCACCGGCTGCTCGCGATGACGTCAAGCCGCACCTACGGCCTCGATGGCGAGAACTACGAGACCGTCAGCGCCCAGCCCTTCTCGATGGTCGGCCACGGCGCGGGCTCCGTCTTCAAGGTCTTCACCGTTGCCGCCGCGCTCGAGCAGGGCATGGGCATCAACACCTGGGTCAACGTCCCGAACCGCTACAACGCCTATGGGCTCGGCGACGGCGGCGCACCCGGTTGCCCGGCCAACTACTACTGCGTGGAGAACTTCACCTCCTACAAGTCCTCCATGAGCCTCACCGAGGCGCTCGCTACCTCGCCCAACACCACCTTCGTGCAGTTGATCCAGCAGACGGGCGTGGAGGAGACCGTGGACATGGCCGTCAAGCTCGGCCTGCGCTCCTACACGGAGCCCGGTTCATCCGGGTATAGCGAGCAGAGCCTGGCCGACATGTTCTCCGAGCAGAACCTCGGCTCGTTCACGCTCGGTCCCGTGGCCGTCAATCCCCTCGAGCTTGCCAACGTCGCCGCCACGCTTGCCTCCGATGGCATGTGGTGCCCGCCCACCCCCATCGACGCTGTGTTCGACCGGTACGGCAACCCCGTCGAGCTCGCCACCGAGCCATGCGAGCAGGTCGTCGAGCCGGGGCTCGCCCGAGCCCTGTCGCAGGGACTCAGCCAGGACCACGTGGGCAACGGCACGGCCGCCCGCGCCGCCAACGCGACAGGATGGTCCGCACCCCTGTCCGCCAAGACGGGAACCACCAACTCCAACTTCTCCGCGGGCTTCCTCGGCTACACCAACACCGTCGCCGGCGTCGCCTACGTCTACGGCGACTCCCCGACCCCGAGCCCCATCTGCTCCTTCAACCTGCGCCAGTGCGGAAGCGGCAACCTCTTCGGTGGCAACGAGCCCGCCCAGACCTGGTTCCAGGCAGTGGGGCCCGTCGTCAACAAGCTCGGCGCCATCCGTGAGCCAGTTGCCGACCAGCGCCGCTTCCGCGAGGGCGATCCCAGCCTGCAGGTGCCCGACGTCACCGGCCTCTACCAGGCCACCGCCATCCGCCGCCTCGAGAACGCTGGATACGAGTACGAGACAGTCAGCACCTCCAGCGCCGAGACCCGCGGAGTAGTCACCTCCTACTCGCCTTCCGGATTCGCCCAGCCCGGCAGCACCATCACCCTCTACATCAGCGATGGCAGCGAGCGCGTGGTCCGGCCCGCCCCGAGATCACCCTCGACGGGGAACAACGACTCCGATGATGCCGACGAGCCCGCCACGCCGCAGCGCCGCGAGCGCCCGGACCTGCCCGATGAGGTCGAGATCCCCGGACTGCCCAACCCCGTGCCCGTGCCCGATAACAACTAGCGCCAGGCACTAGGCGGCACCGGCTGCACGGCCCGGTGCCGCCTGCCGCGCCCCTGCCGTATCCTTGGACAATGGCACGCAACACCCGGCAGCTCGCGGCACAAGCAGCACTCGGAACGGTGGCGGCAGGGAGCATTGCGCTCGTCCACGCCACGCTCATCGAGCGCAACGCCTTCACGGTGCGCAACATCACCGTGCCGATCCTCCCGCCCGGCACTCCCGCGCTACGGATCCTGCACCTCAGCGACCTGCACATGACGCCGAGGCAGCACCTCAAGCAGGCGTGGCTCGCCGAGCTCGCCCACCTCGAGCCCGATCTCGTCATCAACACCGGCGACAATCTCTCCCACACCCGGGCCGTCCCCAGCGTGGTGCAGTCGCTCGACCGGCTCCTTGCGCGCCCTGGCGCCTTCGTGTTCGGCAGCAACGATTACTTCGGTCCTCGCCTCAAGAACCCGCTCAAGTACTTCCGCACCAACCACAAGCGGACCTATGGCGACCCCCTCCCCTGGCAGGACCTGCGCGCTGCCTTCAACGAGCGCGGCTGGCTCGATGCCACCCACACGCGCCGCGAGCTCGAGATCAACGGCATCCGCATCGCCATCGCCGGCGTCGACGACCCCCACATCAACCGCGACCGCTACAAGACCATCAGTGGAAGCCCCGACCCACGAGCCCAGCTGCGCATCGGCCTCACCCACTCCCCCGAGCCCCGCGTCCTCGACCGCTTCGCCAGCGACGGATACGACCTCGTCCTCGCCGGGCACACACATGGGGGGCAGCTCTGCCTCCCCGGCGTCGGAGCGCTCGTCACCAACTGCGGCATCGACCGATCCCGCGTCAAGGGCCTCTCCCGCTGGGGCAACCACATGCGCCTGCACGTCTCCGCGGGCATCGGCACCTCCCCCTACGCCCCCGCTCGCTTCTTCTGCCGCCCCGAGGCCAGCCTGCTCACCCTCGTGGCGGCCCCGCAGCACACCGAGCCACGATCGGGAAGCGAGCCGGTTTCGCAATCCGACGCCACAGTGCGCTAGACTCTCCAACGCTGGCGGCAGCTAGCACCGGGGTGTGGCGCAGCTTGGTAGCGCGCTTCGTTCGGGTCGAAGAGGTCGTGGGTTCGAATCCCGCCACCCCGACACCACAAGATGCAGGCCAGGGCCGTTTCGGTGACACACCGGAGCGGCCCTGAGTCGTTGCGGTCCGCGGTCAGTCCGCCCTGGAATGAGCGGCCGCAGCCGCGGGCGGGCCCACCGGCACAGTCGCGCAAGCATTCTCGACCCTGGGATGCCGACCCCTTGTCGCGCGCCGCCCACGAGCGAGGCGTAGTCTCACCTCCATGCTTGATCAGCATCCGATTACCCGCGGGCGCGCCCCCTGCGCGAATGGCTTGGCGTGCCCCGGAAATACGGTGAAGCTGCCGCTGTGACGCTCCCAGACTCCGAGGAGCACGGCTCGAGAGCAAGCGCGAGGCTGAGAAAGGCCGCGCGCGCGTTCGTCCGTTACCCGGCGCGCATGATCGTCACGGCCTACCTGATGTTCATCGGCGTCGGCACGAGCTTGTTGCTGCTGCCCGTCTCGACCGCGGGGCCCGAGCAGGCCACGTTTGTCGAGGCGCTCTTCACCGCCACCTCCGCTGGCTGCATCACCGGCCTGGTCGTGGTGGACACAGGAACCTTCTGGTCGCCGTTCGGCCATGCCGTGATCGTCAGCATGTTCCAGGTGGGCGGCCTGGGCATCATGACGGTCGCCTCGCTGCTCGGCCTGCTCGTCGCGCGCCGCATGGGCATGCGCATGCAGTTGATCGCCCATACCGAGACGAAGAACCTCCGCCTCGGTGATATCCGCCGCGTCATCATCGGCGTCATCAGGATGAGCTTCCTCATCGAGGCCATCACAGCGGTATTCCTGACCAGCCGCTACATGATCGCCTACACGGATTCCCCGGGCGATGCCTTGTACTGGGGAATCTTCCATGCGGTATCGGCATTCAACTCGGCGGGCTTCGCGCTGCAATCCGACAGCATGATGCAGTACGTGGGTGATCCCTTCATCCTCATCCCGATCATGGTGGCGTTCACCCTCGGCGCCATCGGGTTCCCCGTGATCTTCGAGGTCACGCGCCACATCCGGACTTCGATGCACGAGGCCGATCCGGAGACCGACGCGACTCCCCGCCACTGGACCGTGCACACCAAGATCACCATCCTCACCCATGGTGTCCTCGCTTTTGTGGGCATCTTCTCGGTCATCATGTTCGAATGGGCCAACCCCGCCACCATGGGCCCGCTCAGCACGATGCAGAAGCTGCTCGCCGGCGCGTTCCAGGGCATCGCGCCCCGCTCCAGCGGCTTCAACACCATCGAGACCGGCGACATGAGCGCCGCCACCGTCCTCATCACTGACGTCCTGATGTTCATCGGCGGAGGCAGCGCGGGCACCGCCGGCGGCATCAAGGTCACCACCTTCGCCCTGCTCGGGTTCGTCATCCTCGCGGAGCTGCGCGGCCAGCCGACCGTCCATGTCATGGGCCGCAGGATCGCCGAGACCGTGCAGCGGCAGGCCCTCACCGTCGCCCTGATCTCCATCGCCGCCGTCATGGCCGGAACCATCTTCATCCTCGGCATCTCCGAGCACCGGCTCGAGACTGTCCTGTTCGAGGTGATCTCCGCTTTCTGCACCGTCGGGCTATCCATGGGCATCACCGAGGACTTGCCGGCACCGGCCCAAGTGGTGTTGTGCATCCTTATGTTCGCCGGACGCATCGGGCCCATCATCCTCGCGTCCGCGCTCGCGCTGCAAGAACGCCCCCGTCGATACGAACTACCAGAGGAGCGCCCCATTGTCGGGTAAACATGACCGTCCCCCCAGCACCCGGGTCGCCGTGCTCGGGCTCGGACGCTTTGGCAGGTCCCTCGCCCGCGAGCTCGTCGCCAGCGGCACCCAGGTGCTCGGTGTCGATTCGGACTCACGGATCGTCCAGCGCCTCGCCGAGGACCTCACGCACACCGCCGCCGCCGATACGACCGACCGCGACTCGCTCATGCAGCTCGGGGTGCACAAGTTCCCGCACGCTGTGGTCGCCGTCGGTACCGATCTCGAGTCGAGCATCCTCACGACCTCGCTGCTCGCCGACTTCCAGGTGCCGCAGATCTGGGCGAAGGCCACCTCCAAGCAGCATCAGCGGATCCTGGAGCGCGTGGGCGCGCACCATGTCGTCATTCCGGAGCACGATATGGGCGAGCGGGTGGCCCACCTCGTCACCGGCCGCATGCTTGACTACATCGAGTTCGGTGACGACTACGCCATGGTCAAGACCCTTGCCCCCGCCGAGGCCATCGGCATACCCCTCAAGGACAGCGAGCTGCGGCGGCGCTACGAGATCACCGTGGTGGCGGTCAAGCGGGCCGGGCAGAACTTCACCTACGCCACGCAGGACACCGTGCTCATGCGCGGGGACATCCTCCTCGTTGCTGGCAAGGTGCGCCAGGTCGAGTCGTTCGCCAATATCACCTAGTCGGGGGCTGGTCGGCTCGCCTGCAAAAGCACGGGAAAACGCCAAACGCGATAGAAGTGGAGCAGGGATTCCTGCAACTTCTATCGCGTTTGGCCCGTGGCCGTCAGTTTGGCCCGTGGCCGTCAGTTTGGCCCGGAACTGCTAGCGAGGTCAGGCGACCTGCGCCTGCCACATCCAGTGGAGCTGCTCGAGGCGAGCAGTGATGGAGATGAGCAGGTCCTGGGTCACGGGGTCGGCATCCTCGGTGACGGCGATGCGAGCACGCAGCCGGTCGATGATGGCGGCGAGGTTGTCCACCACGATGTTGATGACGTCCTCATCGCTCGTCCAGCCCTCGCCGATGCCCTTGGCGCTGGACTGCCCTGCCACGGTGGAGGCGCGGCCGTCAGGGCTCACCCCGATCGCGGTGGAGCGCTCGGCGGCCTCATCGGTGAACTCGCGGGCAACCGTGACCAGCTCGTCGAGGGCGAGGTGGACGGAGCGGAAGTTCCTGCCGAGGACGTTCCAGTGCGCTTGCTTGGCGATGAGGGTGAGGTCGATGAGATCGACCACGGTGCCCTGCAGCGCCTCGCCAGTGGTCGACTGCTGCTCAGCGGTGAGGGTGCTGGTGATGGGGTTTGGCATTGTGTGTCCTCCTTGTGTTGCGGTGGCCGGGGGAACCGTGATTTTCACAGTATCGGGTCCGCCAGCATCGCGATGTAGGTTCTAGCTCGCGCGCATTCCGTCTTCGATGCGCTTGCCGATCTCGGGGTCGATCTTCTTCCAGTACTCGAAGGCGCGAGCCAGCACGGGCTCGGTGACTCCGTCGGAAAGGTGGCCGACGACGTTGTTGACGAGCCGCTCGCGCTGATCGTCGTCCATCACTTCCCGGACGAGCGTGCCGGCCTGGATGAAGTCGTCATCCTCGGGGTGCTGCACGTAGACCTCGCGCACCATGTCCCCGGCGGACTCCCAGCCGTCGTAGGGGCCAGCGGCCTGGGGGTCGGCGTGGGGACCGTCATAGGAGTTGGGGGCGTAGACGGGCTGCGCGGGATCGTTGAAGGTGTACCGCATGCTGCCATCCTTGCTGTAGCTGTGGACGGGCACCTTGGGAGCGTTGACCGGCAGCTGGGCGTAGTTGGCGCCGATGCGGTAGCGGTGGGTGTCGGCGTAGGAGAAGACCCGGCCGAGCAGCATCTTGTCGGGCGAGAAGCCGATGCCAGGCACGACGTTCGACGGCTCGAACGCGGCCTGCTCGATCTGGGCGAAGAAGTTCTCGGGATTGCGGTTGAGGGTCATGACCCCGACGTGCTTGCGGGGGTAGTCCTTCTGGGACCACACCTTGGTGAGGTCGAAGGGATTGAAGCGATACTTCTCTGCGTCGGCGAAAGGCATGATCTGCACCTCGAGGTCCCACTGGGGGTGGTTGCCGTCGCGAATGGCTTCGAAAAGGTCCTGGCGGTGCGCGTCGGGCGTGCTGCCGGCGAGCTCGTCGGCCTCCTCCTGGGTGAGGCACTCGATGCCCTGGCGGGTCTTGAAGTGGTACTTGACCCAGAAGCGCTCGCCGGACTTGTTGATCCACATGTAGGTGTGGGAGCTGAAGCCGTCCATGTTGCGGTAGGCGCGGGGGATGCCGCGGTCGCCCATGAGCCAGGTGACCTGATGGGCGGATTCCGGGGAGAGCGTCCAGAAGTCCCATTGCATGTTGTGGTCGCGCAGTCCGGAATCGGGCAGGCGCTTCTGGGAGCGGATGAAGTCCTGGAACTTCATGGGGTCCCGGACGAAGAAGACAGGGGTGTTGTTGCCGACGAGATCGTAGTTGCCGTGCTCGGTGTAGAACTTGAGGGCGAATCCCCGTGGATCGCGCCAGGTATCGGGGCTGCCTTGCTCGCCTGCCACCGTGGAGAAGCGCGCGAGCATCTCGGTCTTCCGCCCGGGCTGGAGGAAGTCGGCGCAGGTGTAGGCGCTGACGTCATCGGTGATCTCGAGCTCGCCGAACGCGCCCGAGCCCTTGGCGTGCACGACGCGCTCGGGGACGCGCTCGCGGTTGAACTGGGCCATCTTCTCGATCAGGTAGTGATCGTGCAGGGCGATGGGGCCCTGGCTACCCACGGTGAGGGAGTGCTCATCGCTGGCGACGGGGATGCCGGTGTTCGTGGTGGTTGCTGGCTTTTCCGCTGCAGTCATGGAATGACCTCCTGGTGCGGTCTGGGGGTTGGTCCGATCACGCTGCACCGGATGCGAGGCATCGCGCGGGCGCGACCGGGACTGCCGCACGGGGGGCTGTCACGCGCGGGCCAGCGGCGCGCAGGGTGTTGCGCGGGTCACTAGCGGCGTGCTCCGTGGGCATGATCCCAGTATGCCCTCTTTCTGGATTGAGTCAAGAAAAAGGCTAGTAAAGTTTTGCTGAGAAATGCCTGAGCGCGGGACACCCGCTAGCGCTGATCGAGCCAGTGCTCGTGGGCCAGGTACAACCATTCCGAGCTTTGCCGCACATACACCAGGACTGTCGCCGCGAGCATGACCGCAGCCTGCAGGAATGGCGTTGCATCAACCAGCGACGGGGTGGCATCGCTCGTCTGCCCACCAAGATTGATCGCCAGCTCGGTCACGAACACCAGGACGATGCCAAAGAGGATGGCGGCGATGCGCGCCCCGCGCGACCCGACATGACGCATCAGCGCCACGCACACGAGCACCACGAGCAGCAGCACCACGCCCGCCACGATGACGCCGAGCGGCGCGAAGCCAGCAGTGCGCTCCACCTCCCCGACCTCGCGGAACGCCCAATTGGGATCGGTGCGCAGCTCCTCGGCCAGGCGGGAGCGGATCTCCCCCAGGTTCCAGATGATGCGCGCCGCGGCGAGCAGGAACAGCGCGGCGCCCAGGCGCCACAGGAACCACCCCCACCAGAGGATGCGCGGCGGCATCGGGGGCGGGGGCACAGCCTCATGGTTCGCACTCACATCCGACACCCTATTGGTCGCGGCACCCGATCGGCCACATCGACCCGCGCTTCGGCACCACGCAACAGCCCGGCCCGGCAGCCGACGGTGCGGCTACCGGGCCGGGCAAGCGGCGACGGACGAGCTACTTCGCGGCGACGAGCAGCTCCGCGATCTGGATGGTGTTGAGCGCGGCACCCTTGCGCAGGTTGTCGCCCGCGATGAATAGCGCGAGTCCACGGCCATCGGGAACACCCGGATCCTGGCGGATGCGCCCCACCAGGGAGGGGTCCTGCCCGGCCGCGTCGAGCGGGGTCGGGACGTCCGAGAGCAGCACTCCAGGAGCGTCAGCGAGGACCTTCTCGGCCCGCTCCACCGACAGCGGACGCTCGAACTCCGCGTTGATCGACAGCGAATGACCAGTCAGCACCGGAACCCGCACGCACGTGCCGGAGACAAGCAGCTCGGGCAGGCCGAGGATCCGGCGGCTCTCGTTGCGCAGCTTCTGGTCCTCGTCGGTCTCGCCGCTGCCATCGTCGACGATCGAGCCTGCCATCGGCAGCGCGTTGAACGCGATCGGCTTGACGTAGACGCCCGGCTCGGGGAAGTTCGCCGCGGAACCGTCGTGAACGAGGTTCTCGGCATCATCGATGACAGCCTTGAGCTGGGTGAGCAGCTCGTTCACCCCGGCGAGGCCACTGCCGGAGACCGCCTGGTAGGTGGAGACGATGAGCCGCTGCAGGCCGGCCTCGTCGTGCAGCGCCTTGAGCACCGGCATGGCCGCCATCGTGGTGCAGTTCGGGTTGGCGATGATGCCCTTGGGCAGGTTGTGGATCTGCTCCGGGTTCACCTCGCTGACGATGAGCGGCACCTCGGGATCCTTGCGCCACGCCGAGGAGTTGTCCACCACGGTGGCCCCAGCCGCGGCGAAGCGAGGCGCCTGCTCCTTCGACAGGGTGCCCCCCGCCGAGAACAGGGCGATGTCGATGCCGCGCAGGTCCTCATCGGACGTCGCGGCGACATCCTCGATCACGATGTCCTCGCCACGGAACGGCAGGGTCTTGCCCGCCGAGCGCGCCGAGGCGAAGAACCGCACGGTGTCGGCGGGAAAGTTCCGCTCCTCGAGGAGCTGGCGCATCACGCGGCCGACCTGGCCGGTGGCGCCTACTACTGCAATGGTTGTGCTCATGTCAGATCCCCGTCCCGGCATAGACAGTGGCTTCCTCTTCGCCGCCGAGATCGAAGGCGGCATGCACGGCCTGGACGGCCTTGTCGAGCTCGGTGTCGCGGCACAGCACGGAGATGCGGATCTCGGAGGTGGAGATCAGCTCGATGTTCACGCCCGCGTCCGAGAGGGCCTCGCAGAACGTGGCGGTGACCCCGGGATGGGAGCGCATGCCCGCGCCGATCAGCGACAGCTTGCCGATGTGATCGTCATAGAGGACCTGGCTGAAGCCGATCTTGTCCTGGCGCTTGGTGAGGAACTCGACGGCGCGCGGGCCGTCATCGCGCGGCAGGGTGAAGGTGATGTCGGTCTTGCCGGTCTCGATCTTCGACACGTTCTGCAGGACCATATCGATGTTGATCTCGGCATCGGCGACAGCGCGGAAGACCTGCGCGGCAAAGCCAGGCTCATCGGGAATGCCGACAACGGTGACCTTCGCCTCGCTGCGGTCATGCGCTACACCGGTCAGGATGGCGTCTTCCACAGGGATGTCCTCCATTGATCCGGACACGATCGTTCCGGGCTTGTTTGAGTATGACGAACGAACATGGATGGGCGTGTTGTAGCGGCGCGCGTACTCCACGCAACGCAGCATGAGCACCTTCGCGCCAGCCGCTGCCATTTCCAGCATTTCCTCGAAGGTGATCTTGTCAAGCTTCTTCGCGGACGGGACGATCCGGGGATCGGAGCTGTAGATGCCATCGACATCGGTATAGATCTCGCACACATCCGCGTTCAAAGCCGCCGCGAGCGCCACGGCTGTGGTGTCGGAACCACCGCGGCCAAGCGTGGTGACATCCTTGCTGTCCTGGCTCACGCCCTGGAAGCCCGCGACGAGCACGATCGAGCCCTGGTCGAGGGCCGCGCGCACGCGCCCCGGGGTGACGTCGATGATCTTCGCCTTGCCATGCGATTGCGTGGTGATCACCCCCGCCTGCGACCCGGTGAACGACCGCGCCTCCGCGCCGAGCGAATGGATCGCCATCGCGACCAGCGCGTTGGAGATGCGCTCGCCAGCGGTCAGCAGCATGTCCATCTCGCGCGGATGCGGCGAGGGCGACACGGCATGAGCGAGCTTCAGCAAGTCATCCGTTGTATCGCCCATCGCGGAAACAACCACCACAACATCATTGCCCTGGCGCTTAGTCTCGACGATCCGCTCGGCGACACGCCTGATCCGTTCGGCGGATTCCACCGAGGACCCTCCGTACTTCTGCACGACAAGCGCCACGCTAATACTCACCCTTCCGCGTAATTTGCTGGGATTCAGCTAGTCAGTCTAGCGAGTATCCAGCCATAATGCGCCAGCGTGTACCGATTCCGGCTTGCCACCGCACCCCCTTGGGACGCGAGAATACGCAGGTGACCGATGACTTCCCGGTACCCCCCAGGGCACGCTCGATATTGCTCGGATTCGCCTCCGCGCCGCCACTGTGGCCCAATGCGGTGCGGGCGAGCACGGCTTTCCTGCTCCCCGCCCTGCTCGCCACGCTGCTCGGCCATCCGCGGGAGGCGGTGCTGTGCAGCATCGGTGCCCTCGCCGTGCTCTACGGGGAGAACCGCGCCTACCGGATCCGCTGGCTCGTCGTTGCCGCGGTGGGGGCCACGATGGCGGGCGCTTTCGCCACCACGATGGCGGCCAGCGCCCACGCGGACGGGGCCTACTGGGCCATCATTCCTGTGATCGGCGTGATCGCTGCGCTCACGACCTACGGCATGAACGCCTTGCGCATGGGTCCGCCCGGACCAGTCTTCGTCGCGCTCGCGGCATCGGTGGGCGCGCTCGCCCCGCATTCCGGGCTGGCAGTCCTCGAAGCATCGTCGTGGGTGGCGCTCGGCGTCGCGGGCGCGCTGGTCGCTACCATGGCGCCAATCCTCGTGGATCCCTACGGCCCCGCCCGGCGGGCGGTAGCAGCCGCGGACAAGGCGGTCGAGAAGGTGGCATCCGCCACGGCCCCGTCGAGGTCCGCGCACCACGTCGCGGGCGCGGCCATCCATCAGGGCTGGGCGACGCTGCACGAGGCCCGGCTCGCCAAGGATCCGGCACCTGGGTCCCTCGCGGGCCGCCTCCGCGAGGCGCACAAGCGATTTCTTCGACTCGTCGGCCAGCAGCAGGACCAGGCGCAGAAGCCGGGCGGCACCGGGGATGAGCTGGAGGAGGTGCTGCCACAGGGGATCATCCCGCTGGGCCGCCCCTCGGCCTGGCACCGGCTCGCGGGCGCGTGGCACCCCGATTCACCGCCGATGATCACGGCGAGCCGAGTACTAATCGCGACGATCGTGGCGGCGAGCATCGGCGCGATGCTGGGCCTCGAGCACCCCGAGTGGGCGATGGTCGCAGCGACGCTCGTGCTCGGCGGCGCTCCCGACCGCGTGCTCGGCTCCTATCGCGGCGCGCAGCGGTTCCTCGGCACGGTCGCGGGGATCGGGGTGTTCATGCTGATCGTTTCCGCCGGGCCGCGCGGGCTCGCGCTGATCGTCGTGCTGGCGCTGCTGCTGTTCGCGGTGGAGCTGGCCGTGCCCCGCAACTATGCGGTCGCGGCCACGTTCATCACTCCGCTCGCGCTGCTGCTCAGCACATCCATGAACCCGCTTTCGAGCGTGCTCGCCACGTCCGCGTACCGGCTCGCCGAGACCGCACTGGGCGTGGGCCTGGCACTAGTGACCTTGTGGGCATGGTCGCGGCGGGCGGACCGGCGCATGCAGACCCGGGCCGAGCGGTCCTTGCTCGACCGGGTCCGCGCGCTCCTCGAGGAGCCTGATCCGGCGATGGTGCGCCAGCTGCGCCGCGATACCCAGTTCGACCTGATCGGCGCGGTCCTCGCCGCGGATGCCACGGCGCACAGCGACCGCGCATGGGCACGGGAGCAGTGGGCCACGCATGTGGCGATCATCGCGCTGGGCTATCGCGTCCTCGCCAGCGTCAACACAGCTCCGCTAGCCTTGCGGGACGCGTTCCACGCCGAGGTCAGGGAGTTGGAAGCCGCTCTGTCCCAACGGTGATCCCGGCGTCGCGCAGCCGCCGGGGCAGCACGTCCCCCATCGCTGCGGCCGGGGTGATCACGCCCGTGAGGGGGGAGAGCTCGCCCCGATCGAGGGCGAGGCAGAGCCCGGACTCGCCGAGCATGATCGCTGTGGCGGCGTATCCCGGATCGCCCTGGGCGGTGAAGGTCGCCTTGTAGCGGGCCCCGGAGGTCGTATCCGCGTAGGTCTCGATGACGAAGAACCCCTTGGCGCGCGCCTCGTCGCTCGGACCAGTCCCGGGCGCGGGCAGCAGGCGATCAAGGATCGGCCGGGGAACACGGCGGAACATCGTCGGGCCGAGCTTCCACAACGCGCCCAGCGCGGCCGACATCGTGCCCGCCACGATCGGCGCGGCGGCGCCGGAGCCAGTGCCCATCACCTCGCGGTAGCGGAACTGCTTGCCGTAGGCCCAGCCGAGCAAGCCATTGGTCCGGCGCACGATGCGAGTGTTGTAGGGCGCCATCAGGAACGTCCCCGTCCAGCCCCGCAGGCCGGGATCGATATCCGACGCCTTGCCGAAACCACCCTCGGGCTGCTCCCCCAGCTCCGGCTCGAGCGCGCGATCGGTGCTGAAGGTGTAGGGATCGTGGGTGATGCGGGCCAGTTCCTTGTCCCGCGCCTCCCGCTCCATCTGGTAGCGGCCCGAGGCGACGGTGCCGCCACTGAGCCCGCCGCGCGCGGCCTTGACATAGAGGGTGGTGTCGAGCAGCTCCCCCGCGTCGTCGGCGAGCACATGCTTGTACAGCAGGTATGCGTTGATGTCGGAGGGGACCGAGTCGAACCCGCAGGAATGCACGATGCGCGCGCCCGAGGCGACTGCCACCTCGTGGCACTGCTCGACGGTGTCGTGGACGAAGAGCTGCTCGCCGGTGAGGTCCGCGTAGTCGGTGCCCTCCTCGGCGCAGGCTTGCACCAGCGGCATCCCGTACTGGGCGTACGGGCCCACCGTCGTGACGATCACCTGGGCGCGCCGGGCGAGCGCGCGCAGCGAACCAGGATCGCTCGCATCGGCCTCGACGATCGGCCAGGTATGCGCGACACCGCCAATCTCGTCGAGGACGGCCTGCAGCTTGTCGCGATTGCGCCCGGCCACCGCGATGCGCGCGTAGTCAGGCGCGCGGTGCGCGACGTGCGCGGCGGTCAACCGGCCCACGAAGCCGCTCGCGCCATAGAGGACCAGATCGAATTCCCGTGCCTGTGATTCCGCAGCTGCCATGCCCCCACGCTAGCGGTTGCCGCCGCCGCGCGATATAGCGACCGCGCGTAGCCTTGGACCATGGCGAACGGGCCGACCGGTCCCCCAGTGGGTCCTGCGGACAGCAGCAAGGTGCCACGGTTCGCGGGGTTTCCCACCTTCGCGCGGCTGCCCCGCATCGAGGATGCCCCGGGGGCGCGCATCGCCGTGCTCGGCATCCCGTTCGACGCGGGCACCACCTTTCGCCCAGGCGCCCGGTTCGGCCCAGCGCACATCCGGGAGAACTCGCGGCTGCTGCGCCCCTTCAACCCCGCGACCGGCCATGCTCCCTTCGATGTGGTGCAAGTCGCCGATGCGGGCGATGTCCCGGTGACGCCATTCGACATCGCTGCCGCAGTGATCGCTATCGAGGCTGCTGCCCGGCAGTTCGCCGACGAGGATGTCCGACTAGTGGTGCTCGGCGGCGACCACACCATCGCGCTGCCCTTGCTGCGGGCGGTCGCGGCACGGCATGGCCCGGTGGCGGTGGTGCATTTCGATGCGCACCTCGACACCTGGGACACCTACTTCGACGCGCCGCTCACCCACGGCACTCCGTTCCGCCGGGCCTCGGAGGAGGGGTTGATCGACCGGCGGCGCAGCGTGCACGTGGGCGTGCGCGGGCCGCTGTACTCGGCCGCGGATCTCACGGACGATACGGCGCTCGGCTTCGAGCAGCTGACCTGCGTTGATCTCGAGGAGCAGGGGCTGCCCGCGCTGATGGAGCGCATGCACCGCCGGCTGGGCAGCGGGCCTGTCTATGCCAGCGTCGATGTGGATGTCCTCGATCCTGCGTTCGCTCCGGGAACGGGCACCCCGGAAGCGGGCGGAGCGACCTCGCGGGAACTGCTCGCGATGGTGCGATCCTTGTCACGCCACGAGCTCGTCGGAGCTGATGTCGTCGAGGTATCCCCCGCCTACGATCACGCCGGGATCACGGGTATCGCCGCAGCTCACATCGCCTATGAGTTGATCTCGGCGATGGTGCCGGCGCCGTAGCCGCGAGGACCCGGCGGTGCAGGCCGGGCCGGCCGCTGCGACAGCGCCATGCTCGGATGTACAGTTGAATCATGCATCGCGGCCTTCTCCTTGATTGCCGCGGCGGGGTCTGACCCAGACCGGCGTCCCGCCGCGGGGCTTCATGGTGCTGGTCGACTCCCCGGCGGCTGCAGGCACGTGGGGAGCAAGCAGTTCACACAATCCTGGAGAGAACTTCCGATGACGATCACTGATCCCACCGAAGGCCGCATCGAGATGGTGACCGCGCCATCCCGCCCCGCGCCCACTGATCAGCCGGTGTGGAACACGCAGAAGAACAGCTCGATGCCGGTCTACCGCTACCTGCCGTTCGCGGACGAGGTGGAGGACGTATCGCTCCCCGACCGCACCTGGCCCGACAAGATCACTACGCGCGCCCCGGTGTGGTGCGCGGTGGACCTGCGCGACGGCAACCAGGCCCTGATCGACCCGATGAGCCCGGCCCGCAAGCGCCGCATGTTCGACCTGCTCGTCGCCATGGGCTACAAGCACATCGAGGTGGGCTTCCCCGCTGCCAGCCAGACCGATTTCGACTTCGTCCGCGAGATCATCGAAGAGGACGCGATCCCCGACGATGTCTACATCCAGGTACTCACGCAGTGCCGCGAGGAACTGATCAAGCGCACGTTCGAGGCCTGCGCGGGCGCGAAGAACGCCATCGTGCACATCTACAACTCCACCTCGATCCTGCAGCGGCGCGTGGTGTTCCGCGCCGACAAGGACGTCATCAAGAAGATCGCCGTCGATGGCGCCCTGATCTGCCTCGAGCAAGCCGCGAAGTACCCCGACACCAACTGGATGTGGGAGTACTCCCCCGAGTCCTACACCGGCACCGAGCTGAGCTTCGCCCGCGACGTGTGCGATGCGGTCACCGAGATCTTCCAGCCCACGCCCGAGAAGCCGGTGATCCTCAACCTGCCGGCAACCGTGGAGATGGCCACGCCCAACGTCTACGCGGACTCCATCGAATGGATGCACCGCAACCTCGCGCGGCGCGACTCGATCATCCTGTCGCTGCATCCCCACAATGACCGGGGTACGGCCATCGCCGCCGCCGAGCTGGGCTACCAGGCCGGCGCGGACCGCATCGAGGGCTGCCTGTTCGGCAATGGCGAGCGCACCGGCAACGTGTGCCTCGTGACCCTGGGCATGAACCTGTTCAGCCGCGGCGTGGACCCGCAGATCGACTTCTCCGACATCGACGAGATCCGCCGCACCGTCGAGTACTGCAACCAGCTCAACGTGCCCGAGCGCCACCCCTACGGCGGGGATCTGGTGTACACCGCCTTCTCCGGCAGCCACCAGGACGCGATCAACAAGGGCTTCGACGCGATGCGCGAGGATGCCGCGCACTACGGCAAGGAGCTCGACACCATGGTGTGGCAGGTGCCGTACCTGCCGATCGACCCGAAGGATGTGGGGCGCACCTACGAGGCCGTGATCCGCGTCAACTCGCAATCCGGCAAGGGCGGCGTCGCTTACATCATGAAGGCCGATCATGGCCTGCAGCTCCCCCGGCGCCTGCAGATCGAGTTCTCGCGCACCATCCAGAACCACACCGACACCGCGGGCGGCGAGATCAGCCCCGAGGCGATGTGGGCGGCGTTCTCCCGCGAGTACCTCGAGCCGGTGCAGCCCCTCGAGCGCATCCGGCAGCTGTTCGACCAGGCCGAGATCGATGGCGGCACTGATTCGATCAGCGCGACGGTGATCTATGGCGGCGAGGAGCGGGAGATCACGGGCAAGGGCAATGGCCCGCTCGCCGCCTTCGTCCACGCGCTGTGCACCCTTGATATCGATGTGCGCGTGCTCGACTACAGCGAGCACGCCATGTCGGCCGGGGATGACGCCCAGGCCGCGGCCTACGTGGAATGCCTCGTCGGTGACACCCAGGTGTGGGGCGTCGGTATTGCTACATCGATAACGACCGCATCGCTGCGCGCAGTCGTGTCGGCCGTGAACCGGGCCTTCCTGCACGCCGCGGAGTAGCCAGGGCTTGCAGGCGCCAGCGCTTGCCGCCAAACGTAGGCGTTTGCCGCCAAACCTCAGCGCTGGCCGAAAACGCGATAGAAGCCGTCGGGAAACCTGGTCGGCTTCTATCGCGTTTGTCGCTTTCTCGTGCTTTTGCCGCCACACGGCCCTGGCCGCCGGGTGCACCGCCGATAGTGGAAACTTTTCCTGGCTGGGGCGGGAAAAGCTTCCACTATCGGGAAGGGGCGCGGCATCGAGCCCGGTGCGGCCCCTAGCCGCCGAAGTGGCGACGAGTGTCATGCTCGAACCATGCGAGGATCAGCTTGTTCCCCTCGCCCGCCAAGCTGGATGGCCGCGCGATCGGCTTGCTTGGCTCGAACGCGATGGTCCAGGTCAAGCGGCACTGCTCGTTGCCCAGAGGCTCGATGACGTAGTCCTCCGCGAAGCGCCGGAACAACGGAAGGCTGGACTGCGTGACGAAGAACGAGTGCCCCCGGCCCTCGTCCCACCGGAAGAACTCCTCGCGCAGGTGGAAGCCAACGCCCACGGTGATCTCGCGGGTCGTGCCGATGCCGAAGGGGCGCGGCGAGGTGTAGCGGCCGTTGCGGAGCAACCGGCACCATTCCAGCGGTCGGTCGCCCGCGAGCCCTTCCCACACACGTGATGCGGGGACGGGCAGGTCCAGGCTGAAGGCGTGGACGATTGGTGCCGTCTGGAAGAACGCCTCGTCGCATTCATGCAGGTCGAACATTACTACTCCCTCTGTGCGATATGGATTCCGGCGATCTTGCGCAACCGGTAGTTGGCCTTGCCGTGGAGGTTGGCGAGATCCCAGGTAGCACGCACGGTGGCGGTCATATCGGGGATCCAGTAGTCGTCCTCGAGGTCATCGATCGGGTGCGGCTCGGCAAGCTCGATCGTCGCAGCGATGTGACCCTCCCCGTCCTTCTCGGACAGCCTGGCCAGGATGGTTCCGTCGCGCTCCACGATCTGGGTCTCGCCGAGCATGCTCGTCCGGTACGGGACCCGGGGCAGCCCGGGCATGCGCATGGTGATCGGACCGACGTGGCTAGCATGGACGACAGGCGCTCCCACGAGACGCGCGAACTGGCCAGGAAGCTTCCGGGCTAGGCCGATCTGGAGCTGGTGCTCGCGGTTGCCCCACCATCCGGCGGGGCCGATCCAGTTGTGGGGCGTCGTTGGCCAGCACATGCCGCCGAGCACTGCCTGGACGTTGCCGCGAAGGCGGGCGGCGGTGGCGAACCGGGCCCACTCCCAGCCGCACACCAGCCCGACCGGGCCAAGCGTGGGGCTGTGGACGATGCCGTCGTCGCGACCACCCACGTAGTAGTTCTGCTCCCACATCGTGGGGATGTCCTTGTCATGCTCGGTGACAGTCCCATCCGCCTCGGCGAGCACGTAGTGCCCAAAGGCGTCCCCATCGCGCTCGGCGAGATAGCCTCCGCCCACCACGATGCCGAGCTCGCGGGCGAGGCCGGAGAGCAGCTGGAACGGCGCGCCGCGCTCGGGGCGTGGAACGCGCCGCATTGCCGGATGGTGCACGTTCGGCGAGGAGGCGGCCTCCGGCACGATGATCACGTCCGGTGAGTGGGCCCCGTGGGCATCTCGGATGAGTGCTTCGAGGCGGGCGAGGTTGTTGTCGACGTCAGCGAGCTTCAGCGCGGGCTGGACGGCGGCGACGGTGAGGGTGCGCGGCACTTCGTGCTCCTTATGCGTCGATGGTCAGGCTGGCATCCAGCGATCGCGATACGCACGGATACATGATGTCGGTGCGGGCACGCTCTGCTGGCTGGATGATGTCGTCGCGGTGATCTGGCCGGCCGCGGAGCACCGCGACCTCGCAGCTGCCGCAGAGACCGTTCTCGCAGGATGCTGGCTGGTCCGGCGCGACAGCGCGCATCGCGTCGAGCATTGAGGTCCCGGCGGGCACCGGCACGGTCATACCGGTTGACTGCATCACGACCTCGAAAGGCTGATCCTCCCCGGAGCTCTTATCGGAAGGGACGAAGCGCTCGATGTGCACGCTGACGTCCTCGCGAGAGGCCGCGTGCGCGACGGCTGCGTCCATGAGCGAGCTTGGTCCGCAGCAGTAGATGGCGGCTCCCTCGGGCAGCCCCGCGATCGAGGCGCCGATGTCTGGACGGTCGGCGTGCTCGGCGTCGCTCAGCACGACTCTGCTGCCGTAGCGGTGGGCAAGCTCGGCGGCGAACGGCATCCGGTCGATGCAGCGGGCGCGGTAGAGCAGGCGCCACGGCTTCGCGAGCGCCTCCGCGGCCTCGATCATCGGCAGCATCGGCGTGATCCCGATTCCTCCCGCGATGAACAAGTACTCCGAGGCGTCCTCGAGCCCGAAGTTGTTGCGCGGGCCGCCGACCATGATGCTGGAGCCCTCCGCGAGCTCATGGATCTCGCTAGATCCGCCCCGGCCCTGCGCCTCGCGGAGCACGGCGATGGACACGGACCGCCGATCCTCGCGGGTGCCGCATAGCGAGTATTGCCGCAGCTTGCCCGACGGGAGATGCAGGTCGATGTGGGCTCCGGGCTCCCACTCGGGCCACTGCTCGCCGTCGGCGCGGACCAGGTCGAGCATGATCACCTCGGCGGTGGCCGCTCTGGTCCGAGCGACGAGGGCGCGCATCGTGGCGCTGGCGCCACGCCCGCTACCTCCTGGCCTGGCTGCGCGGGGCGGCCGGCCCCATGGGCCGTCATCGGGATTCTCGCCCACTGCCATGCCGAGCCCCGGCATGCGCACCGGGAGCGATCCCGCGGCCCGAAGCTCGGCGCGGCTCAATGCCTCCATCGCTGCGAGCCCGCCGAGCTGGCGGAGGAGCTGGGGACGTGGGCCGGTCTCGCTGAGCGCGGAGGCGGCGGCACGAATGATGCGCGGGAAGGTGTAGACGCCCTGGGGCTTGATGAGCCGCTGGTGGATGTCCGATAGCTCCGCGCCTCCCACGCCCCGCACCACGGCCGCGAGGATTTCCGGCGGCACGGCCGGGATGCGGGTCTCGAGATTGCCGAAGTGGTAGGTGGGCAGGCATTCCTGGTCGCGGGCGCGCTCCCAGGCGCGAGTGGCTCGATCGAGCTTCCTCGGCTGGTCGAGCACCTCGCTGACGTGCTCGGCCAGCCGTCGCCCCATCCACATCGCATCACGCATGCCCTGGCCAAGGACAGGATCCTTGAAATGCCCGGCGTCGCCGATCAGCGCCCAGCCCGGACCCGATGATCGCCGGAAATAGGCGTGGGTCCGCGAGGTAGCCCGGATGCGGGAGAGGTTCCGCGCGCCCGCGGCCCGCGCGGCCAGGGCGGGAAACTCCGATACCTTTCGCGCCCAGTACGCCTCGCCGTCGGCGCGGGCCTCGGCGACCTCGGCCCGGGGGCCCATGAACAGGATGAGCAGCCGTCCCCGTGGGGTACCGGGAAAGGCGAAAGCGATGGTGTCGCTCGTGCGGCCCTCCCATAGCGTCGTTGCCCAATGCGTGCCGGCGGCCGGGTCATCCATGTAGCGGAAGACCATGCCGCGACCGTTGCGGGAGCGCCGGTAGGGCTCCCACTCCCCGACCTGGTGCGCGACGAGCGAATCGCGGCCGTCCGCGCCAACGACGAGGCTGGCCCGGATCTCCTTGGCCTCACCCGTCGGATCCAGGTACTCGAGCCCCACCACACGACCACCGGCATCGCGGATGATGCTGGTGACGGTGCTCTGCTCGCGGACGTCCGCTCCCGCCTCGCGCGCGGCCTCGATGAACGCGGCGTCCTGATCGATGCGGGGAACGCTGATCCCGTAGTCGATGCCGTCGATCTCCTGGAATCGCTCGGTGCGGCTGGCGCCGATGATGTCGAGCTGCAGATGCGTCATGCGGGACGGATCGAGGGCGAGGATGCGCTCGAGCGCGCCCATGCGCGCCACCTCGGTGACCCCCATGGGGAACAGCACGTGCGTGGACAAGGTGTCGGCGGGGAAGGCCGCCTTGTCGAGCACGACGACCTTCCTTCCTGCCCTGGCAAGGGGCACGGCCATCGCGGTTCCGGCGCAGCGCGCTCCGACGATAACGACATCCACGGTTTCTGGCACTAGCTGGACTCCCTCGAGCGATGAGCAATACTGCCAAATTACACTGATATATCAGCGTTATAAAGGGTTCGTGGTAGAAAATGTTGGAATGGCCAGCCGCCGAACTGATTCGCCGATGCACGCGCGCCTCATGGAGAGCGCGGCCCATCTCCTTGCCCTCGAGGGGCCGAGCGGCTTGTCGACCCGCAAGGTAGCCGCTGCCGCGAGGACCTCGACGATGACGCTCTACTCTCACTTCGGCTCCATGCCCGAGCTCATCAAGGCGGTGGTCGACGAGGGCTACGCCCGGCTCGCGGACGAGTTCGAGCGCGCGCCCCGGACCGACGATCCCGTGGCGGACCTCGGCGGGATCTTCGCCGCCTACATCGCTCACGCCCGCGCAAACCCGGACCTCTATGTCGTGATGTTCGGCTCGGCATCCCTCGGCGGCTACCGCAGCACGCCCGATGACCTGCTGCGCACCGGCCGCTACGCCTACGACTACATCGTCGAGGCCGCGCGCCGCGCGGTGGAGTCCAGGCGCCTCGATGAGCTTGCCCCGGTAGCGATCGCGGCCCAGATCTGGACCGCGCTGCATGGCTATGTGGTGCTCGAGCTGGCCGGTTACTACACCCCGCCCGATGCCGGGATACGCAACGTGCTCCGGCCGATGATGCTCAACCTCGTCATCGGGCTCGGCGATGACCGCGACTCCGCCCTGCGGTCCTCCCGTTCCTGGTTCCCCCGCGACCAGGCGCGCGGGAACCAGGGCACCACGGCAACCCCATGAGCGCGCCACCTCCCCGCGCCCGTGCACCGATGCCGCGAGGCCGAGCACGCGCGTGCAGCCCTTCCGGCCCGCACCGGTAGACTGGCCCGGAATCCAGATCGTGCGTCCGGCCATCGCGGCGGCCTGATGCCACTTGCCAGCGAAGAGGAGCTCCATGTCCACTCCCCGTCGTCTGTTTGTCCGTGGTTCCTGGGCAGAAGCCTCGCGTGTCACGGGGATCCTGCGGAAGGAAACCGTCGGTGGCGCGCTGCTGCTCATCGCCGCGATCACCGCGCTGGTGTGGGCCAACTCGCCGTGGGCCGAGACCTACGATGCGCTGCGCGACTTCAAGATCGGCCCGGAGTCGCTGCACCTGAACCTCTCGCTGGCGACCTGGGCCGCTGATGGCTTGCTCGCGATCTTCTTCTTCATGGTGGGCCTCGAGCTCAAGCGCGAGTTCGTGCAGGGCGATCTGCGCGATCCCTCCCGCGCCGCTATCCCCATCGTGGCGGCGATCGGCGGCATGGTCGTCCCGGCCCTGATCTTCGTGGCGTTCAACCTCAATACCGGCGATGGGGCGCTGCGCGGCTGGGCGATTCCCACCGCGACCGACATTGCCTTCGCCGTGGCGATCCTCGCGGTGATCAGCACCCACCTGCCCTCGGCGCTGCGGATCTTCCTGCTCACCCTCGCTGTGGTCGATGACCTGCTGGCCATCATCGTCATCGCCGTGTTCTACACCGCTGATCTCAAGATCCTGCCACTGCTACTTGCCCTCATACCGCTGGGCATCTTCGCGATCCTGGTGCAGCGCCGCTTCCACAACCTGTTCGTGCTGCTGCCGCTCGGCGCGATCACCTGGGTCCTCGTCCACGAGTCCGGCATCCACGCCACCATCGCCGGCGTGCTGCTCGGCTTCATGGTCCCCGTGGTGCGCAGCATGAAGAACGGCGGCGAGAGCGCCGGACCCGGCATGGCCGAGATCTTCGAGCACATGGTCCGGCCTGTCTCCGCGGGCTTCGCGGTCCCCGTGTTCGCGTTCTTCGCCGCCGGCGTCAACGTCGGCGGCCTCACTGGGTATGTCGACTCGCTCCAGGACCCGATCGTGGTGGGGATCGTGGCGGGCCTCGTTCTCGGCAAGGCCATCGGCATCCTCGGCACCACATACCTGATGTCGAAGTTCACCCACGCCAAGCTCGATGATGACCTGAGCTGGTTCGACGTGCTGGGCGTCTCCCTGCTCGCGGGCATCGGGTTCACCGTGTCGCTGCTGATCGGCGAGCTCGCCTACGGCCCCGAGTCATTGCGCGACGAGCATGTGAAGGTCGGTGTCCTCACCGGGTCCGTGCTCGCGGCCTTCATCGCCTCGATCGTCCTGCGGGCGCGCAACCGCGCCTACCGCGCCATCCATACGCTCGAGACGCGCGATGCCAACCGCGACGGCATCCCGGATGTGTACCAGAATCGGGACTGACAGCCTAGGGGCGCGGACTGCCTCGAGGGCAAGGTTTTCCGCGCCTGCCACCCCCGGCGGAACCCCGACGTACTAGCCTCATAGCCATGGCCAAGGGGAACTCTTCAAGCAGCGAGAGCGGTACGGTCGCGCGGCAACCCATCAGCGCGCGCGGGAAGCTCGCCCTGCGGGCCGCCCGCTCCGCATCGTGGGCCTCGCGCAAGACCGGGCGCGGCGCGGGCAACATGATCGGCGGCCTGATCGCGCTGAAGATCGACAGGACGATCCTGACGCAGCTCGCCTCGTATCGCGACACCGTGCTCGTGACCGGGACGAACGGCAAGTCCACCACCACTCGCATGACTGCCGCCGCGCTCGCCACCCTCGGCGAGGTCGCCACTAACCTGGACGGCGCCAACATGGATGCGGGCATCGTCGCGGCCTACAACCAGAACCTCGACGCATCGCGCGCCGCCATCGAGGTCGACGAGCTGCACCTCCCCCACGTGGCTGACTTCGTGGACCCCAAGGCCATCATCATGCTCAACCTCACCCGCGACCAGCTCGACCGGGTCGGTGAGATCAACATGATCGAGCGGCGCCTGCGCGCGAGCCTCGAGCGGCACCCTGATGCCGTCGTCATCGCCAACTGCGACGATGTGCTCGTCACCTCCACGGCCTATGACTGCGCGAACGTGATCTGGGTCGCCGCGGGCAACGCCTGGCTGGGCGACTCGGTGAGCTGCCCCCGCACGGGCGAGCCGATCGCGCGGGACGGCGACCACTGGTACAGCACCGGCGGGGACTTCAAGCGCCCCGAGCCGGACTGGTGGGTGGACGACACCAGCTTGCACGGGCCCGATGGCCTTGTGCTTCCCATGGAGCTAGCACTGCCGGGGCGGGCAAACCGGGGCAATGCCGCGCAGGCCGTGGCCGCATCGGTGGCGATGGGCGTGGACCCGAGCGACGCCGTCATGGCTGTCTCCTCGGTGAGCGAGGTCGCCGGGCGCTACAGCACCGTGCAGATCGGCTCGCACAACGTGCGCATGCTGCTGGCGAAGAACCCAGCCGGATGGCAGGAAGCGCTATCGATGGTCGATAGCAGCGCCGATGGCCTTGTCATCGCCGTCAACGGCCAGGTGCCCGATGGCGAGGATCTCTCCTGGCTGTGGGACGTGCGGTTCGAGAGCTTCGAGGGCGTGCAGGTCGTTGCCGCGGGCGAGCGGGGCACCGATCTCGGGGTGCGCCTCACCTATGCCGACGTCACGCACACCCTGGTGAAGGATCCGCTGGAGGCGATCAAGTCGTGCCCGCCGGGGCAGGTCGAGGTGCTCGCGAACTACACCGCGTTCCTGGGCCTGAACCGGGCCATCGAGAGGGAGGTTTCCCGTGGCTGATTCCACCGTGCGCATCGGCCTCGTGCTGCCCGATGTGATGGGCACCTACGGCGACGGCGGCAACGCGCTCATCCTGCGGCAACGGTTGCGGATGCGCGGGTACGAAGCGGAGATCATCGAGATCACCCTCAACGATGCGGTGCCCGATTCCCTCGACATGTACACCCTCGGCGGCGCGGAGGACTACGCGCAGCGCCTCGCGACGCGCCACCTCACCCAGCATCCTGGCCTGCAGCGCGCCGCCGAGCGGGGTGCCCCGGTGCTGGCGATCTGCGCGGCCATCCAGGTGCTCGGCCACTGGTACGAGACCTCGGCGGGCGAGCGCGTCGACGGCATCAGCATGCTCGACGTCACGACGGTGCCGCAGGAGAAGCGCGCCATCGGCGAGGTCATCACCAACCCGCTCATCGAGGGGCTGGCCGGGCCGCTGACGGGCTTCGAGAATCATCGCGGCGGCACCACTCTCGGCTCCGACGCCCAGCCGCTCGGCCGGGTCACTGCCGGAATCGGCAATGGGGTGGGCGATTCCCAGGAGGGAGCGGTGCAGGGCTCGGTCATCGGCACCTACATGCACGGTCCGGCGCTGGCCCGCAACCCGGAGCTCGCGGACCTGATGATCCGCCGCGCCCTCGACGTGGAGGTCCTCGAGCCGCTCGACCTGCCCGACGTGGAGCTGCTGCGTCGCGAGCGCCTTGATGCGGGGAGGCGATGAGCCATGCCCTATATCGAGCAGACCGGTGCTCGCATCCATTTCACCGATAGCGGCGGCGCGGACCTGCCCGTGATCGTTCTCGCGCACGGGTTCTTCATGGACACGAGCATGTTCGCACCGCAGGTCGAGGCCCTCTCGGACCGCTACCGGGTGGTGTGCATCGATGCGCGCGGCCACGGCGCCACGATGTCGGATGACACGCCCTTCACCTACTGGGACGCTGCCGATGATGTGCTGGCTGTCCTCGATGAGATCGGGGTGCAGCGCGCGGTGCTCGGCGGGATGTCGCAGGGCGGCTTCACCATGTTGCGGGCTGCACTGATGGCCCCGGAGCGGGTGACCGGCCTGATCCTGATCAGCACCGAGGCGGGGCCCTGCCCTGACGAGGAGCAGAAGATCTACGGCGAGACGTTCCTCGTGTGGGACACCATCGGACCGGTAGACGAGCTCACCAGTGCTCTCGCCGGGCAGATCATCGGCGATCCGGAGCTCGAGCCCGCATGGATCGCCAAGTGGCGGGATCGCAAGGGCATCCCGATCGCCACGGCGGGCAACTGCCTGCTCTACCGTGATGACATCACCGATCAGGTCCCGTCGATCACCGCGCCGGCGATCCTCATCCGTGGCCTCGAGGATGTGGCCATCCCGATCGAGCGGGCCCGCTCGCTCATCGACAACCTGCCCGATCTCCGCGAGGTGGTGGAGGTGCCAGGTGCTGCGCACGCCGTCAACCTCACCCATCCCGAGGTAGTGAACCCGCGCATCGAGGCTTTCCTCGCCAGGCTGTCGACGTCGGGGGCCGCGCGGTAGCGGTTGGCTCAGTCAAACCAGCCCGCGCCATCCAGCCCGTGACACCCCATCCAGCCCGCGAGTGTGCGATTAGCGACAGGCTCACGCGTTAGACCCTGTCGTTTTTCGCACACTCGCCGTCCCGCCAGCCCGCCGAGGTCGCGAGCCCGCTAGCCGGTCACGCGAATGTCGGCCCGGTGCCGCGCGCCGTCGATGGGGAACCAGCCGTGCTCGAAGCGTTGCCAGCGTTGCAGATGTTCCCGGCATTCCTCGCCATCGCGGCGCACCGCGGCCTCGAGGCGGGCATGGTCGTCGCCCCAGCCGATCCAGGCGCTAGCGGTGAGCCGTGCGGTGATGCTGCGCCGCGCGCTGGAGACGCCTTCGATGATGAGGACCTCCGGCACGGGCACGGCATGCCACGGACCTGGGACGGGCGTGCTGTCGATCCATTCGACGGCCTGGTAGCTGCTGCGCTTGCCGTGCGCGAGGGGCGCGAGCACAGCTTCCTCGAGGATCGGCCACCAGGCGACGGGATTGTCCCAGGTGGCGAAGGCATCGCAGGGGACGATGACGGTGCTAGTGCCCTGCTGCTCCAGCTCGCGCTTCAAGGCTCGCGCGAACTGGGTCTTTCCTGCACCGGAGGGCCCGTCGATGGCGATCGCGCGCACTGGCCCAAGCCGTGGCGGGCGGCCTAGCGCGAGCTCGATGAGCTCGGCGATGGCGCCTGTCGAGGGGCCCATGCGATCGCTGATGGCGCGCTCCACCTAGAGGGAGCGGCGGCCAGTGAGCGCGCGACCGAGGGTCAGCTCGTCGGCGAACTCGAGGTCGCCGCCCATGGACAGGCCGGTTGCGAGGCGCGTGACGGTGAGGCCGGGGAAGCCGTTGAGCATGCGGTAGAGGTAGGTCGCGGTCGCTTCGCCCTCGGTGTTGGGGTCGGTGGCGATGATGACCTCGGTGATCTCGGCGGGCTCGTGCGTGACGCCCTCGGGGAGCACCTGCTGCCCGCCGATGCGGCCGAGCAGCTCACGGATGCGCAGTTGATCGGGCCCCACCCCCGCGAGCGGGTTCAGCGACCCGCCGAGGACGTGGTAGAGACCCTTGAACTCCCGGGTCCGCTCGATGGCTTGCACGTCCTTGGGCTCCTCGACCACGCAGACGAGCGCGCGATCGCGGCGCGGGTCCGCGCAGATGCGACAGAGCTGCTGCTCGGCGACAGTGCCGCAGACAGCGCAGAACTGCACGCCGTCGCGGATGCGTTGCAGCGCGCCCTGCAGCCTGCTGATCTCCTCCCGATCAACGGTGAGGAGATGGAACGCGATGCGCTGGGCACCCTTGGGGCCAACCCCGGGGAGCTTGCCCAGCTCATCGATCAGGTCCTGGATCGGCCCCTCGTACACGTGCCCCTCGCCCCGGTATCAGAAGGGCAGGCCCGGAATGCCGGAGCCGCCCCCCATGCCCTGCGCGAATGGCCCGAGTGTCTCGGCCGCGAGGTTCTGCGACTTTGCGTTCGCATCCTTGATCGCGCCCATCACGAGATCCTGCAGGGTCTCGACATCGTCCGGGTCCACGACCTTCGGATCGATGGTGAGGTCAACAAGCTCGCCCGTACCGGTGAGCTTGGCAGTGACGAGACCGCCCCCGGCCTGCCCCTCGACGACTGCGGCGGCGATCTTCTCCTGCGCCTCCATCAGCTGCTGCTGCATCTGCTGCGCCTGCTGGATGATTGATTGCATGTCAGGCTGGCCGTCAGGCTGCATGGGTCTCCCTTTCGATCAGGTGTGCGACGGGCCCCCGTCGCGCGGGACGTGCCCCAGGGTAGTCGCCCGGGCACGCGCTGGCGCGGGACGCTCCGGAGCGGTGCTCGTGGACGTTATCGCGTGAGATGCGCTTGCAAGTTGGAGAGCATCGCCGCCTGGATCTTGCGCAGGCCAAGGGGCGCGAACGTGCGCTC
This sequence comes from Hoyosella levis, assembly GCF_026008515.1. Taxonomy (GTDB): domain Bacteria; phylum Actinomycetota; class Actinomycetes; order Mycobacteriales; family Mycobacteriaceae; genus Lolliginicoccus; species Lolliginicoccus levis. Next base: position 164,535 of record NZ_BQYM01000008.1, read on the forward strand.
GAAGAAGCCGCCCACGCCGCTAGCGCCATTCCATTCCGTGCTCGTCGTGACGACGCTGCCGGTGTCGCTGGGCTCCACCGACCAGGTGGTGACCATCGAGGAGTTGGCGTCGCGCTCGGTGATGGTGCTGCCTGCCGCCTCGACCACCGCGCGAACCTCGCGGGACCGCTTCTTCGTGGCCTGTAACGTCCACTCCGCCACGGTGCCCGAGCCCGCGCCGCCCTCCACGACCCGATAGTCATGGAAGTGCTCCGTCAGCAGCTTCGGCCGCACGGTGCTGTAGTCGGCGAGCGCTGCCACCACTGCCTCCGCGGGGGCATCGATCGTGACCGTGCTGGATGCGCTGACCTTGTTCGGCGTGGACACACCGATCTCCCTTCAAGCCTGCTGGCTGATTACCGTTGCCAGGAGGACCAGCCATGAGCTGGCCCACCCGCTGCCTCGTACCGGAGACCATACTGCCTGGTTCCGACAGAAAATTCACCCAGGAGCAACGCCGGGGCCGTGCGCGTGGCCACGCGGGAGGTCTACAGTCGGGCTTGTGCGGAGCATCACATCCTGGCTTGCCGGCGACCGAGCGTCACTAGACCGGCCGCGCGGCTACGAGGCTGCCGTGGAGCGGCTTGTGGCGAGCTACCGCGCGCTCCCCGAGGACGCTCCGGTGCGGCTGGCGAAGAAGACGTCGAACCTGTTCCGGAATCGTGCTCGAACAGGGGTGCCGGGCCTGGACGTCTCCGGGCTTGGCGGAGTCATCTCGATCGATACCGCAGGGCGCACCGCGGATGTCGGCGGCATGTGCACCTACGAGGATCTCGTCGACGCCACGCTGGCGCATGGCCTGATGCCGCTGGTGGTGCCGCAGCTCAAGACGATCACTCTCGGCGGTGCGGTGACGGGCCTGGGCATCGAATCCTCGTCGTTCCGCAACGGCCTGCCGCACGAGTCCGTGCTAGAGATGGATATCCTCACGGGAGCGGGCGAGGTCATCACCGCGACGCCGGAAGGCCCGCATGCCGATCTGTTCCATGGCTTCCCCAACTCGTACGGCACCCTCGGCTACGCCACGCGGCTACGGATCACGCTCGAGCCCATCGAGCCGTTCGTGGAGCTGCGCCACATCCGCTTTCCCGAGCTCGATTCATTGCAGGATGCGATCGCCGACATCGCCGAGCAGCACACCTACCAGGGCGAGCTGGTCGATTTCCTCGATGGGGTGATGTTCTCCGCCACCGAGAGCTACCTGGTGCTCGGGCGGTGGACCAGCGAGCCCGGCCCGGTCAGCGACTACACCGGCTCGCGAATCTTCTACCGGTCCATCCAGCACGACGCGATCGACACACCCGCGGTGGACCGGATGCGCGCCCGGGACTACCTGTGGCGGTGGGATACCGACTGGTTCTGGTGCTCGCGCGCGTTCGGCGCCCAGCATCCGGTGCTGCGCCGCGCATGGCCGGGCCGGTGGCGCCGCTCCAGCGTCTACTGGAAGCTCCTCGGCCTGGACAACAAGATCGGCCTCTCCGACCGGATCGAGGCGCGCAAGGGCAACCCGCCACGCGAACGGGTCGTCCAGGACATCGAGGTCCCAGTGGAGCGCACCGCCGATTTCCTGCGCTGGTTCCTCTCCCACGTCCCCATCGAGCCCGTGTGGCTGTGCCCCCTGCGCCTCCGCGGCAGCACGGCCGAGGGAACGGGCTCGCAGCAGGACCATCCGTGGCCGTTGTATCCGCTGCACCGGAATCGCACCTACGTCAATATCGGCTTCTGGTCCTCCGTGCCCACCGATCCGGCGGACGAGCCCGGCCAGGCCAACCGAGCGATCGAGGCCGAGGTCACCCGCCTCGAGGGGCACAAGTCGCTGTACTCGGACTCCTACTACGCCCGGGAAGAGTTCGAGGCGCTCTACGGCGGGGATTCCTACTGGCAGCTCAAGCAACGCTACGACCCCCATTCACGACTACTCGACCTGTACGCGAAGGCGGTGCGAAACCAATGAGAGCATCGAACAAGGCCTCGGCCGGCGCCCATGCTTCCCTGCGGCTGCCCGACCTCCTGCGGGTGCCCGACCTGGACACCCTCTCGATCGCCGAGGTCGTCGGCTCGGTGCTCGGGGACGACCTCCCGGTCCGCTTCACGGCCTACGACGGGTCCGCCCACGGGCCCGAGGATGCCCAGCACGTGATGCACCTGCGCAGTCCGCGCGGACTCCGCTACCTCGCGTCCGCGCCCGGAGACCTGGGCATGGCGCGTGCCTACGTCAGCGGCGACCTCGTGATCACCGGCGCCCACCCCGGGGATCCGTACACGCTGATGAAGCTGCTCACGAAGGAGGTGACGGTACGGCGCCCCTCGCCCGTCGAGCTGGCGACGATCGTGCGCTCCCTGGGCTGGCAGAACCTGCGCCCCATCGCTCCCCCACCGCAGGAGCACCAGCCCCGATGGCGGCGCATCGCCCAGGGCCTGCTGCACTCCCGGGCCCGCGACGCGGCAGCCATCCAGCATCACTACGACGTGTCCAACGAGTTCTACCAGCACGTTCTCGGGCCATCGATGACCTACACCTGCGCGACCTATGCCACCGAGGACACCACCCTCGAGGACGCGCAGGAAGCCAAGTACGCGCTCGTGCATGACAAGCTGGGCCTGCGCGAGGGGGACCGTCTCCTCGATGTGGGATGCGGCTGGGGCGGCATGGCGCGCTATGCCGCGAAGCGCGGTGTCACGGTCATCGGCGCCACCTTGTCCCGCCAGCAGGCCGAATGGGCACAGGAAGCGATCGCCCGCGAAGGCCTCGATGATCGCGCCGAGGTGCGATTCAGTGACTACCGGGACATCCCCGAGTCCGGCTTCGACGCCATTTCCTCGATCGGGTTGACCGAGCACATCGGCGTGCGCAACTATCCCAGCTACTTCCGGTTCCTGCATAACAAGCTGCGCCCCGGCGGTCGGTTGCTGAACCACTGCATCACGCGTCCCAGCAACCGCATCAGCGAGCACGCCGGCGAGTTCATCGACCGCTACGTCTTCCCCGACGCGGAGCTCGCCGCGCCCGGTCGGCTCATCAACGAGATCCACGACGCGGGGCTCGAGGTGCGCCACGAGGAGAACCTGCGGGAGCACTACGCGCTGACGCTGCGCGACTGGAATGCCAACCTCGCCCGCAATTGGGATGCTTGCGTCGCTGCATCGGACGAGGGCACCGCGCGCGTGTGGGGGCTCTACATCGCCGGCTCGCGCGTGGCGTTCGAGAAGAACTCCATCCAGCTGCACCAGATCCTCGCGGTCAAGCCCACCGGTTCGGGCGATGCGCGAGTGCCGTTGCGCCCCTGGTGGAGCCGCTGATCATCCCGGGGGCGGGGCAGCGAGTTCCTGCCAGTGCATGAACTGCGCGATGACGAGGTAGTTGTCACCGGTGTCCACGCCATCCCGGACATCGCAGTTGGCAAGGATCAAGCGGCCCGGAACATGCTGGCGAAGCTCGTGCTCGCCCAGGAGGGCACCTTTCGCTAGCGGCTCCACGCGCTCGACCTGGTATCGCAGTGCCCCCGCACTAGTGCGCACGCTCACTTCGTCTCCCGGCACCACATCGCGCAGCGCGGCGAACGGGGCGGTGCGGTCATTGTAGTTGTGCCCAACGATAACGACCGTCTCCTGCGCGTCCTTCACGGGCAGCCCGCTCTCGGACCACCATGCTGGCCGCTCATCGACAGGGTCGAGGATCGCCTCGCCGGCGCCCGTGCGGACCACTCCCTGCGGGTGCAGCCCGGAAGCGAGCACCGGCGAGCCGTCCTCGGACCGCACCTCGACCCGCACGGGCCAGGCCTCCCCGCCCGCGAACACCGAAACGGTGGCCTGGGGCTGGCCCGGGGCCGATGCTGGCGTCGGCGCGCACCCGATCAGGAGAGCTGCCAGGATCGATGTGGCAGCCGCGAGGGCCCGGCCCGGGCGGATCACTGGCCAGCAGAGTTCCTACGGCGCCAGACCACGACACCACCCGCCGCAGCTGCGCCCGCGACGCCCAGCCCTAGCAGCAGCACGGGAGCGCCCAGGCCCGTGTCGCCCGGCATGCCCGGCTCCGCGGAGGCGCCGCCCAGCGCGAGATCGACCGGGGGGAGCTCTCCCGCCAGGCCCTCCTCGGTGTAGTAGTCCACGACATGGAACTGCGCATCCTCGAAGTACCCGACTAGCTCATACTCCGTGGACACGACCCGCGCGGTGTAGTCATTGATCTTCTCGAGGAGAACGTCCCCGACGGTCTCGTCCCCGACGGTCACATCGGTATCGATCTGCTCCGCGGCGGCCTCCTCGGCAGCGCGCTCGGCCTTGAGCTCCTCCTCCGCCTGGCGAGCAGCATCAGCGACGGCCCTGGCCTCGTTGGCGTCGGCCTCTGCCTCGTCGGCTGCCAGCTGGGCCTCCTCCGCGGCCGCGCGTGCCGTGTCCGACTCGGTGAGCGCTGCCTGCGCCTCGCTCATGGCCACGTCGGCATCGTCCCGAGCTTGCCGAGCCTTCTCCGCTGCCTCGGTGGCAGCGGCGCGCGCACCGTCGGCATCGTCCCCCGCAACCGCGGCTGCCAGTGCCTTCTCCTCCGCGATCTTCTCGGCCTCCGCGGCCGCAGCCTGGGCCGCGCGGGCGGCCTCCTCCGCGGTCGCTGCGGCGGTCGCAGCCTCCTCGGCCTCCGCGGCCGCGATCTGGGCCGCTTCGGAGGAGCTGCCCGCGGTCGCTGCAGCCGCATCAGCCTCGTCCTGTGCCGATCGCGCCGCGCTAGCTAGTTCCTTGGCCTCCGCGACCGCAGCGCGGGCCCGGGTACGCGCTTCCTTCTTCTTGGCCTTGCCCTTGATCTCCTTGACGGCAGCCGCGGCTTCATTCGCTTCCTGCTGGGCCGCTTCGGCAGCATCGCGGGATGCTGCCGCCTGTTCTGCCTTCTCGTCGGCGATGGCCGCGTCGGCCTCTGCCTGGGCGAGCTTGCCCTGAGCTCCCTGGTCACCAGCTTCGGCAGCGGCGCGGAGCTCGACCGCTTCCGCCTCGAGACGCTCGGCCTCCTGGGCAAGCTCCTCGGCCTCCGTGGCGGCATCGCTGGCCGCGACTCTCGCCCGAGCGGCCGCTTCCTCGGCCATGACCGCCTGCTCCTCCCCGTGGTCCGCGTCAGCTGCTGCAGCGGCAGCGATCTGCTCGAGCCGGACGGCTCCCGTGCTGGCGTCCGTGAGCTCGGCCTCGAGCGCGGCTGCCTCGCTATCCGCCTGGGCGGCCGCGACGGAGAGCTCCTCGGCGATCTGCTTGGCCTGGTCCGCTGCTACCTCGGCGCTCGCGGTCGCTTGCTCCGCGCGCTCGATGGGATCGCTCGAGGGTGGGGCCGGCTCGTCGGAATCCTGACTGGCCGCATCGTCCGCGCTGCCCTGCTCCTCAGTGCTGCTGGTGGCGCCGCCCCCTTCTTCACCCTCGCCCGAGGATGGGGCCGGCTCGTCGGAATCCTGACTGGCCGCATCGTCCGCGCTGCCCTGCTCCCCGGTGCTGCTCTGCTCCTCAGCGCGGCTGGTGCCGCCTTCTCCGTCACCTTCTGGCGTGGCTGATGCGATTCCCGACGCCTCGCCTGCATCGGCCGCGCCCTGCCCATCGGCATCGGTATCACTATCGGTTGGGCTGGCGTCGCTGCTTGCCGCTCCGGAGCTGGAATCACCCTCCGGAGGCATTGCTCCGGCGTCGGTTCCCTGCGGGGCTCCAGGCTCCTCCGCCAAGGCGATAGCAGGCAGCGAGAGCCCCGCGCCGAGAGCCACGATTGCTGCCGCACTAGTGACCCGAGCTCTGGCATGGTTCCTACGGACTCGAGCAGACACGTGGTCGCCCTTTCTCTTCGCGGCACTGCACCAAACTCGAGCAGCACATGTTCCGGTAGCTCATTCGGGGCAGATAATCGAATGCAACCGCACGGATATTACACGTACGCCCAAGGTTTTCGGTCGAATGGGGAGCAAAGAGCCGGAATGTCCACCACAACGCCACCGCTCCTACTGGGGAAACCCTGTGATCGAGCAACGTTCGGAGCACTGCTCGAGCGAGTGCGGTTGCGCTCCTCGTGAAGCCGCTAGTCGATGCGCTTGGCGCCGAGCTCGTTCGCGAGGAGCTCGATGGCGATCTCCTCCGGGTCGCGGCGAGAGGCCGGGTCACTGCTGCCGGTGTCACTATGCGCCTCGGCGAGCAGCTCGTCCTCGTCATCAGGCTCGGTCGCCCCGGTCTGCTGCGGCTCCGGCGAAGGAACAGCCGTCCGTCTCCCTGCCGGGGATGCTCCGTGCGGCTCGCCCGGGCCTGGATCGTCCGGGTAGCCGGGGTCATCCGGTGGCGGAATGTCGTCCACCGGGGGCGCGGGCGATCGCGGCGGGGCGCTGCGCGGGTTCCCGCTCGGCGCGGCGGACGCGGAAGCGCGGGAGCGACGCACGAACTCGGGCCGCTGCTGCTGGTGGCTGGCCGCGTGGCCGGGCTGCGCGGAGGCTTGGCGGGCAGGGGGCTGCGCGGCGGGGGCTGCAGGCTGCTGGCCCGACCACACGATGGTGGCATCAGGGATTCCGAGGACTGCGCTGAAGGCCGCTTGCACCGCAGCGGCGTTCCGTGGCTCCCGCAGGCGCGCCGCGAGCGCTGGGGTCTCGTGGCTGAGCACGATGGTGGTGCCCTCGGTGGTGGAGACCCGCGCGCCCGAGAGCATCACCTCGATGATCTTGCTCGCCTTGCGGGCCTCGGCGCAGATGCGCGGCCAGGCTGCCTCCACCGATCGTGGATCGAGCACGGCCCCAGGGGCATCATGTTCCGACGGGGCGTCCGGCTCCGACGGGGCGGCATCGGTAGCGCGCTCGGCATCGGCGCTGGATTCCTGCATGGGGCCCGGCCCGCGGGACGGGGGTCCCGGCGAAGGTGGCTGCGCCGCTCCGGCGGTGGGTTCGCGAGGCGGCTGGGGCTGTGTCGACGGGCCCTGCGCTGCTCCGCGCTGCGGAGCTTGGGCCTCCACTGCCGGACTCTCGGTGCCAGGAGATTCCGGTGCCGGGATCCGCACGGCTGGCGCGCTGGGGGCTGGCGCAACGGGCACGGGTTGAGTGCCCGGGCTCCCCTCGCTCGACCCCACTGCGGGACGCTGCTCCTTCTCGGCGGCAGGCCGCAGCGAAGGGCGCTGGAACCGTGGTGGCTGCTCAGCACCAGCAGCGGCAGTTCCCGATGATGCTGCCGACTGCTCGATGCCCGCGCTACCGCTGCCGACGGACCGAGGAGGCCCGCCCCGTTCGAGCGCTTCGAGACGCTGCAGCAGGGCGCCCTCCGAATCGGATGCCGAGGGCAGCAGCATGCGGGCGCACAGGACCTCGAGAAGCAAGCGCGGCGCGGTGGCGCCCCGCATATCGGCCAGACCATCGTGGAGCAGCTCCGCGTAGCGGGTCAGGGTGGCGGGGCCAAACCGGTCGACATCCTCGCGCAGCCGCTCGAGCTGTTCCGCTGGAGCGTCCACGAGCCCGTTCCCCGCGGCCTCGGGCACGGCCTGAACGAGGATCAGGTCGCGGAACCGCTCGAGCAGGTCGGCAGCGAACCGACGTGGATCGAACCCGGCATCCATCACACGGTTGACGGTGTCGTAGAGCCCGGCCGCGTCGTTCTCCGCGAGCGCGTCCACGGCCGAATCGATCAATGCGAGGTCGGTGACGCCAAGCAGGGCCAGCGCCCGGTTGTAGGTGATGCCCTCGTCTCCGGCCCCAGCAAGCAACTGGTCAAGCACGGATAGCGTGTCGCGGGGGGATCCAGCCCCCGCCTTGATGACCAGCGGGAACACCGCGTCGTCGACATGGACGCCCTCGCGGCCGCAGATCTGTTCCACGAGCCCACGCATGACGGGTGGGGGCAGCAGCCGGAACGGATAGTGGTGCGTGCGCGATTTGATGGTCGGCAAGACCTTCTCTGGCTCGGTGGTAGCGAAGATGAAGATCAAGTGCTCGGGCGGCTCCTCGACGATCTTGAGAAGCGCGTTGAAGCCAGCATTGGACACCATGTGCGCCTCATCAATGATGAAGACGCGGTAGCGCGATTCCGCGGGGGCGTAGAAGGCGCGATCACGGAGCTCGCGCGTGTCGTCGACGCCACCGTGGCTCGCGGCATCGAGCTCGATCACATCCAGGTTGCCCGGCCCGCCTGGACCAAGCGCCTCGCATGACGAGCAGGTGCCGCACGGTTCCGGGGTGGGGCCGTCGACACAGTTGAGCGAGCGCGCGAGGATGCGTGCCGAGGATGTCTTTCCACAGCCGCGCGGCCCCGAGAACAGGTATGCGTGATTGATCCGGCCCGCGCTCAGCGCAACGCTGAGCGGTTCGGTCACGTGTTCCTGGCCGACGACCTCGGCAAAGGTCGCGGGTCGATACTTGCGGTAGAGCGCCACGCGGCAAGCCTACCGGTTCGCACCGACTATCCCGGATGGTCGACATGGGCGGCACGGGCGCGCACAATGAGCCCCGAGGGAGGTCATCGTGGACAACTCCGCACCATCCCGGCAGGCACAGGCGCTCGAGCCGTTGCTCGCCGACGCTTGGGCAGGCCAGCCGATCCCGGTCCCCGAGGGGTACGCCGACCTGCTGCCACAGGAACCACCCGGCACGGCAGGACGATCAATGACGCAGTGGGTCATGGAGTTCCCCCTGCTCGCGCCCATCTATGAGCGGCTCTGGCGCCCGGCTGGCGTGCTGGCGTTCATGGGTCTTGATGTGCGCCACTTCCGCGAGGAGCGCAAGAAGACTGTCCAATGGCTCGGCCTCGGGCCTGGCGACGCCGTGCTGGATGTGGCATGCGGGCCGGGAAACTTCACCAGTGCGTTCGCCGATGCAGTGGTCACCGGAGATGCTGCTCGGCCCGGGGTCGCGGTCGGCGTGGATGTGTCGGTACCGATGCTACGGCGTGCTGCGGCAACGAACGATCGCGAGAACGCGGTGTATGCCCGCGCTGATGCCACGCGGCTCCCCTTCCGGGACGGGGCGTTCGACGCGGTGACCTGCTACGCGGCGCTATACCTGATTCCCGAGCCGTTCGCGGTGATCGACGAGATGATCCGTGTGCTCCGGCCGGGAGGGAGGCTGGCGCTGATGGCGTCGCGCGCGTCCCGGCACGGTGCGGTGCGCAGAGGACAGGATCGGATCCTGGGCGCGATGGGCCTGCGCATGTTTGGCCTCGACGAGCTCACGGGACATCTCGCGGATCGCGGCATGGCCAGCATCGAGCAGGAGGTGCATGGGGTCACCCAGTATGTCCGGGCCACCGCGCCAGCGTGATGGCTCCGCGCGGCCCGACGTCAACGCGTGGTGCTGGCGCTCAGCCCCGTTGCTCGTCGAAGTGCTCGGCCGCAGCCAGCAGCACGCAGGTTGCTACCCCGTCCATGGCAACGCGGATCTCCTCGAGGGACGGGAAGCTCGGCGCGAGCCGAATGTTGCAGTTTGCTGGGTCCTTGCCATAGGGGAAGGACGCGCCCGCAGCGGTCAGCGCGATGCCTGCCTCCTTGGCGAGCTGCACCACTCGCTTGGCGGTCCCCTCGACGACGTCGAGGTTGATGAAGTATCCACCGTCCGGATGCGTCCACGTGGCGACCTTGGTGTCGCTGAGGCGGGAATCGAGGATATCGAGCACAGCATTGAACTTCGGCGCGAGGATCTCCCGATGCTTGGCCATGTGCGCGCGCACCCCAGCAGCATCCTTGAAGAACCGCAGGTGGCGAAGCTGGTTGAGCTTGTCCGGACCGATCGAGGAGAAGCCGAGGTTCTTCTTGTACCAGGCGATGTTCTCGCTGGAGGAACCGAGGAAACCCACGCCCGAGCCAGCAAAGGTGATCTTCGAGGTGGAGGCGAACACCAGCGGGCGGTTCGGGTGCCCGGCCTCAGCGGCCATGCCGAGAATGTCATGCACGGGCGCGTCGGCATCAGTAAGGGGATGCACGACGTAGGCGTTGTCCCAGTAGATGCGGAAATCGTGCGCCCCGGTCGGCATCGAGGCGAGAGCCCGCACCGTCTCCTCGGAGAACGTCACGCCCGTCGGGTTGGAGTAGATCGGCACGCACCAGATGCCCTTGACCTGGGGGTCATTCACCAGTTCAGTGACGACGTCCATGTCCGGCCCGTCCGGGCGCATGGGCACGGGGATCATCTCGATGCCAAGATGCTCGCAGATCGCGAAGTGACGGTCATACCCCGGCGACGGGCACAGGAACTTGATCCCCGGCTCCGCCGACCACGGGCGCGCCGAGTCCACGTTGCCGTGGAGGAGCTGGTAGACGATCGTGTCGTGCATCATCTCCAGGCTGGAATTGTTGCCCGCGAGGAGCTGGCCCACGGGAACGCCGAGGAGCTCGCCGAAGATGGCCCGCAGCTCGGGCAGGCCATCGAGACCGCCATAGTTGCGGCAGTCGAGGCCATTGCCATCGCGGTAGTCCGCACCGGGCAGCGCGAGCAGCTCGGCGGAGAGATCAAGCTGCTCCGGGGAAGGCTTGCCGCGGGTCACGTTGAGGTCGAGCTGCTTGGCCTGGAGCTGGGAGTACTGATCGCGCAGCTCGTCGACCTCGGCAGAGAGTGCTTCGCGGTCCAGCGCCTCGAACGACACCATCAACAATGCCCCGCCATCTCTCGGAAGAAGTTGGGGGACCCCGCGCACCCGTCAGAGCCCGTTGACCCTTGCTGCCTTCCGGCCCTGGGGGAGTTCACAGGATGCACGCCACGCGGGATCCGAGGAACAGTGTAACCACATTGCCGACGATCGTGCAGGCGCACCCCCCGCTGCGCGCTCCGCACGCGTGTCGCAACGCAAGCCCAAGCCTCGGTTTGCGCTCGGCCCCCACCGGCTGGTTATGATGGCCCCGGAGGATTCGCCTAGTGGCCTATGGCGCTCGCCTGGAACGCGGGTTGGGTTAACAGCCCTCAGGGGTTCAAATCCCCTATCCTCCGCTCTGAGAAGGGGCTGCTCGCACTGATAGCAAGTGCGGGCAGCCCCTTTTTCGTTCGCGCTGGGCACCGTGGTCCCGCTGGTGCGGCGCGCTGGCCGGTCGCGACAGTGGCCAGGCCCCGCTAGTGGAAACTTCTTCCGCTCCATTCGGGAAAAGCTTCCACTGGCACGCGGCAACTGGCACGCGGCAACTGGCGCGCGGCAACCCGCTACCGGGCCCGCAGCTTGCCTCCCCCTTCGTAACTGAATACGGTTATCGTTATCTAAATCCTTGGGGGAACGATGACCACTGCCCGACATCGCGCGCCTGCACGCCCGCTGCGGCGCCACCTACCGCCACCATTGCTCCTGCTCGGCGCCATCATCATCGGGATCGTAGCCGCGGCCCTGGCCCCCGGCACCGGGGAGAGCCTGGACCAAAGCACCACCATGACCCTCTTCGTACTGGTCGTGCTGATTCTTCTGCCGCTCGACCTCGCGGCCATGCGCGCCGCGCTCTCGAGCAGGCGATTGGTCGCCGCCGCGCTCGTGCTGAACTTCCTCGTCATCGCACCGATCGGCATCGGCCTGGCCTGGCTCACCTTGAATGGCCATCCCGCCGCGATGCTCGGGCTGATGCTGTACTTCCTGGCCCCCTGCACCGACTGGTTCCTCGCGTTCACTCGCATCGCGGGCGGCAATACCGCCGCTGCGGCGGCCCTGGTCCCCGCCAACCTGGTCGGCCAGGTGCTGCTGTTTCCCGTGGTCGTCATGCTCGGCGCGGGCACGAGCACGGGCACGCTTTCCCCCGGCGAGCTCTCCTCGACCCTGGCGCTGTGGTTCGGCGCCCCCATTGCGCTGGCTGTTGCCGCTCGACTCGTCCTGGCCCGCATCGGTTCGCGAGAGCGCGCCGCCGTGGACGCCACACGGATCACTGATGCGCTGGTGCCCTGGGTGCTGGCCGCGCTGGTGCTGCAGATATTCATGAGCAACGCGCCAGTCATGGCGGACCACAACACGCTGGTCCTGCCCGTGCTCGCCACGACCGCGCTCTTCCTCGCGGGCTCGCTGGGCATCGCCACCGCGACGGCATTCCGGCTGCGCCTGCCCCGCGCCGACCGCGTCACCCTCACGATGACCACCGCCGCTCGCAACGCGCCCATGATGCTCGCCATGAGCATGGTGGCCTTCCCGGACCAGCCCGTGCTGCACGCCACGATCGTGCTGGCGATGCTCCTCGAGTTCCCGCACCTCTCCCTGCTCGCGCATGTCCTCCGCGAGCGACCACGCACCCCTGCCGCAAGGAGCAACTATGAGCAAGCCGAGCCTGTCCCCCACCGTTGACGCCCTCGTGATCGGGGCCGGGCCCGCCGGCCTGGGCACCGCGCTCGCCCTGCAAGCCGTCGATGGCATAACTTATGGCGTACTCGAGCAAGCCACCATCGGGCACACCTTCGAGCAGTGGCCCGACGAGATGAATCTCCTTACGCCGTCCTTCACCGGCAATGCGTTCGGCGCGATCGACCTCAACGCGATCCACCCCCGGACGTCCCCTGCCCTGCTGCTGCAGACCGACTACCCCTCCGGCAAGGAGTACGCCCACTACCTGCGAAAGATCACCGAGCACTACGAGGTGCCCGTCGTCGAGCACACCGGAGTCGAGCAGATCGTGCCCACGGACGACGACCAGTTCCAGGTGACGACCTCGCGGGGCGTGCTCACTGCTCGCACGATCGTGTGGGCCGGCGGCGAGTTCGTCCGTCCCGCCATCCCCCCGATCCCTGGCGCTGATCTGGCGACCCATAGCAGTGACGCGGCCGCCTGGGCTCCCCCACCGCGGGAACCAATTGTCGTCATCGGTGGCTTCGAGTCCGGCATCGACATCGCCTGCTCGCTGGCCGCGCGCGGCCACCACGTGACGGTTATTGATCCTGAGACGCCGTGGGAGCGCGCGAGCTCGGATCCCTCCCTCACGCTCGCGCCCCGCACCCAGGTGCGACTACGCGAGGCCCGCGCCACTGGCCACCACGAGCTGCGCGGCGGCCTAGCGGCGAGCTCCATCGAGAAGCACGACGGCAGCTATCTGGTGACGGCCAGCGACGGCACGACGCATGCCTCGCGCGCCCGGCCGGTCCTCGCGACCGGCTACCGACCGCACCTCGGCCCGGTGGAGCATCTTTTCGAGAGCCGTGAGGACGGGTGGCCCGCGCTGACCGGCAATGATGAATCCACCATCACCCCGGGCTTGTTCCTCGCCGGCCCAGCCGTGCGGCACGCCCGCCTGCACCTGTGCTTCATCTACAAGTTCCGGCAGCGCTTCGCCCACGTGGCGCACACCATCGGCACGCGGCTCGGCATGGACACGAGCGCGCTGAAGGCGTGGAAGACCTCCGGCATGTGGGTAGAGGACGTGAGCTGCTGCGATACCTCGTGCGCCTGCTGAGCCCGGCTCGCCGGTAGCATCGGCGGAGTGTTGATCCCGCTCGTGCCCGCCACCGGGGCAGGCCGGTACGCGCCGAGCCCCACGGGGGACCTGCACCTGGGAAACCTCCGGACAGCACTGCTGGCGTGGCTGTTCGCCCGATCGACCGATCGCGCGTTCCTGATGCGCATGGAGGACCTCGATGATCGAGTCGATCCCGACTCGGCGCAGCGGCAGCTCGCCGACATCGCGGCGCTCGGCATCGACTGGGACGGCCCGGTGCTCTACCAATCGGACCGGCAGGAGACGTATGAGGCAGAGCTGGACGAGCTGCGCGTCGCTGGCCTGACCTTCGAGTGCTTCTGCACGCGCCGCGAGATCCATGCGGCGGCATCGGCCCCGCACGCTCCGCCTGGCTCGTACCCGGGAACGTGCCGGGACCTGACCGAGCAGCAGCGCGCCGAACGACGCGCGACCGGCCGCTCCCCTGCAGTGCGGCTGCGGACGAGCGCCACCCATTGCACGGTCAGCGATGCGCTGCATGGCCGCTACACCGGCGCGGTCGATGATTTCGTGATCCGGCGCGGCGATGGCACCTTCGCCTACAACTTCGTATGCGTGGTCGATGATCTCGCCACCGGGGTCGACCAGGTGGTCCGCGGTGATGACCTGCTCAGCTCCGCGCCGCGCCAGGCGTACCTCGCCTCCCTGCTCGGCCACGAGCCGCCGCAGTACGCGCATGTGCCCCTGGTGCTCGGGCCCAGCGGCAAGCGACTGGCCAAGCGCGATGGAGCGGTGACGATGCGCGAGATCGGCGACCCTCCTGCCCGGATCATGGGGCTACTGGCCCGATCGCTCGGGCTGAGCAACAAGGCGGAGGTCACGCCGCACGACCTGCTCGGGGACTTCGATGCGGAGCTCCTCCCCCGCGAGCCGTGGACGTTCGCGCCCGGGCAGGCTCCCTGACCGCGCCCCGGCAAGCAGCGATCATGCAGGGTGCGCGGGGTGTGCCGTACTGTTGTCTCGTCACGAAGCAACCGCCGCGCCGCGATGAGCCAGGATCGAGCCAATGAGCCAAGGGAAGAAAAAACCACGCCGCGATGGCCGCCATGCCCCGGCGGGCGACGGCCGCAATCCACGTGCCTTCGATCCGCACGCCGCATACGGCGCCGATGCCTCGTACTTGCCTTCCGGGCATGAGCCGGCCGACCTAGCGCCGCGCGCGATCGCCCGCGTCATCGACGGATTGTTTGTCGGCATCCCTGCTGTTTTCATATACCGGGTTCTCGGCGAGGGCCTTGGCGCGTTCGGCGGATTCCTTGGCGCGCTGATCTACGGCGTCACCCTGATCGCATACTCGGTGATCCTCGAGTCCGAGAGCGGGCAGACGTTCGGCAAGCGCATCATGCGGCTGCGCGTGTACGGCCCCAACGGCGAGTTCCCCACGCGCAGCGAGGCTTTCCGCCGTAACTCCTTCTACATCCTTCAAGCCCTGGTGATGATGCCTTTCCTCGCGGTGGCCTTCCTCGCCTTGGTCGTGACGGGCGCTGCGGTGGCATCGATCGCGGTCAGCATCGCACGGAGCCCGCGCAAGCAGGGCAGGCATGACGACATCGCGGATGGCACCCAGGTGGTCCGCGCCTGAGATGTGTGGTTGGATACCCGGATGCCTAACGCCAGCTTGACCGCCGACCAGCCTGGCCCCGCCGTTTTCGCGCGCGCGAGCAGCGGAATGTACGCCACGATCGTCGCGGTTTTCGCGTCCCTGTTGTTCATGGCGAACATCGCCGCCACCAAGGGTGTCGAGTTCGGCCCCATCGTGGGCGACTTCTCGATCATCACCGATGGCGGCTTCTTCCTCATCCCGCTCGCCTACATCCTCGGTGATGTGCTCGCGGAGGTCTACGGCTTCCGGGCCGCGCGCCGCGCGATCCTCATCGGCTTCGGGGTAGCGATCCTCGCAGCCGTGTCGTTCTGGATCGTGACGCTGCTGCCCCCGGCGAGCTTCTACGAGGGGCAGGAATCCCTCGAGGCGGTAGTGGGCGTCTATCCGCAGATCCTCGTGGCGAGCCTCACCGCCTTCCTGCTCGGGCAGATGTTCAACTCGTACGTGCTCGTGCGGATCAAGGAGCGCACCAAGGAGCGGCACCTGTGGGCGCGCCTCATGGGCTCCTCGGTGGTCGGGCAGTTCACTGACACGCTGATCTTCTGCGCCATCGCTGCCACGGCCATCGGCATCAGCACGATGGATGACTTCCTCAACTACCTGTTCTTCGGATTTGTGTACAAGACCGCGGTGGAAGCAATCCTGCTTCCGGTGACCTATCAGGTCGTTGCCCTGGTGAAGAAGCACGAGCCCACCTACGCTATTCCTGAGCAGGCCTAGACCTCGGGAAGGCACACCATGGCGGCATCGCGCGCATCCATCGCATCCTCGGGCTCGGTGCTGTCGATCGCCTCGACGGGCTCCGTCCTCTCCATCGCCTCCTCGGGCTCGGTGCTGTCCATAGGATCGACCGGCTCGGCGCTGTCGATCGGTTCCGCGGCATCATTCGGGTCGATCCTGTCGATCGGCTCGTTCCTCTCGGCGGGATCGGTGCTCTCGGGCCTCGCGATCTGGTCGTTCCGGAAATGGCGCACCAACCAGCTCGCGCCACGTCCGGAGCTGCACCGCTAGCTTGGCCCGCCCCGCGGCCGTACGCTGCTAGTCCTCGCCGCAAACGCACCCGTAACCCTCAAACGCGATAGAAAAATCCGGGGTCCGCGCGCAACTTCCGGTGCGTTTGCCCGGACGGCGTCGGCGGCGGCGGCGGCCACCACGCCCGGCCGCGGTCCAGCCTCGGAAGTGTTACCGCTTGCACCCTTTCGCGGCCGTCCGAGGGTGCAAAACCGCACACAACCGGGGCCACCTGCCACCGGGCCGGGCAAACCGACCGGACCACCCGCCATCACGCCTGGCCAGCTAGCCCCTACCCCTCGCGCGGCGCGTAGTAGCGGCCGAGGACGTCCGCGCGCAGGTCCGCGAAGTAGCCGCCGTTGATGCTGTCGCGGATCTGGTCGACGAGGCGGATGATGAACCGCTCGTTGTGGATCGTCGCGAGGGTGGAGGCGAGGAATTCCTTCGACTTGTACAGGTGGTGCAGGTAGGCGCGCGTGTAGTGGCCGCAGGTGTAGCAGTCGCAGGTGTCGTCGATGGGCGTGAAGTCCCGCTTGAACCGGGCCTTGTCCATGTTGACGCGACCGGTGGGCAGGTAGATGGCGGCGTTGCGAGCGACGCGCGAGGGCGAGACGCAGTCGAAGGTGTCGGCGCCGTTCTCGATGGCGGTGAAGAGGTCGTCGGGCTCGCTGATGCCGAGCATGTGCTTGGGGGTCTCGTACGGAAGCTCCTCGTTGGCCCAGCGGACGATGGTGCCGAGGTTGTGCTTCTCGAGCGCGCCGCCGATCCCGTATCCGTCGAAGGGCCGGCCGGCGTAGGAGCGGAGCTTGGCGAGGCCGCGGGCTGCTTCCCGGCGCAGGTCCTCGTACTGGGCTCCCTGGACCACACCAAAGAGCGCCTGGTAGGGGCGATGGGTGCGGGCTTCGGTCTGGCGCTCATGCTCGTCGAGGCTGCGCTGCGCCCACAGCCGGGTGCGCTCGACGGATTCGACCTGGTAGTCGCGGGTATCGACGAGGGTGGTGAGCTCGTCGAAGGCGAACATGATGTCCGCACCGATCTCGTGCTGGATGCGCAGCGACACCTCGGGGGTGAAGCGGTGCTTCGAGCCGTTGATGTGGGACTTGAAGTTGACGCCGTCGTCGTCGACGTGGGCGAGGCGGTCGCGCTGGTGGGCGCGGATGTCCTCGGGGCGGGCCTTGCCGAGTTCCATGGCGAGGATCTTGCGGAAGCCGGATCCCATGGAGAGGACCTGGAATCCCCCGCTGTCGGTGAAGGTGGGGCCGGGCCAGTTCATGAAGCGGCCCAGCCCGCCTGCCTCGTCGATGATGTCGGAGCCGGGCTGCAGGTAGAGGTGGTAGGCGTTGGCCAGCACGGCCTGGGCGCCGAGGCTCTGCACGGTCTCGGGCAGGAGCGCCTTGACGGTCGCCTTGGTTCCCACGGGGATGAACGCGGGTGTCTCGATGGTGCCGTGGGGGGTGTGGATGGTCCCGGTGCGGCCGAGGCGTCCG
This sequence comes from Hoyosella levis, assembly GCF_026008515.1. Taxonomy (GTDB): domain Bacteria; phylum Actinomycetota; class Actinomycetes; order Mycobacteriales; family Mycobacteriaceae; genus Lolliginicoccus; species Lolliginicoccus levis. The sequence continues at coordinate 182,038 of NZ_BQYM01000008.1, forward strand.
TCGAGGGTGGCGTGGACGTCGAAGGGTTGCTGCTGGTTGTGTGGCACGGATAGCCATCCAACCAGAGGCAACCCTCCCGACGAAAGCGTGCGGGCCCCGCGGCAGGCTCCCGAGGAGGGAAGCGATGCCGCGGGGCCCGGGAAGCGCGCCTAGCGGGTAGTGGCCGGCTCTGGTTGCGCCGCGGCGAGCTCCCGCTCCTCGATGTGCTGGTCGAGCTTCTCGCCCTCCACGTCGACGTTGGGGAGGATGCGGTCGAGCCACGCGGGCAGCCACCACGCCTTGTCGCCGAGCAGCGCCATCACCGACGGGATGAGCACCATGCGGACGAGGAAGGCGTCGAACACGATGGCGGCGGCGAGCGCGAAGCCCATCACCTTGATGAATGCCATGTCCTCGGCGATGAACGCCGCGAAGACGGACATCATGATGACCGCGGCGGCGGTGACAACGCGGGCGCCGTGCGAGAAGCCGCTGATGATCGCGTCCTTCGCGGACTCGCCGTGGACGTAGGCCTCGCGCATGCGGCTGACGAGGAACACCTGGTAGTCCATGGCGAGGCCGAAGACCACGCCGATGAGGAAGATCGGCAGGAAGCTGACGATCGGTTGCGGGTTGGTGGCGATGCCGAGCCAGTCGAGCTGGAAGATCGCCACGGTGGCGCCGAAGGTGGCGGCCACGCTGAGCAGGAACCCGAGGGTGGCGGTCAGCGGCACGAGGATGGAGCGGAACACGAGCATCAGCAGGATGAACGCGAGCCCCACGACGACCACGAGGTACGGGATGAGAGCATCCTGCAGCCGGTCGGAGACGTCGATCTCGATGGCGGTCTGCCCGGCCACGCCGTAGCTGAGCCCGGTCTCGGCCCGTACCTGCTCCTCGGCATCCCGGATGGAGTTGACGAGGTCCTTGGTGGCTTCCTCGATCGGACCGGTGGCGGGGGTGACGAGGATCTGGGCGGTATCCCCCGCCTCGTTGATGCCGACGATCTGGGCGTTCGACACATCACCGTAGGTGTACATGCGGTCGACGAGCTCCGCGTAGGCATCGGTGCGATCATCCTCGGCCACGGCAACGCCGTCGGCGACAACAATGAGCTGGGCGTTGCGTCCAGGGCCGAATGCATCTTCGGTGACATCGAAGGCGTCGCGGGTGACGGTACCGGGCGGCTCGGTGGCCGGGGTGGGCAGCGCGAGCTCGAGCTTGGCGGCCGGGATGGCGAGCACGCCGAGGATGACGATCGCGCCGATGAGGGTGACCGCAGGGATGCGGGTGACCACGTTGGCCCAGCGACGCCCGTTGGTGAGCCGATCAGGATGCTCGGGGTCGACCTGGCGCAGGCCGGGGATACGGCCCTTGAAGATCGCGGACTTCGTCAGGCCCAGGATCGCCGGCAGCATGCTGATCGCGATGAGCACGGCGATGAGCACGGTGAGCGCGGCGGCCCGGCCCATGTCGGTGAGGAACGGGATGTTGACGACGCGCAGGGCGAGCAGCGCGATGATGACGGTGAGGCCGGCGAAGACGACGGCGGAGCCCGCTGTGCCCACGGCACGCCCGGCTGCTTCCTCGCGGGAGCTAGCGGTAGCGAGCTCGGCCCGGTAGCGGGAGAGGATGAACAGCGAGTAGTCGATGGCGACGGCGAGGCCGATCATCACGGCGAGGGTGGAGACGGTGGAGCTGAGGTCCATGAACCCGGTGGCCGCGGTGATGAGGGAGACGCCGATGCCCACGCCCACGATGGCGGCGACAAGTGGCATTCCAGCGGCGATGAGCGAGCCGAAGGTGATGACGAGAACGACAGCGGCGATGGCGAGGCCAACAAGCTCGGCGGTGCCGCCCGGTGGCTCCACGTCCTGCATGACCGAGCCCGCGACGAGCACGTCGAGGCCGGCATCGCGAGCAGGGTCGGCAGCCTCGTTGAGGTCCTCGCGGAGTTGCTCGGTGATGTCGCCGAAATCGCCGTCGATGGGAACGTCGACGTAGCCGACGGTGCGGTCGCTGCTGAGCGGACCGACTGCGGCGGCGTTGGCGAGCGCCTGGTCCTCGGGCGTGCCCTGCTCGATCAGCTGGTCGACCATGCCGCCGAACGCGGCGGTGGGGCTGGCGAGCGCGCCGGGGCCGTCAGTGCTGGTAGCGCTCTCGCTGACCTGGTCGATGCCGCGGATGGCGGTCAGGGTCTCGTCGATCGCGGCGCTGATAGCGGGATCGTCGAGGGTGCTGCCGTCGGGCGCGACGAACAGGTAGCGGGCGCTCAACGAGTTGAACGGGTCCGCGGCGGCATTGGGGAACCGCTCGGCCATGAGGTCCTGCGCCTCCTGCCCGGGGGTGCCGGGGATGGAGAAGGAATCCTTCGTGGGGCCCGAGAGGGTCGCCGCCGCGCCGCCAGCAAGGACGAGCATCGCGAGCCAGAAGGCGAGGACGATGCCCTTCCGCCGGTAGGCGAAGCGGCCTAGGCGGTAGAGGTAGGTGGCCATGAGGGCTCCTGTGGTCGTGGGTTCTGGTCGGTCCTGGGGGCGGTCATGCCGCCGGCGATGCGTGTGAATGCCTCGTCGACGAGGTCAGTGAGAGTGCGGCCGCCGGGTGATCCGCGGACCCAGACCTCGGCAGCGGCGTTGAAGGCAGCGCTAGCGATGCCCAGGGCGAGCCGCGGATAGATGTTGGTGTCGCCGTTGATCCCGGCCCGGTCGGCGACGATGCGGACGGCCCGGTTCATGGTCCGGGTGAGAAGGGCCTGGTTGCACGAGGCAACGGTGGGGTGCGCCTCGACGAGGTGGAGCGCGCCAACGAGGTCGGCGAGCTCGTGCTGCGGGGCACTGGCCGCATCGAGCAGGAGCTGCCGCAGCGCGGTCATGGTGTCGAGCTCGCGGGGCATGTCCTCGAGGGTGTCGAGGAGCGTGTCAACGAGCGTCTCGAGGTGGTGGACGATCGCATCCTCGCGGCTAGCGAAGTAGTTGTGGAAAGTGCGGGCTGATACTCCTGCTTGCGCGGCGATGGCCTCGGCGGTGGCCGATTCGATGCCGCGCTCCCGGGTCAGGCGGACGGCAGCGGCCGCGAGGGCAGCGCGGGTGGCTGCCTTCTTGCGCTCTCGCAGGCTGGGTCCGTTGTGCATGGCTTCCATGCTTCAACACTTTGCAACAGGCTGCAATATTTCAGGTGGGTGCAAGAATATGATTTGCGACACCCTGTCTTATTTGTCCGTGCGCAGGCGCCCGTTCGTGGGTGCTTGCGCCACAAGCGCAGCTATCCCAGGGCGATGTCGGCGACCACGGCGCCCGCGGCGGCAACGAGATCACGCGGCGCGACCTCCACTTCCACCCCTGCCGCTCCAGCACCAACCAGGACCGTCGGCTCGACGAGCAGTCCTTCGTCGACAACCACCATGACCGTGGCGGGCACGCCCAGCGGGGACACCCCGTGCCGGGGATAGTCGAGCACGCGCGCGAGCTCGTCAGGCCCCGCGAGCTCCATGCGCCCCGCGCCAACGATGGCTGAAACCTGGGCCATATCGAGCTTGCGCCCCATCGCGCACACCGCGACAGCGTGCGTGGTGCCGCTCCGTGCGCGCAGGAACACCGACTTGGTGATGCGATCCAGCGAATAGCCCAAGGCATCCGCGAAGTCCTGCGGGCTCCGGATCGGGCCCGGCAGCGATGCATGCTCATGCACCGTCACATCCAGGTCGCTACGATCCAGCGCTTCACGGACCCTGCTGTGCACCGTCGGCACTGCTATTCCTCCCGCGGCTCGCGCGGACGCACCAGCCGCTGCACCATCGTCGCCCGCACCTGCGCGGGCACTGTCGGGGCAAACCGCTTGAGATAGCTCTCGGTCCACGCCTCATCACCATCGAGGAAGGGCAGATCGCTGGGCACCATGTGGCGCAGCGCCAGCATCGGCAGCGGGCAATCCAGGGGGCGGAAATGATCGTTCCACAGGCCTGGCTCATCGCAACCGGGATAGAACTGCCCGAGCATCAAGCCGTGGGCAACAGCCTTCGGCTTGCGCGCCTGCTGCACGCGATCGATCAGGGAATGGTCCACGAGGTCAGGAAAGACAACCATGGCTGCCTTGTACAGTGCCTGCCCGCCCTCGGACGGGCCGAGCAGCGCGAAGTCATCCACGAGCTTCTCGACCGCCAGCGAGATGTCGTCCTCCGACAACCTCGAGCCACGCACCACACCTGCCCACAGGAGATTCCGGGACAAGGACGGCACGGTGAACGGGCACACCGGCCCCGAGCGGCCCAGATCTGCATGCGGGCGCGTCAGGAATGCCCGCACCCAGCCATCGAGCTCAACGAGCGCAGGCTCATCGCGAACCGCGCCCGGATCCGACAAGTTCACCAGGCCCAGCTCCAGATGACTGCGCGAATCACGGTCTGCCCGAGTCATCACGCCACCTTTCGCCATGGTCGGCGGGCCCACACCACTGTCGACCCTCATTGAAGGGTAGCGGCTGCACTACCAAACCCATGCGAAGGGTGACCGCGATCATCCGTCTCACCAACACGTGCTCAGCAGCACACACTGGCCACTCCATCACCAGAATCGCACCATCAGCAAGAGCCGTTACACCCTGTCCGCCACAACATGCCGGACAATAGGGGCCATGCAGTCCGCCGAGACAGCGCCGCCAGCACCAGAATCCCCGGACGCGGCCGTGCTCACCGCACCCTTCACGGCCCGGTTGCGCGCAGCCTGGCACGTGCTATTCGGCAACGTCCTCAGCTGGAACGACCCCCAGTACCTCGCCACCCGCTCCAGCACCGACCGGGCGCTCCGCTTCATCCTCGCGCTGCTCTTCATCCAGCGTGCCAGCTACCTGCTGCCCGCTATCGCCGCCGCCGCCACGGCGCCGCCGATCACCTACCAGAGCGCCACGCTCAATGCTGCTCTCCTCGCCCTCGCGGGCAGCTGGAACGTCGCGCTGCTGCTCATCGCGCGCCGCCGCGGCTGGTTCCCGCGATGGACCATCTGGACCGACCTCGCGCTCGTCGTCGCGCTGCTCTTCATCAGCAGTCGCAACGTCACCGGCGCCGACGTGTTCTCCGACAGCAACTGGCCCGTGCAGCTCGCGCTCGCCGCTGCTGCCCTGACCGCGGCCGCGTTCCGGCCGTGGCTCGCCGCCACCTGCCTCGCCATCATCGCCGCCGCCCTCCTCGCCGCCGCATACCTGCACGACAACCAGCTCGACCTGCTCGCCCAGCCCACGCTCTCCGTGCTCAACGGTTGCCTCTGGTACGCCGTCGCCGCCCACTTCGTCCGCCGCTACCTCAGCGGGCAAGGCCGCATCCTCGAGAAGATCCAGTCCGAGCAGCTCCGCGCCGAGACCCAGCGCGCCGCCAGCTCCGCCCGCGCCACCGAGCGCCAGACCCAGTACCGGCACCTCCACAACACAGTCCTGACCACCCTCACCGCCATCGCCCGCGGCGGGCTCGACCACAAGACCACCGAGGTCCAGCGCCGCTGCGCCGCCGAGGCCGCCTACCTGCGCGCGCTGATCACCAACGACCCCGAGACCAACATCGCCACCGAATCCCGGCTCCAGAACGTCATGTCCGCCACGCTCGCCGACGTCGAAGCACTCGGCCTCGAGGTCCACGTCAAGCAGCACAGCCTCCCTGAACGCATCCCCGGAAACCGGTGCGACACCCTCTCCGAAGCCGTGCGCGAAGCGCTCAACAACGTCCTCAAGCACTCCGGCACCACCGAGGCCTGGCTCACCGCCTTCGCCGACGACACCAGCCTCACCGTCCGCATCGTCGACCGCGGCCGCGGCTTCGACCCCGCCACCACACCGCGCGGCTATGGCATCACCCACGCCATCGAGGCCAACATGCACGACATCGGCGGCACCGCCAGCATCGACTCGAGCCCGGGCGACGGCACCATCGTCGAGCTCTCGGCGCCCTTGGGCGAGTAGCTGGCTGGCTGGCTGGCTGGCTGGCTGCGGGAGGATCTGCTGGTCAATGTCACGCGACACGCCGCGACACGCGCGCAGGAGCGTGACATTAGCTAGCAGATTTACAACTCCGGGGCACCAGCCCGCCGCAGACCCCAGGGAACCAGGCACAAAAAAGACCTCCCACCTGCGCAAGCAGGCGGGAGGTCAAGAGCGGTGGCGGAGGGATTTGAACCCTCGGACGGGGGTTACCCGTCACAGCATTTCGAGTGCTGCACCTTCGGCCGCTCGGACACGCCACCGCGCACAACTGTACCCGAGGTTGAGTTTCGCGCCGAATCGCCTGGTCAACGCGTTTTTCGGCCGGACAACCCCAGCTCAGCGGCGCGCTTCGAAGAAGTCGGTGAGCAGCCGGGCGCAGGGATCGGCGAGGACGCCGCCCCGCACCTCGGGCCGGTGCAGGAGCCGGCGGTCCCGCACGACGTCCCAGAGCGAGCCGACCGCGCCGGTGCGGGGTTCCCAGGCCCCGAACACGATGCGTCCGACCCGGGCAAGGACAAGGGCGCCCGCGCACATGGTGCAGGGCTCGAGCGTCACGGCAAGCGTGGTCTCCTCGAGCCGCCAGCCATCCCCCATCGCATGCGTCGCGGCTCGCAGCGCGAGGATCTCGGCATGGGCAGTGGGGTCACCGGTGGCCTCGCGCTGGTTGCCCGCGCGAGCAAGCACGGTGCCGTCGCGCGCGAGGATCACCGCTCCCACGGGTACATCGTCGGGGCCGGAGAGCGCCGCCGCATCGATGGCAGCGGCGATCATGGCCTCGTCCTCAGCGAGCGTCATGGATGCGATGCCAACCTGGTTGGCTAGTTCTGCAGCGAGTCGATGATCGTGACGAACTCGCGCTCGAAGCCAAGCCGCTCGGCGATCATCTGGAGCTGCTCATCCGGATAGAGATCGTCCTCGGCGAGGATGACGCTCATGACTGATTCGGGCAGGCCGAGGTCGGTAAGGATGGCGAGATCGCCTTCCTCCCAGGGGTCTACCTCGTCGAGCTCGTCGGGGTCGATGTCGGGGATGTCGACGTTGAGCTCGTCGAGGGCCTCGGCGGCGATGTCATAGTCAACGGCGGCGGTGGCATCGGAGAGCAAGAGGCGAGTCCCGGCCGGGGATGGCCGGATGACGATGAAGAACTCGTCGTCGACATCGAGCAGTCCGATGGTGGCGCCCGAGCTGCGCAGCTCCCGGAGCTCGGTCTCGGCGTCCTCGAGGCTGGTCAGCACGGACTGCGAGAGCGCGACGCAGCGCCATCGGCCGTCCTCTCGGACGACTCCTACCGCGAAGCCGTCTACCTCGTAATCGTCGTCGCTTTGTGTGCGAGCGCGCTGTGCTGCCATGCCGTGAGGTTAGCGCGGCTAGGCACGTGTGGGAACTCCGACTGGGAAATCGCAGGTGGCGGGGTGGTGTCGGGGCACGACACGCCAGCGGTGGTGTGCGAACCTGGTGGTGTGCCTGAGTCTGTTTGTGTCCTTGGCCTGGGATTGATCGGCGGTTCGGTAGTGCGTGCGGCGCACGTGGCCGGCCGGAAAGCGTTCGGCTATAACCGGTCTGCTGCGGCGGTGGAGGCTGCCCGCGCCGATGGCTTTGATGCGAGCAGCGACCTCGGCGAGGTGCTCGAGCGTGCCGCGCGGGAGGAGTCGCTGATCGTGGTGGCGGTACCGATGCCGGCGGTCGGTGCGGTGCTGGGCGAGATCGCCCGGCTCGCGCCCGGATGCCCGGTCACCGACGTGGTGAGCGTGAAGGGCCCAGTGGCCGCGGCGGTGCGGGAGCATGGACTCGATGCCCGGTACGTGGGCGGGCACCCAATGGCGGGCACGGCGCAGTCCGGCTGGACGGCCGGGGATGCGGCCTTGTTCCGGGGCGCCACCTGGGTGGTGGGCGTGGACGAGGGCCGCGATCCCGCGGTGTGGCGTCAGGTGGCCGCGCTGGCTCTGGATTGCGGTTCGGTGGTGGTTCCCGCTGAGTCGGTGGAGCACGACGATGCTGCGGCACGGATCTCGCACCTGCCTCATGTGCTAGCGGAGTCGCTGGCGATCGCGGGGGCACGGGGAGGAGATCTGGCGATGGCGCTGGCCGCCGGATCGTTCCGCGATGGCACCCGGGTGGCCGGAACGGCGCCCGCGCTGGTGGATGCGATGTGCGAGGCGAACGCGGATGCGTTGCTACCGGTGCTCGATGAGGTGCTCGACACCCTGCACGAGGCTAGGAAGTCACTCGTTGAGCGTTCCTCGACTTCCGTGCTCACGTCGGCGGGCTTCGCGGCGCGCCAGGGATACGAGAATCGTGGCTCGAGCCGGAAGGTGATCGACGGCATCGTTCCCGGCGAGCCCGGCTGGCTGGATGCGCTGCGCGAGGCAGGGCGCGCGGGCGCGGTACTAGTGGCACTACCCGAGGAGGAGGCGCGATGACCCCACGGGCAATGACCCTATCGAGCCTGGTGGACGAGCTGCGCGGCGGGCGGATCACTGCCGTGGAGCATGTCACCGAGGTGCTGGGCCGCATCGAGGCGTTGCGTGGCTCGCCCTGGGAGAACCTTGTGGTGGGGTGGGACTTCCACGATCGGCTCGCCGCGCAGGCGCTCGAGCAAGCACGGGTGCTCGATGAGCAGCGCGCCAGCGGTGCGGCCACGGGCCCCTTGCACGGGGTGGCGGTGGTGGTGAAGGACCTCATCGACGTGGCGGGCGTTCCCACTCGGTGCGGCAGCCTGGTGCGCGAGTTCGTGGAGCCCGCATCCGCGGATGCCGCGATCGTGCGGATGCTGCGCGAAGCGGGTGCGATCATCGTCGCCAAGACGCACATGCATGAGTTCGCCTACGGGCCCACGAGCGCGGTGAGCGCGGATGGTGCGGCCGCCAACCCGTGGGATGCCAGGCGCATCACGGGTGGCTCCTCCTCGGGATCGGCAGCGCTGGTCGCCAAGGGTGTGGTTGCGCTGGCTATCGGCACGGACACTGGGTGCAGCGTGCGCGCCCCGGCCGCCTTGTGCGGCGTGGTGGGCGTGAAGCCGTCCTACGGCGCGCTGCCCCTCGATGGGGTGTTTCCGCTGGCCGAGTCGTTCGACCATGTGGGGTTCTTCACGCGGACGGGCGCCGACGCGCTGCTGGCCTGGGACGCGCTCGGTCTTGATCGTGCGGGGCTCGATGACGGGCCAGCTGGGGAACGGGTCGCTGGCTACCGGATCGGCCGTCTCGCGGGACCGGGCTGGCAGGTGCATGACGAGCGGGTACAGGCTGCCGTGGACGCCACCGCCGAGCAGCTCGCGAGCGCGGGCCATGATGTGGTGGATGTGCAGCTGGGCGAGGCGGACGAGCTCGTGGAGCTATATGGCATCATCACGGGCGCTCAGGCCCTGGCCACGCACGAGCGGGACCTCGAGTCGGTTCCTGACCGTTTCCAGCCCTTGACGCGGGAACGCTTGCGCGCCCAGCGCGGCCGGACAGCCAGCCAGTACATCCAGGCGATGCGTCGACTGCGGGAACTGCGCCTGCGGATCGACGAGCGCATGCGATCCGAGGGCATCGATCTGCTGCTCGCCGCCACGGTGCCGTTCCGCGCTCCCCTGATCGGCGTCGAGGATCTGGACGTCGATGGGTCGACGGTGCCGGTCCGCCCGGAGATCCTGCGGCTGTGCATACCGTTCAGCGTGCTTGGCTACTCCGTCGCCGCGATGCCCGGGCCCGCGCACGATGGCCCCGGACACGATGGCCGAGAGAGTGGCGGCCTCCCCGTGGGCGTGCAGCTCGCGGCGCTCCCCCGCACTGCCGCGCGCGCGCCGCTCACGATCGGCACGCAGGCACTCGGCGAGCAGGCGTGAGCAGCAGCTAGATCCGCTCCCCGAGCCCGGGGTAGTCGATCACGAAGCCGTCCCCATCAACAGTCACAGTGGCGCTCGCGACCGGCGAAATGACGTGGATGCCTTCTGGTCCGGCGCTGTAGGTGAGGGATTCCTCCCGGACGGTCAGGTCCGGGAGCGACACATACACCACCGAGACCTGCTCATCACCCGCCTCATGCTGCATGCCTAGGCGCCGGATGGGCAGTGCGTTGAAGAACGGGCTCAGGATCACATCCACATCGAGCGCGCCCCCGAACCGTGAACGATTCGAGGTAGTGCCCTCGTGCACGGTCCAGTGGCCCTCCCGATCCCGCGACACCGACAGCACGCGCTCGCCCCTGGCCGTCGTGGTACGCAGCGACAAGCGTCGCGTGATGCCAGCATCGTCGGTCACGAGGTCGTAGGAAGCGCTGAAGCTCTCGTGATCCTCGCAGGTACCACCAATGAGTCGGCCCGACGCCTTGACGCGCCTGCCCGAGAGCTGGATGCGGGTGGATTCCATCCGCGGAGCCGAGGTGGACTTCCACGTCAGGACGGCAGGCCACGAAGTCGGCTCCGATACGGGGTTTGTCACGCCTCCTACCGTATGAAGCACCGGGGCCTCGCGCAACGGAACGTGGGGATTCACCGCGTGGCCGCGAGCCTCGCCGAGGGCGGAGCGGCCACAAAGCCGAGGGCGGCGCGGCCACAAACTGGCCGTAGAAACCCAATCGCCCCCGCACGAGTGCGGGGGCGATTGCTGTCTCAACCAAGACGTGCGCTCGAAGGGATTCGAACCCCTAACCTTCTGATCCGTAGTCAGATGCTCTATCCGTTGAGCTACGAGCGCGAGCTTATTTTCTTGTACTACCGGAACCCCGGTGGCGGAGGCGAGAGGATTTGAACCTCCGGTTCCCTTTGGGGGGAACAACTCATTAGCAGTGAGCCCCATTCGGCCGCTCTGGCACGCCTCCCTGGACCCTTTGCGTCGGGCATCGGCAAGACTACACACGTCTGCAGTAGTTTTGCAAAACCACAGGCAGGCGGCGTGGCGACGTCAGCGGAGATAGCTGTCGAACCACTCGAACATGTGCTGCTTGGCAGCGGTGACGGCGGTCTCGGTATCCGCGGGCTCCGCGTCGGGCACATCGTCGACGTCGTGCCAGGACCAGGTGCCAAAACCATCGTCGGGCCGATGGGCGAGGCCTGGATAGCTGACGAGGAGCGTCGCGACGGGAGCGCGCAGGGCCGCGTTGCGCAACGCGTTCACCGAGTCCGGCGGTGTCTTCGGATCGTCCTCGCCGAAGATGCCGAGCCACGGCGTGCGCAGGGAATGCACCGTCTCGAGCAAGGGCGTGGCTTCCGGCGCGAGCGCGCGCTCGATGCCATGCGGCGCGACGCTGATCGCCGCGCCATAGGGGCGCTGGGTGGCGACTATCGCGGCGGCGGTGCCCGCGCTGTCGAAGCCGATGATCCCGACGCTGTCCGCATTGACCTCGTGGTCGACCAACCAGTCGCGGGCGGCATCTGCGTCGTCGAACAGCTCCGCGCCGAAGACAGGATCGATTTGGTCCTCGGGCTGGCGATGGAACAGGTGCGGGGCCGCGATGAGCCAGCCCTCGTCAGCGAGCTCGTGCATCAGCTGCAGCAAGGGCTCGTGGAAATCACGCATCTCGTGGAGGAAGACGATTCCGCCACGCGGTTGCGACTCGGGCGCGATGACGGTGAGCGGCACATGGGTGGATGCATCCGGCAGGGCCGCGTACTCCTGCCGGGCTCGTGACGTGTGAATTCCCGACATAGGTTCTACTCTCCCACTCCTCGTCCTGATTTTCGAGGCCTGGAACGACTATTCTCGCGCAGGTGACCACTTCGCCCGTAGATCCTGCCAACGACCCCTTCGCCCACGTCCAGCTGCGCCCTGACCTCGGGACGCTGCCGATGTATGTGCCGGGAAAGTCGTGGCCGGGAGCGCTGAAGCTGGCGAGCAACGAGACCTCGCCGGGTCCGCTGCCCAGCGTGGTGGGGGCGATCGCGGCCGCCGCGCAGGGGGTCAATCGGTATCCGGATAATGGCGCGATGGCCGTCCGGGAAGCGCTGGCCGCCCGCCTCGGGGTGGGGGTCGAGCAGGTCGCCGTGGGATGCGGGTCGGTGAGCCTGTGCCAGCAGCTCGTCCTCGCCACATGCTCGCCGGGCGATGAGGTCCTGTTCGCCTGGCGCTCGTTCGAGGCGTACCCGCTGGTCGCGCTAGTCGCGGGGGCAGTCCCGGTCCGCGTGCCCCTCGATGCTGGGCATACGCATGATCTTGATGCGATGCTGGCCGCGATCACGGATCGCACGAGGCTCGTGATGGTGTGCAATCCGAACAATCCCACCGGCACCGCGATGGGACGGAGCGAGCTCGAGCGCTTCCTCGACGCCGTTCCGCGCAATGTGCTCGTGGTGCTCGATGAGGCATACGTCGAGTACCTGCGCGCCGAGGACTTCGGCGAGGGGGACCTGCCAGATGGGGTCGCGCTGGGCCGAAGCCGCGCGAACGTGCTGGTGCTGCGCACGTTCTCCAAGGCGTACGGGCTCGCGGGCCTGCGCATCGGGTACGCGGTCGGCTCCCCCGAGGTGATCGCCACGGTCAGCAAGGTCTACATCCCGTTCAGCGTGAACAGCCTGGCGCAAGCAGCAGCGCTGGCCTCCCTCGACGTCGAGGCCGAGTTGCTCGAGCGCACCGAGGTCGTGGTGGCCGAGCGCGGGAGGGTGCGCGATACCTTGCTCACGGCTGGCTACACCGTGCCCGAGACCCATGCGAACTTCGTCTGGCTGGATCTCGGCGTCAACACGACCGAGTTCTCGACGCGCTGCGCCGAGGCCGGGGTGCTGGTGCGTCCGTTCGCCGGGGAGGGCGTCCGGGTCACTATCGGCGATGCGTACGAGAACGACCAGTTCCTCGATTTCGCGCTCAGCGACGCGGCAACCCGGCTGGCGTAGCTCGCGCGGCTGTCGGCGAGGGGCGTTCTCGCCGCGATGCTGTGCCGGATAGTGATGCAACCGTGACGCGATGGTTGCCCCCCGATCTGGCGGCAGCCTCCACACTGGTTGCAGTGAAACCCGCAAGCGCACCGAACTAGAGGGCTGGTCGAGGAGGCATGGAATGAGCGTGCTCCGTCATGCAGCCGCCCTAGCGATGACCGCGCTAGCGTTGCCGATGCTCGCCGCGCCCGCCGCCATCGCTGGCCACCCCGATGACGTCGAGGTTCGCATCCTCTCGATCGGTGACCTGCGCAGCGCCCTCGAACCGCTCGGCGGCGAGGCCGGGACGGTCCTGCAATCCGACGGTTCCCGCATCGACGCGGGCGGCGCCGCGCACCTCGGCACCTACCTCGACCAGTTGCGCCGCCAGGCGGGCCGCTCCCTGTTCCTCTCCGCGGGCAATAACGTCGCCGCGCCGGACGAACCAAGCCGCACCGCGGTGCTCCGACACGAGCCCGTCATCGAAATGCTTGACTCCTGGGGCCTCGATGCCTCGGCGATCGGCGCCACCGAGCTCGCTGAGGGTGTTCCCGAGCTGCTGCGCAAGGCGGACGGTGGCTGCCACCTCGATGACGAGTGCGATGAGCAAACAACCTTCGATGGCGCATCGTTTCCCATGGTCAGCTCGAACATCTACGGGCCCACCCACACCCCGTTGACGGCACCGTTCACCATCCGCCACGTCGACGGCACCCCCGTCGGCATCATTGGCGCGACCATCCACGATGATGCGGGACCGGGATACACGCTCGCTTCCGAGCGCGAGACCATCACCAACGCCACCGAAGCACTCGAGGGGCTCGATGTCGCCGCGATGATCCTGCTCGTCAACAGCCCCGACCTCCCCGAGGCACCCGGCGGCCCCAGCGACTGCGGCGCCGGCAACACCGCGGCGCATGACCTAGCCGCCACGGCGCCACCCCAGATCGACCTCGTCATGACCAGCGGCGCGCGCCCCTACACATGCCTCGTGCGGGACCCGGCCGGGAACGACCGCCCGCTGCTCGCCGCGGGATCGCACGGCCGCACCATCGCCGTTGCAGACCTCGTGATCGACGCCGCGACCGGCGATGTGCAGCGCGACCGGGTGAGCGTGTTCAACCAGATCGTCACCCGCGATATCGATGCTGCCGACGAGGTCACCGCGACGCTCGATGCTGTTGAGTCCACGATCGGCGAGGCAGCGCGCACGCCCGTGGGGACACTCACCCAGCAAGCTCCCAAGCCAGTCTCCGCAGCAACCGAGAGCCCCCTCGGAAGGCTCATCGCCGATGCTGCGATCTACTCCCACAACGGGCGCACCAACGACTCCCCGGCCGTAGCCGCGCTGATCCACCCCGACTTCCTGCGCCAGGACCTCAGCGAGACCGTCACCCACGGAGATATCTTCGCCGCCGTGGACAACACCCCGCTCGCCACCATCGACATCTCCGGCGACACCCTCGCGCGACTGCTCGAGCAGCAGTTCCAGGACGACCGCGCCACGCTGCTCCAGCCCTCGGCCGCGCTCGCCTACACCATCGACGAGGCCGCCCCGATCGGCTCGCGGGTCAGCGCCATCACCATCAACGCGGAGTCGGTGCAACCCGGACTGGAATACCGAATCGTCATCGACCCCGCGCTCACCAGCCCAGGCAGCGGCTTCACCGCCCTCGACGACGTCACCACCGAGACCACCATCCGCGGCGCCAGCGCTCTGCGCACCTACATCGCCGCCCACACCCCCGCGCCCGTCGACGAGCGAGACCGCATCACTCGGACGGGGTAGGCGGTGCGTGCGGGCTCGGGTGCCTCGCGTGGCGGGCGCTCTTCCCGTGCCACCCCAGCCACTCGTGCCACCCATAGCTGGTTCCCGCCACCTCTAGCGATTGCGACCACGGAAATATCGGTGGCAGCTCCGCGCGAACGGTGGCAGACAGCCGCGAAGGGTGGCGGGAATGTACCCCGGGGGCGAAACTACTCCGCCAGCCGCCGCCACACTCCCCCGCCAACCAAAATGCCCTGACCTGCATCAACAGGTCAGGGCATGGAGCGGAAGCGGAGGGATTTGAACCCCCGGTCGCTGTTAACGACGCTCGCTTTCAAGGCGAGTGCATTCGGCCGCTCTGCCACGCTTCCGTAGGCGATCCTATCGAACTGGTGGGAGCGGGGGCGAATCGTTCAGTCGTCGCCGTGTTGCTTGGCAATGACGTGGTTGTCGATCTTCTCGAAGATGTGGGCGAGCGAGTCGAGCTCGGTGTCGTCGAGGAGGTCGATGAAGTAGGAGCGCACGCTCGCGACGTGGTTGCGGGCCGCTTTCTTGAGTGCCTGGCGGCCCGCATCGGTGATGTAGGCGCACACTCCGCGCCCGTCCTCGGAGCAGGCCTCGCGCCGGATGAGGCCGACCGATTCCATGCGACGCGCCTGGTGGGTGAGCTTGCTGCGGGAGGCGACAATGCCGTCGGCGATCTCGCTCATGCGGAGCGCGCCGTTCGGTGATTCGGAAAGCAGCACGAGGATGCGGTAGTCAGCGATGGAGAGGGAATCACTGGTGGCGAGGTCACGGTTGAGGAGGCCGATGAGGCGCTGGCTGCCGTCTATGAAGGCGCGCCAGGCTCGTTGCTCGTTGGCATTGAGCCATTCGAAGCCACTATTGTCACTGTCCCCCATGGATCCCGCGTCCTCTCATTGATTCGTCCTGCGTGACACGTAAGAGAATAGTCATACCGCATAGGGACCCGCGTAATGGCTTACCGGTGAAGGACGCGCCGTCGCGCCTGCCGGGCGACTACCCTCATGATCATGCGTGCGATCACTATGTCCCGGCCCGGCGGTCCAGATGTCTTGCAGTGGGCGCGCGTGCCCGATGCGCGCCCGGAGCGTGGCGAAGTGCTGCTGCGGGTCGCGGCGACAGCGGTGAACCGGGCTGATCTGTTGCAGCGCGCGGGGCATTATCCGCCGCCCGAGGGAGCAAGCCCGATCCTCGGCCTCGAGTGCTCGGGCACGATCGTGGAGCTTGGCGAGGGCGTGCAGGGCTGGCGTGTCGGCGATGATGTGTGCGCGCTGCTCTCCGGCGGCGGCTACGCGGAGTTCGTGGCCGTTCCCGAGGCCCAGCTGATGCGCGTGCCCAAGGGCGTGGACCTGTACTCGGCGGCGAGCTTGCCGGAGGCTGCGTGCACGGTGTGGTCGAACCTCGGGATGCGCGCCGGCATGCACCGGGGCCAGACGCTGCTCATCCATGGCGGGGCGAGTGGCATCGGCACGCATGCGATCCAGGTGGCGCGCACGATGAACGTGCGGGTCGCGGTGACGGCCGGTTCCGCGGAGAAGCTTGCACTGTGCCGCGAGCTCGGTGCCCGCTACGTCATCAATTACAAGGAAGACGATTTCGTCGCCGAGATGGCCTATTACACAAAGGAATTCTCCCACCCGGGCGCGGATATCATCCTCGACATCATGGGCGCGAAGTATCTGGACCGGAATATCGATGCGCTGGGCATGGACGGGAAGATCGTCATCATCGGCCTGCAGGGCGGCCGCCGCGCGGAGATCGACCTAGCGAAGCTGCTGGCGAAGCGGGCCACGCTGACGGCAACGAACTTGCGGGGCCGCCCGGTGATGGGCGAGTCGAGCAAGGAGCAGATCATCCGGGAGACCGTTCGCTGCGTGTGGCCGATGATCGAGGCCGGGCTGGTGCGCCCAGTGATCCATGACGAGCTGCCGGTCACCGACGCGGCCAAGGCGCACGAGCTGCTCGATTCCGGGAACGTCGCGGGCAAGGTGCTGCTGCGCGTGAGCTGACACGCTGGCCGACTATTGCTGGCCGATTAGCGCGGGCGGGGCCGCGACCGCATCATGGTATGCATGACGGTTACGGACCATGACGGCATCGAGGTGCTCGGCACGAGCGACGACCACACCGATCCCGGGCCGCGCGAGACACCCTTGACGGACCTCGTGGAGCAGCCCGCCAAGGTCATGCGCATCGGAACGATGATCAAGCAGCTCCTCGAGGAAGTTCGCTCGGCACCGCTGGACGAGGCGAGCAGGTCGAGGCTGCGCGAGGTCCATGACTCATCGATCCGTGAGCTGCAGGATGGTCTCGCGCCCGAGCTGCGCGAGGAGCTAGACCGCTTGACGCTGCCGTTCAACGAGGATGTGGTGCCCTCGGACGCGGAGCTGCGCATCGCGCAGGCGCAGCTCGTGGGCTGGCTCGAGGGGGTATTCCACGGGATCCAGACAGCATTGTTCGCTCAGCAGATGGCGGCGCGGGCGCAGCTCGAGCAGATGCGCCAGGGAGCGCTGCCGCCGGGTATGAGCCTGGGCGGGCTGCAGGAGACCGATCCGCGCGTGCCTGAGGCGGGCGAGGCGCATCAGAACGGCCACGGCACGGGCCAATACCTGTAGGCGAGCGTCGTACCCAGCTCTGGCGGAAATTTGCTAGTCAATGTCACGTCCGCGGGCGCGTGTCGCAGCGTGTCGCGTGACATTGACGCGCAGATTTTGCGAGATGCACGCGGAGGCCACCACCGCGGGCAGGCCCCTACCCCCTGCCCACTATCCTCCTCGCCCCGCGCTTGACGAGGGGCGGCGCGAGGGCGCGGGCGCGATCGCGCAGGGGAACTGGCGGGTAGAGGGCGTCCGCGAGGTCGTTCTTGGCCCTAGCGAGCATCTCGACATCGGACGCAGCGAATCCGCCGGACGTGGGCCGCGGCACGGCCTGGGGATCGTCGTCGACGTGCAGCAACGTCCACCCAGAGCCGAGGTCGATGAGCGACTGGTGCTTGGTGTCGTAGTAGCCACGCTGGCCGCTGATGGCGATGCCCGATGCCCCTGCCGCAGCGGCGATGAGGTGCGGGTGGAAGCGGGTGCTGATCCACGTCTGGCCTGGGCTGGCGGGGAAACCGTTCCGCCAGATCTCGGTGAAGGGCACGAAGAGTGCCCCGCCGAGGCGGTCCGCGAGCTGGTCGAACACGACGCGGTCGGTGCCGGGGATGGCCTCGATGACGGCGATGTCGCTGCCGGGGGTGCCCCAGTGGTCGAGGAGCCCGCGAACGAGGGTGGCGAGCCGCTCAGCGCCGTCCTCGCTGCCGGTGAGGTCGGATTGCAGGCACAGCACCGTGCCGCGCCGCGCTGCCTCGGCCGCGGTGCCCGCGGTGGGCGCGGTGGGCAGTTCGAGCCAGGCGTCGTCGCCGGTGAGGATCGTGCCGTTGAAGCGCGTGGAGGGCTGGTCGCGCACGTCGAAGACGTCGAAGTGGCGGGTGGCGCCGGCGATGCGGCCGGCGTCCTCAGCGGGCATGAGCCCTTGCCCGGTGGCGTAGAGGCGCGCCCCGGAGCGTTGCTGGGCGGACTTCGCGATGTCGAGCAGGTTGTAGTGGTGGGGCCACATCGCGTTGAGGTAGCCACCCCCGAGCAGGTGGATGCTGGAGGCGCGGGCGAGCAGCTCGATGCCGTCGACGATGAGGCAGGCGCGGCCCGGTTCCGCGACGACATGGGCGAGGAAGTCCTCGGCCTGCGCGGGCTCCCGCTTGCTGGCCTCGGAGGCGAGCCGCCAGGCGGTGTCGACGAACATCACATTGGGGTGCAGGCCGTGGAGGAGGATCGATGCCTGGCCGGGGGTGTGGCAGTCGAGCACGACGAGCGAGCGCGGGCGGCGGCGCGCGAGGTAGCGCAGCCACTGCGCGGCGATCAGCTCATCGCCGTAGTTGGGGTGACCACTGGGCGCGATGAGGTAGACGACATCCTGGCCCATGTCCGGTTTTGGCATGCGACAACCATTACTGCTCAACAGGTCCGGCGCAAATACTGTTGCTGGCCGTGTCCCCCGGTCGAGGCTATCGGCGCGGCATCCGCGCGCTGGGACGGGGAGCACGACTAGGCTTGTCTCCCGTGCCCGACTCAGCAACACAGCCCAGCGGAGGCCACGGCGAGCCGACCGCCCATGCCCTGCAGGTAGAGGTGCATGAGATCACCTCCGATTCGCGCACGATGCGCCGCGCGATCGAGGACCTGCGCACCGGCCTGGCCCAGCGCGAGCTCTGGTGGGTGCTGGGCTGGCAGGACATCAAGCAGCGGTATCGACGCTCGGTGATCGGCCCGTTCTGGATCACTATCGCCACCGGCGTGCAGGCCGTCGCCATGGGCCTGCTGTACTCGGTGCTGCTCGAGGTCGACCTGCGCATGTTCCTGCCGCACGTCACGGTGGGGCTGATCGTGTGGGCGATGATCCAGGGCGCCATCATCGACGGCGCCGAGGTGTTCATCAAGAACGAGGGGCTGATCAAGTTCCTGCCGTCGGCGCTGAGCGTGCATGTCTACCGGCTGACCTGGCGGTTGCTGCTGTTCTTCGCGCACAACATGCTGATCTACCTGATCATGCTGGCAGTGTTCCGGCCGCCGCTGGGGTGGCATAGCCTGCTGGCGTTCCCCGCGCTAGTGCTGCTGGTGCTGAACGTGCTGTGGGTGATCATGTTCTTCGGGATCCTCGCCACCCGCTACCGCGACATCTATCCGATCCTCAACAGCCTGACGTTGCTGATGTTCTTCATGACGCCGATCGTGTGGACCACCGAGGGGCTGATCAACCGGGGCGGGGAGGCTGCTGATCGCGCGCGGCTAGTGGAGATCAACCCGCTGTTCCACTACCTGGAGATCATCCGGGCGCCCATGCTCGGCAACCACGTGGACCTGTACCACTGGGTGATCGTGCTGGGATTCACCGTCGTTGGCTGGGGCATGACCCTGCTGGCGATGCGCAACTATCGCGCCCGCGTGGCGTACTGGGTCTGAGGGAGGAACAGCGTGAGCGAGGTCAGGATCGACACCGCCGGGGCGTATGTGGACTTCCCCATCTTCGACGCGAAGACACGATCTTTGAAGAAGGCCGTGCTCGGCAGGGCCGGCGGCGCGATGAAGCGCAACAACTCCAACGTGATGGTCGTCGAGGCCCTGCAGGACATCACCATGTCGCTGCGCGAGGGCGACCGGGTAGGGCTCGTCGGGCACAACGGGGCAGGCAAGTCGACGCTGCTGCGACTGCTCGCCGGGATCTATGAGCCCACGCGCGGCAAGGCCCGCGTCCAGGGGCGAGTGGCGCCGATCTTCGACCTCGGCGTCGGCATGGATCCGGAGATCTCCGGCTACGAGAACATCATCATCCGTGGGCTGTTCCTCGGCATGACCCGCAAGCAAATGCTGGACCGCATGGACGAGATCGCCGACTTCACCGAGCTCGGCGACTACCTGAACATGCCGCTGCGCACCTACTCGACCGGCATGCGGGTGCGGGTGGCGATGGGCGTGGTCACGAGCATCGAGCCGGAGATCCTGCTGCTCGACGAGGGCATCGGCGCGGTCGACGCGGAGTTCATGCGCAAGGCCCGCCGCAAGCTGGAGGAGCTGGTCTCGCGGTCGGGGATCCTGGTCTTCGCCAGCCACTCCGACGAGTTCCTCGCGCAGCTCTGCGATACCGCCATGTGGATCGACCATGGCACCATCCGGGAGCGCGGCAGCATCAAGGACGTGCTCACTCACTACAAGGGGCCGGAGGCGGCCCAGATCGTCGACAAGGTCCGGGCCGATATGGCCATCGAGGACAAGCGCGACGGGATCGAGGAGCACCTGTGACCGAACGCATCATTGCCGTGGTGGTCACACACCTCAGGCGCGAGCTGCTCGCTGCCTCCCTCAACGTGGTGGCAAGCCAGGATCGGCCGGTGGATCACCTGATCGTGGTGGACAACGCCAACGAGCCCGAGGTGCGCGAGCTCGTCGAGTCCCAGCCCATCGAGACCACCTACCTGGGCTCGCAGCGCAACCTCGGCGGCGCGGGAGGATTCGCCCTCGGGATGCTGCACGCGCTGGCCCTCGGCGCGGACTGGGTGTGGCTCGCCGACGACGATGGACGGCCCGAGGGGCCCGCCGTGCTGGCCACCCTGCTCGATTGCGCGGAGCGGAACGGGCTATCCGAGGTATCGCCGGTGGTGTGCAACATCGACGAGCCCGATCGGCTGGCGTTCCCGCTGCGCCGCGGCCTGGTGTGGCGGCGCTGGCGGCACGAGCTCGGCGACGAGGACCTGCTGCCCGGCATCGCGTCGCTGTTCAACGGCGCGCTGTTCTCCGCCGCCGCCCTCGAATCAGTGGGCGTGCCCGACCTGCGCCTCTTCGTCCGCGGCGACGAGGTGGATGTGCACCGCCGCCTCGTGCGATCCGGCCTGCCGTTCGGCACCTGCCTGCAGGCCGCGTACCTGCATCCCGATGGATCCGACGAGTTCAAGCCGATCCTGGGCGGGCGCATGCACACCCAGTACCCGGACAACGAGACCAAGCGATACTTCACCTATCGCAATCGTGGCTACCTGCTCTCGCAGCCGGGGATGCGCAAGCTGCTACTCCAGGAGTGGGTGCGGTTCAGCTGGTACTTCCTGGTGAGCAAGCGCGACGTCGCGGGCTGGCGCGAATGGAACCGGCTGCGCAAGCTCGGGCGCGAGGAGCAGTTCCGGCGGCCTTAGCGTGTTTGCCGGGCCGGGCCGGGCCGGGTGCCGCGCCAGGTGCCAGGTTCCGGGCCGGGCAAAAGCACGGGAAACCGTCAAACGCGATAGAAACGGTCCTGGGTTTTCTGCGGCTTCTATCGCGTTTGGCGCTGCGCAAGGTCCAGTTGTGGCCAGGCGGGCTGCAACGACCGGCAGCCTCGAAGCCCCTACCCCGCTCGCCCGTAGACGCGGCCGCGCAGCAACTTCTCGAACGGCCCTTGCTTGCCGCCGCGCTCCAGCCAGTACGCCCATGCCGCGATGATCACCCACACGGCGATGGCGTAGGCAGCCATGCTGGCGCTGTGCAGGTGCTCGCCCAGGCCGAGGCCCCAGGCGGCGAGGATCGGCGCGCACAGGATGGATTGCGCCAGGTAGCAGGACAGGGATCGCTTGCCGACGGCAGTGATGGCGGTGCCGACCATGCCCAGGGGCGCCCGTGGTTGCAGCCAGTGCCCGAGCAGCCCGAACAGGGCGACATAGCCGACCCCGCCGGCGAGTCCGGTGCTGAGCTGTACCAGTTCGATCGCGCCGCGCATCGTCTCGGTCGGCTCCCACGCACCGAGCTTCGCTGATGCCGCGAACGCGCCACCGGCCCACCCCGTCGCGATGCCCGTGATGGCGGTGATGCGCAGGAGCCGCAGGTGCTGGCCCGGCTGCTCGAGGATGCGATGGCGTGCCGCCCAGATGCCGAGCAGGATCGCGATGGGGACGGCGAGGCTGACGATTCCCTGGAGAATGCTCAGAATGCCCCAGAAGACAACGCGCGTCACTGCCGTAGCGAAGTAGTCCGACTCGCCATTCGCGGCTTCGATGATGAAGTACGGGTTGAAGGATTCAGTCGGCTGGTCCGCGGGCGGCACCATTTGCGCGGTGACCAGAGCCGTCACGGTCAGGAGGATCAGGATGCCGCCACCGATCGCGCTCCACAGCAGCAAGGTCCGATCAGCGCGGCGGAGAAACAACCACACCAGGATGAGCCCGACCAGCCCGTAGGCGCCGAGGATGTCGCCGAACCACAGCAGCAGCGCATGCACGAAGCCAAAGACGACCAACCACAGGTTGCGGCGCTGGAGCAGGGCGCGCGCGGCCCGCTCGGAGGTTCCCGCGGCGAGCTGCCGCTGATAGAGCATGACGATGCCATAGCCGAAGAGGAACGCGAACATCGGATAGACGCGCAGGTCAACAGTCGTGATGATGACGGCCTGCGTCACTTGATCCAGGGTTGACCCCCCGGGAGGATGCGCAGCGAGCCGATCCCCCTCGCGCCCCCAGAGGTACCACGGGGTGTTCGCGATGGCGATGAGCAGCAGCATGAAGCCGCGGGCGAGGTCAGGGGCGAGCGCTCGTTCGCCGGTGCGGGCGGGACCGCGCGCGAGATCCTTTGCCATGACGGCTCCTCCCGGTTTTGCGACAGATTGTCGCGCCTGCCGGGAGTATATCGACGCCCCCGGCCCACGGCATCCGCACGCGCGATCGCCTGCTGGCGTGGATCCGTTCCACACGGACGATGTGATGATCGCCGCATGTCAACGGCCAATCCACCAGGTAGCTGGCCAGCGAATGACCGGCAGAGCGCAACCTACAGAAAGGATCACTCCTGTGACCCGTCCAGCAATACTCAATGGCAAGTCCACCGGCCAGATCATCGCCGGTGTCTTTGGTGCCGTGTTCCTTCTCGTCGGGATCCTCGGGTTCATCCCCGGCATCACCACCAACTATGACAACCTCGCCTTCGCCGGCCATGGCCATGGCACCGAGCACGCCCAGCTGCTCGGCATCTTCGCCGTCTCCGTGCTGCACAACATCGTGCACCTGCTGTTCGGCGTGGTCGGTCTCGTCCTGGCCCGCACCGCGGCCGGTGCCCGCTGGTTCCTCCTCGCCGGCGGTGCCGTCTACCTCGTGCTGTGGATCTACGGCCTGGTCATCGACCTGGACAGCGACTTCAACTTCGTCGGCCTCAACACCGCTGACAACTGGTTGCACTTCGTGCTCGGCGCCGTGATGGTCGGTGCGGGCATTGCCGCCACCAAGCTGGACAAGGCCACAAGCTGACCCAGCAGGACTCGACCGGGGCCCCTCGCATGATCTGCGTGGGGCCCCGGTCGTGCCACTCCTAGTTCGGTACCGCGATGCCCAGGTCGGACAGCAGCGCCGCGAGCTGGGCCGCGGTCCTGCGGGGGCTGAACCGGTCCTCGTACAGCGCTCGCATCCGTTGCCCCGACTCCCGGATGCGCTCCGGCTCGAGAAGGCCCGAGAGCTCGCCCTGATCCTCCCAGTCCCGCACCGCGAGAATCGCGTCGCGGGCGTACTCACTGATCGCAGGGGTAGGTGTAGCCAGCACGGCGCAGCCCGCGACCGCCGCGTCCACGAGCTTCGCTGGCAGTTGCGAGGCCGTGATGGCTACGTCCTCCTCCGAGGGGATGACCAGCACATCGATCAACGCGTAGGCCTCAGGGAGCGGGGTGTCCGGATCGATGAGGGTCCAGCGGTCGGCAACATCGCCGGGGATCGACACCCCGTGCTGGCGGTAGATCACCCCGTGGATGCGCGGATCATGCCGAGTCAGGGCGATCAAGCGGTCGAGACGCTTGTGCTGGCGGACCGTGCCCAGGAATCCGGCACGGATGCGATCGGCAGTGGCACTGGTACCCGTCGGGCCATCGGGGAAGTTCTCCCGCGTGTGCGGAATGATGCGCGTGGGGCAGCGGGAGTCGCCATACTGCCGCGCGAGCACGCCCGCGAGATGCTCGCTGACCGCGGTCACGGCATCCGCTCGCTCAAGCACGGCCCGCTGGCTGCGCGCTGTGCCCGATGGGCTGTGCTTGATCAGGGGAAACAGCAGGATCTTGCCGAGAACGCCCTGATCGCGCACGGCGTCGGAAAGCGCCCGCTCATCGTCGCTGAAGTCCGCGATCACCACGGCGGATGATCCTTCGAGCGCACTCGCGATGCGGTCGAGCGGCCATCGCCCCTTGCACAGCCACACCACCACCGGGCGGTCCCGCGCATCCCTGTCGATGCGCCGGGCAAGATCGTCGATCTCTTTCTTCCCGAACACGTGAACATCGAAGGGGTACTTCGAGGCACCGACCCACAGGGCACCGGTGCGGAACGCGTGGATCTCGACGTCGGCGATCTCGCGCGCGGCGAGCCCGTGGCTCAGGGCCCTGGTGAGCGAGTTGTTCGATGACGAGAACCCGACGATGTGGACCTTCAGGCCCCGCGGATCGTTCATGGGGCGAATCCCTCCTGCCATGCCAGCCGCGGCGAAGTCGCCGCTGCCAGCGGACTCTGCCACAACCCCCGGCGCGACACTCCGCACAAAGCTCCGCAACCTGCCACAACGTTACAAAAGCGGCAGAATGCCCGATATGGCACAAGGACCGGCTGCCAGGACGCATCGGCTCGCGAAGCAGGAGGCATCGATCACCATGTTCGCTACCAGGATCCTCATCCTTGGATGCGGCGGCTACATCGGCAGCCACCTCCTTGACCGCTTGCTCGCCATCCCCGGGATGCAGGTGACGGGGTGGGATGTCTCGTCCGCGAAGATCGAGAACCACCTCGCGCATCCAGGATTCGAGTTCCACCGCGCGCACCTGTCGAGCCCCGAGGCGATCGCCGCGCTCGAGCCACACATCGCCCGTGCGGACGTCGTCATGAACCTCGCCGCGATCTGCAACCCCGCCGAGTACGTCACCAACCCCTTGCGGGTGCTGCACTCCAACTTGTTCGACACCTACCAGGTGCCCGTGCTGTGCGCCAAGCATCGGAAGTGGCTGATCCATTTCTCCACCAGCGAGGTGTATGGACGCACCATCGCGAGCTACCTGCCGGGCAACACCTACGACGATCCCGACCTCTATGAGCTGCGCGAAGACTCCACGCCCCTGATCATGGGACCGATCTCCAACCTGCGCTGGACCTACGCATCAGCGAAGCAGGTGATGGAGCGATTGATCCACGCCTACAACGACGAGACCGGCATGCCCTACACCATCGTGCGGCCGCTGAACTTCTTCGGACCACGCATGGACTACCTGCCCGGCCACGACGGCGAGGGCACGCCACGGGTGCTCGCCTCCTTCATGTCCGCCCTCATCGATGGCACTCCCATGCAGCTCGTCGATGGCGGCGGCGCGCGACGCACTATCATCTCCATCGAGGATGCCGTCGACGCGCTCATGCTGATGCTCGACAACCCCGACGGCGCGCAGAACCAGATCTTCAACATCGGCAACCCCAGCAACGAGGTCACCATGCGCGAGCTCGCCGAGCTGATGCGCAGGATCTACGCCGACATCACCGGTGACGACAGCTACCGGAACCACCCCATCGAATCCATCTCCTCCCTCGACTTCTACGGTCCCGGCTACGAGGACTGCGACCGGCGCATGCCCAGCATCGAAAACGCCAAGCGCCAGCTCGGCTGGACTCCCCGCAAGAACCTCCCCGACCTGCTCCGCGAGACCATGACGGCATTTCACCAGCAGTACGTCGCGCAGGGCGGCTAGCTGGGGCGGGCTTCCTGGCGACCTTCCTGCCGACAAAAGCCTATGAAACGCTACGATTCGCCCCGTTTCCGGCCACATTCCGTTGAGTCTCATAGGCCTTTGCCGCGAGCCTCCCGCTGCGCCCCGCGCTACCCCTCGTACTGCTGCTCGGTGGCGTCCTTGACGGGCTTCCACCAGTCGGCGTTGTCGCGGTACCAGTCGATGGTGGCGGCGAGACCGTCGCGGAAGTCGCGGTAGTGCGGTTGCCAGCCGAGCTCGGTGCGCAGGCGGGTGGCGTCGATGGCGTAGCGCATGTCGTGGCCGGGACGGTCGGTGACGTGCTCCACCTCGTCGAAGGTGTGGCCCATGAGGTCGAGGATGTCGGCGATGACGTCCTTGTTGGATTTCTCGCCGTCCGCGCCGATGAGGTAGGTCTCCCCTAGCTTGCCGTGGTCGATGATCATCCACACGGCCCGGTTGTGGTCGTCGACGTGGATCCAGTCGCGCACGTTCTCGCCCGCGCCGTACAGCTTGATGGGACGCCCGGTGAGGAGGTTGGTGATCTGCCGCGGGATGAACTTCTCCACGTGCTGGTAGGGCCCGTAGTTGTTGGAGCAGTTGGAGATCGTGGCGGCCACCCCGAACGAGCGCACCCACGCCCGCACCAGCAGGTCAGCCGAAGCCTTCGACGACGAGTACGGGCTCGATGGCCGATACGGCGTGGCCTCGCTGAAGCGCTCAGGATCGTCGAGCTCGAGGTCCCCGAACACCTCGTCGGTGGAGATGTGATGCAGCCGCGCCCCGTGCTTCCGCACCGCCTCGAGCAGCACGAACGTCCCCATGATGTTGGTGTGGATGAACGGCTCCGGTGATCGCAGCGAGTTGTCGTTGTGCGACTCGGCCGCGAAATGCACCACCAGATCGTGGCGGGCAACCAGCTCATCGACCAGCGCCGCGTCCGCGACATCGCCCTGCACGAGCTCCACTTGGTCCGCCACTGGCGCTAGCGATTCCCAACGGCCGGCATAGGTCAGCTTGTCCAGCACCGTCACCCGCGCATCCGGGCGCTCCCGCACCGTCAGGTGCACGAAGTTCGCACCAATGAACCCCGCCCCGCCCGTCACGAGAACCCGCACGCTCAACCCACCTTCGCCAACAACCGGAACGATGTCCCTACAGCCTAGGTCGGCTCGAACATCCTCGGGCCCGCCGCCCAGTACTACGTGGGTGACTCCCCCGAAGTGTGCGGTTTTGCACCCTCCCAAGCTCTCCGAAGGGTGCAAAACCGCACACTTCCGAGGAATCCAGCGCACACACCCCCAGCAAACCGGACATCCCACGCTTCGCCCTGCGCCCCACCGCGCCCACGGCTAGCGTGTTGCTCACAGTGTGTCTCGTTGGCGGGAAGATGGCTGGAGGGCGGTCGGGGTGCTGGAAGTTGATTCGGTCAGCAAGCGTTTCGGGAAGGTAGTGGCGCTCGATGGAGTGTCGTTCTCGGTGGACGCAGGCCAGTTGTTCGGGTTCGTGGGCTCGAACGGCGCGGGGAAGACAACGACGATGCGCATCATCCTGGGGGTGCTGGCCTCGGATGCGGGGTCGGTGAGGATCAATGGCTCGCCGGTGGATCTAGCTGTGCGGCAGCGGATCGGCTACATGCCGGAGGAGCGGGGCTTGTACCCGAAGATGCGGGTCGGTGAGCAGCTGGTCTACCTGGCACGGTTGCATGGCTTGCCGCCCGGTGATGCGTCGTTGGCGATGGAGCGGTGGACGGAGCGCCTGGGCCTGGCGGACAAGCGCGCGATGGAGCTGCAGGCGTTGAGCCTGGGCAACCAGCAGCGAGTGCAGCTCGCGGCGGCGCTGGTGCATGATCCGTCAGTGCTGGTGCTGGATGAGCCGTTCTCGGGGCTGGATCCGGTGGCGGTGGATGTGATGACGGAGGTCTTGCGGGAGAAGGCCGCGGAGGGAGTGCCGGTGGTGTTCTCGAGCCATCAGCTGGAGCTGGTACAGCGGTTGTGCGACCGGGTCGGGATCATCAAGGAGGGCCGGATGCGCGCGGTGGGTCCGGTGGAGGAGCTGCGGTCGCGCGGCGGCCGGATGCTGGAGCTGGTGGTGCCCGAGGCGCCGCCGGGCTGGGTACCTCGCGTGGAGGGCGTTCAGCTGGTGAGCGAAACCGATGGTGTGGTGGTGCTGGAGCTGGAGCCTGGGGTTGACGATCAGGCGGTGCTGCGCGCGGCGCTGGGAACCGGCCGGGTGGAGCGGTTCGCGTCGCATGTGCCGTCGTTGGCGGATCTGTACAGGGAGGTCGTGGCGGCATGAGCGGTGGCAGGAGTGGCAGTTCCGGTGGTTCAGCGGTTTTCCTGGTAGCCCTGCGCGAGTTCCGGGCACAGGTGCGCACGAAGTCCTTCGTGGTGGGCAACATCATCACGCTGGTGATCATCGTCGGCGGCCTGGTGGCGTTCTCGATCTTCCGGGGCGATGGAGAGCCGGAGCCGACCGTTGTGGCGGTGGCGCCGGGCATGTCGGTGGAGTCGGAAGCTGTCGAGGGTGCGGGCGAGGCGCTCGGGGTGCTCGTCGAGGCCCGGGACGCCGCGAGCGTCGAGGAGGCGCGGTCCTGGGTGGACGAGGAGGATGCCGGGGTGGCGTTGCTGGGCCGCGATGGCACTGTCCTTAGTGCCTACAGCGTGGAGCCGCTGGAGCCACCCATGGTCGCGGTGCTGGAGTCCGCCGCGGGCGCGCTGGCCATGGATGCAGCTCTGGAGTCACAGGGCGTGGATGCCAGTGAGTTCGCGGCGGATGCTGCGGCGGGGGTCGACGTGGAGGTTGCTGATCCGCCGGATTCGGACGCCACGCAGCAGACCATCATCGCCGGCGTCGTGCTGTACCTGCTGACGGGCCTGGTTTTCGGTTTCGGCATGTACGTCGCGATGGGCGTCGTGGAGGAGAAGTCGAGCAGGGTGGTCGAGATCCTGTTGTCGACGATCAAGCCTTTGCAGTTGCTGTGGGGCAAGGTGCTGGGCATCGGCGCGGCGGGGCTGCTGCAGGTTCTCACCTACGCTGCCGTGGGCCTGGTGGTCGCGAGCCTCACGGGGTTGCTCTCGGTCTCCGGCGGAGAGATCGCCACGTTCGCCTCGCTGGTGGTGTGGGCGATCCTGGGCTACTTGTTCTTCGCCCTGCTGTACGCCGCGGCCGGATCTCTGGTGTCCCGCCAGGAGGAGGTCCAGTCGGTGCAGGCCCCGGTGATCATGGTCATGTTCGCGTGCCTGGGCGCGAGCGTCGTGAACCTGTCCAATCCTGGAGGGACGCTGGCTGTGGTCACGGCGTGGCTGCCCCCGTTCTCCGCGTTCGCGATGCCGATCCGGGTCGCCACGGGCGAGGCATCGGCCATCGAGATCGCAGGATCGCTCGTCCTCATGGTGCTGGCGTGCGCGGGGATCTCGCTGCTCGCTGCGCGCATCTACAGCAACTCGGTGCTGCGCATGGGCGCGCGGATCCCGTGGCGGGAGGCCCTCCGGCGATAGGGGTGCGGCGCGCTCGCGGGCTGGCTTGCATCCGGCCTCGAACCTGACAGTATTGCGGCATGCGCGGAATAATCCTGGCAGGCGGCACCGGTTCGCGATTGCATCCGATCACTCTCGGCGCGAGCAAGCAATTGCTTCCGGTGTACGACAAGCCGATGATCTATTATCCGCTTTCGACGCTCATGCTCGCCGGAATTCGTGACATCCTGATCATTACGACACCGCATGATCGGGAGCAGTTCGAGCGCCTGCTCGGCGACGGCAGCCAGTTCGGCATTTCGATCACCTACAAGGTGCAGCAGGAGCCAAAAGGCCTGGCCCAGGCGTTCACTCTCGGCGCCGATCACATCGGCAATGGCCCCGTGGCCCTGATCCTTGGTGACAACATTTTCTACGGCCCCGGGACCGGAACCAGCCTCGCTCGGTTCTCGACGGTCACTGGCGGCTCGGTATTCGGTTACTGGGTTTCCAATCCCCGCTCCTACGGGGTTATCGAGTTCGATGAGAATGGCCGTGCTGTTTCCCTAGAGGAGAAGCCCGCGCGCCCGAAATCGAACTACGCCATCCCTGGCCTGTATTTCTACGACAATGACGTTGTGGAGATCGCGCGGGAGCTCAAGCCATCGCCGCGCGGCGAGCTCGAGATCACCGACGTGAACCTCGAGTACATGCACGCCGGGCGCCTGACGGTGGAGAAGCTCGGACGCGGCACCGCTTGGCTCGATACCGGCACCTTTGACTCCTTGCTCGAGGCCTCGAACTTCGTGCGCACGATCGAGCACCGGCAGGGCCTCAAGATCAGCGCGCCCGAGGAAGTCGCCTGGCGCTGCGGCTATATCACCGAGGATGAGCTGATCGAGCGGGCCCAGCCGCTTGTGAAATCCGGATACGGCCAGTACTTGATCGACCTGATGCACCGGGAGCTTGCAGATGGAATTTCGTGAACTCAGCATCGCGGGCGCGTGGGAGATCACGCCTCGCCTCTTCGGCGACCACCGTGGCTCGTTCCATGAATGGTTCAAGCAGGAAGCGTTCGAGAAAGCGACCGGGCGCCGGTTCAGCCTCGAGCAGGCCAATATGTCCACCTCCGCCGAGGGCGCGCTCCGCGGCATCCACTTCGCGGACGTGCCACCCGGACAGGCCAAGTACGTCAAGTGCGTCAGCGGTGCCGTCCTCGACGTGGTGGTCGACGTCCGCGTTGGCTCCCCCACCTTCGGGCAATGGGACAGCGTGCTGCTCGACGACCTCTCGCACCGTGCCATCTACCTCGACGTTGGCCTCGGGCACGGATTCTTCGCGCTCAGCGAGACCGCCACCGTCGCGTACCTCGTCACCAGCGGCTACAACCCCTCGGCCGAGCATGGCGTCGATCCCCGCGACCCTGCCATCGGCATCGACTGGCCACGCCTTGGCCATACCGGCCGCCCGCTCGATCCGGTCCTTTCCGACAAGGACAAGGCCGCGCCGACCCTGCAGGAAGCGCTCGACGCCGGGATCCTGCCTCGGTTCCAGGGGTAGCCCGCCCCCTCCCCCGCTAGTGGATGCGGAAGATCACGACGCGCTGGACGATGAAGTTGATGACGGTGGCGATGCCCTGCGCGATGACGAACGCGATGGTCATGACGATGAGCTCGTTCCAGCGGTCCTCGAGCGTGTAGTAGATCAGCGCGCTGATCCCGACCTGGAGGACGAAGGTGAGGCCGTAGAGGGCGACGACGGCAGCGAAGCGCTTGTTGCTGTGCTCGGCCTTGAAGGTCCAGCGCCGGTTGATCATGTAGGCGGTGGTGGTGCCGAGGATGAAGCTGATGGCCTTGGCTACCTCGAAGGGGAGGCCGAGGAAGCGGAGGATCAAGAGGCTGCCGAAGTCGACGATGGCGGAGAGCCCGCCGGTGACGCCGAACCGGATGATCTGGGTCTTGAGGTCGACGTCCGCTGTGCTGACGTATTCGTCGAGGGGCAGCTCGACGGGCAGGGGCACCTCGTGGTGCTGCTCGGGGGGCTGATGCGGCTGTCGGGTCACCGGTTGAGCCTATCGCGGCGCGCCAGGTTGCGGGGCGCGCGTCGCCGCACATTGCGCAGCTAACGCCGTTAGCCTAGCATTGTAGCTAACACCATTAGCCATGGAGGCATCATGCGCGTCATCCTCGCCACGTCGGCCCTCGTCGCGACCGTCCTCGCCGCAGCGCTCGGCAGCTACCTCTACACCTACGTCACCAAGCCCGGCATCGAGACGGCCATCACCATCGACGCCCCGCCCGAAGCAGTGTGGGCCACGCTCACCGATTTCGAGGCCTACGCGCAGTGGAACCCCTTCATCACCTCCTCGGCTGGCACCGCCACCACCGGCACACGCCTGCGCAACACCCTCGACAACAACGGGTCCGCGATGACGTTCGAGCCCCGCATCACCGTCGCGGAGCCAGCCCAGGAGCTCCGCTGGATCGGGCGCTTCCTCGCCCCCGGCATCGTCGACGGCGAGCACTACTTCGTCCTCGAGGCGCTGCCTGGCGGCCAGACGCGGCTCGTGCAGGGCGAGCAGTTCCGCGGCGCACTCGTGCCCCTCGCCGGCAACTCGCTCGATGTGCGAGATGGCTTCGACGCCATGAACCGTGCCTTGAAGGAGCGCGTCGAGCAGCAGGCGGCCCGCTCGTGACGCACGCTCCAGCGCAGATGACCCCACCGCTCTCCCCCCGCGCTCGCGAGATCGCCGACACTGCCCATGCGATCCTCGATGCCCACGGCTGGGAGGAGGTCACCATGCGCGCGCTGGCCGCCGAGCTCGGCATCAAGGCTCCGTCGCTGTACAAGCACTTCACCAGCCGCGACGCCATCCGCGCCGTGCTGATCGCCGATGCGCTGCACCAGTCCGGCCTTGCCCTGCACGCCGCCACGGGCTCGGTCCACGAGCTGCTCGCCGCCTACCGCGCCCAGGCCACGGCGCGCCCGCACCTCTACCGGCTCGCCACGAGCGGGGAACTCCCCCGCGACCAGCTGCCCGAAGGCCTGGAGGACTGGGCAGGCACACCGTTCTTCCTCGTCACCGGTGATCCCCTGACAGCGCAGGCATTGTGGTCGTTCGCGCATGGCACCACCATGCTCGAGCTGGACAATCGCTACCCGCCGGGGTCGGACCTCGACGCGCTCTGGGCCACCGGCGCCCGCACCTTCACGCCGGCCATCACACCGGCGGCAACGCCACGAACCGCACCGAACCCGGCTGTCCACCCACCCGAAGCGGCGCGGGGCGAGTAATCTCTACCGTGATGTCCACGACCACGAATTCCGGGGCCCCGGGCTTCTCGCCGGAGCTGCCCACGCAGACGCGCACCCTCACAGGCTGGGCACGTACCGCGCCCACTACCGCCGAGGTCCTCTCGACGCCCGATATCGAGCTGATCGCCAAGGCAGTTCGCATGGCGAGCGAGAAGGCCGAAGACGCCCCGTCCTACCTCAAGCGCGGCATCATCGCGCGCGGGCTCGGACGCTCCTATGGCGATCCGGCCCAGAACGGTGGCGGACTCGTCATCGACATGAATCCGCTGAACTCGATCCATTCGATCGACGCGGACACCCAGCTCGTTGACGTCGACGCCGGGGTGAACCTCGACCAGCTGATGAAGGCGGCGCTGCCGTTCGGCCTGTGGGTGCCCGTGCTTCCCGGCACCCGGCAGGTCACCGTCGGCGGCGCGATCGGCTCCGACATCCACGGCAAGAACCATCACAGCGCGGGCAGCTTCGGCAACCACGTCGTCTCGCTGGACCTGCTGACCGCCGACGGGCAGATCCGCACGATCACCCCGCATGGCAAGGACGCGGAGCTGTTCTGGGCGACCGTGGGCGGGCAGGGCCTCACCGGCATCATCCTGCGCGCCGTCATCAAGATGACCCCTACGGAGACGGCGTACTTCATCGCGGACGGCGACCGCACCCGCGATCTCGACGAGACGATCGCCCTGCACAGCGATGGCAGCGAGGAGCACTACGACTACTCGTCGGGCTGGTTCGACGCGATCTCCAAGGGGCCCAAGCTCGGCCGCGCGGCGATCTCGCGCGGGTCGCTGGCGAAGTTCGATCAGCTGCCCAAGAAGCTGCAGAAGGACCCGCTGAAGTTCGACGCGCCGACGCTGATGACGCTGCCCGATATCTTCCCCAACGGCATGGGCAACAAGCTCACCTTCGGGATGCTCGGCGAGCTGTGGTACCAGAAGTCCGGCACCTACCGGAACAAGATCCAGAACCTGACGCAGTTCTACCACCCCCTCGACCTGTTCGGGGAATGGAACCGCGCCTACGGCGATGTGGGCTTCCTGCAGTACCAGTTCATCGTGCCGATCAGTGCCGTCGACGAGTTCCGCCGCATCATCCACGACATCGCCCACAGCGGGCACTACTCGTTCCTCAACGTGTTCAAGCGCTTCGGCCCCGGCAACGACGCTCCCCTGTCGTTCCCCATGCCTGGCTGGAACATCTGCGTGGACTTCCCCATCAAGCCGGGCCTGCACGAGCTCGTCCGCGACCTCGACCGCCGGGTCCTCGAGATGGGTGGCCGCCTCTACCTCGCGAAGGACTCCCGCACCAGCGCCGAGACCTTCCATGCCATGTACCCGCGGATCGATGAGTGGATCAAGGTCCGCCGCTCCGTGGACCCCAATGGTGTCTTTGTCTCCGATCTCGCCAGAAGGCTGGAACTCCTGTGATTGATGCTGTAGGCAACCCCAACACGATCCTGCTGCTCGGCGGCACCTCCGACATCGCCCTCGCGGTGGCCGATGAGTACCTGACGGCGGGCCCGCTGCGCGTGATCGTTGCCGCCCGCCCCTCCGACCGCCGCGATGATGCGGCCACCCGGCTGCGACAGGCCGGCGCGACGGTCACCCTCGTTGATTTCGACGCGCTCGAGACGAGCAGCCACCAGAAGGCCCTCGACGAGGCGTTCAGCGGCCATGATGTCGACGTCGCGATCGTCGCGTTCGGGCTGCTCGGTGATGCCGAGGAGCTGTGGCAGAACCAGGACGAGGCCGTCAAGCTCGCCACCGTCAACTACACCGCCGCCGTCTCCGCCGGAGTGATCCTCGGCGAGAAGATGAAGGCCCAGGGCCACGGCCGCATCATCGCGTTCTCCTCCGTCGCCGGGGAGCGCGTGCGCCGCTCCAACTTCGTCTACGGCTCCTCCAAAGCTGGGTTCGATGGCTTCTACCTCGGCCTCGGCGAGGCCTTGCGACCACAAGGCGTCTTCGTCACCGTCGTGCGCCCCGGCATGGTGCGCACCAAGATGACCGACGGCATGGACGAGGCACCCATGACCATCACCGCCGATGAGGTCGCCCGCATCGCCGTCAAGGCATCCCGCAAGGGCAAGGAACTGGTGTGGGCGCCCGCGGCATACCGCTACGTGATGTCCGCGCTGCGGCACGTGCCGCGCCCGCTGTTCCGCAAGCTGCCCATCTAGGCTCGCGCCCTCCGCTGGGCAAAAGCACCGGAAACCGCACCAGCACACGAGGTTTATCTATCGCGTCTACCAGTTTCCGGTGCTTTTGCCGTCGGGGCACCTTGGCCACCGGGCCCTGCACCGTGCGCCTTCCGCCGCTGTGAGCACTTCCTGACTGCGGCGTAACGCTCGGGTAGTCGCCGTGACACTGACGGCGACGAGCCTGGACGCATGTCGATCACTCCACGGTTCCTGCAGGGCGCCTTCCCCGTCGCGGGCGAGGTGGTCATCGATCGCGGGCGGGTGGTCGCATGACAGCCAGGAAGCTGCTCGTCATCGGCAATGGCATGGCGGGCGCGCGGGCGGTGGAGGAGATCATCTCCCGCGGCGGCCGGGACCTGTTCGACATCACGATGATCGGTGATGAGCCGTACGGCAACTACAACCGCATCATGTTGTCGCATGTGCTGGCGGGGGAAGCCACGATCGACGACGATGATCTGCTGCTGAACCCGATGAGCTGGTACCGGGAGAACGGTGTCACCCTGCACGCGGGGGATCGCGCGGTGCGGATCGACCGGTTCGCCAAGCAGGTGGAGTGCGAGAGCGGTCGTGTCGTCGGCTACGACGTGCTGGTGATCGCGACCGGATCGTCGAGCTTCTTCCCGAACATCGACGGCCTGCGTGGCACCGACGGGCACCTGCTCAAGGGCGTGTTCGGCTTCCGCAATATCGAGGACACCAACGGGATGCTGCAGCTCGCGCATTCCCGCGACAAGACGCACGCCGTGGTGATCGGTGGTGGCCTGCTGGGGCTCGAGGCGGCGTATGGGCTGCGCACCCAGGGCCTCGAGGTGGAGGTGGTGCATTCGCCCGGGCACCTGATGAACCAGCAGCTCGACGAGCGCGGGGGCCGGGTGCTGCGCAAGGAGATCGAGAAGCTTGGCATCCGGGTGCATACCGGGGCCCGCACCACCGCGGTGCTGCGGGACGGCACGGGCAACATCACGGGCGTGGAGTTCGCGGATGGGTCGCGCCTCGATGCGGACATGGTGGTGGTGGCCGCGGGCATCCGTCCCAGCACGGCGCTGGCGCAGTCCGCGGGCCTGGTGGTGGAGCGGGGCGTGGTCGTGGATGACCAGATGCGCTGCGAGGACGAGTCGGCGATCTTCGCGGTCGGTGAGTGCGTGCAGCACCGCGGCGAGGTGTATGGGCTGGTGGCGCCGGTGTGGGAGCAGTCGGTGGTGCTCGCCGATGTGGTGACCGGCGCCGATCCGCGGGCTGCCTACCTTGGCTCGCGGATCACGACGAAGCTGAAGGTGGCGGGCATCGATGTCGCCGCGATGGGCGTGAAGGGCCCGGAGCGCGAGGATGACGAGTTCGTCCAGTTCTACGAGCCCAGCACGGGCGTGTACAAGAGCGTGGTGGTGCGCGAGGGCAAGCTGATCGGGGCGATGCTGCTCGGGGACGTTAGCAAGATCGGGTTCCTCAGCCAGGCCTTCGACGACAA
Source organism: Hoyosella levis (assembly GCF_026008515.1). Classification (GTDB taxonomy): domain Bacteria; phylum Actinomycetota; class Actinomycetes; order Mycobacteriales; family Mycobacteriaceae; genus Lolliginicoccus; species Lolliginicoccus levis. The sequence goes on from NZ_BQYM01000008.1 coordinate 218,290, forward strand.
GGTGGAGCTGCCCGAGGAACGCATCAGCATGCTGTTCGACCTCGGTGGACCGTCGCCGGGCCAGGGCGCCGCCGATCTCGCTGATGATGCCCAGGTGTGCAACTGCAATGGCGTGACGAAGGGCGCGATCGTCTCCTGCGTCGAGCAGGGCGCGAAGTCACTCACCGATGTCATGGCGAGGACCCGGGCGGGCAAGGGCTGCGGCTCCTGCAAGGCCTTGGTCGGCGAGGTGGTTGCCTGCGCCGCCGGGGGCGCGCTGGAGTCCGATCCCGCCGCGGACTGGTATGTGCCGTGCATCCCGCTGTCCAAGCCGGACCTGATCGCCGAGGTCCGCGCCCGTGATCTGCGTGCCGTCTCGCAAGTCTTCGCCGAGCTCGCCGAGGGAGGCCGGGAGGACGCTGCGGCCAAGATGCCGCTCGCCTCGCTGCTGCGAACGGTGTGGGGCCCGGACTGGGTCGATGAGCGGGGCGCGCTGTTCATCAACGATCGCGTGCACGCCAACATCCAGCGCGATGGCACGTTCTCGGTGGTGCCACAGATGAAGGGCGGCGTGACCACGCCCGAGCAGCTCCGGAAGATCGCCGACGTCGCCGAGAAGTACAGCGTGCCGATGGTCAAGGTCACCGGCGGGCAGCGCATCGACCTGCTCGGCATCAAGAAGGAGGACCTGCCGAAGGTGTGGGGCGATCTGGGCATGCCGTCCGGATTCGCCTATGGCAAGTCCATGCGGACAGTGAAGACCTGCGTGGGCAGCGACTTCTGCCGCTACGGCCTCGACGACTCCACCGCGCTCGGCATCCGCATGGAGGAACGCCTGCAGGGCCTGGAATGCCCCGCGAAGCTGAAGATGGCGGTGGCCGGCTGCCCCCGCAACTGCTCCGAGGCGCTGTGCAAGGACCTCGGTGTGGTGGCGGTCGGTGATGGTCGCTGGGAGATCTATATCGGCGGGGCCGCGGGCGCCCACATCCGCAAGGGCGACCTGCTCGCCACGGTCGGCTCGGCCGACGAGGTGCTGCAGCTCGCCGGGCGGTTCGTGCAGTACTACCGGGAGAACGGCAAATGGCTGGAGCGCACCTATGACTTCGTGCCCCGCATCGGGCTCGACGCGCTGCGCGCCGTGCTGATCGAGGACAGCGACGGCATCGCGGCAGGTCTCGACGCGCGCCTGCAGGAGTCCGTGGAGGGCTACCGCGATCCGTGGCTCGAGCGGACCGAGCCCCGCTCGCCCGCGCAGTTCGCGCCAGCGCTGCCGCTGCTGCCGCTGCCCCAGGTGCCGGTCCGATGAGCACCCGCCACGCGATCCCGGTCGGCCCGGTCACCGACCTCACGCCCGGCGAGGGGCGCGCCTACGTTGTCGAGGGCCAGCAGATCGCAGTCTTCCTGCTGCCCGATGGCACCGTTCGCGCCACCGCCGCGGTCTGCCCGCACAAGGGCGGGCCGCTCGCCGACGGCCAGCTCGACAACTCCGTGGTGGTATGCCCGCTCCACCAGTACGGATTCTCGCTCGCCACCGGTGAATGCACCTCCGGCGACGTCGCGCCCGTCACCGTGCACCACGCCGAGGTGCGCGACGGAACGATCCTCGTCACCGTGTGACTGCCCGCGGAGCGCGGCCACGGGATTGCCGTGCCCCGCGGTCGCCCGCTCCGTAGACTGGAGCGGATGGCACGGCCCGGCCGGGCTGGCTTCCGCGAACGATACGAGGAGGGACACCATGACCTCACGCGCATCCTCGTCCGACAGCTTTGACGCTTCCGAGGCTGACCGGATCGAGCAGGCCACCCCGGTGAGCCCCGAGGACGATGACACCCAGGACACGGGCTCCCGCACCATGGAGGCGAACGAGGCCGATCTCGCGGAACAGCTCCAGGAGGTCCCCGATGACGACGACTACCCGCGCGAGTAGGCGTCCTCGCTAGCCCTGGAATACCCCTGACGATCCCCGACACGCCCCGGCCAGCCATGGCCGGGGCTTCGTCGTGCACGAGGTCCGAATACCATCAGTTCCCGTGGCAACAAAAAGGGATGCGCGCACTGTTCGTATGGCTCGCCTGGTAGCGGTGATCACCGGCCTCGCCGGCTTCATCCTCGCCATCGCCACCCCGCTGATGCCCGTCGCCCAGACCACCTCCACCCTGAGCTGGCCCCAGGACTCCCAGGCCACCGACGTCGAAGCGCCCCTGATCTCCTACCTCCCCCAGGCCCTCGACGCCACCATCCCCTGCCAGGCCTTCGCCGAGCTGCCCGACGACGGCGGCATCGTCGCCGCCACCATCCCGCCCGGCGCGCCCGACGCCACCCGCTTCGGCATGCAGGTCCGCGCCACCCCCACCGACGCCCAGGTCGTGTCGCGCAACGCGGTGGTGTGGTCGGCGCCGCGCGATTCGATGGCGGAGTGCGAGTCGCTGCGCGTGGTGGTGACGAAGTCGGATATCGCGATCTCCACGACAGGCGGCGCCTCCCAGGCCGATCTCGTGCTGCCGGGGGCGCAGTTCATGCCGCAGGTGGTCGGTGTCTTCAGCGACCTCGCCACCACCCCCACCGGCCTGAACCTCACCATCGACATCG